>NZ_JANUGQ010000009.1 GCF_024756275.1 Streptomyces pyxinae | reverse complement strand
CGAAGCCATCTGATGCCGACCTCTTCGGGGTGCCGAGGATTCCCGCCACTGCCGTGCCCGTCTCAGCTTGATGCCGGTGCGGCTGCACAGAAAGCGCCCCGCTGAGCAAGGGAAATTACCGAATGCTCTAAATGCCGGTTTCTTTGGAAGTGGTTGGAACTCGTCCGCCAGGCCATGAAAGCCGCAGGTCACCTACTCTGCTCCCCGCACACGCGGGGATGGACCCTCCTCCGTCGACACGTCCAGCGCGGCGATCGACTGCTCCCCGCACACGCGGGGATGGACCCACCCGTCTGGTGGGCCCGCGCGCCTGATGGACCTGCTCCCCGCACACGCGGGGATGGACCCGGGCCGGGTCGGTCGCGGCGTACCGCGAGGCGCTGCTCCCCGCACACGCGGGGATGGACCCCCGGACCGGCTCGTCGGCACCAGCGAGCTCCTCTGCTCCCCGCACACGCGGGGATGGACCCCCTCCCCCGAGCGCTCTGACGGCCTCTCAACACTGCTCCCCGCACACGCGGGGATGGACCGGCCATCCGCCAGTTCGACGCGGTGGGCGGATCCTGCTCCTCGCGCTGCGCGCGGAAAGATATGCGTGGTGCTCTGCGGCGCCGACACCGACCCGACTGGCCTTGTACGCCGGCCCGCAGAACACCGACGACCCGTCCGGCCAACACGGCGATGGCTGCGGCGCCGCTGGCGATCTCTACCAGGCTGAACGCAGGTGAGCCCTCCATCGACTCACGCGGAGGTCAGCTCGGCTCCCAGGTGCGGACAGCCGTCATGATCTCGGGCAGTACCTCGGCCTTGCGGGCCATGAGGTAGAAGCGGTTTCGGGTGCGCTGGACTTCGTGGACGACGGCGAAGCCCTGCGACTCGTAGTAGCGCACCAAGCCAGGGAACACGCACCCCCGGCGTACCCACGTCCGCCCCGTGTGGGCTGCCCGGTCAACAGCCCACAGCGCGATCAGGGTTCCGGGCCGGTGCGTACGGTCGGCGGGGTCGGTGACGGTCGTGTACAGGTAGTCAGCGGGCTCGTCGAGTTCCTGTGCGGTCCAGCCCCACGGCGGGGTGGCCTGCTGAATGGTGGTGCAGCCGATGACCCGGCCGGTCTCGTCGTCGGTGAGGACCCACATCGAGCCGTCGCTGTTCTCGGTCTGCCCGGCCACGTCGTCCGCGCTGCCTCGCCACGAGGGCAGCTGCCGTTCCTCCAGCCAGGTGGAGCGGGCCAGGATGAGCGTACGGACGGCGGGACCATCGGCGGGTGCGGCCGGACGCATGAGGTACACCGGTCTGCTCCTGGGCGGTGGAAGCTGGTCTACAGAGGTGCTGTGGCAGCGAGGGTGGAGGTCGAGACTTCCAATTTCAGCCGTACAGCCGGGCTGGGCTGTGGCCAATGTGATGACGGCCTGTGTGTCGGCCGGCTCAGCCGGAGACCTGGAGCGCGCGGTGACGCTGGCTCCGCAGGCGCACAACGGGGTGGGCTCTTCGCATTCTCCGCGCGCGAGGGGGAGCTCGGCCGCCGCATGGGAGTATCCGGGGAGATGAGCCGGGAGGGCGCGGGGCGCCGGGCCGGGATGACGAGAGGGATGGGGCAGCGGGTGTTCGGGGTTTCGTTGGGGGAGGACGGGGCGGAGCTGCGGCCGTTGGAGCCGTGGCAGGCGGAGGAGTACTTCGCGCATCTGGAGCGGGGGCGGGAGTACATCGGGCGGTATGTGGGGCTGGCGGACGCGTGCCACGACCTGGAGTCGTCGCGGGCCCTGCTGCAGCGGTTCGCCGAGAAGGCCGCCGCCGACGAGGCGCGGATCTACGGGATCTGGCTGGACGGGACGCTGGTGGGCGGGGTGCTCTTCGTGACGTTCGACGTGGCGCACGGGACGGCCGAGGCGGGGTGCTGGCTGGAGCCGGCCGCGGCCGGGCGGGGGCTGGTCACCCGGGCGGTGCGGGTGCTCATCGACTGGGCCGTGGAGGTCCGGGGCATCCACCGGGTCGAGTGGGTCGCGGGCGCGGAGAACGCCGCCAGCATCGCGGTGGCCCGGCGGGTCGGGATGACCAAGGAGGGCACCCGGCGCGGGTGTTACCTGCACCGGGGCGTCCGGCAGGACATGGAGGTCTGGTCGGTGCTGGCCCCGGAGTGGCGGGAGCTGAAGGGCCGGGCATGACGGTCGGTGACCCGGCCGCCGGGTCACCCGGGTGCCCGGGAGCGGCGGCGCACCGGCCGCCGGGTGCCTAGGGTCGGTCCCGGGGGCGGCCACGGGTGCCGCCCCGGACGGTCAGCGGCGGGAAGGGCGGCACGGACATGGCGGGACCCATTCTCATCACCGGCGCGGGCACCGGCTTCGGCAAGGAGGTCGCCCTGCGGCTCGCGGCGGCCGGGCACGAGGTGATCGCGGGCGTGGAGATCATCGCCCAGGTCGGCCCGCTCCGCGCCGAGGCCCGGGAGCGGGGCGCCGAGCTGCGGGTCGAGAAGCTGGACGTCACCGACCCGGGCGACCGGGAGCACGCCTGGTCCTGGGAGGCGGAGGTCCTGCTGAACAACGCGGGGGTCTCCGAGGGCGGGGCCACCGCCGACATCCCCGAGGAGCGGCTGCGCCGGCAGTTCGAGGTCAACGTCTTCGGACCGGTCCTGCTCACCCGGGGCATCGCCCGGCGGATGGCGGCACGCCGGAGCGGCCGGATCGTCTTCATGTCCTCGGTCGCCGGGCTCACCACGGACCCGTTCACCGGCGCCTACTCGGCCTCCAAGCACGCCGTCGAGGCGTTCGCGGACGCGCTCGACCAGGAGCTCGCGGAGTTCGGCGTCACCGTCGCCACGATCAACCCGGGTCCCTTCCTCACGGGCTTCAACGACACCATGTTCGAGACGTGGAAGGAGTGGCGTGACGACCCCGCGGAGCGCCTCTTCGACTACGCCGGACTCGCCTTTCCGCACGAGCAGTACGACCCCGAGCCGGTCTATGAGCGCACGGTGCGGGTGCTGCTCGGGGAGGACGACCGCTACCGGCATGTGCTCCCGGAGGAGATGGCGGCCCAGGTCCGGGAGCAGGCCGACGGACAGTGGGAGCGGCGGCTCAACGACGGGCGCCGGCCCGCGCTCGTACAGAAGGCGTACGAGATCCGGCCGGGGACGGCCGTCCAGTCCTGAGTGCTGTCCCTCGCCTCACCGTCCGGCCGCGCGCTGTCCGCCGATGGCGGGGACGGCGGTACGCGGAGGGTGACGCGGCCGGAGGAGAGGTCTGTCGGGCCCCGTGCCGGGTCCGTGTCACCGGGCTCGTCACGGGTGAGCGCGAGGCGCCGGCGCTCGTCGTGGGCGTGCTTGCGGCCGGGTGCGAACAGTTCCTCCAGCATGGACCACATCGGGTACCGCCTCTCATGTCACCGCCAGCCGGAGGATGCGGTCGTCACCCGCGCCGGGGGTGCCCCGGCCGTCGGTCTCGCCGGTGACGAGCCAGAGCCCGGCGCCGCCCGCCGCCAGTACCGTGCGCAGCCGGCCGTACCTGCCCTGGAGGAACGGCTGGGGGGCGGCCGACGGTTCCGTACCCGCCAGGGGGATCCGCCACAGCCGCTCGCCGCGCAGCCCGGCCATCCAGATGGAGCCCCGGGCCCAGGCGATGCCGCTCGGGGAGGCGTCGGCGGTCTTCCACTGGGCCACCGGATCGACGTACCCGGGCTTGCCCGCCCGGCCCTCCGCCACCGGCCAGCCGTAGTTCTTCCCCGGCTCGATCAGATTGAGCTCGTCCCAGGTGTCCTGCCCGAACTCGGCCGCCCACAGCCGCCTCTGCCCGTCCCAGGCGAGGCCCTGCACATTGCGGTGGCCGTACGAGTAGACGACCGAGTCGGCGGACGGGTTGCCGTGCACCGGCTGCCCGTCCGGGGTCATCCGGAGGATCTTGCCGGCCAGTGACGCCCTGTCCTGGGCCAGCCCCCGGTCGCCGGTCTCCCCGGTGCCCGCGTACAGCATCCGGTCGGGCCCGAAGGCGATCCGGCCGCCGTTGTGGACGGTGCCCTTGGGGATGCCGCGCAGAATCGTGTCGGGGGCGCCGAGCTGCCGGCCGGCCGGCTTGCGCTCGTCGTAGAGCAGACGCGCGATGCGATTGTCGGACTCGGTGGTGAAGTAGGCGTACACCTGGTGGTCGGAGGCGTACGAGGGGGAGACCGCGAGTCCCAGCAGCCCGCCCTCGCCCGCCGGGGCCACGCCCGGGACCGTGCCGAGCGAGGTCCGCTTGCCGCTCTCGGTGTCCACGCGGGTGATCGTGGCCTCGTCGCGGGAGGAGACCAGCAGGTCGCCGTCGGGGAGCAGGGCGGCGCCCCAGGGCGACTTCAGCCCCTCGGTGAGCGTGGCGGCCACCCGTACCGAGCCCTTGGCGGGCGGCGCGGAGGGGGAGGGCGCGGCCGAGGAGGCGACGGGGGAGCCGGGGGACGCGGGGGCGGCCGGGGCCGGTGCCCCGCCGTCCGCCGAGCAGCCGGCCGTGAGCAGCAGCGCGGCGGCGGCCGAGGCGATCACGAGAGCGGGACGTCGCACGGTTTCGATCCCTTCGGGGAGGGGGCGGGGTGGGACCTGGCTGGGCTGTGTCGGTGACCGGGTACGGGCCGGGGCCGGGGGACCCCCGTACGGTGCGGGGACGGGTGCCGTCCCCGACCGGGGCGAACAGGACCGCCTTCGGCTCGGCCGCCCCGCCCGGGGTCCGCGCGGACCCGTCCCCGCACGGACCGGGCCGTCGTCTTCCAGGTTGCCGCACACTCCGGCCACATGGGGCCCGTCCGCACCGGAAAGCGGTTCCGTCCCGGGAACGTCCGGAAACACCGGGGGCACTCGGCGCCCCCGGGGCTCAGTCCCAGGAGTCGCGGGCCGGGGGCAGGGCGGCGATCTCCGCCAGGTCGCCGGCGGTCAGGGCGAGGCCGGCCGCCCGGGCGTTCTCCACCGCCCAGTGCGCGCGCTTCGTCCCCGGCACGGGCACCACCTGGGGGCCCTGGGCGAGGGTCCAGGCGAGCGCGACCTGCGCCGGGGTCACCCCGGCCGCCGCTCCGCCGTGTCGCTCGGCCACCCGGCGCAGGCCGGCCACCAGGGGCTGGTTGGCGGCCATCATCTCGGCGGTGAAGCGCGGATGGCGCGCCCGGGGGTCGTCGGGCTCGAAGCCGCCGCCCGGGGTGAGCGTCCCGGTCAGAAAGCCGTTGCCGAGCGGCATGGCGGCCAGGAAGCCGACGCCCCGGGAGGCGCACCAGGGCAGCAGCCGGGCCAGCGCCTCGGGCGACCACACGGACAGCTCGGCCTGGACGGCGCTGACCGGGAACACCTGCTGGACCCGTTCGAGCTGGCGAATCGTTCCGTCGAAGACGTCCGGCGCGACCGGGAGCCCCGGAACCGACCCCGGTACCGGCCCCGGCCCGGGACCCGCCGGGGCGGCCCGGGGAGCCGTGCCGGTGGCGGCGCCCGGAGCCGTACGACCGGCGCCCGGAGGCACCCGGACGGTGCCCGGCGCGCTGTGCGCCCCCCGGGGCGTACCCGGGGCCGCGGCCGTACCCGGGGACGTACCGGCGGCCCGGCGGAACAGCGGGCTCCGGCGGACCGTGCCGCGCCCGGGCGCGGGGAACACCGCGCCGCCCCGGCGCGCCGGGCGCGCCCCCACCGCGCACCAGCCCAGCGCCCGAACCTTGCCGGCCGTCACCAACTCGGCCATCGCGCCCCAGGTCTCCTCGACCGGCACCTCGGGGTCGGCGCGGTGCAGCTGGTAGAGGTCGATCACCTCGGTGCCCAGCCGCCGCAGCGAGGCGTCGCAGGCCCGGCGGACATAGCCCGGCCGGCCGTTGGCGACGACATGGCCGTCCCCGACCAGCAGCCCGCACTTGGTGGCCACGAAGGCGTCGGCGCGTCTCTCCTTGAGCACCCGGCCGAGCAGCAGCTCATTGGTGAACGGCCCGTACATGTCGGCGGTGTCCAGCAGCGTCACCCCCGCGTCGAGCGCCGCGTGCACGGCCCGCAGCGAACGGTCACCGCGCTGCTCGGAGGTGGTGTAGGCCCAGTTCATCGGCATGCAGCCCAGCCCGACGGCACCGACTGCGAGCGCCGTCGCCCCGATGTTCCTGCGCTCCAACTGCCGTTCCCCTCCCAGTGCCGTCCCCCAAACTAACCAATGCGGCACCCACTCCTTGTCATAGCCTCCAGACCATGACCGCTGATGTATGGCTCCCGATCCCCGCCGACGAGATACCCGGCCTGCCCGACCCCGCCGCGAACGGCTGGACCTACCGCCTCTGGGACGGCGGCGCCGAGCTGCCGGCCGACCCGGCGGACTGTGTCTTCTACGTCGTCCCCTATATGAAGGGCTCGGAGATCGCGGTACGGCCGCTCGGCGGGATGGCCTCGGTACGGGTCGTGCAGACGCTCTCCGCCGGGACCGACCATGTGACCCCCGGCCTCGGACGGCTGGCGCCGGGCGTGGCGCTCTGCAACGCCAAGGGCGTCCACGAGGCCAGTACGGCGGAACTCACCCTCGCCCTGATCCTGGCCTCGCTGCGTGGCATCCCCGGCTTCGTCGAGGGCCGGCAGCGCGAGGAGTGGCGGGCCGGCTTCTACCCGGCGCTGGCCGACCGCACGGTGCTGATCGTCGGGTACGGCTCCATCGGCGCCGCGATCGAGGACCGGCTCGCGCCCTTCGAGTGCGCGCGGGTCATGCGCGTCGCGCGCTCCGCCCGCGCTTCCACGCGCGGCCCGGTGCACGCGCTCACCGAGCTGCCGGAGCTGCTGCCGGAGGCCGATGTGGTGGTGCTCTCCACCCCGCTCACCCCGGACACCCACCACCTCGCGGACGCCGGGTTCCTCAAGCGCCTCAAGGACGGCGCGCTGCTGGTGAACATGGCGCGCGGCCCGGTGGTGGACACCGGGGCGCTGCTCGCCGAGACGGCCACCGGGCGGATCACCGCCGCGCTGGACGTGACCGACCCCGAACCACTGCCCGCCGGCCATCCGCTGTGGCACGCCCCCGGTGTGCTGATCAGCCCTCATGTCGGAGGTTCGACATCCGCCTTCATGCCCCGCGCCAAGCGGCTGATCGCCGACCAGCTGACCCGGTTCGCGGCCGGGGAATCCCTGCGGAACGTGGTCCTGACGACCGGCTGACCCCGGGGCCCCCGGCCCCGCGCGGCGGCCCGGCTCCGGGCACGCGCCCGGCCCGCCCGGGCCCCGGCGGGAACCCGTACCCGGGTCGTCGGGCCCCGGCCGGGGACCCGTACGGGGAACGCCCGGCCCCGGGCGGGGATCCTTGCCCGGACCGGCCGGTCCGCCCCCGTGGCCCGGGCCGATGCGCGTGGCCGGTCCGCCCGGCCGCCGGCGGGAGCCCGTACCCGGACCGGCCGGTCCCGGGCGGGGACCCGTACCTGGACCGGCCGGTCCGCCCCCGTGGCCCGGGCCCGTGCGCGTGGCCGGTCCGCCCGGTCCCCGGCGGGAGCCCGTACCCGGCGGTCCGCCCGGCCCGTCGCACCGGCGTGGCCCCGGTCCGCCAGGTCCCTCGTGCCGGGCCGGATCCGGGCCCGGTCCGCCCGGTCCGTTCCGGCGGGAGGCCGTGCCCGGGTCGTCCGGCCCCCGGCGGCGGCCCGCAGCCGTACGCCTGCCCGGGGCGCCGGCCCGGCCGGACGTCCGGGTCCACCCCCCTGCGGGTGATCTCCGGAGGCCGTTTCCCGGGAGCGCCCGGCGGCGCCGGAGGTCTCGCCGGTACGGCTCCCCGACGGCGCTCCCGGACGACTCTCCGAACGCTTCCCGGGGCGGAATTCCGGGCGGTTCCGGGGGCCCGGGCGGGGGTCGTTCCGGGGCTCCCCGACCGGGTGACGGACCGTCCCGGGGCGGGGACGGCCGCCCGCGCGACCAAGGTCCACATCACCCTTCGAACACGCTCCGCAGCAGGTCGGGCGCTATACGCGCCAGTAATGACGATGATCGTCACGGAGCGTAGAGCACCCCTGTCCCTCCGTGACGATCCTGGTGTATCGTCCCGATCTGGGGGGACGCGTCGAGCACAGGGCCGGCGCAGGGGAGCGATGTGAGTACCGATCAGAATCCGAGGGGGGCGACGGGTGATGCACGGTCGATGGACCACAGTTCCGACGCGGCGAGGCGGCCGACAGCGACCCTCGGGGTCGTCGCGGCGGGCTCCGGCACTTCTCCGGCTCCGGCAGGGACTCCGCCGGCGCGGACTCCGGATCCGGCAGGGGCGCGGACTCCGGCCCGGGCTCCGGCAGGAGTTCCGGCCCGGGGCCAGGCTCCGGCCGCACCGTCCGCCGACGGTCACGCCGCGAGGAGCGGTCCGGTGAGCGCCCCCGGCATGCTCGTCGAGCGCCGGCCCGTCGCCGGGCCCGGACCGGTCGTGGACCACGGCGGCCGGGGCGCCCCGGTGGCGCCCCGGCGGACCGGTGGTCCGGCCGTGCAGCTGCTGCTCGCCCTCGCCTGCGGGGGGTACGCGCTGGGTGCCCTGCTCGGCTGGGGCTCCCGCCGGACCGCCCTGGTGATGGGCGACTTCGGGCTCAGCCTGGCCGCGCTGATCGCCTCGGTCTCGTGCTTCCTGTACGCGCGGCGGCGGAGCGGCGGATTCCGGCCCGCCTGGCTGCTGTTCGCCTTCTCGTCGGCCATGGCGGCCTGCGGCAACGGCGTCTGGGGCTGGTACGAGGTGGTGCTCGACCGTGAGGTGCCGGGCACCTCCGTCGCGGATCTGTTCTTCCTGCTCTTCGCGCCGCCCGCGATCGTGGGGCTGCTGGTGCTGGCCAAGCGGCCGGTCACCCGGGCCGGCTGGGTCTGTCTGGGGCTGGACGCCTGGCTGATCGGCGGCTCGCTGCTGACCCTCTCCTGGAGCCTGGCGCTCGCCCACGCGGCCGACGCCGGGGGTGAGAGCGTGGCCCGGGCGGCGCTCTCGCTGGCGTATCCGCTGCTGGACATCGTGCTGGTCAGCATGGTCCTGGCGCTGCACTTCCGGCGCACCCAGGCCAACCGCTCCGCCGTGCACACCGCCATCGGCGCCCTCGCGCTCACCGTGCTCTGTGACGCGCTCTTCACCTCGCCGCTGCTGCGGGAGCACTACTCCTCCGGCCAGCTGCTGGACGCCGGCTGGTTCGCCGGTTCGCTGCTGCTGGCGTACGCGCCCTGGGGCGTCCGCCGCGCCGGGTACGCCGTACCGCCGCGCGGGCCCCGGTCGCCCAGCAGGCCCATCGCCGGATCGCTCGCCGCGCTCACGCCGTACCTCGCCGCCGCGGTCTGCACCCTCGGGATCCTGTACAACGTGATCGAGGACCGCAGCGTCGACCGGGTGGTGCTCTTCACCGGCTGCACGGTGGTGCTGGCACTGGTCATGCGGCAGGGCATCATGCTGGTCGACAACATCGCCCTCACCCAGGAACTGGCCCAGAAGGAGAACCACTTCCGCTCCCTGGTGCAGGGTTCCAGCGATGTCATCATGATCGCCGCGCCGGACGGCGTGCTGCGGTACGTCAGCCCGGCCGCCTCCGGGGTGTACGGGCGGGACGCCGACGAACTGGTCGGCACCGAGCTGGCCGACCTGATCCACCCCGACGACCTCGGCGGCGTCGTCCACGAGGTGCGCCGCTTCCTGGCCGCCGCGCCGGCCGACGAGCCGACCACCCGGATCGAGTGCCGGTTCCGCTCCGGCACCGGCGACTGGCTCAATGTCGAGTCCACCGTCAACCGCCACCACGGCGGACTGATCCTCAACAGCCGGGACGTCACCGAACGGGTCCGCCTCCAGGCGCAGCTCCAGCACAGCGCCGAGCACGATCCGCTCACCGACCTGCCCAACCGGGCGCTCTTCACCCAGCGGGTCCGACAGGCGCTCAGCGGCCGGCGCGCGGGCGACTCCGGCGCCGCGGTGCTCTTCATCGACCTGGACGGCTTCAAGGGCGTCAACGACCGCCTCGGCCACCAGGCCGGCGACGAGCTGCTCATCCAGGCCGCCCGCCGGCTCCAGGAGTCGGTGCGTGCCGGGGACACCGCCGCCCGGCTCGGCGGCGACGAGTTCGCCGCGCTCATCCTCGGTGACGGCGGCCGGGAGCAGGCCGCCCGCGAGGTGCAGGTGCACGAGATCGCCGACCGGCTGCGGATCACGCTCTCCCAGCCGTACCGGATCGACGGCCGCCAGGTCCGGGTCGCCGCCTCCATCGGCGTGGCCTTCGCGGAGCCCGGCATCAGCGCCGGCGACCTGCTGCGCAACGCCGACCTGGCGATGTACCGCGCCAAGGCCGGCGGCAAGAACCGGGTCGAGCTGTACGCCCCGCAGATGCAGGCCGAGGTCACCCGCCGCACCGAGCTGACCGCCCGGCTGCGCACCGCCCTGCACGACGGCGAGTTCGCGCTGCTCCACCAGCCGGTGGTCAGCCTGGCCACCGGCCGGATCGCCGCCGTCGCCGCGCAGGCCCGTTGGCGCTCCGCGCAGGGCATCCTGTTCACCCCCGCCGAGTTCCTGCGCTCCGCCGAGGACGGCGAGCGCGCCGCCGACCTCGGCCGCTGGCTGCTGGAGAAGGCGGTGGCGCAGGCCGCCGAGCGGGGCCGGCTCGGTCACCGGGCGCCGGTGACCGTCCGGCTCTCGGCCCGCGCCCTGCTGGACCGCTCCATGCCGCTCTCCACCGTGGAGGCGCTGCTCACCGAGCACGGGCTGCCCTCCGGGGCACTCATCGTGGAGCTCTCGGACAGCGACCCCCGGATCCCGTTCGACGAACTGGAGCGGCGGCTGGTCGCCCTCCGCCGGCTGGGCGTGCGGATCGCGCTGGACGGCTTCGGCAGCGGATACGCCGCCGTCAACGCCCTGCGCCGGCTCCCCGTGGACATCCTGAAACTCGACCGGAGCCTGGTGGACGGGGTGGTGGAGTCGGCCCGTCAGCACAAGATCACCAGCGGTCTGCTGCGCATCGCCCGGGACCTCGGCATGGAGTCGGTGGCCGACGGGGTGGACCGTCCGGAACAGGTCGCCGCGCTGCGGGCCATGGGCTGCACCCACGCCCAGGGCATGGCCTTCTGCGGGCCGCTCGACGAGTACCGGCTGCGCCGCGCCCTGGCCCGGCATGTGCTCCCCGCCGTGGGGGCGGAGCCGGTGCCGCTGCCGGTCCTCAGCGGCACGGGCGGCGGACTGGCCGCGGGGGGCGGTCTGAGTGCGGCGGGTGGACTGGCCGCGGGCGGCGGACTGGCTGCGGGCGGCGGGTTGACGGCGGGCGGCGGTCTGGCGGGCGCCGGAGCGGGCCGTACGGGCTCCGGGCGGGCCGGCGCCGGGCGGCCGGGCGGCGGCCTGCCGGGCGCGGGTCTGACGGGCGGCGGGCCGGCCCCGGGGCTCGGGGGCAAGGGCCCCGGCCGTCCGGGCGCGGGCGCGGCGCTGACGGGCGGCGGACGCACCGGCAGCGGAGCGGGTCTGACGGGAACGGGTCTGACCGGAACGAGCGCGGGTCTGACCGGAAACGGTTCGGGTCCGCCACCCCTGCGCTCACATGATGAGACGCGCGTCCCACCCACTTGACACTGAGGGCGCGCCGGGGGGAGGGTCATTGCCATGCGCACCCGAATTCTCGTACTTGGAAAGCGCGTCGGCTGAAGCGGGCCCGTCACGGCCCCGCTGACCTCCCCCGACGCGCTCCCCTCGCTTGCCTCACGGCACGAGGGGTTTTTTGTTGCACCGGCACCCCCGGGGTGCCGGACCGACCGACCTCGTGAGACCCCTCGCGAAAGCCTCGCGAGAACGCGAGGGCCCCGCACCACCGCGCGGGACCCCGCGCAACCCTCAGCTTCGAGAAGAGAATGCCGATGACCGAGCAGGCCCCCGGGGCCCACCATCCGCAGCCGCGGGCCCGTACCGGCGGCACGCCCCCCACCGTCGTCGAACACGTCACGGGTGCGCAGTCCCTCATCCGCTCTCTCGAAGAGGTCCGCGCCGACACGGTGTTCGGCATTCCCGGCGGCGCCATCCTCCCCGCGTACGACCCGATGATGGACTCCACCCGGGTGCGCCACGTCCTGGTCCGGCACGAGCAGGGCGCGGGCCACGCCGCCACCGGGTACGCGCAGGCCACCGGCCGGGTCGGCGTCTGCATGGCCACCTCGGGCCCCGGCGCCACCAACCTGGTCACCCCGATCGCGGACGCCCACATGGACTCGGTCCCGCTGGTCGCGATCACCGGTCAGGTCGCCTCCAAGGCCATCGGCACGGACGCCTTCCAGGAGGCGGACATCTGCGGCATCACCATGCCGATCACCAAGCACAACTTCCTCGTCACCAGGGCCGAGGACATCCCGAGGACCATCGCGGAGGCGTTCCACATCGCCTCCACAGGCCGCCCCGGACCGGTCCTGGTCGACATCGCCAAGGACGCCCTCCAGGCGCGGACCACCTTCAGCTGGCCGCCGGTCACCGACCTGCCCGGCTACCGCCCGGTCACCAAGCCGCACGCCAAGCAGATCCGCGAGGCGGCCAAGCTGATCGTCCGGTCGAAGCGGCCGGTGCTGTACGTCGGCGGCGGCGTCCTCAAGGCCGGCGCCACCGCCGAGCTGAAGGTGCTGGCCGAGCTGACCGGTGCCCCGGTCACCACCACCCTGATGGCGCTCGGCGCCTTCCCCGACAGCCACCCGCTGCACGTCGGCATGCCCGGGATGCACGGCTCGGTCACCGCCGTCACCGCGCTCCAGAAGTCGGACCTGATCGTCGCCCTCGGCGCCCGCTTCGACGACCGGGTCACCGGCAAGCTGGACAGCTTCGCGCCGTTCGCCAAGGTCGTCCACGCCGACATCGACCCGGCCGAGATCGGCAAGAACCGCACCGCCGACGTGCCGATCGTCGGGGATGCCCGGGAGGTCGTCGCGGACCTGGTCCAGGCCGTCCAGCTGGAGTACAGCGAGGGCCACCGCGGCGACTACAGCGCCTGGTGGAAGGACCTCTCCCGCTGGCGCGAGACCTATCCGCTCGGCTACGACCAGCCCGGCGACGGCTCGCTCTCCCCCCAGCAGGTCATCCAGCGCATCGGACAGCTCGCCCCCGAGGGCACCGTCTTCGCCGCCGGCGTCGGCCAGCACCAGATGTGGGCCGCCCACTTCATCGACTACGAGCACCCCGCCACCTGGCTCAACTCCGGCGGCGCCGGGACCATGGGGTACGCCGTCCCGGCCGCCATGGGCGCCAAGGCGGGCCGCCCGGACCGGACCGTCTGGGCCATCGACGGCGACGGCTGTTTCCAGATGACCAACCAGGAACTGGTCACCTGCGCCCTGAACAACATCCCGATCAAGGTCGCGATCATCAACAACGGCGCCCTCGGGATGGTCCGCCAGTGGCAGACCCTCTTCTACAACCAGCGCTACTCCAACACCGTGCTCCACTCCGGCCCCGGCGCCACCGGCCGGGAGCCGAGCGCCGGCACCCGGGTCCCGGACTTCGTGAAGCTGGCCGAGGCGATGGGGTGCGTGGCGATGCGCTGCGAGCGCCCGGAGGACCTGGACAAGGTCATCGCCGAGGCGAACGCGATCGACGACCGCCCGGTCGTGGTCGACTTCATCGTCCACGAGGACGCCATGGTCTGGCCGATGGTCGCCGCCGGCACCTCCAACGACGAGGTGATGGCCGCGCGCGGCGTCCGCCCCGACTTCGGTGACAACGCGGACGACTGAAGACAGCGAGAGTGAGAGAGAACGAGCCCATGTCCAAGCACACGCTCTCCGTCCTGGTCGAGAACACGCCCGGCATCCTCGCCCGGATCGCCGCGCTCTTCTCCCGCCGCGGCTTCAACATCGACTCGCTCGCCGTCGGTGTCACCGAGCACCCCGACATCTCCCGCATCACCATTGTGGTCAATGTCGAGGACCTGCCGCTGGAGCAGGTGACCAAGCAGCTCAACAAGCTGGTGAACGTCCTGAAGATCGTCGAACTCGAGCCCGGCGCCGCGATCCAGCGCGAGCTCGTCCTGGTGAAGGTCCGCGCCGACAACGAGACCCGCTCCCAGATCGTCGAGATCGTCCAGCTGTTCCGCGCCAAGACCGTGGACGTCTCGCCCGAGGCGGTCACCATCGAGGCCACCGGTTCGACCGACAAGCTGGAGGCGATGCTCAAGATGCTGGAGCAGTTCGGCATCAAGGAGCTCGTCCAGTCCGGCACGATCGCCATAGGGCGCGGCGCCCGGTCCATCACGGACCGCTCGCTGCGGGCGCTCGACCGCTCGGCCTGAACGGCCCCCGGCCCGGACGGTCCGAACGGCCACTTGGTCCGAACGGCCTGAACGGTCCGAACGGCCGCTTGGTCCGAACGGTCCGAACAGCCCGCACGGTCCGAACCACCCGCCCCCGTCACCTCCGTGACTCCCCGTCCCTCCCGAACCACCTCCGCCTCCGCCGTACGGTGGGAGGCACACCGGCACAACCCGGTGAGACCCGTAACAAGGAGAAATCCCAGTGGCCGAGCTGTTCTACGACGACGACGCAGACCTGTCCATCATCCAGGGCCGCAAGGTCGCGGTGATCGGATACGGCAGCCAGGGTCACGCCCACGCGCTGTCGCTCCGCGACTCCGGCGTCGACGTCCGCGTCGGTCTGCACGAGGGCTCGAAGTCCCGGGCCAAGGCCGAGGAGCAGGGCCTGCGGGTGACCACCCCGGCCGAGGCCGCCGCCGAGGCCGACGTCATCATGATCCTGGTCCCGGACCCGATCCAGGGCCAGGTCTACGAGGAGTCGATCGCCCCGCACCTGAAGGACGGCGACGCGCTGTTCTTCGGCCACGGCCTCAACATCCGCTTCGGCTTCATCAAGCCGCCGGCCGGTGTCGACGTCGCCATGGTCGCCCCCAAGGGCCCGGGCCACCTGGTCCGCCGCCAGTACGAGGAGGGCCGCGGCGTGCCGTGCATCGCGGCCGTCGAGCAGGACGCCACCGGCAACGCGTTCGCGCTGGCCCTCTCGTACGCCAAGGGCATCGGCGGCACCCGCGCCGGGGTCATCAAGACCACCTTCACCGAGGAGACCGAGACCGACCTCTTCGGCGAGCAGGCCGTGCTGTGCGGCGGCACCGCCGCGCTGGTCAAGGCGGGCTTCGAGACCCTGGTCGAGGCCGGCTACCAGCCGGAGATCGCGTACTTCGAGTGCCTCCACGAGCTGAAGCTGATCGTGGACCTGATGTACGAGGGCGGCCTGGAGAAGATGCGCTGGTCGGTCTCCGAGACCGCCGAGTGGGGCGACTACGTGACCGGCCCCCGGATCATCACCGACCAGACCAAGGCCGAGATGAAGAAGATCCTCGGCGAGATCCAGGACGGCACCTTCGCCAAGAACTGGATGGAGGAGTACCACGGCGGTCTGAAGAAGTACAACGAGTACAAGACCCAGGACTCCGAGCACCTGCTGGAGACCACCGGCAAGGAACTGCGCAAGCTCATGAGCTGGGTGGACGACGAGGAGCTCTGAGCCGTCCGGCTCGGCGGGCGGCGGCCCGGGACCTCCTCCCGGGCCGCCGCCCCGTGCCCGGCCCCCGCGCCCGGCCCACGGGGCGGCCTCTGCCCATCGCCGCCCCGTGCCCGGCGCCGGCCGACCGTCACGGGTCCGGCGCGCGCCGTGGCCCGGGAGCCGTACGATCCGGGCCGGGGGCGCGCCCGGCCCCGGCCGCTCCGTGCCCGCCCTTGACCGCCCGCCTCGGGCCCGCCGGGTGCCTGAGGCTGCCGCCCTGCCCGGGGCCGCGCCGTGCGTGCCGCCGGCCGCCCGTCGCGGGCCCGCCGTGGGCCGGGGCCCGGGGCCCGTACGACCCGGGGCCGGCACGCCCGGCTCCTGCCCGCCACCCGGCCCTGCCCCGCGCCGTCCTGACCGGAGGGACCCGGTCCGGGGCCGGTGGGGTCGGTGGGTTGGCCGGGTCGGCCAACCCGGACGGGTGATCCTTCCGCGAGGGCGGAAAAGATGACCGGTGGCCGCACTACACTGCTGAACACATACGCGTCAGGCCCACAGCGTCGTGCGTCTTCCACGCGGCTAGCCCCTCCACCGCCTGCGGCCGTCGGGACGGCCGTCCGCACAGGACTTGTGAGGACCCACGTGAGCTCGTACCCCAGTCGAAAAGCCACGGTACTCATCGCCGAAGAGCTGTCGCCCGCCACCGTGGACGCCCTGGGCCCGGACTTCGAGATCCGGCACTGCGACGGCGCGGACCGGGGCGCGCTGCTCCCCGCCATCGCCGACGTGGACGCGATCCTGGTGCGCTCCGCCACCAAGGTCGACGCCGAGGCCATCACCGCCGCCCGGAAGCTGAAGGTCATCGCCCGGGCCGGGGTGGGCCTGGACAATGTGGACGTCTCCGCCGCCACCAAGGCCGGTGTGATGGTGGTTAACGCCCCGACCTCCAACATCGTCACCGCCGCCGAGCTGGCCTGCGGCCTGCTGATCGCCACCGCGCGGAACATCCCGCAGGCCAACACCGCCCTCAAGAACGCCGAGTGGAAGCGGAGCAAGTACACCGGCGTCGAGCTGAGCGAGAAGACCCTCGGCGTGGTCGGGCTCGGCCGCATCGGCATCCTGGTCGCCCAGCGGATGTCGGCCTTCGGCATGAAGGTCGTCGCCTACGACCCGTACGTCCAGCCGGCCCGCGCCGCGCAGATGGGCGTCAAGCTGCTCTCGCTGGACGAGCTGCTGGAGACCGCCGACTTCATCACCGTCCACCTGCCGAAGACCCCGGAGACCCTGGGCCTGATCGGGGACGAGGCGCTGCACAAGGTCAAGCCCACGGTGCGGATCGTCAACGCGGCGCGCGGCGGCATCGTCGACGAGGAGGCGCTGTACGCGGCGCTCAAGGAGGGCCGGGTCGCCGGCGCCGGCCTCGACGTCTACGCCAAGGAGCCCTGCGTCGACTCCCCGCTCTTCGAGCTGGACCAGGTCGTCTGCACCCCGCACCTGGGCGCCTCCACCGACGAGGCCCAGGAGAAGGCGGGCGTCGCGGTGGCCCGCTCGGTGCGGCTGGCCCTCGCCGGCGAGCTGGTCCCGGACGCGGTGAACGTCCAGGGCGGAGTCATCGCGGAGGACGTCAAGCCGGGGCTGCCGCTGGCCGAGCGGCTGGGCCGGATCTTCACCGCGCTGGCGGGCGAGGTCGCGGTCCGGCTGGACGTCGAGGTGTACGGCGAGATCACCCAGCACGATGTGAAGGTGCTCGAACTCTCCGCGCTCAAGGGCGTGTTCGAGGACGTGGTGGACGAGACCGTGTCCTATGTGAACGCCCCGTTGTTCGCCCAGGAGCGCGGTGTCGAGGTGCGGCTCACCACCTCCAGCGAGTCGCCCGACCACCGGAACGTCGTCACCGTGCGCGGCACCCTGGCCGGCGGCGAGGAGGTCGCGGTCTCCGGCACCCTGGCCGGCCCCAAGAACCTCCAGAAGATCGTCGCCGTCGGTGACTACGACGTGGACCTGGCGCTCGCCGACCACATGGTGGTGCTGCGCTACGAGGACCGCCCGGGCGTCGTCGGCACCGTCGGCCGCATCCTGGGTGAGGCGGGCCTCAACATCGCGGGCATGCAGGTCTCCCGGCTGGAGGAGGGTGGCGAGGCGCTCGCGGTCCTCACCGTGGACGACACCGTCCCGCCGCCGGTCCTGGCCGAGCTGACCGCCGAGGTCGGCGCCACCTCCGCCCGCTCGGTGAACCTGGCCGACTGACCCGGGGCGGCTGTCGGCAGAGGCCGGGTGCGGACTTCCGCACCCGGCCTCTGCCGTGCCCGGGGCGTGCCCGGGGCCGTGCCCGCCCCTGCGGGGTGACGGCCCCCGGCGGACGGGGCGGCAGCCCCCGGGCCGGTGAGGCGAAGGCGCCCGGGCCCGGGTTCGCGATGCCAGGGAGCCCGGAGTCCGTGACGCGAAGACGCCCGGGTTCGTGATGCGAAGGCGCCGGAATCGCCGGAAGGTGCAAGGAGCGCGGGTCCGGGCGCGGGCCGGGCGGGGCGCGCCTCAGAGATCCCCGGCTCGAAGGGAACAGCACCATGACCGCGCAGCACTCGCTCTCCGGCAAGACCGTCCTCGTCGGCGCGGGCGCCAAGAACCTCGGCGGCCTCATCAGCACCACCGTCGCCGCCGACGGGGCCCGGGTCGTCATCCACTACCACTCCGACGCCACCGCCGCCGACGCCGAGAAGACCGCCGACGCGGTCCGGGTGGCCGGCGGGCAGGCGCTGACCGTCCAGGGCGACCTCACCCGGGTGGCGGAGGTCGAGCGGCTCTTCACGACCGCCCGGGAGGAGTTCGGCGGCATCGACGTGGCGGTGAACACGGCCGGGATGGTCCTCCGCAAGCCCATCGTGGAGACGACCGAGGAGGAGTACGACCGGATGGCGGCCGTCAACGCCAAGGCGGCGTACTTCTTCATCCGGGAGGCCGGCAAGCACGTCGACGACCACGGCAAGGTGATCAGCGTCGTCACCTCGCTGCTCGCCGCCTTCACCGACGGCTACTCCACCTATGCCGGGCTCAAGGCGCCGGTGGAGCACTTCACCCGGGCGGCCGCCAAGGAGTTCGCCGGGCGCGGGATCTCCGTCAACTGCGTGGCGCCGGGGCCGATGGACACCCCGTTCTTCTACGGCCAGGAGACACCCGAACGAGTGGAGTTCCACAAGTCGCAGGCGCTGGGCGATCAGCTCACCAGGATCGAGGACATCGCACCGCTGGTGCGGTTCCTGGCCACCGACGGCTGGTGGATCACCGGTCAGACGATCTTCGCCAACGGCGGCTACACGGTGCGCTGACCCCGCCCCGCCTCCGACGGAGGGTGACAAGAAGGTAACGGAACGCGCGAAGCCCGGGCCGGTGGCGGGGCGCCGGTCCTACCGTGACGGCGGACACGGGGGCGCGACCGGCGGGCGTCGGCGCCGCGGCGCGCTCCCGCACCGGGGGAGGCGACGGATGCGTACCGGGACGACGCCATGAACGGCCGCCGGGAGCCGGCGGGGCCGGACGGAGCCGGGCCGGGCAGGACAGGGCCGGACGGAGCCGGGCCGGGCAGGACAGGGCCGGACGGAGCCGGGCCGGGCAGGGGCTCGGGCCCTCGCGCCGGGTGGGCCCGGCGGGCGGGGGAGCGGGCGGCGGAGTGGTGGCTGCGCCGGCGGGTCGCGAAGCCGTTCCGGCGGTACGCGGACGAGGCCCGTGAGCACGCCTTTCTGAAACTCGGCCCGTCCCGGCGGCGGCCGCTGCCGGAACTGCTGGCCGGGTGCGGCGCGCTGTTGCTGCTGACCGCCGTCCACCTCGGCCAGCGGGTGAACGACGACTCCGCCGAGCGTTACCAGCGGGTCGCCGCCGGGGTCACCACCTTCGAGGTGACGGTCGATCGCGACGGCTGGTACGGCCTCTGGGTGGAGGTCCCGGCGGACCGCCCGTACACCCCGCCCGCCCGGACCGGTCCGGTGGCCAGGACCGAGCCGGTGACCCCGGGCGCCGCCGGGCTGTTCGGCGCCCCGGTGGAGGACCCGCCGTATCCGGTCCGCCGGGCCGGGCGGCCGTACACCGGGCACCAGTTGACGCTGGGCTCGTTCGGCCCCGGCCGGTACCGGATCACCCTCCTCGGGGCGGCCGGCGCTCCGGAGCGGCACGGCACGCTCGCCTTCGGAGCCCAGCCGGCGACGGACGACCTGGCCTCCGGGCCGGGACCGCTCGGGCTCGTGGAGTGGGTGACGGCCAGGTCCGGTCTGGCGCTGTTCCCGGTGGCCGCGGCGGTGGCCGGCGTCCGGGCCTGGCGCACCCGGGCCGGGCGGCGGACGTACGCCGGGGCCGTGGGCCCGTACGGCGTGGAGGGAGGACGGGGATGAGCGGCGAGTATCCGGTGGGAGGCGCGGGGGCGCCACATCCCGGGGAGCCGGGGTACGCGCCGGACGGCAACGCGCCCGGTGCGCCCGGGGGCGACGGCGACCGGGGGGACGGCGGCGGGGGCGACGGGGCGCCGGGCGCGCGGGAGTACCTGATCCTGGCCGGCCTGGTCACGGTCTCGGTGGCGGGCCTGGCGGCGGTCACCTACGCGGCGGTGCGCGGTTTCGACGGGCTCACCGGGCAGGCGGTCGGCGCCGCGCTGCTGCCGGCCCGGGGCGACAGCGTGCTCCGGGTCCTGGTCTCGGGCGCCACCCTACTGGTGCTGGTGCCCGGCGCGGTCCTGCTGACGGCCGGCCGGTTCCGGCGCGCGGGCTGGTACCGGGCGCACCGCTGGGGTACGGCGCTGGCGCTGCTGACCCTGGTGGTGGTCTTCTGGCTGGCGGTGGACTCGGCCACCGCGTTCGTGCTGCGGACCGCCTCATGACCGCCCCGGAGCCGCCCCGCCCGGGCCCGGGGACCCCGGCCGGCCCACCGGAACCTCCCGGCACGGGACCGGCGGGCGGCCGGGCGGACGGTGTCCCGGCACCCCGGCCGCCCGCCGGCCCGGCGCCGGTCGCGCCCGCGTACCCGACTGGAGGCCCCGCCCGTCCGTCCGGCGCCCCCGGGGCCCCGGGCGGCCCGGCATCCGGCGCCCTCGCGTACCCGTCCGGCGCGCCCGGGTACCCGTCCGGCGCGTCCGAGTCCGAGCCGGCTCCCCCGGGTACCGTCCGGCGCTCCGCCCCCCGGCGGCTCGCGGACCGGCTGGTCAGGTCCGGCCGGGACCGGTGGGCCGGGGCGCTCGCGCTGCTCGGCTGCGCCCTGCTGGCGGCCGGCTCCCTGCTGCCGCAGCTCGCCGGGGCGGACGCGGCAGCCGTGGCCCACGGGTACGGCCGGACCGCCACCGGCGTCGCCACCCTGGGCTCCCGGCTCGGGACGGTCGGCGGCGACGGGCTGGTCACCCTGCTGCTGGCGGTGCTCGCGGCCGGGCCCGGTGCCCTGTACCTGCTGGGGCGGGCCCGTACCTGGCAGCGCTCGGCCCTGCGCGGCGCCGGGGTGCTGGCCACCGGCTGGGCGCTCACCGACCTGCTGGACCTCGGCACCGTCCCGGCGCCCGACGGGCGGCTGCTCCGGCTGGCTCCGGGCGCCGGGCTGTACCTGGTGGCGGCGGGTGCCGTACTGCTGCTGCTCACCGGGGTGGCCGCGCCCCGCTCCCGGCGGCAGGACGTCCTCGCGGAGTCGGCCGCCACCCACCGGCTCTGGCGCTCCGGCGCCCGCCGGGAGGCGCTCGCCCGCCAGCAGCACCTGGTGGTGGCGGCCGTCAAGGCCTGGCGGGACGGCCACCCGCAGGTGCTGGTGGAGTGGGTACGGCTGCTGGCGATGTACCGGCGCCTCGGCCTGGAGGCCAACGCCCGGGAGGCGTGGCGGGCGATCCTGGGCGGCGCCGCGCTGCTGGTGGTCACCGCCGACGACCCGCTCGCCGAGGCGCGGCCCTCGCTCTCGCTGGCCGGTCAGCTCCACCGGGTCGCCGGCACCCTGGACCCGGTCACCGCCGGGGAGCTGCTCCAGGAGGTGCTGGCCGCCCTCACCGCCGCTCCCGGCCCGGCGCATCCGCTCGTCCGCGAGCTGCGCCGGTTCCTCACGCGGGCCGGGACGGGCCGCTGACCTCCCAGGCCGCCTCGATCATCCGGAAGACCTCGTCCACCGCCGCCTCCGGATCGGCGGCCTCCCGGGCCAGCGCGAAGGCGTCGATCGCGAACCGCGCGATCGTCCGGCAGGCCGTCGTCGTCCTTCCCTGCCCGGGATCGGCGGCGATGGCCGCCGCCAGCGACTCCGCGTGACGCAGCCGCATCGACTCCTCGTACTGCCGCAGGGCGGGTGTCGTGTCGATCAGCTGCCAGACCGGGGCGGCGCTCTCCGCCGTGCAGTGGCGCACCAGGGCCCGGATCTCGTGGCGGAGGGCGGGGACGAGCGGCTCGTCCGGTGCCCGGCCGGTGGCCGCCCGGACGAGGCGCTGCTCGAACTCCGCGTCCTGCTCGAACACCAGGGCCTCTTTCGATGCGAAGTGGGCGAAGAGCGTGGTGACGGCCACATCGGCCTCGGCGGCCACCTCCCGGATGCCCACCGCGTCGTACCCGCGCTCCAGGAAGAGCCGCAGCGCGGTGCCGGCGATCTTCTGGCGGGTCGCGGCCTTCTTGCGCTCACGGCGTCCGGGCTCCACGGTCATGGGGTCACGCTACCAAATACGAAGTCATAACCGTCTCGAAAAGCTAACGGTTCCGAAAGGCTAACCGTTAGTGCTACGGTCGACCGCATGAGGAGAATGAGCTTCGCCGAGTTCGGCGGTCCGGACGTCCTGTATGTCGAGGACGTCGAGGAGCCCCACGCGGGCCCCGGTCAGATACGTGTCGCGGTGCGGGCGGCGGGGGTGAACCCCGCCGACTGGCGGGTCCGGGAGGGCCAGGTCCTGAAGGCCCACCCCCTCCAGCGGTTGCCCGCCGGAACCGGCCAGGACGCCGCCGGTGTGGTGGACGAGGTCGGGGAGGGCGTCGAAGGGGTCGAGACGGGCGACCGGGTGTTCGGCAGGGGCTCGGCCACCTATGCCGAGTTCGCGGTGCTGTCGGCCTGGACCCGGATGCCCGAGGGGCTGACGTTCGAGGAGGCGGCCGGGTACCCCTCCGTCGTGGAGACCGCGCTGCGGATCCTCCGCGAGGTCGGTGTGCGGCCCGGGCAGACGCTGCTGGTCAGCGGCGCGTCCGGGGGAGTCGGATCGGCGGTGCTGCAGATCGCCCGCGACCGCGGCATCACGGTGATCGGCACGGCCGGGGCCGCCAACCAGGAGTATCTGCGCGACCTGGGCGCCCTCGCCGCGACCTACGGCGAGGGCTGGGTCGAGCGGGTACGGCGGCTCGGCCGGGTCGACGCGGCCCTGGACCTGGCCGGCTCGGGGGTGATCCGCGAACTGGTCGAGCTGACCGGGGATCCGGAGAAGGTGATCAGCATCGCGGATCTCGGCGCGCCGGAGTTCGGGGTCCGGTTCGCCGGTGTGACCGGCGACGTGCCGGCCGCGCTCGCGGAGGCCGCCGGCCTCATCGCGCGGGGGAAGCTCCACATCCCGGTCGAGAAGGCGTACCCGCTCGCGGAGGCCGCGGCGGCGCAGGCCGACAGCCAGGCCGGTCATACGCGCGGACGCCGGGTGGTCGTCGTCCGCGCCGACTGATCACCACCGGTACGGCCGCGCCGGCCCCGCGTTCCCTCAGAGCCGGGCCGCCTTGAGGGCCATGTGGAGGAGCAGCCGGTCCTCGCCCTCGTCCAGGTCCAGCCCGGTGAGCCGCTCGACCCGGGAGAGCCGGTAGTAGAGCGTCTGGCGGTGGATGCCCAGGGCGGCGGCGGTACGGCCGGCCTGACCCGCCGCGTCCAGGAACGCCTCCGCCGTGCGGGCCAGCTCGGTGTGGGCCGGGGCCAGCAGGGCGGCCACCGCCGGGTCGTGCGACGGGAGCGGCGGCAGGGCGGTGAGCAGCCGGTACGGGCCGATGGCCGACCAGTGGGCGACCGGGCCCAGCCGGGGCTGGGCCCGCGCCGCCCGGGTCGCGGCCAGTGCCTCCCGCCACGCCCCGGCCAGCTCCGCCAGCCCCCTGCGCGGCTCGGCCACCCCGGCGACCGGCCCGGGCCCGGAGCCCCCCGGCCCCGACCCGGAGCCCCCCGGCCCGGACCCGGAAGCCCCTCGGCCCCCCGAGGCCGGCCCGGCTCCCGGGGCGACCGGCCCGGCACCGGAGGCCGTACCGGTCGAAGCCCCGGAAGCCCCGATGCCGGAAGCCGCCCGGCTCCCGGAAGGAGCCCCGGAAGCCCCGGAAGCCCCGGCACCGGAACCCGTTCGGCTCCCGGAAGCCCCCCGGCCCCCCGAGGCCGCCGCGTCCCGGAGCCGGGCGGCGGCCGTGAGGGCGGGGGCGAGGGCGTCGGGGGCGCGCAGCCGGACCAGCGCGGCCAGCACCTGACCGCCGTCCGGCCGGGGCACCGTGCAGAGCGCCGCCGCCCCCGGGACCGTACGGGCCGAGGGGCCGGCGCCGCCCGGCCAGGGCGCGACGCACACCAGGGCGTGCGGGCCCTCGGCGTCCGGGCCCAGCGCGGTGCGGAGGGCGTCGACCGCCTGGTCGTGGCGGCGGCCTCCCTCGGCCACCAGCACCGCCCGCAGCTCCCGGGAGAGATCCGCGCCCGCCCGCTCCTCGTCCGCCAGCAGCCCGCCGATCCGGGTCGCCACCTCCATGGCGGCCGTCAGCCGCTCGGGGCAGGGGCCCGGCTCGGTGTCGAGCAGCCAGACATAGCCGAGCACCACGCCCCGGTGGCGTACCGGAAGACAGATCCGGCCACGCAGCACCCCGGCGTCCGGGGCCGCCGGGATGCGCACGGGGCCGGTGGCACGGGTGATGCCGTACGCCTCGAACCAGGACCGCACCGCCGGGGTGGACCGGCGGGTCAGGATCGAGCGGGTCCTGACCGGATCCAGCGTGGAGGCGTCGAAGGCGCTGTCGCTGTCGTGGGCCCCGAAGGCGATCAGCTCGAAATCCCGGTTCTCCAGCGTCGCCGGGGCGCCCAGCAGCGCCGAGATCTCGTCCACCAGGTCCTGGTAATCGCCCTTCATCCCGGCATTCTCGCACCCTTTCAGACAATTGTCTGAGGCCCGGGCGGCGGATGCGTGACAGCTGTCGATGGCCGGAGATCGCTGCCATCCTTATGTTTCACGGTGGTTCTCCGTGCCGTCCCCGACCCGTTCGGTTCCGGCCGTCCTTCTCCCCTGTTCCTGGAGGTGCCCCCGTGCTGGGACCCGTGATCCTCGCCGCGTCGCGCAGTGACCAGATGCGCCGCTTCGTCTCCGCCGCGCCGGGCACCAAGCAGGTCGTGGACCGCTTCATCGCCGGCGAGACGGTCGACCAGGTGGTCCCGATCGTCCGGGACGCCGCCGCCAAGGGCCTGGAAGTCACCCTGGACGTCGTCGGCGAGGACATCACCACCCCGGAGCAGGCGTACGCCGCGCGGGACGCCTACCTGGAGCTGATCGACCGGCTCAAGGCGCTGGAGCTGGGCGAGCGGGCCGAGATGTCCGTCAAGCTCTCGATGTTCGGCCAGGCGCTGGAGGGCGGCCACGAGCTGGCCCTCGCCAATGTCCGCCCGGTGGTCGAGGCCGCCGCCGCGATCGGCACCACCGTCACCCTGGACGCCGAGGACCACACCACCCTGGACTCGATGTTCGCCATCCACGAGGAGCTCCGGAAGGACTTCCCCGGGACCGGCTGTGTGATCCAGGCGTACCTGTACCGCACCGAGGACGACGCCCGCCGGCTCGCCGCCGACGGCAGCCGGGTGCGTATCGTGAAGGGGGCGTACAAGGAGCCCGCCTCCGTCGCCATCCAGGACAAGGCGGAGATCGACAAGGCGTACGTCCGCATCCTGAAGATCCTCCTGGCCGGCGAGGGCTACCCGATGATCGGGTCCCACGACCCCCGGCTCATCGCCATCACCCAGGAGCTGGCCCGCCGGGCCGGCCGCAAGCCGGACGAGTACGAGTTCCAGATGCTGTACGGCATCCGGAGCGAGGAGCACCTCCGGCTGGCCGCCGAGGGACACCGGATGCGGGTCTACACCGCGTACGGCACGGACTGGTACGGCTACTTCATGCGCCGTCTCGCGGAGAAGCCGGCCAACCTGCTGTTCTTCGTCCGCTCGATGATCACCAAGAACTGACCCGGGGCCGACCCCCTCACCCCGCACACCGAAGGAGTTACGGAACCCATGGACGCTGTGACCCAGGTCCCCGCCCCCGTCAACGAGCCGGTGCACGGCTACGCCCCCGGTTCGCCCGAGCGTGCCCGCCTGGAGGCCAAGCTCAAGGAGCTGGGCGAGAACCCGATCGATCTGCCGATGACCATCGGCGGCGTCAAGCGCATGGGCGGCGGCGAGCGCGTCGACGTCGTCCAGCCGCACAACCACGCCAAGGTCATCGGCACCTTCGCCGGCGCCACCGAGCAGGACGCCCAGGACGCCGTCGACGCGGCCCTGGCCGCCGCCCCGGCCTGGCGCGCCATGTCCTTCGACGACCGCGCCGCGATCATCCTGCGCGCCGCCGAGCTGCTGGCCGGCCCCTGGCGCGAGACGCTGGCCGCCTCCACCATGCTGGGCCAGTCCAAGACCGCCCAGCAGGCCGAGATCGACACCCCCTGCGAGCTCGTCGACTTCTGGCGCTTCAACGTCAAGTACGCCCGTGACCTGCTGGCCGAGCAGCCCCCGGCCAACGCCCCGGGCGTCTGGAACCGGCTGGACCACCGGCCGCTGGAGGGCTTCGTCTACGCGATCACGCCCTTCAACTTCACCGCTATCGCGGGCAACCTGCCCACCGCCCCGGCCCTGATGGGCAACGTGGTGGTCTGGAAGCCGTCCCCGACCCAGACCCACGCCGCCGTGCTGCTCATGGAGCTGCTGGAGGAGGCCGGGCTGCCCAAGGGCGTCATCAACCTGGTCACCGGTGACGGCATCGCCGTCTCCGACGTGGCGCTGAACCACCCCGACCTGGCCGGCATCCACTTCACCGGCTCCACCAAGACCTTCCAGCACCTCTGGAAGACGGTCGGCAACAACATCGAGAACTACCGCTCCTACCCGCGGATCGTCGGCGAGACCGGCGGCAAGGACTTCGTGGTGGCGCACCCGAGCGCCGACCGCGCGGTGCTGAAGACCGCGCTGACCCGCGGCTCCTTCGAGTTCCAGGGCCAGAAGTGCTCGGCCAGCTCGCGCGCGTACATCCCGGCCTCGATCTGGAACTCCGGCTTCAAGGAGGAGTTCGCGGCCGAGGTCGACGGCATCAAGATGGGTGATGTCACCGACCTCACCAACTTCATCGGCGCCGTCATCGACGAGCGGGCCTTCGCCAAGAACAAGGCCGCCATCGACCGTGCCAAGGCGGACGCCTCCTGCACCGTCGTGGCCGGCGGCACCTACGACGACTCGGTCGGCTACTTCGTCCGCCCGACCGTCATCGAGTGCGCCGACGCCGCCAACGAGGTGTTCACCACCGAGTACTTCGGCCCGATCCTCGCCGTCCACGTCTACGAGGACGACACGTACGACGAGATGCTGGAGCAGATGGAGTCGGTCTCGGCCTACGCCCTGACCGGCTCGGTGATCGCCGGCGACCGCGCCGCCGCCGCTCACACGATGGAGAAGCTGCGGTACGCCGCGGGCAACTTCTACATCAACGACAAGTCGACCGGCGCCGTCGTCGGCCAGCAGCCCTTCGGCGGCGGCCGGGCCTCCGGCACCAACGACAAGGCCGGCGCCCCGCAGAACCTGATGCGCTGGACGCTGACCCGCGCCATCAAGGAGTCGCTGGTCTCGCCGACCGAGTACACCTACCCGCACATGGGCTGACGCCCCCCTCCGGCCGCCCCGCCCGGGCGGCCGGGCCCCGGCACCGCCTCCGGCGCCGGTCCAGGACACCGCCCCCCTCCGGCACCTCCGCGTGCCGGTCGGGGGCGGTTCTCATGTCCGCCGGTTCCTTGGCGCGGCCGTACCCCGGGGCCGCCTGGCGCTCCGCCCGCCGGGGGAGCGGGGGAGTCACGGGCCGCTGTCCGGTGTCGTCACGGGGGCCGCTTTCCGGACCGGTCCGGGCGCGTCCCGGCCGACCGAGGATCGGCGTCAACTGCCGCAAAAGGGACGAAAAATCCCGGGTCCGGGAATCTTTTCAGCCGGTAGGCATGGCCGGTGGGAAGCGGGGTACGCGCGGCTCTGCCGGTCCGGCACCCGCGCCGCCTCCGAGGCAGGAGCACACGCACGCAGATGAACACCGACATGACCACCGACCCGCGCGCCCTCGGGCACCTGGCGCCCGTCCAGCCGCTGCGCCGTGCCGCCGAGTACACCGGGGAGCCCGGGTGCATCGCCGACGCGAGGGCGCTGGCGGACTCGTTCCTCCAGCAGCTCGCCGCCGAGTGGCTCGCCCCCCTGTCGGGGCGCCGCGCGGAGGATGTCCGTCTCGTCGTGAGCGAACTGGTCACCAACGCCGACCGCCACAGTTTCGGGCCGTATCTGCTGGAACTCGAAGGCGAGGCGTCATGGCTCACCGTCACCGTGTACGACAGCAGCTGCGCCCTGCCGTACCGGTTCGACCGGGATCCCGGCCGGGTGGGCGGCCACGGCATGGAGATCGTGCACGCGCTCTGCGACCGGCTCACCGTCGAGCACGTCCCGGTGGGCAAGCGGGTGCGTGCGGCGTTCGCGCTGGGCGACCCGGACTGAGCCCTGCGGGTCCCCTCGCCTCAGACCGCCGCGGCGACCTCCGCCCGCTCGTGCCAGTCGAGGCAGAACACCACCGAGTCGTCCTCCGGGCTCTCGGAGTCCCGGTGGGCGGCCAGTTCGCGCAGCAGCGCGCCCGGTACCGAGGCGGCGGGCAGCAGGCTGGTCGACTGGATGGCGCGGGCCAGGGCCCGTTCGCCGTACACCTCCCCGATCGGGGAGACCGCCTCGTACACCCCGTCGCTGACCACCAGCACCCGGTCGCCCGGGCGGAGGTCCACCGGCTGTACCCGGTAGTCGGACTCCTCGAACATGCCCAGCGGAAGCTGGGGCTCCAGCCGCACCCGTTCGACGCTCCGGCCGCGCCGCCGCCAGAGCTGCGGGGAGCCCGCGTCCACCGCCGTCGCGGTGCCCTGCTCCAGGTCGAACCGGAGCAGCAGGGTGGAGAGGTAGAGCGCGCCCCGGTGCTGCGCGTACAGCGCCTGATCGGCCAGGGCGGCCTGGTCCGCGATTCCGGTGCCGGCCCGGCGGGCGTTGCGCAGGGCGTTGACCGCGAGGCCGGTGAGCATGGACGCCTCGATGCCCTCGTGCATCCCGTTGGTGACCGTGACGGTCAGCGAGGTGGCGTCCACCGCCCAGTCGAAGTGGTCGCCGTGCACCGTGTACGCGGGCTGGAGCTGGGCCCCGAGTTCGAACCCTGCCTGGGCGCAGGCCCGCCCCGGCAGCAGCTGCCACTGCATCTCGGCGGCGAGGGTGAGCCGGGCGACCCGCCGGGCCCGCTGGTACAGGTCGGTGTCCCGCTCGGCCACCAGGATCTCGTGCCCGAGCACCTCCGCCACGTGCTTCAGTGCCGGGATCGGCTCGTCGGCCGCCCCGCCGGCCGGCAGCTGCACGGTGAGGACGCCCAGCCGCTCGCCGCGCACCGTGACCGGCAGATGGTGGTCGACGGCGAGGCCGTCGCGGGTGGCCTGGAGCTGTCCCTCCTGGCTGCCGAAGACCCGGCCCTCCGCGCTGTCGAACAGCGACACGGCCCGGGCGGGTTCGCCGGAGATCTGGACCGACTGCAGGACGGTGAGGCCGTAGTCGGCCAGGAGCAGATCCACCCCCCGGGCGCCGTAGGCCGCCACGAGCCGGTCCCGGACCACGTCGAGCAGCGCGTGCGGCGGGGCCGCGCGCAGGGACCTCTCGAACTCCAACATGTCGGTCACCCTCGTTCGGGCCTTCCTCTGAGCGGCGTCGGGAACACTCGGGCTGACAAACGGGGCCGCCGAGTGACACAGTGGATTGGTGCCCCGCTTCCCCAGTACTCCGCGCCATCCCGAGCAGATGGCTGAAGACGTGTGCGCGGTCGCGGAACTTCTGGAGGTGTTGCTGGGGCGCGGACAGGAGGCCGTGCCCTCCGGGCCGGTGTCGCCCTCACAACTACGGGCCCTGCTCGTGCTGGAGCGGCACGACGGTACGAATCTCAGAACTCTGAGCGACGTGCTGCGCTCGCGCAACTCCTCGGTGAGCCGGCTGTGCGACCGGCTGGAGGCGATGGGCCTGGTCACCCGGGCGCCGAGTCCGACCAGTCGGCGCGAGGTGGAGCTGCGGCTGAGCCGGCGGGGCCACACCGTGCTGCGGGAGCTGCGGGAGGCGCGCGCCCGGGAGGTGGCGGCCGTGCTGGCCCGGATGAAACCGGCCGCGGTGCACGCGCTGGCGGAGGGGCTGATCGCCTTCCGGGACGCCGTCGAGGACCTGGAGGACGCGGAGGACAGACCGGGCGCCGGTGGTCACTCCGTAGCAGACAGCGCCTAGCACCATTCCGGGTCCACTTCCCCCCTCGCTCGTCCGCCTGAGGAGCGCTCCTTCCGCGATCCTGCTGGGGACAGACTGTTGCTACAGGGAGAATGTTGTCAAACGGCAACTATCAGCTTTATCGTGAGGGCGTGCACTCTCCCCACGACCCCGATCACTCCCTTCGGATCACCGAGGACCAGCAGCCCGGCGCCCATGTCGTACGGCTGGCCGGGGAGGCGGACCTGGACAATGTGGCGCCGTTGAGGGCGCTGCTGGAAAAGGCGGTGCCGGCGGGGGAGCCGCTGGTGCTGGACCTGTCGGAGCTGCGGTTCGCCGACTCGACCATGCTGAACGTGCTGCTCCAGACCTATGCCGAACTGGGCGACCGGCTGCGGATCGCCGCGCCCTCGCGGTTCGTGCTGCGGCTCTTCTCGCTGACCGGCCTGGAGGACGTCCTCCCGATCCACGCCAGCGTGGCGGAAGCGACCGGGGTGGCCGTCCCGCCGGTCGCGGGCGGCTGACCGGCGGCACGCCCGCCCCGGGCGACCGGCCCGGACGAGACACCGGTCCGCACGGACGACGAGCTCGCACGGGACGCCGGTCCACACGGACGACCGGTTCGGACGGGTGACCGCCGGTCCTGACGGCGACCGGCTCAGCCCGTGCCGGTCATCCCGGCGCGCAACTGGCGCAGACTCCGCGTGAGCAGCCGGGAGACATGCATCTGGGAGATGCCGAGCGCCGCGCCGATCTGGGCCTGGGTCATCTCGTCACCGAACCGCATCCGCAGGACGCGCCGCTGGCGCTCGTCCAGCCGGGCCATCAGCGGCGCCAGACTGCGTACGTACTCCAGCATGTCGATCCGCGGATCCTCGGCGCCCGGGAAGTCCGCGAGGGTGGTCCCGCCGCCCCGGCCCTCATGGAGCAGACCGTCGATCGAGCCGACCCGGTAGGCGTTGCCCGCCGGCCGCGCCTCGGCGACCGTCTCCTCGCTGTGGCCGGTGGCCCCGGCCAGCTCCCGGACACCGGGTTCCCGGCCGAGCCGGCCGGTCGGCTCCTCGGTGACCGCCCGCAGGCCGGCGCGCAGTTCGCGCAGCTGGCGCGGGACATGGACGCCCCAGGCGGCGTCGCGGAAGAAGCGTTTGATCTCCCCGACGACGCAGGGCACGGCGAAGGTGGCGAACTCGACCTCGCGGCCGAGCTGGAAGCGGTCGATCGCCTTGATCAGCCCGATGGTGCCGACCTGGACGATGTCCTCCTGGTCGCCCCCGAGGGGGCGCGTCCGCCGGGCGACGTGGCGCACAGCGTCAGATTCAGCTCGACCAGCACATCGCGGACGTACTCGTGCTCCGGGGTGCCCTCTTCCAGGCCGGCCAGCCGCTGGAAGAGGGAGCGGGTCAACTGCCGTGTGTCGGAGGGGCTTTCGGACGGGACGCCGGCGGCCCGGGGAATCCGCCCGGGTCTTCTGCCGGGGGACGGGGGGTCTCTCACCGGAGGCCGGGGGAGCGGACGGGCCCGGGACGGCCCGGGGCGTGCGGAAGTGAGTGAGGGCATGAGTCGTCATCGCGGCGCACACGTACCCTCACCCACGGTGAGTCATACGCCATGTCCCCTGAACGAGTGGCCCGGCCCAGGGCCGCCCCGAGCCGCCCCGGCGCCTTCCGGGACGCCGGTCCGGACCGGTTCAGACCCGGCGCCAGCGGGCCATCGCGAAGCAGAAGACGCCGAACATGGCCAGCCCCAGGGCTATCGCGGCCATCAGCCAGGGCCCGGCCGGCGTCCCGGCGAAGGCGCGCAGGGTGTCGTCCATGCCCTTGGCCTTGTCCGGGTCGTACTGCACGGCCGCGGCGACCGCGAAGCCGCCGGCCACCAGGAAGACCAGCCCGCGCGCGATCCCGCCGGACACCCCGGTCACATCGACGGCCCTGCGCGAGGTGGCGGACATCTCGCCGAGCTTGAGGTGCTTGTGGTACTTCCGCATCCCGGCCCGTACGGCTCCGACCACACCGGTCACCGCGATGCCCACGCCGACCGCCGCCACCAGCCACTGCCCCGCGGGCAGATCGAGCGCCTTGGCGGTCACGTCCTGGGACTGCTGGTCGCTGGAGCCACCGCCCTGGCTGTGGTCACCGGCGGCGAAGGTGAGCACGGACCAGGAGACGACCCCGTAGAAGACGGCCCGCCCGACCGACAGCAGCCGCTTGGTCGTCTTGGTGCCCCACACCGCCTCGGAGAGCTGCCAGAGGGCCATTCCCACCAGCCCGATGCCCACCACCCAGAGCAGCGCCGCCCCGAAGGGCTTGCTCGCGATCTCGGCGAGCGCGCCGCCCTTGTCGGCCTGCTCCCCGCCGCCCCCGCCGAGGGCGATGCGCAGTGCCAGCACACCGACCAGTACATAGATGACACCCCGGGCGGCGAAGCCCCAGCGGCCCGCCACCTCCAGGGCCTGTTCGCCGCGCCTGCTGTTGAGCTGCCCCAGGACGGCCTTGCTGCTGTGCATCACCATGACGGCACACCTCCGGCAGCCGGGTGCCCGGCGGCCCGGCGCGGAAACCGGCCCCCGGGCCGGGGCTCCGCCGCGGCGAGCAGCCCGGGACGCGAGAGGCGGGAGAGGAACGTGGCGGCAACCGGGCGTCGGGCCCGCCACCGTGAGCGAGGGTCAGTTTGAAGGCGCTACGGACGGTTATCCGGGGTGCATGGCTGAGACGAAGAAGACGACCCAGAGCTCGACGAGCACCAAGGAACGCGCCCAGGAAGCCGCCAAGAGCACGGCCAACGGAACCTCGCGCACCGTGCGGGGCGGCAAGGAGGCCCTCGCCGGACTCTCCGGAGCGACCAGCGAGAAGGCCAAGTCGGCGGCGCGTACGGTCCAGACGGCGGTCGGCACGGCCGCCGGTGCCACGGTCGGCAAGGTGGGCACCGCCTGGACGCTGGTGAAGGCGCGCAAGGCGATAGCCGCCGGCGCGAGCGCCGGGGTCGCCACCGTGGTGGCCTCCTCGTACGCGCTCGGCCGCCGCTCCGGACTGCGGCAGCGCGGACCGCTCTCCCGCCTCACCGGCGGACGCCTCTGAGGCCCTCCGGCTTCGCGGGCCTCCGTGTCCGCCGGCCGTCCGGTGGCGCGGGCCCTCCGGATCCCGCCCCGCCGGGCCGGAGGCGCCGGAAAGCAGGTGCCGGGCGGGCGCGCCGGCTGACAGAGTGGCGGGATGACCGACACCCTGCGCACCGCCCACACCTTCGAGCTGGACCCCGGCACGCTGGACGCCGTCCGCGCCATGCTGACCCGTGCCTTCGACGGTGACTTCGGCGACGAGGACTGGGAGCACGGGCTGGGCGGCGTCCACGCGTACGCCGTGGACAGCCAGGGCGGCATCGTCGCGCACGGCAGTGTGGTCATGCGCCGGGTGGTGCACAGGGGCCGGGCCCACCGGGTGGGCTATGTGGAGGCCGTGGCCGTCCGCGCCGACCGCCGCCGCCAGGGACTGGGCGGGCGGATCATGGCGGCCCTGGAGGAAGTCGTGGACGGGGCCTACGAGTTCGGCGCCCTGTCCGCCTCCGACGAGGGCGCGGCGCTCTACCGGGCGCGCGGCTGGCAGCTCTGGAACGGCCGGGTGGAGGCGTACGGCCCCGGCGGCGTGGAGCATCTGCCGGACGAGGAGGACACCACCTTCCTCCGTCCCGCGGGCGGTCGTCCGCTGCCCGTCGCCGCCGACGGGCCGCTGCTCTTCGACTGGCGGGACGGCGACGTCCTCTGAGGCGGGGTGTCCCGTGAGGCGGAGGCGGTGTCCTGTGAGCGGTGCGGGCCGCCGGGGGCGGCCCACCGGCCGACGGGCCGGGGCCTGCCGCCGGGACTTCCCGTCGCCCGGCGGTCCGCCGGGTTCCCGTCCGCCCGGTGGGTCCGGCCGCTACCGGCTCTCCGCCCCCTTCAGGATGTCCCGCCGCACCCCGTACAGCGCCCCCACGCCCCCGCAGGCGCCTGCCACGGCCGTCACCCACCACGGGCCGCTGCTGCCGGAGACGGCCAGCAGGACGAGGGAGAGCAGCACCAGGGACGCGCAGAGGCCGAGCACCAGCTTGCCGTGCCGGCTCAGGAAGAGGGAGCGGGGCGGTGGCGCCGGAAGCTCGGTCAGCGCGGCGGCCGGACCGGCCTCGGCGGCCCTCGGGCGCTTGAAGTACGCGTAGAGGATCCACTCCCCGCACAGCTCCCAGCCCTCCGGGGCCAGCCGGTCGATCACCGCCCTGCGGTTCAGCAGGGTCATCGGCTCCCGCCGGTACTCCCAGCGCAGGGCGGTGCCGGGGGAGCGGCGGCAGACGAACCGCCCCAGCGTGTCCAGCCGTTCGACCTCCCACCCCTGGTCGCCGTAGATGCCCAGCAGCCGGCGGTCGTTGTAGATGTCGCAGGTCCACCGCCAGCTCTCGGCCGCCGCGCCGGGCTCGTCGGGCTCGTCGGGACCGGTGTTTTCGGGGCCGCCGCCCGCCAGCCGGGCGGCGAACTCGGTGGCGGGCCCGAACTCGGCCAGCGGGTCGGCCCCGGTCTCGGCGAGATGCCCGGTCAGGTCCGCCACGGTGGCGTCGGCCCGGTCGGCCGGTACGCCGGCCCCCCGCAGCGCGGCTGCCAGCTCCTGGAAGTAGTGGTGGTGGTCGGTCGTCATGTCGGTCCCCCTGTGGTGCGGTCCGTGGTGCGGTGGACGGTCGGTGCGAAGACGGCTGGGCCCCGGTCGGAGACGGCTGGGGCCGTGGTCGGGGCCGGCCCCGGTGCTAGTCGGTGCCGGGCGCGGCGGGTTCGTCCGGGAGCAGGTCCCGTACGGCGGTGTGGAAGTCCCGCCAGGCGGCGCTGCCGGCGGTCAGCCGGGTACGGCCCTCGGCGGTGAGCCGGTAGTAGCGCCGGCCGGGCCCGCGTTCGGCGGCCCGGAACTCGGCGGTGACCAGCCCCGCCTCCTCCAGCCGGTTGAGCACGGGGTAGAGCGTCCCGCCCTTGATCTCGCCCACCCCGCCGGCGGCGAGGGCCTTGGAGATCTCGTAGCCATAGCTCTCCCCGTCCCGCAGGCAGGAGAGAACAAGCAGGTCGAGGACGCCCTTGAGCCAGCTGGCTCTGCGGTCTGTGGCCATGGGTAGATCACATCACCAGCTAGTCAGTTATGCAACCTAGCTGGGTGAACGACTTATCCGGCGTCTCAGATAGTAGGAAGTCCGAGTAATGGCGGCGACAGATGCCCGGACCTCCCTTAACGTGGAAAGGGAGCCGGTCCTTCCGTCCGCCCCATCGGGCGGCGGTGGGCTGGAGCGCGACCGCCCGGCAGGCAACCCCTGCGGCGCCGCTCCCCGCCTCCGCCGGTGCTCCACGGACCCCGCCGTACGGCGCCCCCGGGTGCCGTCGCGTCCCCCGTGCCGGTTCGCCGTGCTCCCGTGCCGCGCCATCCGTCCTCGCGGCGTCCGTCCCCGCGGTGTCCGCGCCGTGCCGCCGCCCTGCCGGGGCGTCCGGCCGTTTCGGCGGCCGTCGCGGTCGGCCGTTGCGTCCGTCCGGCGCCCGTCCGGCGTCCGTCCGGCCCGGAGTGGGGGTGCGCCGGAGCATCCGCTCTTCACCCGCCGTCTCGCTGTCTGTCCGTCCGTCCACCATCGCCCTGTCGAGGAGTCGATCACCATGGCCGCTGACACCGTCCGCCGTACCCGGATCCGCCACTCCGCCCGCCGCGAGGAGGCCGAGCGCCAGAACGCCGCCGCCGCGCTGCAGCGGGCCCTCGACCGCCGCGACAACGGCGGCGCCACCGGCCACTGAGCCGGCCGTCCCGCGTCGCCCGCCGGTCGCCGGGCCGCCCGCCGGAGCCCGGCCGGCCGGTACGGGCGTCCGCATGCTGGACCTGACATGTCAGCCAATGGGACGAGGAGTAGGGTGCCGGCATGTCTCGCAGCATCGATCTGGCAGTGATTCCCGGTGACGGCATCGGCCCGGAGGTCGTGGCCCAGGGCCTCAAGGTCCTGCGCGCCGTCCTCCCGGCGGACGTGAAGCTGGAGACCGAGGAGTACGACCTCGGCGCCCGGCGCTGGCACCGCACCGGGGAGACGCTCCCCGACGCGGAGCTGGAGTCCCTCAAGGCGCACGACGCCATCCTGCTCGGCGCCGTCGGGGACCCGTCCGTGCCCTCCGGGGAGCTGGAGCGCGGGCTGCTGCTCAAGCTGCGGTTCGCCTTCGACCACTACGTCAATCTGCGCCCCTCGACCCTCTTCCCGAACACGGCCACCCCGCTGGCCGGGCGCCCCGCCATCGACTTCGTCGTCGTCCGCGAGGGCACCGAGGGTCCGTACACCGGCAACGGCGGCTCGCTGCGCACCGGTACCCCCGCCGAGGTCGCCACCGAGGTGAGCGTCAACACGGCGTACGGCGTCGAGCGCGTCGTCCGGGACGCGTACGAGCGGGCCGGCGCCCGGCCCCGCAAGAAGCTGACCCTGGTGCACAAGAACAATGTGCTGGTCCACGCCGGCCATCTGTGGACGAGGACCTTCGACCGGATCGGCCGCGAGTACCCGGACGTCACCACCGACTATCTGCATGTCGACGCCGCGACGATCTTCCTCGTCACCCGGCCGGAGCGCTTCGACGTCATCGTCACCGACAACCTCTTCGGTGACATCCTCACCGATCTCGCCGCCGCCGTGACCGGCGGGATCGGCCTCGCCGCCTCCGGCAACATCAACCCCACCGGCGCGTTCCCCTCCATGTTCGAGCCCGTCCACGGCTCCGCGCCCGACATCGCGGGCCAGGGCAAGGCCGACCCGACCGCCACCGTCCTCTCGGTCGCCCTGCTGCTGCGCCACCTCGGCCACGAGGCGGAGGCCGTCCGGGTGGAGGAGGCGGTCGCCGCCGACCTGGCGGAGCGGGACGCCGGTACCCCGCGCACCACGGAGGAGACCGGCGACGCGCTCGCGGTACGCGTAGCGAACCGGCCCGCCGACTGAGGGTTTCGCTCAGCCGCCGGGCCGCCACCGGACCCGGCGGCTTCACCTGTGCGGTCGCCGGTGCCACCATCGGAGCCCGGACCGCACCCACGCCGTCGTGCCCGCACGCCGCCGTCCGAGCGCACCGCCGTATCCAGCCGCCGACCCGCGGGCGATAATCGAACGCGGGGCCGCGGCAAGCGGTGCGTCCGGACGTGCCGGCAGCAGCCGTCGCGTGCGCGCGGTCCATCACACACAACGGTGAAGGACACAGCACTCATGACGACGACGCCCACGATCGAGCTCAAGCCCTCCTCCGCCCCGCTGTCGGACGCGGAGCGGGAGGCGATCCTGGCCAACCCCGGGTTCGGCCGCCACTTCACCGACCACATGGTGACCATCAAGTGGACCGAGGGCCGGGGCTGGCACGACGCCGAGCTCACCCCGTACGCGCCGCTGTCCATGGACCCGGCCAACATGACCCTGCACTACGCGCAGGAGATCTTCGAGGGGCTGAAGGCGTACCGCCGCCCCGACGGCACGGTCTCGCTCTTCCGGCCGGAGTCCAACGCCGAGCGGTTCCAGCTCTCCGCGCGCCGGCTGGCCATGCCGGAACTGCCGGTGGAGACGTTCGTCGCCGCCTGTGACGCGCTGGTCCGCCAGGACATCGACTGGGTGCCCGAACACGGCGGCGAGTCCTCGCTCTACCTGCGCCCGTTCATGATCGCCAACGAGGTGGGCCTGGGCGTCAAGCCGGCCAACGAGTACCTCTTCATCGTCATCGCCTCCCCGGCCGGCGCCTACTTCCCCGGCGGGGTGCGCCCGGTCTCCATCTGGCTCTCCGAGGACCGGGTCCGCGCCGTCCCCGGTGGCATCGGCTTCGCCAAGACCGGCGGCAACTACGCGGCCTCGCTGCTCGCCCAGGCCGAGGCCGCCGAGAAGGGCTGCGACCAGGTGGCCTACTTGGACGCGGTCGAGCACAAGTGGGTCGAGGAACTCGGCGGCATGAACCTGTACTTCGTGTACGGGGACCGCATCGTCACGCCCGAGCTGACCGGCTCGCTGCTGGCCGGCATCACCCGGGACTCGCTGCTCAGGCTCGCCGAGGACCTCGGCTACACCGCCGAGGAGGGCCGGCTCACCATCGACGACTGGCGTCGGGACAGCGAGAACGGCACCCTCACCGAGGTCTTCGCCTGCGGTACGGCCGCGGTGATCACGCCGGTCGGCCTGGTGAAGTCGCGCGACGGCGAGTGGACCCAGTCCGACGGCAAGCCGGGCGAGGTCACGCTGAGGCTCCGCAAGGCGCTGCTGGACATCCAGACGGGCGCCGCCGAGGACGTCCACGGCTGGACCCACCACCTGGGCTGAGCCCCGCCCCGCCGGGCCCGGGCAGTCTCCGCACGACCACCCGGGCCCCGGGCCGGGCCCGTCAGCCCCGAGGCCGTCGGTCCCAGGTCCCCGGGCCGGGCCCGTCAGCCCCGGGCTCCGAGCCCCGGGCCTGTCCGCGCGCCGGGCCCGGATCCGGCTCGTGGACCGTCCGCGCGCCGCTCCTGTTCCGGCCGGTGGACCATCGGCGCGCACGCCCGTGACCCCGCCCGTGGCCCCTTCGTGCGCGGTTCATGATCCGTCCTGTGGACCGGCCGCCCGCATGGTGAGACCGGATGCCGGGTTCGCGGGGCCCTGTGGCAGACTGCCGGTGTGCTCGCTCACCCGGTGATTATCGGCAGCAGCGCGCCGGTCCGCAGTGACCACTGACCCCGCGGCAGCACCCTCCACGGGCGGTGGACACCGTGTCCAGACCCGCGCGCAGACCTCTCGCATCCGCGAGGGGTCTTTTCGTTTTCCGGCCCCCACCCCGGCCGGGAACGGCGGCGCGCGGGACGGTGGGCAGTGGAGCCAGTCGTTCCGGAGCCCTCCATCCGACAGGAGCCAACCATCATGACCACGGAGACCGACAGTCCCGCCGCCGTCCCGGCCCCCGGCGACGGCTTCCATGTCTTCGACACCACGCTGCGCGACGGCGCCCAGCGCGAGGGGATCAACCTCACCGTCGCGGACAAGCTGACCATCGCCCGGCACCTGGACGACTTCGGCGTGGGCTTCATCGAGGGCGGCTGGCCCGGCGCCAACCCGCGCGACACCGAGTTCTTCGCCCGGGCCCGCCAGGAGATCGGCTTCCGGAACGCCCAGCTGGTGGCCTTCGGCGCCACCCGCAGGCCCGGGACCACCGCCGCGGCGGACCCGCAGGTCAAGGCGCTGCTCGACTCCGGCGCCCCGGTGATCACCCTGGTCGCCAAGGCGCACGACCGCCATGTGGAACTGGCGCTGCGGACCACCCTGGACGAGAACCTGGCGATGGTCGCGGACACCGTCTCGTACCTCCGCGAGCAGGGCCGCCGGGTCTTCGTCGACTGCGAGCACTTCTTCGACGGCCACCGGGCGAATCCGGCCTACGCCGAGGCCGTGGTCCGCGCGGCCCACGGGGCCGGGGCCGAGGTGGTGATCCTCTGCGACACCAACGGCGGGATGCTGCCCGCGCAGGTGGGGGCCGTCGTCGCCGGCGTGCTCACGGAGACCGGCGCCCGGCTCGGCATCCACGCCCAGGACGACACCGGCTGCGCCGTCGCCAACACCCTGGCCGCCGTGGACGCGGGCGCCACCCATGTCCAGTGCACCGCCAACGGCTACGGCGAGCGGGTCGGCAACGCCAACCTCTTCCCGGTCGTCGCCGCGCTGGAGCTGAAGTACGGCAAGCGGGTGCTTCCGGCCGGGGCGCTCGCCGAGATGACCCGGATCTCGCACGCCATCGCCGAGGTGGTCAACCTGGCGCCGTCCACGCACCAGCCGTACGTGGGGGTCTCCGCGTTCGCGCACAAGGCGGGGCTGCACGCCTCGGCCATCAAGGTGGACCCGGACCTGTACCAGCACATCGACCCCGAGCTGGTCGGCAACACCATGCGCACCCTGGTCTCCGACATGGCCGGCCGGGCGTCGATCGAGCTGAAGGGGCGGGAGCTCGGGGTGGACCTGCGCGGCGACCGGGAGCTGGTCGGCCGGGTGGTGGAGCGGGTCAAGGAACGCGAGCTGCGCGGCTACACCTACGAGGCGGCCGACGCCTCCTTCGAGCTGCTGCTCCGCGCCGAGGCCGAGGGCGGCCCGCGCCAGTACTTCCGTACGGAGTCCTGGCGGGCGATCACCGAGGACCGCCCGGACGGCACGCACGCCAACGAGGCCACCGTGAAACTCTGGGCCAAGGGCGAGCGGATCGTCACCACCGCCGAGGGAAACGGCCCGGTCAACGCCCTGGACCGGGCGATGCGGGCGGGCCTGGAGCGGATCTACCCGCAGCTGGCCAAGCTGGAGCTGGTGGACTACAAGGTCCGCATCCTGGAGGGCAGGCACGGCACCGAGTCGACCACCCGGGTGCTCGTCACCACCGGGGACGGCGAGGGGGAGTGGGCGACGGTAGGCGTCGGCGAGAACGTCATCGCCGCCTCCTGGCAGGCGCTGGAGGACGCGTACACCTACGGCCTGCTGCGCGCCGGGGTCGCCCCCGCCGAGTGACGCCCCCGGGCGGCCCCGGTCCTCCCGGCCCCGGTCCTCCCCGGCTCCGGTCCTCCCCGGCTCCGGGGCCCTCGGGTCCGGGGTCCTCGGCACCCCGGCCGCCCCTCGGGTCCCAGCACACTCCCGCCCGCACACATGTCTCCTTTACCGCCATTCGGGTAGCGTCGAGGTATGAGGACCAGGCCGCTCATCTCGCTGTCGGCCCTGGCGGGGCTGACGCTTCTGCTGCTGCTCGCCCTGGCGCCCGGCGCCGGGGCCCGGGCTTCAGGGCTGTCCGAGGTGGCCGAGGCGCTGCGGAAGGGGCCGGTGTACGTCCACCCCGGCGCCGCCGACCAGCTGCCCAAGGCCGACGCGGACGCCCTGGCCCAGCGGATCAAGAACGCCGACAAGCCGGTCTTCGTGGCCGTGCTGCCGGCCACCGCCGCGTTCCCGGAGGCCAAGCTGCTCCAGAACCTGCGCGCCGAGACCGGGGTCACCGGGCTCTACGCGATCCGGCTGGGCGACCGGTTCGCGGCCGGCGCCGACCGCTCGGTGATGCCGTCCCGGGCGGTCCAGAACGTGGTCACCGCCGTACGGCAGCCGGGTGTCTCCGCCACCGCCGAGCTGAACTCCTTCGTGGACCAGGTGCTGCCCCAGACCCGTGGCTCGGCCCCGGACAGCTGGTCCGGCGTGCCCGGCGACGACGGCGGTGTGCCGGTGGCCGGCCTGGTCACCGTGGGCGCGGTGGCGGCGGCCGGCGGGGCGACCGCGTACGCCGTGGTCCGCCGCAACCGGCGCCGGAAGGCCGAGCGGGAGGCAGAGGAGCTGGCGAGGCTCCGGGTGGTGGTGGACGAGGACATCACCGCGTTCGGCGAGGAGCTGGACCGGCTGGACTTCCACCCCGCCGAGAAGGGCGCCGACGACGCCATGCGCGCCGACTACGAACGGGCCCTCGACGCCTACGACCAGGCCAAGAGCCGGATGGCCGGGGCCCGGCACCCGGGCGAGGTGCGCGGGGTGACCGAGGCGCTGGAGGACGGCCGCTTCTCGCTCGCCGTCCTCGCCGCCCGCCGCGAGGGCCGCCCGCTTCCCGAGCGGCGGGCCCCCTGCTTCTTCGACCCGCGCCACGGACCGGCCGCGACCGAGGCGGAGTGGGCGCCGGACGGGGGAGCGGTGCGCGAGGTGCCGGTCTGCGCGGCCGACGCGGCCCGGCTGCGGGACGGCCGGGACCCGATGGCCCGCACCGTGGAGACCGACCGGGGCCGCCGCCCCTACTGGGAGGCCGGCCCGGCGTACGGCCCCTGGGCGGGCGGCTACTTCGGCGGCGGCATGCTCCCGGGTCTGCTGACCGGCACCCTGCTCGGCTCGATGCTCTCCACCCCGGCGTACGCCGCCGACTACGGCGGCCCCGGCTTCGACGGCGGCGACTACGCGGGCGGTGACTTCTCCGGCGGCGACTTCAATCCCTCCGACTTCGGCGGCGGCTTCGGTGACGGAGGCGGCTTCGGCGGCGACGGCGGGGGCTTCGGTGGCGGTGGCGGGGACTTCGGCGGCGGCGGCTTCTAGCCACCCGGGCGCCGCCGCCCGGGGCCGAATCGTGCCCTGTGGCCCGGCCCGTGCCCTGTCGGCCCCCGCCCCGCCCGGGGCCGTGCCCTGTCCACCCCGGTGCTCGTTCCTCCCCGTGGGCGCGGTGACCGCCGCGCGAGCCACAGGGAGGGCGATGACCATGTCGGTAAAGGCACTTGGCCGTACGGCGGACACCCGCGTCTGGTCGTTCACCCTGCACCCCGGCGAACGGCCGGGTGAGGCGCAGTCCGACCGGTTCGATCACGCGGACGCCCTCGCGGGTGGCGAGATCGGCTGGGAGGAGGACCCGGACGGGGTCCGGTTCCCCTGCGCGGTGACGGCACCGCATCTGGAGGAGGCCGTGGCCTGGGCCGTCGAGCGGCTGGCCGAGCTGGGCCTGCCTGTGGCACGGGTCGAGATGGCTCCGTTCGTCCCGGAGCCCGTGCGCGGCTGAGGCGCCGCCTCCGGCACGGTGCCGACCCGCCCCGGGCGGGGGGCGTACGGCGACGGGTCCGGCGCCCCGGGTGCGGGGTGCCGGACCCGGTACGGTCGGCCAGGGGGCGGGCGTACGGTCGCCCGGATCGCCCGGGGGATCAGGCGGTGTCGCGGACGGCCGAGATGTCGAAGGTCAGCTTGATCCTGTCGCTCACCAGCATCCCGCCCGTCTCCAGGGCGGCGTTCCAGGTGAGCCCCCACTCGGAGCGCAGCAGCTCGGCCCGGCCCTCGAAGCCGACGCGCTCGTTGCCGAACGGGTCCTTGGCGGAGCCGTTGAACGCCAGGTCGATGGTGAGCGGACGGGTGACGCCCTTGAGGGTGAGGTCACCGGTGAGGCGGAAGTCGTCGCCGCCCAGGTGTTCCGCGCCGGTGGAGCGGAACGTCATCTCCGGGAACTGCTCGGCGTCGAAGAAGTCGCCGCTGCGCAGATGGGTGTCCCGGTCGGCGTTGCCGGTGTCCACGGAGGCGATCCGGGCGTCGATCGAGGCGCTGGAGGCGGCCGGGTCCGAGCCGTCGAGCCGGAGCGTGCCCGAGAAATCGGTGAAGGAGCCCCGGACATTGGTGACCATGGCGTGCCGGGCGGTGAAGCCCAGCTCGCTGTGGGCCGGGTCGACGGTGTACGTGCCGGTCAGCGCGGCGAGCGCCGGATCGACGACGGTCGTGGTGGCACCGGTCGCGGCGGTGTCCTTCGCGGTCGTGCCGGTGACGGCCGCCTTGTCACGGCTGTCACGGCTGTCACGGTGGAAGAGACCCATGGGAACGCACCCCATTCTCGATACGACGTCGTTCGTTCATCGTTCAACTGATTCGACCGTAGCGGCATTCCATTTAACTTTCAACCATCAGGCTCCGGTGCTTCCGGATCCGCTTGGACTGAGCGCCCGGAGGCTTGGACTGGGGGCGGTGGCCGGCGGGAGACGCGTTGACGGTCTTCCGAGGGGGCGGCTACTCCGGACCGCATGTCGCCACGAATCCGCGCGGCGTGCGCACTCGCCGCCGCTTCCGCCGTCGTGTTCACCCTGGCCGGGCCGGTCGCGGCCCGGTCGGCCGAGCCCCCGCCCGGGGCCGCCGTGCTCCGCTCCGGGCAGCTGGAGGTCGCCGTCGCCGGGGACTTCCCCCGGGTGCTGTCGTACACCGACCGGGCCACCGGCGCCCGGCTGCTGGGCAGCACCCGGCCGGTCACCCGGGTCACCCTCAACGGCACCCCCTACGACGTACGCCCCATCGGGGCACCCGTGGTCACGGGCGCCGAGGCCCGGTACACGCTCGGCTTCCCGGCGCTGCCCGGGGTGGAGCTGGACGCCTCCCTCGGGGTGTCGGGGCGGGCCACCACCTTCCGGATCACCGCCGTCCGGGACACCCCGGCGTTCCGGGTCGGCACCCTGGACATCCCCGGCCACGACCTGGTCTCGGTCGGCTCCGGCGAACCGGGCGCGGCCACCGCGTTCACCCGCCTGGATCCCGACTCCACCCGCACCGCCGATGTGTTCGCGGCGGTCGGCCCGGACACCGCGCCCGAGGCGGTGGCGAGCGGAGCCTCGTACGCGCTGGTCAACACCGGCTCGCTCGCCGCCGCCGTGGAGTCCAACTCCAGCTACGACAAGCCCGCCGGGCCCACCGACGGCGACGACGCCCGGCTCTGGCACCAGGCGGTGCGCGCCGGGGACGGCGGCGGCGTACGGGTGGGCGTCTGGTCCGGCCAGTGGACCTACCGCGCCGCCGGGGCACCCGAGCCGGAGCGCGGCGAGGACCTGCCCTGGGCCAAGGTGGTGGTCACCCCGGACGCCAACGGCGACCGGGTGGTCGACTGGCAGGACGCCGCCGTCGCCTTCCGCACCATCGGCCGGACCGCCCCCGGCAGCGCGGGCACCCCGGACCGGGTGATCACCCACATCCCGTTCAACTTCGCCAGTCAGGCCACCCATCCCTTCGCCCGCACCCTGGACGACATCAAGCGGATCTCCCTGGAGACCGACGGGCTCGGCCAGTTGGCGATCCTCAAGGGGTACGGCGCCGAGGGCCACGACTCCGCCCACCCCGACTACGGCGGCAACTACAACGAGCGGGCCGGCGGCCTCAAGGACCTCAACTCCCTGCTGCGGCAGGGGAAGAAGTGGAACGCTGACTTCGGGGTGCACATCAACGCCACCGAGTCCTACCCGGAGGCGCGGAACTTCAGCGAGACCCTGGTCGACAAGGCCAGGCCCGGCTGGAACTGGCTCAACCAGAGCTACTCCATCGACCAGCGCCGCGACCTCACCAGCGGCGACCTGACCCGCCGCCTCCAGCGGCTGCGCGACGAGACCGACCGCAACCTCGACTTCCTCTATGTGGACGTCTATCACACCCACGGCTGGATCGCGGACGAGACCCTGCGGGCCGCCCGGAAACAGGGCTGGACCGTCGGTACCGAGTGGGCCGACAAGTTCGAGCACGCCTCGCTCTGGTCGCACTGGGCCAATGACCTCGACTACGGCGGCGCCACCAACAAGGGCCTCAACTCACGGATCATCCGCTTCATCCGCAACGGCGAGAAGGACGTCTGGAACGACCACCCCATCCTCGGCCAGACCGCCCTGGCCGACTTCGAGGGCTGGACCGGCGAGAACGACCACACCGCCTTCACCGCCAACGTCTGGCAGCGCGACCTCCCCGCCAAGTACCTCCAGCACCAGCGGATCCTGCGCTGGACCGACCAGGAGATCACCTTCACCGGCGGGGTGCGCGGCACTCTGGAGCACGGCCGGCGGACCTTCCGGGAGCACGGCCGCACGGTGCTCGACGGCGACCGCTATCTACTGCCCTGGGACGGCGGCAGGAAGCTCTACCACTACAACAAGTCGGGTGGCACCAGCAGGTGGGCGGTGCCACCGGGCAGCGGGCCGTACACGGTCCACCGGCTCACCGACAACGGCCGGGTGCGCACCGGGACCGTGCGCCCCGGGCCCGACGGCCGGATCACCCTCACCGCGGCCGCCGGCCAGGCGTACGTCCTCCACCCGGGCGCCGCGCCCCGGCCCGCCGACCCGCGCTGGGGCGAGTCCACCCCGGTGGCTGACCCGGGCTTCAACGACGCCCGGCTGCGCGGCTGGAGCACCACCGGGGCGGTCACCCGCCACACCGACGACTCGGGCCGCAACAGCGCGGCGCTCACCGGCACCGCGCCCGCCGGGCTCGCCCAGCGGATCACCGGACTGACCCCGGGCGCCCGGTACACCGCCTCCGCCTGGATCGAGGTCCAGCCGGGGGCCACCCGCCGGACCACCCTCGCCGCCGGGGGCGCGTCGGTCGCCGTGGAGCGCTCCACCGTCCCGAACCGGATCGCCGCCTCCGACTGGCACGGTACGTCCTTCCAGCGCGCCAAGGTCGCCTTCACCGCGCCCCGCGACGGCCGCACCACCCTCTCCGTCACGGCGGCCGGCGGAAGCGGCGCCCGGGTCCGGGTGGACGACGTCCGGCTGGTCGCCACCGCCCCGGCCGGCGGTCCGCCCGGCGCACCCGGCGCGCCCGGTGCCGCCAGTACCTCCGGCACCGAGGACTTCGAGGCGGTCGACCAGGGCTGGGGCCCGTTCCTGAAGGGCGACGCGGGCGGCACCAACGACCCCCGCACCCACCTCGCCCGGCTGCACGCCCCCTACACCCAGGCCGGCTGGAACGGAAAGCTGGTGGACGACGTGCTCGCCGGCGAGTGGTCGCTGAAGTCCCATGAGGAGAACGCCGGACTGGTCTACCGCACCGCCCCCTGGACCGTCCCGCTCACCCCCGGGCACCGCTACCGGATCGAGTACGCCCACCAGTCCAGCCACCCGGGGGCCTATGAGTGGGTCACCGGGTACGACGCGGACGGCCGCTCGGTGGAGACCCGGCGCACCCCGATCGGGCAGCAGCGCACCACCGCCCGCTTCACCGAGACGGTGACGCCCGGCTGCGGCGACACCTGGACCGGTCTGCGCAAGCGCGCGGGCGCCCCGGCCGGCGCCGACTTCGTGCTGGACGACTTCACCGTCACCGACCTCGGCCCGGCGCGGGAGGCTCCGGTGTGCGCGCCGGCCGCCGGGGACTGACCCCGGCCGCTACGCCGACCGGTGCAGCCGGCCGGGCCGGACCGGGTCGGCGTAGGGGAGGCCCCGGGCGTACCGCTCCAGCTCGTCCAGGGCCGCCTGGGCGAGCCGGGGCAGCTCATTGCCGAGGGAGCCCGCGATGTGCGGGGTGAGCAGCACATTCGGCAGGTCGTAGAGCGGGGAGCCGGCCGGCAGCACCTCGGGCTCGGTGACATCGAGCACCGCGCTCAGCCGGCCCGCCACCAGCTCGGCGGTGAGCGCCCCGGTGTCCACCAGGCAGCCCCGGGCGGTGTTCACCAGGGTCGCCCCGTCGGGCAGCAGGGCGAGCAGCTCCCGGTCGAACAGGTGCCGGGTCTCCGGGAGTCCGGGCGCGTGCAGGGTCACCACCTCGCTGGACCGGGCCAGGGTGGCCAGGTCCACCGGGCGGACGCCCAGCCGGCGCGCCTCGGCCCCGGAGACGTACGGATCGTGCAGCAACAGCCGCAGGTCGTACGGGCGCAGCAGCTCGATCACCCGGCGGCCGATCCGGGAGGCGCCGACCACACCGACCGTGCCGCGGTGGTTGCCGGCCCCGGCGAGCAGGGCGAGGGTGTCCAGCCGGCCGCGCCGCTCCCGGTAGGCGTGCCGGGCGGCGGCGACCCGCTTGCCCGCGAAGAGGACGGCGGCCACCGTGTACTCGGCCACCGGCAGCGCGTTGGCGGCCGCCGCCGTGGCCACCGTGAGCCCGCGCGCCCAGCAGGCGTCGGTGATGTGGTCCTTCACCGACCCGGCGGCATGGACCACCGTACGCAGCCGGGGCATCCGGTCCAGGGCGGCGGCGGTCAGCGGCGGGCAGCCCCAGCCGGTGAACAGCGCCTCCGCTCCGGCGAGCGCCCCGGCCGCGGCCGGATCGGCGAAGTCCCGTACCACCAGCGCCGGATCGGTCTCCGCGAGCGCCACCAGCCGGGCCAGCGCCGCCTCGTCGAACAGCGCCGCGCGGACCGGCGGGTCCATCGCCAGGACCGTCCGGGGGCGGCGGGGGGTCTCGGTTCGCATGGTGCTGCTGCTCCTGTGTGAAGGGGCCGGGAAGGCGGCCGGGGGCCGGGGGAGCGCCCGCGAAGGGGCCGGGGGCGGGCTGGGAAAGGGGTCCGGAGGGGACCGGGAAGGATCTGGAGGGGGGGGCGAGAAGGCGGGGAGAGGAGGAAGGGGGAGGCCGGTGGAGGACACCCTTCGGCCGCGACCGGTCGGCGTCAAGAGGGGATGACCCCGTCCGGCGGGCGGCCCCGGCCGCGTCCGCCGGGGCGGCGCCACGATCCGGGCCCCCGCCGGGCGCGCACCACTCCGTCCTCGGGCAGCCGGGCAGCCGGGCAGCCGGACGACCGGACAGTCGGACCCCGACAAGGGTCCTCCGCCACCCGGGTGACCCGCCGTCGGCCGCCACCGGCTCCCGGCCCTCCTCCGCGACCTCCTCCGTACGGGTGCTCCCCGCCGGAACCGCCCGCCCGCGCTCCTCGCGCCCTGCCCGGCGCCCTTGGCGCGGCGCGCGGACGGTGGTACGGCTGGGCCGACCCGGCCGTGCCCGTACGACCGCGCCCTCCGCCCTCCCGTACGGTCACTGCCCGATACGCCCCCGGTCCCGCACCCCCGGCCCCGCACCCCGCCCGACCCTGGAGGTCCCCGTGCAGCCGCGCCCGCCGTCCGGCTCGTCCCGCTGGTCCCGCCGCCGGTTCCTCGCCACCGGCTCCTCCGCCGCCCTGGGCGCCCGTGCCGCCGGCTCCTGGGCACCCCCGGCCGCCGTCCCGCCGCCGGGCGCCGGCCGCGCACCCGCCCCGCAGGCCGACCCGGCCGACCCGGCCGTCTTCGAGGAGCTGCGGGTCCGCTGGCTCACCCTCCAGCTGGGCGCGGGCTACGACCCGGCCGCCGAACCGTACGCCGGCCGCCTCGCGGAGACCGGCCGGCTCGCCGCCGGGTACCGGGCCACCATGGCGCCGACCGCCACCACTCTCTGGCCCGGCCTCCCCTTCGACCCGCCCTCCGGGATCACCCAGAGCTACCAGCGGCTCTGGACGATGACCCAGGCCTACGTCCAGCCCGGCACCGGCCACACCGGCGACCGGGGGCTGCTCGCGGACGTGGTGCGCGGGCTCGACCACCTCGCCGCCCGGATCTACCACCCCGGCACCACCCGGTACGGCAACTGGTGGGAGTGGCAGATCGGGAGCCCCCGGCTGCTCATGGACATCGTGGCCGCGCTCCGGCCCGAGCTGACCGGGGACCGGATCGCCGCCGCCACCGCCGCCGTCGACCACTTCGTCCCGGACAGCATGCTGGGCGACTACAGCGGCACCTCCACCGGCGCCAACCGGGTGGACCTCTGCCGCTCCGTCGCCCTGCGCGGCGTCCTCGGCCACCGCCCCGGCAAGCTGGCGCTGGCCCGGGACGCGCTCTCGCCGGTCTTCCCGTACGTGACCTCCGGCGACGGGCTCTACGCCGACGGCAGCTTCGTCCAGCACACCTGGGTGCCGTACACCGGAACGTACGGGCAGGTGCTGCTCGACGGGCTCGGGCGGCTGTTCGCGCTGCTCGCAGGCTCGCCCTGGGCCGTCACCGACCCGGAGCGGCAGCGGGTCCTGGACAGCGTGGAGCACGCCTTCGCGCCGCTCGTCCACGACGGGCTGATGATGGACTGCGTCAGCGGACGGGCCATCAGCCGGGGGATCTCCCGCAACGACCCGCGCGGGCTGCTGCGCGGGGACCACCACCACGGCCATGCCGTCGTCGCGGCGATCGCGCTGCTGGCGGAGAGCGCGGGCCCGGCCGAGCGGGAGCGCTGGCACGGCCTGGTCAAGGGGTGGATCGAACGGGACACGGTGAGCCCGGTGCTGACCGACGGCCAGTTCGGGACGGCCGACCTCGCCCGGCTGCGGGCGGTCGCCGGCGGACCGGCGGCCCCCGCACCGGAGCCGGTCGGCCACCGGCTCTTCGCCGCCATGGACCGGGCCGTCCACCGCCGCCCGCGCTGGACCGCCTCGCTCGCCATGGCCTCCGACCGGATCGCGTCCTACGAGTGCGGCAACGGCGAGAACCCGCGCGGCTGGCACACCGGGGCCGGGCTGCTCTCCTGGTGGGGGCCGGGGAACGGGGCGCAGTACACCGACTGGTTCTGGCCGACCGTGGACTGGTACCGGCTGCCCGGCACCACCGTCTCCACCCGGCGGCTGCCGGACCGGGCGGGCGGCGAGTGGGGCGAGCCCAAGCCACCGGTGCGCTGGACCGGCGGGGTCTCCGACGGGGAGTACGCCGCCGTGGGCCAGCACCTGAGGGGCCTCGGCTCCACCCTGGAGGCCCGGAAGTCCTGGTTCTTCACGGACGACGCGGTGATCTGCCTGGGTGCCGGGATCACCGCAGCCGACGGGGTGCCGGTCGAGACGGTGGTGGACAACCGCTGCCTGGGCGAGGGCGGCACCGCGCGGCTCACCACCGGCGCCCGCTGGGCCCATCTGGAGGGCCACGGCGGCTGGTTGCTGCCCGGCGGCACGGCGGCGCTGCGCACCCTGCGCGAGGACCGCACCGGCGCCTGGCGCGACATCAACGGCACCGGCTCCACCGAGCGCCGCACCCGCCGCTATCTGACCCTCTGGCTCGACCACGGCACCGACCCGGTGGACGCCGGCTACGCGTACGTCCTGCTGCCCGGGGCCGGGCGTGCCCGCACCGCCGCCCGGGCCCGTGACCCGTACCGGTACACCGTGCTCGCCAACACCGCCGGCCGCCAGGGGATCGCCGTGCGGCGGCTGGGGCTGACCGCCGCCAACTTCTGGCGGGCCGGTACGGTGGGGGCGCTGACCGTCGCCGGGGCGGCGAGCGTGCTGGTCCGGCGCCGGGGCCGGACCGCCACCGTGTGGCTGGCCGAGCCGCCGCGCACCGGGGCCCCGGTGGAGCTGGTCTGGCGGCGCCCGGTCCGCCGGGTGCTCGGCGCCGACCCCTCCGTCACCGTACTGGCGGCCGGCCGGGAACTGCGGCTGCGGATCGCGCCCGGCACCGCCTGCGCCGGACACCACTGCTCGGTCGCCCTCTGAGCGTCCCCGGGCGACCTCCAGGCAGACTCCGGGTGGCCCTTGTGGGAACCCCACAAGAGATCACCGTCTCCGGCTGGTGGTTCGGCTGCCTTCGCCGACGGTTCTGTGCGGGGCTCACAGCAGATCCGGCGCGAGACTGTACGGAGTCGACGGCGTGATTTTCTTGTCCGGGTCCGTAAGGTCGATCCATGACCGTTGTGGACGAAACCCAGGGTGAGGCGACCGACGCCCGTGGGCGCGTGGCCGAGCTGCACGCGCTGCGTGAAGAGGCCCGGCGCGGGCCGAGCGAGCGGGCGACCGAGGCGCAGCACGCGAAGGGGAAGCTGACCGCGCGGGAGCGGATCGAGCTGCTGCTGGACCCGGACTCCTTCCGGGAGGTCGAGCAGCTGCGGCGGCACCGGGCGTCCGGCTTCGGCCTGGAGGCCAAGAAGCCGTACACCGACGGTGTGATCACCGGCTGGGGCACGGTCGAGGGCCGTACGGTCTTCGTCTACGCGCACGACTTCCGGATCTTCGGCGGCGCGCTGGGCGAGGCGCACGCCACCAAGATCCACAAGATCATGGACATGGCCATCGCGGCGGGAGCGCCGCTGGTCTCGCTCAACGACGGTGCCGGGGCCCGGATCCAGGAGGGCGTCTCGGCGCTGGCCGGCTACGGCGGCATCTTCCAGCGCAACACCCGCGCCTCCGGGGTCATCCCGCAGATCAGCGTGATGCTCGGCCCGTGCGCCGGCGGCGCCGCCTACAGCCCCGCGCTGACCGACTTCGTCTTCATGGTCCGCGACACCTCGCAGATGTTCATCACCGGTCCGGACGTGGTCAAGGCGGTCACCGGCGAGGAGATCACCCAGAACGGCCTGGGCGGCGCCGATGTGCACGCCGAGACCTCCGGCGTGGCGCACTTCGCCTACGACGACGAGGAGACCTGCATCGCGGAGGTCCGCTACCTGCTGTCGATGCTGCCCTCCAACAACCGGGAGAACCCGCCGTCCCACCCGGCCGAGGACCCGGCCGACCGCCGCTCCGACGTCCTGCTCGACCTGGTGCCCGCCGACGGCAACCGGCCCTACGACATGGCCAAGGTCATCGAGGAGCTCGTCGACGACGGCGACTACCTGGAGGTCCACGAGCGCTGGGCCCGCAACATCATCTGCGCGCTGGCCCGGCTGGACGGCCAGGTCGTGGGCATCGTCGCCAACCAGCCGCAGACCCTGGCCGGGGTGCTGGACATCGAGGCGTCCGAGAAGGCCGCCCGCTTCGTCCAGATGTGCGACGCCTTCAACATCCCGATCCTCACCCTGCTGGACGTCCCCGGCTTCCTGCCCGGCGTCGACCAGGAGCACGGCGGCATCATCCGGCACGGCGCCAAGCTGCTCTACGCCTACTGCAACGCCACCGTGCCCCGGATCTCGCTGATCCTGCGCAAGGCGTACGGCGGTGCCTACATCGTGATGGACTCCCAGTCCATCGGCGCCGACCTCACCTACGCCTGGCCCACCAACGAGATCGCCGTGATGGGCGCCGAGGGCGCCGCCAATGTGATCTTCCGCCGGCAGATCGCGGACGCCGAGGACCCCGAGGCCATGCGCGCCCGCATGGTCAAGGAGTACAAGGCCGAGCTGATGCACCCCTACTACGCCGCCGAGCGCGGCCTGGTGGACGACGTCATCGACCCGTCGGAGACCCGCCAGGTGCTGATCTCCTCGCTGGCGATGCTGCGCACCAAGCACGCCGACCTGCCGTCCCGCAAGCACGGCAACCCGCCCCAGTAACAGCCTTCCGCCCCGCCACCGGGACCCACCGGCCCCGCCGGTCCCGTCCCGGTCGCGCGGGGGCCACCGATCCGGCCGGCCCCGCCGGCCCCTTCGAGGAGCACTCTGTGACCAACGCCTCCCTCCTCCGCGTCGAGAAGGGTCACGCCGACCCCGAGGAGCTCGCGGCCATCACCGCCGTCCTGCTCGCCCGGGCCAACGCCCGCCCCGCCGCCGCCGCGCACGGCCCGGCCCGCTCCACCGCCGGCTGGCGGCGGCTGGAGCGCCAGTCCGGCTTCCGCTCGGCCCACTCCTGGCAGGGCTGACCCCGGCCCGGCCCCGCTGCCACCGAAGGCCCCCGGTACCCGTTCGGCGATCGCCACGGGCACCGGGGGCCTTCGCCGTACCGCCGGGTCACCGCGCCGCCGCCGTACCGCCTCCGCGCGTCACCGCCGCACCGCCGGGTCGTACCGCCGCGCCGGTACGGGAAACAGCGCGGGCCCGTCGCACCGGTGAGGTGCGACGGGCCCGTGGCGTGCGTCCCGTGCGGCGGCCGGTCCCGGCGGCGGTGGCAGCCGGGGGAGGGACGGGACCTCGTTACCGCAGTCGTGCCATGAGGGCGTGTTCGACGAGGGTGATGAGGGCGCTCTTGGCGTCGGCGCGGTGGCGGGCGTCGGTGGTGATGATGGGGGTGTCGGGGCCGATCTGGAGGGCTTCGCGTACTTCGTCGGGGGTGTAGGGCTGGTGTCCGTCGAAGCCGTTGAGGGCGATGACGAAGGGGAGGCCGCTGTTTTCGAAGTAGTCGACGGCGGGGAAGCAGTCGGCGAGGCGGCGGGTGTCGACGAGGACGACGGCGCCGATGGCGCCGCGGACGAGGTCGTCCCACATGAACCAGAAGCGGTCCTGTCCGGGGGTGCCGAAGAGGTAGAGGATGAGGTCCTGGTCGAGGGTGATGCGGCCGAAGTCCATGGCGACGGTGGTGGTGGTCTTGTCGCCGGTGTGGGTGAGGTCGTCGATGCCGGCGGAGGCGCTGGTCATGACGGCTTCGGTGCGCAGCGGGTTGATCTCCGAGACGGCGCCGACGAAGGTGGTCTTGCCCACGCCGAACCCACCCGCCACCACGATCTTCGCGCTGGTGGTTGAGCGGGCTGCACCGCCGCTAGAGCTTGCGAAGTCCACTGAGCACCCTTTCGAGCAGTGTCACGTCTGGCTGTCCGCCGGCGGTTTCGTCGCCGCCGGGCTGGTGGATGGCGACAAGGCCGGCCTCCGCCAGGTCGGCGACGAGGATCCGGGCGACGCCGAGGGGAATGGAGAGAAGTGCCGAGATCTCGGCGACCGACTTGATCTCGACACAGAGCCGGCAGATCCGCTGGTGCTCGGGCAACTGCCCGTGCAGCCGGGACGGATCGGCCGTGGTCGAGACCAGGGCCTCGATGGCGAGCTGGTACCGCGGCCGGGTCCGGCCGCCGGTCATGGCGTACGGACGCACCAGCGGATTGTGGCCGCCCGCCGGGGGCGCCGGTGCCGCCCGCCGGCGTTGCTGCGCCGGCCGGCCGCGCTGGGCCGCCGCCCGGTCGAACGGGCGGTCGTACGACGGCGGTTGCTGCTGTTGTTGCGGGTACGGCTGCTGCTGCGGGTAGGGCTGCTGCTGCCGCGGGTCGTGGCCCGGTCCGTGACCGCTGGGCGCCGAGGGGAAGTTGAAGCGGTTCTGCCCGTTCTCACCGTGGGCCCGCTGGGCACCGTCGTACGGATCGTACGGATGGTGTCCGCCTGGGGGTGTTGCCACGTTGCCTCCTCCGACTGCCGGTCGCGGTCCATGTCCCTGTGGAGCCGCGCCACCGCACCCTATGGCGCGGTGGCGTGAAACGCACGGCCTGTCTGTCAGTTGAGCAGAGAACCCTGGAGTTCCGCACGGAGATCCGGGGTGAGGACGGTACCGGCCCGGTCGACCAGCAGCGCCATCTCGTAGCCGACCAGACCGATGTCGGCGTCCGGGTGGGCGAGGACGGCCAGCGAGGAGCCGTCCGAGATGGACATGATGAAGAGGAAGCCGCGCTCCATCTCCACCACGGTCTGGTTGACCGCCCCGCCCTCGAAGATCCGGGACGCCCCCGCGGTCAGCGAGGTCAGTCCGGAGGCGACGGCGGCGAGCTGGTCGGCACGGTCGCGGGGGAAACCCTCGGACATCGCCAGCAGGAGTCCGTCGGCGGAGACCACCACCGTGTGGGAAACACCGGGGGTGTTGTCCACGAAGTTGGTGATCAACCAGTTCAGATTCTGCGCCGCCTGGCTCATCGGGCTCACACTAACGCTCCTGGTTGTAGGTACTACCCGGGCCACTGGGTCGATCGTAAGTGGCCGGTCCGTTCGTGTCCGTTCCCGCGGTGCGTCCCCGCTGGACACCGCGCCGCAGGTTGCTCAACCTGCCGCGCACGTCCTCGGGGGCGCGGGAGACCTGTGGGCCGCCCTGCGGGGTCTGCTCCGCCGTGCCCTCGACGAGGTTCGCCTTGGGCACGCGCCGCGGGAGTCCGGACGAGGTGACTCCGCCGGCCTTGGGCTCCTTGAGCTTCCCGGCCCGCTGCCAGCGCTCGTCGTTGGTGGAGCGCCAGCCGTCGGAGCCGTCCGCGTCGCCCGCCGGTTCCGGAGAGCTCTGCGGAGCGTCGCCCCCGTGCGGGACCCCCCGGACCGGCAGGGGCTCCCGCGGCCCCTGCGGGGCGGACGGGGCCTGCGGCGCGGACTGTTCCTGCTGCGGGGCCTGCTGCCGGGGGCTGCCGCGGCGCGGCAGACCGGCGTCGGTCAGTTCATGGCCTTCGGCCGGGAGGCCGTCGGTGCCGGTGACGGAACCCGGACGGTCGAAGCCTACGCGCTCCGAGCCGTTCCCGGGAACGCCGGCCGGGGCGCCGGGGGTCCCGGCGCCGGGCAGCCCGTCGTAGCCGGTGGCGTACGCGTCCTGGTCGCCCTGGCCGGGGTGACCGGCGCGGCCGTCCTGCTGGGGCCAGTCGTCGTGCGCGGCGCCGGTACCGAAGCCGTCGTACCCGCCCCGGTCACCGCCCTGGCCGGCGCTGGCGTCCGGGTAGCCGCCGGCGGCGTACGCGTCCTGGGCCGGGTAGCCGCCCGTGCCGTAGCCGTCCGTGGTGTCGGTGCCGGTGGCGTACCCACCGCCGCCGTACTCGGTCCCCTGGTACGCGCCCTGGACCGGCAGCTCACCGGTGGCGTAGTCGCCCTGGACCGGGAGCTCGCCCGTCGGGTAGTCGCCCGGCGCGGTGTGCTCGCCGGTGGCGTAGTCGGCGGCGGCCGGGTAGCCGCCGTCCTGGCCGGCCGTGCCCGGTCCCCCCGGCAGCCCCTCGCCGGCCGGGGCGAACCCGTCCCGGTGGCCGTGGCCGTTCGGGTCCTGGCCGAAGCCGCCGGGCACCGGGTAGCCGTCCTGGCCGTACGGGCCCTGGGCGTACGCCTCCTGGCCGTACGCCTCCTGGCCGCGGCCCTGGTCGTACGCGCCGGCCGGTCCGCCCTGCTCCGGGCCGCCGTGGCCCCGGTCGGGCTGGTCCGGCCGCTCGAAGCCGTTCAGCTGGGCGGCGAGCCCGGCCCGGCGCTCCTCGCGCTTGAGCGACCTGTCGACCGGGTCGAGACGCTTGGCGGTACCGGCCGGCTGCTCGTACTGGGAGTCGTCGAAGCCCAGCTCGGCGGCGGTGCGGGCCGGTGCGCCCCGGTAGCCGTCCTGCTCGGGGATGATCGAGGAGACGGTGAAGTCGCCGTCCGGCGAGGCGTCTCCGCCGCCGTGGGTGATCGCGTCCGGGAGCATCACCAGCGAGGTGGTGCCCGCCTGCTCGCCCGAGGGGCGCAGCTGGACGCGGATGCCGTGCCGGTCCGACAGCCGGCCGACCACGAAGAGCCCCATCCGCTGGGAGATCGCGGCGTCCACGGTCGGCGGATTGGCCAGCTTGTGGTTGATGTCCGCGAAGTCCTCGGCGGTCAGGCCGATGCCCTTGTCGTGGATCTCCACCATCACCCGGCCGTCCGGCAGCCGGGTCGCGGTGACCCGGACCTTGGTCTGCGGCGAGGAGAAGGTGGTCGCGTTCTCCAGCAGCTCGGCGAGCAGGTGCACCAGGTCGGTCACGGCCCGGCCGTGGATCTCCGTCTCCGGTACGCCGCTGAGCTCGATGCGCTCGTACGCCTCCACCTCCGAGGAGGCGGCCCGCAACACGTCCACCAGCGGGACCGGCTGGTCCCAGCGGCGGCCCGGCTCCTCACCGGCGAGGATGAGGAGGTTCTCGCCGTTGCGGCGCATACGGGTGGCCAGGTGGTCCAGCCGGAAGAGGTTCTCCAGCTGGTCCGGGTCGGCCTCGTTGTTCTCCAGGTCGGTGATGAGGGTCAGCTGGCCCTCGATCAGCGACTGGTTGCGCTGGGACAGGTTGGTGAAGATCGCGTTGACGTTGCCCCGCAGCAGCGCCTGTTCGGCAGCGAGCCGGACGGCCTCCCGGTGCACCTGGTCGAAGGCGCGGGCGACCTCGCCGATCTCGTCGCGCGAGTCGATCGGGATCGGCTCCACCCGGGTGTCGACCCGGCCCGGGTCGGTGCGGGAGAGCTGGTCGACCAGCATCGGCAGGCGCTGTCCGGCGATGCCGAAGGCGGCGGTGCGCAGGGTGCGCATCGCGCGGCTCATCTGGCGGGCCATCATCCCGGCCAGGATGAAGGCGGTCAGCAGGGCGATCACGGTGACCGCACCGGTGATGATCGCGTCGTTCCTGGCGTCGTCGGAGATCGCCGCGGCCTCGTCCACCGCCTTGCTGACCAGGCCGGACTCGACCTCGCCGTAGCCGTCGAACTTGGCGGTGGCGGCGCCCAGCCAGGTCTCCGGCATCACACCCTTGGACTTCAGCCCCTTGAGCGACTCGGCGTCCGGGCTGCCGCCGATCTGGGCGGCCAGGTAGTCGTAGACCGTCTGACCCGGCTTGAGGTCGAAGTCGATGCCCGCGGCCTGGAGCTTCTTCCCGCCCTCGGTGGCCTTGCCGGCCATGACCCGCTTCAGGTTCTCGGCGTCCTCGGCGGTGCCGCCGGAGACGAACTCGCCGAGGGCGATCTGCTCCAGGTAGTTGTACGAGTTGAAGGCCGTGGACTGCTGGCGGAAGACCTGCTCGCTGGTGCTCGGCCGGACCAGCAGATGGGTGCCGATGGAGCGCTGGAGGGAGGCGGCCGCCTTGGCGAGCTGGAGGGCGTAGACCGTACGGCCGAAGCTGGTGATGTTGCCGGTGCCCAGGCTGAGTTCGTTGGAGAACTCCATCAGGGAGTGCTGGACCTCGACGTACCCCTCCTCGGTACGGGTCGGGTCCTGCGCCTTGATGTACGCCTGCTGGCGGAGCTGCTCCAGTTTGGGCTCCTCGCCCCGGAACAGCTGGAGCCGGCGGTCCAGGCCGCGCTTGGACGGCATGTCCCGCACGGCGGCGTCGAACTTCTCCTTGGCGGCGTCCGTCTTGGCGTAGGCGTCCTTGACGGCGCGCGCGGACCGGTCCTCGTCGGACTTGGCGGTGAGCAGCGGTTCGGCGGTCAGGTCGCGCTCGTCGAGCAGCGCGGAGCCGTACTCCGAGGCGGCGCGCACGATCAGCGCCGTCTTCTCGGCGTCCTGCGCCTCGCGCCAGGTGCTGATGGACGCGCTCACCTGGAAGCCGCCCATGACGAGGCCGACGCCCACGGGTATGAGGAGGATGGCGTTCAGCCGGGTGGGCACCCGCCAGTTGCGCGGGGAAAGTTTGCCGGAACCGCCCTTGCCGCCGCCGGCAGCGGTGGCCGGGGGGTCCGCAGGCGCATCGGCAGGCGGCACCGCGGTGCGCTGGGCGGGGGTGAAGTTCCCCCGCGCCTGCTGCTCTGCGGCGCTGTTCTTGCTTCGCCTCACTCGACCAACAACCTCTCGGCGCCGGCACCTGGGTCGTGCCGTTTTACTGTTCGGGGCCGTAACTACTCTGGAGTTCGACAGGTCGACGCATTGCAGCATGCGAAGCGGCCGGGTTCCAAACAGCCCGTTCCGGGCAGGAGCCGTGCCCAGCACCGCAGATAAAACGGGCATAAAGAGCGACCGCCGCCAAATGGCGGGGCTCATGTGAGCGCAGCGGCACCGGGCGACCGCGTGTCGTGTCCGTCCTGCCGCAATTCTCTGTCGAAACGTTATGAACGCGGGGGCGGACCGTGTCAAAGGACACACTCCGCCCCCGTGAATCCCGCTGGATTCTCCGCGTTTCGTCCGGAATGACTACAACAACTGGCGTAGAGCTGCCCCCATTTGAAGATCCTTCCGGTCGTCGTCCGGTCACCCGGTCACCCCGGTCGGCGGTGGTCGTCCGGCCATACGGTCACCCCGGTCGTCGCGACCGCTCCCCGCGGGGGAGCCGTCGTCCCGGCTCGGGCCGTGCCCTACTTGAGCCGTGCCATGAGGGCGTGTTCGACGAGGGTGATGAGGGCGCTCTTGGCGTCGGCGCGGTGGCGGGCGTCGGTGGTGATGATGGGGGTGTCGGGGCCGATCTGGAGGGCTTCGCGTACTTCGTCGGGGGTGTAGGGCTGGTGTCCGTCGAAGCCGTTGAGGGCGATGACGAAGGGGAGGCCGCTGTTTTCGAAGTAGTCGACGGCGGGGAAGCAGTCGGCGAGGCGGCGGGTGTCGACGAGGACGACGGCGCCGATGGCGCCGCGGACGAGGTCGTCCCACATGAACCAGAAGCGGTCCTGTCCGGGGGTGCCGAAGAGGTAGAGGATGAGGTCCTGGTCGAGGGTGATGCGGCCGAAGTCCATGGCGACGGTGGTGGTGGTCTTGTCGCCGGTGTGGGTGAGGTCGTCGATGCCGGCGGAGGCGCTGGTCATGACGGCTTCGGTGCGCAGCGGGTTGATCTCCGAGACGGCGCCGACGAAGGTGGTCTTGCCCACGCCGAACCCGCCCGCCACCACGATCTTCGCGCTGGTGGTCGACCGGCTCTGGCCGGTCCCGCCGTCAGAGCTTGCGAAGTCCACTGAGCACCCTTTCCAGCAGCGTGACGTCCGGCGTGCCGCCGGCCTCTCCGTTGCCCGGCTGGTGGATGGCCACCATGCCGGCCTCCGCCAGGTCCGCGACCAGGATCCTGGCCACACCCAGCGGCATCGACAGCAGGGCCGAGATCTCGGCCACCGACTTGACCTCACGGCAGAGGTGGCAGATCCGCTGGTGCTCCGGGAGCATCGTGCCGAGCATCGCCGGGTCGGCCGTGGTCGAGACCAGGGCCTCGATGGCGAGCTGGTACCGCGGCCGGGTCCGGCCGCCGGTCATGGCGTACGGGCGCACCAGCGGCTGGTCGCCTTCCTCCTCGTACGAATCGAGTGAGACACCGTACGGATCGTGAGAGGCGGGGGGCGGGGTCATGAATCCTCCGGGCGTGACAGCAGATGGTCTGCCTGTCGCTGACTGGGCCGGTGGGGGGCCGGTGTCGGACCGGCCGACGGTTGACTTGGCGGAGCGGTACGCGGGGGCGTACCGCCTCAGTGGAGCAGGCTGCCCTGGAGCTCCGCGCGGAGATCCGGGGTGAGGACGCTGCCGGCCCGGTCGACCAGCAGCGCCATCTCGTAGCCGACCAGACCGATGTCGCAGTCCGGGTGCGCCAGTACGGCCATCGAGGAGCCGTCCGAGACGGACATGATGAAGAGGAAGCCGCGCTCCATCTCCACCACCGTCTGGCTGACCCGGCCGCCCTCGAAGATCCGGGACGCCCCCGCTGTCAGCGAGGTCAGCCCGGAGGCGACGGCGGCGAGCTGGTCGGCACGGTCGCGGGGGAAACCCTCCGACATGGCCAGCAGCAGTCCGTCGGCGGAGACCACCACCGTGTGGGAGACACCCGGGGTGTTGCCCACGAAGCTGGTGATCAACCAGTTCAGGTTCTGCGCCGCCTGGCTCATCGGTCTCAACTAACGCTCCTGCTGGTGAGAAGGGCCGATGTCGTAGCTGCCGGTGGACGAGTTGCCCGCCTGCCGGCCCTGCTGGATGCCCCGGCGCAGGTTGGTCAGCCGACCGCGCACATCGTCCGGGGCGCGCGAGACCTGGGGCCCGCTCTGGTGGTTCTGCTCCTGCGCGGTGCCCGCCACCAGATTGGCACGCGGCACCCGCTTGGGCAGACCCGAGGTGGTGATCCCGCCCGCGGCGGGCTTCCGCGCCCGCTCGGCCTGGCGCACCAGTTCGTCGTTGGGGGAGGTCCGCCACTGGCCGGTGGTGGACGACTCCTGGGCGGAGTGCGGCACCACCGGGTGCTGGACGGTCTCGTCGTGGCGCGGGTGGCCGCCGCCGTTCGCCGCCGGGGTCCCCTGCTGGTCCGGCCGGCCGCCCTCGGGGGCACCGTGGAACCAGTTGGTCTCCAGCGTGTCGTAGAGCGGGGTCCGGCCGTCGCCCGCGCCGGCCGGCGGCAGGGCGTCCTGCCGCTGCGGCGCGCCGTAGCCGTCGCCGGCCGGCAGGCCCAGCGGGTCCTGCCCCCGCTCCGGGGCGAAGCCCTGGTTCTGGCCCTGGCCCTGGTTCGGCGCCTGGCCCTGGTGCTGGTTCCGGTGCTGCGGCTCGCCGGCGCCGGGGCGTGCGAACTGGCCGGTCGAGCCCGGGTCCTGGGCGTAGCCGCCGTGGCCGGGGTCCTGGGCGTAGCCGTCGCGGCCGGGGTCCTGGGCGTAGCCGTCGCGGCCGCCGTGGCCGTCGGGGAGCCCCTGGCCGTACCCGCCCCGGTCCTGGCCGTAGCCGTCGCGGGCCCGGTGGCCACCGGTGACGTCCGGCTCCTCGTGGCCGCGCGGCCCGTCCTGCGGGGTCGCGGACCGGGCGGGCCCGGGCTGCGCCGGTACGGCGCCCCAGCTGGTGGCCGCCGGGCGCGGGGCGCCCTGGGCGGAGCCGCCGGGCAGCTCGGGGCGCTGGGCGTCGGGAGCGGCCGGGCGCTGCTCGCGCCCGGGGCCCTGGTCGCGGCGGCCGGCCGGGGGCACCGGGCCGGCGCCGGGCCGGTCGGTGCCGCCCAGGCGGCCGGGGGCCTGGCCGCCGGCACCGTTGCCGAAGCCGGACTGGCCGGGGGCGCCGGAGCCGTTGCCGAAACCGGGCTGCTGGGGGGTGCCGGAGCCGGGCTGCTGGGAGCCGGCCGGGCCGGGGGCGGAACCGCCCCAGACGTCGGAGCGGCTCGGGAGACCGCTGCTCGTCGTGCCCGCGGTGCCCGGCGCGCCCGGCGTTCCCGCCGCGCCCGCCGCCGACGGTCCGCCGAAGAGGTTCTGGTCGCCGTTCCCGCCGCGCGCCGGGGCGCGGTCCTGCGGCTGCGGGCGGCGGTTCGGGCGCTCCTGGCCCGGCCGGGCGCCCGCGCCGGCACCGTTGCCGCCGCCGAACAGGCCGCCGCCCTGCTGGGGGCCGCCGCCCGGCCTGCCGGGGGCGTCGTCGCGGCCGGGCAGCGCGGCCCGCGGGCCCTGGCCGCCGCCCTGGTTGCGGGCCGCGCCGGCGCCCGCGCTCAGCAGGCCGGCGGCCGAGCCACCGCCGCCGGAGCCGCCGGGCAGACCGGGGCGTCCGCCACCGGACTGGCCGGGGCCGCCGGGGAGCCGGCCACCGGGCGCGGACGGGGCGCCCTGGCCGCCGGGTCCGGCCTTCTGCGGCTTGCGGCCGCCCTGGGCCACGTCCACCGGGAGCATGACGAGCGCGGTCGTACCGCCGGAGTCCGAGGGACGGAGCTGGATGCGGATGCCGTGCCGGAGCGACAGCCGGCCGACCACGAACAGACCCATCCGGCGGGAGACCGAGACGTCCACGGTGGGCGGCGAGGCGAGCCGCTCGTTGATCGCGGCCAGGTCCTCGGGGGAGAGGCCGATACCGGTGTCGTGGATCTCCACCAGCACCCGGCCGTCGGGCAGCGCGTGACCGGTGACCCGCACCTTGGTCTGCGGCGAGGAGAACGAGGTGGCGTTCTCCAGCAGCTCGGCGAGGAGGTGGACGAGGTCGTTGACGACCCGGCCGGCCACCTCGGTCGGCGGCACCGAGGCCAGTTCGATGCGCTCGTACTGCTCCACCTCGGAGGCGGCGGCACGGAGCACGTCGACCAGCGGGACGGGCCGGGTCCACCGGCGGCCCGGCTCCTCACCGGCGAGGACGAGGAGGTTCTCACCGTTCCGGCGCATACGGGTGGCGAGGTGGTCGAGCTTGAAGAGCGAGGAGAGCTGGTCCGGGTCGGCCTCGCGGGACTCCAGCTCCGAGATGAGGGAGAGCTGACGCTGGATGAGGCCCTGGGAACGGCGCGAGAGGTTGGTGAACATCGCGTTGACGTTGCCCCGCAGCAGGGCCTGCTCGGCGGCGAGTCGGACCGCCTCGCGGTGCACGTCGTCGAAGGCCGCGGCCACCTGGCCGATCTCGTCCCGGGAGTGGACGCCGACCGACTCCACGGAGGTGTCCACGTCCTGCGGGTCGGACTCGGAGAGCTGCTTGACCAGCTCGGGCAGCCGGTCCTGGGCGACCCGGGTGGCGGTGTCCTGGAGCCGGCGCAGCGACCGGATCATGGAGCGGGACACCACGAAGGCGCCGACCAGCGACACCCCGAGCACCAGCAGGATCAGCGCACCGCTGATGATCGCCTCGCGCTCGGACTCCGAGCGGAGCTCACGGGCCTTGGTCTCCATCTCGCCCAGCAGGGTGGCCTCGATGCTGTCCATCGCCGTGATCTTGGTACCGGACGCGTCGGCCCAGTCCTTGAAGGTACGGGGGGAGTTGCTGATGCCCATCGGGTCGGTCAGCGCCCGGGTGGCGTAGGAGTCCGCCTCCTGGATGGCCGCGTTGCCCTCGTTGAGCGGGGCCAGCAGCTCCTCGGCGTTGCCGCCGTTGGAGGCGTAGATGGACTGGAACGACTTGAGCGCCGCGTCCTCGTTGGTGCGGGCCGCCTCACCGTAGAGACGGTCGTTCGGGTTGATCTTCTCGGCCTGCAGCTCCTTGCCCAGACCCGCGGGACCCGGCAGCGAGGCGGCGATGATGGCCCGCTGCATGGAGGCGTACTCCTTCGCGGAGGAGAACGCCGCCAGCGCACGGGTGCGCTTGATCATCTCGGGGTTGCTGGTGGCCTGGGCCATGTCCTGGGAGAGGCTCAGCAGCGACTCGATGACCCGGTTGTAGGCGTCGACGGTCTGCGACTTCTGCCGCTTCGGGTCGAAGGCGTCCTGCCGGATCGAGGCCAGGGTGACGACCTGGGTGCCGATCTGGCTCACATTGGCGCGGATGGCCTGGAGGGCCTCGTCGCCCTGGGTGTCACCGATCTTGTCGGTGGCGTTGAGGAACGCCTTCTGCGCCTTGTCGGTGGCGTCCCGCCGCTCGACGACCGTGGCGTTCTCGTTCGGCTCGCGGCCGGTGGCGAGCGGACCGGCCGACTCGTCGCGCTCCTTCTGGAGCGCCTTGGCGAGGTTGGTCGCCTCCCTGGTCAGCTCGGTGAGCAGCTGCATGTGGTCCAGCTGCTCCATGCGCTCCATGGATTCGCTGATGCGCATGCCACCGAGGGTGGTCGCGGCGACCACGGGGAGGGCGAGCAGGGAGACCAGTCGGGTACTGATGCGCCAGTTGCGCAGGGCTATTCGGGGGCCGGTGTCGGACGGGCTCTTGGGGCCCTTCGCCGCCTTGCCCTTGCCCGGACCCGCCGGCTTGCCGTCCGCCGGCTCGGCGGAGGGCGCCGCACCGGCGGCGCGGCCCGCGCGGGCGGTACGGCCGGAGTGCGCCGGGCCCGCCGCGCCCGGAGCCTGCGCGTGGTCGGTGGGGGCACCGCCCGTCACGGCTCCTTGGCTCTGGGGGTGCTGGGGCGAGGAGCCGCGGTCGGTCCCGCCGCGCGGCTCCTGCTCCGCCGCAGCGCTGCCATCCCTCTTGAAACGTCCCTGCACTAGCGTCGCAACCTCTGGACCAGGCGTCTTTCCGCTCGCGCGGAGAAGACGGTGTCGGCGTCTTGGAGCGCCGTGGCGCTCGTTCGGTGGTCGTGAGTGACCGGTGCGGCTCCCCCCTTCCCGCCACTCACTCGGCGCTGCGTCGCGCCGCTGCACGCCGGTCCTCGAACCCGCGGCGGTCCGTGGAATTCCAGCACAGTGCCGGATCTCCAACAAGGGCGGCGGAAGCCACCCCGCCGGGGGTCACGGCTTGTGAGTAATGGGTGACCGGTTGTGGAGGAAGTGCGATGACAAACCGGGCGTGTCCGTGCGAGTCGCCCAAGGGTAGGGCGTGTCCCAGTCGCCATGATCAGGAGCGGAATGACGCATTCAGTCACTCGATGTCCGTTTCCGCCACCCTCTGAGGTGGCCCGGAATGCCGGAATTGCCCAGCAACCGGTGACCAAACTCACATATGGATCGTTGCCTTCTCCCGGTATTCCCGGGGAATCCCATGTTTAGCCTGACGCTTTACAGGGATGGGGAATCCGTCAACCCGCGCCGCACCGGCGCCCGACTCCGAGGTCTGACACCACTCATGAAGACGACGCTGCCGATCCGCGCCATCGCCAACCCGCGCCGCACCACGCTGGTGCACCTCGCCGACGCCGGCGAGGTGGCGCGCGCCGTCCAGCCGGAGCACACCACCGATCTTCCCGCCAGCACCGCCAACCCCCGCCGCACCGTGCTGATGGAGGCCCCGGTGGCCGTCCCGGTCTCCTGAGCTCCACCGTCCCGGCCTCCCGGGCCGCCCTGAGCCGCCGCCCCGCCCGCTGAGGTCGTTCCGGCCTCCGGGGGCCGCCGCCCGGTCTCCCGGAGGGCCCCCCGCGGGGCACCCCGCCGCGGCACCGCCCGCGCCGGCGGTGCCGGCATCCGGCCGCCCGCCCCGTGACCTCGGTCGTCCCGCGACCTGGCCGCCACGGGCGGGCGGCCGTCCGCGTTAGCCTGGAGCGTCAGATCTCCGGCCAGCGAGAGCAGAGGGGCGCAAGGCAACCGTGCGCATCGCCAGATTCTCCATCGACGGCAATGTCGCCTTCGGCGCGGTTGAGGGAGACGGCCCCGACGGCCTCGTCCTCGACATCATCAAGGGCATTCCGTACGCCGACTTCGAGCTCAGCGGCACCAAGGTCCCGCTGGAGAAGGTCCGGCTGCTGCCGCCCGTGCTCCCCAACAAGATCGTCGCCATCGGCCGCAACTACGCCGAGCACGCCCGGGAGCTGGGCAACGAGGTCCCCGAGGCGCCCGTCGCCTTCTTCAAGCCCACCACCTCGGTGATCGGCCACGGCGACGCCGTCGAGTACCCCGCCTTCTCCCAGGAGCTCCACCACGAGGCCGAGCTCGCCGTCGTCATCGGACGGATGTGCCGGGAGGTCCCGCGCGAGCGGGTCAAGGACGTGGTCTTCGGCCTCACCTGCGCCAATGACATCACCGCCCGGGACGTCCAGCGGCGCGAGAACCAGTGGGCCCGCGCCAAGGGCTTCGACACCTCCTGCCCGCTCGGCCCCTGGGTGGAGACCGGCACCGGTCTCGCCGCGGTCGCCGCGGGCCTGGGCGTCCAGTGCACGGTCAACGGCGAGCAGCGGCAGCTCGGCACCACCGCCGACATGCTGCACTCCGTCGAGGACCTGGTGGTCCACATCACCGAGGCGATGACCCTGCTCCCCGGTGACGTCATCCTCACGGGCACCCCGGCCGGGGTCGGACCACTCTCCGTCGGCGACGAGGTCGCCGTCACCATCGAAGGCATCGGCACTCTCACCAACAAGGTGATCAAGCGTGGCTAACGCGAACGTCCGCGTACGTTTCTGTCCCTCCCCGACCGGCAACCCCCATGTGGGACTGGTCCGCACCGCCCTGTTCAACTGGGCGTTCGCCCGGCACCACCAGGGCACCATGGTCTTCCGCATCGAGGACACCGACGCGGCGCGCGACTCGGAGGAGTCGTACCAGCAGCTCCTCGACGCCATGCGGTGGCTCGGGCTGGACTGGGACGAGGGCCCCGAGACCGGCGGCCCGCACGCCCCGTACCGCCAGTCGCAGCGGATGGACATCTACCGGGACGTCGCGGAGAAGCTGCTGGCCGGCGGGTACGCCTACTACTGCTACTGCACCACCGAGGAACTGGAGACCCGCCGCGACACCGCCCGCGCGGCCGGCCGCCCCTCCGGCTACGACGGCCACTGCCGGGTGCTCACCGCCGAGCAGGCCGAGGCGTACGCCGCCGAGGGCCGTCCGGCGATCGTCCGCTTCCGGATGCCCGACGAGCCGATCACCTTCACCGACCTGGTCCGCGGCGAGCTGACCTTCACCCCGGAGAACGTCCCGGACTACGGCATCGTCCGGGCCAACGGCAATCCGCTCTACACGCTCGTCAACCCGGTCGACGACGCGCTGATGGAGATCACCCATGTGCTGCGCGGCGAGGACCTGCTCTCCTCCACCCCGCGCCAGATCGCGCTCTACAAGGCGCTGATCGAGCTGGGCGTCGCCAAGACCGTCCCGTCCTTCGGCCACCTGCCGTACGTCATGGGCGAGGGCAACAAGAAGCTCTCCAAGCGCGACCCGCAGTCCTCCCTCAACCTCTACCGGGAGCGCGGCTTCCTCCCCGAGGGCCTGCTCAACTACCTCTCGCTGCTCGGCTGGTCGTTCTCCGCCGACCAGGACGTGTTCACCGTGCCCGAGATGATCTCGAAGTTCGAGATCACGGACGTGAACGCCAACCCGGCCCGGTTCGACCTCAAGAAGGCCGAGTCGATCAACGCCGACCACATCCGCCTGCTGGACGTGAAGGCGTTCACCGCCGCCTGCGAGCCCTGGCTGCGGGCCCCGCACGCCCCCTGGGCCCCGGAGGACTTCGACCGGACCGCCTGGGAGGCCATCGCGCCGCACGCCCAGACCCGGCTGACGGTCCTCTCCGAGATCACCGCCAATGTCGACTTCCTCTTCCTCCCCGAGCCGGTCCGGGACGAGGCGTCCTGGACCAAGGCGATGAAGGAGGGCTCGGACGCCCTGCTGACCACCGCCCGCGCCAAGCTGGCCGGGGCCGACTGGAACAGCCCCGAGTCGCTGAAGAACGCGGTGCTGGCGGCCGGCGAGGAGCACGGCCTGAAGCTCGGCAAGGCCCAGGCGCCGGTCCGGGTGGCCGTCACCGGCCGCACGGTCGGTCTGCCGCTCTTCGAGTCGCTGGAGGTGCTGGGCAAGGACCGCACCCTGGCCCGCATCGACGCCGCGCTCGCCCGGCTCGCCGGATAACGGCGCCCGGTCGGGATCTTCCGTACGCCTCTCCCGTACGCCTCCGAGGGCGGCGGCCACCCGGCCGCCGCCCTCCGTCGTACCCGGAGCGGCCCCGGCACCCCGAGCGGCCCCTCTCCCCGGAACGGCCCCGGGCCTCGTCGTACCCCGAGCCGCCCCCGGATCCGGAACGCCCCCGTCCGCGTCCCGCGCGGGGTAGCGTCGGCCGCATGCCGATCCGCGCGGTTCTCTGGGACATAGACGACACGATCTTCGACTACGCCGGCGCCGACCGGGCCGGGATGCGGCAGCATCTGCTCGCCGAGGGGCTGGAGCAGGGGCACGGCTCGGTGGAGGACGCCCTGCTGCGCTGGCGGGAGGCGACGGAGGTCCACTACGCCCGGTTCGCGGCCGGTGAGACCGACTGGCCGGGCCAGCGCCGGGACCGGGTGCGCGCCTTCCTCGGCCTGTCGCTCACCGACGCCGAGGCGGACGCCTGGTTCGACCGGTACATCGTCCACTACGAGGCCGCCTGGCAGCTCTTCCCGGACACCCTGCCGGTGCTGGACCTGCTGGCCGCCGACTACCGGCACGCGGCGCTGTCGAACTCCTCGCTGATCAACCAGGAGCGCAAGCTGCGGGTGCTCGGGGTGCGCGACCGGTTCGAGGCCCTGCTCTGCGCCGCCGACCTGGGTGTCGCCAAGCCCCACCCGGACGCCTTCCACGCCGCCTGCGACGCCCTGGGGCTGCCGCCCGCCGAGGTGGCGTACATCGGCGACGAGCCGGACATCGACGCGCGCGGGGCGGTGGAGGCGGGGCTCACCGGCATCTGGCTGGACCGGACCGGCCGGGGCGGCCGCCCCGAGCTGACCCGGATCACCGACCTCTCCCAGCTGCCGGGGGTGCTGCGCGGAGGAACCCGTTTTGGAGCCCCGCAGACCTTCGGGTAATGTTCTTCCTGCGCCGAGGGGAGCGGGCCGGAAGGCCGGAGCCCCGAAAGCGTCAAAAACCCGAACAAGATCCTCGCAGAGGGTTGAGTTTTGGTGGCCTATGGTGTAATTGGCAGCACGACTGATTCTGGTTCAGTTAGTCTAGGTTCGAGTCCTGGTAGGCCAGCTCGCAGAGCTCATCTGCAAAGCCCCCGTTGTGTAGCGGCCTAGCACGCTGCCCTCTCAAGGCAGTAGCGCCGGTTCGAATCCGGTCGGGGGTACAGATCCTTCCCGCGAGGTCACCAAGGTCGCACCCGTGACCTCGATGCAGGATCGCTAGGGCCCCCGTTGTGTAGCGGCCTAGCACGCCGCCCTCTCAAGGCGGTAGCGCCGGTTCGAATCCGGTCGGGGGTACTGGTCTAAACCACCATGGGCTATGGTGTAATTGGCAGCACGAGTGATTCTGGTTCATTTAGTCTAGGTTCGAGTCCTGGTAGCCCAGCGCGTCGCAAGATGCAGGCCCCCGTTGTGTAGCGGCCTAGCACGCCGCCCTCTCAAGGCGGTAGCGCCGGTTCGAATCCGGTCGGGGGTACGTCACGGAGAAGCCCTCCCCAGTGCGGGGAGGGCTTCTCCTTTTGGTGCGCCGGGTCCTTTGGCGTGTCCGGCGCGCCCGTGGACACGTACGCCCCTGAGCGTTCCGTCCGGGCGCCCGGACACAAGTCCGGCCCACTGCCGCGGCGTTGAGACGGTGGGCCGGCAGGGCTCGGTGGGCCGGCGCTCCGGCGGCCGGTGCGCGGCCGGGGGAGCGGAGCGGCGGGTCAGCCGGAGCGGCGCAGCGCCTCGGACAGCCGGCCGGCCGCGTCGATCACCGCCTGGGCGTGCATCCGGCCCGGGTGCCGGGTCAGCCGCTCGATCGGTCCGGAGACCGAGACGGCGGCCACCACCCGGTTCGACGGCCCCCGCACCGGCGCCGAGACCGAGGCCACACCCGGCTCCCGCTCCCCGATCGACTGGGCCCAGCCCCGGCGCCGTACGCCGGAGAGCGCGGTCGCCGTGAAGCGGGCGCCCTGGAGGCCCCGGTGCAGCCGCTCCGGCTCCTCCCAGGCCATCAGGATCTGGGCCGAGGAGCCGGCCTTCATGGTGAGCGTGGAGCCGACCGGCACGGTGTCCCGCAGTCCGGACAGCCGCTCCGCCGCGGCGACACAGATCCGCATGTCGCCCTGGCGGCGGTAGAGCTGGGCGCTCTCGCCGGTCACGTCCCGCAGATGGGTCAGCACCGGTCCGGCCGTGGCCAGCAGCCGGTCCTCTCCGGCCGCCGCGGCCAGCTCGGCCAGCCGGGGGCCCAGGATGAACCGGCCCTGCATGTCCCGCGCCACCATTCGGTGGTGCTCCAGTGCCACGGCCAGCCGGTGGGCCGTGGGCCGGGCGAGCCCTGTCGCCGCGACCAGCCCGGCGAGGGTGGCCGGACCGGACTCCAGGGCGCTCAAAACCAGTGCTGCCTTGTCGAGAACGCCGACGCCGCTAGAGTTGTCCATGAAACGATACTCCCGTCTCACTCTGTGAAACGCAAGTTCAATTTTCCAGGGATCTTGCCACTCTGGAAGTCGCGGCCCTGCCACCGAGGGATCGCCGCCGGCGTCCGGAATGCGGGATACGGACGCGGGCCCACACGTCTCTGAGAAGTGCCGCGCCGATCCGGCCGGCCGGAGGGAAAGCGATGGGTAGGACACTCGCGGAGAAGGTCTGGGACGACCATGTGGTGCGGCGCGCGGAGGGCGAGCCGGATCTGCTCTTCATCGATCTGCATCTGTTGCACGAGGTGACCAGTCCGCAGGCGTTCGACGGGCTGCGGCAGAACGGCCGGCGGGTGCGGCGGCGGGATCTGACCATCGCGACCGAGGACCACAACACCCCGACGCTGGACATCGACAAGCCGATCGCCGATCCGGTCTCGCGCGCGCAGTTGGAGACGCTGCGGGCGAACTGCGCGGAGTTCGGGGTGCGGCTGCATCCGCTGGGCGATGTCGAGCAGGGTGTGGTGCATGTGGTGGGGCCGCAGCTGGGGCTGACCCAGCCGGGTACCACGGTGGTGTGCGGGGATTCCCACACCTCCACCCATGGCGCGTTCGGGGCGCTGGCGTTCGGGATCGGCACCTCGCAGGTGGAGCATGTGCTGGCCACCCAGACCCTGCCGATGGCCCGCCCGAAGACCATGGCGATCACGGTGGAGGGCGAACTGCCCGAGGGGGTGAGCGCGAAGGATCTGATCCTGGCGGTCATCGCCCGTATCGGCACCGGCGGCGGCCAGGGCTACATCCTGGAATACCGGGGCCCGGCCATCGAGCGGTTGTCGATGGAGGCGCGGATGACCGTGTGCAACATGTCGATCGAGGCCGGTGCCCGGGCCGGGATGATCGCTCCGGACGAGACCACCTTCGCCTACCTCAAGGACCGCCCCCACGCCCCCCGGGGAGCGGACTGGGAGGCGGCGGTGGCCTACTGGCGGACGCTGCGCACGGACGCGGACGCGGTCTTCGACGCCGAGGTGGTCATCGACGCCGCCGCGCTGGCGCCGTTCGTGACCTGGGGAACCAACCCCGGCCAGGGCGCCCCGCTTTCCGCCTGTGTCCCCGATCCGGCATCGTACGAAGACGCCTCGCAGCGCCTGGCCGCCGAGAAGGCCCTCAACTACATGGGCCTGAGCGCCGGGCAGCCGCTGCGCGGGATCCGGGTGGACACCGTCTTCGTCGGCTCGTGCACCAACGGCCGTATCGAGGACCTGCGCGCGGCCGCCGCCGTGCTGGCCGGCCACCGCGTGGCCGACGGGGTGCGGATGCTCGTCGTGCCCGGCTCCGTACGCGTCGCCCTCCAGGCCGTCGAAGAGGGCCTGGACCAGGTCTTCACCACCGCCGGGGCGGAATGGCGGCACGCGGGGTGCTCGATGTGTCTGGGCATGAACCCCGACCAACTCGCCCCCGGGGAGCGTTCGGCCTCCACCTCCAACCGCAACTTCGAAGGCCGCCAGGGCAAGGGCGGGCGCACCCATCTGGTCTCCCCCCAGGTCGCCGCCGCCACCGCCGTCCTGGGACACCTCGCCTCCCCCGCCGACCTCACCGAAGCCGCCGCCCCCGCCACCGCCGGAGTCTGAGAACCTCATGGAAGCCTTCACCACCCACACCGGCCGGGCCGTCCCCCTGCGCCACGGCAACGTCGACACCGACCAGATCATCCCCGCCCACTGGCTGAAGAAAGTCACCCGCGACGGCTTCGAGGACGGCCTGTTCGAGGCCTGGCGCCGCGACCCCGACTTCGTCCTCAACCACCCCGAACGCCAGGGCGCCACCGTCCTGATCGCCGGCCCCGACTTCGGCACCGGCTCCTCCCGCGAACACGCCGTCTGGGCCCTGCAGAACTACGGTTTCAAAACCGTCATCTCCTCCCGCTTCGCCGACATCTTCCGCGGCAACTCCCTCAAGAACGGCCTGCTCACCGTCGTCCTCGCCCAGGAGACCATCGACGCCCTGTGGGCCCTGACCGAAGCCGACCCCACCACCCCCGTCACCGTCGACCTCCACACCCGCCAGGTCCACGCCCCGGGCATCACCGCCGCCTTCGACCTCGACGAGAACGCCCGCTGGCGCCTCCTCAACGGCCTCGACGACATCAGCATCACCCTCCACAACGAACACCAGATCACCGCCTACGAGGCCACCCGACCCACCCACAAACCCCGCACGCTGACCATCTGACCCCCTCCGGCGCCCGGGCCCGACCCGCCCGGCGCCCCGCCTTCCCCCGATGCCCCCGGCCGACTTCCGGCCGGGGGCATCGTCGTCCGTACGGCCCTGCCTCTGGCTCGTCCCGGCTCGCGTCGGTAGGTTGGCGTGAAACAGACCTTGCGGAGCAGCCGAACGACAGTGCGCCGCCATCCGGCTGACAGTCGGCGGAGGCGTCCGGACGGTCCGCCGACGCGCCTCACCGGCCGTCGGAAGCGGGCCCAACCACCCTTCTGAGCAAGGAGTTTGAGGTGGAACACCGGGGTGCCGGTGGAGGGGTCGGGCAGGGCCCGATCCGCCCCCGCGACAGGCCAGTTAGACCCTAAGCAGGCGACAACTCGCCCCAGATGGCACAATCGAGGCATGGAACGCGACAGCCAACTCGAACTCTATGAGGCGGTCGCGGCCCGACTGAAAGAAGCGCACTCCCGAGTGCGCGCACTGCAAGTCCCGGAGGGCGTAAGGATGGCGCTGTCCCGGAAGCTGCTGGTCGTCACGGCCGCGGCGAAGCACGATCTCGCGGGTGCCGCAAGGCGCCTGGACCGGTTGATGAAGGACCTCGACGAAGGCCGATTCCCTGAAGGTGACTAACACTCCAACTCCGCACGGGTCGCGGCTTTCGGGACTTCGTTGCGGCACTAGGGTGATTAGCCCGTTTCGTGTTTGATTTGCGGTAAATATCTGCCTAACGTGCGAAAAGCTTGAACACTTTCGTTCCGGCAATGTCTCCGAAGGGGAAGACGTGAACAAGGCGCAGCTCGTAGAAGCGATTGCCGACAAGCTCGGTGGCCGGCAGCCGGCCGCGGACGCCGTAGATGCCGTGCTCGACGCGATCGTGCGGGCCGTCGTCGCCGGTGACCGGGTCTCGGTCACCGGCTTCGGTTCGTTCGAGAAGGTCGACCGCCCGGCGCGGTACGCCCGCAACCCGCAGACGGGTGAGCGGGTCCGGGTGAAGAAGACCTCGGTGCCGCGCTTCCGCGCGGGCCAGGGCTTCAAGGACCTGGTGAGCGGCTCGAAGAAGCTGCCCAAGGGTGGCGAGGTCTCGGTGAAGAAGGCGCCCAAGGGCAGCCTTTCGGGCCCGCCGCCCACCATCGCCAAGGCCGCCGCCAAGAAGGCCGCCGCCAAGAAGACCACCGCCGCCGCGGCGAAGAAGGCCGCCGCCAAGAAGGCCACTCCCGCCGCCGCGGCGAAGAAGACCGCCGCCGCCACCGCCGCCAAGAAGGCCACCCCGGCCACCAAGAAGACCACCGCGGCGGCCAAGAAGGCCACGCCGGCGAAGACCACCGCCGCCAAGAAGGCCACCGCCACCAAGACCGCGCCCGCGAAGAAGACCACGGCGAAGAAGGCGCCGGCCAAGAAGACCACGGCGCGCAAGACCGCGACCGCCAAGAAGACCAGCGCCTCGCGCACCGCGAAGTAACCGCCGGAGCACACGGCGACAGCTCGCGCAGCCGCTCACACGCCGGGCCGGGCTCCCTCCGGGGAGCCCGGCCCGCGGTGTGCCGGGGCGCCGTACACCGTGACCGCCCGGGTCCGGCCACCCGCGCGCCTCCGGCGGCCGGCGGTCGGAAGGCGCGGTCAGAAGGTCTGGAGCGTCACCAGGGTGATCCGCAGCGCGGAGCCCTCGCCCTCGGTCTCGATCCGCACCCGCTGGCCCGGCCGCAGCAGCCGCAGCCCGCCCGCGTCGAAGGCGGCGGCCGGAAAGTCCACCGGGGTGCCGTCGTCGAGCAGCACGCTCCCGCTGCGGGTCTCGGGGTCGTATGTGTACGCGGTCGCCTGCATGAACCGCAGCCTAACCGGCGCACCCGGGCCCGGCCCGACCGGCGTACGCGGCGCCCTGCCGGGCCCCTGCGCCCACCGCCGACGCGGGCCCCGGCCCCCGCGCCCACCGGGCATGCCCCGGCCCTGCCCGGGCCCCGGTCCAGGCGCGCACGGACCCCGGCCCACCGGTGCACGCGGACCGCGCCCGGACCGTTCTCCGACCGGGGCCCTAACCGGCGTACGCGGCCCAGCGCTCGGCGGTGCGCGGCCCCACTCCCAGGGCGAGCGCCGCCCGCAGATCGTCGCCGGTGTCCACGTCCCGGCGTACCGAGTCGACTCCGGAGATCCCGATTTCCACCGCGCCCGACGACAAATGGCGCAGCCGTGACGCCCCGCCGAAAGCCGGGCGCAATTCCACTCCGGGCGCCGCGGTCAGCAAAGTCGTTCCGATATCGGCGGCGTCCGCCAGAAATGCGCGCGGGAATTGTCCGGCCGCCCCGAGCACCCGGAACAGTTCGGCGGGCCGCAGGGCCGGGAGGTCGGCGTTGAGCGTGGCCACCGGGGCGTCCGGCCGCCGGGCCCGCACCGCCGCCGCCCCGTGCGCCAGGGCCGCGTTGAGCCCCGCCGCCGGCCGGTCGGCCACCGTACGGGCGCCCAGCGCGGCCAGCGGACCGGCGGCGGCCGGGTCGTCCGTGACGACCACCACATCCCGTACCGCCGGGCAGGCCAGCGCCGCCGCCACCGTGTCCAGCGCGAACGCCAGCGCCAGCCCCGGCCGGTCCGGCGCTCCGGGCCCGGCGCCGGCCAGCCTGCTCTTGGCCAGCGCCAGCGGTTTCAGCGGTACGACCAGGGACCAGGGGCCGGCCGGGCCGGGCGTCGTGGGAAGCTCTCCGTCCTTCTGCATCGGCCTCATTGTGGTGCCTGCGCCGATCCCCGCGCGGCGCCCCCCGGCCGGTGGCGGCCCCGGCCCGCGACGCCGGTGGGGGAGGCGGGGCGTACGGTGTTGCTCGACATACCTGGGGGCCGGGGCGACACTTGACCCCCGGCAAGCCAGTGACAGAGGAAGGTGTCCGAGTGTCCCGCCGCAGAATCGGCTTCTGGTACCGCCTGGCGGCGGTCATCGCAAAACCGCCGCTGGTGGTTCTGTTCAAGCGGGACTGGCAGGGAGTGGAGCACATTCCGGCCGACGGCGGATTCATCACCGCCGTCAACCACAACTCGTACCTGGATCCGCTCTCGTACGCGCACTACCAGTACAACACCGGGCGGGTCCCGCGCTTCCTGGCCAAGGCGGCGCTCTTCAAGGGCTCCTTCGTCGGCGCGGTGCTGCGCGGCACCGGGCAGATCCCGGTCTACCGCGAGACGACCAACGCCCTGGACGCCTTCCGCGCCGCCGTCGCCGCCATCGAGAGCGGCGAGTGCGTCGCGTTCTACCCGGAGGGCACCCTCACCCGGGACCCCGCCATGTGGCCGATGGCCGGCAAGACCGGCGCCGCCCGGGTCGCCCTGCTCACCAGGGCGCCGGTCATCCCGGTCGCCCAGTGGGGCGCCAACCTGGCCATGCCGCCGTACGCCAAGCAGGACAAGCTCCGCCTCTTCCCCCGCAAGACCCTGACCGTGCGGGCCGGAGCCCCGGTGGACCTCGACCGGTTCTACGACAAGGAGCCGACCCCCGAGGTGCTCCGGGAGGCGACCGAGGCCATCATGGCGGCGATCACCGCCCTCCTGGAGGAGGTGCGGAACGAGAAGGCACCCGCCCGGCCCTACGACTACCGCAGGGCCCGTCTGGAACAGCGGCGCAGGGCCGCGGGGGAGGAAGCGAAGTGACACACCCCGTCACGGCCGCCGTCTACGGCACCGGCTCCTGGGGAACGGCCTTCGGCATGGTGCTCGCCGACGCGGGCTGCCGGGTGACCCTCTGGGGCCGCCGCAAGGAGATCGCCGACGCGGTCAACAACGACCGCGTCAACCCGGACTACTTCCCGGACGTCGAACTGCCCGCGACGCTGCGGGCCACCACCGACCCCGCCGAGGCGGCGGCCGGTGCCGACTTCACCGTCCTCGCCATCCCCTCCCAGACCCTCCGGGAGAACCTGGCCGCCTGGGCGCCCCGGCTGGCCCCGGACACCGTGCTGGTCTCGCTGATGAAGGGCGTCGAACTCGGCACCGCCAAGCGGATGAGCGAGGTGATCGAGGAGGTCGCCGGGGTCTCCCCGGACCGGGTCGCCGTGGTCACCGGACCCAATCTGGCCCGGGAGATCGTCGGCCGGATGCCCGCCGCCGCCGTCGTCGCCTGCCGCGACGAGGAGGTCGGGCGGCGGCTCCAGACCGCCTGCCACACCCCGTACTTCCGCCCGTACACCAACACCGACGTGGTCGGCTGCGAGCTGGGCGGCGCCGTGAAGAACGTCATCGGTCTCGCCGTCGGCATCGCGGACGGCATGGGCCTCGGGGACAACGCCAAGGGCTCGCTGATCACCCGGGGCCTGGCCGAGACCACCCGGCTCGGCCTCGCCATGGGCGCCGACCCGCTGACCTTCGCCGGTCTCGCGGGCCTCGGGGACCTGGTCGCCACCTGCTCCTCGCCGCTCTCCCGGAACCACACCTTCGGCACCAACCTGGGCCGGGGCATGACCCTCCAGGAGACGATCGCGGTCACCAAGCAGACCGCCGAGGGCGTCAAGTCCTGCGAGTCGGTGCTGGATCTGGCCCGCCGGCACGGGGTCGACATGCCGATCACCGAGACGGTCGTCTCCATCGTCCACGAGGGCAAGCCGCCCCTGGTGGCGCTCAAGGAGCTGATGTCGCGCAGCGCCAAGCCCGAGCGCCACTGATCGCTCCGGGCCCGGCCCCCGACCCGCCGCGCTCCGCACCTCGGGGCGGGTCGGTCCCGGCATGCCCCCGGGTCGGGGCCACGCGCGGTGGGGGAGGTCCCCGTTCGCCGGTCGAACGGGTACTCTCATCGCGATATGAGCAGCGAGAACCTCCCCTCCAGCACCGGGCGCAAGCCGCGCGTGGCCGTCGTCTTCGGCGGACGCAGCTCCGAGCACGCCATCTCCGTCGTCACCGCCGGCGCCGTACTGCGCGCCATCGACCGGTCCGTGTACGACGTGCTGCCGATCGGCATCACGCACGACGGCCGCTGGGCGCTGACCGCCGACGAACCGGAGCGCATGGCGATCACCGGCCGGGAGCTGCCCAGCGTCACCGAGCTGGCCGAGTCCGAGGAGGGCTCGGTCGTCCTCTCCGTCGACCCGCGCAACCGCGAGGTGGTCTACAGCGAGCCCGGCTCGGTGCCCAAGGTCCTCGGCGACGTGGACGTGGTCTTCCCGGTGCTGCACGGCCCGTACGGCGAGGACGGCACCCTCCAGGGTCTGCTGGAGCTGGCCGGAGTGCCGTACGTCGGCGCCGGTGTGCTCGCCTCGGCCGTGGGCCAGGACAAGGAGTACATGAAGCGGGTGTTCACCTCCTTCGGGCTGCCCGTCGGCCCGTACGAGGTCATCCGCCCGCGCGACTGGGAGCGCGACCCGGCCGCCGCCCGGCAGCGGATCGTGGACTTCGCCGGCGAGCACGGCTGGCCGCTGTTCGTGAAGCCCGCCCGGGCCGGCTCCTCGTTCGGCATCACCAAGGTGGACGACGCCTCCGGGCTGGACGCGGCGATCGAGGAGGCCCACCGCCACGACCCCAAGATCCTGGTCGAGTCGCTGCTCACCGGGCGCGAGATCGAGTGCGGGGTGCTGGAGTTCGAGGACGGGCCGCGGGCCAGCCTGCCGGCCTGGATCCCGCCCGTCACCGATCACGACTTCTACGACTTCGAGGCCAAGTACATCGACTCCGCCTCCGGAGTGGTGCCCGCCCCGATCACCGAGGAGCAGACCGCCGAGGTCCAGCGGCTCGCGGTCGCCGCGTTCGAGGCGGCCTCCTGCGAGGGCCTGGTCCGGGCGGACTTCTTCCTCACCGACGAGGGCGAGTTCGTCATCAACGAGATCAACACCCTGCCGGGCTTCACCCCCATCTCCATGTACCCGCGCATGTGGGAGGCGTCCGGCGTCGACTACCCGGAGCTGGTCGACCGGCTGATCCGGGCCGCCCTCCGCCGCCCGACCGGCCTGCGCTAGCCGGAGCCCGTCCGGCGGGAGCCCGTCCCACGGGACCCGTCCCGCCCCGGGGAGCCCCCGTCCTGGGTCCCGTCCCGCGCGTCCCACGGGAGTCCGTCCCGTGGGACGCGCGGGTGTGCGGGCCTGCCGTCCGTTCCGCCGCCGGATCTGGGCCCGGCGGTCGTACGGCGGTACAACCGTACGGTCGCACCGACCGGCGGCCCGGGTGCGCTCGCACGGGCGCCCGGCGTGCGCGGGGCGGCCGGGCCGGGGCGGCCCGGGAGGGCTCAGAGGGTGGAGGGAATCGTCCCGCGCACCGCGGCGGCGAGATCCGCGAGCGGGGTGACATCGTGCGCGTACCGCTTGTCCAGCGACACCTCGACATACGCCTTGCGGTAGGTGGTGGTGAGCCGGGGGCCGGAGTCCGGCCGCTGCTCCACCAACCAGTCGACCCCGTCCGCCTCGACCGCGTTCGCCTGCGGATCGTTCATCCGGGGGGGCCGGGGGACCCCGCAGCGCAGTACGATCGCCCCGTCCCCCCACCCGGCGGTCAGTTCGGAATCCGGTGCCGGGTCGTTCCGGTCCAGCCCCCCGGCGGTCCCCGGGAGTTCCTTGTGCAGGGCATGGCACAGGGTGGCTTCCGCGGCCGGCGGCCGGGGGACCGGGGCCGTCCACTCCGCGTCGGCGGGGGAGGAACAGCCCGCGGCCGCCGGCAGGACGACGGCGGCCGCGAAGAGAAAGCGGGGGAGCCGGTGGGAAAAGGTCACCGGCCCAGCGTAGACGGGGGCTAGAGGTGGACCACCGGGCAGGTCAGGGTGCGGGTGATCCCCTCCACTTGCTGGATCTTGGCGACCACCATCCGGCCGAGTTCGTCCACGGTGTCGGCCTGGGCCCGCACGATCACGTCGTACGGCCCCGTGACGTCCTCGGCCTGGATCACCCCCGGCATCTTGGCGATGGTCTCGGCGACGGACGACGCCTTGCCCACCTCGGTCTGAATCAGGATGTACGCCTGTACCACGGAACCTCCAGGGCGGCCACGAGGATCTTGTGGGGAAGAAAGGGACGCCACGGTACCGCGTCGCCGCCGGTGGCGGGGAGACCCGCGCCCCCCATGGCGCGCGCGGTCGGCGCGCGGCTCCCGGGGTTGACGGCGGGCTTGACGGCTCCGGCGGACCGGCGCACGCCCGGGCGGTACGGCGCCGCACCACGCCCCGCGCCCGGCGACCCCGCCCGAGGCGGCGTGGCGGCGTACCGCACCGGCGGCGCGGGCGGCGGAAACGGCGTACCCCGCGTACGCGGCGGGCTCGGCATACGCGGTACGCACGGTACGTACGGCACACACGGCATACGACGACACGACGACGCACACGACGGCATGGAGAGGTGAACCTCGGTGAAGGGCACGGTCGGAGAGTTGGGGGAATTCGGGCTGATCAGGGAGCTGACCTCCCGGCTCACCCTCACCCCGGCGGTACGCGTCGGACCGGGCGACGACGCCGCTGTCGTGGCCGCGCCCGACCGGCGTGTGGTGGCCAGTACGGACATCCTGCTGGAGGGCCGCCACTTCCGCCGGGACTGGTCGACCGCCTATGACGTGGGACGGAAGGCCGCCGCGCAGAACCTCGCGGACATCGCCGCCATGGGCGCGGTGCCCACCGCGCTGCTGCTCGGCCTGGTCGTCCCGGCCGAACTGCCGGTGACCTGGCCGACCGAGCTGATGGACGGACTGCGCGACGAGTGCCAGGTGGCCGGCGCCTCGGTGGTGGGCGGGGACGTGGTGCGCGGGGACACCATCACCGTCTCCATCACCGCCCTCGGCGACCTCCGCAACCACGAGCCGGTCACCCGGGGCGGCGCCCGCTCCGGCGACGTGGTCGCGTACACCGGCTGGCTGGGCTGGTCCGCCGCCGGCTACGCCGTCCTCAAGCGCGGTTTCCGCTCGCCGCGCGCCTTCGTGGAGGCCCACCGCAGGCCCGAACCGCCGTACCACGCCGGCCCCGCCGCCGCCGGACTCGGCGCCACCGCGATGTGCGATGTGAGCGACGGGCTGATCGCGGACCTCGGGCACATCGCGGAGGCCAGCAAGGTCCGGATCGACCTGCGGTCCGGGCTCATCGACATCCCCACCCAGATGAACGACATCGGGCAGGCGGTGGGCGTCGATCCGCTCCAGTGGGTGCTGACCGGCGGGGAGGACCACGCCATCGTGGCCACCTTCCCGGCCGATGTGAAGCTGCCCGCCCGCTGGAAGGTGATCGGCGAGGTGCTGAACCCCTCGGCGCTGCCCCAGGTCACCGTGGACGGCGCGCCCTGGCACGCGGCGGGCGGCTGGGACCACTTCGGCGACGCGTCCGGGGAGGACCTGTGACACCGCCGCTGGTGCTCACCGTGGCCGGCTCCGACGCGGGCGGCGGCGCCGGCATCCAGGCCGATCTGAAGACCATGCTGGCGCTCGGCACCCACGGGATGAGCGTCCTCACCGCCGTCACCGCGCAGAACTCGCTGGGCGTCCAGGGCACCTGGGAACTGCCGGTGGAGGCGGTCCGGGCGCAGTACCGCAGTGTGGTGGACGACATCGGGGTGGGCGCCGTGAAGACCGGCATGCTCGCCTCCGCCCCGCTGGTGGAGGCGGTGGCGGAGCTGCTGGCCGGCACCGACGCGCCGGTGGTGGTCGATCCGGTGGGGGTGTCCAAGCACGGCGACCCGCTGCTGGCCGCCTCCGCGCTCGACTCGGTACGAACGCGACTGCTGCCGGCCGCCACCGTCGCCACGCCCAATCTGGACGAGGTCACCCAGCTGACCGGGGTGACCGTGGCGGACGAGGCGGATCTGCCCCGGGCCGCCGCCGCGATACTGGCGTACGGGCCGCGCTGGGCGCTGATCAAGGGCGGCCACCTCGCCGGGGAGGCGGTGGACCTGCTGACCGACGGCTCCGAGGAGCACTGGCTGCGCGCGCCCCGCCACGACAACCGGCACACCCATGGCACCGGCTGCACACTCGCCTCGGCGGTGGCGGCCGGGCTCGCCAAGGGCCTGTCCGTGCCGGAGGCGGTCACCGAGGCCAAGGCGTACGTCACCGGGGCCATCGCCGCCGGGTTCGCCCTGGGCGGCGGCATCGGCCCGGTGGACCACGGCTGGCGGTGGCGCTGAGCGACGACCGGCGCCGGAGGACGGGGGACAGCGGGGCCGCCGGGGAGGCGGCCCCGTCGGCCTACCGGTCGCTGGGTTCGCGGCCGTGTCCCACCGGCCTCCCGGTACGGCGGACGGTTCCGGGTACGGCGGCGAGCGAGCGGGCCGCGCGTACGGCAGGGGTTTCGGATACGGCAAAGGGCCGGCCCACCGAGGTGGACCGGCCCTTCAAGGCAACCGCAGGGGCTGCGCTACGACGAGGCGTCGGCGGGATCGTCCCCGCGGACGCGGGGAGTGGCCCTTAGCGCGAGACCTTGCCGGCCTTGATGCACGAGGTGCAGACGTTGAGCCGCTTCGGCGTCCGACCGACCACGGCACGCACACGCTGGATGTTCGGGTTCCAGCGACGAGACGTACGGCGGTGCGAGTGCGAAATGTTGTTGCCGAAGCCCGGCCCCTTGCCGCAGACGTCGCAGTTGGCAGCCACGGGTCACTCCAAAGACTTCAGATGCACGTACAGTGAAATCCGGCGTGCCGGATCAGATCACTAGTGACTGAAGGGCGTTGCCGGGGGAATGGCCCGACTCTCATCGGGCAACCGGAGCAGCATACAACGGCTGCGTCCTTGGAACGAAACTACCACGATCGGCTCAGCGCCCCTCCCGGCCCCGGCCCGCCGGGCGGCCCCGCGCCGGGTCTACCCTGCTGGGCGGCCCGCGCCCTTCCGGACCGTTCCCGTCGCCGCCCCACCGGCCCCACCGGCCCCTCATGGAGGTTGACCAGGTGTCGCAGACTCTCGACGCCCCGCTGGTACGCGCCTGGTGCGCCCGGGCGCTGGAGGCCCTCGGCCGGGAGCGCGAGGAGATCGACGCCATCAATGTGTACCCGGTCGCGGACGGCGACACCGGGACCAATCTCTATCTGACCGTGGAGTCCGCCGCCCAGGCCGTGGAGGCCGTCTTCACCGCGCACGCCACCGGACTGACGGTGCCCGCCGTGCCCGCGCCGGCCGACGCGGTACGGGCCATGGCGCACGGCGCGCTCATCGGCGCCCGGGGCAACTCCGGCACCATCCTCGCCCAGCTGCTGCGCGGCATGGCCGAGGTGCTGGCGGAGGACGAGCGGGGCGAGCCCCGGGCCGGGGGCGGTCCGGGGACCGGCGGGGAGCGGCTGGCGCGGGCGCTCGGGCGGGCCGCCGCCTCCGCCCGGGGCGCCGTGGCCCACCCGGTGGAGGGCACCATCCTGAGCGTCGCCTCCGCCGCCGCCACCGCCTGCGGGCACGAGGCCGCCGGTGCCGGTGGCGGGCTGGCCGGGGTCGCCCGGGCCGCGTACGAGGGCGCCCGCGCCGCGCTGGCCGCCACCCCCGGCCAGCTGCCCGCCCTGCACCGGGCCGGGGTGGTGGACGCGGGCGGCCGGGGCCTGGTCGCCGTGCTGGGCGCGCTGCTGGCGGCGGTGACCGGTGAGGCGCCGCCCGCCCAGGACCGGTCGCGCCCCGCGCACCGGGCCGCCGTGCCGGGACCTGCCGGGGTTCCGGAGGGGGCGTGCGGCGGGATCGAGAGCGGCGGCGGGGCCGACGGGGAGGGCGAGGCCGACGGCGACACAGCCGGCGGCCCGGCGTACGAGGTCATCTTCCTGCTGGAGGCGGAGGAAACGGCGGTGGACCGGCTGCGCGGCCGGCTCGACGGGCTCGGGGACTCGCTGGTGGTGGTCGGCGGCGACGGGCTGTGGAACGTCCATGTGCATGTGGACGACGCCGGAGCCGCCGTGGAGGCCGGGGTGGAGGCGGGACGCCCGTACCGCATCCGGATCACCCACTTCGGGGACCGGAACCCGCCGCGCCCGGAGCCGGCCGGGCGGGCCGTCGTGGCGGTCGTACCGGGGGAGGGGCTCGCGGAGCTGTGCGCGGCGGCCGGTGCCACCACCGTGCTGGCCCGGCCCGGCGAACCGCCCGCCAGCGGGGAACTGGTGGATGCCGTGCGCCGGGCGCACGCCCGCGAGGTGGTTCTGCTCCCGAACGCCGTTGACCTGCGGCACACCGCCGCGGCCGCCGCCGAGCAGGCCCGGGCGGAAGGGGTGCGGGTGGCCGTCATCCCGACCCGGGCCGCCGTCCAGGGCATCGCCGCCCTCGCGGTGCACGAACCGGGCCGGGGCTTCGACGAGGACGTGGTGGCCATGACCGCCGCCGCCGGGGCCACCCGGTACGGCGAGCTGGCGGTGGCCGAGCACCGGTCGTTCACCTCGGCCGGTGTCTGCCAGGCCGGGGACGTGCTGGGCCTGATCGACGGCGATGTGGCCGTCATCGGGGAGGACCCGGCGGCGACCGCCCGGACACTCCTCGACCGGATGCTCTCGGGCGGCGGGGAACTCGTCACCCTGGTGGTCGCGGACGACGCCCCGGAGACGCTGGCGGAGGATCTGGAGAAACACGTCCGGGCCACCCATCTGGCGGTTGACACCATGGTGCACCCCGGTGGCTCCTCGGCCCCCTTGCTGCTCGTCGGGGTGGAGTGAAACGCCGGCGGTGAGCCACCGGCCGTGCGGCGTCGTCCGGGTACGGCCCGGCGGCCGTGGGCTCCGCGGCCGGTCCGTGCCGATCGCGCCGGCCGCCGATTTCCCCAGGTGGCGCCCGACTGCCGGTGCCTGTCGGTGGCGTGGTGTGCAATGGGGAACGTGCCCGCGCTCGACGAACCCCTCAAGACACCGCTCGGAGCCGCCACCGCCAAGGTGATGGCCGAGCACCTCGACCTGCGCACGGTCGGGGACCTCCTCCACCACTACCCCCGGCGCTACGCCGAACGCGGCGAGCTGACCTCGCTCGCCGAACTCCCGCTGGACGAGCACGTCACCGTCGTGGCGCAGGTGGCCGACGCCCGGGTGCACACCTTCAACGGGGCCCGGGGACGCGGCCAGCGTCTGGAGGTGACCATCACCGACGGCAGCGGACGGCTCCAGCTCGTCTTCTTCGGCAAGGGCGTGCACAAGCCGCACAAGGACCTGCTGCCCGGCACCCGCGCGATGTTCGCCGGAAAGGTGTCCCTGTTCAACCGCAAGCTCCAGCTCGCCCACCCCGCCTACGAGCTGCTGCGCGGCGACGACGGGGAGGCCGTGGACGCCTGGGCCGGCGCGCTCATCCCGCTCTACCCCGCCACCACCAAGCTGGAGTCCTGGAAGATCTCCAAGGCCGTGGACACCGTGCTGCCCCGCGCCCGGGAGGCCGCCGATCCGCTGCCGGCCGCCCTCCGGGAGGGCCGGGGCCTCATCGATCTGCCGGACGCCCTGCACAAGATCCACCGGCCGCGCGGCAAGGGCGACATCGAGGAGGCGCGCGCCCGGCTGAAGTGGGACGAGGCGTTCGTCCTCCAGGTCGCCCTGGCCCGCCGCCGGCACGCCGAGACCCAGCTGGCGGCCGTGGCCCGGAAGCCGTCGCCCGGCGGACTGCTCGACGCCTTCGACGCCCGGCTGCCCTTCACCCTCACCGAGGGCCAGCGGAAGGTCTCCGCCGAGATCTTCGGCGACCTCGCCACCGACCATCCCATGCACCGGCTGCTCCAGGGCGAGGTCGGCTCGGGCAAGACCATGGTCGCCCTGCGGGCCATGCTCGCCGTGGTGGACGCCGGCGGCCAGGCCGCCATGCTCGCCCCCACCGAGGTGCTCGCCCAGCAGCACCACCGCTCGATCACCGAGATGATGGGCGAGCTGGCCGAGGGCGGGATGCTCGGCGGCGCCGAGCACGCCACCAAGGTCGTGCTGCTCACCGGTTCCATGGGCACCGCCGCCCGCCGCCAGGCCCTGCTGGACCTGGTCACCGGCGAGGCGGGCATCGTCATCGGCACCCATGCGCTGATCGAGGACACGGTCCAGTTCCACGACCTCGGGCTGGTCGTCGTGGACGAGCAGCACCGCTTCGGCGTGGAGCAGCGCGACGCCCTGCGCGGCAAGGGCGGGGCCAACGGCGTCAAGCACACCCCGCACCTGCTGGTGATGACCGCGACCCCCATCCCCCGCACGGTGGCCATGACCGTCTTCGGGGACCTGGAGACCTCCGTCCTGGACCAGCTCCCGGCGGGCCGCTCACCGATCGCCAGCCATGTGGTGCCGGCCCGCGACAAGCCGCACTTCCTGGCCCGCGCCTGGGACCGGGTGCGCGAGGAGGTGGAGAACGGCCACCAGGCGTATGTGGTCTGCCCCCGCATCGGGGACGGCGAGGACGAGCCGGGAAAGAAGCCGTCCGGAGCAGGAGCAGGAGCAGGAGCAGGCGCAGGAGCCGGGGACGGGTCCGGCTCCGGCTCCGGGGACGACGGCGAGCGCCGGCCGCCGCTCGCCGTCCTGGAGGTCGCGGACCAGCTCGCCAAGGGCCCGCTCGCCGGGCTGCGGGTGGAGGTGCTGCACGGCCGGATGCCCGCCGACGAGAAGGACGCGGTGATGCGCCGGTTCGCGGCGGGTGACGCGGACGTCCTGGTCGCCACCACCGTCATCGAGGTCGGTGTCAACGTCCCCAATGCCACCGCGATGGTGATCATGGACGCCGACCGGTTCGGCGTCTCCCAGCTCCACCAGTTGCGCGGCCGGGTCGGCCGGGGCTCCGCGCCCGGTCTCTGTCTGCTGGTCACCGACGCGCCCGAGCCCGCCCCCGCCCGGCAGCGGCTCGCCGCCGTCGCCGCCACCCTGGACGGCTTCGAGCTCTCCCGGATCGACCTGGAGCAGCGCCGGGAGGGCGATGTGCTGGGCCAGGCCCAGTCCGGCGCCCGGTCCAGCCTGCGGATGCTGGCCGTCATCGAGGACGAGGAGGTGATCGCCGCCGCCCGCGAGGAGGCCGCCGCCGTGGTCGCAGCCGACCCCGCCCTGGAGCGGTTCCCCGCCCTCCGTACCGCCCTGGACGCCCTGCTGGACCAGGAGCGGGAGCAGTACCTCGACAAGGGCTGACCCAGAGGCGAGCCGTCGCCGGACCCGGCCCCCGCCGGGCGGCCCGGCACCGGGGCCCATTGCCGGGCCGCCCGCTGCCCCTGGGCCGGGCGGCCCACGGCGCGGCCGGCCGATCAGACCCCGGGGCCTGATCGGCCGGCCCGCCCGGGGCGCCCGTGCCGGGGCCCGACCGGCGGCGCCCGCGCACCGGCCCATATCGTGGACACCGCACCCCTGGACCGGCACCCCGGACCCCGGAGCCACCATCCGCCCCGGGCCCCCCGGGACCGAGCACCAGAAGGACGAGGACGAGGCTGATGACCCGCGTGATCGCCGGAGCGGCCGGCGGACGCCGCCTGGCCGTGCCGCCGGGCAACGGCACCCGCCCCACCTCCGACCGGGCGCGCGAGGGCCTCTTCTCCACCTGGCAGGCGCTCCTCGGCACGCTGGACGGCATCCGGGTCGCGGACCTGTACGCCGGCTCGGGCGCGGTCGGCCTGGAGGCGCTGTCCCGGGGCGCCGCCCACGCGCTGCTGGTGGAGGCCGACGGCCGCGCCGCCCGCACCGTCCGGGAGAACGTCCGGAGCCTCGCCCTGCCCGGCGCCGAGGCGCGCACCGGCCGGGCCGAGCAGGTCGTCGCGGGCGAGCCGCCGGCGGAGCCGTACGACGCGGTCTTCCTCGACCCGCCGTACGCCGTCTCCGACGACGAGCTCCGCGAGATCCTGCTCACACTGCGCACCCGGGGCTGGCTCGCCGAGGAGGCGCTGATCACCGTGGAGCGCGCCACCCGGGGCGGGGAATTCGCCTGGCCGGAGGGGTTCACTCCACTGCGGTCCCGGCGGTACGGCGAGGGCACGTTTTGGTACGGTCGCGCCGCCTCCCGAAACGAAGATCGCGACGAGCACGGTGACAGCGCGGACCGCGAGAACGCAGGGTGAGCCGTATGACGACCGGATCCGAGAGCGAGGGACTTCAGTTGCGCCGAGCCGTCTGTCCGGGGTCCTTCGACCCGATCACCAACGGACATCTGGACATCATCGCCCGGGCCTCCCGGCTCTACGACGTGGTGCACGTCGCCGTCATGGTCAACAAGTCCAAGCAGGGACTGTTCACCGTCGAGGAGCGGATGGAGCTCATCCGCGAGGCCACCCGCGACCATGGAAACGTCCAGGTGGAGTCCCACCACGGGCTGCTCGTGGACTTCTGCAAGGAGCGGGACATCCCGGCCATCGTCAAGGGACTGCGGGCGGTCAGCGACTTCGACTACGAACTCCAGATGGCCCAGATGAACATGGGGCTCTCCGGGGTCGAGACGCTCTTCGTCCCCACCAACCCGACCTACAGCTTCCTCTCCTCCTCGCTGGTCAAGGAGGTGGCCGCCTGGGGCGGCGACGTATCCCACCTGCTGCCCCCGGCCGTCCACGAGGCCCTGGTCCGCAGGCTCGCCGGGCGCTGAGCCGGACGGCGGGCGGCCGGGGAGCGGCCGGGGCCCGTCGCCCGTGGCCCGGAGCGGCGCCGACTGGCCGTACAGTCGTGCCGTCCGTCTCCAATCCGGCCGAGAGAAGTGGCGAGCACACGGTGGACGTGCAGAAGAAGCTCGACGAGATCGTGTCGACGGTCCGGGGCGCCCGGTCCATGCCCATGTCCGCCTCCTGTGTGGTCAACCGCGCCGAACTGCTCGCCCTGCTGGACGAGATGGGCCGGGCCCTGCCCGGCGCGCTGGCGCGGGCCGAGGAAGTGATCGGCGGCAGCGAGCAACTGCTGGACGAGGCCCGCCGGGAGGCCGGGCGGATCATCGCCGCCGCCCACTCCGAGCGCGGTTCGCTGATCTCCGACACCCAGGTCGCCCGCCAGTCGCGGGAGGAGGCCGACCGCATCCTCGCCGACGCCCGCCGGGAGGCCGAGGAGGTCCGCGCCGAGGCCGACGAGTACGTGGACTCCAAGCTGGCCAACTTCGAGGTGGTGCTCACCAAGACCATCGGCTCGGTCGACCGGGGCCGGGAGAAGCTCCTCGGCCGGGGGCCGGGTCTCGACGCCCAGGGGTACGCCGACGAGGACGCCCCCGAGTACAGCGCCGACCCCCGGGAGCTGATCCAGCGCGCCGACTCCTATGTCGACGCCAAGCTGGGCGCCTTCGAGGCGGTGCTCTCCAAGACCCTGGAGGCCGTCGGCCGCGGCCGCCAGAAGCTGCACGGCCGCATCGCCACCGACGAGCTCGGCGCCCACCTGGCCGCCCAGGACGCCGCGGGCGCCTCCCGGGCGCACACCTCCGACGCCGACTACCTGGCCGGTCTCGCCGAGCCCGCCGCCGCCACCGGATCGCCGTCGCTGTCGTCACCGTCCGCGCCCCCGGCGCCCGCCGAGCCGGCGCACGCCCCGGACCCGGACCCCGGCACGTACGGCCACCCGGCGCTCCCGGCCCAGCCGCCGGCCCCGGCCCAGGAGGCGTACGCGTACCAGCAGGACCCCTACGCGTACCCGGCCCAGGAGTACGGCCAGGGCTACCCGCAGTCCCACGACCCCTACGGCTACGCCCAGCAGCCGCACCAGCCCCAGTCCCAGCCGCACTCCCAGACGCCCTCCGATCAGGGGGCACGGCAGCAGCAGCCGGGCGCGCTCGACGAGACCAGCTTCTTCGACACGAGCATGATCGACCTGGACCAGCTCCGCCGCTACGAGCAGGGCCGGGGCTGATCCCCGGACCGGCCCCCGGGACCGGATTGGGTCCCCGGCGGGGTGTCCAGTATCCTGGTCCTTCGGTCGCGCGTACGTCCGCGCTCGCCGCTGCCCGCTTCGGCCAGGTCCACCCTCCCGGTGCGCCCGGCGCGGGGTTCCCGGCCGCACCGCATGCCGACCGCACGACGCCCTCCGCAACGCAACCGAAAGCAGGAAGAGCCCTGAGTACGCGCCTCGACCACCGCAACCCCCTCGTGTTCGACACACACGAGCTGGGTCGGCGTCCCGGTGCCCTCCAGCGGCTGACCCGCACGGTGGACGCCCCGGCCGACCTCGGCCTGGACGGCGTCATCGGCGTGCCCCAGGGCGCGCCCGTGGAGCTGGAGCTCCGCCTGGAGTCGGTCATGGAAGGGGTGCTCGTCACGGGTACCGCCCGTGCGACCGCCGAGGGGGAGTGCGTAAGGTGTCTGGAGCCGCTGCGCCGTGAGGTCGTGGCGGACTTCCAGGAGATGTTCTCGTACCCCGACGCCGACGACCGGGGCCGCGCCAAGCACGCGGAGCCGGGCGACGACGCCGAGGACGAGGACATCATTCCGCTCGAGGACGGCATGTTCGACCTCGAACCCGTGCTGCGGGACGCGGCGGTGCTCGCACTGCCGATGCAGCCGGTGTGCCGGGAGGACTGTGCCGGACTGTGCCCCGAGTGCGGGATCGGTCTGAACGAGAACCCGGACCACCATCACGACGCCGTCGACATCCGTTGGGCGGCTCTGCAGGGACTCGCCGGTTCACTCGGAACCGGTGAGAAGGACAACATGAGCGGCGCCGAACCTGGCGTCGACGAGAAGCAGGAGAAGTAGCCGTGGCTGTTCCGAAGCGGAAGATGTCGCGCAGCAACACGCGCCACCGCCGGTCGCAGTGGAAGGCTGCGGTCCCCACCCTGGTTGCGTGCGAGCGCTGCCAGGAGCCGAAGCTGCAGCACATCGCGTGCCCGAGCTGCGGCACGTACAACAAGCGCCAGGTCCTCTCGGTCTGAGCGGGCTGGTGAGAGGCACCGTGTCTGGCCACAAAACGGCGGATGACGCCAAGAAGCAGGCGGAGAACACGGCCTCGTCCCACACGCTTCTGGAAGGGCGGCTCGGGTACACCCTTGAGTCCGCCCTTCTGGTGCGTGCGCTGACCCACCGTTCGTACGCGTACGAGAACGGCGGTCTGCCCACCAACGAGCGGCTGGAGTTCCTCGGGGACTCCGTGCTCGGCCTGGTGGTCACCGACACGCTGTACCGCACCCACCCCGACCTGCCCGAGGGCCAGCTGGCCAAGCTGCGGGCCGCGGTGGTCAACTCTCGTGCGCTGGCGGAGGTCGGCCGTGGCCTCGAACTGGGCTCCTTCATCCGGCTCGGCCGGGGCGAAGAGGGCACCGGGGGCCGGGACAAGGCGTCCATCCTCGCCGACACACTCGAAGCGGTGATCGGTGCGGTCTACCTCGACCGGGGTCTCGACGCGGCCTCCGAGCTGGTCCACCGGCTCTTCGACCCGCTGATCGAGAAGTCCTCGAACCTCGGCGCCGGCCTGGACTGGAAGACCAGCCTCCAGGAGCTGACCGCGGCCGAGGGCCTGGGGGTTCCGGAGTACCTGGTCAGCGAGACCGGCCCGGACCACGAGAAGACCTTCACTGCTGCCGCCCGCGTCGGTGGTGTCTCGTACGGCATCGGCACCGGCCGCAGCAAGAAGGAAGCGGAACAGCAGGCGGCGGAGTCCGCCTGGCGGGCCATCCGGGCCGCCGCGGACGAACGGGAGGCGGCGGCGAAGGCTGCCGGCGAAGAGGCCGCCGACACCTCTTCGCCCTCCCCGTCGGCCGCCGGTCCGGCCACGGCCTGACCGGACCGCTTCCCTCCCCGCCGCGCACCCAGCGCGGCGGGGCTTTCGCTTTCCCCAGGTTCCGACCGGGTTCCCCCGGTTCCACCAAGTTCGACCAGGTTTCACCGGGCGCCCGCCACCGGCGCTCCCGGCCCGGCTCCCGGTCCGGGCTTCCCGCCGGGACCGCCGGGTGTCCGTCCCCGCGGGGTGTCCGTCCTTCCGGAGGGTGCCCGCCCGGCCGCCGGGTATCCGCTCGTCCGGGCAGGCGTCCGACTGCCCACCGGTTTCCGCCCGGCCGCCGGGCAGCCGCCCACCGCCGCGTACCCGTCCAGCCCTCCGAGGAGCGCCCGCCGTGCCCGAACTGCCCGAGGTCGAAGTCGTCCGCCGCGGCCTGGAACGCTGGGTCAGCGGCCGGACCGTGGCCGTCGTGCAGGTGATGCACCCGCGCGCGGTCCGGCGCCACGAGGCCGGCGGCGACGACTTCGCGGCCCGGCTCGTCGGCCACCGCTTCGGCACGGCCCGGCGGCGCGGCAAGTACCTGTGGCTGCCGCTCGCCGACACCGACGCCTCCGTCCTGGGCCACCTCGGCATGAGCGGCCAGCTGCTGGTCCAGCCCGAGGACGCCCCGGACGAGAAGCACCTGCGCGTCCGGTTCCGGTTCGACGACCCGCTCGGCACCGAGCTGCGCTTCGTCGACCAGCGGACCTTCGGCGGCCTCTCGCTCCACGACAACACCCCGGACGGGCTGCCGGACGTCATCGCACACATCGCCCGCGACCCGCTCGACCCGGCCTTCGACGACGCCGCCTTCCACACCGCCCTCCGGCTGCGCCGCACCACCGTCAAGCGCGCCCTGCTCGACCAGTCGCTGATCAGCGGGGTCGGCAACATCTACGCCGACGAGGCCCTCTGGCGCACCCGTCTCCACTACGACCGCCCGACCGCCACCCTCACCCGCCCCCGCACGGCCGAGCTGCTCGGCCACATCCGGGACGTGATGAACGCCGCCCTCGCCGTCGGCGGCACCAGCTTCGACAGCCTGTACGTCAATGTGAACGGCGAGTCCGGCTACTTCGACCGCTCCCTGGACGCCTACGGGCGCGAGAACCTCCCCTGCCGCCGCTGCGGCACCCTCATGCGCCGCCGTCCCTGGATGAACCGCTCCAGCTACTACTGCCCCCACTGCCAGCGGCCACCCCGTACGACAGCCTGACGGCGCGCGCCCCGGACCCGGTCACGGGACGTGCGGTGACCGGGGCCGGAGCCCGGGGGTGCGGAGGTGGTGCGTGCGGGGAGGTGCCCGGAAGCCGCAGAAGGCTCAGAAGCCGAAGTCCTGGGTCCACCAGGGGCCGCCGTCACCGAAGTGGACGCCCACGCCGAGGCGGGTGTAGTCGCAGTTCAGGATGTTGGCGCGGTGGCCCTCGCTGGTCATCCAGGTGGCCATCACCGCCTCCGCGTCGGCCTGGCCGCGGGCTATGTTCTCGGCGCCGAGCCCGCTGACGCCGGCCGTGGCCGCGCGGTCCCAGGGGGAGGCGCCGTCGGGGGAGGTGTGGGCGAAGAAGTCCCGCTTGGCCATGTCCCGGCTGAACGCCCCGGCCAGGGCCGCCAGATCGGGGTCGAAGCGGAGCGGGGAGCAGCCGACCTTGGCCCGTTCGGCGTTGACCAGGGTGAGCACCGCCGCCTCCGCCGCCTGCTCCCGGCCGCTGCCTGCCGAGGGGGTGCCGGCCGGCTCACGGCTGGGCGCCGCCGTCGCCGTACGGGACGGGGCCGCGCTCCTGGTGCGCTCCGGGCGCGCCTCGGGCTGCTTCGGCCGTACCGGCTCGGCGGTACGGCTCTTCGGGGGAGTGGTGGAGGGCTTCGCCGGGCTCTTCGGGATGGCGGACGCCGAGGAGGAGGGGGCGGAGGCGGACGGCGCCGACGCGGAGGGCCTGGCCGACGGGGAGGCGGATGCCTGGCCGGGGGGTGCCGAGCGGTCGGCACCCCGGCTCGCCGGGGCGGACGCGCGGTCGGAGGCCCGCAGGTCACCGGTCCCGCCCTGGGTGCGCAGCTCGGGCATGCCGGTGCGCACCTGCTCACCGGACGGGCCGCCGCCGATGTCGTAGGAGTCGCCGCCGGGCAGCAGACCGGAGGCGACCGCCACCGCGCCGACCGCGATCGCGGCGGAGGCGCCGAGCAGACCGGTGCGTACCGGCACGACCGGCTTCTTCCTCCGGAGCGTACCGCCGCCGTGCGAACCTGCCGGGTGCGCGTCGGCGGGGGCGGCGCCGGAGCGGCGATGGCGTCCCATCTGCTCTGCCTTCCTGCTTCCTGGTACTGGTGAGACCTGCGGGTCCCACGGCCGCCGGTGCCGGGGACACCCCGTCCGCACCGGTACGTCCGCGGGTCGGCGCGGCCTCTCTGCGCTCCCCCGAACGGGTGAGCCTCATTGCGTCGGGACTGTACGCCATGAGGCGCGAGGGCGACGTGTGCCGGAAGACATTGGCCGGTTAGCGTGCAGCCATGAACGCAGACGCACGACTCGTCGCCTGGGTGCGCGGCCGAGTACAGGGAGTGGGCTTCCGCTGGTTCACCAGGGCAAACGCTTTGGAGATCGGCGGTCTGACCGGCTTCGCCCTGAATCTTGAGGACGGCAGGGTGCAGGTGGTGGCCGAGGGGCCGAGTGAGAATTGCCACCGTTTGCTGGAGTGGCTTCGCTCCGAGGACACCCCGGGCCGGGTCGACGGCGTCACCGAGATCTGGGACGCCCCGCGCGGTGGCTACGACGGCTTCGTCACCCGTTGATCGGCCGGTCCACTGGCCCCTTGATCCGTTGACTCATCGATCCGGTGACCGGTTGACCCCGCTGGGCCCGGCTGATCCCGCCGACCCCCGGTGCCCGGCCGGCCCCGGCGCCCGGGGCGGGCCACCGTGGGGCCGGGCGGATCGCCGGTGATCGGGTGATTCGCGCCACATGCGCGGGCCCCGCCGGCCGGAGCGCGGCGCCCCGGGGTGCCGCTCGCGGCCGTCCGCGTACGACCGGGGCGGTGGCGCCGGGTGATCGGGGCGGCGGGCGCGGGCGACCGGAGGCGACCGGCGGGCGAAGCGAAGAAGACCTGGTGGTTGCCAAGAAACGGGTCGCCGTGCCAGGCTGCGCGGCAGCGAGTGAACAGATGAGTACCCGGCCGGCAGGTCGGGCCCTTACCGCTCACGGGTGCCGCGCGCGAGGTGGGGCCGTCGGGACGACGGTCCGCAAACCCCCCGGTTGCCCGGCGATGCGCGGCGTGATCGTGTTGACCGTCAAACTTTTTGGTGAGACGCTGAAAGCCCCGCGCACCCCTGCTGTCCGGTGACAAGAACAGCGGTTTCACCTCGGCCCACCGGGCATCGCGGGTGCGGATCCCTCACGACCACAACCGCATCGGTCGGTCACTCAGTGTGGAGGACCATCAGTCATGGCAAAGGCGCTTCTCGGTTACGTCGGCGGTTCCGACCCGCGACTCCTCGCCGAGATGCGACGGCTTCAGCAGCGCGTCCAGGACCTGGAGTCCGAGCTGGTACGAATCCAGTCGGAGAATGACGCGCTGAACGCCGCCGCTCGGAGCGAGTCGCTGCTCAACGGCATCGACATCGACGTACCCAAGGCGGAGCCTGCGCTCACCTGACCCCGCCGGCGCAGCCGGGGCACGGTGAGAAACACTCTCGCGAGATATGCAAGGGACGCCGAACGGCGTCCCTTCTGTCTTTTCTCCGTCTTTTCCGATGTCCGCTCGGAATCCTCTGCGGCTTCTCCGGGCCTTGCCGCTCCTCCGCGGCTGCCCCGGACGCCCGCCGCGCCCGTCCCTTCCGCCGACCGCTGCCGTCACCGGTCCGGAGGGAGCCGCGGGCGCGGGTGCCACCGGTGTCCCGGTCGGCCCGGTGCTGAACCGTGCCCCATCCGTCACTCGCCGCCCCCCTTCCGTTCACGGTCAGATCTGCCCTCCGGGTAACAGGGCCAAACGGAGGCCGCCCGGTAGAGTCGGCGGGCGTGCACCTCAAGGCCCTGACCCTCCGCGGTTTCAAGTCGTTCGCCTCGGCCACCACCCTCCGGTTCGAACCGGGCATCACCTGCGTCGTGGGGCCGAACGGCTCGGGCAAGTCCAATGTGGTGGACGCGCTCTCCTGGGTCATGGGCGAGCAGGGCGCCAAGTCGCTGCGCGGCGGCAAGATGGAGGACGTGATCTTCGCGGGCGCCGGCGGGCGCCCGCCGCTCGGCCGCGCCGAGGTCTCCCTCACCATCGACAACTCCGACGGCGCGCTGCCCATCGACTACGCCGAAGTCACTATCACCCGGACCATGTTCCGCAACGGCGGCAGCGAGTACCAGATCAACGGCGACACCTGCCGGCTGCTCGATGTGCAGGAACTGCTCTCCGACTCCGGCATCGGCCGCGAGATGCATGTGATCGTCGGACAGGGCCGGCTCGACTCCGTGCTGCACGCCGACCCGATGGGCCGCCGTGCCTTCATCGAGGAGGCGGCCGGCGTCCTCAAGCACCGCAAGCGCAAGGAGAAGGCGCTCCGGAAGCTCGACGCGATGCAGGCCAACCTCGCCAGGGTCCAGGACCTGACCACCGAACTGCGCCGCCAGCTCAAGCCGCTCGGCCGGCAGGCCGCCGTCGCCCGCCGGGCCGCCGTCATCCAGGCCGATCTGCGGGACGCCCGGCTGCGGCTGCTCGCCGACGACCTGGTACGCCTCCGGGCCGCGCTCGACGCCGAACTCGCCGACGAGGCCGCACTCAAGGAGCGCAAGGACCGCGCCGAGGCCCGCCTGCGGGAGGCGCTGGCCCGGGAGGCGGAGCTGGAGGAGGAGGTCCGGCGGCTCGCGCCCCGGCTCCGGAGCGCCCAGGAGACCGCCAATGAACTGGCCCGGCTGGCCGAGCGGGTGCGCGGCACCGTCTCGCTGGCCGACGCCCGGGTCACCAGCGCCACCGCCGCGCCGCCCGAGGAGCGCCGGGGCCGCGACCCGGAGGACATGGAGCGGGAGGCCGCGCGCGTCCGGGAGCAGGAGGCGGAGCTGACCGCCGCGCTGGAGGCGGCCGAACGCGCCCTGGAGGACACCGTCGCGCACCGCGCCGAACTGGAACGGGCGCTCGCCGCCGAGGAGCGCCGGCTCCGGGACGCCGCCCGCGCCCTGGCCGACCGGCGCGAGGGGCTGGCCCGGCTCTCCGCCCAGGCGGGTGCCGCCCGCTCCCGGGCCGCCGCCGCCCGGGCCGAGATCGAGCGCCTCACCGAGGCCAGCGACGAGGCGCGGGAGCGGGCCGCCGCCGCTCAGGAGGAGTACGAGCGGCTGCGGGCCGAGGCCGACGGAGCCGAGGCGGCCGGCACCGAGCTGGCCGGGTCCCACGAGGCGGCCCGCAAGGAACTGCGGGACGCGGAGGCCGCGCTGACCGGGGCGCGGGAGGCCGCCACCGCCGCCGACCGGGAACGCGCCGCCACCCGGGCCCGCCACGACGCCCTGGCCCTGGGACTGCGCCGGAAGGACGGTACGGCGGCGCTGCTGGCGGCGGGCGCGGAACTGCCCGGGGTGCTCGGCCCGGCCGCCGGGCTGCTCACCGTCACCCCCGGGTACGAGGCGCCGGTCGCCGCGGCCCTGGGCGCCGCCGCCGACGCCGTGGCGGTGCGGGACCCGGCGACGGCGGCCGAGGCACTGGCGCTGCTGCGCAAACAGGACGCCGGCCGCGCCGTGCTGCTGCTGGCCGGCCCGTACGACGACGAGGCTGGAGCCGTACCGGCTGTCGGACCGGCCGACCCGGCCGGAGGGCAGGAGCCCGGAGCGGTCCGGGCGGCCGGGCTGGTGCGCGGTCCGGCCGGGCTGCTGCCGGCCGTCCGGCGGCTGCTGCGGGACGTCGTGGTCGTCCCCGGACTCACCGAGGCCCGGGAACTGGTGGAGGAGCGCCCGGAACTGGTCGCCGTCACCGCCGAGGGGGACCTGCTCGGCAGCCACCTGGCGCAGGGCGGCTCGGCCGGGGCGCCCAGCCTGCTGGAGGTCCGGGCGTCCGTCGACGAGGCCGCCGAGGAGCTGGCCGCGCTGACCGTACGGTGCGAGGAACTGGCCGCCCGGCAGGACGAGGCCGCCGAACGGCACCGGGCCGCCGCCGCCCGGGCCGAGGAGCTGGAGCAGCGGTGCCGGGCGGCCGACCGGGAGCAGTCCGCGGTCGGCCAGGCGCTCGGCCGGCTCTCCGGGCAGGCCCGGGGTGCCGCCGGGGAGGCCGAGCGCGCGGCGGCCGCCGCCGACCGGGCCCAGGAGGCGCTGGACCGGGCGGCCGAGGAGGCGGAGGAACTGGCCGCCCGGCTGCTGGCCGCCGAGGAGACCCCGGCCGAGGAGGAGCCCGACACCACGGTGCGCGACCGGCTCGCCGCCGACGGGGCCAACGCCCGGCAGACCGAGATGGAGGCCCGGCTCCAGGCCCGTACCCACGAGGAACGGGTGAAGGCACTGGCCGGCCGGGCCGACGCGCTGGACCGGGGGGCCCGGGCCGAACGCGAGGCCCGCGCCCGGGCCGAACAGCGGCGCGCCCGGCTGCGCCACGAGGCGGCGACGGCCCGCGCGGTGGCCGCCGGCGCCCGGCAACTGCTCGCCCATGTCGAGGTGTCCACCGCCCGGGCCGAGACGGAGCGGACGGCCGCCGAGGCCGCCCGGGCGGTGCGCGACCAGGAGCTGACCGCCGCCCGGGCGGCCGGCCGGGAGCTCAAGGCGGAGCTGGACAAGCTCACCGACTCGGTGCACCGGGGTGAGGTGCTCGGGGCCGAGAAGCGGTTGCGCATCGAGCAGTTGGAGACCAGGGCGCTGGAGGAACTGGGCGTCGAACCGGCCGCGCTGATCGCCGAGTACGGTCCCGACCAGCCCGTACCGCCCGCGCCGCCCGCCGAGGGCGAGGAACTGCCGGAGGACCCGGCGCACCCCCGCAACCAGCCGGTGCGTTTCGTCCGCGCGGAACAGGAGAGACGGCTCTCGTCGGCCGAACGGGCGTACCAACGGCTCGGGAAGGTGAATCCGCTGGCGCTGGAGGAGTTCGCGGCGCTGGAGGAGCGTCACCAGTTCCTCTCCGAGCAGCTCGAAGACCTGAAGAAGACACGGGCCGACCTCCTTCAGGTGGTGAAGGAGGTGGACCAGCGGGTCGAGCAGGTCTTCACGGAGGCGTTCCGGGACACCGCCCGTGAGTTCCAGGGCGTGTTCTCGCGGCTCTTCCCGGGCGGCGAGGGACGGCTCGTGCTCACCGACCCCGGCAACATGCTGACCACCGGCATCGAGGTCGAGGCCCGTCCCCCGGGGAAGAAGGTCAAGCGGCTGTCGCTGCTCTCGGGCGGTGAACGCTCGCTCACCGCTGTCGCCATCCTGGTGTCGATCTTCAAGGCCCGGCCCAGTCCGTTCTATGTGATGGACGAGGTCGAGGCTGCGCTGGACGACACCAACCTCCAGCGGCTGATCCGGATCATGCGCGAGCTCCAGGAGAGCTCCCAGCTGATCGTGATCACCCACCAGAAGCGGACGATGGAGGTCGCGGACGCGCTCTACGGCGTGTCCATGCAGGGTGACGGCGTCTCCAAGGTGATCAGCCAGCGCCTGCGCTGACCGCGCCGGGCCCTGGGCCGACGTCCGGGCCGGAACCGGTACCGGGAGCCTGGCGTGATCACGCGGGTGTCCCGCGCCGGGGGCGCATCATGCGCGCCGCCGGGCGTCCCCGTGCGCCGCGCGCCGGCCGGGGCGGGCCGAGGGTGCCCCGGACGGGCCACGGGAGCGAGGTATCCCCACCGAGGCACCGAGTGCCCGCCCTTCGGAGTTGAGTTCAACTCATGAACGCAACTCCCCTCGGGACTGGATCAAGAATCAGTTCAGGCCAACTATTGACTTCGAAATCTGAAGGCATAGTCTCTGCAACGTTGTATTTACCTTCAAGTGGTGGGCGGCTGGAAGTTGTGCGCCACTGGAAGGGCTCGCCCCCCATGCCCGGCGATGGTGCCGGGCCCAGGAGTACACGTGACCAGCACCGCGCAGCCACCGGCGTCGGGAGCCCGCGAGGCCCACCCCGACCACCTCGGGCATGTCATCTTCATCACGGCCGCCGCCGCGATGGGCGGCTTCCTCTTCGGCTACGACAGCTCCGTGATCAACGGCGCCGTCGAGGCCATCCGGAGCCGCTACGAGATCGGCTCCGGCACCCTCGCCCAGGTCATCGCCATCGCGCTGATCGGCTGCGCCATCGGTGCCGCCACCGCCGGCCGGATCGCGGACCGCATCGGCCGCATCCGCTGCATGCAGATCGCCGCCGTCCTCTTCACCATCAGCGCCGTCGGCTCGGCCCTGCCGTTCGCACTCTGGGACCTCGCGGTCTGGCGCGTCATCGGCGGCTTCGCCATCGGTATGGCCTCGGTGATCGGCCCGGCGTACATCGCGGAGGTCTCGCCGCCCGCCTACCGCGGCCGGCTCGCCTCCTTCCAGCAGGCCGCCATCGTGATCGGCATCGCCATCTCCCAGCTGGTCAACTGGGGCATCATCAACCTGGCCGACGGCGACCAGCGCGGCAAGCTGGGCGGCCTGGAGGCCTGGCAGTGGATGCTCGGGGTGATGGTCGTCCCGGCCGTGCTCTACGGGCTGCTCTCCCTCGCGATCCCCGAGTCCCCGCGCTTCCTGATCTCCGTCGGCCGCAAGGACCGGGCCAAGGAGGTCCTCGCCGAGGTCGAGGGCCGGGACATCGACCTGGACGCCCGCGTCCACGAGATCGAGACGGCGATGCGCCGCGAGCACAAGTCCAGCTTCAAGGACCTGCTCGGCGGCGGGGCGGGCTTCCTCCCCATCGTCTGGATCGGCATCGGGCTCTCGGTCTTCCAGCAGCTCGTCGGCATCAACGTCGCCTTCTACTACTCCGCGACGCTCTGGCAGTCCGTCGGCATCGACCCGGCCGGCTCGTTCTTCTACTCGTTCACCACGTCGATCATCAACATCATCGGCACCGTGATCGCGATGGTCCTGGTCGACCGGATCGGCCGCAAGCCGCTCGCCCTCATCGGCTCGGCCGGCATGGCGATCGCCCTCGCCTGCGAGGCCTGGGCCTTCTCCGCCGACCTGGTGGACGGCCAGCTGCCCCACGCCCAGGGTGTGGTCGCGCTGATCGCGGCCCATGTCTTCGTGCTCTTCTTCGCCCTCTCCTGGGGCGTGGTGGTCTGGGTCCTGCTGGGCGAGATCTTCCCCAACCGCATCCGCGCCGCCGCCCTCGGCGTCGCCGCCTCCGCCCAGTGGATCGCCAACTGGGCGATCACCGCGAGCTTCCCGTCCCTGGCGGACTGGAACCTCTCCGGGACGTACGTCATCTACGCGGTCTTCGCCGCGCTCTCCATCCCCTTCGTGCTCAAGTTCGTGAAGGAGACCAAGGGCAAGGCGTTGGAGGAGATGGGCTAATACCCCGCTGCCCCGCTCCTCGAACGGAACTGCCCCGGCTCGATCCCGAGCCGGGGCAGTTCCGTGTGTACGGGGTGCACGTGCCGGGCCCGCCGCACACGGCCGGGCCCGGCACGGACGTACGGGCCGGGGCCGGTCCGCCGGGCCGCGCCCGTGCCGGGCGGTCCGCCGGGCACCGCCCGTACGACTCCGGCCCCGGACGGGGTACGCGGCGTCCGGCCGCTCAGGACCGGGTGGGGGAGCGGCCGGCGGCGGTCAGCGGGCCGGGGAGGCGGCCGGGGCTTCCGCGCCCGGCTCGGCCGGCCCGGCCGCGGGGCGCCCGCCGCGCGGCAGCACGCCGTACAGCACCGCCGCGCCCACGATGGTCACCAGCCAGCCCAGGCCGTTCCGGCCGATCCAGGAGCCGGCCAGCGGACCGCTGAACCAGTCGACCCTGGTGAAGAGCAGCCCGACCGCCAGCGCCACCGCCCAGGCCGTCATCGCCTGCCAGGCGAAACCGCCCCGGTACCAGTAGGCGCTGGTGCGGGAGGTGTCCATCAGCGCCTCGCCGTCGTAGTCGGTCCGCCGCAGCATGTCCACGCCGAAGACGCCGATCCAGGCGGAGAAGGCCACCGCCAGCAGCGTCAGGAAGGAGATGAACGAGCCGATGAAGCTGGTCGCCACCACCATCAGCAGAAAACCGAAGATCAGCGAGATCACCGCGTTGACGCTGACCGCCCAGGCGCGCGGCACCGAGATGCCCAGGGTCTGGGCGGTGAAGCCCGCCGAGTACATCGACATGGAGTTGATCAGCAGCATGCCGATCAGCGCGATCAGCAGATACGGCACCGAGATCCAGGTCGGCAGCAGCTCCCCGATGAACGACACCGGGTCCTGCGCCGACGCCAGGTCCGGTGTGGCCACCGCCATCACCGCGCCCATCAGGACCATGGGCACCACCACGATCCCGGCGCCGCCGACGGTGGACGCCACCATCGCCCGGTTCGAGGCGGTACGCGGCAGATAGCGGGTGAAGTCGGGGCCGGACGGCACCCAGCTGATGCCGCCCGCCGCGATGGTGCCGATGCCCGCCACCATCATGGCCGTCGAACCGGCCGGCCGGGCGAAGACCGCCGACCAGTCGGCGGTGGCCACCAGATGGACCAGCACCAGCACCGAGAAGGCGCCGAAGAGATAGGTCGACCAGGTGCTGCACACCCGCAGCGCGTTGATACCCAGGCCCGACACCAGGAAGGTGCAGGCCACGAAGAGCAGCAGGGTCACCACGATCAGCGGCGTACTGCTCTTCACCCCGAACAGCAGATCCAGCACGGTGAGGACGGCATACGCGCCGGTCACCGCGTTGATGGTCTCCCAGCCCCAGCGGGCCACCCAGATCAGCGCCCCGGGGAAGAGATTGCCGCGCTGCCCGAACACCGCCCGGGAGAGCGCCATGCCCGGCGAGCCGCCCCGCTTGCCGGCGATCGAGATCACGCCGACGATCCCGTACGAGAGCAGCGGCGCGGCGACCGCCACGACCAGGACCTGCCAGAAGTTCAGCCCGTTGAAGACGACGAGACCGGCGCCCATGGTGAGCAGCAGCACGCTGATGTTCGCCGCCACCCAGGTCGGGAACAGCTCCCGGACGCGGCCCGTCCGCTCGGCGTCGGGCACCGGTTCGAGGCCGCGGGTCTCCATCGCCCCTTCGGTCGGATCGGATATCGGGGCGTCTGTCGGGGCGTGGGTCTCTTCGGGGACGCGCGGCATACGGAACTCCGGCGGGCTCGCGGTAACGGGGGGCTCCGGGGCCCGGGGAAGGGCGGCCGGCACAGGACAAGTCCGTGGCAAGCACAGGACAAAAGGGCATCGTACATTCCCCCCAAAAGGCTCAGATGACGGGCCGGGGCGCTGGGGGATACTGGTCGGGTTATGGAATTCGTCATCCTTGCTGTAGTCATCGCCCTGGTCGCGGTCGGCGCGATCAGCGGACTCGTGGTCAGCAGCCGCCGGAAGAAGCAGCTGCCACCGCCCGAGGCACCGCCGGCCCCGCCGACCATCACCGCCCCGCCCGCCGAGCCACGTGTCGGCGAGGAGGCGGAGACACCGCGGGAAGAACCGCGCCGCACCATCGAGGAGGTCGGGCTTCCGACGGCCGAGGAGGTGGTGGAGGCCCCGACCGCCGTCGAGGACCCGGTGGTCGCGGAACCGCCGATCCCGGTCGTCGAGACCCCGGAGCCGACCGCCGGCCGCCTGGTCCGGCTGCGCGGCCGGCTCGCCCGCTCGCAGAACTCGCTCGGCAAGGGGCTGCTCACGCTGCTGTCCCGCGAGCACCTCGACGAGGACACCTGGGAGGAGATCGAGGAGACCCTCCTCATCGCCGATGTCGGTGTCGCCCCCACCCAGGAGCTGGTGGACCGGCTGCGGGAGCGGGTCCGGGTGCTGGGCACCCGCACCCCCGCCGAGCTGCGCACCCTGCTCCGCGAGGAACTGATCACCCTGGTCGGCCCCGACCTGGACCGCACGGTGAAGACCGAGAGCGGCATGGACACCCCGGGCGTCGTCATGGTCGTCGGCGTCAACGGCACCGGCAAGACCACCACCACCGGCAAGCTGGCCCGGGTCCTGGTCGCGGACGGCCGCTCGGTCGTCCTCGGGGCCGCCGACACCTTCCGCGCGGCGGCGGCCGACCAGCTCCAGACGTGGGGCGAGCGGGTCGGCGCGCGCACCGTGCGCGGCCCGGAGGGCGGCGACCCGGCCTCCATCGCGTACGACGCGGTCAAGGAGGGCATCGCGGAGGGCGCCGATGTCGTGCTCATCGACACGGCCGGCCGGCTGCACACCAAGACCGGTCTCATGGACGAGCTGGGCAAGGTCAAGCGGGTGGTCGAGAAGCACGGCCCGCTGGACGAGGTGCTGCTGGTGCTGGACGCCACCACCGGCCAGAACGGACTGACCCAGGCCCGGGTGTTCGCGGAGGTCGTGGACATCACCGGCATCGTGCTGACCAAGCTCGACGGCACGGCCAAGGGCGGCATCGTGGTCGCCGTCCAGCGGGAGCTGGGCGTGCCGGTCAAGCTGATCGGTCTCGGCGAGGGCCCGGACGATCTGGCCCCGTTCGAGCCGGAGGCCTTTGTGGACGCCCTGATCGGCGACCCGGCCTGAGACGTCCGGCCGGCCGGTCTCCGGACCCGGCCGGTCCTGCCCGTCCGGCCCGGTGCCGGATTCAGCGGCGGTCCGGTCCTGTCCGGCCGGCTCGTCCAGTCCGGCGCCGGGTTCAGTGGCCGGTCCGGCGGCCCGGCCGGGTGCCCGGTCCGGCGGCCCGGGTGTCCGGCACCACGCACCACGGCCGGGCGGCACCCCCTCGGGGGCGTCGCCCGGCCGTTCGTCTTTCCGGGGCCGTGCCGGGATCCTTCCGGCGCGGTCCCGGGCCGCTCGGTTCCGGCACCGCGCCGGGCCGCTCGTGTCCGGGACCGTCCCGGCACCGCGCCGGGCCGCTCGCGGCCACTGGTGGCCGGGGCCCGGGACTTCCGGCGGGCGGGCGGGATCCCGGAGCCCCGGGAGCGAGGGCCGGAGCCCCGGAGCGAGTGCCCCGCCGGACGGCGAGGCTCAGGCCGCCGACCGGTGGCAGCTGTACGCCAGGGTGCCCAGCAGCAGTCGCGCCTCGGGCGGGGCCCCCGCGTCCAGGCCGGGCGGGCGCAGCCAGCGCACCGGGCCCAGGCCGCCGAGGTCCGAGGGCGGTGCCGTGATGTACGCCCCCGGGCCGAGTCCCCGCAGGTCCAGCCGGGCGTCGTCCCAGCCCATCCGGTAGAGCAGCCGGGGCAGCTCGGCCGCCGCGCCCGGCGCCACCAGGAAGCGGGCGCGCCCCGTCGGGGTCACACAGACCGGGCCGAGCGGCAGCCCCATCCGCTCCAGTCGCGCCAGCGCCCGGCGGCCGGCCGTCTCCGCCACTTCCAGCACGTCGAAGTGCCGGCCCACCGGGAGCAGCAGGGCCGCCCCGGGGCACCGGGACCAGATCGCGGTGGCCGTGGCGAGGGTGGCGCCGGCCGGGACCTCGGGGGCGAAGCCGAGCGGATGCGCCCCCGGAGCCGTACAGGAGGGGGAGCCGCAGGAGCAGTCGCCGGAGGCGGCGCGGGCGCCGGGGACCACGGCCCAGCCCCACAGCCCGGTGTATTCCGCCACCGCGAGGCACTCGGAGGCGCGGCCGCGGTGGCGTCGCAGCTCACGGATGCGGGTGGTGCCGATCGTGAAGCCCATACCTCCTCCAACGGGTGAATCCCGGGCTGGTTACGAAAGGGAGTTCTCTTATGACTCCGTGTCGTGGTGCGGGTGGTGGGCGAGGCGCACACGAGTGCGCGAAGCGGCGCGCGCGACCCGTTCGCGCCGTCGCGTGCTTCGGTCGGCCGGTCGCCGGGCCCGGTGGGCCCCGTCGCTCCGACCGGTCTCGGCCGGTCCGGCCGGATCCGGGCGGCGCCGGACGGCCCCGACCGGACAGCGCACGTCAAGTCAATCGCGCTCGGCCGGGGAGGAGTTCATTCGAAGGGGTGGCGAATGGTGGCGTTTCCGGAGACGGCCTCGCGGGACGGGTGATCGTAGGATTACTTTCGGTGCAGGGGACCCGGGGTAACCACATGTTCGGTGGGTATGCCGGGGGCACGCCGACAGCCTGTCCGGAGGGCTCGCGAGCCCGGAGTCCGCAGGGCCGGGATGCGCAGGGCCGGGACTCGCGGGGCCGGGGGACGCGAGGCCCGGGGCGCGGACCCCGGACGGACGGTCCCGGCCGGCGGCGGTCCGGCGGCGGTCCGCACACCGTTCGCGGCGGCCGGTCCGGCGCGGCGGACGAACTTCCGACTCTCCAGCGGGATGGGGGCGTTCCAGTGGGTGGCAGCGAGGCGGACGGCACGGCCGCCGGTAAGCGCCCGAACGAGCCATTGGGCTCGCACTTCGTGCGCAGCGGCTGGTCCAAGGGCGAGCTCGCCCGTCAAGTCAACCGCCGGGCGCGGCAGATGGGCGCGCATCACATCAGCACCGACACCTCCCGGGTGCGGCGCTGGCTCGACGGCGAGCAGCCGCGCGAACCCATCCCGCGCATCCTCGCGGAGCTCTTCTCCGAGCGCTTCGGGACCGTGGTGGCCGTCGAGGACCTGGGGCTGCGCACCGCCCATCAGTCGCCCTCGGTCTCCGGGGTCGACCTGCCGTGGGCCGGCCCGCAGACCGTCGCCCTGCTCAGCGAGTTCTCCCGCAGCGATCTGATGCTGGCCCGCCGGGGCTTCCTCGGCACCTCGCTCTCACTCGCCGCCGGCCCCGCCCTCGTCGAGCCGATGCAGCGCTGGCTGGTCCCCGCCCTCCCGGCCGAACCCCTCCACTCCGAACCGGCCGGCGGCGCGCGGCGGCCCTCCCGGCTCTCCGAGCCCGAGCTGGAACTCCTGGAAGCCACCACCGCCATGTTCCGCCACTGGGACGCCCAGTGCGGCGGCGGGCTGCGCCGCAAGGCGGTCGTCGGACAGCTCCACGAGGTCACCGATCTGCTCCAGGAGCCCCAGCCCGCCGCCACCTCCCGGCGGCTCTTCGGCTGCGCCGCCGAACTGGCCCAGCTGGCCGGCTGGATGAGCTACGACGTGGGCCTCCAGCCCACCGCCCAGAAGTACTTCGTGCTGGCCCTGCACGCGGCCAAGGAGGCCGGCGACAAGCCCCTCGGCTCGTACGTCCTCTCGTCCATGAGCCGCCAGATGATCCACCTCGGCCGCCCCGAGGACGCCCTGGAGCTGATCCACCTCGCCCAGTACGGCAGCCGGGACTGCGCCACCGCCCGCACCCAGGCCATGCTGTATGCGATGGAGGCCCGGGCGTACGCCAACATGGGGCACCCCAGCAAGTGCAAGCGGGCCGTGCGGATGGCCGAGGACACCTTCGTCGACGCCGGCACCGAGGGCGACCCCGAGCCCGACTGGATCCGGTTCTTCTCCGAGGCCGAGCTGAACGGCGAGAACGCCCACTCCTACCGCGACCTCGCCTATGTGGCGGGCCGCAGCCCCACGTACGCCTCGCTGGCGGAGCCGGTGATGGAGCGGGCGGTCGAGCTGTTCGGCCGGGACGACGAGCACCAGCGCTCCTACGCCCTCAACCTCGTCGGCATGGCCACCGTCCACCTGCTCAGACAGGAGCCGGAAGAGTCCGCCGTCCTCGCCGGGCGGGCCCTGGACGTCGCCGGGCGGGTCCGCTCCGAGCGGGTCAACACCCGGCTCCGCAAGACCGTGGCCGCCGCCACGCGCGACTTCGGAGACGTACCCGAGGTGATCGCGCTCGGCGACCGGCTCGCCCAGGACCTCCCCGAGACCGCGGAGGCCGTCTGACGGGCCCGGCGGGACGCCGTACCACCGCCCACCCGCCCGCGTCGGCCGCCCCGACCCCGGCCGATCGCTCCGGCGCGGACCGGCCCAAGACCCCGGCCGCGACAACCGCCCCTGATGCCCGACTCGGCTCCCCCGTGCCAGGTCAACCGGGTGGTTGTCGCGGCCGGTCCGTGTCCCCGGACCGGGGAGGGCCCGTTACATCCCTGTGACCCCGTGGTTCACGGTGACGTAACACGGCCACCCCCTTCGTCACCCGGGCGAAACACCGGGGGGCGTCGACCGAAACCGCACTGCGCCAACCTCGGGCGTCATAACCGGCCACCCTCCCCCCAGCCGCGCACCCCCACCCGGCTACGCCCCGCACCGGCCGTACGACGACGAGGAGACGCCGATGCCCCCAGGCATCACGACACTGGCCGCGGACGCGCCCGCGCTGTCCGCCGCCAACACCGGATTCATGCTCATCTGCTCCGCCCTGGTGATGCTGATGACACCGGCCCTCGCCTTCTTCTACGGAGGCATGGTCCGGGTCAAGTCCACCCTCAACATGCTGATGATGAGCTTCATCAGCCTCGGGATCGTCACGATCCTCTGGGTGCTCTACGGCTTCGGCCTCGCCTTCGGCGCGGACGCCGGCTCGGTCATCGGCTGGTCCTCCGACTACGCGGGCCTCAGCGGGATCGGACTGACCCAGCTCTGGGACGGCTACACCATCCCGGTGTACGTCTTCGCCGTCTTCCAGCTGATGTTCGCCATCCTCACCCCCGCCCTGATCAGCGGCGCCCTCGCGGACCGCGTCAAGTTCACCGCCTGGGCGCTCTTCATCGCCCTCTGGGTCACCGCCGTCTACTTCCCGGTCGCCCACTGGGTGTGGGGCTCGGGCGGCTGGCTGTTCGAGATGGGCGTCATCGACTTCGCCGGCGGCACCGCCGTCCACATCAACGCCGGTGCCGCCGCGCTCGGCGTGATCCTGGTCATCGGCAAGCGCGTCGGCTTCCGCAAGGACCCGATGCGGCCGCACAGCCTGCCGCTGGTGATGCTCGGCGCCGGACTGCTCTGGTTCGGCTGGTTCGGCTTCAACGCCGGATCCTGGCTGGGCAACGACGACGGCGTCGGCGCGGTGATGTTCCTCAACACCCAGGTCGCCACCGCCGCCGCGATGCTCGCCTGGCTGGCGTACGAGAAGCTGCGCCACGGCTCCTTCACCACCCTGGGCGCCGCCTCCGGAGCGGTCGCCGGGCTGGTCGCCATCACGCCGTCGGGCGGCTCCTGCTCCCCGCTCGGCGCCATCGCCATCGGCGCCGTCGCCGGACTGCTCTGCGCGATGGCCGTCGGCCTCAAGTACACATTCGGCTACGACGACTCCCTCGACGTGATCGGCGTTCACCTGGTCGGCGGCGTCACCGGCTCCCTGCTGGTCGGCCTCTTCGCCACCGGCGGCGTCCAGTCCGACGCCAAGGGCCTCTTCTACGGCGGCGGCCTCGCCCAGCTCGGCAAGCAGGCCACCGGTGTCTTCGCGGTCCTCGCCTACTCGCTGCTCGTCTCCGCCCTGCTCGCCTTCGTCATCGACCGGATCATGGGCATGCGCGTGCCCGAGGACGTCGAGGTCTCCGGCATCGACCAGGCCGAGCACGCGGAGACCGCGTACGACTTCAGCGGGGCGGGCGGCGGCACCGGATCGCGGAAGACCGCGCCCGGACCGGGCCACACCCTCGCAGCGGCCGGCACCAACAAGAAGGTGGACGCATGAAGCTCATCACCGCGGTCGTCAAGCCGCACCGGCTGGACGAGATCAAGGAGGCCCTCCAGTCGTTCGGTATCCAGGGCCTGACCGTCACCGAGGCCAGCGGCTACGGCCGGCAGCGCGGCCACACCGAGGTCTACCGGGGCGCGGAGTACACCGTCGACCTGGTGCCCAAGATCCGGATCGAGGTGCTGGTCGAGGACGAGGACGCCGAACAGCTCATCGAGGTCGTCGTCAAGGCCGCCAGGACCGGCAAGATCGGTGACGGCAAGGTGTGGAGCGTCCCGGTGGACACGGCCGTCCGGGTGCGCACCGGCGAACGCGGCCCCGACGCGCTGTAGCCGCAACGGTCGAGGGGCCGTGGCCGCCGGGTGTGCCGCCACGCGGGTCGGCACGGCCGGAAGTGACGGTGGCGCCGCCATGCGGGACGGCACGGTCGGAAGTGACGGGATACCGCCACGCGGGTCGGGCACCGGCCGGAAGTGACGGGGGACCGCCATGCGGGGCGGTACGCGGCCGGAAGTGACGGGGGTGCACGGGGCTAGGGCACGAGAGAGAGGCCGGGCGACGAGGATGACGGCGGACACGCGGACCACCCGGACGGAGGATTCCGGCCCCGGCGGTTACCCGGCGGCCCGGCTGCGCCTGCTCAGAGAGGGAGCGCCGCCCGGCCCGCCACGCCGTGCGGCCCTCTCCCGGCTCACCGACGACTGGCTCGCCGGGCTCTTCACTGCGGCCGGTGACGCGGCGGTGGGCGGTACCGGATCCGGTACCGGGGCGGGTGGTACCGGATCCGGTACCGCGACAGGCGGCTCCGGCGCGGGCGGCCCGGCCGGCTCCGGTGCCGGTGGCCCGGGTGCGGAAACCGGTCCGGCGGGGGTCTCCGGCACGGACGCGGGCACGGTCGCCGGGCCGGCGGCCGTCTCCGGTGCGGACGCGGCCGTCGCCCGGGCCGTGGCGCGGGTGCCCGGGACGGCACTGGTGGCGGTCGGCGGCTACGGGCGCGGCGAACTCTCCCCGCGCAGCGACCTCGACCTGGTGCTGCTCCACGACGGCAGCGCGCACCCCCGGACCCTCGCCGCGCTCGCGGACAGCCTCTGGTACCCGGTCTGGGACCTCGGCATCGACCTGGACCACGCGGTACGCACCCCCGCCGAGGCCCGGAAGGCCGCCGCCGACGACCTGAAGGTCCAGCTGGGCCTGCTCGACGCCCGGGCCGTCGCCGGGGACCGGGGCCTGGTCGCCGGTCTGCGCACGGCGGTCCTCGCCGACTGGCGGAACCAGGCCGCCCGGCGGCTGCCCGAGCTGTACGAACTCTGCCAGGAGCGGGCCGCCCGCGCCGGGGAGCTGCGCTTCCTGCTGGAACCCGACCTCAAGGAGGCGCACGGCGGGTTGCGGGACGCCACCGCGCTCCGCGCCGTCGCCGCCTCCTGGCTGGCCGACGCCCCGCGCGAGGGGCTGGCCGAGGCCCGCCGCCGGCTGCTCGACACCCGGGACGCCCTCCACCTGGTCACCGGCCGGGCCACCGACCGGCTCGCCCTCCAGGAACAGGACCAGGTCGCCAAGGAACTCGGCCTGCTGGACGGCGACAGCCTGCTCCGCGAGGTGTACGAGGCCGGCCGCACCCTCTCCTACGCCGCCGACCTCACCTGGCGCGAGGTCCACCGGGTGCTCCGCTCCCGGGCCCGGCGGCCCCGGCTGCGCTCGCTGCTCGGCGGCGGGCCCCCGCAGCCGCCGCGCACCCCGCTCGCCGACGGCGTGGTGGACATGGACGGCGAGGCCGTGCTCGCCCGTACCGCCCGGCCCGAACGCGACCCGGTGCTGCCGCTGCGCGCCGCCGCCGCGGCCGCCCAGTCCGGTGTGCCGCTCTCCCCGCACGCGGTCCGCCGGCTGGCCACCGCCGCCCCGCCGCTGCCGGTGCCCTGGCCCGCCGAGGCCCGCGAGGAACTGGTCACCCTGCTCGGCGCGGGCGAACCGACCGTCGCCGTCTGGGAGGCACTGGAGGCCGAGGGACTGATCAGCCGGCTGATCCCGGACTGGGAGCGGGTGCGGTGCCGGCCGCAGCGCAACCCGGTGCACACCTGGACCGTCGACCGGCACCTGGTGGAGACGGCCGTCCGGGCCGCCGCCCTCACCCGCCGGGTGCACCGCCCGGACCTGCTGCTGGTCGCCGCGCTCCTGCACGACCTGGGCAAGGGCTGGCCCGGCGACCACGCGGTGGCCGGCGAGACCATCGCCCGGGACGTCGCCGTACGGATCGGCTTCGACCAGCGCGACGCGGCCGTCCTCGCCACCCTGGTCCGTCACCACTTGCTGCTGGTCGAGACCGCCACCCGCCGTGACCTGGACGATCCCGCCACCGTGGAGACCGTCGCCGCCGCCGTCTCCACGCCCGACACCCTGGAGCTGCTGCACGCCCTCACCGAGGCGGACGCCCTGGCCACCGGCCCCGCCGCCTGGTCGGCCTGGCGCGCCTCGCTCGTCGCCGACCTGGTGGGCCGGGTCGCCGCCCGGCTGGCGGGTGACGCCCCGGCCGCACCCGAACCGGCCGCGCCCACCGCCGAACAGGAACGGCTCGCCCTGGAGGCCGTACGCACCGGGGAACCGGTCCTGCTGCTGCGCGCCCGGCCGGAGGCGGCGGGGGAGGGGGACGCCGGGGGCGCGGGCGACGGACCGGCCGGCGACGCGGCCGGGGGCGGTGTTCCGGGCGCGGGCGGCACCGGGGCCGCGGGCGGTGGACCGGGCGCCGGGGCCGCCGGGGACGGGCCCGAGCCGGTCGGGGCGGAGCTGCTGGTGGCGCTGGTCGAGCGGCCGGGCGCTGCCCGCCGTCGCCGGGGTGCTGGCCCTGCACCGGCTCACCGTGCGCGCCGCCGACCTGCGGGCCGTGGACCCGCCGGCCGACCTGGGCGCCGGCGCCGGATCCGTACTCGTACTGAACTGGCGGGTGGCCGCGGAGTACGGGGCGCTGCCCGAGGCCGGGCGCCTCCGGGCCGACCTGCTGCGCGCCCTGGACGGCTCGCTGAACATCGGGTCCCGGCTGGCCGAGCGGGAGGCCGCCCAGCCGCGACGGCGCGGACGGCAGGCGCCGCCGCCCCGGGTCACGGTGGCCCCGGCCGGCTCCGCCCGGGCGACGGTGATCGAGGTCCGGGCCCAGGACGCGCCCGGGCTGCTGCACCGCGTCGGCCGCGCCCTGGAGACGGCCGGGGTGCGGGTGCGCAGCGCCCATGTCTCCACGCTGGGCGCCAACGCGGTGGACACCGTGTACGTCACCCGGCCCGACGGCGCCCCTCTGGACGACGACCGGGCCGCCGCCGTCGCCCGCGACCTGGAGCGGGCGCTCACGGAGGGGTGACCCGGCCGGCCGTGACGGCGACCCGGCACGCCCCGGAGCGCCGGCCGGCACGCCCCGGAGCGCCGCCCCGGAGCGCCGGCCCGGACGGGCGCGCGCCACCGTGCGCCCGCCTCCGCTCCCGCCGCGCGCCGCCGTGCGCCGGGGTACTCGACCGGGTCCCCGCGGCCCCGCGCACGGCCCGGCCGGGGCCGGGTCCGTAACCGATTCGGACGGGCGAGGATCCGTATCCCGGCCGTCCGGATACCCTGGTGGGCGACTGTCCGCCCGCCACCTACACCCGAGGATCCGCGACCGCCGTGTTCGACACCCTCTCCGACCGCCTCGCAGCGACATTCAAGAACCTCCGGGGCAAGGGCCGTCTGTCCGAGGCGGACATCGACGCCACCGCCCGCGAGATCCGTATCGCGCTGCTGGAAGCCGACGTCGCGCTGCCCGTCGTCCGCGCCTTCATCAAGCAGATCAAGGAGCGGGCGCTCGGCGCCGAGGTCTCGAAGGCCCTCAACCCCGCCCAGCAGGTCGTCAAGATCGTCGACGAGGAGCTCGTCGGCATCCTCGGCGGCGAGACCCGCCGCCTCCGGTTCGCCAAGAACCCGCCGACCGTGATCATGCTCGCCGGCCTCCAGGGCGCCGGTAAGACCACCCTCGCCGGAAAGCTCGGCCACTGGCTCAAGGGCCAGGGCCACGCGCCGCTCCTGGTCGCCTGTGACCTCCAGCGCCCCAACGCGGTCAACCAGCTCTCGGTGGTGGCCGAGCGGGCCGGCGTCGGCGTCTACGCGCCGCAGCCCGGCAACGGCGTCGGTGACCCGGTGCAGGTCGCCAAGGACTCCATCGAGTACGCCAGGACCAAGCAGTTCGACGTGGTCATCGTCGACACCGCCGGCCGGCTCGGCATCGACCAGGAGCTGATGCGGCAGGCGGCCGACATCCGGGACGCGGTCAGCCCCGACGAGGTCCTCTTCGTCGTGGACGCCATGATCGGCCAGGACGCCGTCAACACCGCCGAGGCGTTCCGCGACGGCGTCGGCTTCGACGGCGTGGTCCTCTCCAAGCTCGACGGCGACGCCCGGGGCGGTGCCGCGCTCTCCATCGCGCATGTCACCGGCCGCCAGATCATGTTCGCCTCCAACGGCGAGAAGCTGGACGACTTCGACGCGTTCCACCCGGACCGCATGGCGTCCCGCATCCTCGGCATGGGCGACGTGCTCTCGCTCATCGAGAAGGCCGAGCAGACCTTCAGCCAGGAAGAGGCCGCCAAGATGGCCTCCAAGCTGGCGAGCAGCAAGGGCAAGGACTTCACGCTGGACGACTTCCTCGCCCAGATGGAGCAGGTCCGCAAGATGGGCTCCATCTCCAAGCTGCTCGGCATGCTGCCCGGCATGGCACAGATGAAGGAGCAGATCAACAGCATCGACGAGCGGGACGTGGACCGCACGGCCGCCATCATCAAGTCGATGACGCCGGCCGAGCGCCAGGACCCGACGATCATCAACGGCTCCCGCCGGGCCCGGATCGCCCGGGGCTCCGGGGTGGACGTCAGCGCGGTCAAGAACCTGGTCGAGCGGTTCTTCGACGCCCGCAAGATGATGTCCCGGATGGCCCAGGGCGGCGGCATGCCCGGGATGCCCGGCCTGCCGGGCATGGGCGGTGGCGCCGGCCGGCAGAAGAAGCAGCAGAAGCAGGCCAAGGGCAAGCGCAAGAGCGGCAACCCGATGAAGCGGAAGGCCGAGGAGCAGGCGGCCGCCGCCCGCCGCGAGCAGGCCCAGCAGGGCGGCGCCTTCGGCCTGCCGGAGGGTCAGCCGGGGCAGGACTTCGAACTGCCCGAGGAGTTCAAGAAGTTCATGGGCTGAGGCCCTGCCGGGCCCGTCCCGGCGAGCACGGCGAGGGGTGTCCGTCCGGGTGGATGGGCGCCCCTCGCGGCGTATGCACCGAACTGTGGGGTGCGCCGGCCGCCGTGTGTACCGACTGCCGCGTGTGCCGACCGCCGTATGTGCCGATCGCCGTATGTGCCGACCCGTCGGTGGGCCGATACCTCGCGCGTCGCGGTATCGCCCGTACGGCCCGCACGGCTCCGTTCCGCGTGCGGGGCCGTACGCCTGCGCCGGGGCGGGGGCCACCGGGACGCGTACCCGGACGGGCGCCCCCGGCCGTGCGCCCCGGGTCGGCATCCCCTTGCCCGGTGATCATGCCGGGCCGGCGGTCATGCCGGACCGGACCGGGGCCGGACCGGGGCGGGGCGGACCGGGTCAGGGGATGCGGGCGACCAGATAGCGGAAGACGTTCGGCATCCAGACCGTGCCGTCCGGCCGGATGTGCGGATGCAGCGCCTCCACGACCTCCTTCTCCACGGTGGCCTGGTCCGACGCCCGTATCGCCGCGTCGTAGAGCCCGGTCGAGAAGAGCCCGCGTACCGCGCTGGCCAGGTCCGCGTAGCCGAAGGGGCAGGCCACCCGCCCGGAACCGTCGGGTTTCAGCCCCGCCCTGGCGGCCACCTCCTCCAGGTCGTCCCGGAGCGCCGGCCGCCAGGTCGTCCCGGTGCGCAGCCGCTCGGTCAGCCGGCCCGCCACCCGCAGCACCGCCGAGGTGGCGCATCGCTCCGGCGGCCCCCAGCCGGCCAGCACCACCGCGCTGCCCCGCTCGGCCTGGCGCACGGCCGCCCCCAGGGCGGGGACCAGCCCCTCGGAGTCACCGGGTGTGCAGCCGATCGGCTGGAAGGCGGTGACCAGGTTGTACGGGCGGGCCGGGTCGGTGGCCTCCGCCAGGTCGGCCGGGGCGCCGTACAGCAGCCGCGTACCGCCCCGGCGCCGCCCGGCGCCACCGGAGTCGGGGAGCAGCCGCTCGCGCGCCAGGTCCACCCGCGCGTGGTCGGTGTCCACGCCGGTGACCTGCGCGCCGCGCGCCGCCGCCATCAGGAGGGCGAGTCCCGAACCGCATTCGACGCCCAGGAGCCGCGTACCGGTGCCGACGTCCAGATGCTGGTAGACCGCCTCGTAGAGCGGTACCAGCATGCGTTCCTGGATCTCCGCCCAGTCGCGGGCGCGGCCGGGCCCGTCCGCCGGAGGGACCGAGCCAGGGAGGGGGTGGTGCCGGACGAGCATAGGTGTCATCGAAAGCGCCCCAATCCGCCGAGAATTGCTCCTGTGCGTCTGTAGCCCTGATGGACAGCCCCCGTGTTCGCGCGCGCACTCCCCGTAAGCCAGGGAACTCCGCATCCGTCCCCAAGTCCAGGGGTGGGAAGTGAATGCTTGCGTGCCCCGGTCGTGCGCCCCCGGGCGCGTACCAGCGTCTCCCGTGGGCCCGGCGCGAACATCTCCCATAGTGGAGGCGCGGAGCGAATCCCGCCATGGCAGCCGGTCCGGGCAGCGCGCCGGAGCCGCCCGGCGGTACTGTCGCCCCGTGCGCCGACGGCGGCTCGCAGCCGGGGCTTTCCCCTGCCCGGAACCCGTCGCCTCCCGGCGTACGTGAGGGTTCGCGGGCGCTCGGCGCGCGCGCCGAACGCACCACCCAGGTGCGGGCCGTGCGGACATCCCGCACGCGGCGCGAAGGACCGGCCGCGGACCCGGAACCATGCCGACTGTACCGACTGACTGGTACGTGCAAATTATTTGGGATGCCCCGGAATGGAACCCGATACCGCCCCGGCTCGTTGTCACGACGTGAGCACGACACCACCTGTTCTCGCCGCAGAGCTGGCACAGGCGTGGGCCGACATTCAGCGGCACCACCCCGAGCTGCCGGATCTCGCCGCGCCCGAAGCCCTGATCGGAGAGTCCTCGTCCGCCTGTGGCGCCGAGCTCTCCTTCGAACGACTCCTCCACGAGGCAGTCCACGGCATCGCCGCCGCCCGGGGTGTCCGCGACACCTCCCGCGCCGGCCGCTACCACAACCGCAGATTTCTGGCGATCGCCGAGGAGATGGGCCTGGACCACTCCGAGGAGCCGCACCCGAGCAGCGGCTTCTCCCTGGTCACACTCAACCCCGAGGCCAAGCGCCGCTACCGCCCCACGATGGAGCGGCTGCACCGCGCCCTCCGGGCCCACACGGTGGCGACGGCCGCCGACACCAAGCGCTCCTTCCGGGGGCCGGCCGCCCGGCACGGCTCGTCCGGCGGCGGTGTGCGCGTCAAGGCCGTCTGCGACTGCGGGCGCAACGTACGGGTCGTCCCGTCGGTGCTCGCCCAGGCGCCCATCATGTGCGGCGGCTGCGGCAAGCCGTTCCGGATCCCGGAAAAGGTGGGCGCGGCGGGGTGACCTCGCGCGGTGTGGCACAATGGCCTGCTGTACTCGACAGTCGCACAGGACCCCTCTCTCCTCCGGCTGACGCGTCCATCGGGCACGCGAGTACCACAACCCCACGTGGCATGTCGTTGTGCCCACCCACGTCAAGACCAGGAGACACCACACCCGTGGCAGTCAAGATCAAGCTGAAGCGTCTGGGCAAGATCCGTTCGCCTCACTACCGCATCGTCGTCGCCGACTCCCGTACCCGCCGTGACGGCCGGGCCATCGAGGAGATCGGTCTGTACCACCCGGTGCAGAACCCCTCGCGCATCGAGGTCGACTCGGAGCGCGCGCAGTACTGGCTGTCCGTCGGCGCCCAGCCGACCGAGCCGGTTCTCGCCATCCTGAAGCTCACCGGCGACTGGCAGAAGGCCAAGGGCCTGCCCGCCCCGGAGAAGCCGCTGCTGGCCCCGGCGACCAAGGAGGACAAGCGTGCCTCCTTCGACGCCTTCGCCAAGGCGCTCGAGGGTGACGACAGCAAGGGTGAGGCCATCACCCCGAAGGCCAAGAAGGCCGACAAGAAGGCGGACGAGGCCGAGGGCGCGTCCACCGAGTCGACCGAGGGCTGAGCATGCTCGACGAGGCTCTCGAACACCTTGTGAAGGGCATCGTCGACAACCCCGACGATGTGCAGGTCGCCTCGCGCGACCTGCGCCGCGGGCGGGTGCTGGAGGTCCGGGTGCACCCCGACGACCTCGGCAAGGTGATCGGCCGCAACGGCCGCACCGCACGCGCCCTGCGCACGGTCGTGGGTGCCCTCGGCGGTCGGGGAATCCGCGTCGACCTGGTCGACGTGGACCACGTCCGCTGAGCACGTTGAACACCGGCACGGGCCGGGGAGGGCTGCGGCCCGCCCCGGCCCGTGGCGTATCCGGGCCCGGGTCCCGTCGGTCCCGGTGTTCCGTGGGAAGTTTCGCTGGTTCCGGCAGTTTCCGGAGAAGGAGAGCGGTAGAGCAGTGCAGCTGGTAGTCGCCCGGGTCGGCCGGGCCCACGGCATCAAGGGTGAAGTCACCGTCGAGGTCCGGACGGACGAGCCCGAGCTGCGGCTCGCCCCCGGCGCCGTACTCACCACGGATCCGGCCGCCGCGGGGCCGCTCACCATCGAGACCGGGCGGGTGCACAGCGGACGGCTGCTGCTGCGCTTCGCGGGCGTCCGCGACCGCAACGCCGCCGAGGCGCTGCGCAACACCCTGCTGATCGCGGACGTCGACCCCGAGGAACGGCCCGAGGAACCCGACGAGTACTACGACCACCAGCTCGTCGACCTCGATGTGCTGCTCGCCGACGGCACCGTCGTCGGACGGATCACCGAGATCAGTCATCTGCCCTACCAGGACCTGTTCGTGGTGGAGCGCCCGGACGGGAGCGAGGTGCTGATCCCGTTCGTCGAGGAGATCGTCACCGACATCGACCTGTCCGCACAGCAGGCGGTGATCGCTCCGCCCCCCGGTCTCATCGACGACCGCGCCGAGATCGCCTCCGCGCGGGACACGGAGCCGCACGGTGACGCCGGCGAGGACCGGGGCGCGGGCGAGGACCAGGGCGCCGGCAAGGGCCGGGGCGCGGACGAGCGCCCGGGTGCGGGCGACGGCACGGACGCGGCCGGGGGTGCGGCCGGGACCGGGAGCACGGCCGCGGACCCGGGAGACCGGGAGACGGACCGAGGGACGGGCCGGATGACGGACCCGGGTACGGACCGGGGGACGGAGCCCGGGACCGGCGGGGGCGCTCGCTGATGCGCCTCGACGTCGTCACGATCTTCCCCGAGTACCTGGAACCGCTGAACGTCTCGCTGGTCGGCAAGGCCCGGGCCCGTGGACAGCTGGGCGTGCACGTCCACGACCTGCGGGACTGGACCCACGACCGGCACAACACCGTGGACGACACCCCGTACGGCGGCGGCCCGGGCATGGTCATGAAGACCGGCCCCTGGGGCGAGGCGCTCGACGACCTGCTCGCCGACGGTTACGAGACGGGCGCCCACGACCCCGTACTCGTCGTCCCCACCCCCAGCGGGCGGCCCTTCACCCAGGAACTCGCCGTCGAACTCTCCGAGCGGCCCTGGCTGATCTTCACCCCCGCCCGCTACGAGGGCATCGACCGCCGGGTGATCGACGAGTACGCCACCCGGATGCCCGTGTACGAGGTCTCCATCGGCGACTACGTCCTGGCCGGCGGCGAGGCGGCCGTCCTGGTCGTCACCGAGGCCGTGGCGCGGCTGCTGCCCGGTGTCCTCGGCAACGCCGAGTCGCACCGGGACGACTCCTTCGCCCCCGGCGCCATGGCCAATCTGCTGGAGGGCCCCGTCTACACCAAGCCGCCCGAGTGGCGCGGCCGGGACATCCCGGAGGTGCTGCTCAGCGGACACCACGGGAAGATCGCCCGCTGGCGGAAGGACGAGGCCCTGCGCCGCACCGCCCGCAACCGGCCCGATCTGCTCGAACGCTGCGAGCCGGCGGCGTTCGACAAGAAGGACCGGGAGATCCTCTCCCTGCTCGGCTGGGCCCCGGAGCCCGGCGGCCGATTTTGGCGCAGGCCGGGGGCCGTGGAAGAATAGGCCGCTGCTGTGCGTCCGGCGTGCGCCCCTGCCACAGGGGGACACGACGCCCGTCCGACGCGAACGGCACTCCTACGTCTCACGACATTCCGCCGATGACCTGTGGCATCGGCGAGGAAGCAGAACATCATGTCTCACCTGCTCGACTCCGTCGACGCCGCTTCGCTGCGCTCCGACGTCCCGGCGTTCCGCCCCGGCGACACCGTGAACGTCCACGTCCGCGTGATCGAGGGCAACCGCTCCCGTATCCAGCAGTTCAAGGGCGTCGTCATCCGCCGCCAGGGCGCGGGCGTCCGCGAGACCTTCACGGTCCGCAAGGTCTCCGCCTCCGTCGGCGTCGAGCGCACCTTCCCGGTGCACAGCCCGATCTTCGAGAAGATCGAGCTGATCACCCGCGGTGACGTCCGTCGCGCCAAGCTGTACTACCTCCGCGAGCTGCGCGGCAAGGCCGCCAAGGTCAAGGAGAAGCGCGACAACTGAGCTCCGGCTCACACACGCGACCGGGTTCACCGGGTGGCCGGATAGGCTCTTCCCCCGATGGACACCGAAGCACAGCACACCGAGCGCGGCCGCCCCTCCGAACCGGAGGAGCGGCCGCGCTCCGTGCGTTCCGGTGCCGGAGCCCCGGAACGGTCGCCGGGCGGGCCCGCGAGCCGTACGGCGGGTGGCTCCCCGGAGGGCCGGGAGCCGGACGGTGCCGGGGGCCGCGACCGGTCGCCGGACGAGCCCGTGAGCCGTACGGCGGGTGAGCATGCGGGGCGGGAGCCGGGCGAGCCCATGAGCCGTACGACCGGTGAGCGTGGGGGCCGGAAGGGCCGCCGCCGGGCGGCCGGCGGCTTCCTCCCGCCGCTGCGCTCCTGGCGCGGGGCCGGGCTCATCGGCGCCGTCTGTGCCGTGTCCCTGCTGCTCGTCAGCCATTTCCTGGTGCAGCCGTTCCAGATCCCGAGCGGCTCCATGGAGCCGGCACTGAACGTGGGGGACCGGGTTCTCGTCAACAAGGTGGCATACCGTTCCGGTTCCCGGCCCGCACGAGGAGACGTGGTGGTCTTCGACGGCACAGACTCCTTCATCCAGCAGCCGCCCGAGCGGAATCCGGTCACCGGACTGCTCCGGGACGCCGCCGCGGCCGTCGGCCTCGCCGAGCCGCCCGTGACCCACTTCGTGAAACGGGTCGTCGGAGTGGGGGGCGACCGGGTCACGTGCTGCGACCGGACGGGCCGGATCGAGGTGAACGGCACCCCGGTGACCGAGCCGTACGTCCACCCCGGGGACGCCCCCTCCCGGGTGGCCTTCGACATCGTCGTACCCGACGGCACCCTCTGGATGATGGGCGACCACCGCGACCGCTCCCACGACTCCCGCGACCTGCTGGGCTCCCCGGGCGGCGGCATGGTCCCGGTGGAGCGGGTGATCGGCCGCGTCGACTGGATCGGCTGGCCGGTCGGCCACTGGTCCGCGCCGGAACCGACCGCCGCCTTCGACCGCGTACCGGAGCCCGGGACCGGGCCGGGCCACGGCGCGGCCGGGCGGGGCGGGGGCGCCCATGGGTAGGCGCGGCAAACAGGGCAGTCACCGGGCCGACACCCGGCTGCCCACCGGCTCCCGGCCCACCGACGGCGGGCGGCCACTGCCCGGACGTGCCGAACGGCGGCGGCTGGCGCGCAAGGTGAAGCGGCGCCGGCAGCGCTCGGCGATCAAGGAGATCCCGCTGCTGGTCTCGGTCGCCCTGCTGATCGCGCTGGTCCTGAAGACCTTTCTGGTGCAGGCGTTCGTCATCCCCTCGGGCTCCATGGAGCAGACCATCCGGGTCGACGACCGGGTGCTGGTCGACAAACTGACCCCGTGGTTCGGCGGCGAGCCGGAGCGCGGGGACGTCGTCGTCTTCCAGGACCCCGGCGGCTGGCTCCAGCAGGAGAACGCCCGGAAGAAGGACGATCCGGTCGGCGTCAAGCAGATCAAGGAGGGACTGGCCGCCATCGGCCTGCTCCCCTCCGACGACGAGCAGGACCTGATCAAGCGGGTGGTCGCGGTCGGCGGGGACACCGTCGCCTGCTGCGACAAGGCGGGCCGGGTCACCGTCAACGGCGCGCCCCTCGACGAGCCCTATCTGCACCCCGGCAACGTCCCCTCCACCATTCCCTTCGAGGTGAAGGTGGCACCCGGGCGGATCTTCGTCATGGGCGACCACCGGGAGAGATCCGCCGACTCGCGCTTCCACCTGGACGAGGAGTACCAGGGCACGGTCTCCGAGGACCAGGTGGTGGGCCGGGCCGTGGTGATCGCCTGGCCCTTCGCCCACTGGCGCGGTCTGGAGGCGCGGGACACCTTCGGCTCGGTGCCGGACCCGCCCGCCGGAGCGGCCGGGACCTCCGGAACTCCGGCTCCGGACCCACCGGGCGGCGCGGCGGTGGCGGGCGGTGCGTCGCATAGTGTGGTCCCCCGGAATCCCAATGGATTGATCCGGCTCCCGACCCCTGCGGAACTCCCGCTCGTTATGGGAGTGGTGGGCCTTCCCCTGATGTGGGGCGGGCGGTTGTACGGACTGAGGAGTGGATGTGGGGGATTTGGCGGTCGGCGCTCGATCCGGACGAGACGAGCCCGAGAAGAGGCCGGGGCGGTTCGCCGGGCGGTCTCCCGGTTCCGCCGGCGCGTCACCCGAGCCCCTCGTGGACGTGACCGGCCCCGCTGACGGCGGCCGCGCATCCGGCGGCGCGGGCGGACACACCACCGGTTACGACGCCGGCGCGTACGACGCCGGTACGTACGGCCCCGGCGCGTACGGCTCCGGGGACGGCGCCGGTGGCGCGGGCGGACCCGGTGGATCCGGAGCCGGCGGCCATGGCGGCGGCCATGGCGGTGGGGGCTTCGGCGGCCCCGGGGACGGCCCCCATGGCGCAGGCGGCCACGGCGACGGCGGCCACCGGGGTGGCGGCCACGGCTCCGGGGGCGCAGAGGGTGCCGAGGGCGCCGAGGCCACGGACGGGCCGGAGGACGGTGAGCGGCGCGGAGCCAAGAAACAGCGGTCGTTCTGGAAGGAACTTCCGCTGCTGATCGGTATCGCGCTGGTGCTCGCGCTGCTGATCAAGACCTTCCTGGTGCAGGCGTTCTCCATCCCGTCGGATTCGATGATGAACACCCTGCAGCGCGGGGACCGGGTGCTGGTGGACAAGCTGACGCCCTGGTTCGGCTCCGAGCCGCAGCGCGGTGAGGTCGTCGTCTTCAACGACCCGGGCCACTGGCTGGAGAACGAGCCGACCCCCGACCCCAACCCGCTCCAGCGGTTCCTGGGCTGGATCGGCCTGATGCCCTCCTCCGACGAGAAGGACCTGATCAAGCGGGTCATCGCGGTCGGCGGGGACACCGTGAGCTGCAAGAAGGGCGGCAAGGTCGTCGTCAACGGCAAGCCGCTGGAGGAGTCCTCGTACATCTACCCCGGCTCCACCCCCTGCGACGACCAGCCGTTCGGCCCGATCAAGGTGCCCGAGGGCCGGATCTGGGTGATGGGCGACAACCGCCAGAACTCCCTGGACTCCCGGTACCACCAGGACCTGGAGGGCAACGGCACCGTCCCGAACGGGAACGTCGTGGGGCGCGCGATCGTGGTCGCCTGGCCGGCCACCCGCTGGGCCACCCTGCCCGAGCCGGACACCTTCGCGCAGCAGGGGCTGAGCGCCGCCGCTGCCGCCGCGGCCGGCCCGGGTGCGCTGGGCCTGGCCGGCGCGCTGCCGCTCGTCCTCTGGCGCCGCAAGCGCCTCGCGGAACGGGATTGACACCGGCCGGGGGACCCGTGGCCGGGGCCCCGGCCCGGCGGCGGCCCCGGCTTCCGCAGCACCGGACCGCCGCGGGCCTTCGCAGCACCGGACCGCCGTCCCGCACCGCCGGGGCGGCGGTCCGGTGTCTTGCCAGGCGTACCGCCGGGTAATGCCTCGCGGGTAGGGTGCCGTCCGGAGGTCGGGGTCCGAGGCGGGGAGCGCTGGTATGAGTGGTACGCAACACCCGGTCGGCGGTCGCGGCCGGGCCGGCGCCGTGCTGTCGGGGCTGGCCGTCGCCGTGGGCTGTCTCCTCTTCCTCGGCGGATTCGCCTGGGGAGCCGTCGTCTACCGGCCCTACACCGTGCCCAGCGATTCGATGGTTCCCACACTCCGTCCCGGCGACCGGATCCTGGCCCAGCGGATCGACGGCGCCGAGGTGCGGCGCGGTGACGTGGTGGTGTTCCGGGACACGCTCTGGGGTGACACCCCGATGGTCAAGCGGGTGGTGGGCGTCGGCGGCGACAAGATCTCCTGCTGTGGCACCGGCGGCCGGCTCACCGTCAACGGCACGCCGGTCCCCGAGCCGTATCTCTCCTCCCCGGGACAGGCGTCGCCGACGAACTTCTCCGCCACGGTTCCCGACGGACACCTCTTCCTCCTCGGCGACCAGCGCTGGGTCTCCCTGGACTCCCGCATCCATCTGAAGGATCAGGAACAGGGCTCGGTGCCGCGTTCGGCGGTCACGGCCCGGGTGGACGCGGTCGCCTGGCCGTTCACCGGTCTGGACACGGTGGAGCGGCCCGACGGCTTCGCCGCGCTGCCGGGCGGGGTGTCGCGGCCGGGCCCGGTGCGGATCGTGGCCGGCGCGGTGGCGACGGGAGCGGTTCTCGTCCTGCTGGGCGCGGCGTACGGGCCGGTGGCCGGTGCGCTGGCCCGGCGGCGCACCCGGGCCGGTGCCCTGGCCGAGCGGACCGCCGGTGTCTGAGCCGATGGCGCCTTCCGGGCCGGAGGAGCCTTGTGAGCCCAGGCGGCCTCCCGGGCCGGGGGAGCCCTCCGGTTCCGGGGAGCCCTCCGGGACAGCGCTGCGGAAGGTGGCGCGGGTGGTACTGCTCGACCCGGACGACCGGATCCTGCTGATGCACGGGTACGAGCCCGACGACCCGGGAACCACCTGGTGGTTCACGCCCGGCGGCGGTCTGGAGGGCGACGAGAGCCGCGAGGAGGCGGCGCTGCGCGAACTGGCCGAGGAGACGGGCCTGACCGGTGTCCGGCTCGGCCCGCTGCTCTGGCGGCGGACCTGCTCGTTTCCGTTCGCCGGACGGCGCTGGCACCAGGACGAGTGGTACTACCTGGCCCGCACCACCCGGACGGAGGTGGCCCCCGGCCGGCTCACCGAGCTGGAGTCGCGCAGTGTCGCGGGGCTGAGGTGGTGGACCTCCGCCGAAGTCTCCACGACGCGTGAGACGGTGTATCCGACACGACTCGCCGAGCTGCTGCGCACCCTGCTCGTCGAGGGCCCTCCGCGTACGCCGGTGGTGCTGCCGCCGGAATACGCCTGAGGGCGACCGGGGCACGCCGCTCGCTGGCGCACAATGGGGGCACGCACGGCTGAAGGGGAACATGCCATGAGCGCCGAGGACCTCGAAAAGTACGAGACCGAGATGGAGCTGAAGCTCTACCGGGAGTACCGCGATGTCGTCGGGCTGTTCACCTATGTGATCGAGACCGAACGGCGCTTCTACCTCACCAACGACTACGAGATGCAGGTGCACTCGGTGCACGGCGAGGTCTTCTTCGAAGTGTCCATGGCCGACGCATGGGTGTGGGACATGTACCGTCCCGCCCGGTTCGTGAAGAAGGTCCGCGTACTGACCTTCAAGGACGTGAACATCGAGGAGCTCAACAAGAGCGACCTCGAACTCCCGGGCAGCTGACGCCCAGGACTTCCAGGGCCGGGTCCCAGGGGCGGGCCGCGTATCGAGGCGACAGGCGCGCACCGGGCCGGCGACGGTGAGTGCCGCCCGACCGGTGGCTCACGGTGGGCCACCGGACGGGCCGATTCACCGCCACGGGTGGCGAAGTTGTCCCCAACCGGCCGGTTGTCCACCAAGATCCACAAGCTTCGCGGCCCTCCGTCACAGTCGGTGGCGGAGGTGGTGCCCGATGACCACGACGGACGCCCTGGGACGATACGGGGAACGACTGGCCGCGCGCCGGCTGGGCGAGGCCGGCATGACGGTGCTCGCACGCAACTGGCGATGCGGACGGACCGGTGAGATCGACATCGTCGCCAGGGACGGCGACACCCTCGTCGTGTGCGAGGTCAAGACGCGCCGGACGGGCGCCTTCCAGCACCCCCTGGCCGCTGTCACCCCGGCCAAGACCGAGCGGCTGAGACAACTCGCCGCCTGCTGGCTCGCCCGGCACGGCGGCCCGCCGCCCGGAGGCCTGCGCATCGACGTCGTCGGAGTCCTGCTACCCCGGCGCGGCGCTCCCGAGGTGCAGCACGTGCGGGGGGTGGCCTGATGGGATTCGCCCGCACCTGCTCGGTCGCCCTGGTCGGTGTGGAAGGCGTGGTGGTCGAGGTCCAGGCCGACCTCGAACCCGGAGTCGCGGCCTTCACCCTGGTCGGCCTGCCCGACAAGAGCCTCGTCGAGAGCCGCGACCGGGTCCGGGCCGCCATCGTCAACTCCGGAGCGGAGTGGCCCCAGAAAAAGCTGACCGTCGGACTGAGCCCCGCCTCCGTCCCCAAGGGCGGCTCGGGCTTCGACCTCGCGGTGGCCTGCGCCGTGCTGGGCGCGGCCGAGCGCATCGACCCCCGGACCATCGCCGACCTCGTCCTCATCGGAGAGCTCGGTCTCGACGGCCGGGTCCGCCCGGTGCGGGGCGTGCTGCCCGCCGTGCTCGCCGCCGCCGAGGCCGGATACCAGCAGGTCGTCGTGCCCGAGCAGACCGCCGGAGAGGCCTCCCTGGTACCCGGCGTCTCCGTGCTCGGGGTGCGCACCCTGCGCCAGCTGATCGCCGTCCTCGCCGACGAACCCGTCCCCCATGAGCCACCCGACGAGGAGGGCCGGCCCGACGCGATGCTGGCCGGTCTGCTCGTCCCCGGCGCCGGCGTCGGCACCGGACTCGCCCCCGACCCGGGCGACGGACCCGACCTGTCCGACGTGGCCGGCCAGCACGGAGCCCGGCTCGCCCTGGAGGTCGCCGCCGCCGGCGGCCACCACCTGCTGCTCTCCGGACCGCCCGGAGCCGGCAAGACCATGCTCGCCGAACGGCTCCCCGGCCTGCTCCCGCCCCTGACCCGGCAGGAGGCGCTGGAGGTGACCGCCGTCCACTCGGTGGCCGGCCTCCTGCCACCCGGCGAACCCCTGGTCCACCGGCCGCCCTACTGCGCGCCGCACCACTCCGCGACCATGCAGTCCCTGGTCGGCGGTGGCAACGGCCTGCCCCGACCCGGCGCCGTCTCCCTCGCTCACCGAGGCGTGCTCTTTCTGGACGAAGCGCCCGAGTTCTCCGCCAAGGCCCTCGACGCGCTCCGCCAGCCCCTGGAATCCGGCCATGTCGTCGTCGCCCGCAGCGCCGGAGTCGTTCGCCTCCCCGCCCGCTTCCTCATGGTGCTCGCCGCCAACCCCTGCCCCTGCGGCCGGCACACCCTGCACGGCGCCGGCTGCGAGTGCCCCGCCTCACAGATCCGCCGCTACCAAGCGCGGCTCTCCGGGCCCCTGCTCGACCGAGTGGACCTGCGCGTCGAGGTCCAGCCGGTCAGCCGCGCCGACCTCATGGGCCAGGGCGGCCGGGGCGAGACCTCGGCCACCGTCGCCGCCCGGATCCAGGAAGCCCGCGCCCGGGCCGCCGCCCGGCTCGCCGCCACCCCCTGGACCGTCAACTGCGAGGTGCCCGGCCATGAGCTGCGCACCCGCTGGCAGGCCGCCCCCGGTGCCCTGGCCGCCGCCGAACGGGACGTCGAACGAGGCCTGCTCACCGCCCGGGGCCTGGACCGCGTCCTCCGGACCGCCTGGACCCTCGCCGACCTCGCCGGACGCGACCGCCCCGAGGTCCAGGACATCCACCTCGCCCTGGAGCTCCGCACCGGCATCACCCGCGGCGTCCCCCTCGCCACCACGGAGGCCCGATGAGCACCCGGCACCCCGGAGCAGCCGACCCGCCCGCCGGCACCGAGACCGCCGGCACCGGGACCAACAGTACGGAGACCAGCAGCGCCGGGGCCGGGGCCGGCAGCACCGAGACCAGCAGCGCCAGGACCGGCAGCACCGGGGCCGGGAGCACCGGGGCGGGGGCCGGCAGCACCGAGGCCAGCAGCGCCGGGACCGGGGCCGCGATCATCCGGGCCCCGGAGAGCACCGAGAGCGCCCGGGGTGCCGCCCACTACCACCCGGCCCCGCCGCGACCGGCCGGAGGGCGGAATCCAGTCGGCCTCGGCCTCCCCGGAGCCGACACCGATCAGGCACCCCCACCAGGCGCTGCCCCGGCGCCCGGCGCCGCTCCGGTCCTCGACACTGCCCCGGCGCCCGGAGCCGCGCGGGTCCCCAGTACCGCTTGCGAGACCGGTACCACCCGGGAGACCGGTAGCGCCCCGGCCCCCGGAACCGCCCAGGAGCCCGATGTCCCCCAGGCCCCCGGCAGCACTGTGACCGCCGGGGCCGGCCGGACCTCCGTACCCGCCGGGGCCACCGGCCCCGGCAGGGCCGGTGCGACGGCCCCGGTCGCCGGGGAGGCCACCCGGCCGACCGCCGTGCCCACCGACGAGCGGTACGCCCGCGCCGCCCTCACCCGGATCCTCGAACCGGGCGACGAGCACGGCGGACGCTGGCTCCGCCGACTCGGACCGGTCGAACTCCTCACCCGGCTCACCACCCGGACCGGCCAGGACCCCGAACTGGCCGGGGTGAGCCCACGCCGCCTCGAAGGGCTCCGGGCCCGCGCCGCGGTAGCCCGCCCCGAGGCCGACCTGGCCGCCGTCGCCGCCTGCGGCGGACGCTTCGTCGTCCCCGGCGACCCGGAGTGGCCCAGCCAGCTCGACCACCTGGGCGACACCCGCCCCCTCGGCCTCTGGGTACGCGGCGGACCCGACTTGCGCCACTGGGCGCTCCGTTCCGTCGCCCTCGTCGGCGCCCGTGCCTGCACTCCCTACGGCGCCCATGTGGCCGCCGGCCTCGCCACCGGACTCGCCGAACGCGGCTGGGTCGTGGTCTCCGGGGCGGCCTACGGCATCGACGGCGCCGCGCACCGTGGTGCCCTCGCCGCCGGCGGGGCCACCGTCGCCGTCCTGGCCTGCGGAGTCGACGTCCCCTACCCGCGCGGCCACGCGGCGCTCGTCGAACGCATCGCGGAACAAGGGCTGATCGTCGCGGAACTGCCGCCCGGTGACCACCCCACCCGCAGCCGGTTCGTCCTCCGCAACCGGGTCATCGCCGCCCTCACCCGGGGGACCGTCGTGGTCGAGGCCGAATACCGCAGCGGCTCCCTGGTCACCGCCCGGCACGCCCAGCGGCTCGGCCGGTTCACCATGGGCGTCCCCGGGCCCGTCACCAGCGGCCTCTCCGCCGGCGTCCATGAACTCCTGCGTGGAGACGCCCTCCTCGTCACCGACGCGGCCGAGATCGCGGAACACGTCGGAGACATGGGCGACCTCGCGCCCCGACGGCGCGGCCCGCTGCTCCCCAGAGACCTGCTCGCCCCGACCGCCGCACGGGTGCTCGACGCCCTGCCGTCACCCGGCACCACCGCCACGGTCACCGACCTCGCCCGCGCCGCCGGCACCAGCGTTGACGAAACACTCGGCAGGCTGTACGAACTCCACTCCCTCGGCCATGTCGAGCGACACGGAGCCGCGTGGGCCCTGGCGCCCCGCGCCGCACGCCGTCCGAATGCCCGGCGAGGCGGTGCTTGACCTGGGGCATTCGGGTGAAAAGGTGATGCCGATGACCCTCGCAGCCTCCCCGGCGGCCCCCGGAGCGCCGGCACCCGCACCGCCGGCCCCATTCGAAGACGCGGCCGATGACCCACCCGGAGTCCGTCACGATCGGGCGTCCTTCGCGCAAAGCGACAGCTTCGTCACGCTACGCTCATCAGAATTACCGCTTCCACGCGCCGTGTTCACCGGCGCCCCCGTCCCGTCCCGCGCCCGCCCCGTGGCTCACCCCGCCCGCTTCCCGCACCCCACAGCAGAACGGCTCAAGGCGACGCATGCCCCAGCACACCTCCGGGTCCGACCGCAGGGCGGTGCCCCCTGCCGCCCGGGCCGCCGTGCGGCCGCCCGCGCCCTCGTCGCTCGAAGAGCTGTGGCGGTCGTACAAGGACACCGGTGACGAGCGGCTGCGGGAACAGCTGATCCTGCACTACTCACCCCTGGTGAAATACGTCGCCGGCCGGGTCAGCGTGGGGCTCCCCTCCAACGTGGAGCAGGCCGACTTCGTCTCCTCCGGGGTCTTCGGCCTCATCGACGCCATCGAGAAGTTCGACATCGACCGCTCGATCAAGTTCGAGACCTACGCCATCACCCGCATCCGGGGCGCGATGATCGACGAACTGCGCGCCCTCGACTGGATCCCGCGTTCCGTACGGCAGAAGGCCCGCGCCGTGGAACGCGCCTACGCCACCCTGGAGGCCCAGCTCAGGCGCACCCCCTCGGAAGGCGAGGTGGCCGCCGAAATGGGCATCGGCCTGGAGGAACTCCACGGCGTCTTCAGCCAGTTGTCCCTGGCCAACGTCGTCGCCCTGGAAGAGCTGCTGCACGCCGGCGGCGAGGGCGGCGACCGGCTGAGCCTCATGGACACCCTGGAGGACACCGCCGCGGACAATCCCGTCGAGGTCGCCGAGGACCGGGAGTTGCGCCGCCTACTCGCCCGTGCCATCAACACCCTGCCGGACCGCGAGAAGACCGTCGTCACCCTCTACTACTACGAGGGCCTCACCCTCGCGGAAATCGGCAATGTGCTCGGTGTCACCGAGAGCCGGGTCAGTCAGATCCACACCAAGTCGGTGCTCCAATTGAGGGCCAAGCTTGCCGACGTGGGGCGCTGACGTCGAACGAGCGGTCGTAGAGTGGAGCCGTGCCCAGGATTCGAGCGGCCTCCGTGGCCGAGCACCGGACCATGCAGCGCGCCGCCCTGCTGGACGCCGCGCGCTCCCTCCTGTCCGAAGGCGGGACCGACGCCCTGACCTTCCCGGCCCTCGCCGAGCGCACCGGCCTCGCCCGGTCCTCCGTCTACGAGTACTTCCGCTCGCGCGGCGCCGTCGTGGAGGAGCTCTGCGCCGTCGACTTCCCGGTCTGGGCGGCCGAGGTGGAGGCTGCGATGGCGGGGGCCGACACCCCCGAGGGCAAGATCGAGGCGTATGTGCGCCGCCAGCTCGACCTGGTGGGCGACCGGCGCCACCGCGCCGTCGTCGCCATCTCCGCGAGCGAACTGGACGACGGAGCACGCGAGAAGATCCGCGCGGCCCACGGCGGCCTGGTCGCCATGATCGTCGAAGCCCTCGGAGACCTGGGCCAGCCCCAGCCGCGCCTGACCGCCATGTTCCTCCAGGGCGTCGTGGACGCCGCGGTCCGCCGTATCGAGCTCGGCGCGGCGGAGGACCCGTCGGCCATCGCGGAGGCAGCGGTCTCCATGGCGCTCCACGGCGTACGGGGCACCTGACCCGAGGCCCCGCCTCTCCACACAGTCCCGGCCTTCCGGGGGGCTCCCCCCCCGCCCCCCCGCCCCCTCCCACCCACCTCCTCCTCCTCCTCCACCGTCTCCACCGTCACCGCCGTCGCCACTCCTCCGGCGCCGTCGCCACTACTGCCCGTCCGCCGCCGCCACTCCGCCGGCGGTGCGGGGCCGTGGCAGGGCTCCGTACGGAGGCGGCTGTTAGCGTCCTCTCCGTGGTGGAGCACCAGGACCGGACCAGGGCGGCCTACGACGGGGTCGTCGAGCTGTACGCGTCGCTCTTCGCGGACCGGCTGGAGACGCGGCCGTTCGCGCGGGCCATGGTCGGCACCTTCGCGGAACTGGTGCGCGGGACGGGAAACCCTCGGGCGGCCGACGTCGGATGCGGGCCCGGACATCTGACGGCCATGCTGCGCGACCTGGGCCTGGACGCCTTCGGGCTCGACCTCTCCCCGGCCATGGTCGACCACGCCCGGCGGGCCCATCCGGAGTTGCGGTTCGACGAGGCGCGGATGGAGGCGCTGCCGGTCGCGGACGGCACGCTCGGCGGAGTGCTGGCCCATTACTCGACGATCCACACACCGCCCGGCGAACTGCCCGCGCTCCTCGCCGAGCAGGCGCGTGTCCTGGCGCCGGGGGGCCTCCTCCTGGTCTCGTTCTTCGCGACCGGGGGACCGGAGCCGGTCCGCTTCGACCACAAGGTGGCGCCCGCCTACAGCTGGCCTGCGGACCGGTTCGCCGAGGCGCTGGCCGGGGCCGGGCTCGTCACGTCCGCCAGGCTGCTCCACGACCCGGCCTCCGAGCGGGGCTTCCTCGACGCCCATCTGCTGGCCCGCCGCCAGGGCCCCGCCGCCTGATCACGGGACGGTCCCGGCCGCCCACAGCGGCAGCAGCCGGGACGGCGCGCCCCGCAGCAGGTGCGGCGGCAGCAGCGACAGCGGGTTCAGGTACTGGTCCCCCCGGCGCAGCCCCCAGTGCAGGCAGGTCCCGGCGCAGTGCGAGCGCCCGGCGGCCGTGACCGCCACCCGCTGCCCGGCCGCCACCGGGGAGTCCCGGGCCACCAGGGGGCGGACCGGCTCGTAGGTGACGCGCAGGGGCGGGTCGCCGGTCGCCGCGAGGGTGATGGTCAGGGCCCCGCGACCGCCGACCGGGCCCGCGAAGGTCACCCGCCCGGCCGCCGCCGCCCATACCGGGGCACCCGGCGGGGCGGCCAGGTCCACACCCCGGTGCCCCGGCCCGTACGGAGTGGCGGGCGGCTCCCAGCCCCACACCACCGCCGGGCGCGGCGGCCCCAGCGGCCAGACGCCGGACGGCGGCCCGTCGGGTGCCCCGGGTGTCCCCTCCGCGGGTGCGGGGGCCGGGATCGACCGGGCCGGAGCCGGCACCCAGGCCGGGGTCCGAGCCGGAACCGGAGCCGGGGTGGGGGACGGCGGGGACGCGGGGGCGCCGAGGCCCGGGAGGGCGGCGGCGAGCGCCAGGAGGAGCGTGATGCGGTGCATGGGAGGAGCTTCCCGCGAAAGCGGGCGGGCCGGTGATCATGGGCCGGATCTGTGGAGTACCGGTCGGTTGTGGACAACGCCGTCACCCGGCACTGTCCGGGTCCCGTACACTTCTTCTGGCGATCCGGGTCACCGGGTCGACTTCGCACGCCCCGCCATCACTGTCGAAAGCCAGGCGAGAGCCGGCCGGCGGCCGTGGCAGCGCTCTTCGGTCCCTCGTGGCAGCAGCGCGACCGGGGCGTCAGGACACAACCGAGAAATCAAGGAGATACGGCCATGGCCGTCGTCACGATGCGGGAGCTGCTGGAGAGCGGCGTCCACTTCGGTCACCAGACCCGTCGCTGGAACCCGAAGATGAAGCGCTTCATCTTCACCGAGCGCAACGGCATCTACATCATCGACCTGCTCCAGTCGCTGTCGTACATCGACCGCGCCTACGAGTTCGTCAAGGAGACCGTCGCGCACGGCGGCTCCATCATGTTCGTGGGCACCAAGAAGCAGGCGCAGGAGGCGATCGCCGAGCAGGCGACCCGCGTCGGCATGCCCTACGTCAACCAGCGCTGGCTGGGCGGCATGCTCACCAACTTCTCCACCGTCTACAAGCGCCTTCAGCGTCTGAAGGAGCTTGAGGCGATCGACTTCGAGGACGTGGCCGCCTCCGGCCTCACCAAGAAGGAGCTCCTGGTCCTCTCGCGCGAGAAGGCCAAGCTGGAGAAGACCCTCGGTGGTATCCGCGAGATGCAGAAGGTGCCCAGCGCCGTCTGGATCGTCGACACCAAGAAGGAGCACATCGCCGTCGGTGAGGCGCGCAAGCTCCACATCCCGGTCGTCGCGATCCTCGACACCAACTGCGACCCCGACGAGGTCGACTACAAGATCCCGGGCAACGACGACGCCATCCGCTCCGTCACCCTGCTCACCCGTGTGATCGCCGACGCCGTCGCCGAGGGCCTCATCGCCCGTTCCGGCGTCGCCACCGGTGACTCGAAGCCGGGCGAGAAGGCCGCGGGCGAGCCGCTCGCCGAGTGGGAGCGCGACCTGCTCGAGGGCGAGAAGAAGGCGGACGAGGCTCCGGCCGCCGACGCCGAGGCGCCTGCCGCCGAGGCCGAGAAGCCGGCCGAGGCCACCGAGGCCCCCGCTGCCGAGGCCCCCGCCGCCGAGGCTCCGGCCGCCGAGCAGCAGGCCTGACCTTCCCGGTCGCAGGTCGTGCAGGAGACGGCGGGGGCTCCTGGAGCCCCCGCCGTCCACCCGTAGATCTTCCAGACTTCGAGAGAGACTCACAGATCATGGCGAACTACACCGCCGCTGACGTCAAGAAGCTCCGCGAGCTCACCGGCGCCGGCATGATGGACTGCAAGAAGGCGCTGGACGAGGCCGAGGGCAACGTCGAGAAGGCCGTCGAGCTGCTCCGCGTCAAGGGCCAGAAGGGCGTCGCCAAGCGCGAGGGCCGTTCCGCCGAGAACGGTGCCGTCGTCTCCCTGATCGCCGACGACAACACCTCCGGTGTCCTGGTCGAGCTGAAGTGCGAGACGGACTTCGTCGCCAAGGGTGACAAGTTCCAGGCCGTCGCCAACACGCTGGCCCAGCACGTCGCCGCCACCGCCCCCGCCGACATCGCGGCCCTGCTCGCCTCCGAGATCGAGGCCGGCAAGACCGTCCAGGCGTACGTGGACGAGGCCAACGCCAACCTCGGCGAGAAGATCGTGCTGGACCGCTTCGAGCGGTTCGCGGACGGCCACGTCACCGCCTACATGCACCGCACCATGCCGGACCTGCCCCCGCAGATCGGTGTCCTGGTCGAGCTCGACAAGGAGAACGCCGAGGTCGCCAAGGGCGTGGCCCAGCACATCGCCGCCTTCGCGCCGAAGTACCTCTCCCGCGAGGACGTCCCGGCCGACGTCGTCGAGGCCGAGCGCCGCGTCGCCGAGGAGACCACCCGCGCGGAGGGCAAGCCGGAGGCCGCCCTGCCGAAGATCGTCGAGGGTCGCGTCAACGGCTTCTTCAAGGAGGTCACCCTCCTCGGCCAGCCGTACGCGCTCGACAACAAGAAGTCCGTCCAGCAGATCCTGGACGAGGCCGGTGTCACCCTGAAGCGCTTCGCGCGCATCAAGGTCGGCATCTGAGCCGGTACGCGAACGACGCGGGCGCCCGCTAGGGTTGACCGGGCGGGCCCCGCGCGCACGCGCGCCGGACAGCCGCAGATCTGACGAGGAGGCCATTGCCGCAGGGACACCCACCCCACCGGCAATGGCCTTCTTCGTATGTGCACGAGGAGATCTCCATGAATCAGGGCGCCGCACAGGGCGACGACAACCAGGGCAAGATGTCCGGCCGCTTCATGCTGAAGCTGTCCGGCGAGGCGTTCTCCGGCGGCGGAGGTCTCGGCGTCGACCCCGACGTCGTGCACGCCATCGCGCGGGAGATCGCGGCGGTCGTCCGCGCCGGCGCGGAGATCGCGGTCGTGATCGGCGGCGGCAACTTCTTCCGCGGCGCCGAGCTCCAGGTCCGCGGCATGGACCGGGCCCGCTCGGACTACATGGGCATGCTGGGCACCGTGATGAACTGCCTCGCCCTCCAGGACTTCCTGGAGAAGGAGGGCATCGAGACCCGCGTCCAGACCGCCATCACCATGGGCCAGGTCGCGGAGCCGTACATCCCGCTCCGCGCCGTCCGGCACCTGGAGAAGGGCCGCGTCGTGATCTTCGGCGCCGGTATGGGCATGCCGTACTTCTCCACCGACACCACCGCCGCCCAGCGCGCCCTGGAGATCGACGCCCAGGCGCTGCTGATGGGCAAGAACGGGGTGGACGGGGTCTACGACGCCGACCCCAAGACCAACCCGGACGCGGTCAAGTTCGACGCCCTGGAGTACGGCGAGGTGCTCTCCCGCGACCTCAAGGTCGCCGACGCCACCGCCATCACGCTCTGCCGTGACAACAACCTGCCGATCCTCGTCTTCGAACTGCTCGCCGCGGGCAATATCGCCCGCGCGGTCAAGGGTGAGAAGATCGGCACGCTCGTGAGCGACCAGGGCACCAGGGCCTGATCCTCCGGGACCCGGCCGCCGCCGTGCGGGCGGACGGGCCCCGCCCCGCCGGACCCCCCGGCCCGCGCCCCGGTCGTCCCGGGGCGCTCCGGGAGGGGATGGACAAAGCCCTGCCGGTCGGACACCGTGCAGGAACAAGACGCGACGCAGGTTCCGCGGCCCTTCAGCAAGGCGGGCCTACTTCACAACACGCAGGAGCTAGTGGTGATCGAAGAGACCCTCCTCGAAGCCGAGGAGAAGATGGAGAAGGCCGTCGTGGTCGCCAAGGAGGACTTCGCCGCGATCCGCACCGGGCGTGCGCACCCGGCGATGTTCAACAAGATCGTGGCGGACTACTACGGCGCCGTGACGCCGATCAACCAGCTCGCCTCGTTCTCGGTGCCGGAGCCGCGCATGGCCGTGGTGACCCCGTTCGACAAGAGCGCGCTGCGCAACATCGAGCAGGCCATCCGCGACTCGGACCTCGGCGTCAACCCGAGCAACGACGGCAACATCATCCGCGTGGTCTTCCCGGAGCTCACCGAGGAGCGCCGCCGCGAGTACATCAAGGTCGCCAAGGGCAAGGCCGAGGACTCGAAGATCTCGATCCGCTCGGTGCGCCGCAAGGCCAAGGAGACCATCGACAAGTTCGTCAAGGACGGCGAGGTCGGCGAGGACGAGGGCCGCCGCGCGGAGAAGGAGCTCGACGACACCACCGCCAAGTACGTGGCGCAGGTGGACGAGCTGCTCAAGCACAAGGAAGCCGAGCTGCTCGAGGTCTGATGAGCGACTTCTCCCGGGTGACCCCGCCGACGGGCGGTCAGTGGGGTCCGCCCGACCAGGGGTATCCGCCGGGGCCCGCCCCGGTGGCCCCGGCGGGTCCCGCCTTCGACGGGCATGGCGCACAGCAGACTCGGCCCATGCCCCTCGTGCCCGACACACCCGCCGGCGGAGACCAGGACGACCGCGATCGGGGGGCCGCTCGGCTGAGCGGTCCCCTGTTCCGTGACGAGATGCCGCAGGAGCCCATGCCCAGCCCGCCGCCGGTGGCGCCGCAGCCCGCCCCGTCCCCGCAGCCCGGGGACGGCAGGAGCGGTGGTGCGGGGGCCGGCGGTGCGGGGACCGGCGGCAAGAAGCGGGCCGGCCGCGACCTGCGGGCCGCCATAGGGGTCGGCGTCGGTCTCGGCGTGGTGATCCTGGCCTCGCTGTTCGTCTGGAAGGCCGCCTTCGTCGGCGTGATCGTCGTCGCCGTGGTCGTCGGGCTCTGGGAACTGACCTCCCGGCTGTCCGAGCGCAAGGGCATCCGCGCCCCGCTGGTGCCGCTGGCGGTCGGCGGCGCGGCGATGGTGGTCGCCGGCTACGTCCGGGGGGCCGAGGGCGCCTGGGTGGCCATGGCGCTCACCGCGCTCGCGGTGCTGGTCTGGCGGATGACCGAACCGCCGGACGGCTACCTCAAGGACGTCACCGCCGGGGTCTTCGCCGCCTTCTACGTGCCGTTCCTGGCGACCTTCGTGGCGATGATGCTCACCGCCGGCGACGGCCCCTGGCGGGTGCTGACGTTCCTGCTGCTGACCGTGGTCAGCGACACCGGGGCGTACGCGGTGGGCTGGCGGTTCGGCAAGCGCAAGCTGGCGCCCCGGATCAGCCCCGGGAAGACCCGCGAGGGCCTGCTCGGCGCCGTGACCTTCGCCATGGCGGCCGGGGCGCTCTGCACCCACTTCCTGATCGACGGCGGGCTCTGGTGGCAGGGGCTGCTGCTCGGCCTCGCGGTCTCGGTCAGCGCCACCCTCGGTGACCTGGGCGAATCCATGATCAAGCGGGACCTGGGCATCAAGGACATGGGCACCCTGCTGCCCGGCCACGGCGGCATCATGGACCGGCTGGACTCGCTGCTGCCGACCGCCCCGGTGGTCTGGCTGCTGCTGGTGCTGTTCGTCGGCGGCTGACTCCGCCGCCGGTCCGGTTACTCTGGAAGGGCTCGCCGCCCCGGGTGGCGGGCCCTTTTCCGTTCCACGCCCCGCCCCGCACCCCCGGGGGCGAACCGGTGGGGCTCCCGGGCGCGGGTGGCCACCGACCCCCGTACCGCCGCCGGCCCACCGGCCGTACCGGCCCCGCGGCGGCCGTACCGCTGTCGCCGTCCGCGCCGTACGTCCGCCTCCGGCGCCGGGCGGCACCGGGGCCGCGGCGGAACGCGCGACCAGCACGGCCGCGACCCACCGCACCACCGCGGACTGTCCACCACTGAGGAGTACGAGAGCCATGGCACGCCCCGCACCGGGAGAACTCACCTTCGTGGCCCCCCGGGGCGTCAAGAAGCCGCCCCGGCACCTCGCCGACCTCTCGCCCGCCGAGCGCAAGGAGGCGGTGGCCGCGATCGGCGAGAAGCCGTTCCGCGCCAAGCAGCTCTCCCAGCACTACTTCGCCCGCTACGCCCACGACCCGGCCCAGTGGACGGACATCCCCGCCGCCTCCCGCGAGAAGCTCGCCGCGGAACTCCTCCCCGAGCTGATGAGCGTCGTCCGGCACATCTCCTGCGACGACGACACCACCCGCAAGACCCTCTGGCGGCTGCACGACGGCACCCTCGTCGAGTCCGTGCTGATGCGCTACCCGGACCGGGTCACCATGTGCATCTCCTCGCAGGCCGGCTGCGGAATGAACTGCCCGTTCTGCGCCACCGGCCAGGCCGGCCTGGACCGCAACCTCTCCACCGCCGAGATCGTCCACCAGATCGTCGACGGCATGCGGGCGCTGCGCGACGGCGAGGTCCCGGGCGGCCCCGCCCGGCTCTCCAACATCGTCTTCATGGGCATGGGCGAGCCGCTGGCCAACTACAAGCGGGTGGTCGGCGCCATCCGCCGGCTCACCGACCCCGAGCCGGACGGCCTCGGCCTCTCCCAGCGCGGCATCACCGTCTCCACCGTCGGCCTGGTCCCGGCGATCCACCGGTTCGCCGACGAGGGCTTCAAGTGCCGGCTCGCCGTCTCGCTGCACGCCCCCGACGACGAGCTGCGCGACACCCTGGTGCCGGTCAACACCCGCTGGAAGGTCCGCGAGGTGCTGGACTCCGCCTGGGAGTACGCCGAGAAGTCCGGCCGCCGGGTCTCCATCGAGTACGCGCTGATCCGCGACATCAACGACCAGGCCTGGCGCGGCGACCTGCTCGGCCGACTGCTCAAGGGCAGGCGCGTGCACGTCAACCTGATCCCGCTCAACCCCACGCCCGGCTCCAAGTGGACCGCCTCCCGCCCTGAGGACGAGAAGGCGTTCGTGGCCGCGATCGCCGCCCACGGGGTGCCGGTCACCGTCCGCGACACCCGCGGCCAGGAGATCGACGGCGCCTGCGGGCAGCTCGCCGCCTCCGAGCGCTGACCGGCCGCCGGCCGGCCCCCGGCCGGTGACCTTGTAGCCTGAGTAGCCTGACCTCGAACACCTCTGCGTGTGCGATCCGAGCGACACTCCGGTCCGGTCGGACCGGCGGCGCGCGCGGGGCGCACCCGACGAGGCCGTACGAGGCCGCTGATACACCTGATACAGCGATTCACGGAACGCAGCGACTCACGGATCCGTACAGATCCCTGCAGGTCTGTACAGATCCATACATCTCCATACATCCGACAGGGGAGCGCCACAGCGCTGAGAGTGCGGTCACCGGACCGCAGACCCTCTGAACCTCGCCCAGGTCATTCTGGGTAGGAAGTTCGGTCGTACTCAAGCTGTTGCGCCCTGCCCGGGTCCCGTCGGGGGCCGGGCGGGGCCGCGTCTCTTCCTGGCCACCCCCAGGAGGAATCTCAGTGACCACCACCCATCCCGCCCCCCATTCCGCCAGAACCGGTACGTCCAGGACCCGGACCGTCCGGCTCGCGGCGGGCGCGCTCGCCGCCGCGCTCGGCGTCACCGCGCTCGCCGCCTGCGGAGGCGGCTCCGGCCAGGCGTCCGGCGGCGGCGACTCCAAGACCGTCACCCTGGTCACCCATGACTCCTTCAACGCCTCCCCGGCGGTGCTCAAGGAGTTCACCCGGCGCACCGGCTACACCGTCAAGGTGCTCAAGAGCGGGGACGCCGGCGAGGCCGTCAACAAGGCGATCCTCACCAAGGGCGCCCCGCAGGGCGACGTGTTCTTCGGCGTCGACAACACCCTGCTCTCCCGCGCCCTGGACAACGGGCTCTTCCAGCCGTACGAAGCCAAGGGCCTGGACCGGATCCCGGCCGCCGTCCAGCTCGACCGGGGCAAGCACCGGGTCACCCCGGTCGACACCGGCGACATCTGCGTCAACTACGACAAGAAGTACTTCGCCGACAAGAAGCTCGCCCCGCCCGCCACCTTCGACGACCTGGCCGAGCCCGCCTACAAGGACCTGCTCGTCACGGAGAACCCCGAGCGGTCCTCGCCCGGCCTCGGCTTCCTGCTCGGCACCGCCGCGGCGTACGGCGACGACGGCTGGACCGGCTACTGGAAGAAGCTCCGGGCCAACGGCGTCAAGGTCGTGGACAGCTGGGAGCTCGCCTACAACCAGGAGTTCTCCGGCTCGGCCGGCGGCAAGCAGGCCAAGGGCGACCGGCCGCTGGTCGTCTCGTACGCCTCCAGCCCGCCCGTCGAGGTGCTGTACGCCAAGCCGCAGCCCAAGGAGGCACCCACCGGCGTCGCCACCGGCACCTGCTTCCGGCAGACCGAGTTCGCCGGGCTGCTCACCGGCGCGAAGAACGAGGCCGGCGGCAAGGCGCTGATCGACTTCCTGATCGGCAAGCGGTTCCAGGAGGACGTACCGCTCCAGATGTTCGTCAACCCGGTCGCCGGGGACGCCGCACTGCCCGCGCTCTTCACCCGGCACGGGGCCAGGATCGACGCCCCGGCCACCCTCGCCCCGGAGAAGATCGCCGCCCACCGCGACCAGTGGATCCAGACGTGGTCCTCGCTCGTCCTGAAGTAACCCCCGAGGCGCCCGCGCCGCCGGACCGGACCGCCGCCCGCCGCCCCGGGCGCGCCCGGCGCGCGGCCGTCCGGGCCGGGCTCATGGTCCCGCCGGTGGTCTTCTTCGCCCTGTTCTTCGGCCGGCCGGTGGCCGCCATCGTGGGCCGCGGCTTCCACGACGGCGGCTCCTGGCGGCCCGGTCGCCTGGCCGAGGTACTGGGGCGCCCGGAGATCCGGGACGTGCTCTGGTTCACCACCTGGCAGGCGCTCGCCTCCACCGCGCTCACCCTGCTGCTGGCGCTGCCCGGCGCCTATGTGCTGGCCCGCTTCGACTTCCCGGGCCGGCGGCTGCTGCGGGCCGTGGTCACCGTGCCCTTCGTGCTGCCCACGGTGGTGGTCGGCACCGCCTTCCTCGCCCTGGTCGGGCGCGGCGGGCTGCTGGACGAGCTCTGGGGCGTCCGCCTCGACACCACCGTCTGGGCGATCCTGCTGGCGCATGTCTTCTTCAACTACGCGGTGGTGGTCCGCACCGTGGGCGGGCTGTGGGCGCAGCTCGACCCGCGCCAGGAGGAGGCCGCCCGGGTACTGGGCGCCACCCGCCTCGGCGCCTGGCGGCGGGTGACCCTGCCGGCGCTCGCCCCCGCCGTGGCCGCCGCCGCGCTGATGGTCTTCCTCTTCACGTACACCTCCTTCGGTGTCGTGCAGATCCTCGGCGGCCCGGCGTACGCCACCCTGGAGGCCGAGATCTACCGGCAGACCGCCCAGCTGCTGGACCTCTCCACGGCGGCGGTGCTCACCCTGACGCAGTTCGCGGCGGTCGGCGCGGTGCTCGCCGTGCACGCCTGGACCGTACGGCGCCGGGAGACCGCGCTGCGGCTGGTCGACCCGGCCACCACCGCCCGCCGGCCGCGCGGCGCCGGGCAGTGGACGCTGCTCGGCGCGGTGCTGGCCTCCATCGCGCTGCTGCTTCTGCTGCCGCCGGCCGTGCTGGTGGCCCGCTCCTTCGGCGGGCCGGAGGCGCTCACCTTCTACCGGGCGCTCCAGGACGCCGGGGCGAGCGGCGGGACCTTCCTGGTGCCGCCGCTCCAGACGGTCTGGAACTCCCTCCAGTACGCCCTCGCCGCCACCGCCATCGCCCTGCTGATCGGCGGCTGCGCGGCCGCCGCGCTCAGCCGGGACGCCGGCCGGCTGGTGCGGGGCCTCGACGCGCTGCTGATGCTGCCGCTCGGGGTCTCCGCCGTCACCGTCGGCTTCGGCTTCCTCATCACCCTGGACGAGCCGCCGCTCGATCTGCGCTCCTCCTGGATCCTGGTGCCGCTGGCCCAGGCGCTGGTCGGCGTGCCCTTCGTGGTGCGCGTCATGCTGCCGGTGCTGCGCGCGGTGGACACCCGGCTGCGCGAGGCGGCCGCGGTGCTGGGCGCCTCGCCGTGGCGGGTCTGGCGGGAGGTGGACCTGCCGCTGGTGCGCCGGGCGGTGCTGGTGGCCGCCGGATTCGCCTTCGCGGTGTCGCTGGGCGAGTTCGGCGCCACCGTCTTCATCGCCCGCCCCGACAACCCGACCCTGCCGGTGGCCGTCGCCCGGCTGCTCGGCCGGCCCGGGGCACTCAACTACGGCCAGGCGATGGCCCTGTCCACGATCCTCATGGTGGTCTGCGCGGTGGCACTGCTGCTGCTCGAACGCCTGCGGACCGACCGCTCGGGAGAGTTCTGAGATGCCGAGTTCTGCGAAGCCGGATTCCGGGATGCCGGGTTCGGAGAGGCCGGAGGGTGAGGTGCCGGATTCCGAGAATCCGGATTCCGGGATGCCGCCCGCTGTGTCTCCTTCTGCCGCCGTACCGCCGGGCTCCGGGGAGCCCGGGGGCGCGCTGCTCGCCCTGGAGGGGGTGACCGTACGCTTCGGCGGCCGTGCCGCGCTGGACGGGGTGGACCTCGCCGTCGCCGCGCACGAGACCGTCTGTGTGCTCGGGCCCAGCGGCAGCGGCAAGTCCACCCTGCTCCGGGTGGTGGCCGGGCTCCAGCCGCCGGACACGGGCCGGGTGCTGCTGGCCGGCGCCGACCAGCGGGGCGTCCCGCCGCACCGGCGCGGGCTCGGCCTGATGTTCCAGGACCACCAGCTGTTCCCGCAGCGGGACGTGGCCGGCAACGTGGACTTCGGCCTCCGGGTGCGGGGCGCCGGCCGGGCCGAACGGGCCGCCCGGGTGGCCGAACTGCTGGAGCTGGTCGGACTGCCGGGCGCCGGGCGCCGGGCGGTGGCCGCGCTCTCCGGCGGCGAGCAGCAGCGGGTGGCGCTGGCCCGGGCACTGGCCCCGAACCCCCGGCTGCTGATGCTGGACGAGCCGTTCGGCCAGCTGGACCGGGGGCTGCGGGAGCGGCTGGTGACCGAGCTGCGCGCGCTCTTCGGGCGGCTGGGCACCACGGTGCTGGCGGTCACCCATGACCAGGGCGAGGCGTTCGCGCTGGCCGACCGGGTGGTGGTGATGCGGGACGGCCGGATCGCCCAGACCGGTACGCCGCTGGAGGTGTGGCGGCGCCCGGCGGACGAGTTCGTCGCCCGTTTCCTGGGCTTCGACAATGTGGTGGCCGCCACCGTGACCGGCACCGCCGCCGACACCCCCTGGGGCAGGCTGCCCGTGCCGGCCGGCTCACCGGAGGGCGCCCGCCGCCTGCTGGTGCGGCCGGCCGGAGTGCGCCCGGCCGAGGGGGCCGGCGGGCTGCGCTGCACGGTCGCCGGGCGGGTCTTCCGGGGCCACCATGTGGCGGTACGGCTCCGCCCCGACGCCGCCGGCGCCCCGCCGCTGGAGGCCGAGTGGCCGCTGCGCGAGGCGCCGGAGGAGGGCGCGGAGGTCGGGGTGCGGTTCGCGCCCGAGGAGATCGTGGTGCTGGGCTGACCGACAGGGGTGGCCCGCACGGTCGGGCCCGTGGCCGGGACCCCGCGAGGGACCCCGGCCCGGCGGGCCGGCCGGTCAGCGCCTCGGCCGGTCAGCGGCTTCAGCGGGTCAGCGGCAGGACCGTGAGGGCCGCCACGGCCCAGGTGAGCGGGGCGAAGACGGCGAGCAGGACCAGGGCCCGCAGCGCCACGGCGGTACGCAGCAGGGCGGCCGTGGCACCCAGTTCGAGGAGTGCGTCCCGGGTGTCCAGCCGCGCCCGCCGGGTCTCCAGCGCGGCCGTCAGCAGGGTGGCGGCCGTACAGGCGACCACCAGCCCCGCCCCCAGCCCGGTCATCGGGCCGAGCGACACCGCGCCCGAGCTGCCGTACAGCGTGGCGGCGGCCAGCGTGGCGGCCGCCACCGCGCACGCCACGCCCAGCGGCCGGCCCACCCGGCGCGCCTGCTCCATCAGCCCGCGCCCGGCCAGCAGCCGGGCCGGGCCGGGGCTCCCCGCCTGGAGGAGCCGCCCGCACAGATGGGCCAGCCCGGGCCCCGCGACCGCCAGCCCCGCCGCGCTCAGCAGCCAGCCGGCCAGTACGCCCAGCGACCCGGCCGGACCGGCCGGCGGGGGCGCCGCACCGGTGCGCGCCGTGTAGGCCCCGGCGGCGAGCCCGGCGCCGAGCAGCGCCACGCCCCAGGGCAGCCCGGCCGGCGGGGTCCCGTCGTCCGCCGCCTCCTCGGTGCCGCCGGCCCTGGCCCCGCTCCGGCCGGCCGGTCGACGGGGCGACCGCAGCGACACGGCGACGGCCACCGAGGCGACCGCCGGGAGCAGGGCGAGCAGCGTCAGCGCGGCCGGCAGCGGCAGTTGCCGGCCGGGCGCCAGCAGCTCGGAAGCGCCGGCGGCCCGCCCGGCCGGCCCGCCCCGCAGCTGGAGGTAGACCAGCAGCGCCAGCGCCGAGCCGACGGTGCAGCAGAAGGCGGTCCAGGCGGTGGCCAGTCCGGACAGCCGGCCGGAGCCGAGCCCGACGGCCGAGAGACCGGCCCGGGGCCGGGTGACCGGGTCGGCCCTGGCGACGGCGACCGCGAAGTGCGCGGCGGCGGCCAGCGGCAGCGCGCACCAGAGGAGCCGGGGCAGTGACGCCGAGGGCCGGCCGGGGTGCGCGACCGCGTACCCGAGCGCGCAGAGCAGCAGCAGACCGACCCCGGTGGCGGCGACGACGACCAGCAGCCGCCGCAGCAGAACCAGCGGATGGGTGCCGAGAATCAGACGGAGAGCGAACACGCGTCCCGGCCCTCCTCCGTCTCGTCGCCCAGCTGCCCGGAGCCCACCCGCCGCCCGTCGAGCAGCTCGATGGTGCGGTCCGCGACGGCGGCCACCTCGGGCTGATGGGTGGCCAGGATGACGGTGATCCGGTGCGAGCGGGCGGCCGTGGTCAGGGTGCGCAGCATCTGGGCGCCCTCGGCACGGTGCAGGGTGGCGGTGGGCTCGTCCGCGAAGACCACGGTCGGTACGGAGATCAGGGCCCGGGCGGCGGCGACCCGCTGCCGCTGGGCGGGGGAGAGGGCACCCGGTCGCTGCCGGGCGCAGGGGCCGACGTCCAGCCGCTCCAGCCAGTCGGTGGCGGCGGCCAGTGCCGCGCGGTGCGGGGTGCCGCGCAGCAGCAGCGGCAGCGCGGCGTTCTCCCAGACGGTGAGCTCGGGGACGAGCGCGCCCGCCGGGTCGATCCAGCCGAACCGGTCCCGGCGCAGCTGCTCCCGGCGGCGCGCGCTCAGGGTGTGGACCTCGGCACCGGCGAACCAGATCTCGCCGCGTTCCGGGACGAGCTGGCCGGAGAGACAGCGCAGCAGGGTCGTCTTGCCGCATCCCCGGGGGCCTTGCACGGCGAGGATCTCGCCCTCGCGGACGCCCAGCGAAACCCCGTCGAGGGCGGGGGAGCCGTGCGGGGAGTAGTGCAGGGAACGTGCCCAGAGCACGTCGTTGTCCGGCGGGGCCACCATGGCGTACACCTCGGAATCGGAGCGGATGTCTCGTCCCCCGTGTCCCCCGTACGGGGGAACGAAGGCGGGGCCGATCGGTCACTGGGCACCGTAGGGAGTGCGGTGGCGGCTGGACGCACAGCACACGGCCCGGATCCCCCCAACTCACTCGGATGGGGCAGGATCCGGGCCGCGATCAACCTACGATCGGACTAATGGTCATTTCGGGTGCCCCGCCGGGAGGCGTCCGGCCGGCCCGTGGCAGGACCGCACGGCCGGTCCGCACCGGCCGCCGCTCGGTGTCCGCCCGCGCGCGCCGTCGCACCGGCCCGCCACGCGGGGCCGGTGGACGAGAGAGCCGGGGAAGGGGCCGTCGTACGGGAACCACCGGCAGCGGACCGCCGAACGGGAGCGCCGCGAGGGGGGACTGCCGTACGGGGCACCGGCAACGGTCCGCCGTACGGGGCACCGCCCGGGGGCGGACGCGCGGGACCCCGGGCCGGAGAGGTCCGGCCCGGGGTCGGGGGTGCGAAGCGGCCACCGGCACGGCCCTGGCGCCGGTCGCGGCCCCATCGGTACGGTCCGGGCCGCCAGTACGGCCGGGGCGCCCGGTCTCGCTCGGGTCACCGGGCCCGGGCCACCGGTACGGCCCCGGGGCGCCCGGGCCCGGCCGGGCGCCCCGGGGCCCGGGAGGCACCGGAGCCGCAGGGCCTCCGGGCCTTGGAGCCACCGGGCCCCGGGCCCGCAGAGTCCCGGGCCCCGCGTCCGCAGAGCACCGGCCCCGGCCAGGCGAAGCCCCGGGCCCCGGAGCCGTAAAGCCCCGGGTCCCGCGTCCGCATCCGCCCCGGGGAGGCGAAGCCCCGGTCCCCGGAGCCGTAAAGTCCCGGGCTCCGGGGACCGGATGCCCCAGGACCTCAGAGCTTCGTCCACGCCTCCGTGAGCGTCGCGCGCAGGATCTGCTCGATCTCGTCGAACGTCGACTGGTCCGAGATCAGCGGCGGCGCCAGCTGGACCACCGGGTCGCCCCGGTCGTCGGCGCGGCAGTAGAGGCCGTTGTCGTAGAGGGCCTTGGAGAGGAAGCCGTACAGCACCCGCTCCGTCTCCTCCTCGTCGAACGACTCCTTGGTGGTCTTGTCCTTCACCAGCTCGATGCCGTAGAAGAAGCCGTTGCCGCGCACATCGCCGACGATCGGCAGGTCGTGCAGCTTCTGCAGGGTGGCGAGGAAGTTCCCCTCGTTGTCCAGCACATGCTGGTTGAGCTTCTCGCTCTCGAAGATGTCGAGGTTGGCGAGGCCCACCGCCGCGGAGACCGGGTGGCCGCCGAAGGTGTAGCCGTGCAGGAAGACGTTGTCGCCCCGGTAGAACGGCTCCGCGAGCCGGTCGGAGACGATGCAGGCGCCGATCGGGGAGTAGCCCGAGGTCATGCCCTTGGCGCAGGTGATCATGTCCGGCACATAGCCGAACTTGTCGCAGGCGAAGACGGTGCCGAGCCGGCCGAAGGCGCAGATGACCTCGTCCGAGACGAGCAGCACGTCGTACTGGTCGCAGATCTCGCGGACCCGCTGGAAGTAGCCGGGCGGCGGCGGGAAGCAGCCGCCGGCGTTCTGCACCGGCTCCAGGAAGACCGCGGCGACGGTGTCCGGGCCCTCGAAGAGGATCTGCTGCTCGATCTGGTCGGCGGCCCAGCGGCCGAACGCCTCCGGGTCGTCACCGAAGATCGGGGCGCGGTAGATATTGGTGTTCGGCACCTTGTGCGCGCCGGGCACCAGCGGCTCGAAGGGGGCCTTCAGCCCGGGCAGACCGGTGATGGAGAGGGCGCCCTGCGGGGTGCCGTGGTAGGCGACGGCCCGCGAGATGACCTTGTGCTTGGTCGGCTTGCCGGTCAGCTTGAAGTACTGCTTGGCCAGCTTCCAGGCGGTCTCGACCGCCTCGCCGCCACCGGTGGTGAAGAAGACCTTGTTCAGGTCGCCCGGGGCGTGGTGGGCGAGGCGCTCGGCCAGCTCGACGGCCTTGGGGTGGGCGTACGACCACACCGGGAAGAAGGCGAGCTCCTGCGCCTGCCTGGCCGCGACCTCGGCCAGCTCCCGGCGGCCGTGGCCCGCCTGGACCACGAAGAGCCCGGCGAGGCCGTCGAGGTAGCGCTTGCCCTTGTCGTCGTAGATGTAGGTGCCCTCGCCGCGGACGATGGTCGGCACGGGATTCTTCTCGTACGACGCCATGCGGGTGAAGTGCATCCACAGGTGGTCGTAGGCGGACTTGGAGAGGTCGCTGTGGTCCTGGCTCACGGCTATCGGGTTCCCCACATGTAGGTCTGCTTCTTGAGCTTGAGGTAGACGAAGCTCTCGGTGGAGCGCACACCGGGGAGGGTGCGGATGCGCTTGTTGATCACTTCCAGCAGGTGGTCGTCGTCCTCGCAGACGATCTCCACCATCAGATCGAACGAGCCCGCGGTCATCACCACGTACTCGCACTCCGTCATGGCGGTCAGCGCGTCCGCCACCGGGTCCAGGTCGCCCTCGACGTTGATCCCGACCATCGCCTGCCGCCGGAAGCCGACGGTGAGCGGATCGGTGACGGCGACGATCTGCATCACGCCCTGGTCGAGGAGTTTCTGGACGCGCTGGCGAACCGCTGCCTCGGACAGGCCGACGGCCTTCCCGATGGCGGCGTAGGGACGGCGTCCGTCCTCCTGGAGCTGTTCGATGATCGCCAGGGACACGGCGTCGATCGTCGGGGACGACCCGTTCCCGGCCCTGGGCTCTGCGCTTCGACTGACCACATCCTCACTCTGCACCGGGACTCGTCGGTCTCGCAACCCCGGACGGATGAAATTCGTTGAATCACGCCCCGGAAAGTGCGGTATCCGAAGTTCTGGACCGTCGGCCCTGTTGAAAGCGTCGCCCCACCGACTAGGGTGGGTGTCTCAACGCCTGGACACCGTGCACCGGGTACCGAACGCCGGGCACCGAATACCGAGACCGACAGGAGGGGTGGCACGTGACCACCGAGCTGCGTCGTCTGCGCAACTACATCAACGGGGAGTTCCGGGACGCCGCCGACGGACGGACCATCGATGTGGTCAACCCCGCGACCGGCGACGTGTACGCCACTTCTCCGCTCTCCGGCCAAGCGGACGTGGACGCCGCCATGGAGGCCGCCGCCGCCGCGTTCCCGGCCTGGCGGGACACCACCCCGGCCGAGCGGCAGAAGGTGCTGCTGAAGATCGCGGACGCCTTCGAGGAGCGCGCCGAGGACCTGATCGCGGCCGAGTCCGAGAACACCGGCAAGCCGCTGGAGCTGACCCGGACCGAAGAGATCCCGCCGATGGTGGACCAGATCCGCTTCTTCGCGGGCGCCGCCCGGCTGCTGGAGGGCCGCTCGGCCGGCGAGTACATGGAGGGCCTCACCTCCATCGTGCGCCGTGAGCCGGTCGGGGTCTGCGCCCAGGTCGCGCCGTGGAACTACCCGATGATGATGGCCGTCTGGAAGTTCGCCCCGGCGCTCGCCGCCGGCAACACCGTGGTCCTCAAGCCCTCGGACACCACCCCGGCCTCCACCGTGCTGATCGCCGAGATCATCGGCTCGATCGTGCCCAAGGGCGTCTTCAACGTCATCTGCGGCGACCGTGACACCGGCCGGGCCATGGTGGAGCACCCCACCCCGGCGATGGCCTCCATCACCGGTTCGGTACGCGCCGGCATGCAGGTCGCGGAGTCCGCCGCCAAGGACGTCAAGCGCGTCCACCTGGAGCTGGGCGGCAAGGCGCCGGTGGTGGTCTTCGAGGACACCGACATCGCCAAGGCGGTCGAGGACATCTCGGTGGCCGGCTTCTTCAACGCCGGCCAGGACTGTACGGCGGCCACCCGGGTGCTGGTGCACGAGTCCATCCACGACGAGTTCGTGAGCGCGCTGGCCAAGGCCGCCGCCGAGACGAAGACCGGCGCCCCGGACGACGCCGACGCGCTCTACGGCCCGCTCAACAACGCCAACCAGCTCGCCCAGGTCAGCGGCTTCGTCGACCGCCTCCCGGCGCACGCCAAGGTGGAGGCCGGCGGCCACCGGGTCGGGGACAAGGGCTACTTCTACGCCCCCACCGTGGTCTCCGGCCTGAAGCAGGACGACGAGATCATCCAGAACGAGGTCTTCGGTCCCGTCATCACCGTGCAGTCCTTCCGCGACGAGGCCCAGGCCCTGGAGTACGCCAACGGCGTCGAGTACGCCCTCGCCTCCTCCGTCTGGACCAGGGACCACGCCCGCGCGATGCGGATGTCCAAGGCGCTGGACTTCGGCTGCGTCTGGATCAACACCCACATCCCGCTGGTCGCGGAGATGCCGCACGGCGGCTTCAAGAAGTCCGGCTACGGCAAGGACCTCTCGGCGTACGGCTTCGAGGACTACACCCGCGTCAAGCACGTGATGACCTCGCTCGGCTGACGCCGTGCCACCCCGGCCGGGCGGTCCCGGCCGGGGACCCCGCACCGCGGATCCACCGGGGCGGGCCGGATCACCTCCGGCCCGCCCCGGCGGCCGTGCGCGGCCGGCGGGGACCCGGGGCGCCCGGCGGGGACCCCGCGTAAAGGGCGGGTAAACCCCGGCGTACGCTGCCGATCATGAGCGAGACCGGCGCCCTGCTGCGGCGCATACGCGTGTGGTTGGTTTTCTTCATCGTCTGCCTGGTGCTGAGCGGCCTGACGGCCTTTCCGCTCGTCACCGAGGTACGCGTGGCCAATGACGCCCTGAACGGCGGCTGGGCGTCGTTCCTCGCCGACGCCTTCCCCGGTCTCCGGGAGTGGATGCTCCGGGTGGGCGAGGGGCTGGACGCCGCCGACGGCCGCCATCCCTTCCTCCTGTACGGGAACGACTGGCTGGCCTTCGCCCATCTGGTGATCGCGGTCGCCTTCTACGGCCCCTACCGCGACCCGGTCCGGAACATCTGGGTCGTCGAGTTCGGCATGATCGCCTGCGCCGGGATCATCCCGCTCGCCCTGATCTGCGGCCGGATCCGGGACATCCCCTTCGGCTGGACGCTGATCGACATGTCCTTCGGGGTCTTCGGGGTGGTGCCGCTGCTCATCGTCCACCGCCTCGTCAAGCGCCTGGCCGCCCTCACCGCCCCGATCGGCCCCCGGATGCTCCCGGCCGCCTGACCGGGACGCCGGGGCGCCGGGGCGCCGGGACGCCGGAGGGGGACCGCACCCGGGCCGGAGCCGTACGAACCCGCGTGTACGGCTCCGTCCACCCGGGCGCGGTTACGGCTTGCGGGCCACCGCGCCGAACTGGGCGACCTCGGTGGTGGGGGCGAAGCGCCAGGAGGCGCAGGAGACGATGCCGGGCTCCAGCAGCTCCAGGCCGTCCGTGAACGAGGCGAACTCCGCCCGGCTGCGGGCCCGGATCGGCGGGGTGGCGTTCTTGTTCCAGAACTCCATCGCCTCCTCGTTCCCCTCGCCGCCCAGCTCCAGCGTCGGATGGGTGAGGACCAGGTGGCTGCCGGACGGCACCGCGTCCATCAGCGTCCGGACGATCGACCGCGCCCGGTCGGTGTCGAGCACGAAGTTGAGGATGCCGAGCATCATCACCGCCACCGGACGGTCCAGGTCCAGGGTGGGGGAGACGGCGGCGAGGATCTTCTCCGGATCGTGGGCGTCGGCGTCGATGTACTCGGTGACGCCCTCCGGGGAGCTGGTCAGCAGCGCCCGGGCGTGGGTCAGCACGATCGGATCGTTGTCCACGTAGACGATCCGCGCGTCGGGGGCCACCCGCTGGGCCACCTCATGGGTGTTGTCGGCGGTCGGCAGACCGGTACCGATGTCCAGGAACTGGCGTATCCCGGCCTCGCCCGCCAGATACGTGACCGCCCGGCCCAGGAAGGCCCGGTCGGCCCGGGCCACCTCGCCGATGCTCGGATACATGCCGGTGACGCTCTCCCCGACCTTCCGGTCGACGGGATAGTTGTCCTTGCCGCCCAGCCAGAAGTTCCAGACCCGGGCGTTGTGGGCGATGTCGGTGCGGATTCTGTCGTTCACGTGCGGTGTTCCTTCCCGCGGCGCAGTACGGACGCGAGGGCGTCCACGCGATTGGTGGTGATCGAGTCCGCCCCGCTCAAGATCAGCCTACGCATGGACCGGCGGGTGTCGGCGGTCCAGGCGGCGACCAGCAGCCCGTCCCGGTGGACCCGGTCGGCCAGGGCCCGGCCGACCAGCCCGAAGCGGTAGTTGAGCCAGCGCGGCGCCACCGCGTCCAGCAGCACCGGGCGCGGCGGCGCCAGGGTGGTCCAGGTCAGCGCGATCTCGGCGGCCGGGTCCGCCGCCCGGACCAGCAGCATCGCGGCGGCGCCGGAGCAGTAGTAGACCCGCTCGGCCGCGCCGCACTCGCGCACCGTGCCCACGATGGCGCGCACCGACGCCTCGGTCGCGCCCGGCAGGTCCAGCATCAGCCGGTGCCCACCGGCCGCCGCCAGCGCCTCGGCCAGCGTCGGTACACCCGCCGGGCCGGTGAGCCGGCGCACCTCGGCCAGGGTGAGCCGGTCCAGCGGCCGGTCCACGCCCCAGAGCCGCTTGAGGGTGTCGTCGTGCAGCAGCACCGGGACGCCGTCACGGGTGAGGCGGACATCGACCTCGACGGCGTCCGCGCCGCGCGCCACCGCCGAGCGGACGGAGCCGACGGTGTTCTCCCGGACCCGGTACGGGTCGCCCCGGTGGCCCACGACGGTGACGGTACGCATGGCACGCATGGCGTCCATTCTTCCCGTCCCCGGCGCGTACGGGGCTTCCCGGCCACCGGGGCCGACAGGGACGTCCAGGGCGCCCGGGGATTCCGGGCCGTCGGGGCCGTCGGGGCCGACCGGGCCGACCGGGGAACCCGCGTCTTCTGTGCCTCCCGGGCCTCCCGGGGGGATCAGCCCCGGAGCCATGCGTCGGTGTAGGCGTCGATCTCGGCGGTGAGCCGCGCCTTGCCGGCCGGGTCCAGGAAGGACGCCTCGACCGCGTCGCGGGCCAGCTGGGCGATGCCCCGCTCGTCCAGCCCGAGCAGCCGCGCGGCCACCGCGTACTCGGTGTTGAGGTCGGTGCCGAACATCGGCGGGTCGTCGGAGTTGACGGTGACCGGCACCCCGGCCGCCGCCATCTCCCGGATCGGGTGCCGGTCCAGCTCGGCCACCGCCCGGGTGGCGATGTTGGAGGTGGGGCAGACCTCCAGGGCGATCCGGTGCTCGGCCAGGTGCTCCAGCAGCCGGGGGTCCCGGGGCGCGCTGGTGCCGTGGCCGATCCGCTCGGCGCCCAGCTCGTTGAGCGCGTCCCAGATGGTGCCCGGTCCGGTGGTCTCACCGGCGTGCGGCACCGAGTGCAGCCCGGCCGCCCGGGCCCGGTCGAAGTACGGCTTGAACTGCGGGCGAGGCACCCCGATCTCCGGTCCGCCGAGCCCGAACGAGACCAGGCCCTCGGGGCGCAGGTCCAGGGCGAGCCGGGTGGTCTCCTCGGCCGCCTCCAGACCGGCCTCGCCCGGGATGTCGAAGCACCAGCGCAGCACCACGCCCAGTTCGCGCTCGGCGGCGGTCCTGGCGTCCTCGATGGCCGCCATGAACGCCTTCTCGTCGATGCCCCGCCGGGTGGAGCTGAACGGAGTGATCGTCAGCTCGGCGTAGCGGATGTTCTGCCGCGCCATGTCCCGGGCGACCTCGTAGGTCAGCAGCCGGACGTCCTCCGGGGTGCGGATGAGGTCGACCACCGTCAGATACACGTCGATGAAGTGCGCGAAGTCGGTGAAGGTGAAGTACTCGGCCAGCGCCTCGGGGTCGGCCGGCACCCGGCAGCCGGGGTGCCGGGCGGCCAGCTCGGCGACGATCCTCGGAGAGGCGGAACCGACGTGGTGCACATGGAGTTCGGCCTTGGGCAGCCCCGCGATGAAGGGGTGGAAGTCGGGCATCGTCATCGGGGAGGCTCCTCCAACGGGGTCCGGGGCGGGTCCGGCCGTCCGGCGCCCCTGGCGGAAGACCGCCGTGGCCGGGGCGGGACCGGGCAAGGGGGTCATGGTAGGCCGCACCCGGGGCGGCGGGACAACCGCCCGAGCGCCCGCCCCGCGCGCGGGCCGCGGGCCGGGCGTGCGCGGGTCGGCCGTGCGGACGGCGGGTCCGGCCGCAGCGCGCCGGCCGGGTGTCGGCCATGGACCGGGCGCGGCGGGTCCGGCCCGGGCGGACGTGGGGACATCGACCGGTCGGACGCGGACGGCGGGTCCGGCCGTGAGCCCGGGCCCGGTGCGGGCCATGGGCCCGGCCCGGGCGGCCCGGGCGGCCTTCCGCGAGGTGCTGGGGCCGGTCCATGCCGGTCGGGCCGGGGAGCTGACGGGGCGCCGGACCGGGCCGGACGGGGGGCCTGGGGCGGCCGTTAGCATGACCTGAGACGAACGGGGAGGCCCATGTCAGAGACGAGCCAGCCGAACGACCCCTGGGCCGCGCCCGGCAGCCGGACGCCCGGGGGCGGGCAGGGACAGCAGCACCCGGACGGGCAGGGGGAGCGGGTGAACCTGGGGAAGCCCCCGGGCCCGACGCCGCCGGTGCACGACCAGCAGACCGTCACCTCCATGCCGTCCGCCGGGCCGCCCCCGGCCGGCGGCCCCGGTCCGGGGAACGGCCCGGGCGCGGGTCCGGCGTACCCCGGGGGCCCCGGTGCCGCTCCGGGCGGCGCGACCGCGATCGGCGGCGCCGTACCGCCGCCACCGATCGCTCCGGGCGGCCCGGCCCAGCCCGCGCCGGGCCCGTACGGTTATCCGGCGCCGACCGGAACGCCCCCGCGGCCGACCGGCTTCGGCGGTCCGGGGCACCCCGGCTACCCGGCCTATCCGGCGGCCGGCGGCTATCCCCAGCCCGGCTGGGGCAACCAGGCCAGCGGCTGGGGCAACCAGACCAACAACGGCATGGGCACCGCCGCGCTGGTGCTCGGGATCATCTCCGTGGTCGGCTTCTGCCTCTACGGCTTCAACATCCTGCTCGGCATCCTCGCGCTGATCTTCGGCATCGTCGGCCGCAAGCGGGTGAACCGGGGCGAGGCCAACAACGGCTCCATGGCCACGGCCGGGATCGTGCTGGGCGCGGTCGGCATCGTGATCGGCACCGTCATCCTGTCGCTCATCGTCTGGGCGGTCGTCCAGGGCGACCGGAACGGCACCGGGACGACGGTCGGCGACGACAGTTCGTACTCGACCTCCGCGACCTCGCTGGGCGTCGGCCGCCACTGAGGCGGGACCCCGGGCTCTGCCCCTGAACCGGGCCCCCGGGCCAGGTCGCCGGAGCAGGGCCCCGGCGGCCCGGCCTCCGAACCGGACCTCTGGGCCCGGCCCCTGAACCGGACCTCTGGGCCCGGCCCCTGAACCGGACCCCTGGGCCCGGTCTCCGGACCGGCTCCGTCCGGGCGCCGTCCGAACCGGCTCCGGCGAGGCGACGGCGGCGGTCGAGGCGGCGGCGGTCGAGCGGCGGCGGGCCCACCCCCGTGGGGCCCGCCGCCGGTCAGGCCGCGCGGAGCCGTTCCCGGGCCGCCATCAGCGCGAAGCCCAGCAGATTCTCACCGCGCCACCGGGCGGGGTCGGCGGCGCGCTCGTCGCCGGCCGGGAGGCCGATGCCCCATATCCGGTCCCGGGGGCTGGCCTCCACCAGCACCCGGTCGCCGGTGGCGAGCAGGAACGCCCGCAGTGCGGCGTCCTGACCGAACTTGTGCTCGCTGCCGGCGACCACGATCCGGAACCGCTCCCGCTCCCAGACCGCGTCGTCGAACCCCCGGACCAGCCGGCCCGCCTTCTTGGCCCCGGCCGGGTGCTCCGCGCCGATCGCCTGCCGCTCGGCCTCCGGATCCCCGAAGAGCCTGGCCTTCTCGGCCATCATCCAGTGCTCGGCCGTCCGGTACTCCACCCCGTCCACGGTGAACGGCGCCGGCCACCACTGGCTGAGACAGCTCGCCCCGAGGGTGCCGTCCGGCTTGGGCGTATGCCCCCAGAAGTGCAGATACTTGACTCGTTCACCCCTGCTGACCTGCTCGATCAGCTCCTGGACCGTTCCCATGCACGTGAGTCTCGCAGCCGCCACTGACACTCCGTACCGGAATGGGCCGGGGCACCCGACAGATGGTCGACCGAATCCGTCGCGTAACCAAAAGGCAACAACGGAATCCCTTGTTGGTGTCGGGGTGCTCTGTCAGGATCGGCACTCAATTCGGGCTGGGACAACAGCCGGGACGCGAGTCGGGACGAGACTCGGGACGACGGCCGGGACACCGGCCGGGACAACGGAGAGCGTCATGGGCAACCGCTACCGGGTACCGGACCGCTTCACGGCCGGGGCGCAGTACATCGGCGGACGACTGCGACCGGGGAGCTCCGGGCGCGACCACGCCGTGGTGGACCCGGCGACCGGCGAGCGGGTCCTCACCTACGCGCTGGCCGGCCGGGACGACGTGGACGCGGCCGTCGCCGCCGCCCGCGCGGCCTTCCCCGGCTGGGCGGGCACCACCCCGGGCGAGCGCTCGGCGGCGCTGCACCGGTTCGCCGGGGCGCTGGCCGAGCTGGCCGGGGAGCTGGCCCTCGCGGAGTCCCTGCAGTGCGGCAAGCCGGTGCGGCTGACCCGGGAGTTCGACGTGCCGGGCACCATCGACAACACGGCCTTCTTCGCCGGCGCCGCCCGCCAGCTGGAGGGCCGCGCGGCCGGTGAGTACAGCGGTGACCACACCTCGTACGTACGCCGGGAACCCATCGGCGTCATCGGCTCGATCGCCCCCTGGAACTACCCCCTCCAGATGGCTGCCTGGAAGGTGCTGCCGGCCGTCGCCGCCGGAAACACCGTGGTGCTCAAGCCCGCCGAGCTCACCCCGCTCACCTCGCTGCTCTTCGCCGAGGCGGCCACCGAGGCGGGCATCCCGGACGGGGTGATCAACATCGTCAACGGGGCCGGGCGGGACGCGGGCGAGCAGCTGGTCTCCCACCCGGACGTGGCGATGACCTCCTTCACCGGCTCCACCGCCGTCGGCAAGCGGGTCGCGGAGCTGGCCACGGCCACCGTCAAGCGGCTCCATCTGGAACTGGGCGGCAAGGCGCCGTTCGTCGTCTTCGACGACGCCGACCTGGAGGCGGCGGTGCACGGCGCGGTGGCCGGCGCCCTGATCAACACCGGCCAGGACTGCACCGCCGCCACCCGCGCCTATGTGCAGCGCCCGCTGTACGAGGCGTTCACGGCCGGGGTGGCGGATCTGATGGCGACCGTCCGGCTGGGCGATCCGTTCGAGGAGTCCACCGACCTGGGTCCGCTGATCAGCCACGCCCAGCGGGACCGGGTGGCCGGTTTCGTCCAGCGGGCGCGCGGCTACGCCACCGTGGTCACCGGAGGCTCGGCACCCGAGGGGCCCGGGGCGTACTACCGGCCCACGCTGATCACCGGTGCCGCGCAGGAGAGCGAAATCGTCCAGGCGGAGGTCTTCGGCCCCGTCCTGGTGGTGCTGCCCTTCGACGGCGACGACGAGGGCCTGGCGCTGGCCAATGACACCCCGTACGGCCTCGCCGCCTCCGCCTGGACCCGGGACGTCTACCGGGCCGCCCGCGCCACCCGGGAGCTGCGGGCCGGGTGCGTCTGGGTGAACGACCACATCCCGATCATCAGCGAGATGCCGCACGGCGGGTACCGGGCCTCCGGCTTCGGGAAGGACATGTCACTGTACTCATTCGAGGAGTACACGCAGGTCAAGCATGTGATGTACGACAACACCGCGGTGGCCGCGAAGGACTGGCACCGCACCATTTTCGGGGACCGCTAGGCCCCGGCCCGCCACCCGCCGAACCGTCCGAAGGGGCACAGCGCATGGAGCAGTACGAGCCCGAAAGCCTCTCCGCGGCCCAGCTGGCCGCGGCGCGGCGCAGCCTGACCGGTGGCCGGGGAGCCCTCGGCCGCCGGGCGCTGCTGCGCGCCTCGGGGGCCGGCGCGCTCACCCTCGGCGGGCTCGCAGGACTGAGCGGCTGCGGCATCCCGCCCGCCAAGCGGGAGGGCGAGGGGCCGGCCTCCACCGACCACTCGGACCGGGAGAAGACGCTGACCTTCTCCAACTGGACCGAGTACATGGACATCAGCGACGACGAGAAGTCGTACCCGACCCTGGGCGAGTTCACCCGGCGGACCGGGATCAGGGTCAAGTACACCGCCGACATCAACGACAACGTGGAGTTCTTCGGCAAGGTCAAGCCACAGCTCGCGGCCGGCCAGGACATCGGGCGGGACCTGATCTGTGTCACCGACTGGCTGGCCGCCCGGATCATCCGGCTGGGCTGGGCGCAGCGGCTCGACCCGGCCAACCTGCCGAACGCCTACGCCAATCTGACCGCGCAGTTCCGCCGCCCGGACTGGGACCCGGGCCGGGCCCACTCGTACCCCTGGACCGGCATCTCCACCGTCATCGCGTACAACGTGAGGGCGACCGGCGGCCGGAAGGTCGACTCGGTCGGCCAGCTCCTGGACGATCCGAGGCTCAAGGGGCGGGTCGGCTTCCTCACCGAGATGCGCGACTCGGTCGGGATGGCCCTGCTCGACCTGGGCAAGGACCCCGGGAACTTCACCGACGCCGACTACGACGCCGCGATCGGCCGGCTCCGCAAGGGCGTCGACACCCGGCAGATCCGCCGTTTCACGGGCAATGACTACACCTCCGACCTGGACAAGGGGGATCTGGCCGCCTGTCTCGCCTGGGCCGGGGACGTGATCCAGCTCCAGGCGGACAACCCGGACATCCGATTCTCGGTCCCGTCCGCCGGCTACATCACCTCCACCGACAATCTGCTGGTACCGGCGCAGGCCCGGCACAAGAAGAACGCCGAACTGCTGATCGACCACTACTATCGGCCGCCGGTCGCCGCCCGGCTCGCCGCGTACATCAACTATGTCTGTCCGGTCGACGGGGTGCGGGAGGAGCTTGCCGAGCTGGACCCGAAACTGGCGGCGAATCCGCTGATCCTGCCCGACAGGGCGATGGCGGCCAGGTCGCACGCCTTCCGCACGCTGAGCAGCGCCGAGGAGACCGCGTACGAGGAGAAGTTCGCCAAACTCATCGGCGCCTGAGCCCCGGGGCCGGGGCGCGGCCGGATGACCGGACGCGGGACTCCCGTGCCCCCGGGGTGCCGGTCCGGGCCCGGAGTCCGGGCGACCCGGCCCGGGGCCCCGGCGCCGGGTGACCCGGCCCAGGGGTCCCGGCGCCGGGTGACCCGGCCCAGGGGTCCCGGCCCGGGACAGCGGCCCGAGTGCCCGCCGCCCGGGCCCGGGGTGCCGGTCCGCCCCCCGCGCCCCGGGGGCACCGGCGCCGCACTCGGGCACCCGGACCGCCCGCCCCCGCCCGGCGCCGGCCCGCGCACTCCGCCGGGACCCCGCCCCGAGCACCCGGGACCCCCGTCCCGACCACCCGATCCCAGAGGACACCACACCCGAGAACAGCAGATCCCCGATCCCCAGCAGATCCCCGAGAACAGCAGATCCCCAGCCTCCCGATCCCCCATCCCCGAACCCCTGGGACCGCCACCCATGACCACCACTGACACGTACACCGGCGGGGACGTCCGTCTCACCGGGATCAGCAAGTCGTACGGCTCCTTCACCGCCGTCCAGCCGCTCGACCTGACCGTGCCGCAGGGCTCCTTCTTCGCCCTGCTCGGCGCCTCCGGCTGCGGCAAGACCACCACCCTGCGCATGATCGCCGGGCTGGAGGACCCCACCACCGGGACCGTCCACCTCGGCGACCGGGACGTCACCGATCTGCCGCCCTACAAGCGGCCGGTCAACACCGTCTTCCAGTCGTACGCGCTCTTCCCGCACCTGGACATCTTCGAGAACATCGCCTTCGGCCTCCGCCGGCGCGGCCTCAAGTCGGTGAAGAAGCAGGTCGGGGAGATGCTGGAGCTGGTCCAGCTCGGGGACAAGGCCCGGCACCGGCCGCACCAGCTCTCCGGCGGCCAGCAGCAGCGCGTCGCCGTCGCCCGCGCGCTCATCAACCACCCCCAGGTCCTGCTGCTCGACGAGCCGCTGGGCGCCCTCGACCTCAAGCTCCGCCGCCAGATGCAGCTGGAGCTCAAGCGCATCCAGACGGAGGTCGGCATCACCTTCGTCCATGTCACCCACGACCAGGAGGAGGCCATGACCATGGCCGACACGGTCGCGGTGATGAACGGCGGCCGGGTCGAGCAACTGGGCGCCCCCGCCGAGCTGTACGAGCACCCGCGCACCACCTTCGTCGCCAACTTCCTCGGCACCTCCAACCTGATCCCGGCCGAGGTGGCCGGGACCGGCAGCGAGGTCGTGGTCACCGCCGGCGGCGGCAAGCTGCGGCTGCCCGGGGAGCGATGTCCGGCGGGGGCGCGCCCCGGCGGGAGACTGCTGGTCGGCATCCGCCCGGAGAAGATCACGCTCAGCCACGCCGACGACGCCGGTGCCGTCCCCGACGGCCGCAACCGGATCACCGGGCGGATCACCGACAGCTCCTTCATCGGCGTCTCCACCCAGTACACGGTGGACGGCCCGGCCGGTACCGGCCTCCAGGTCTACGAGCAGAACATCGAGCGCGACCCCCGGCTGGTCCCCGGCGCCGAGGTGGTCCTGCACTGGAACCCGGCCCACACCTTCGGCCTCGACGCCGACCAGGACATCGCGGCGGGCACCGAGCAGGAGACGGCGGCGGGCGCGGGGTCGGGCGCCGGACCCGGCGCCGCGACGGGCCCCGGGCGGAACACCGCGGGCCCCGGGCAGGACATCGCGGGTGCCGAGCGGGCGGAGGACTCGCCGTGACCCTCCTCGCCGAGAAGTCCCCGGCGGCCGAGCCCGCCCCGCCCCGCCGGGCGCCCGCCCGCAGGCGACTGGTCCCCTACTGGCTGCTGCTCCCCGGCATCCTGTGGCTGCTGGTCTTCTTCGCGCTGCCGCTGGTCTACCAGGCGTCCACCTCGGTGCAGACCGGCTCCCTGGAGCAGGGCTTCCGGGTCACCTGGCACTTCGCCACCTACTGGGACGCCTTCACCGAGTACTGGCCGCAATTCGTCCGCTCGCTGCTCTACGCCGGGACGGCGACCCTGCTCTGTCTGCTGCTCGGCTACCCGCTGGCGTATCTCATCGCCTTCCGGGCCGGGCGCTGGCGCAACCTCATCCTGGTGCTGGTCATCGCGCCCTTCTTCACCAGCTTCCTGATCAGGACGCTGGCCTGGAAGACGATCCTCGCCGACGATTCCGCCGTGGTCGCCGCGCTGGACGCGCTGAAGGTGCTGGACGTCACCAACTGGCTGGGGCTGACCGAGGGCGACCGGGTGCTGGCCACCCCGCTGGCGGTGGTGTGCGGACTGACGTACAACTTCCTGCCGTTCATGATCCTGCCGCTCTACACCTCGCTGGAGCGGATCGACGGCCGGCTGCACGAGGCGGCGCGGGACCTCTACGCCTCGCCCGCCACCACCTTCCGCAAGGTGACCTTCCCGCTCTCCCTGCCGGGCGTGGTCTCCGGGACGCTGCTCACCTTCATCCCGGCCAGCGGCGACTACGTCAACGCCGAACTGCTCGGCTCGACCGACACCAAGATGATCGGCAATGTCATCCAGTCGCAGTTCCTGCGGGTGCTGGACTACCCGACGGCCGCCGCCCTCTCCTTCATCCTGATGGCGATCGTGCTGGCCATGGTCACCGTCTACATCCGCCGGGCCGGAACGGAGGACTTGGTCTGATGAACCCGAGGAATGCGACGGGCCCGAAGGATCCGAACGATCCGAAGGATCCGAAGAGCCCGGGGAAGCCGGCGGGCCTGCTGGGCGCCGCGGTGCGCCGGCTCCGCCGCGACCTGGTCGTCCTCGCGGGCCTGCTGACGCTCGCGTACCTGATCCTGCCCAATGTCGTGGTGATGGTCTTCTCGTTCAACAAGCCGAACGGGCGCTTCAACTACTCCTGGCAGCGGTTCTCCACCGACGCCTGGCAGGACCCGTGCGGGGTCGCCGATCTGTGCGGCTCGCTCGGCCTCTCGCTCCAGATCGCCGCCTGGGCGACCGTGGGCGCCACCGTGCTCGGCACGATGATCGCCTTCGCCCTGGTCCGCTACCGCTTCCGGGCGCGCGGCGCGATCAACTCGCTGATCTTCCTGCCGATGGCGATGCCCGAGGTGGTCATGGCCGCCTCGCTGCTCACCCTCTTCCTCAACATGGGCGCGCGGCTGGGCTTCTGGACGGTGCTCATCGCCCACATCATGTTCTGCCTCAGCTTTGTCGTCACCGCCGTCAAGGCCCGGGTGATGTCCATGGATCCCCGGCTGGAGGAGGCCGCCCGGGACCTCTACGCGGGACCGGTGCAGACCTTCCTCCGGGTCACCCTGCCGATCGCCGCCCCCGGCATCGCGGCGGGCGCGCTGCTCGCCTTCGCGCTCTCCTTCGACGACTTCATCATCACCAACTTCAACGCGGGCTCCACCGTGACCTTCCCCATGTTCGTCTGGGGCTCGGCACAACGCGGTACGCCCGTGCAGATCAACGTCATCGGTACGGCGATGTTCGTCCTCGCCGTGCTGGTGGTCGTCGCCGGCCAGCTCGTGGCCGCCCGGCGAAAGCGCACCGCCGCGACCCGGTAGACACACCGGTTCTCCCCCTAAGGAGTTGGAAGCCATGGCCCCAGCCGCCATGCGTAGTGCCGCCGAATCCCTCTCGGACGCCCAGCCCGTCCCCTTCTGGCTGGAAGACCCCGGCAAGCCCGGAGCACTGCCCGCCCTCACCGGCACCGACCACTGCGACCTGCTGGTCGTCGGCGGCGGCTACAGCGGACTGTGGACCGCGCTGCTCGCCAAGGAACGCGACCCCGGGCGGGACGTCGTCCTCATCGAGGGCCGGGAGGCGGGCTGGGCCGCCTCCGGCCGCAACGGCGGCTTCTGCGCCGCCTCCCTCACCCACGGCCTCGGCAACGGGCTGGGCCGCTGGCCGGACGAGATGTCCACCCTGGAGCGGCTGGGCACCGCCAATCTGGACGCCATCGAGGCGGCCGTCGAGCGGTACGGCATGGACTGCGACTTCGAGCGCACCGGCGAGATCGACGTGGCCACCGAGCCGCACCAGCTGGCGGAGCTGGAGGAGCTGTACGAGGCGGCCGGTCGGCTCGGCCTCACCGACGGCCTGGAGCTGCTGGACCGGGACGCGGTCCGCGCCGAGGTGGCCTCCCCGACCTTCCTCGGCGGGCTCTGGGACCGGCGCGGGGTCGCCATGCTCAACCCGGCCCGGCTCGCCTGGGGCCTCAAGCGGGCCTGCCAGGAGCTGGGCGTCCGGATGTACGAGAACACCCGGGCCGAGGAACTCGTCCGCTCCGGCGGCGGGATGGCCGTGCGCACTCCGTACGGGCGGGTGCTCGCCCGGCAGGTCGCGCTCGGCACCAATGTCTTCCCGTCGCTGGTCAAGCGGCTGCGCCACTACACCGTCCCGGTCTACGACTACGCCCTGATGACCGAGCCGCTCACCGACGAGCAGCTCGCCTCCGTCGGCTGGCGGAACCGGCAGGGCATGGGCGACAGCGCCAACCAGTTCCACTACTTCCGGCTCTCCGCCGACAACCGGATCCTCTGGGGCGGGTACGACGCGATCTACCGGTTCGGCGGCCGGGTCACCGCCGAGCTGGACCAGCGCCCGGAGACGTACCTCACCCTGGCCGAGCACTTCTTCCGCTGCTTCCCGCAGCTGGCCGGTGTCCGGTTCAGCCACGCCTGGGGCGGCGCCATCGACACGTGCTCCCGCTTCTCCGCCTTCTTCGGCACGGCCCACGGCGGCCGGGTCGCCTACGCGGCCGGCTACACCGGTCTCGGCGTCGGGGCCACCCGGTTCGGCGCCGATGTGATGCTGGACCTGCTGGCGGGGGAGCGGACCGAGCGGACCTCGCTCGCCATGGTGCGCTCCAAGCCGCTGCCGTTCCCGCCGGAGCCGATCGCCTGGGCGGGCATCGGGATCACCAAGTGGTCGCTGGCCCGTGCCGACGCCAACGGCGGCCGGCGCAATCTGTGGCTGCGGGCGATGGACCGCTTCGGACTGGGCTTCGACAGCTGATCCGACGGGCCCTCCCCGCGGAGGCGGGGGCGCGCGGGAGGGCGCCTGACTCCGGGGAACCGGGAGCGGGTGCGCGTGCGCCCCGCCGTGCGCCCCTGTGATCCCTCTTCACCACTTCATGCTGGGCCAACTCGCGTAATGAGACCGGTCATCGCCGCTCTTCCGTGTGAGCGCACTGCCGCAAGGGGCAGTCACAGACGGACACGGAGGCAATCGACAATGACTGGTTCGGACGCCAGGGCCGCACTGGAGTGGCTGGCGTCGGTGGCACCCGACCCCGGTGTCTGCCGGTGGGAGTGGGAGCGCGATCCGCGGGGGGTCGCGCTTCTGCCCGCCGGCCGGCGCTGGGACGTACTGATCATGCCGGGGGAGCTGGGCCGGGCGACGCTCGACGTGCTGACCCGGCTCACCGACCGGCCGGGCCCGGTACTGGCCGGCACCGCGTCGGCCCGGCTCGGCTTCTTCGTACCGCCGGGTACCGCCGGGCGCTGGCTGGGCACCGGGATAAGGACCGCCGGGGACGGCAGCTGGATCGCCGTTCCGCACCCCCGCCGCCGGATCGGCGCCGCCCGCTGGCTGGTGGCCCCGGACGGCAGCGGCACGCTCAGTGACCCGGTGCTGCTGGAGCTCGCCGTGCACGAGGCCGCCGCCCGGTTACGCGACCGGGGGCGCCCGTGATGGACTGACGGCCCGGTTCGCCGGGGCACCGGCGCCGGTCCGCCCACCGGCGCCGGTGCCGGTCCGGTCCGTCCGGTCCGTTCGGTCCGTTCGGCCGGCCCGCTGCCGGTGGTCGGGCGGCCACCACCAGGACCGCCGTGCCCAGACAGAGGCTGCCCAGCACGTCGAGCGGCCAGTGGTAGCCGCGCAGCACCAGACAGGCGCCGGTGGCGGCGGTGAGCAGGGCGGCGACCGGGAGCAGCCGGCGGTGCGTCAGGGCCGCCGCGCAGCCGTAGGCGACCAGGGCGGTCATGGTGTGCCCGGAGGGGAAGTAGCCGATCGCGTCGGTGAGCGGCCCCGGCCGGGCGGTCAGCGCCTTGAGCGGGACCACCAGCGCCGGTACGAGAGCCATGGCGAGCGCCGCGTACAGCGCCGCCCGCCGCCGGCCGCGCCGTACCGCGTGCACCAGGGCGGCGGCGAGCACCGGCAGGGCGACCGGGACCGAGCCCAGATCGGCGCCGAGTTCGGTGAGCCAGGAGGGACCGCGCCCGGCCAGCGCGGCGGAGACCCGCTCGTCCAGCCGGGCCGCCGGGCCATGGGTCATGACCTGCCAGGTGATCACGGCGAAGAGCGCGAGAGCCGTCAGCACGGCCGTGAGCGGGCGGAACGCGAGAAGGGCCGGCCGTCCCGGAACAGGGGGGGTGGTTCCGGGACGGCCGGCCGGATCGGTGCACCGCGCGCCCCGGGGGGTCTGGGGCGGGCAGCCGTCCGATCGCTGAGGAGAACCGGAGCCGGAGGCTCCGGAAGCGCCCCGCGGGGCACGACCGGAACGGTGCCGGGGAAGCCCCGTTCCGGCGCCGCCCGGGATGGCTCGCGAGCGGCTGTTTTCTCTCACCTGCCGAAACGGTACGGCAGAGAACGGGGGGACCGACAGCCGGATCTCCATCCCGCCATCGGCCCCCCACAGCTTCTTCACACCCCGTGACCTCGCGGGCCCGCCGGTGACACCGGGTCAGTGCGGAGTCCGGCTCACCCGCCTCCGGACGCCGTACGGCCCGGCGCCCGTACGGCCCCGGGCGGCCCCGGGCTCCCGGGCGGGACGACGGTCCCGGAGCGGCGCCGGTACGGCCGTACCGGCACCGGCGTCCGGCCGTACCGACCGGCGGTGGGCGCCGGTACGGCCGTACCGGCGGCGGGGTCAGAGCGCGGCGAGCGCCGACTCGATGACGTCCAGGCCCTCGTCGAGCAGGTCCTCACCGATGACCAGCGGCGGCAGGAAGCGCAGGACGTTGCCGTAGGTGCCGCAGGTGAGGACGAGCACGCCCTCGGCGTGGCAGGCCTTGGCGAGCGCGCCGGCGGCCTCCGGGTTCGGCTCCTTGGTCGCCGGGTCCTTGACCAGCTCGATGGCGATCATGGCGCCGCGGCCCCGGATGTCACCGATGATGTCGTGCTTCTCCTGCATGGCGGCGAGGCGGCCCTTCATGACCTCCTCGATGCGCTTGGCCTTGCCGTTGAGGTCGAGCTCCTTCATGGTCTCGATGGCGCCGAGCGCGCCGGCGCAGGCCACCGGGTTGCCGCCGTAGGTACCGCCCAGACCGCCGCCGTGCACCGCGTCCATGATCTCGGCGCGGCCGGTGACGGCGGCGAGCGGCAGACCGCCCGCGATGCCCTTGGCGGTGGTGATCAGGTCCGGGACGATGCCCTCGTCCTCGCAGGCGAACCACTGGCCGGTGCGGCAGAAGCCGGACTGGATCTCGTCCGCGACGAAGACGATCCCGTTGTCCTTGGCGAACTGGCTGACGGCCGGGAGGAAGCCCTTGGCCGGCTCGATGAAGCCGCCCTCACCGAGCACCGGCTCGATGATGATCGCGGCGACGTTCTCGGCGCCGATCTGCTTGGAGATCTGGTCGATGGCCTGGGCGGCGGCCTCCGGGCCGCAGTTCTCCGGGCCGGTCGGCCAGCGGTAGCCGTACGCCACCGGCACCCGGTAGACCTCGGGCGCGAACGGACCGAAGCCGTGCTTGTACGGCATGTTCTTGGCGGTCAGCGCCATGGTCAGGTTGGTCCGGCCGTGGTAGCCGTGGTCGAAGACGACGACCGCCTGGCGCTTGGTGTACGAGCGCGCGATCTTGACGGCGTTCTCCACCGCCTCGGCGCCGCTGTTGAAGAGCGCCGACTTCTTGGCGTGGTCGCCCGGGGTCAGCTCGGCCAGCGCCTCGCAGACCTCCACGTACCCCTCGTACGGGGTGACCATGAAACAGGTGTGGGTGAAGTCGGCGAGCTGGGCGGAGGCCCGGCGCACCACGGCCTCGGCGGAGGCGCCGACCGAGGTGACGGCGATGCCGGAGCCGAAGTCGATGAGGCGGTTGCCGTCGACGTCCTCGATGACGCCGCCGCCCGCGCGGGCCGTGAAGACCGGCAGCACGGAGCCCACGCCACCGGCCACGGTGGCGGTGCGGCGGGCCTGAAGCTCCTGCGACTTCGGGCCGGGGATGGCGGTGACGACGCGGCGCTCCTGCGGGATTTCGGTCATGCGGGGCTCCTGGGGGTGTTACGGACGCTCATTGCTTGTTGTTCGCAGGCTAGGCGCGCGGGCCGGAAGCGGGCATGCGCCGTTCGGGAGTGGTGGGAGCCGGGCCGTTGTCCGCCACGGACATAGGCGGGCCGGAGGCGGGGCGGGGAGGGCAGCCCGGTCGGCCCCGGGCGGGCGCGCGGGCGGCCCCGGGCACAGGCGGGCCGGTGGTGGGCCAAGCGGGGCGGGGAGGGCAGCCCGGCGGGGGCCCGTGCCGGGCGAGGCCGGGGTCCTGCGCCGGGCCGTCCCCGGGCGGGCGCGCGGGCAGCCCCGGGGAACGGGCGCGCGGGCGGCGCCGGAAGCGGGCGCCCGGCACGTCGTGATGTCGTCGCAGCGGAAACGGACGCGCGGGCACCCCCGTCGCCGGGGGCGGGGCACTAGATTGACCGGAGCACAGACGCGCACGTCCTGGCTGTCAGGGGGCAGGGGTTTCATGGAGACCGACGGTACGTACGACGCAGGGGGCGCCCGGCTGAGGCAGCCTCCGCCGCCGCGCCCGGCCGTTCCGCCGCCGCCCCGGCACGCGCCCGCCCCGGCCGGCGGGGACACCGCCTCCTGGCTGCGGGTGCCCCGGCCGCCCGCCGAGCCCGGGGTGTGGCGGTTCGGCCACCGGCCCCGGCCCCGGGAGGAGCCCGACCCGGTGCCCGCCCGGCGGCTCTTCGTGGGCGCGGTGATCTCCCTGCTGAGCGGCTGGCTGCTCTGGTCCCTCCTCTGGAACAACTACCTCGGCCACTACTGGCTCTGGCCGCTGCTCGCCTTCACCCCCGACTCCTGGCGCCGGGACCCGGAGACCTGGCGGAACGCCAGCTATGTCTACTACGCCCTGGTCGGCGGCGGACTGCTGGTCTTCTTCGCCCGGATCGGGCACATCCCGGAGATCTGGCGCCGGTACGCCACGCCCCGCGAGGGCACCGCCCCGCCCCCGCCGCCGCCCCCCGGCGCCGACCCGGCCGACTGGCCCGAGCTGCGGGACGCCGGGCTCCCGGACGCCGCCGCCCGGCTCGCCGAGGCCACCCGGGCAGGCGCGCTGCGGGACGTGGACCACGCCCGGATCACCCGCGCCTGGCAGGGCGTACGCACCCGGCCGGCCCGGCTCGCCGCCTTCACCGAGGCGGTACGGGCGCACGGCGCCGCCGCCTGCGGGCACCCCTCCGGCGCCCGGGACCTGCCGGTGCGCAGCGCCACCCACGACCTGGTCACCGGCCAGGTGTGGATCGGCACCGTCACCGACAGCCCCCGCAACCCGTACCCCCGGCGCACCACCGGACTGGCCCTGGAACCGGAGCTGCTCGGCACCTCGCTGCTGGCGGTCGGCCCGGCCGGCTCCGGCAAGACGGTCCGGCTCACCCGCCCGGTCACCGAGGCGCTCTGCCTCCAGGCACTGGCCAACCGCGCCGCCGTGGTCGCCGTCACCGCCCAGGGCACCGCGCTCGCCCCGGACGCCGCCTTCGACGTGGTGGTCTCGGTCGGCCGCCCCGACTCCAGCCACGACCTGGACCTCTACGGCGGCACCGACGACCCCGACGAGGCCGCCCGCCCGCTGGCCGAGGCGCTGGTCGGAGACCTGGTGCCGGACACCCGGCGGGCCGCCACCGCGCTGGCCCAGCTGATCGGTCCCCACCGGGCCGCGTACGGCCGCTTCCCCGCCGTCCCCGAGCTGCGCGAACTGCTGGACGGCGACCCCGGCGCGCTCGCCCGGCTCCGGGCGGCCGTCGCCGCCGACCCTGCCCAGCTGCGGGAGCTGGACGCCCGGCGGCGCCAGGCCGAGCGCGGCGACGACATCGGGGTGCTGCTCTCGGAACGGATCGCCACCCTGGACCGGCCGGCCCTGGCCCGGTTCTTCCGCCCGGACGGTCGGGCGCCCCGGTTCTCCCCGCACGCCCTGGAACACCCGCTGCGGGTCCGGGTCGACCTGCCCGAGCGCGGCCACGCCGAGGCGTCCCGGATCGTGGCCCGGCTGCTGCTGGCCCAGTTCACCGAGGCGGCACTCGCCCGGGGCGACCGCTCGCTCTTCGCCTGCCTGGTGCTGGACGACGCCACCAGTACGGTCACCGCCGAGGCCGTCCGGGCCGTCCGCCGGCTGCGCTCGGCCAACGCGGGCGTCGTACTGGCGCTGCGCACCCTGGAGGACGTCCCCGAGCCGCTGCGCGGACCGCTGCTCGGCGCGGTCGGCTGCCGGGTCGCCTTCGCGGGCCTCGCCCCCTGGGACGGCGGCCACTTCGCGGAGACCTGGGGCACCGAGTGGGTGCAGACCCGGGACGTCACCAACCGGCAGATCATCTCCGACGAGCCGCTCACCAAGGCGCTCCACCTGATGCGCCGCCTGGTCACCGGCAAGGCGGCGACCGCCGAGGCGGTGACCGTCCGCGAGGTCGAGCGCCAGCGCTGGTCCGCCTCCGACCTGGCCCACGCCCTCCCCCCCGGCCACGCCGTCCTCTCCCTCAGCACCGTCCGAGGCGACCACACCCCCCCGCTCCTGGTGGACCTGCGGGGGTAGGGCCCCCGCTTCGGCGGGGCCGACGAGGCTGCGCCGGGCGGCAGGCCCGGTTGGCGGTCCACCCCCGCCGTCGCGGGGCCGACCCCTGGCGAACGTCTGGGTCATCGCCCCGATCGGGACACCCCCACATCCGCGGGGCCGACGGGATCGGGGCCTCCGCCACTACGGGCGGCAGGGGAACACCCCCGCGCATCGCGGGGCCGACATGCCCGACATCGTCCAGTACATCGTCACCGGGGGAGCACCCCCGCAACCGCAGGGACCGGCGACACCCCGTACGCGCCCCGTGTCCACGAGGACGGACCACCCCCGCGTGCGCGGGGCCGACGAGGGGCTTTGGCGGCGCGTCAAGCTGCTGCCTGGAACACCCCCGCCCGTGCGGGGCCGACCCGACGCTGTACTTCAGCGCGGACATGTCCGCCGGAATACCCCCGCCTGCGCGGGGCCGACGCCGGGCGGCGCGGCCGGGGCGGGCTCCGGGAGGGAACACCCCCGCGAGCGCGGGGCCGACCTGTCCGCCCACTACGGCGTCCCGGTCCCGGACGGAACACCCCCGCCCGCGCGGGGCCGACGCGCTCCGGCCGACGGCCTTCACCCCCACGGCCGGAACACCCCCGCAAGCGCGAGGCCGACGCCGACACCGCCTGGTCCAACTGGATCAAGTCGGGACCACCCCCGCAAGCGCGGGGCCGACTCGGCCTTGCTGTAGTCCCGCCACTCCAGGTCGGGACCACCCCCGCAAGCGCGGGGCCGACACTTCGTGAGCTGGGGTGATGGTAGCAACGGGCCCCGTTTTCATTCGCCTGTTCTCCGGGTCGGCCCCGTGAGCGGGCGGTTGCCCGGTCGGCCCAAGGGGAGGGCCGCCCGGTGCGCCCCGCCCTCGACCGGGTACCGGTTGGGGTGCGGGAGTGGGACGTGCTGGCAGACTTGGGGGGCGTCGTTCATACGGGACGGCGAAAAACCCGCTCCCGAAGGTCCGCCGGTCCCATGCCGCCCACGCTCGCCTCGCTCGTCCAGCACTCGGCGCTGAAGCTCGTCGTCCGCGCCGGGGAGGACCGGCTCGGCACGCCCGTCCGGTGGGCGCACGCCAGTGAGCTGGCCGACCCGGTGCCGTACATGGAGGGCGGCGAGCTGCTGCTCATCACCGGTCTGACGCTGGACGCCGAGGATCCGGAGGCGGTGGGCCGGTACGTCCGGCGGCTGGCGGACGCCGGGGTGGCCGGGCTGGGCTTCGGGGTGGGCGTCCACTACGAGGAGGTCCCGGCGGCGCTGCTCGCGGCGGCCCGCGCCGAGGGCATGCCGCTGCTTGAGGTGCCCCGGCCGACCGCCTTCCTGGCGATCGCCAAGGCGGTCTCGGCGGCCATCGCGGCCGACCAGTACCGGGCGGTCACCGCCGGGTTCGAGGCGCAGCGGGAGCTGACCCGGGCAGCCCTCGGGGAGGGCCCGGACGCGGTGGTCGCCCGGCTCGCGGCGCAGGTCAAGGGCTGGGCGGCGCTCTATGACGCCTCCGGGGCGGTGGTGGCCGCCGCCCCGCCGTGGGCGACCCGGCGGGCCACCCGGCTCACCCCGGACGTGCGGCGGCTGCGGGACCGGGCCGCCCCGGCCAGCGCGGTCACCGCCGGTACCGAGGACCGGGTGGAGCTCCAGTCGCTGGGCACCGGCCGGCGGGTGCGCGGGGCGCTGGCGGTCGGTACCGGGTCCGCGCTGGGCACGGCCGAGCGGTACGCCGTGCACTCGGCCGTCGCCCTGCTGACCCTCACCACCGAGCGGTCCCGCTCGCTCGCCGCCGCCGAACAGCGGCTGGGCGCCGCGGTGCTGCGGCTGCTGCTCTCCGGCCTGCCCGACCACGCCCGGACGGTCGCCGGCGACCTGTACGACCGGCTGCTGGACGCCCCGTTCCGGCTGCTGATCGCGGAGCCGGCCGGCGACCGGGACCCGGCGGCCGGCCCCCCGCTCGGGGTGCTGGCGGAGTCCCTGGAGGCGGCCGCCGCCCACGCGGGCGAGGCGGTGCTGACCGTGCCCGAGGGGGACGAGCGGCTGGTGGTGCTGGCGGCGGACGGCGGCGCGGTGGCCGGTGCCTGCGAGGGGTACGCCGCCCAGCAGGCGGACGAGGCCGGGCTGGCGATCGGCCTCTCCGCGCCGGCCGGGCCGATAGCGGCGGCCGGCGCGTACAAGCAGGCCGAACAGGCGCTCTCGGTGGCCCGCCGCCGGGGCCGGGCGCTGGTGGAGCACGAGGAACTGGCGGCCGGTTCGGTGCTGCCGCTCCTCGCCGACGACGCGGTACGGGCCTTCGCCGACGGGCTGCTGCGGGCGCTGCGGGAGCACGACGCCACCGGCCGGGGCGATCTGGTCGCCTCGCTGCGGGCCTGGCTCTCCCGGCACGGCCAGTGGGACGCGGCCGCCGCCGATCTGGGCGTCCACCGCCACACCCTGCGCTACCGGATGCGGCGGGTGGAGGAGATCCTGGGCCGTTCGCTGGACGACCCGGACGTCCGGATGGAGCTCTGGCTGGCGCTCAAGACGACCGGCGAGGCCACCGGCGGCTGACGGCCGGGCCCCGGCGGGCCGCACGGCCGACGCCGTACCTTTGCCGGAACCGCAAGAAGAATTGGCACCGGCCCCCCGCCCGGCACACCATCGGCCCCATGACGACCGACGCGCCGAATCCGGCGAACTCCTCTTCGTACGACGCCGATTACTGGGACGAGCGGTACGCCGGACGCGACCGCGTATGGAGCGGCAGGCCCAACGCGACCCTGGTCGCCGAGATCACCGGCCTCACCCCGGGCCACGCCCTGGACCTCGGCTGCGGCGAGGGCGGCGACGCCCTCTGGCTGGCCCGGCAGGGCTGGCGGGTGACGGCCGCCGACATCTCCGGGGTGGCGCTGGAGCGCGGGGCCCGGCAGGCGGCGGAAGAGGGCCTGGCCGACCTGATCGAGTGGCAGCGCCACGACCTCGCCGTCTCGTTCCCGGAGGGCCGGTACGACCTGGTGACCTCCGGCTTTCTGCACTCCCCGGGCGAGGGCATGCCCCGGGAGCGGATCCTGCGGGACGCCGTCGCGGCGGTGGCGCCCGGCGGCACCTTGCTGGTGATGGGCCACGCCGGTCCGCCGCCGTGGGACCCGGACGGCTACCCGGGCGTCAGCCTGCCGATGGCGGACGAGGTCCTCGCCGGGCTAAGCCTGCCGCCGGGGGAGTGGGAGGTGGTGCGCTGCGAGGAGTACGAGCGGAGCCAGACCGCCCCCGACGGCCGCGAGTGCACCCGGCTGGACAACGTGGTGCGGGTCCGGCGCCGCCCGGCGGAGTGACGGTCAGTCCAGCTCGCCGTTCCAGCGGGGGCCGTCCGGGCGGAACCGGTCGGGCGGGAAGGCCGCCTCGATCCGTCCGCCGGCCGCCGTGGGCGGCAGCGAGAGGGCGTACGCCCCGACCGCCGTCCGCCCCGGCGCGAGACTGTCGACGATCACCTTTGTCCGCCCGGTGCCGTCGACGATCAGCTCCGCCTCGGCTCCGCCGCCGGACGTGACCGAGGGCCAGCCCATCTTCGCCACCTCCACCGCCGCGGGACCGGTGTTGACCATGGTGACCTTCATCAGCACCGCCCGGTTGCCCTTGCGGTGGCCGAAGACGAGGCCGTCTCCCGGGTCGTACGGCTCCGGGGCGGAGACCGTCACCCGCAGGCCGTTGTCGTAGGTGAAGGTGTCACCGAACGCCAGGTTCCTGGCCGCTTCGGCGGCGGCCGAGGCGGAGGCCGACGCCCGGGCCTCCGCCGCGCGCTCAGTCCGTTCCTTGTCGGCCTTGTCGGCCTTGTCGGCCCGGGCCTCGGCCTCCCGGACCTTGTCGGCCACCGTGGTGAAGGTCAGCACCCCGCCGCCAGCCGACATCAGCAGTCCGACGACGCCCAGGACGGCACCGGTGATCGCCACGGCCCGGTTGGTGGCCCGGCCCCCGCGGGCGAGGACCATGCCGATGATCCCGAAGATCAGGGCCAGCAGGGCGGGCAGCCAGGAGAGCCAGAAGAGCACGACCAGCATCCCGAGAACGACGCCGATCACGCCCAGGGTCAGCGCGGCGGTGCCCAGCCCGTTCTGCGGCTTCGGCGGCACGGGCCCGGCCGGGGTGCCGTGACCCCGGGCCGGGGTGGCCGGCACGGGCGGACCGAAGGTGCCCGGGGCGCCGCCCGGAGTGCCTGGCCCGGCCGGATCGCCCGGAGCACCCGGGGTGCCCGGCGGGTGAGGTGCCGTCCCGGCGGGCTCGGCGGACGGTCCGTCCGGGGCGGGGGCGTCCCAGGGCGACGGGGCGTCGGACGGCGGGGGCAGGGGCATGCGCGACCTCGGGATCGGGGAAATCGGGGGAACAGAGGAGCTCGGCGGCACGGAAGGGGGGAGCAGCGTCGGATGAGCTGATCGTCCGGAGAGACGTGTGAGGTTACCAACCAGTCACTCCCGGCTCGACCGGATTGATCACCAGATGCCGTCCTCGCCCCCCGCCGACCGCCCGCTGCCGACCAACCTCCGGGGGCGCCGCCCTCGGGTCTTCCTCGCCCTCCACCGGCCTTTCGCCGCCCTCCACCGACCTTCTGCGCCCTCTGCCGGCCCTTCGCCGCCCTCTGCCGGCCGTTCACCGCCCCCTGCCGACCTTCTGCGGCCCTCTCGGCCGTTCACCGCTTGTCGTGTCTCTCGCGCACCGCGTGAAGGTGGCTCGTTCTGCCCGGACGCGGGCAAAGTCTTTGCCCCTGCCGAGTGATCTCCGCCAGTCTCGCGTCCATGACAACGTCCTCGCCCCCTCCGTCCCCTCGGCCCCCAGCGAGTGCCCCGGCTCTCGCGGCGCCCCCGGCCGGTCCGGCGCCCGGCCCCGCGCCTTCCGCACCGCTCGCGCCCTCCGCGCCGCCCGGCCGCCGGGGGACCGGCCGGGCGGTCTGGGCGGCGCTGGCGGTCGTGTACCTGGTCTGGGGCTCCACCTATCTGGGCATCCGGGTGGTCGTCGAGACCATGCCGCCGTTCCTCTCCGCCGCCGCGCGCTTCCTGGTCGCCGGGGCGCTGCTCGCCGCCCTGGTCCGGTGGCGGACGGGCCCGGCGGCACTGCGGGTCGGCCGGCGCGAACTCGGCTCCGCCGCGCTGGTCGGGCTTCTGCTGCTGCTCGGCGGCAACGCCATGGTCGTGGTCGCCGAGCGGTCCGTGCCCTCCGGGCTCGCCGCGCTGCTGGTCGCCGTCGTCCCGGCCTGGGTGGTGCTGCTCCGCCGGGTCACCGGCGACCGGCCGGGTCCCGGTGCCCTGGCGGGGGTGCTGCTCGGGCTCGCCGGGCTCGGGGTGCTCACCCTGCCGGGGCTCGGCGGCGAGATACGGATCGGCGCGGTGCTCACCGTGGTCGCGGGCACCGTCATGTGGGCGGTGGGCTCGTTCACGTCCGGGCGGCTGCCGATGCCGGCCAACCCCTTCGCGGCCAGCGCGTACGAGATGCTCGCCGGCGGCCTCGGCTGCCTGGTGGCCGGCCTGGTCGCGGGGGAGTGGCGCGGCCTCGACGTCTCCGCCTGGTCCGCCCGCTCCTGGACGGCCCTGGGCTATCTGGTCGTCTTCGGCTCGCTGGTCGCCTTCACCGCCTACGCCTGGCTCCTCCAGCGCGCCCCGCTCGGGCTGGTGGCGACCTACGCGTACGTCAACCCGGTCGTCGCCGTCGCCCTCGGTGTCCTGCTGCTGGGCGAGGAGCTGACCGGGCCGGTCCTGCTGGGCGGCGCGATCGTGCTGGCCGGGGTCTGTCTGATCGTCAGTACGGAACGCGGACGCTGACGCGAGCGGGTGAACCGGTCCGGCGCCGGAGCCGTAGCCGGGGAGAGCCGGTCGGCCGTCCGGCGAGGGGGAACCGTTCCGCCGCCCGGCCGGGGAGAAACCGGTCCGCCACCGGGCCGTCCGGGCGGCCCGGCCGGGCCCCTGCTCCGTGGCCGACGATGGCCCCCTGCTCCGTAACGGAAGGGGCGGGTCCCGGACCACTCCATCGCGGACAAACCACCGGCACCGCCCCCGGCCCTACGGTGGCAAGCGCAAGAACCCACCACCGCACAGCCTCGAAAGGGCCGGGATTACGCGATGACCGTCACCGCCTTCTGGCTCGCCGGCCGCCAGGCCACCGGCGAGACCTCCTTCGACGTCACCTCCCCCTGGGACGGCCGCACGGTCGGCAGCGTCAGCGTGCCCACCGACGAGCAGGTCGAAGAGGCCGTGGCCGCCGCGCACGCCGTCCTGGACGAGTTCGCCGCCACCCCGGCGCACGTCAGGGCCGCCGCCCTGGACCATGTCGTCAAGCGCCTCACCGAGCGCACCGAGGAGATCGCCCAGCTGATCTCCGCCGAGAACGGCAAGCCCATCAAGTGGGCGCGCGGCGAGGTCGGCCGGGCCGTCTCGGTCTTCCGGTTCGCCGCCGAGGAGGCCCGCCGGTTCAACGGCGGCGAGGCCCAGCGCCTGGACACCGATGGCGGCGGCCAGGGCCGGCTGGCGCTGACCCGCCGCTTCCCCAAGGGCGTCGTGCTGGGCATCGCCCCGTTCAACTTCCCGCTGAACCTCTGCGCCCACAAGGTCGCCCCGGCCATCGCCGCCGGTGTCCCGATCATCCTCAAGCCCGCCCCGGCCACCCCGCTCTCCGGGCTGATCCTCGGTGAGCTGCTGGCCGAGACCGAGCTGCCGGCCGGGTCCTGGTCGGTGCTGCCGGTCGCCAACGACAAGATGCCCGCCCTGGTCCAGGACGAGCGGCTGCCGGTCATCTCCTTCACCGGCTCCGAGCAGGTCGGCTACGCGATCATGGAGTCGGTGCCGCACAAGCACTGCACCCTGGAGCTGGGCGGCAACGGCGCGGCCGTGGTGCTCGGCGACTGGGCCTCCGACGAGGACCTGGACTGGGCCGCCACCCGGATCGCCACCTTCTCCAACTACCAGGGCGGCCAGTCCTGCATCTCGGTGCAGCGGGTGGTCGCGGACGCCGCCGTCTACGACCGGCTGCTGCCGAAGATCGTCGCCGCCGTGGAGGCGCAGGTCACCGGTGACCCCTCCGACCCGGCCACCGAGGTCGGCCCGCTGGTCAGCGAGGACGCCGCCAAGCGGGTGGAGTCCTGGGTGGACGAGGCCGTCGAGGCCGGCGCCACTCTGCGCACCGGCGGCAAGCGGGAGGGCGCGAGCTACGCCCCCACCGTCCTCACCGACCTGCCGGACTCCGTCACCCTCGCCACCGAGGAGGTCTTCGGACCGGTCCTCTCGGTCGCCCGGGTGGAGGGCGAGGCGGCGGCGTTCGCGGCCGTCAACGCCTCCAAGTACGGCCTCCAGGCGGGCGTCTTCACCCATGACCTCCAGACCGCCTTCCGCGCCCACCGGGCCCTGGAGGTCGGCGGCGTGATCATCGGCGACGTCCCCTCCTACCGCGCCGACCAGATGCCGTACGGCGGCGCCAAGCGGTCCGGCACCGGCCGCGAGGGCGTCCGCTGGGCGATGGACGACTACACCTACGAGCGGGTCCTCGTCCTCACCGGACTGGCCCTCTAGCGCACGCCCGTAGGCGGCGCGGACCCGTACGGCGGCGCGGACCCGTACGGCGGTGCTCGCCGGTACGGCGGTACAACCCGTACGGCGGCGCTCGCCCGTACGACGAACAGCGCACGCCCGTACGGCGGAACTCCGGTTCCCCGTACGGCGGAACCGGCGGCCGGAACCCACTGTGCGGGGGTTCCGGCCGTTCGCCGTGCGCTCCGCCGGGCCCTTTTCGCGCCCCGCGCCGCCGGGTATGAGGCTCGCGTAGTACCGGCCGGTAGGACCGCCGGCCGGACGGCCCCGAATCCGCGGCGAGGTGAGCTCCACATGTCCGCTCCCCACCCCCGTCCCGAGACGTCACCGCACCGGCCCAAGGTCTCCGAGCGCGAGGCGCGCCGGGTCGCCGAGGACGCCCGCGAGCAGGACTGGCGCAAGCCGAGCTTCGCCAAGGAACTGTTCCTGGGGCGCTTCCGGCTCGACCTGATCCACCCGCACCCGCTGCCGGGCGGCGAGGAGGCCCGGCGCGGCGAGGAGTTCCTCGCCAAGCTGCGGGACTTCCTGGAGACCGAGGTCGACGGGGCCCTGATCGAGCGGGAGGCCAGGATCCCGGACGCCGTGATCGACGGCATCAAGGAACTCGGCGCGCTCGGGATGAAGATCGACACCAAGTACGGCGGGCTCGGTCTCAGCCAGGTCTACTACAACAAGGCGCTGGCACTGGCCGGTTCGGTCAGCCCGGCGCTCGGCGCGCTGCTCTCCGCCCATCAGTCGATCGGCGTGCCGCAGCCGCTGAAGATCTTCGGCACCGAGGAGCAGAAGGAGACCTTTCTGCCGCGGCTCGCCCGGACCGACATCTCCGCCTTCCTGCTCACCGAACCGGACGTCGGCTCCGACCCGGCCCGCCTCGCCACCACCGCCGTCCCGGACGGCGACGACTACGTCCTGGACGGCGTGAAGCTGTGGACCACCAACGGCGTGGTCGCGGATCTCCTCGTCGTCATGGCCCGGGTGCCGAGGTCCGAGGGGCACAAGGGCGGCATCACCGCCTTCGTGGTGGAGGCGGGCTCGCCCGGGATCACCGTGGAGAACCGCAATGCCTTCATGGGGCTGCGCGGACTGGAGAACGGCGTCACCCGCTTCCACCAGGTCCGGGTCCCGGCCGCTCACCGGATCGGCCCCGAGGGCGCCGGACTGAAGATCGCGCTCACCACCCTCAACACCGGCCGGCTCTCGCTTCCCGCCATGTGCGCGGGCGCCGGCAAGTGGTGCCTGAAGATCGCCCGCGAGTGGTCCGCCGCCCGGGAGCAGTGGGGCAAGCCGGTCGCCCGGCACGAGGCCGTCGGCGCCAAGATCTCCTTCATCGCGGCCACCACCTTCGCCCTGGAGGCGGTGCTCGACCTCTCCAGCCAGCTGGCCGACGAGGACCGCAACGACATCCGGATCGAGGCCGCCCTGGCCAAGCTGTACGGCTCCGAGATGGCCTGGCTGATCGCGGACGAACTGGTCCAGATCCGGGGCGGCCGGGGCTACGAGACCGCCGACTCGCTCGCCGCCCGGGGCGAGCGGGCCGTCCCCGCCGAACAACTGCTGCGCGATCTGCGGATCAACCGGATCTTCGAGGGCTCGACCGAGATCATGCACCTGCTGATCGCCCGGGAGGCGGTCGACGCCCATCTGGCCGTGGCCGGGGACATCATCGACCCGGAGAAGTCCCTGGGCGACAAGGCGCGGGCGGGCGCCCAGGCCGGTGTCTTCTACGCCAAGTGGCTGCCCAAGCTGGTCGCCGGACCCGGCCAGCTCCCCGGCGCCTACGGCGACTTCCACCCGGCCGGCCATGTGGACCTCTCCGGCCATCTGCGGTACGCCGAGCGGACCTCCCGCAAGCTGGCCCGCTCGACCTTCTACGCCATGTCCCGCTGGCAGGGCCGGCTGGAGACCAAGCAGGGCTTCCTGGGCCGGATCGTGGACATCGGCGCCGAGCTGTTCGCGATGAGCGCCGCCTGTGTCCGGGCCGAGATGCTCCGGAAGACCGAGCCGCACGGCCGGGAGGCGTACCAGCTGGCCGACGCCTTCTGCCGGCAGTCCCGGCTGCGGATCGAGGAACTGTTCGGACGGCTCTGGGCCAACACCGACGACCTGGATGCCACGGTGGTGAAGGGGGTGCTCTCGGGGACGTACGCCTGGCTGGAGGAGGGCATCCTCGACCCCAGCGGGGACGGCCCCTGGATCGCCGACGCCACCCCGGGCCCGTCCGCCAGGGAGAACGTGCACCGCCCGATCCACTGACCGGCGGCCCTCCCCGCCGGGGGCCGGGGCGCCGTCGTGCGGCCCAGGCCCGTACCAGGTTCCCGGCGCCGGGCCCGGGTCTCCCGGCCCCGGGCCTCGTGCCCCGGGCCCGGGCAGGACTCGGGCCTCGGCCGGGGCTCCGGTCCCGCACCCCGGCCCGGGGCGGCCGCCGGTCCTCGGCCGCGGGCACCCGCGCCGCCCGGCCCCGTCTCGTACGGCGCAGCCGTCCCCTCGGTGCCGTACCGCCCCGTTCAAGGGGCACCGGGGTCGGGGGGCGGCGGGGGATGCGGCAAGAATGGGGGGCATGAGCGACAGCCCAGCCCCCCTCGCCGATCCGCACATCGCCTTCGACACCTCCGAAGGCCGCCGGGACATCGTGATCCTCGGGTCCACCGGATCCATCGGCACCCAGGCCATCGACCTGGTGGAGCGCAACCCCGACCGGTTCCGCGTCACCGCGCTCTCCGCCGCCGGCGGCCGGCCCGGTCTGCTGGCCGCCCAGGCCCGCCGGCTCGGGGTGCGGGCGGTCGCGGTGGCCCGGGAGGACGCGGTGCCCGCGCTGCGGGAGGCGCTGGCGGAGGCGTACGGCTCCGAGCCCCGGCCCGAGATCCTGGCCGGCCCGGACGCCGCCACCGAGCTGGCCGCCTCGCCCTGCCACACGGTGCTCAACGGCATCACCGGCTCCATCGGCCTGGCGCCGACCCTCGCCGCCCTGGAGGCGGGCCGCACCCTGGCCCTCGCCAACAAGGAGTCGCTGATCGTCGGCGGCCCGCTGGTGAAGGCGCTCGCCCGGCCGGGCCAGATCATCCCGGTCGACTCCGAGCACGCCGCGCTCTTCCAGGCGCTCCGCGCCGGCACCCGCGCCGATGTCCGGAAGCTGGTCGTCACCGCGTCCGGCGGGCCGTTCCGGGGCCGTACCCGGGCCGAGCTGGCCGAGGTCACCCGGGAGGACGCGCTCGCCCACCCCACCTGGGCGATGGGCCCGGTCATCACGGTGAACAGCGCCACCCTGGTCAACAAGGGCCTGGAGGTCATCGAGGCCCATCTGCTCTACGACATCCCGTTCGACCGCATCGAGGTCGTCGTCCACCCCCAGTCGTACGTCCACTCCATGGTGGAGTTCACCGACGGCTCCACGCTCGCCCAGGCCACCCCGCCGGACATGCGCGGCCCCATCGCCATCGGCCTCGGCTGGCCCCACCGGGTGCCGGACGCCGCCCCCGCCTTCGACTGGTCCACCGCCTCCACCTGGGAGTTCTTCCCGCTGGACGACGAGGCCTTCCCGTCGGTCGAGCTCGCCCGGCACGTCGGGCAGCTCGGCGGCACCGCCCCGGCGGTCTTCAACGCGGCCAATGAGGAGTGCGTCGAGGCGTTCCTCTCCGGACGGCTGCCGTTCACGGGCATCATGGAGACCGTCACGGCCGTCGTCGGCGAACTCGCCGCACCCGCCGGGGGAACCCGGCTGACGGTGCCGGACGTCCTGGAAGCGGAGACCCGGGCACGCGCCCGGGCCCGGGAACTGGCAGCGAAGGCGACCGCGGAGGCGCGCGCATGACGATTCTGTTGACGGTCCTCGGCATCGCGCTGTTCGCGTTCGGGCTGCTGTTCTCCATCGCCTGGCACGAGCTCGGCCACCTCTCCACGGCCAAGCTGTTCGGCATCCGGGTGCCGCAGTACATGGTCGGCTTCGGCCCGACCATCTGGTCCCGGGTCAGGGGCGAGACCGAGTACGGCATCAAGGCCATCCCGGCCGGCGGCTACATCCGGATGATCGGCATGTTCCCGCCCGGCGAGGACGGACGCCTGGAGGCCCGGTCCACCTCGCCCTGGCGGGGCATGATCGAGGACGCCAGGTCGGCCGCCTTCGAGGAGCTGCGGCCGGGCGACGAGGACCGCCTCTTCTACACGCGCAAGCCGTGGAAGCGCGTCATCGTGATGTTCGCCGGACCGTTCATGAACCTGGTCCTCGCCGTCGCCATCTTCCTCGGGGTCGCGATGACCTACGGCTTCGCCACCCAGACCACCGAGGTGGCGGGCGTCCAGAAGTGCGTCATCGCCCAGAGCGAGAACCGCGACAACTGCGCCGCCGGCGACCCGGTCTCGCCCGCCCGGGCCGCCGGGCTGAAGGCCGGCGACCGGATCACCGCCTTCGACGGCCGGCCGGTCAAGGACTGGGCCACCCTCTCCGACCGCATCCGCGACACCATCGGCCCGGCCACCCTCACCGTCGTCCGCGACGGCAAGGAGCAGGTGCTGCACGCCACGCTCGCCAAGAACATGGTGGCCCGCAAGGACGCCGACGGCGAAGTGGTCCCCGGCAAGTTCGTCCCGGCCGGTTATCTGGGCTTCGCCGCGAAGACCGAGATCGTGCCGCTCTCCCTCGGCGCCTCGGTCGACCGGATGGGCGACATGATCCAGAACGGCGTGGAGTCGGTCATCGCCATTCCGCAGAAGGTCCCGGACCTGTGGAACGCCGCCTTCGGGGACGGCGAGCGCAAGGCCGACTCGCCGGTCGGCGTGGTCGGCGCGGCCCGGATCAGCGGTGAGGTGATGAACCTCGACCAGCCGACCACCAACCTGGTGGCGATGTTCCTGATGCTGCTGGCCGGCTTCAACCTCTCGCTCTTCCTCTTCAACATGCTGCCGCTGCTGCCGCTGGACGGCGGCCATATCGCCGGGGCGCTCTGGGAGTCCCTCCGGCGGAACATCGCCAAGGTCTTCCGCCGCCCCGACCCGGGTCCCTTCGACGTGGCCAAGCTCATGCCGGTCGCCTATGTGGTGGCGGGCCTGTTCATCGGGTTCACGCTGCTGGTGCTGGTCGCGGACATCGTGAACCCGGTCCGTATCACCTGATCCGCGCCCCGGGCCGTATCACCTGATACACACCGGGCGCCCTCCGGGCGGTCCCGGTGCCCCGGGGGCGTACGAGGACACCTCTCCCGGGCCGACACGCGCGGGCGCACATCAGGCATACATACGGACAAACGGCCGGACACCCTGTGGTGTCCGGCCGTTTGTCCGAGGGGCTGTAACCTCGAAGCCTGGAGCCCGCCGATCTCGGGACCTCGATCCACACCTTGGGGTTGCACAGCAGATGACCGCGATTTCTCTCGGAATCCCGTCCGTACCGACCAAGCTCGCAGACCGCCGGGTCAGCCGCAAGATCCAGGTCGGCACGGTCGCCGTCGGCGGCGACGCGCCCGTCTCGGTGCAGTCGATGACCACGACCCGGACCTCCGACATCGGCGCCACCCTCCAGCAGATCGCGGAGCTCACCGCCTCCGGCTGCCAGATCGTCCGGGTCGCCTGCCCGACCCAGGACGACGCCGACGCGCTCCCGGTGATCGCCAGGAAGTCGCAGATCCCGGTCATCGCCGACATCCACTTCCAGCCGAAGTACGTCTTCGCCGCCATCGACGCCGGCTGTGCCGCGGTCCGGGTCAACCCGGGCAACATCAAGCAGTTCGACGACAAGGTCAAGGAGATCGCCAAGGCGGCCGGCGAGACCGGCACCCCGATCCGGATCGGGGTCAACGCCGGCTCCCTCGACAGGCGGCTGCTCCAGAAGTACGGCAAGGCCACCCCCGAGGCGCTGGTCGAGTCGGCGCTCTGGGAGGCGTCCCTCTTCGAGGAGCACGGCTTCCGGGACATCAAGATCTCGGTCAAGCACAACGACCCGGTGGTCATGGTCAACGCCTACCGCCAGCTCGCCGCCGCCTGCGACTATCCGCTGCACCTCGGCGTCACCGAGGCCGGCCCGGCGTTCCAGGGCACCATCAAGTCGGCCGTCGCCTTCGGCGCGCTGCTCTCCGAGGGCATCGGGGACACCATCCGGGTCTCGCTCTCGGCCCCGCCGGCCGAGGAGGTCAAGGTCGGCATCCAGATCCTGGAGTCGCTCAACCTCCGCCAGCGCCGTCTGGAGATCGTCTCCTGCCCGTCCTGCGGCCGCGCCCAGGTCGATGTCTACAAGCTCGCGGACCAGGTGAGCGCCGGTCTGGAGGGCATGGAGGTGCCGCTCCGGGTGGCCGTCATGGGCTGTGTCGTCAACGGCCCCGGCGAGGCCCGCGAGGCCGACCTCGGTGTCGCCTCGGGCAATGGCAAGGGCCAGATCTTCGTCAAGGGCGAGGTCATCAAGACCGTGCCCGAGTCCAAGATCGTGGAGACGCTGATCGACGAGGCCCTGAAGATCGCGGAGCAGATGCGCGCCGACGGTGTCGCCTCCGGCGAGCCGCAGATCTCCATCGCCGGCTGAGCCCCCGCCGGACCGCTGCCGTCCGGCCCGCCCGCCCCGGTGCCGGCCGGTTCCGGTGTACGCCCCCGAGCCGGTTCCGGGGTACGGCCCCGCCCCGGCCCCGGTGGACAGCCCCGGGCCCGCCGGACGGCGAGCCCCACACCCCCCGGGAGGTGCGGGGACGGCGTACGAGCACCCGCGCCCGGGGGACCGGTGGCGGAAGGTGGCCGGGTGGTCACGGGGGCCGGGGTGCGGGCTGGTCATGGGGGCGGCGGCTGCGGGTACAGTGCCAGGACCTGTCAGACCGCATGGTGAGGCCCCCTCGTGTTGACGCACACCACCACCCGGGTCCTCGACCCCGGCGACCTCGGCGCCGCCCTCGCCGTGCTGGAGAGCGACCCCGTCGCCAACGCCTTCGTCACCGCCCGCGTTCGGGTCGCCGGGCTCGACCCCTGGCGGCTCGGCGGCGAGATGTGGGGCTGGTACGCCGACGGGCGGCTCCGCTCACTCTGCTACTCGGGCGCCAATCTGGTGCCGATCTGCGCCGGGCCCGAGGCGGTCCGGGCCTTCGCGGAACGGGCGCGGCGCTCCGGCCGGCGCTGCTCCTCGATCGTCGGCCCCGCCGAGCCCACCGCCGAGCTGTGGCGGCTGCTCGAACCGAGCTGGGGCCCCGCCCGGGACGTCCGCGCCCACCAGCCGCTGATGGTCGCGGACCGGCCCTCGCCCGAGGTGGAGCCGGACCCGCTGGTGCGGCGGATCCGCAAGGACGAGATGGACGTGATCATGCCCGCCTGCGTGGCCATGTTCACCGAGGAGGTCGGGGTCTCCCCGATGGCCGGGGACGGCGGGCTGCTCTACCAGGCCCGGGTGGCCGAACTCGTCGGCGCCGGGCGGTCGTTCGCCCGGATAGAGAACGGCAGCGTCGTCTTCAAGGCCGAGATCGGCGCCGCCACCCCGCACGCCTGCCAGATCCAGGGTGTCTGGGTCGCCCCCGAACACCGGGGCAAGGGCCTCTCCGAGACCGGCATGGCGGCCGTGCTGCGGTACGCCCTCGCGGATGTCGCGCCGCTCGTCTCGCTCTACGTCAACGACTACAACGCCCCCGCCCGCGCCGCCTATCGACGGGTCGGCTTCCGCGAAGTGGGCGCCTTCATGAGCGTGCTCTTCTAGGGCTAAGGTCGGCGCATGGAAGACGTGGTGGTGCAGCCGATCGACCTCGCCCCCCGGGTGGACGAGGCCCTCGCCGTCCAGGCCCTCGCCTTCGGTCTGGGGGAGGACGAGGTCCGGGTGCGGCACCACATCGTCCTCCGCCATCTGGCCACCCCGGGCGCCCGCGCCTACGGGGCCACCACCGCCACCGGCCGGCTCGTCGGCTTCGTGTACGGGATGCCCAACGACCGCTCCCAGTGGTGGTCCACCGTCGTGGAGCCGTACCTCAGGAGCACCGGCACCCAGGGGTGGCTGGACGACTCCTTCGCCATCACCGAGCTGCATGTCCACCCCGACCACCAGGCCCGGGGCATCGGCCGGGAGCTGATCACCGCCATCACCGACACCTCCGGGCAGCCGCGCTCGATCCTCTCCGCCATCGACACCGAGAGCCCCGCCCGGCGGCTCTACCGCTCGCTCGGCTACACCGATCTGGCCCGGCGGGTGCGCTTCCCGAGCGCCGCCCGGCCGTTCGCCGTGATGGGTGCCCCGCTGCCGCTGCTCCGGCCCGGCGGCAAGCGCCCGGAGGGAACTGATTTCCGCCGACCGGCGGACCGCGGCTAACCTCCTGGCATCACACTTTTCACCGCAGGAGAGATCCCCATGGCCCAGGTCCAGCGCATGTCCCGGTTGATGGTCAAGACACTGCGCGACGACCCGGCGGACGCCGAGACGCTCAGCCACAAGCTGCTGGTCCGCGCCGGTTACGTCCGCCGCAACGCCGCCGGCATCTGGTCCTGGCTGCCGCTCGGCAAGCGCGTCCTGGAGAACGTCACCCGGGTGGTCCGCGAGGAGATGGACGCGATCGGCGCCCAGGAGGTGCTGCTGCCCGCGCTGCTGCCCAAGGAGCCGTACGAGGCCACCGGGCGCTGGGAGGAGTACGGGGCCGAGCTCTTCCGCCTCCAGGACCGCAAGGGCGCCGACTATCTGCTCGGCCCCACCCACGAGGAGATCTTCACCCAGCTGGTCAAGGACCAGTGCACGTCCTACAAGGACCTGCCGGTGATCCTCTACCAGATCCAGAGCAAGTACCGCGACGAGGCCCGCCCGCGTTCGGGCATCCTGCGCGGCCGCGAGTTCCAGATGAAGGACTCGTACTCCTTCGACACCACCGACGAGGGGCTGGCGGAGTCGTACGCGCTGCACCGCCAGGCGTACATCCGGATCTTCGAGCGGCTCGGTCTGCGCCACAAGATCGTCTCGGCCGTCTCCGGCGCCATGGGCGGCTCGGCCTCCGAGGAGTTCCTCGCCCCGGCCGCCGCCGGCGAGGACACCTTCGTCTACTGTCCGGCCTGCGACTACGCCGCCAACACCGAGGCGGTGACCTTCACCGCGCCGTCCGCCGACACCACCGAGCACGGCCCGCTGGAGGAGCTGGACACCCCCGACACCCCCACCATCGAGACGCTCGCCGCGCACCTGGCCGTGCCGGCCTCCGCCACCCTGAAGAACCTGCTGGTCAAGGTGGACGGGGAGATCGTGGCCGTGGGGGTGCCCGGTGACCGCGAGGTGGACCTCGGCAAGCTGGAGGACCACCTGGCCCCGGCCACCGTCGAACTGGTCACCGCCGAGGACTTCACCGGCCGCCCCGACCTGGTGCGCGGCTATGTCGGGCCGCAGGGCCTGGAGAAGGTCCGCTACCTCGCGGACCCGCGGATCGCCGCCGGCACCTCCTGGATCACCGGCGCCAACCAGCCCGGCAAGCACGCCAGGAACGTCGTCGCCGGCCGGGACTTCGAGGTCGACGAGTACCTGGACGTCGTGGTGGTCGAGGACGGCGACCCGTGCCCCGCCTGCGGCACCGGCCTGAAGCTGGACCGCGCCATCGAGATCGGTCACATCTTCCAGCTGGGCCGCAAGTACGCCGACGCCTTCCAGCTCGATGTGCTGGGCCAGCACGGCAAGCCGGTCCGGGTCACCATGGGCTCGTACGGCATCGGCGTCTCCCGCGCGGTCGCGGCGCTGGCCGAGCAGACCGCCGACGAGCAGGGCCTGTGCTGGCCGCGCGAGATCGCCCCGGCCGACGTCCATGTGGTCGCCGCCGGCAAGGCGCTCCAGACCGAGCTGGCCGTGGAGGTCGCGGAGAAGCTGGGCGAGGCCGGGCTGCGGGTCCTGGTGGACGACCGGGCGGGTGTCTCGCCGGGCGTGAAGTTCACCGACGCCGAGCTGATCGGTGTGCCGAAGATCCTGGTCGCCGGCCGCCGCTCGGGCGAGCGGGTGCTGGAGCTCAAGGACCGCCGCACCGGTGAGCGCGAGGAGCTGACCGTGGACGAGGCCATCGCCCTGCTGACGGCGTCGGGAACCACCGCCTGACGGGGGCCGGGACCGCCCGTCCGACGGGGCCTGGGGGCGCCGCTTGACGGCGGGAGGCGTGTACTGCGGGCCGGTGCCCCGTCCGGGAGGGCCCGGGCGGGGTACCGGCCCGTGTGCCCGGGTACGCCCCCGAGGCCGGTGCGTACGGTCCCGGGGCCGGTCGTGCGGGGCCGCAGGCGGTCCGTACGGCCCGGGGCGGTCCGTACGGCCCGGAGGCGATACGGGCGGCGGCGGTACGGACGGCGATACGGGCGCGGCGGCGCCGGGCCGGTCAGATGCAGCCGGCCGCGCCGGTCTCCTCCTCGCGCGCCTGGGCCGCGGCGGCCGGTGACGGCGGCGGCTCCGCCGCGCCCGGCCGGTCCTGCGGAAGCTCGGGCGATCCGGCGCGGTGCTCCCGGGCGTGCGGCTCGCGCACCGTCATCGCGGGGCGCGGGGCGTCCGGCGGCGGCTCCGGCCGGGCCTCCGGCGCCGGCGGCTGCTGCTGGGCGGCCCGCTCCAGGAAGCGCAGCAGCTCCACCGGGAACGGCAGCACCAGCGTCGAGTTCTTCTCGGCCGCCACCGCCACCACCGTCTGGAGCAGCCGCAGCTGGAGCGCGGCCGGCTGCCCGGACATCTCCCGGGCCGCCTCGGAGAGCTTCCGGGACGCCTGGAGCTCGGCGTCCGCGTTGATCACCCGGGCCCGCCGCTCCCGGTCCGCCTCGGCCTGCCGGGCCATCGAGCGCTTCATCGTCTCGGGCAGCGACACGTCCTTGATCTCCACCCGGTCGATGGTCACGCCCCAGTCCACCGCCGGATTGTCGATCATCAGCTCCAGCCCCTGGTTGAGCTTCTCCCGGTTGGAGAGCAGATCGTCCAGCTCGCTCTTGCCGATGATGGAGCGCAGCGAGGTCTGGGCGATCTGGGAGACCGCGAACCGGTAGTCCTCGACGCGCAGGAGCGCCGCCGCCGCGTCGACCACCTTGAAGTAGATGACCGCGTCCACCCGGACGGTCACATTGTCCCGGGTGATGCCGTCCTGCGCGGGCACCGGGAGCGTCACGATCTGCATGTTCACCCGGTGCAGCCGGTCCATGAACGGCACCACCAGGGTCAGCCCCGGCCCGCGTACGCCGCTCCGCAGCCGTCCGAAGCGCAGCACGACACCCTTCTCGTACTGCTTGATCACCCGGGCGGCGGAGCCCAGATAGAGCAGGGCGCCGGTGCCGGCCGCCGCTGCCGCCGTGAGCAGTTCCTCGACCATGGGGACCCTCCCGTCGGGCCGGACGGAGCCGGCTGGAGCACGGTGCGGTCATGCCCAATATCGCACCAATGCTCCGCCGAGGGGAGGGTTTGCGGGTCTCGAACGGGGGCAGCGCGGGCGTACGTGGAGGAGCGCGCCGGAGCCGAAGCCGGGCCGGGGTAGGAACCCGGGCCGGGACCGGTGCCGGGGCGCGGTCCGGGCCCGGGATCTTAGCCGGGGGCCGGTAGCCGGCCGCTCAGAGCCAGGCGGCGAACTCCAGGAGCACCTCGCCGTCCTGCCGCCGGCCGGCGGCCAGGGCGCGGGTGCCGGACTCCACGGCCCGGAAGAGGGTCCAGCCGCGCAGCCGCTCCCGGTCCACCTCCAGCGAGTCCGCGAGCCGTCCCACCCGGCGCCGGGCGGCGGCCGACCCGGAGGACGCGGCCACCAGGTCCTCCACCCGGTCCCGCGCCAGCCGGGCCAGGTCGTAGGCGCGCTCGCCCACCAGGGGGTCCGGGCCCACCGCCAGCCACGGCGCCCGCCCGGCGGACAGCACCTTGCCCTGCCGGAAGCAGCCGTGCAGCAGCAGGCACTCGGGGGCATCGGCCACCAGCGCCTCCCGGGCCTCCAGCGCGGCCGTCACCAGGGCGACCACCCCGGGAGGCTCCGGCGCCGCCCGGTCGCGCATCACCGCCGCCTGCCGGGCCGTCCGGTCCGCGACCGACTCGAAGCCGTGCCCCGCGGGCGGCTCCACCCAGAGCCGCCGCACCGTGCCGGCCGCCTCCAGCAGCGCCTTGGCCTCCGGCAGCGAGCGCAGGGTGACATCGGGGCTCAGCCGTTCCAGCAGCAGCCCGGGCCCGTCGCCGGTGTCCGGCCCGTCGCCGGGGGCGCCGAGCACGCGGACCGCGCCCCAGCCGTTCCAGTGGGCCAGCGCCGCCCGCTCCCGGCCGGGCGCGGCGAAGGGCGGCGCCACCTTCAGGGTGGCCGGGGTGCCGTCGGGGAGCCGCACCAGAAGCACCAGGCCGCTCCGGCCGCCCGGCGCCACGACCCGCTCCACCTCGGCCTTCCGCGCCGCCACCGCCTCCCGGGCCAGCTCCGGCAGCCGGGCCAGCCAGTCGCCCGCGACGGCCTCCCCATGGGCCTCGCCGAGCGCCCGTACCAGTCGCCGCGGCGGTTCGAAAGCCATGCGCGCGTCGTTCCCCTTCTCCGGTTTCCTCGGTTCTTCGGCCCGCTTCGGCTTCGCCGGTCCCGGCGGCGTCACCGGCCACCGGCGGACATGGCCCGCCCCGGCGGTGTCGCGGGCCGTGCGGTCTCCCCGGCTCCACCGGCATCCCCGGCCGGGGGCTCCGGCTTCGCCGGCCGCGCCGGGCAACCGGGCGTCCGGGCGTCCGGGCGGCCCGGCCGGGTCACCGCCGCTCGGCGAGCCCAGGAAAGGCTACGCCGCCGCCCCGCCAGCGTGCCGACCGGACCGCGGCCTCCCGGAGGGCGACCGCCGCCTCCCGGCGCAGCGCGCCCCCGGCGGCCCGCACCAGGTCGGCGTAGACGCCCGCCACCCGGTCCTCCAGCTCGGCGCCGAGCCGTACCGCGCCGGCCGCGTCCGGCACCGGGAACGGCAGGGCGTAGGCGGGCGCCGAGGCGACCGGGGTGCCGCCCAGGTCGCGGACGGTGCGCTCCAGGGCGTCCCGCCGGGCCCGGTGCGCGGCGAGCCCGGCGGCGGCGTCGGTCCGGCGCGCGGCTCCGGCCCGGCCGCCCACGACCCCGTAGCCGTACACCGCCGCGTGCTCGGCCGCCAGGGCCGCCTGTACGGCCTCCAGGACGCTCATGAACCGTTTCCCTCGGCCGGCGCGGTCAGCAGATAGGCGTGGACGGCGCCGGCGGCGGCCACCGAGGCCAGCAGCCGGGCGTACTCGGGCGGGGCGTCGGTGAGGGCGGCGGCATGGGCGTCGGAGGCCCGCCGCACCGCGTCCGCCAGTCCGGTGAGCGCCGCCTCCGGGGCGGCGGGGACGGTGGTGGCCGCCGGGGCCGGCTCCGGCGGGCGGGAACCCGGCGGCGGGGTCCCCGTGGCGCGGGCGGGGGAGGGCGGCCCGGCCGGCGCGGGTGCCTCGGAGGCCGCCGCCACCGGGCCCAGCGCGGCCACATGCTCGGCCACCGCCGCGCGCAGCGGGTTCAGCCGGGCGGCGAGCGGGGGGTGGGCGGCGAGCACCGCGTCGTACCGGGCCAGCAGCCCCCCGCTCACCGCCGCCGACCGGCGCCGCAGCGCGGTCTCGGCCGCGGCGGCCCGCGCGGCGGCGGCCCGGTCCCGGGCGGCGTCCGCCCCGTCGTCCGCCGAGCAGCCGGTGAGCAGCAGGCTCAGCCCCGGCAGTGCCACCAGGCCCGCCGTCGCGGCGCCCGACGTGGCGAGCGCGCGTCTGCGGGTCGTGTCCGTGCGCCCCACGTGTCCTCCTCGGCCGGTGCCGGCGGGTACCAAGATCACCGCAGGCGAGCGTACCCGCGGCCGGTCCGGGGTGGACGGCAACACCCCTCGCGACCGGATACCCTTTGATCTGACACGCGACGATCCCACAACAGCACACGCGGCCGAGGAGTCACCCGGATGAGCACCACCCAGAGCGAGAGGCTGCGCGAACTGCTGGAGCCGCTCGTCACGGCCAGGCAACTGGATCTGGAAGAGATCGCGGTGTCCCGGGCCGGCCGCCGCCGGGTGCTGAGAATCGTCGTCGACTCGGACGAGGGCGTGGAGCTCGACGCCTGCGCCGACCTGAGCCGCGACCTCTCCGCGAAGCTGGACGAGACGGACGCGATGGGCGACGAGGAGTACGTCCTCGAAGTGAGCTCCCCCGGAGCGGACCGCCCCCTCACCGAGCACCGCCACTACGTACGCGCCACCGGCCGCCTGGTGCGGCTGCTCTCCCGCGAGGGCGGCGAACTGGTGGCCCGGATCCTCGCGGTGGACGAGGACGGTCTCGACCTGGAGGTCCCCGGCGTGAAGGGCCGCAAGCCCACCCGGCGCCGGGTCGAGTTCTCCGAAATCCTCAAGGCGCGGGTGGAGATCGAGTTCAACCGCAAGGATCCCAAGGATTCCAAGGATCTCGAGCCCGAGGACCTCAGCGACAACGACAACAAGGAAGAAGAGGAGGCGTAGCCGTGGACATCGACGTGAAGCTCCTGCGGGGCTTGGCGCAGGAGAAGGAGATTGCCTTCGACCTGCTGGTCGAGGCGATCGAGTCGGCCCTCCTCATCGCCTACCACCGCACCGAGGGTGCCCGCCGTCACGCCCGGGTCGTCCTGGACCGTTCGACCGGCCATGTGACCGTGTGGGCGAAGGAGGAGGCGGCCGATCTGGAGGAGGGGCAGGAGCCCCGGGAGTTCGACGACACCCCGTCGGACTTCGGCCGGATCGCCGCGAGCACCGCCCGCCAGGTCATCCAGCAGCGGCTGCGGGACGCGGAGAACGACATCACCTTCGGCGAGTACGCCCGCCGCGAGGGCGATGTGGTCGCCGGTCAGGTGCAGCAGGGCAAGGACCCGAAGAACGTCCTGGTCAAGCTGGACGACAAGCTGGAGGCCATCCTCCCGGTGCAGGAGCAGGTGCCGGGCGAGGAGTACCCGCACGGCCTGCGGCTGCGCACCTATGTGGTCCGGGTGGCCAAGGGTGTGCGCGGCCCCTCGGTGACGCTCTCCCGCACCCACCCCAACCTGGTGAAGAAGCTCTTCGCGCTGGAGGTCCCGGAGATCGCGGACGGCTCGGTGGAGATCGCCGCCATCGCCCGCGAGGCCGGCCACCGCACCAAGATCGCCGTCCGGTCCACCCGTTCGGGGCTGAACCCCAAGGGCGCCTGCATCGGCCCGATGGGCGGCCGGGTCCGAAACGTCATGGCCGAGCTGCACGGCGAGAAGATCGACATCGTGGACTGGTCGGACGACCCGGCCGAGCTGGTGGCGAACGCCCTCTCGCCGGCCCGGGTCTCCAAGGTGGAGGTCGTGGACCTCGGCGCCCGGTCGGCCCGGGTCACCGTGCCGGACTACCAGCTGTCGCTGGCGATCGGCAAGGAGGGCCAGAACGCCCGGCTCGCCGCCCGCCTCACCGGCTGGCGCATCGACATCCGCCCGGACACCGAGCAGGTCCCCGGCCAGGGCCCCGAGCAGGCCGTCGACCGCCCGGCCCGCCAGGGCTGACCGGCACCCGGCACCCGGGCCGGCCGGCACCCGGAGCGGACCGGGCCCGACCGGGTCTGGTTCCGGTTCGATTCCGGTCCGGTTCCGGTCCGGGCACCGGTACGGCGAGCCCGCCCGGCCTCCGCACCCGGGGGCCGGGCGGACCGGTCTTCCGGGGCCGGTGCGCCGGAACGGCGAGCGGTACGCCGGGCCCGGTGGCGCCAACCGGTACGACTGGCCCCGCGGCGCCGGGGAATAAGCAACGTTCCGATCACGTTGTGCGACGACGTGATCGCGGCGATCATAGAAGGCAGCACTGTTCGGCCTCCGCCCCATCGAGGTGAGGTCGGTACGGGGAGGTAGACTTAGTCGTGTCTGGCCGGACTCACACCCGCGCCTGCCCTGAACGCACCTGTGTGGGGTGCCGGGAGCGAGCGGCCAAGCGCGATCTGCTGCGCATCGTGATGATCGCGGGCGGCTGTGCCCCCGATCCGCGCGGTACGCTGCCCGGTCGGGGTGCCTATGTGCATCCCGCCTCCGTCTGTCTCGACCTGGCGGTCCGCCGCCGGGCGTTCCCGAGGGCCTTCCGGCTCCCCGGGCCGCTCGACACCGCGGATCTCCGACGGTACGTCGAGCGGGCGGCATCGTAAGAAGAAGTACGGCACGGGACCCCGTGCGGTTCAGGTACCTCGCGAGTTGGAAGTAGGTCGAGATTGCGATGAGCACTCGATGAGTACGCGATGAGTACGCCCATGAAGTAGCGACGGTCCGGCGGTAATCCGGACCTCAAAGGAGCGAAGTGGCTAAGGTCCGGGTATACGAACTCGCCAAGGAGTTCGGTGTGGAGAGCAAGGTCGTCATGGCCAAGCTCCAGGAACTCGGTGAATTCGTCCGTTCGGCGTCCTCGACGATCGAGGCGCCGGTGGTACGCAAACTGACTGACGCACTGCAGGGGCCCGGCGGCAACGCCGGCAAGTCCGCTGCGAAGCCGGGCGCGCCCCGCAAGGCCGCCCCCGCCAAGCCCGCCGCGCCCTCCCCGGCGCAGGCGGCCCGTCCCGCCGCCCCGAAGCCCGGCGCCCCCGCGCCGAAGCCGGCGGCGGCCGAGAAGCCCTCGGCGCCGGCCCTCGGCCCGCGCCCGGTGCCGGGTCCGAAGCCGGCCGCGGCGCCCAAGCCGGCGCCCGCCTCCCCGGCCCCGGCCAACCCGGAGTTCACCGCGCCTCCGTCGGCCCCGGCCGCCGGTCCCCGGCCCGGTGCGGCTCCCGGCCCCCGTCCGGGCGGCCGTCCGCAGCAGTCCGGCCAGGAGCGTTCGGAGCGCCAGGACCGTCAGGAGCGCCAGGGCGGTGCCCGTCCGGGCGCCCCGCGCCCCGGCGGCCAGTCCGCGCGTCCGGGCGGTGCCCGTCCCGCGGGTCCGCGTCCGGGCAACAACCCCTTCACCTCCGGCGGTTCCACCGGCATGGCGCGCCCGCAGGCGCCCCGGCCGGGCGGTGCCCCGCGTCCGGGCGGCCCCGGTGCCCCCGGCGGCCCGCGTCCGCAGGGCGCCGGCGGCGGTCAGGGCGGTCCCCGTCCGCAGTCCGGCGCCGCCGGTCCGCGTCCGCAGGCCGGTCCCGGCGGTCCCCGTCCCACTCCGGGCGCGATGCCCCGGCCGCAGGCGCCCCGTCCCGGTGGCCCCGGCGCGCCCGGTGGCAACCGTCCGAACCCCGGCATGATGCCGCAGCGTCCGGCTGCCGGCCCGCGTCCCGGCGGTGGCCCCGGCGGCCGCGGTCCCGGCGGCGGCGGTCGTCCGGGTGGCGGCGGCGGTCGTCCCGGCTTCGCCGGTCGTCCGGCCGGTCCCGGCGGCGGTGGCGGCGGTTTCGCCGGCCGTCCCGGTGGCGGTGGCGGCGGCGGTCGTCCGGGTGGTCCCGGCGGCGGTGGCGGCGGCTTCGGCGGTCGTCCCGGCTTCGGTGGCCGTCCCGGCGGTCCCGGTGGCCGCGGTGGCACGCAGGGCGCCTTCGGCCGTCCCGGCGGCCCGGCCCGTCGTGGCCGCAAGTCGAAGCGGCAGCGGCGCCAGGAGTACGAGGCCATGCAGGCCCCGTCGGTCGGCGGCGTGATGCTGCCGCGCGGTGGCGGCGAGGTCGTCCGCCTGTCGCGCGGTGCGTCGCTCACCGACTTCGCGGAGAAGATCAACGCCAACCCGGCGTCGCTCGTCGCGGTCATGATGAACCTCGGCGAGATGGTCACCGCGACCCAGTCGGTCTCCGACGAGACCCTCCAGCTCCTCGGTGACGAGATGAACTACCAGGTTCAGATCGTCAGCCCGGAGGAGGAGGACCGCGAGCTGCTCGAGTCCTTCGACCTGGAGTTCGGCGAGGACGAGGGCGGCGAGGACCTGCTCGTCTCCCGTCCGCCGGTGGTGACCGTCATGGGTCACGTCGACCACGGCAAGACCCGACTGCTGGACGCGATCCGCAAGACCAATGTGGTCGCGGGCGAGGCCGGCGGCATCACCCAGCACATCGGTGCCTACCAGGTCGCGACCGAGGTCAACGGCGAGGACCGGAAGATCACCTTCATCGACACCCCGGGTCACGAGGCGTTCACCGCCATGCGTGCCCGTGGTGCGAAGTCCACCGACATCGCGATCCTCGTGGTCGCGGCCAACGACGGTGTCATGCCGCAGACGGTCGAGGCGCTCAACCACGCCAAGGCCGCGGACGTGCCGATCGTGGTCGCGGTCAACAAGATCGACGTCGAGGGCGCCGACCCGACCAAGGTGCGCGGTCAGCTGACCGAGTACGGCCTGGTGGCCGAGGAGTACGGCGGCGACACCATGTTCGTCGACATCTCCGCCAAGCAGGGTCTGCACATCGACTCCCTGCTCGAGGCCGTGATCCTCACCGCCGACGCCTCGCTCGACCTCCGGGCCAACCCGGACCAGGACGCGCAGGGCATCGCGATCGAGGCTCACCTGGACAAGGGCCGCGGCGCCGTCGCGACCGTCCTGGTCCAGCGCGGCACCCTGCGGGTCGGGGACACCATGGTCGCGGGCGACGCCTACGGCCGTGTCCGCGCCATGCTCGACGACAAGGGCGAGAACGTGGAGGAGGCGACCCCGTCGACTCCGGTCCTGGTCCTCGGTCTGACCAACGTGCCGGGTGCCGGTGACAACTTCCTGGTGGTGGACGAGGACCGTACGGCCCGTCAGATCGCCGAGAAGCGTGCCGCCCGGGAGCGCAACGCCGCGTTCGCCAAGCGCGTGCGCCGCGTCTCCCTGGAGGACCTGGACAAGGTGCTCAAGGCCGGCGAGATCCAGCAGCTCAACCTCATCATCAAGGGTGACGCCTCCGGTTCGGTCGAGGCCCTGGAGTCCTCGCTGCTCCAGCTCGACGTGGGCGAGGAGGTCGACATCCGGGTGCTGCACCGCGGCGTCGGTGCGGTCACGGAGTCGGACATCGACCTGGCCATGGGCTCGGACGCCATCGTCATCGGCTTCAACGTCCGCGCGGCCGGCCGTGCCTCGCAGATGGCGGAGCGCGAGGGCGTCGACGTCCGGTACTACTCGGTGATCTACCAGGCCATCGAGGAGATCGAGGCGGCCCTCAAGGGCATGCTCAAGCCCGAGTACGAAGAGGTCGAGCTCGGTACGGCGGAGATCCGCGAGGTCTTCCGCTCGTCCAAGCTGGGCAACATCGCCGGTGTGCTCATCCGCTCCGGCGAGGTGCGGCGCAACACCAAGGCGCGCCTCGTCCGCGACGGCAAGGTCATCGCGGAGGACCTCACCATCCACGGTCTGCGTCGCTTCAAGGACGATGTCACCGAGATCCGCGAGGGCTTCGAGGGCGGTATCAACCTCGGAAACTTCAACGACATCAAGGTGGACGACGTCATCGCGACGTACGAGATGCGCGAGAAGCCGCGCGTCTGACCCGGACGGCCGAGCCGGTGATCCGTCCCCGGCGCGCGGGAGACCGCGCGCCGGGGCCCGGTGGCCCGGCTCGTACCGGCCGCCCGGTTCCCGTTCCGTCTGTGCGGAGCCCGGGTCCGGGGCCGGTGGGACGGTGACCAGGCGCGTCAGCGACAGCAGGGGCCGGTCGGCGGAGATATTTCCGTCGATCGGCCCCGGCCGTTGCGTGTACGGTTTCTCTGTCCCGCCACTCTCTTCCGTCCGGCGGGGCCACTGGCTGCGCCGGCAGGGCGGGGGACGTCCCCCGGGCCGGCACACGAACCCGTACCGGCGGGAGATCCGGGCAACGCATGTATGTGGGGACGCTGTCCTTCGATCTGCTCCTCGGCGACGTACGGTCGCTGAAGGAGAAACGCTCCGTCGTCCGGCCGATCGTCGCGGAACTCCAGCGGAAGTATCCGGTGAGCGCGGCCGAGACCGGCAACCAGGATCTTCACCGGCGGGCCGAGATCGGGCTGGCGGTGGTGTCCGGGGACGCCGGGCACATCACGGACGTACTGGACCGGTGCGAGCGGCTCGTCGCCGCCCGGCCCGAGGTGGAGCTGTTGTCCGTACGGCGCCGGTTCCACACTGAAGAAGACTGACGTACGGCACGTATGGCACGTACGGCACAGAAGACCGAACGTACGGCACAGAAGAAGACTGACCGTACGGCGGGAAGGTACGGCGCGGCCGATCGCGCCGTACGGCGCAAGGCAGGAATGGAGAAGGACCAGTGGCCGACAACGCGCGGGCGAAGAAGCTGGCGGACCTCATCCGGGAGGTGGTCGCCGAGAAGCTGCAGCGCGGCATCAAGGACCCGCGCCTGGGTACGCATGTGACCATCACGGACACCCGCGTCACCGGTGACCTGCGGGAGGCCACGGTCTTCTACACGGTCTACGGCGACGACGAGGACCGGGCCAGTGCGGCGGCGGGGCTGGAGAGCGCCAAGGGCGTGCTCCGCTCGGCGGTCGGCCGGGCCGCCGGCACCAAGTTCACCCCGACCCTGGCGTTCGTGGCGGACGCCCTCCCGGAGAACGCCCGGACCATCGAGGATCTGCTCGACAAGGCCCGTGCCTCCGACGCCCGGGTCCGGGAGACCTCCTCGGGCGCCCGGTACGCCGGGGAGGCCGACCCGTACCGCAAGGCGGGCGACGACGAGACCGCTGACGCCGTTGACGCCGCCGAGGACGCAGACGCCGCCGACAATGCCGACGAGACCGGTGACGACACCGGTGCCGTCGGGAGGGACAAGACCGCCGAATGAGTCAGGGCACCACACGCGCCACCCCGCCGGACGGGCTGATCGTCGTCGACAAGCCGGCCGGTTTCACCTCGCACGACGTGGTCGCCAAGATGCGCGGCATCGCCCGCACCCGGCGGGTCGGCCACGCGGGCACGCTGGACCCGATGGCGACCGGGGTGCTCGTCCTGGGCGTGGAGCGGGCCACCAAGCTGCTCGGCCATCTCGCGCTCACCGAGAAGGAGTACCTGGGCACCGTCCGGCTCGGCCAGGACACGGTCACCGACGACGCCGAGGGCGAGATCACCTCGTCCGCCGACGCCTCCGGGGTGACCCGGGAGGCGGTCGACGCCGGGGTCGCCGCGCTCACCGGCGACATCATGCAGGTGCCGTCGAAGGTCAGCGCCATCAAGATCGACGGCAAGCGGTCGTACGCCCGGGTGCGTGGCGGCGAGGAGTTCGAGATCCCGGCCCGGCCGGTCACCGTCTCCTCCTTCCAGGTGTACGACCTCCGGGAGGCGGTCGCCGAGGACGGCACCCCGGTCGTGGACCTGGTCGTCTCGGTCGTCTGCTCCTCGGGCACCTACATCCGGGCCCTCGCCCGCGATCTGGGTGCCGCGCTCGGCGTGGGCGGCCATCTGACCGCCCTGCGCCGGACCCGCGTCGGCCCCTACAAGCTGGACACGGCCCGGACGCTGGACCAGCTCCAGGAGGAGCTGACCGTGATGCCGGTCGCGGAGGCGGCGGCAGCGGCGTTCCCGCGCTGGGACGTGGACGAGCGGCGCGCCCGGCTGCTGCTCAACGGCGTCCGGCTGGACATGCCCGCCCAGCCCTCCGCTCCCGTGGCCGCCTTCGGCCCCGACGGGCGCTTCCTGGCGCTGGTGGAGGAGAAGAACGGCAAGGCGAAGAGCCTGGCGGTGTTCGGCTGAGCGAGGCCGGGCGAGGCTGAGCGAGCCCGACGGCCATGACCGGCCGGGAGCTCTGTGGGGTGACCGGTCCGGGCCGGTCAGGAGCCGGGTCCGGGAGCGGGGCCAGGAGCGGGGTGGCGGACCTTCGGGACCGCCACCCCGCTCCTCGCTGTTCGCCTTCTGCCGTCCGGGCGTCCCCGGGGCCGCCGTCCCGGGGGTCGCTGTCTGTGCGCCCCCGGGCCGTGTCGGTCGCCGGTCCGCCGTCCATGCCTCCGGGCGGGGTGCCGGTCGCCGGGCCGCCGCGCGTCCGGCGGGCCGCCGGGTCCCGGAAGCGGTGCGCCGGGTACCGATGCGGGCCGCGCGCGCCGGGCATGGCAGTCTTAGACCTGCGCAACGGTCAAGACGTACACGGGTTCGGGCGAGGAGCGGTCACAGTGCAGCGCTGGCGTGGCTTGGAGGACATCCCCCAGGACTGGGGGCGCAGCGTCGTCACCATCGGCTCGTACGACGGGGTCCACCGCGGTCACCAGCTGATCATCGGCCGGGCCGTGGAGCGGGCCCGGGAGCTCGGCGTCCCCTCGGTCGTCGTCACCTTCGACCCGCACCCCAGCGAGGTGGTTCGCCCCGGCAGCCACCCGCCGCTGCTCGCCCCGCACCACCGGCGCGCCGAGCTGATGGCCGGGCTCGGTGTGGACGCGGTGCTGATCCTGCCGTTCACCACCGACTTCTCCCGGCTGTCGCCCGCCGACTTCATCGTCAAGGTGCTGGTCGAGAAGCTGCACGCGTGCGCGGTGGTGGAGGGCCCGAACTTCCGCTTCGGCCACCGGGCCGCCGGTGATGTGGCGCTCCTCGCCGAGCTGGGTGAGACGTACGACTACACGGTGGAGGTCGTGGACCTCTACGTCAGCGGCACGGCGGGCGGCGGCGAGCCGTTCTCCTCCACCCTGACCCGCCGGCTGGTGGCCGAGGGCGATGTGGCGGGCGCCGCCGAGATCCTGGGCCGTCCGCACCGGGTCGAGGGCGTGGTGGTGCGCGGGGCGCAGCGCGGCCGGGAGCTGGGCTATCCGACGGCCAATGTGGAGACCCTGCCGCACACCGCGATCCCGGCCGACGGGGTGTACGCGGGCTGGCTGACCGCCGGGGGCGAGCGGATGCCGGCCGCCATCTCGGTCGGCACCAACCCGCAGTTCGACGGGACCGAGCGGACCGTGGAGGCGTACGCCATCGACCGCGTGGGCCTTGAGCTGTACGGGCTGCATGTGGCCGTGGAGTTCCAGGCGTACGTACGCGGCCAGGAGAAGTTCGTCTCCATCGAGGCGCTGCTGGAGGCCATCGCGGCGGACGTCGAGAAGGCCCGGGAGCTGACCCGCTGAGGCGGCTCGCCGGCCGAGGGGGCTCGTCCGGCGAGGCGTCGGCGGTTCGTCGTGCGCGGTGTCGGGCAGCTTGTCGTGCGCGGTGTCGGGTGCCTGCCGAGGCGCGGGGCGCCGGGCGGGCCGGTCCGCCGGGTCTGTGGAGGCGTCCGCCGGGTCGGTCCGCCGAGGCCGGGGGACGGACGGCGGGTTGATCAGCCGGGCCGGTGGGATTGCCGGTCCGGTCGGTCCGGTCGCCGGCCGGCGTGTTCCGGTCTGTCCGCCGCCCGGTGCTTCCGCCGTCCGGGGCGCCCCGGCCCACCCTCCCGGGTCCGGCCGCCGGGGCCCCCGGATCCCTCGGCCCGCTCCGTTTCTCCGGTGCTCCCGGCCCGCCCTGTCTTTTCCGGCTGTCGGGGGCACCCCGGTGCCGGGATGCCGGCGCTCCGCCTCACCCCCCGTCCCGGCCGTCCGGCTCCCGTCCGGCCGCCGCCGCCCAGTGACAGGCGGCGTCCCGGCCGTGCGCGGGCAGCACCGCCGGGTCCCGGGTGCGGCAGGCGTCCGCCACCCCGGCCCGCTCCGCCTCGCCCGAGGCCAGTACGGGGCAGCGCACATGGAACCGGCAGCCGTCCGGCACCCGGGCCGGGTCCGGCGGCTCACCGGTCAGCACCACCGGCTCCGCCCCGCCGCCGGGCAGCACTGAGAGCAGCGCCCGGGTGTACGGATGGCGCGGCGCCGACAGCACCTCCTCCACCGTGCCGGTCTCCACGATCCGGCCCAGGTACATCACCGCCACCCGGTCCGCGATGTTCCAGGCCAGCCCCAGGTCGTGAGTGACCACCAGCGCGGCGAGGCCCAGTTCGTCCCGGAGCCGCAGCAGCAGGGCCAGGATCTCGCCGCGCACCGAGGCGTCCAGCGAGGCCACCGGCTCGTCCGCCACGATCAGCTCCGGCTCCAGCACCAGCGCCCCGGCGATCACCACCCGCTGCCGCTGGCCGCCCGACAGCTCGTGCGGGTAGCGCCCGAAGAACCGCTCCGGCGGCCGCAGCCCGGCCCGGGCCAGCGCCCGGGCCACCGCCGTCCGCTCGTCCCGCCCGCCCGGTACGCCGTGGACGCGCAGGCCCTCCGCGACCGCGTCGTACACGGTGTGCCGGGGGTTGAGCGAGCCGCTCGGGTCCTGGAGCACCAGCTGCACCCGCCGCCGGTACGCCCTGAGCGCCCGGGCCCGGTACGCCAGCGGCTCCCCGGCGAAGGCCACCGACCCGGCCGAGGGTGTCAGCAGCCCCAGCAGCGCCCGGGCCAGGGTGGACTTGCCGCACCCCGACTCCCCGACCAGGGCGACGATCTCCCCGGTGCCGATCGCCAGCTCCACCCCGTCCACCGCCCGGACCTCCGGGCCGCCCCGCCGTCCGGGGAAGGTCACCCGCAGCCCGGTGGCGGCCAGCAGTGGGCCGGACGCCTCCGTTTTCCGGGGCCCGGCCGCCCCCTCGGCGTACGCGCCGGTCATGGGCGCCCTCCCGCCGGGCCGTCCACCGGGGCGCCCGCCACATGGACACAGGCGGCCAGATGGGCGCCCGGGCCCGCCGCCCGGAGCGGCTGGTCCTCCTCGGCGCACCCGGCCAGCGCGACCGGGCAGCGCGGATGGAACGTACAGCCGTCCGGCAGCGCGGCCGGGTCCGGCGGGTCACCGGGCAGTCCGCGTGGGGCCCGCCGGGAGGCCGGGTCCCCGACGCGCGGGAAGGCTGCGGACAGCGCCCGGCCGTACGGGTGCGCGGCGGCGTCGTACACCGTCCGGGCCGGGCCCTCCTCGACCACCCGGCCCGCGTACATCACGGCCAGCCGGTCGCAGGTGTCCGCCAGCACCGCGAGGTCGTGGCTGATCAGCACCAGACCGATGCCCTGCTCGGCCACCAGCCGCTCGATCAGCCGGAGGATCTGCGCCTGGATCATCACATCGAGGGCGGTGGTCGGCTCGTCCGCCACGATCAGCCGGGGCGCGCAGGCCAGCGCCATGGCGATCATCACCCGCTGCCGCTGCCCCCCGGACAGCTCGTGCGGATAGGCGCCCGCCCGACTGGCGGGCAGTCCCACCTGCTCCAGCAGCTCCGCCGCCCGGCGCCGCGCCCCGGCGGCCGTCTCCCGGCGGTGCACCAGCAGCGGTTCGGCGATCTGGTCACCGATCCGGTGGACCGCGTTGAGCGAGTGCATCGCGCCCTGGAAGACGATCGAGGCGCCCGCCCAGCGCACCGTTCGCAGCCGCCCCCAGCGCATCCCGAGCACGTCCTCGCCGTCCAGCAGCACCGTCCCGGCCAGCCGGGCCGAGGACGGCAGCAGCCGCAGCAGCGCCAGCGCCAGGGTGGACTTGCCGCACCCCGACTCCCCGGCGATGCCCAGCGTCGTCCCGGCCGCCAGGGTGAGGTCCACGCCCCGGACGGCGGGCACGGCGGACGGCCCCCGGCCATAGGTCACCCGTAGCCCCCGGATCTCCAGCAGGCTCAACGCCCCACCCCCAGCCTCGGATTGAGTACGGACTCCAGCGCCCGCCCGCAGAGGGTGAAGGCCAGCGCCACCACCGCGACCGCGATCCCGGGCGGTGCCAGATACCACCAGTGGCCCGAGGAGACCGCGCCCGCCTCCCGGGCGTCCTGGAGCATCCCGCCCCAGGAGACCACCGTCGGATCCCCGAGCCCCAGGAAGGCGAGGGTGGCCTCGGTGAGAATGGCCGAGGAGACGCAGAGGGTGGTCTGCGAGAGCACCAGCGGCAGGACGTTGGGCAGCACATGGCGGCGCATCACATGGAGGTGGCCACCGCCCAGTGCCCGGGCCCGCTCGATGTACGGCCGCGACTCCACCGCGATGGTCTGGGCCCGCACCAGCCGGGCGGTGGTGGGCCAGACGGTGACCCCGATCGCCAGGATCACCGTCCAGACGCTCCGGGAGAGCACCGTGGCCAGCACGATCGCCAGCACCAGGGTCGGCATCACCAGGAACCAGTCGGTGATCCGCATGACCACGGTCGCGAACCAGCCGCCGAAGTGCCCGGCCGCCACCCCGATCAGGGTGCCGATCGCCACCGAGAGCGCCGCCGCCAGCAGCCCCACCGTCAGCGAGACCCGGGCGCCCCAGACCAGCAGCCCCAGCACCGGACGCCCGAACTGGTCGGTGCCCAGCGGGAAGCGCCCGCTCGGCTCCTCCAGGGCCGTCCCGGGCGCGTCGGTCACACTCCGGGCGCCGTCCCCGACCAGCAGCGGGGCGGCGAGCGCCACCAGGGCGATCACCAGCAGCACCGCGAGCCCGCACAGCCCGGCCCGGTGCGCCCGGTAGCGGCGCCAGAACCGGGCGGCCGACCGGCGCCGCCGGGTCCAGGGGGTCCACGGCGCCGCAGGGGCCGGTGCCGCCCCGTGCGCGGTCGACGGCGGTTCCGGATCCGGTGCCGCCCCGCGACCGGACGACGGTGTCGCCCCGCGACCGGACGACGGCGCCGGTCCGTCCGGCGCGGTCATCGGCCCACCCGGGGGTCGAGCAACGGATACGCCAGGTCGGCCAGCAGATTCATCACGATCATCGCCCCCGCGAACACCATGAACAGGCCCTGTACCAGCGGCAGGTCAGGTACCGAGAGGGCCTGGTAGAACAGCCCGCCCAGACCCGGCCAGGAGAACACCGTCTCCACCAGGATCGAACCCGCCGCCACATGGCCCAGATTGATGAAGACCATGGTCACGGTCGGCAGCAGCGCGTTGGGCACCGCGTGGCGGCGGCGCACCAGATCGTCCCGCAAGCCCTTCGCCCGAGCGGTCACCAGGTAGTCGCCGCCCATCTCGTCCAGCAGCGAGGCCCGGGTGACCAGCAGGGTCTGCGCGTAGCCCACCGCCACCAGGGTGAGCACCGGCAGCACCATGTGGTGCGCCACATCGAGGACCTGGGCCGGCCCTGTGGTGGTCCCGGAGGACATCCCCCCGGTCGGGAAGAGCCCGGGTACCGGACCGACGCCCACCGAGAAGACGATGATCAGCAGCAGCCCGAGCCAGAACGACGGCACCGACCAGAGGGTCAGTGCCAGACCGGTGTTGAGCCGGTCCCCGAGCCCGCCGTGGCGCCAGGCCGACCGGGTGCCGAGCCAGAGCCCGAGCGCCGAGTAGAGCACCACCGCCACCCCGGTCAGCAGCAGGGTCGCGGGCAGCCGCTGGGCGATCAGCTCGCCGACCGGCTGCCGGAACTGGTACGAGGTGCCGAGGTCGCCGGTGAGCGCCCGGCCGCAGTAGTCGGTGAACTGCCGCCAGACCGGCAGGTCCAGGCCGAACTGCCGCCGTAGTGTCGCCAGTTGTTCCGCCGAGGTCGGCATGCCCCGGGTCATCGCCGCCACCGGGTCGCCGGGCACGATCCGGAACAGGAAGAAGCCGGTGACCAGGACGGCGAGCAGGGACACCACCGCACCGGACAGCTTCCCGGCCAGGTAGGTGAGGTAGGCCGGCGCGCGCGGATACGGCGGCACCGAACTGCTCCGGTCGCCCGGGCGCCGTCCCCCGCGCCGGCCACCCCCGCGCCGGCCGTCCTCGTGGGCGCGGGCGACCGAGGGGTTCGTGGTGGTCATCGGCGCGCTACTCGCGGTCGTCGGCCGAGGACCGGCGGCGTACCACGGCCCAGGCGGCCAGCGCCGCCACCAGCACCACCGCCCCGGCCGCGCCCAGCACCGCGCCGGTGGAGACACCGTCGCCGGAGCCGTCCCCGCTCCCGAGCGCGGCGGCGGGTTTCGCGGACCACCAGCTCCAGTAGCCGTCCTGGCCCCAGAGGTTTCCGGCCGCTGCGGGCATGGTGGTGATGGCGGCGATGTGGTCGGTGCGATAGGCCTCGACGGCGTTGGGATAGGCGAGGACGTTCATGAAGCCGGTGTCGTACAGTCGCGACTGGAGCTGCTTCACCAGCGCCGCCCGGGCCGACGGATCGTACTCCGCCGCCTGCCGGGCGTAGAGCGCGTCATACGTCCGGTCGCAGATGAAGTTGTCGGTGGAGCCGGTGTCCGAGGGGGTGGCGGGCAGTGCGCCGCAGGTGTGGATGGAGAGCACGAAATCCGGGTCGGGATTGACCGACCAGCCGTCGAAGGCGAGGTCGTAATCCCCCTTCAGCCAGGGGTCGGTGATATTGTCCAGGCACTCCACCGTGAGTCCGACGCCGAGTTTGCCCCACCACTCCTGGAGGTATTTGCCGATCGCCTTGTCGTGGGGGTCGGTGGCGTGGCAGAGGATACGGAAGTCCAGTGCCCGGCCATCCTTCCCGGTGCGTTTCCCGGCCGCGTTCTTCCGGTAGCCGGCCGCGTCCAGGGTGCGGGCGGCCAGCTCGGGGTCGTACGCCCGCTCCTGCGCGGGGGCCGGGTGCCAGGCGTACCGCGAGAAGCGCGGCGGTATGTACCCCTGACCCGCCACCGCGTGCCCCTGGAACACCTTCTCCACCAGGGTCGCCCGGTCCACCGCCAGGAACAGCGCCGTGCGCACCGCCGGATCCAGCAGCGCCGGATGGCCGTTGCCGAACCGCTGCCCGTCCCGGGCCCGGGCACCCGGGTTGACGGCGAGCGCCAGGAAGCGGCGGCCTGGAGCGTCATTGACCTTGACGTCCGGCGCCGACTTCAGCGAAGCCGCCTGCGCGGGCGTGAGGTTGGGGACGAAGGAGACCTCGCCCTTGCGCAGCGCCGCCACCGCCGCGTCGCCGTCCTTGTAGTACTTCAGGACCAGCTCGTCGATCTTCGGAGCACCGCGCCAGAACTTCTTGTTGGGCCTCAGCCGGACGTACTGGTCGACCTTGTAGTCGGTCAGGATGAAGGGGCCGTTGCCGACGACCGGGAGCGAACGGTCGTTGTTGAACGTGGAGAAGTCCCGCACCTTCTCCCAGATGTGCTTCGGCACGATCGGCACGTCCAGCGCGACCATGGTGGCCTGCGGCTTCTTCAGCCGGATGACCAGGGTGTGCGGGTCGGGGGCGGTGACCTCCCGGAAGTTGGCGGTGAAGCTGCCGTTGGCGGTGGCCGCGTCGGGGTTGGTCATCATGGTGCGGAAGGTCCAGGCGGCGTCCTCGGCGGTGGCCGGTTTCCCGTCCGACCAGGTGGAGTTCTCCCGGATGGTGTACGTCCAGGTGAGCTTGTCCGGCGAGGACTTCCAGGCGGTGGCGAGGCCGGGAATGGTCCGGCCGTCCTCGGGGTCGTAGTTGGTCAGATACTCGTAGACCAGGCGGTGGATGGTGGTGGAGGTCAGCCGCTGGGCGAGGAACGGGCTGAGCGAGTCCACGCTCTGGGAGACCGCGAGGGTGAGGACCTTGCCGAGACGGTCGTCCGCGGTGGTGACGGCCGGGGACAGGGCCGAGGCCGCGGAGGGGCCCATGGCCGTGGTGGTGTGCGTGTCCGCGTTCGCGTGGGCGTATGCCCGGTCGGAGGAGGGGAGTTGGGCCGCGATCAGGGCGGTGGCCGCGACGCCCAGGGCGAGCAGCGGCCGCGCGGTGCGGTGGGAAGCCGTAGTGACCATGACATCGACCTCGCGTGGTGGCTCGCTCGGGCAGGGCACGGGGGATCTCTGGGCGCCGGGGTGGTGACGATGGTCCACCAGCGGTGGCGGCCCGTCAACGAGGCGTGAACACCCCGTTGCCCCGCGCTGTCCTGCGGCGTACGCCGGGGAGCACCGGCCGGACACGGCGAGGGCCCGTACCGCGCGACGGCGGTACGGGCCCTCAGTGGTCCACTCCGGTGACGCCCTACTGCTGGGCGGGCGGCGGTGTCCGCGGGGGCAGCGGCGGGGCCTCCGGCGCCGGCTCCGGAGCCGACTGCTGGGCCGGCTCGTCGGTGAACGGCGCCCCGGGGTAGGGCTGTTGCTGCGGTGGGTACGGCATCCCCGGCTGTGGCTGCGCCGGTTGCCGGGGCTGTCCCGGCTGGGCGGCGGCCGGGTAGCCGTAGCCGTACGGGCCGGGCGGGGGCGGCTGCTGCTCGTACCGCGAGAACTGCTCGTACTGCTGCGGTGGCGCGGGGTACGGCTGGCCGGGGGCGGGCTGCCCCGGCACGGCCCCCGGCGGGGGAGCGGGCTGCTGGGGCTGCTGGGACCAGTCCGGCTGGGGCCCGGGCGCGGTGGGACCCGGCGGAACGGGCGGTGCCGCCGCGCCGGGAGGCGCCGGGTACGGCTGACCGGGCTGCTGGGGCGCCGGGTACGGCTGCCCGGGGGCCGCCGGCTGCTGCGGGGCGAACTGGCCCGGTACGAAGGGCTGCTGGGCGGCGTAGGGGTGATCCGCCCCGGGCTGCTGCGCCCCCGGCTGCTGCGGGAACGGCGCCGGAGGCTGCTGGCCCGGGTACGGCTGTCCGGGGGCCGGCGGCTGCGGGGCGTACTGGCCGGGCATCGGCGGGGCCAGCTGCGGCGGGGCCCCGTGGCCGTCGCCGGTCCACAGCCCCTGGGCCTGCTGCGCCCGGGCGAAGTCCTCGGCCACCAGCGCCGACAGGGCGAAGTACGCCTCCCGGGTCTTGGGGCGCATCATGTCCAGGTCCACCTCGGCACCGGCGGCCAGATGCTCGTCGAAGGGCACCACGACCACCCCCCGGCACCGGGTCTGGAAGTGCTGGACGATGTCGTCCACCTTGATCATCTTGCCGGTCTCCCGGACCCCGGAGATGACCGTGAGCGAACGCTGCACCAGGTCCGCGTAGCCGTGCGCGGAGAGCCAGTCGAGCGTGGTGGAGGCGCTGGAGGCACCGTCCACCGAGGGGGTGGAGATGATGATCAACTGGTCGGCGAGGTCCAGGACTCCGCGCATCGCGCTGTAGAGCAGACCGGTGCCCGAGTCGGTGAGGATGATCGGGTACTGCTTGCCCAGCACCTCGATGGCGCGGCGGTAGTCCTCGTCGTTGAACGTGGTGGAGACCGCCGGGTCCACGTCATTGGCGATGATCTCCAGACCGGAGGACGCCTGCGAGGTGAACCGGCGGATGTCCATGTACGAGTGCAGGTACGGGATCGCCTGCACCAGGTCGCGGATGGTCGCCCCGGTCTCGCGGCGCACCCGGCGGCCGAGCGTGCCCGCGTCCGGGTTGGCGTCGATGGCCAGGATCTTGTCCTGCCGCTCGGTCGCCAGGGTCGAGCCCAGCGCGGTGGTGGTCGTGGTCTTGCCGACCCCGCCCTTGAGCGAGATCACCGCGATCCGGTAGCAGGAGAGGACCGGGGTGCGGATCAGGTCCAGCTTCCGCTGCCGCTCGGCCTCCTCGCGCTTGCCGCCCAGCTTGAACCGGGAGGCCGGCGAGGGGGTCCGGCTGGACTTGGCCTTGGGCCGGGGGTTGCGGAGCAGCCGGTCGGAGGAGAGCTCGACGGCCGCCGTGTAGCCGAGCGGCGCGCCCGGTACCGCGTGGTCCCGCTGCTCCTGCGGAGCCGGGCCCGGCCAGCCGCCCCCGGCCCGGGGGTCGGTGGGCGCCGGTGCCGGCGCGGGCTGCGCCTGGGCGTACGGCTGACCCGGGTGGGGCTGCTGGGGCTGGGCGTACGGCTCCGGCTCCGGCTGCTGGGGCTGCTGGGACTGAGCCGGCGGCTGTGACTCCGCGTACGGCCCGGGCTGGGGCAGCGGCGCCGGGGCGGCCGGCTGCGGCTGGGGCGGTACGGGCGGCTGCCCCGGGTGCGGGAAGCCGTAGCCGCCGGACGGCTGGGCGGGGCCCGGGGACACGGGCGGCGGGGGGTAGCCGTAGCCGGGCGCGGGGGCGCTCGGGACGCCGGACCCGGCAGGACCGGGGTGCGGGAAGCCGTAGCCGCTTCCGGCGTCCACCTGTGGCGCGGGCGCGGCCGGAGGGGGCGTCGGGGCGGCGGGGGGCCGGGGCGCGTCCGGCACCGGGGGCTGCTGCCACCCCGCCGGGGGCGCGGCCGGCTGGGGAGCCGGGGCCTGCGGGGGAGTGGGAACCCCGGGCGGTACGGCTCCGGGCCGCGGGAAGCCATGGCCCGGCACCGCCCCCTCGGCGCCCGGGGCCTGCGGCGCGGCGGGCTGGAAGGCGGGCGGCAGCGGCGGCAGGGCGGGGCCCGTCCGGCCGGGCCCCCAGGGCTGCGCGGGTGCGGGGGTCACCGGCTGCTGGGCGGTGCCCTCCGCCGGTATGGCGGCGCCGGCCGGCGCTTCGGGCGCCCCGGCTTCGGGCGCCCCGGCCTCCGGCACCGGGCCGTCGGCCGTGGCCGGGCCCGGCTCCGTACCGATCGCCGGGCCGTTCGCCGGTCCGGCCTCCGGCGACTCGGCCGCCTCGGTGACGGGCGCGGGGTCTCCGGCGGGACGGGCGGGGCCTGCGGTGCCCGCGGTGTCTGTGGGGTCCGTGGTCTCGGCGGCGTCCGCGGTGTCGGTGATGCCTGTGGCGTCTGCGGGGCCTGCGGTCTCCGTGGAGTCCGTCGTGCCCGCGGTGGGGGCGCCGGTGGGCCCCGGCTCCGCCGAGGCACTGGTGGCGGTGTCGGCCGTGTCGGCGGCGTTGTCCGGCCGGTCCGCGTCACCGGGGGCCTGGGCCGTACCGTGCCCTGCGGCGTGAGGGTCCTCGTCGCCGTTGCCGTCGGGCGCGTGGAGGCCGGCGCCGTGCCCGTGGCCTTCGGGAGCGGTGGTGTCCGCCCCGGGTACGGGTCCGGCCTGGGGCGCCGTACCGCCCGGCACGTCACCGCTCCTGCCGCTCCCGGCCTCCGGCGTCGGGTCCGCCCCGGAACCCGGCTGAGCGGTGGGGCCCGGCTGCCCGGCGGCGGGGCCGGCCGTATCGCCGCCCGCCGCGCCGGGCGCGTCCGCCGCCCGGGTCGCGCGCTGCCGGTCGAGCTCGGCCATCTCCCGCCGCAGCGCGGCCGGGGAGAAGCGCATGGTCGCCCCGCTCTCCGCCGGGCCGTCACCGAACGGCCGGGCCGCCGGTTCCGGATCGGCCGGAGCGGGGTGGGTGGGAAGGCCGGCCGGCGGCGGAGGCGCCACGGGAGGGCCCTGCGGCGGCGGGGGAACGGCCGGGACGGCGCCCTGGCCGGGACCGTCGTCGCCCGGGGTGTTCTGGGTGTACCAGGCGGGCGGGGTGTAGTCGATGGTGAACTCACCCGTGGGCTCGACGGCGTCCGCGTCGGACTCGTCGACGGGAAGTTTCCAGTCCCCGTGGATGTCGTCCCGGTCGCCGCTCACTACTGCCTCCTGCGTGTGGTCGAGCACCCTCGTGCCGCCGTGTGAGCACCTTAGTGCCGTCGTGGGTGCACCCTTGTGCCGTCGTGCGAGCACCTTCGTGCCGTCGTGGGTGGGGGCCGCCGTCGACTGCCGGTCGGCCCGGCTCTCCCCCGGACGCGCGCACGCGTCCGGACCCACCCTAGCTTTCCGTACGACCACCCCGGGAGGGCCGTCCCGCATGCGGGACCGGGCGGCCTCAGTCGAGGTCGAACTCCCCGTCCCGGGCGCCCAGGACGAAGGCGTGCCACTCCGCCTCGGTGAACCGCAGCACGGTGTCCTTGTCCAGGGAGGACCGCATCGCCACGGCTCCGCCCGGCAGATACGCGATCTCGACCCGCTCCTCGTCGGGGGTGGTGCCGGGTGCGCCGTGCCACTCGACACCGGAGATGTCCAGGGCGTACAGCTCGTCCTTCTCCTGAGCAGTCCCCATCAGGCTGTCCTTTCGATCGTGGTCGGCGACCGGGTCAATCCCCCGATGGCGAAGCGTAGTTGCGCGTCGCTTTGGGTCACCGTTCACCATCTTAGGGCAGCCCGCCCACCGCCGGAGGGCGACGAGCGGAGCCATCGGGTCCGCCCACCGGGACACCGTCCCGCCACCGGTCATGAGGCGCTTCGGCCCTGTGCCGGCCGACTGGATCGGTCCACGGTCGTGCGGTGCCGGCCGGCTCGGTCCGCCGGCCTGTGGCACCGGCCGGATCCGGATCGGTCCGCTGTCGTGCGGTGCCGGCCGGGCCGGTCCGCCGTCGTGCGGTGCCGATCGGATCGCCCGCCGATGTGCGGTGCCGATCGGATCGCCCGCCGACGTGCGCCGTCGGCCCGTCCGCCGTCCGGTCAGTCCACCCGCCGGGCGGTGCCCAGCAGTCCGGACTCGGCGTCGGTGGGGTTGGTCACCACCCACTGCCGCTCGCCGTCCGCGTACCAGAGCGTCACCCCGTCCCCGAGGGTCGGCAGCGCCTCGACCTCCACCGGGGCCAGCCCCAGGATGCCGCCCGCCTGCCGGGCCTCGTCCGGGGAGACCCGCTGCACGCCCACCAGCGAGGCGGCGCGCATCAACCGGGGCGCCACCGGGCTCATGTAGGGGAGCAGGGTCAGCACCGAGAGCCAGGGCGCGGAGACCACCCGTCCGCGCGGCGGCCGCATGCCGCAGTCGCGCACCACCACGACCGGGCTGTCGGCCGTGGCGCCCAGCGGCGGCACCCGGCCCACGTCGTGCAGGGTGACGCAGTCCAGCCCGGCACCCGCCGCGTGCGCCAGCCCGCTCCACTCCCGGGCCCGGCCGGTCTCCACCGCCACCCGCGCCCCGGTGGCGGCGGCCCGCAGCGCCAGTACCTGGGCCGTCCACAGGCCGCCGATGAGCAGGATGTCGTACGGCGCGGGCCGGTGCAGGCCCATCAGTTGGGGCCGGCCCTCGGCGTCGTCACCGATGACCACTCCGTCGTCCCCGACGGGCAGCGAGAGCGCGCGCAGAGCGTCGAGGTCCAGGGTGTGTCCGGCCGGCCGGGGACCGCGCGGGCCGCGGCGTACGGAAGCGAGACGGGGCATCAGCGCGTACCTCCCAGGGGCAGGGTGGCCAGCACGCCCGGGAGTTGCTCGCGGTCGAGTCGTACCAGGCCGACCTTGGCGCTCCGGGCGGTCTGTTCGAGTTCCCGGCGCACCGCGACCAGCTCGGTGTCGGAGCCGCCGGTGACCCGGACGTGCCCCAGGACGTCCAGCGCGCCCCGGCGCCTGCCCTGCCGGAGGGTGAGGCTCACCGTGGTGGCGTAGGCGGGCACCGAGGTGAGCAAGGAGACCAGCCGGGGCAGCGGGGTGGCCGCCCGCCCCAACTCGGGCCAGCGGCCCACCGCGTACGTGGTGTGCCAGCGGTCGTCGCACCGCCAGACCCGGGAGGTCTCGGCGGTACGGCGCTGCGGGGCGGCGTCCGGCTGGCTCGCCCGGGCCGCCAGCCGGGAGCTGGCGCAGGAGGCGAGCGCCAGGGCGGAGGCCAACTCCTCCTGGTCCAGCACCGTGGCCTGGAACCCGGCGCCGGTGACCCTGCTCGCCACATGGTCGGCCAGCCGCACCAGACAGCGCTGGGCGCCCTCCAGGCCGCCGCCCCGGGCCTCGACGGCCTCCGGGCAGAGCTCCGGGTCCAGCTTCACCGCGACCCAGGTCATCCGCACCGCCGGGGCGCCCGCCCGCTCCTGGAGCGGGGCGTAGGAGAGCCGGGCCGCCGACTGCCGGGGCAGATGGGGCGCGGGCGCCGGGCGCACATGCTGCACCAACTGCACGGACTCCAGGGCGATGTCGTCCACCACCAGGGCGTCGGCCAGCACGGCCAGCGGCAGCGCCCGGGCACCGGACGCCGGGCGCAGCGCACCGCCGCCGGCCTCCACCCGCACCACGGCGGTCAGTTGGGCACCGTCCCCGATCATGCCGACCGTGCGGCGCTTCCGGTCCATCCAGGGATACGGGCGCAGCGCCGGAACGCCCTCCGCCAGCACCGCCAGGGACGGGTCCACCGAACGGTCGGGCACCGTCGCGCCCCGGACCCGGGAGCGCAGGGCCAGCGCGGACGCCAGCCAGTCCTGAAGAGCCTGCCCCCGGCGCCGTATCAGCGCGTAGAGCGCCAGCAGGCCGCCGACGACGCAGGCGGGTATCAACCACGGGCCGCCGAGCGCCACGCCCACCGCGGCCACCGCGAGACCCGCCTCCACCCACACCAGCAGGCGCAGCGGCACCGGCCCGAGCCGGCTGGTGCCCGACAACGGGCGCGGCAGCACCGCCGCCGGGACCCCACCGCCGGTGGGCGCGGCACCGCGTCCCCCGCGCCGGTCACGCCCGCCGGGTGCGTTCCGGCGGCCACCACGCGGGCCGGGGCCGCCGGGCCGGCCGTCCCCACGGCGCCGGCGGGAAGCGCCGGAGCCGCGGCCCCCGTCCCGTCCCGCGCGCACGCGCGTCGCCGTACCCATCGCCGCGTTGCCCCCTCGTGCTCCGTACCGATCGTGCTCCGTACCGGCCAGGATCCCCTGGCCGCCGACCGGCCGCTCAGCCTAGCGCTTTATTTTCCGGGCCCGGTTCTCCCCCGGACTCCGTCCGAGGGGCCCACCGGGGCGAGGGACCGGCAGAGTGCGGGTGGCGCGGCTCCCTCGGGCTCACTCGGCCGTGGGACCCGCCGGGCCCTGGCGGGCCGGAGGCCCGTCATGGGTCGTCCGGGCGGTGTGGGAACCTGGTCGCCCAGCGGGGAGAGGGACTACGGACACATGGCATCGCGTCGCGACGAACTCAACGCCTACACCTTCGCCAAGCGGAGACTGGTCGCCCAGTTCGTGCAGCCCCACGTGAGCGGCTCCGAGGAGGGCGCGCCCCGCCCCCTGCGGGCCGTGCTCCCGGGGGCGATCGTCGGTGTGGTGATCCTGGCCGCCTTCGGAGCCTGGGGCATGTTCAAGCCGGTGGCGCCCAAGGGATGGGACATACCGGGCGAGAACGTCATCATCGCCAGCAAGTCCACCACCCGCTATGTGGTGTTGAAGACCCATGGCAAGACCCAGCTGCACCCGGTGCTCAACATGTCCTCGGCGAAGCTGCTGCTCGACCCCGACAAGGGCAAGGTCATCAACGTCAGCGAGTCGGTCCTCGACGACGGCGAGATCCCGCACGGCGCCACCCTCGGCATCCCGTACGCCCCCGACCGGCTGCCCGACCCCGAGGAGGCCGGGGCGGCCAAGCGGTGGGCGGTCTGCGAGCGTCCCGGCGAGGGGGGCAGAGCGATCCAGAAGGCCGCGTTCATCCTCGCCCCGCGCGACGAGCACCGCACCGAGGGCGAGAACCGGCTGCGCGGCGGCGAACTCCTCTACGTCGAGGGCCCGGACCGTACCCGGTACGTGGTCGACGCCGACGGTACGGCCTACCGGCTCGCCAGGGGCGAACTGCTGCTCCGGCTGCTCGCCGGCCAGAAGCGCGAGCCCCAGCGGGTCTCCGCCGCCTGGCTGGACACCCTGCACCAGGGCGACCCGATCGACTTTCCCCGTGTCCCCGGATCCATCGGGGCACCGGCGGACGCACCGGGCGAACTCGACCCGGACACCGGCAAGGTGGGCATGGTCCTCAGCTCCACCGACGGCACGCGCGAACAGCACTACGTGGTGCTCCGGGACCGGATCGCACCCGTCTCCGACTTCACCGCCAAGCTGCTGCTGGCCAGCCGCCAGCTGCTGAAACTCGGCCAGGGAGGCCAGGCCACCCGGGTGAGCGCCGGCGCCATCCGACCGGGCGACGCCTTCGACGAGGACCGGAAGTGGCCGCGCGCCGCTCCCGCCACGGTCAACGACGCCGGCACCGGTGAGGGCGGCCGCAACACCGTCTGCAATGTGCTCCGCGAGGTGGACGGCGACAACGGCCGCACCACGCTGAGCACCTGGGCCGGCCAGGACTTCCCCGCCCCACTGCCCACCGGCTCCAGCAGCGCCTATGTCACCCCCGGATCCGGTCAGCTCTTCCGCCAGTTCAAGGGTGCCGAGACCGGCACCGGCTTCCTCTTCCTGGTCACCGACAGCGGGCTGCGGTACGCGATGCAGTCCAACGGCGACACCACCGGCGCCGACGCGGGCATCGGGGAACCCGACTCCCGGAAGGAGCGGGAGGCCCGCCAACTGGAGGCCCAGCAGGCCCAAAACCGCCTCGGCTACAAGGACGTCGATCCGCGCCCCGTCCCCGCCGCCTGGTCCGCCTTCCTCCCCACCGGCCCCCGGCTGTCCACCGGGGCCGCCCGCCAGCCGCAGGGCTCCTGAGAGCGGGACGACCCATGACCACCAGCGGTTCCCGCCGCCTTCTCGCCGCCCTGCCGGTCCCCGCCTTCGTGCTGCTCGCCCTGGCCGGCGGCCCCCTGGCCGGGACCGCCGTCGCGGACGACAGCGGCGGCCAGTGCACCTTCCCCAGCAAGCCGTACGAGGGCCGTCCCTGGTCGCTCCAGCGGGTGATGCTGGACGAATTGTGGAAGCAGTCCACCGGCGAGAACGTCCGGGTCGCCGTCATCGACACCGGTGTGGACATCCGCAACCCCCAGCTGACCGGGGCCGTGGCCGCCAAGAGCGGCATCAACCTGCTCCCGAAGAAGGACAAGGACGGCAAGGAGCTGGAGCGCGGCAAGGAGGACGGCACCACCGACACCGTCGGCCACGGCACCAAGGTCGCCGGCATCATCGCCGCCCGCCCGGCCCCGGGCACCGGCTTCACCGGTCTCGCCCCGGCCGCCACCATCATCCCCATTCAGCAGAACGACGCCGAGGGCCACGGCACCGCGAAGACCCTCGCCGACGCCATCCGGCACGCCATCGCCGAGAAGGCCGACGTCATCAACATTTCGCAGGACACGGCGAACGCCGTCAAACCCGAGGCCGAACTGGAGCAGGCCGTCCGGCAGGCGCTGGACCACGAGATCGTGGTGGTCGCATCGGCCGGCAACGACGGGCTCGGCGGCAATGTCAAGAAGACCTACCCCGCCTCGTTCGAGGGCGTCCTGGCCGTGGCCGCCTCCGACCGCAACAACGAGCGCGCCTACTTCTCCCAGTCCGGCGACTTCGTGGGACTGGCCGCGCCCGGTGTCGACATGGTCTCCACCGTCCCGGGCGGCGGCCACTGCGCCGACAACGGCACCAGCTTCTCCGCGCCGTACGTCGCCGGGGTCGCCGCCCTGGTCAAGAGCAAGCACCCCGACTGGCCGGCCCGCCGGGTGGTCGCCCAGCTCCAGCAGACCGCCGAGCGCTCCGTCGCCGGACACGACCGCCTGGTCGGCTGGGGCGTGGTCGATCCGGTACGCGCCCTCACCGAGGACGACAACCCCGTCGACCGGCCGGTCGCCAACGAGGGCATCACCCGCGCCGAGGCCCCCACACCCGCCGAACTGCACCTGGGCGAGACCCCCGAGCAGCGCGACACCCGCCTCGCCACCTATGTCGTCGTGGGCGGTGGCGTCCTGGTCGCCGCCATAGCCGGCGGCGCCGTGGCGGTGCGCGACTTCCGCCGCCGCCGGGAGAACCACGCCCGGCCGAATCCCACATGACGCACAACGCGCTTGGGAGCTGTCGGACCCGATGACTAGAGTGGTCCCACGAACGACGCAGGTCCGGCGCGTCACTCCGGTGCACACGGGGCAACCGCCGGAGAAACGGGGAGAGACGGGCAGCATGCTCGCGACACGGGGATCGGGGGATTCCGTTGACTGACCTCACACGCGGTGTGGGAGCGCTGAGGAAGTTCCAGCAGCATGTGGACGACCTGCTGACGCGCCTGGAGAGCGGCCACGCCGGCAGCGGCCAGGTGGCCCGGCAGGCGGTGGACCGCGCAGCCTTCGGCACCGGCCTCCACTTCGCCGAGGCCGACGGCTTCCACGCGCAGTACCAGCGCGTCCACACGGAGCTGATCAGGCTCTCCAAGTCCCTCGGAGAGCAGATCGAGCTGTACAACATCGGCGTCCACGCCTCCGACGTCGGCTACGACAACGTGGAGGACGACACCCGCCGCCGCTTCCACACCATCCTCGTGCGCCAGGCCCGTGAGGCGGAGCAGTACGAGCACAAGGACGAGCCGAAGCGGCCCCGTGAGGGCACCAAGAGCGGCACGACGGACATGGGGTGACCAGCGATGAGTGAGGAACAGCAGCCCAAGCCGCCCACTCCCGGCCAGATGCTGAAGCAGATGGAGGAGGCACAGGCGACCCGTCGCGGTGCCGTCGCCGGCCGGTTCGCCGTCGTCAAGACGGCGGAGACGCTCAACGACACGTTCTCCTTCTTCACCGGGGGCGGAAGCGTCCTCGGGCGCACGGACTTCGAGAACGCACAGCTCAACGTGATGCTGGACTTTCTGGAGTCCGCCGACCCCGCCGAGCTGGAGAACGCGGGCAAGTCCCTCCAGGACGTGACCACCGCGCTGAACACGGCGGCCCGGGACCTCGCGGGCTATGTCGAGGCGGTCCACTGGGAGGGCGAGGGCGCCGAGGAGTTCCGCCGCTACGGCTCCGAGCTGGTCAAGTACGCCTACGGCCTGGCCGGCTTCGCCACCACGGTCGGCTCCCAGATGCAGGTCGCCAGCACCGGCCTCGCCTCGGTCCGCAACGCCCGCCCGCCGCGCGACAACCGCTTTGTGCAGAAGAAGCCGGAGGACTTCGCGCTTCCGGAGCGCATCGAGGCCAACAAGGAGTACCAGAAGGCCCTCCAGGTCGAGCAGGACCGCCAGGAGGCCATCAACCAGATGAACCGGCTGGCCTCCTACTACTCGGTCTCCGAGACCACCCTGGCCGCCCAGGAGCCCCCGAAGCCACCGAAGCTGCTGAATGTCGATGTGCCGCCTCCGATCGGCGGAGTCAGGGACAGCCCCACAAGGGTGAACGAGTCGCGGCGAGACAACGGCGGAACGCACGGCGGAGTCGCTCCGGTGAGACACACGCGGCTTTCCGACAGCGGTGGGTCCGGTTCTCACCGCCCCGGTCACCTCGGTGAGGTGGGCCGGGCGCCGCAGCTCGACACCACGACGAACATCGACAGCGTCACCACCCCGGTGGCGCCCGCTCCCGGACCTGTCAGCGCGCCGCCCGCGTCTCCGGGCACCGTTCCTGCCGCGAACCCTCAGGTTTCTGTACCCACCGGCGGCCTCACGCCGGTGGGCGGCACGGCTCCGCGTACCAGCGGCACGCAATCGGTGCCGCGAACCTACGGGGTCGCCCGGGTCGGCCTCCCCGGCGGAACCGGGGGCCGCGGCCCCCTGGGCCGGGCTGTCAGCCGTGCCGAGGAAACCGGTCCGGTGACCGGTGGACGGCCTTCCCCGGCCGGGCGCGCCGGCGCTTCCGGAGCCGGGCCGTTCGGGCGGAGCGGAGTGCCTGGCGGCGGGGGAGCGTCACCCACGGCGGGTCGTGCGGGTGCGGCGGGTCAGCAGCCGGTCAACGGCCGTACCTCGCCCATCATGGGCGGCAAACCCCAGCGTGCCGGCAGTGGTGCGGCGAACGGTCGGCGTATTCCGCAGGGAACGGTCGTCGGCGGCCAGCAGGGCGCCACCGGGCGGGCCGGACAGACGCCTGTCACCCGGTCCGGCGGACGCGGTACCTCCAGCCCGAACGGTGTGGTGGGCACACCGCGCAACGGCGGGCAGAACGACAAGTCCGGTCAGCGGCCAGTAAGCGGGCGTGCGGGGCGGCGTGAGAAGCCCGAGGAGCGGGAGCGGAACTCCTCGACCCGGCCGGACTACCTGGTCGAGGACGAGGAGACCTGGGCGGCCAAGCAGCGCGAGGCCGTTCCCCCGGTGATCGACCAGACCCGCTGAAGGCTCGGAAGTCAGGATGAAGCACGTGAAGCCCCAGTCCCGCAGGGCTGCTCGGACGTCTCGCGGACGCGCTCTGGTGTGCGCCACGGCGGTTGCGGTGCTGCTCCCCGGTGTCAGTGGCATCGCAATTGCCGCTCCCGCTGATGGTGCACGGCCACAGCAGTGGTATCTGAGTGCCATGCACGTCGAGGAGATGTGGAAGAAGACCACTGGCGAGGGCATCAAGGTTGCCGTCATTGACAGTGGCGTCAATCCCTCCACGCCCGCTCTCAAAGGCCAAGTGCTGAAGGGCAAGGACTTGTCGGGGACGCCTGGTGAGGAGACGGACGATTACCGGGGTCACGGGACGTCCGTGGCGGAACTCATCGCTGGAACCGGTAAAGGTGGCGGGCTTCAGGGAGTGGCTCCCGGAGCCAAAATCATCCCCTTCCGTATCTCCGACACCGAGTTGCAGGATGAGGTCAAGGTCAACGGATTCGACCAGGAACAGGCCATTCGGGCCGCCGCTGACAGCGAGGCGCAGATCATCAATGTGTCCATGGCCGGAGAGTTCACCAGTTTCGGCGTGCGGGATGCCGTGCATTACGCCTTCAGCAAGGGAAAGCTGATTTTCGCCGGTGCCGGCAACAATGGCAACAAGGACAACAAGCTTCAGTATCCCGCCAGCTTCACAGAGGTCGTCGCCGTGGCGGCTACCGACCCGAAAGGCAAGGTCGCTGACTTCTCCCAGCACGGTGAGTCGATCGACATCGCCGCCCCTGGGGTGGACATACCGAGTTGGTGCGACGAGACCCTCAAGCGCTACTGCGAGGGCACTCAGGGCACCAGTTTCTCCACCGCCATCGCCTCCGGCGGTGCGGCGCTGATCTGGTCCGCCCACCCCGACTGGACCGCCAACCAGGTCCTGCGGGTGATGTTCGAGTCGGCCGGGCGCAGCAAGGACTGGACGCCCGGGTCGGTGAGCAACTACCTGGGGCACGGCATCTCCCGCCCCGCCGCCCACATCAACCGCGGCCTCGGCAAGCCCGGTGACCCGGACATCAGTCCGCTCACCGACAAGCGGTCGGACGGCAAGCCCACCGCCCCGGCCTCGCCCTCACCCTCGCCCGCCCGGTCCGGCGAGGCGGCCGGCACATCCGGTGAGCCCGGCGCCCCCGGGCCCGAGAAGGCCGCCGCCACGGACGGTGGCGGGGGCGGCCGGACCGCGCTGATCGTGGGCGGAGCCGTGGCGGCGGTGCTCGTCGTGGGCGGCGCCGTGGCCTTCGCCCGCAGGCGGCGGCAGCGCGCCTGAGCGGCCGGCCCTCTCACCACCAAGCCACCTACCACCAGCTCCACATTCACAACGGGAGGAAGTAACCCCATGGCAGGACAGCAGAAGGTCGGAGACAGCAGTCTCAAGGGCTTCCAGGACGAACTCGACCAGCAGTTCACCAACGTCAAGGCGCAGCTCTCCCAGCTGCAGGGCGTCATCGACGGCCTGGAGGGCAACTGGCGCGGTATCGGCGCCGGTGCGTACAACAAGAAGCAGAACGAGATCAACAACCACATGGTGGATATCGGCAAGCTGCTGGCGAAGTTCCAGGAGGCCATCGGGAAGACCCGTACCACCGCCGCCAACACCGACGACGACGTGCAGCAGACCGTGCACAGCGTGAAGGTCGATGTCGGCGCGGGACGGCCCCACTCCAACATCTCCAACCTCTGACACAGCCGCGGCCTGCGGCCTCGCGACCCCGCGGCCACCGGCAGTCACCAGCAGCACGACCGATAGAACCGGAGAGATCATGACAGGGCAGAACGACGACCTGATGGCCGTCACCTACTCGTCGCTGGACCACGCGGCGGGTGTGATCGAGAAGCAGGCCAAGGACCTGGACGCCTCCCTGGAGGCGCTTCAGACCAAGATCCGCAGCATCTCGGACCACTTCGAGGGTGAGGCCAAGACGGCCGCCGACGGGATGCACAAGAAGTGGGACAAGGACGCCCGCGCGATCCACGAGGCCCTGATGGGCATCGCCCGCGCCGTCCGTGACGCGGGCCCGAAGTACCAGGCCGGCGACCGCAAGGCGGCCGGCTACTACGAGTGACGGCCCCCCGCGCCGGGGGAGACGCGAACTGACAGGGTGGGCACGCACGGGAGGTGCCCACCCTGTCGTATTCGCCCGCTAGTACGCGTCCCCCTCCGGCGCCAGCAGCCCCGTCTGGACCAGCGGGTTGCCGCGCTGGCGGGAGACGAAGACACCCCGGCCGGGCGGCTGCGGGCGCATCCGGACGCCGCCGAGGATCTCGCCCTCCTGGAGGTCGCCGGAGAGCAGCACGCCCTGGGCGCCCAGCTCCATCATCCGCTGCATGAAGGGCTCGTAGGTCGCCCGGCTGGCGCCCGCCGCGCCCCGGGCGATGATGAAGCGGACGCCCACGTCCCGGGCGAAGGGCAGCAGTTCGGTGAGGGCGCCCAGCGGGTTGCCGCTCGATGTGGAGACCAGGTCGTAGTCGTCCACCACCACGAAGACCGAGGGCCCGCTCCACCAGCTCCGCTCCCGCAGCTGGCGCGCGGTGACGTCGGCCGGCGGGGTCCGGCGCTGGATCAGGTCGGCCAGGGCGTCGACATGGTGCTCCATGTTGTTGGACATGGGCACGTACTCCGCCAGATGCGAGGCGGGGGTGACGTCCAGCAGCGCGCGGCGGTTGTCGATCACGAAGAACTTCGCCGCGTCCCCGTCGTACCGCTCGGTGATCCGCCGGATCATCAGCCGGAGCAGATTGGACTTGCCGGACTCGCTGTCCCCGAAGATCAGGAAGAACGGGTCGCGTTCGAAGTCCGCGAAGACCGGCTCCAGGTTGTTCTCGTCGATGCCGAAGGCGATCCCGCGCTCCGGCTCGGCGTACCCGGCGGGCAGCCGGCCGGCCGGGAGTTCGCGCGGCAGCAGCCGTACCGCCGGGGCGCCCGGGGCGGTCCAGTGACGGCCGACCTCCTGGGCCATGGCGGCGCTCGCCTCGGAGAGGTCGCTGTCCGAGTTGATGGAGTCGATGCGCGGCACCGCCGCCATGAAGTGCAGCCGCTCCGGGGTGATGCCCCGGCCCGGCACCCCGGTCGGCACATTGACCGCCACCTTGCGGTCCAGCTCCGAGTCCATGGTGTCACCGAGCCGCAGCTCCAGCCGGTTCATCAGGTGGTCCTTCATGTTGGCGCGGACCTCCATGGAGCGCGACGCCGTGACCACCACATGGATGCCGTAACCGAGGCCCCGGGCCGCGATGTCCACCACGGCGGGCTCCAGGCCCTCGTAGTCCGTACGGAAGTTGCCCCAGCCGTCGATGACCAGGAAGACATCGCCCCACGGCTGTTCGGCCACCGAGATGTCACCGCGCGCCCGCAGCCGCCGGTAGGTGGCGATGGAGTCCACCCCGGCGGTACGGAAGTACTCCTCGCGCCGGGTGAGGATGCCGTACACCTCCGCCACGGTCCGCCGCACCTTCTCCGGGTCCAGCCGGGAGGCGACCCCGCCGACGTGCGGCAGCCCCGCCACCGAGGACAGCGAGCCGCCGCCGAAGTCCAGCCCGTAGAACTGCACCTCGTGCGGGGTGTGGGTGAGCGCGAACGCCGAGACGAGGGTCCGCAGCAGGGTGGACTTGCCGGACTGCGGCCCGCCGACGATCTGCATATGGCCCGCCGCCCCCGAGAAGTCCCGGTACAGGGTGTCCCGGCGCTGCTCGAACGGCTTGTCCACCACGCCCAGCGGGACGATCAGCCGCCCCGCGCCCTCGTACCCCGGCTGGGTCAGCCCGCGCCCGGGCACCCCGGCCAGGCCGGGCAGCAACTCGTCCAGCGGCGGCGGGTTGTCGAGCGGCGGCAGCCACACCTGGTGGGCCTCGACGCCGCGCCCCTCCAGCCGGCGCACGATCACGTCCAGCACGGTGTCCGCCAGCGCGTCGTCCCCGCCGCGCGGCGCGGGCACGGCGGCGGTGGCGGCCGGCCGGGCGTACCGGACCGGCACCGGGGCCGCCGTGAACACCGCCGGGGCCCGGTCCACCGGCAGCGGGCCGCTCGGCAGCGCGTCGCGCGAGCCGGTCCGGTAGACCCCGGAGACGTACGCCGCCTTGAACCGCAGCATCTCGTCCGTACCGAACTTGAGGTAGCCGGAGCCCGGCACGTTCGGCAGGTGGTAGGCGTCGGGCACCCCGATGGCGGCCCGCGACTCGGCGGCGGAGAAGGTGCGCAGACCGATCCGGTACGAGAGGTACGTCTCCAGACCGCGCAGCCTGCCTTCCTCCAGGCGCTGCGAGGCGAGCAGCAGATGCACGCCCAGCGACCGGCCGATCCGGCCGATCTGGACGAACATGTCGATGAAGTCCGGCTTGGCGGTCAGCAGTTCGCTGAACTCGTCGATCACCAGGACCAGCGAGGGCAGCGGCTGCAACGGCGCGCCGGCCGCCCGGGCCTTCTCGTAGTCGTGGATGTTGGCGTAGTTGCCGGCGTCCCGCAGCATCTCCTGCCGCCGGTTGAGCTCGCCCCGGATGGAGTCGCCCATCCGGTCCACCAGCGTCAGATCGTCCGCCAGGTTGGTGATCACCGCCGCCACATGCGGCATCCGGGACATCCCGGCGAAGGTGGCACCGCCCTTGAAGTCCGCGAGGACGAAGTTGAGCGTCTCCGAGGAGTGGGTGACCGCGAGCCCCAGCACCAGGGTGCGCAGCAGCTCCGACTTGCCGGAACCGGTGGCGCCCACGCAGAGTCCGTGCGGGCCCATGCCCTCCTGGGCCGCCTCCTTGAGGTCCAGCATCAGCGGCACGCCGTCCTCGCCGACGCCGATCGGCACCCGCAGCCGCTCCGACTGGGAGCGCGGCCGCCAGGTCCGGGCCACGTCCACCGAGGCCGCGTCGCCCAGGTTCAGCAGATCGGTGAAGTCCAGGTTGGCCAGCAGCGGCTGGTCGTCGTCCCCGCCCGCGGCCACCCGCAGCGGCGCCAGCTGCCGGGCCAGCGCCTCGGCGGCCTCCGGGCCGAGCCGGTCCGGTGTCCCGTCGTACACCAGCCCGTGGTGCGACTCCAGCCGCAGGGCGCCGGGCCGGACCACCATCGACAGGTCGCCGCGGATCTCGGCCGGCTCCCCGGGGACCAGCTCCACCACCGTCACACCCTGGAGGCCCTCGCCCGCCAGCGGCGACATGGGCGGCACCGACGGCCCGTCCAGCACGATCACCACATGCGGCTGGTCCAGCAGCGGCTGGCCGCCCGGCTGGAACCGGGGCCGGCCCTCCAGCCGCCCGGCCAGCATCGTCTCCAGCTCCACCGCGTCCGTGGTGATCAGCCGCCGGGTGCCCGCCCCGTCCCCGGAACCGGGCGCCTGGACGTGCGGCAGCCACTTCGCCCACTCCCACAGCGGCACCGTGTCCCGGCCGGCCGCCACCGCGATCACCAGGTCCTCGGGGGAGTGCAGCGCGGCCAGCGAACCGACCATCGCCCGGGCCGCCCCGCGCACCGACTCCTCGTCACCGCTCACCGTCAGCTGCGCGAACGCCCGCAGCGACACCGCCATCGGCAGTCCGTCCAGCGTGGAGTGGGCGGTGAGGAACTGCCGCATCGCGCCCGCCGCCAGCGGCTCCAGCTCGTCCACCGGCGCCGTCTCCGGCGCCACCAGCGGCGTGGCCAGCTCCTGGCTGCCCAGACCGACCCGCACCTGCCCGAAGTCGTCGTCACCGACGCGCCGTTCCCACACCCGGCTGCCCTCGGCCACCAGCGCCCACAGCTGCTCGGGGGAGGGGTGCACGAAGTACTGCGCGTCCCGCTGGCGGCGCGCCGTCCGCAGCACCGCCCGGCGGGTCTGATTCAGATACGAGAGGTAGTCCCGCCGCAGATCGGCCAACTGCCCCTGAGTGCCGCGCCGGTAGCGCACCAGCATCGCGATGGTCATGGCCACCGTGGACGCGATCATCACCATGCCCATGATCCGCATCACGGGGCTCGGGGTCATGAAGAAGAAGACGACCGAACCGCCCATGCCCAGCGTGGGCAGGAGCTGCATCAGCACGCCCTCCTGCTGGCCGCGCGGCAGTTCCGGCGGCGGCTGGAGCGGCACCGGCTCGCCGTCCACCTCGGGCGGCAGTACCCGCGGCGGGCGCTTGACGACGATCTGACTCACAGCTCACCCAATCCCTCGGCGGACGGAGAGGTCCCCCTCGGCGCCCCCTCGGCGACGGGCAACCGTCCGCGGGGAGGGATCCTACTTGCGTGCCCGGACACGTCCGGACGGTAGGCTGACGCGGCACGGTCGCACCCGGGTGCGATCCGGCCCGTTCCGGCCACCACCGCCCGGCGGACCCGCTCCGGGCCGCCCGGCGAGGGGCGCGCGGAGCAGGCCGGTTCCCCGGGCTCCCGGTCCCACCGGCCCGGAAGCCCGGCGGTATGCCCGTCGTACCCGTAAGCCCGTCACACCCGTACGCTCATACGCCCGCACGGAGTCGCCGGCGAACGGACAGGCGGACGGACAGGCGGCCGGGCCGACGAACGGACGGGCGGCCGGGCCGGCGCACGGACAGGCGGCCGGAACGCACGGGAGCGAGCCGGCGGACGAACGGGCCGGACGGAACGCACGGCCCACACGAGGGGGAAGCAGCAGGTGAGTACGACGGCCTCAGCCGGCATCGGCGCCAGCACGGGACCGGGCGCCGGCCCCACTGCCGGACCCGGACAGCCGGCTCCCGCCCAGCCGTCCGCCGGCGGCACCGGTTTCTGCCGCGTCACCGTCGTCGCCCCGGACGGCCGGGTCGACGTGGCACTCCCCGAGGACATCGCGCTGGCCGACCTGTACCCGGAGATCCTCCGGCTGTCCGGCCAGAGCCCCGCCCCCGGTGCCCCCGTCGGCTACCACCTGGTGCGCCGCGACGGCACCGTCCTGGACAGCGGCCGCGGTCTCGCCGCCCAGCGGATCCTCGACGGCGAGCTGCTCTCGCTGCGCCCGTTCGCGGAGTCGCTGCCGCCCGCCGTCTTCGACGACGTCTCCGACGCCGTCGCCTCGGCCGTCGCCCGCGACCGCACCATGTGGAACGACGGCCTGATGCGCGGCGCCGGACTCTTCGGCGGCTCGGCGCTGCTGGTCCTGCTCGCCCTGGTGCTCTTCACCGCCGACCCCCGGCACGACACGCACGGCCTGCCCGGCATCCTCGCCGGGGTGGCGGGCGTGCTGCTGCTCGCCCTCGCCTGTGTCCGGGCCCGGGTCTACGACGACCGGGGCTCGGCCGTCGCGCTGGGCATCGGCGCCATGGCCAACGCCGCCGTCGGCGGCGCCGGACTGCTGCCCTTCGCCGGCGGCCAGGGGGCCGGCCGGCTCCAGTTCCTGGTCGCCTGCGCCGCCGTCCTGGTCGTCTCCGTGGTGCTGACGGCGGTCTCCCCGGCCGGTGACGGACCCTTCGTCGCCTTCGTCCTCGCCTCGGCCGTCGGCCTCCTCGTGACCTTCGCCGCCGTGCTGACCGGGATGACCCCGGTCGAGTCCGCCGCCGTCTGCGCCCCGCTCGCCGTCGGCGCGCTCGCCTTCCTGCCCGCCCTCTCCACCCGGTTCGCCCGGCTGCCGCTCGGCTTCGACCCGCCGCGCACCACCGTGGCCGGGTACGGGGCCGAGCCCACCCCGGCGGAGCCGGTCGACCCGGTGGCCGTCGCGGCCCGGGTCCACCGGGGCCACGAGCTGCTCGTCGGCCTGGTCGGCGGCTGCGCCCTGCTGGCCGTCGGCGCCTCGGCCGTCCTGGGCTTCTCCGCCGGCCTCTGGGGCCAGCTGCTGGCCTTCGCGACGGGCGTGGCGATGATGATGCGCGCCCACCTCTTCCGCTACACCGCCCAGGTCGGCTGCGCCCTCGCCGCCGGTCTGGGGTCGCTGCTCCTGCTGGGCCTCGGCCTCTGCCTCAACCCGCCGAGCGCCCTGGTCCGGGCCGCGCTCCGGGGCGACGGCGGCGGTCTCGACCTCCGTACCGTCTGGCTGGCCGCCGCGGTGGCCGCCGTCGCCGGCGTGATCACCGCCATCGGCCTGATCGTCCCCCGCGCGGGCGTCACCCCCTTCTGGGGCCGCTTCCTGGAGATAGCCGAGGGCTTCGTCCTGCTGACCCTGATCCCGCTCTGCCTCGCGGTCTTCGGCGTCTACCACACCATCCGCGCCATGACCTCCTGACGCCGTGACCTCCTGACGCCGTGACCTCGTGACGCCGTGGCGCCGTGGCCTCGTGGCGCCGTGACCTCCTGCACGCCGTGCCCCCCGACCGGCCGCCGCCGGCCCGCCCCGGACCGGCCGGGCCCGCACCCGGTACGCCCGGGTGCCCTCCGGCGGCTCCACGGGGGAGCCCGGGAGCGGTACCGGGCGGCCCTGCCGGGGCCGTACCGGAGTACGCGGAGTACGCGGAGTACGTGTCCCGCCCGTGCCACCGGGCCGGGGCGGCGAGGCCCCGCCGCCCCCCGGGGCACCGCGGCCACCGGGGTCCCGTCCGGGGTGGTCCCCGGTGGCTGGTAGGCTCGACAACGGCCGTTTGTGTACGCGCCTCCGGATTCTCTGGGGGCAGCGCTCATCGGACCCTCGCCTCCGAGTCACGGAAGCTCCCCTGAGACCAAGACCAGGGGCACTCGCGGGCGCATGGAACACCAGAGGAGTACGCGTGTCTCTCGACGCCGCTACGAAGAAGCAGATCATGGCCGAGTTCGGCACCAAGGAGGGCGACACCGGCTCCCCCGAGGTCCAGGTCGCGATGCTCTCCCGCCGCATCTCGGACCTGACCGAGCACCTCAAGACCCACAAGCACGACCACCACTCCCGCCGGGGTCTGCTGATCCTGGTCGGCCAGCGCCGCCGCCTGCTGCAGTACCTGGCCAAGAAGGACATCCAGCGCTTCCGTACGCTGGTCGACCGCCTCGGCATCCGCCGCGGCGCGGCCGGCGGCGCCAAGTAAGGCGCAGCGAAGGGAGCGGTTCCCGCACCGAGGGAGCCGCTCCCTTCGTCGTACGTCAGGTACGCCCGGCGTACGCCCCGGCGCCCGGGGCAGGGGCGCTGTACGTGCGGACTGTCACCCCGGCTTTGTAGTCTGGTCCCAGCACGTCCTGCGGACGACTGCGGACCAACAGGTGTCACCGGGGCACCGCGCGGAAACGCGGAACCCGTCGGCACCCCCGGCCGTACGAGCCGTACGAAGGACGTACGACCGCGGAGCCGCACCACAGCCGTACGACTGATGTGGCTGTACGGCTGTACGACCGCTCGGCCGTCGGCCGTACGGAATCGCACGGCGCCGCGGGAAACCGCACAGCACCGCACGACAACAGCACGACAGCACAACACCGCAGGACACACGAGGAGAGGCGCGCGTCGCCATCGCCGGTCCTCGGTAGTGGCCCCCGGAGAGCACTCCGGGTGCTTCGATCGAAGACCGGCCCGCACACGAGGCGCGCATCTCCGCCCCGTCCCCCGCCACACGGGCGCGGGACGCAAAGACGCAAAAGTAACCAAGTTACGGAGAAACCGCTGGTGGAGAACGAGACCCACTACGCCGAGGCCGTCATCGACAACGGCTCCTTCGGCACCCGCACCATCCGCTTCGAGACGGGCCGCCTGGCCAAGCAGGCCGCCGGCTCCGCCGTGGCGTACCTGGACGACGACACCATGGTGCTGTCGGCCACCACCGCTTCCAAGAAGCCCAAGGACCAGCTCGACTTCTTCCCCCTCACGGTGGACGTCGAGGAGCGCATGTACGCGGCCGGCAAGATCCCCGGCTCCTTCTTCCGGCGCGAGGGCCGCCCGTCCGAGGACGCCATCCTCACCTGCCGGCTCATCGACCGGCCGCTGCGCCCGTCCTTCAAGAAGGGCCTGCGCAACGAGATCCAGGTCGTCGAGACGATCATGGCGCTCAACCCCGACCACCTCTACGACGTGGTCGCGATCAACGCCGCCTCCTGCTCCACGCAGCTGGCCGGCCTGCCCTTCTCGGGTCCGATCGGCGGCACCCGGGTCGCCCTGATCCGCGGCCAGTGGGTGGCGTTCCCGACCCACACCGAGCTGGAGGAGGCCGTCTTCGACATGGTCGTCGCCGGCCGGGTCCTGGAGGACGGCGACGTCGCGATCATGATGGTCGAGGCCGAGGCCACCGACCAGACCATCCAGCTGGTCAAGGGCGGCGCCGAGGCGCCGACCGAGGAGGTCGTGGCCGCCGGTCTGGAGGCCGCCAAGCCCTTCATCAAGGTCCTCTGCAAGGCGCAGTCCGACCTCGCCGCCAAGGCCGCCAAGCCGACCGGCGAGTTCCCGATCTTCCTCGACTACGAGGACGACGTGCTGGAGGCGCTCTCCGCCGCCGTCCGCTCCGAGCTGGCCCAGGCGCTCACCATCGCCGGCAAGCAGGAGCGCGAGGCCGAGCTCGACCGGGTGAAGGCCGTCGCCGCCGAGAAGCTGCTGCCGCAGTTCGAGGGCCGCGAGAAGGAGATCTCCGCGGCGTACCGCTCGCTGACCAAGTCCCTGGTCCGTGAGCGCGTCATCAAGGAGAAGGTCCGCATCGACGGCCGCGGCGTCACGGACATCCGTACGCTCGCCGCCGAGGTCGAGGCCATCCCGCGCGTGCACGGCTCGGCGCTGTTCGAGCGCGGTGAGACCCAGATCCTGGGTGTCACCACCCTCAACATGCTCCGCATGGAGCAGCAGCTGGACACCCTCTCCCCGGTGACCCGCAAGCGCTACATGCACAACTACAACTTCCCGCCGTACTCCACCGGTGAGACCGGCCGCGTCGGCTCCCCGAAGCGCCGCGAGATCGGCCACGGCGCCCTCGCCGAGCGCGCCCTGGTGCCGGTGCTGCCGACCCGCGAGGAGTTCCCGTACGCGATCCGTCAGGTGTCCGAGGCCCTCGGCTCCAACGGCTCGACGTCCATGGGCTCGGTCTGCGCCTCCACCATGTCGCTGCTGAACGCCGGTGTGCCGCTGAAGGCCCCGGTCGCCGGTATCGCCATGGGCCTGATCTCCCAGGAGATCGACGGCGAGACGCACTACGTCACCCTCACCGACATCCTCGGTGCGGAGGACGCCTTCGGCGACATGGACTTCAAGGTCGCCGGCACCAAGGAGTTCGTCACCGCCCTCCAGCTGGACACCAAGCTGGACGGCATCCCGGCCTCCGTCCTGGCCGCGGCCCTCAAGCAGGCCCGTGACGCCCGCCTCCACATCCTCGACGTGATGATGGAAGCGATCGACACCCCGGACGAGATGTCCCCGAACGCCCCGCGGATCATCACCGTCAAGATCCCGGTGGACAAGATCGGTGAGGTCATCGGCCCCAAGGGCAAGATGATCAACCAGATCCAGGAGGACACCGGCGCCGAGATCACCATCGAGGACGACGGCACCATCTACATCGGTGCCGCCGACGGCCCGGCGGCCGAGGCCGCCCGCGCCACGATCAACGGCATCGCCAACCCGACCATGCCGGAGGTCGGCGAGCGCTACTTGGGCACGGTCGTCAAGACGACCACCTTCGGCGCGTTCGTCTCCCTGCTGCCGGGCAAGGACGGCCTGCTGCACATCTCCCAGATCCGCAAGCTCGCCGGCGGCAAGCGCGTGGAGAACGTGGAGGACGTGCTCGCGGTCGGCTCCAAGGTCCAGGTCGAGATCGCCGAGATCGACCAGCGCGGCAAGCTCTCCCTCATCCCCGTCATCGCGGACGAGGACGCCGAGGGCTCGGCCGACGGCGCCGCCGGGGGCACCGACAAGTGACCTCCCGTAGTTCCGGGGCGACGGCCCGCACCTCTTCGGAGGCGCGGGCCGTCGCCCGTACCCAAACCCTGCTGCCCGGCAAGGACGGCATCGGCACGGTCCGCCGCACCACCCTCCCCGGCGGCCTCCGGGTGGTCACCGAGACCCTGCCGTCGGTGCGCTCCGCCACCTTCGGCATCTGGGCGCACGTCGGCTCCCGCGACGAGACGCCCGCGCTCAACGGCGCCACCCACTACCTGGAGCACCTGCTCTTCAAAGGCACCCGGCGGCGCAGCGCCCTGGACATCTCGGCCGCCGTCGACGCGGTCGGCGGCGAGATGAACGCCTTCACGGCGAAGGAGTACACCTGCTACTACGCGCGGGTGCTCGACACCGATCTGCCGCTCGCGATCGACGTGGTGTGCGACATGCTCACCGGCTCGCTGATTCGTGAGGAGGACGTCGACGCCGAGCGCGGGGTGATCCTCGAAGAGATCGCGATGACCGAGGACGACCCCGGCGACTGCGTCCACGACCTGTTCGCGCACACCATGCTCGGGGACACCCCGCTGGGCCGCCCGGTCCTCGGCACCGTCGACACCATCAACGCGTTGGACCGGAGCCGGATCGCCCGCTTCTACAAGAAGCACTACGACCCGACCCGGCTGGTCGTCGCCGCCGCCGGCAACGTCGACCACGCCACGGTGGTGCGCCAGGTCCGCCGCGCCTTCGAGAAGGCCGGTGCCCTGAGCCGTACCGACGCGGTCCCGACCGGCCCCCGGCAGGGCAGCCGCGCCATCCGCGCGGCCGGCCGCGTCGAGCTCCTCAACCGCCGCACCGAGCAGGCCCATGTGGTGCTCGGCATGCCCGGCTTCGCCCGCACCGACGACCGCCGCTGGGCGCTCGGGGTGCTCAACGCGGCACTGGGCGGCGGCATGTCGTCCCGGCTCTTCCAGGAGGTGCGGGAGAAGCGGGGGCTGGCGTACAGCGTCTACTCCTACACCTCCGGCTTCGCCGACTGCGGCCTCTTCGGGGTGTACGCCGGCTGCCGGCCGAACCAGGTCCACGACGTGCTCGGCATCTGCCGGGACGAGCTGGACCGGGTGGCCGCCGAGGGCCTGTCGGACGAGGAGATCGCCCGTGCCATCGGCCAGCTGAAGGGCTCCACGGTGCTGGGCCTGGAGGACACCGGCGCGCTGATGAACCGCATCGGCAAGAGCGAGCTGTGCTGGGGCGAGCAGATGTCGGTGGACGACATGCTGGCCCGGATCGGCGCCGTCACCCCCGACGACGTACGGGAGGTGGCCGGCGAGCTTCTCAGCCGGCGGCCGTCCCTGTCGGTGATCGGGCCGCTCAAGGACAAGCAGGCCGACCGCCTGCACCGGGCGGTGGCCTGACCCCGCTCCGGCCGCGCCCGCCCGGGCGCGGCCGGCGGGACCCCCGCCCCACCCGGAGCCGGGCCGGCCGCCCGGACGGTTCGGCTCCCGGCCCGGCCCGGGCCGTCCGGTGGGCGGGCCCGGGGCGGCCACGGCCACAAGCACCGCTCCGGAGCGGCCACGGCCGCGGTCAGGAGCGGTCACGGCCCCCGGCCCCGGGCCACCCAGAACCCGGGGCCACCCGGAACCACGGAAGAAGAACGAGGTAGGCGAGGATGAGCAGCAAGCTGCGGGTCGCGGTCATCGGTGCCCAGGGCCGCATCGGCTCCGAGGCGGTACGCGCCGTCGAGGCCGCCGGGGACATGGAGCTGGTCGCCGCCCTCGGCCGGGGCGACCGGCTGGAGACGCTGACCGAGGCGGGCGCCCAGGTCGCCGTCGAGCTGACCACCCCGGCGTCCGTCCTGGACAACCTGGAGTTCTGCGTCCGTCACGGCATCCACGCCGTGGTCGGCACCACCGGCTGGACCGACGACCGGCTGGCCCGGCTCACCGGCTGGTTGGACGCCTCGCCCGGCACCGGAGTGCTGATCGCCCCGAACTTCTCCATCGGCGCGGTGCTCACCATGAAGTTCGCCCAGGCCGCCGCCCGCTTCTTCGAGTCGGTGGAGGTGGTCGAGCTGCACCACCCCAACAAGGTGGACGCCCCCAGCGGCACCGCCACCCGCACCGCCCAGCTGATCGCCGCCGCCCGCGCCGAGGCCGGGCTGCCGGCCCAGCCGGACGCCACCGCAACCGCCCTGGACGGAGCCCGGGGCGCCGACGTCGACGGCGTCCCGGTGCACGCGGTACGCCTCCGGGGCCTGCTGGCCCATCAGGAGGTGCTGCTCGGCGGCGAGGGCGAGACGCTCACCATCCGCCACGACTCGCTGCACCACAGCAGCTTCATGCCGGGCATCCTGCTGGGCGCCCGCCGGGTGGGCTCCGCCCCGGGCCTCACCTTCGGCCTGGAACACTTCCTGGACCTGGGCTGATGCGCGCCAAACTGTCGTACGCCGTCACCGCCGCCGTCCTGGTCGTCTACTTCGTCCTGGTCGGCGGCCGGGCCGTGGCGCTCATCGGACTCGGCACCCCCGTCACCGTCGCCATAGGGATCGCCGCCCTGGTCATCCCGGCCATCGGCGCCTGGTTCCTCTGGGCCAACACCCGGTTCGTGCTGCGCGCCAACCGGCTCGCCGCCGAGCTGGAGGCCGAGGGCGGCCTGCCGGTGGACGAACTGGAGCGCACCCCGTCCGGCCGGGTGGACCGGGACTCCGCCGACGCCGTCTTCGCCCGGCGCCGCGCCGAGACCGAGGCGGCCCCGGGCGACTGGCGCTGCTGGTTCCGGCTGGCCGTCGCCTACCAGGACGCCCGGGACACCCCGCGCGCCCGCGAGGCCATGAAGCGCGCCATCGCGCTGCGCGCGGGCCGGCCCGCCGGAAGCTGACTCAGCCCCGGACGGCGTACTCCTCGCCCCAGGCCTCCACGGTGTCGGCGGCCCGGTCGAACGCCTCCACCCGGGAGAGGAAGTCCGCGTTCCGGTCGGTCAGCAGCACCAGCTTCCGGCCGCCGTCCGGCTGTGCCCGCTCGCCGCGCTCCGTCAGCACCAGCGCCTGCCCCTGCACGGTGCGCGGCAGCCCCAGCAGCCGCACCGGCTGCTGCGTCGTCCGCATCGAGGCCACCCGCGCCCACGGCACCGTCCGGGCGACGAGGAAGCCGACGCGCCGGACTCCGTGCCGGCTCACCCAGACACCCATGCGCAGCAGGCGCAGCGCGGCGGCGATCACCAGCAGCGCCGCGCCCAGGCTGACGGCCGCCGCCGTCAGGGCGCCGGTGAGGACGAGCCCCACGGCGGCGAGCAGCAGAAACGCGGCGGGCAGCAGCGCCAGCGCGGCCGCCCCGACCCGCCACGGCCCCGGACGGTACGGCCGGCGCCAGGCGTCGTGATCGTCGAACGGCAGGGCGCTGTCACCGGTGAGCCCGGCGGTCGTGGGGGTCTCGTCGGCGGCACGGTCGGCCGTCAGAAAGGACAGGGGCACGGAGGATCCTCACTCACACACACGCTCGGCAAGGGGGGTGTGCCCGGTGAGGCTACCCAGGCCTCCGAGGACCGGCCACCGCAGGGGGCCGTACGAGGCGGTGCGGGAGCGGTGGGGGAGCGGCGGTACGGCGCTCCCGCGCGGCTCCCGGCCCTGGCCCGGGACGGCGCGGTCCCGGGCCGTCCCGGGCCGTTCGGGTGTCAGCCGGGCTCCGGCCGGGACCGGTGCCGGGTGTTCGGCAGGCACCCGCTCAGGGGCCGGCCGGCCGGATGGCCGGTCCGGGCCCCGAGCGGCCGGCCGGGGGCGGATCAGCGGCCGTCGGACGCCTCGGACTGCTGGGCGTGCTGGCCGGCGGCCGGTCCGGCCTCCAGCGCGGGCAGGCCGAAGAGCAGCGAACCGACCAGGCCGGCCACGACGGTCAGCCCGACCAGACCGCGGCCGGCAAGCTGCGGCAGGCTCGCACGCTGCCGGGGCGGGGGAGTGACATTGCTCTGGAAACGCTCGGACTCGGCGACGAACGCGAACGGGACGGCCTCACGCCGGCGGAACATCTGGGGACTCTCCTGGATCTCTCGGTACGGACGGACGGACGGACGAACGGGCGGTGCGGACGGGTGGCGGGGCGGCCGGTACGGGAGCACCGGTCCGGTCCGGACGGGACCGGGACGGCATCGCCGGGCGGGGCCGACCCCCGCTGTCGAATGAGACGTACGCGACAGCCATTTGGTGCCCGAATTCCCCAGATCATCCGAAGAATGTCCCGGCGGTCCCGGCCGCGCCCCCCGTCAGCCGGTGCCCCCGGCCGTCAGCCGGTGTCCATGACCGTCAACCGGTGTCCCCGGCCGCCGGCCGCTGTCCGACGCTGTCGGTGGCGGCCCGTAGAGTTGTCGCCGCCCGAGCGACGCATGTGAAAGGACCCGCCGGTGAGCGACACCCCCGCCGAAGACCTCAAGCCCACGTTCCGCAGCGAGGTGACCGTCGAGCTGGTCAAGCACAGCGCGGCCGACTCGGACGTGCTGTGGGCCGCCCGGGTCTCCACGGCCGGTGAGCAGTCGCTCGACGAGCTCCACAAGGACCCGGAGCGCTCCAAGGGGCTGATCAACTACCTGATGCGCGACCGGCACGGCAGCCCGTTCGAGCACAACTCGATGACCTTCTTCATCAGTGCCCCGATCTTCGTCTTCCGCGAGTTCATGCGGCACCGGGTCGGCTGGTCCTACAACGAGGAGTCGGGCCGCTATCGCCGTCTGGAGCCGGTCTTCTACGTCCCGGACACCTCCCGGAAGCTGGTCCAGGAGGGCCGCCCCGGTAAGTACGTCTTCGTCGAGGGCAGCGAGGAGCAGCACGCCCTGGTGAGCCGGACGATGGAGCGTTCGTACCTGGACGCCTACGAGGCGTACCAGGAGATGCTGGCGGCCGGGGTCGCCCGCGAGGTGGCCCGGGCGGTGCTCCCGGTTGGCCTGTTCTCGTCCATGTACGCCACCTGCAACGCCCGCTCGCTGATGCACTTCCTCGGCCTGCGCACCCAGCACGAGCAGGCGAAGGTGCCCTCGTTCCCGCAGCGGGAGATCGAGATGGTGGGCGAACGGATGGAGCGGGAGTGGGCGAAGCTGATGCCGCTCACTTACGCCGCGTTCAACGCCAACGGTCGCGTCGCCCCCTGACACGCCGCCGCCGACGGACGTCCGGGCCCGGCGGGGAGGGTGGTCGTGCCGTCGCCGTCCGCCCTCCGGGCCGCCGGGTCAGCCGCCTGAAGCGTCCGTATTGCGGCGTTATGTGAAGTTCATCTAGGCTGACGAAACGGACCCGGCACTGCTTGAACCCCCGAGCAGGCAGTGCCGGGCTCCCCCTGATTAGACGTCCCCGAAGGGACCTCACGCGCTGAGCAGCGAGTAGCGTGTTACCCATGGCTCCGATCTCCACTCCGCAGACCCCCTTCGGGCGGGTCCTCACCGCCATGGTCACGCCCTTCACGGCGGACGGCGCACTCGACTTCGACGGCGCTCAGCGACTCGCCGCCCATCTGGTGGACGCGGGCAACGACGGCCTGATCATCAACGGCACCACCGGTGAGTCCCCGACCACCAGTGACGCGGAGAAGGACCAGCTCGTCCGGGCGGTACTGGAGGCGGTCGGTGACCGGGCCCACGTCGTCGCCGGCATCGGCACCAATGACACCCGCCACTCCGTCGAGCTCGCCCTCGCCGCCGAGCGCGCCGGCGTGCACGGCCTGCTCGCCGTGACGCCCTACTACAACAAGCCCCCGCAGGAGGGCCTGTACCGTCACTTCTCGGCCATCGCCGATGCCACCGCGCTGCCGGTGATGCTCTACGACATCCCCGGCCGCAGCGGCGTCCCGATCGACACCGAGACGATCGTCCGGCTCGCCGAGCACCCGCGCATCGTCGCCAACAAGGACGCCAAGGGCGACCTGGGCCGCGCCAGCTGGGCCATCGCCCGCTCCGGCCTCGCCTGGTACTCCGGCGACGACATGCTCAACCTGCCGCTGCTCTCCGTCGGCGCGGTCGGCTTCGTCTCGGTCGTGAGCCATGTCGTCACCCCCGAGCTGCGCGCCCTGATCGAGGCCCACCTCGCCGGGGACGTCCAGAAGGCCACCGAGATCCACCAGCGGCTGCTGCCGGTCTTCACCGGCATGTTCCGCACCCAGGGCGTCATCACGACCAAGGCCGCCCTCGCCCTCCAGGGCCTGCCCGGCGGCCCGCTGCGCCTGCCGCTGGTGGAGCTGACCGCCCAGGAGACCGCCCAGCTGAAGATCGATCTGGGCGCCGGCGGGGTACAGCTCTAGCCACAGACTTCATAACTGAATACGACCAGCGGACCGCAAGATCGTATTAAGCCGGCCACATCCACCGAACTGCCCGAACCGTACGGCCCTGCCGAGGCGCGCGGCGCGCCACAGCGCCCGAAGCACCCCGAGGGAACAGCCGGCCCAGCCGGCCCAGCCGACGCGGACGGGGCGAACGAGGGGAGCGGCACGGAACGATCTTCAGCCGGTCCGTCCCCACCCGACCAGAGCAAGTGCACGACATGACATGCGCGCCACGTGCCTCCGCGGTACGTGGCGCGCATGGTGAGGAGAGTCTTTTGAGTCATCCGCATCCCGAACTGGGCGCGCCCTCGAAGCTGCCCAAGGGCGGCCTGCGCGTCACCCCGCTCGGCGGCCTCGGTGAGATCGGCCGCAACATGACGGTCTTCGAGTACGGCGGCCGCCTGCTCGTCGTCGACTGCGGTGTCCTCTTCCCCGAGGAGGAGCAGCCCGGCATCGACCTGATCCTGCCCGACTTCACCAGCATCCGGGACCGTCTCGACCAGGTCGAGGGCATCGTGCTCACGCACGGCCACGAGGACCACATCGGCGGCGTCCCCTACCTGCTGCGGCTGAAGCCGGACATCCCGCTGATCGGCTCCAAGCTGACGCTCGCCCTCATCGAGGCCAAGCTCCAGGAGCACCGGATCCGCCCCTACACCCTGGAGGTGTCCGAGGGCGACCGTGAGCGGCTGGGCCCCTTCGACTGCGAGTTCGTCGCGGTCAACCACTCCATCCCGGACGCCCTGGCGGTCGCCATCCGCACCCCCGCGGGCATGGTCGTGCACACCGGCGACTTCAAGATGGACCAGCTTCCGCTGGACCGCCGGCTCACCGACCTGCCGACCTTCGCCCGGCTCGGCGAGGAGGGGATCGATCTCCTCCTCTCCGACTCGACCAATGCCGAGGTCCCCGGCTTCGTCCCGCCCGAGCGCGACATCTCCAACGTGATGCGCTCGGTCTTCGCCGGTGCCCAGAAGCGCATCATCGTGGCGAGCTTCGCCAGCCATGTCCACCGCATCCAGCAGATCCTGGACGCCGCCCACGAGTACGGCCGCCGGGTCGCCTTCGTCGGCCGCTCGATGGTCCGGAACATGGGCATCGCCCGGGACCTCGGCTACCTCCGGGTGCCGGCCGGCCTCGTCGTGGACGTCAAGACCCTGGACGACCTGCCGGACCACGAGGTCGTACTGGTCTGCACGGGTTCCCAGGGCGAGCCGATGGCCGCGCTGTCCCGGATGGCCAACCGCGACCACCAGATCCGGATCGTCCAGGGCGACACCGTGATCCTGGCCTCCTCGCTGATCCCGGGGAACGAGAACGCGGTCTACCGCGTGATCAACGGCCTGACCCGCTGGGGCGCCAACGTCATCCACAAGGGCAACGCCAAGGTCCATGTCTCGGGCCATGCCTCGGCCGGCGAGCTGCTGTACTTCTACAACATCTGCAAGCCGAAGAACCTGATGCCGGTGCACGGCGAATGGCGGCACCTCCGCGCCAACGCCGAGCTGGGCGCGCTGACCGGCGTCCCCAAGGACCGCATCGTCATCGCCGAGGACGGCGTGGTGGTGGATCTGATCGACGGCAAGGCCAAGATCAGCGGCAAGGTCCAGGCCGGCTATGTGTACGTCGACGGCCTCTCGGTCGGCGATGTCACCGACGTCCACCTCAAGGACCGCAAGATCCTCGGGGACGAGGGGATCATCTCGGTCTTCGTGGTGGTCGACTCCTCCAGCGGCAAGATCGTCGGTGGCCCGCACCTCCAGGCGCGCGGCTCCGGTATCGAGGACGCCGCCTTCGACGCGGTGCTCCCGAAGATCGAGGACGCGCTCAACCGGTCCGCCCAGGACGGTGTGGTCGAGCCCCACCAGCTCCAGCAGCTGATCCGCCGCACGATCGGCAAGTGGGTCTCCGACACCTACCGCCGGCGTCCGATGATCCTCCCGGTCGTCGTGGAGGTCTGACCGGTCCGAAGGGCCACAACAGGAGCGGGGCGCCCCGGATTTGCATCCGAGCGCCCCGCTCCAGTACGTTGACGGCTCCGCCCGACCGGGAAGCCCGGCACCACCGTGTGTCCGCAGCGCTTCAGGGAAGCGGTGGAAATACCGACTCAGAATCTCTGATAAAGTCGGAACCGCCGAAAGGGAAAGTCGAAAGACGGAACCGGAAGGCAAGGCCCCCAGTGGCCGCTGGATACGAAATTCCGAGAGCAGGAAGCGGAAAAAG
>NZ_JANUGQ010000008.1 GCF_024756275.1 Streptomyces pyxinae | reverse complement strand
CCCCTTGAGTGACCACGAGTGTCCTTGCGAGGTAGGGGCCGCGCAAGAAAGGCAGGTTTTATTTCCCAGGGTGTGGGGGGTGGTGTGAGGGTCGCGTGCAATGGCGCCAAGGGCACAGGGGTGCGAGGGTGGCGGCCGGGGACAGCCAACCCCGGTTGCTGCCGCCGCACTGTCCGGCCCGTCGCCGGGCCGGGGAAGTCACCGCGTGCCGTTGGCCGCGTCGGCGGCGCCCTCGGGGTCCGCAGCCGTCGCCGGCCCGGCGCCCGGCGACGCCTTCCCGAGGTCCGCCTTCCGGGGCTGCCCGCCCCCGGATCCGGCACCGGCCGGGGCGCCGGTCCCCGGGCCGGCCTCGGTCCCGGTTTCCGGACCGGCCTCGGTCCCGGTTTCCTTACCGGCCTCGGTCCCCGGCTCGGTCCCGGCCTTCCCGCCCTCGATTCCGGTCGTCGCCCCGGGCTTCCCGGCCCTCTCCGGCGCGGCTTCGCCGGGCTTCCCCGCCCCGGGCTCCGGCTCCACGGTCTCCTCGCGCCCCGGACGCAGCCGCGCCGAGAGGACGATGTACGCCACCGCCGCCAGGAAGACCAGGATCGCGGTCCAGACGTTCAGCCGGACGCCCAGGACGTGGTGCGCCTCGTCCACCCGCATGTACTCGATCCAGCCGCGTCCCGCGCAGTAGGCGGCGACGTACAGCGCGAAGGCCCGCCCGTGGCCCAGCCGGAAGCGCCGGTCGGCCCACATCACCAGGGCGGCCACGCCCAGGCACCAGAGCGACTCGTAGAGGAAGGTCGGGTGGTAGAGCCCCGCCTCGCGGTTCGGGCCCGCCGAGATGCGCAGCGCCCAGGGGAGGTCGGTGGGCCGCCCGTACAGCTCCTGGTTGAACCAGTTGCCCCAGCGCCCGATGGCCTGGGCGATCACGATGCCGGGCGCGATGGCGTCCGCGTACGCCGGGAGCGGGATGCCCCGGCGGCGGCAGCCGATCCAGGCGCCGAGCGCGCCCAGCGCGATGGCGCCCCAGATGCCGAGCCCGCCCTCCCAGATCTTGAAGGCGTCGACCCAGTCCTCACCCTCGCCGAAGTACAGCTGGTAGTCGGTGATGACGTGGTAGAGCCGGCCGCCGACCAGTCCGAACGGCACCGCCCAGACGGCGATGTCCGCGACGGTGCCGGCTTTGCCGCCCCGGGCGATCCAGCGCTTGTTGCCGAGCCAGACGGCGACGAAGACACCGATGATGATGCAGAAGGCGTAGCCGCGCAGCGGAACCGGTCCCAGGTGGAGGACGCCGGTCGACGGGCTGGGAATGTAGGCAAGGTCCATGGCAGACCAGACGCTACCCTGCCGGGCGGGAGGCGGAACAACCCGCCCGGCAAAGACTGCATAACACCGCACGGGCGCCGCACGGCCGGGGACCGCACCCCGCGCGCCCGTCGCGGCCACGGGGGACGCCGCCGGATCCGTGACCGCCCGGGGCGGACAGGGCCGGGCTCACTCCACGGCGCCGCCGCCCGAGGACGAGCCACCGGAGAAGGACGAGCCGCCCGTGGAGGACGAGCCGCCGGAAGAGGACGACCCGCCGCCGGAGGTGCCAGGTCCCGAGCCCTCCGAGGGCGAGCCCCCGGCCGACGGGGAGCCCTCCGAGGGAACCCCGGAGGCCGGCGCCGAGGCCGGGGCGGAGCTCTGCGCCGAGGGGAAGGCGGTGCCCGGGCGCTTGCCCTTGTTGGCCTCCGCCACCCACTTCTTGAAGTTCTCCAGCGAGATCTGCTCCCCGCCCTTCGACGGGAACACCGACTCCCCGTTGAGCAGCACCGTCGGGGTGCCCTTGAAGTCGCCGTCCCGGAACGCCTGGGCCGACTTCTTCACCCAGCCGTCGTGCCGCCCCTCGGCCACACAGCTCCGGAACGCCGGGGTGTTGAGCCCCGGCACCCGGCCCGCCAGCTCGAAGAGCTTCTCGTCCCCGGCGAAGGCGTCGTCCTGCTCGGCGGGCTGGTTCTGGTACAGCACGTCGTGGTACTCGGCGAACTTTCCGGCGTCCTGGGCGCAGGCGGCGGCGTTGGCCGCGTTGAGCGAGCCGCTGCCGCCCATGTTGCCGTCGATGATGGTGGCCAGGTGGTACTCGACCTTGAGCTGCCCGGACCGCTCCAGCTCATGGACGGTGTCCCGCAGCGCGTTCTCGAACTGGGCGCAGGCCGGGCACCGGAAGTCCTCCCACACCGTGAGCGTGGACGGGGCGTCGGTGGCGCCGACCGGGATGGCCAGGTCGTCCTTGCCCGCCGCCCCGGTCGGCGCGGCCACCGGACCGGAGCCCGGACCGCCGCCGTCCCGGCCCGCGTTGGCGGCGATCAGCCCGGCGACGGCGGCGAGCCCGAGCACCCCGACGACGGCGGCGGAGACGATCAGCGTCCGCCTGCGCCGGTCCCGGCCCTTCTCGCGCTCCCGCTCGGCCTGGAGCCGCTCACGGGCGCTCCCCCGCCGCCCGGGACCGGCTGTGTTTCCCGCGTGTCCCGCGTGTCCCGCATTCCCCGCACTGTCTCTGTTCTTCTCGCTCACGCCCACAGCAACGAACCGGGGAGACGCGGGCGCGCCTCCCCGGTCCAGATCCACCCGTACGGGTTATGCCTTCCGGCGTACGCCCCGGGCCAGTTCGCCCGCCAGTTCCCGTACGGCCGCCAGTCCGGCCGCGTGGTCGTCGGCGTCCAGCAGCCGCTTGACGAAGGCGGAGCCCACGATCACCCCGTCCGCGAAGGCGGCCACCTCGGCGGCCTGCTTCGCGTCGGACACCCCGAGCCCCACGCAGACCGGCAGGTCGGTGGTGGCGCGGGTGCGGCGGACCAGCTCGGCGGCCTGGTGGCCGACCGAGGCGCGGGTGCCGGTGACGCCCATCAGCGAGGCCGCGTAGACGAAGCCGCTGCCAGCCGCCGTGATGGTGGCGAGCCGCTCGTCCCGGCTGCTGGGGGCGACCACGAAGACGGTGGCCAGACCGTGCTTCTCGGCGTGCTCCCGCCAGAGCCCGGACTCCTGGACCGGCAGATCGGGCAGGATGCACCCGGCGCCCCCGGCCTCGGCCAACTCGGCGGTGAAGCGCTCGACGCCGTACCGGTCGACCGGGTTCCAGTAGGTCATCACCAGCACCGGCTTGCCGGTCGCCTCGTGGGCGGCCCGGACCGTCCGCAGCACGTCCGCGATCCGCACCCCGCCGCGCAGCGCGATGTCGTCGGCGGTCTGGATGACCGGGCCGTCCAGCACCGGGTCGCTGTGCGGCAGTCCGACCTCCACGATGTCGGCGCCGCCGTCGAGCACGGCGGTGACGGCCTCGATGCCGCCGTCGACGGTGGGGAAGCCGGCCGGCAGATACGCGATGAGCGCGGCCCGGTTCTCGGCCTTCGCCGCCGCCAGGGTGTCGCTCAGCAGCCGGATGTTCCCGCTCGCACCGCTCGTGCCGGTCGTACCGGTGACCCTGCTCGTGCCGCTCACTTGACGTCCCTCCGGATCTCGGCCGCGCCGTCCTCGGCGGCCGTGTCGGCCTCCACCGGGGCGTCGGTGTCGTAGAGCCCGAAGTACCGGGCGGCGGTGTCCATGTCCTTGTCCCCCCGGCCGGAGAGATTGACCACGATCAGCCCGTCCGGGCCCAGTTCGCGGCCGACCTCCAGGGCCCCGGCGAGCGCGTGCGCCGACTCGATGGCCGGGATGATCCCCTCGGTGCGGGAGAGCAGCCGCAGCGCCCGCATGGCCGCGTCGTCGGTGATCGCCCGGTACTCGCCGCGCCCGCTGTCCTTGAGGTGGGCGTGCTCGGGGCCGACGCCCGGGTAGTCGAGCCCGGCGGAGATCGAGTACGGCTCGGTGATCTGGCCCTCGGCGTCCTGGAGGACGTACGACCGGGAGCCGTGCAGGATGCCGGGCTCGCCCGCCGTGAGGGTGGCCGCGTGCTCGCCGGTCTCCACGCCGTGGCCGGCCGGTTCGCAGCCGATCAGCCGGACGCCGGTGTCCGGGATGAAGGCGTGGAAGAGGCCGATGGCGTTGGAGCCGCCGCCGACGCAGGCGATCGCCGCGTCCGGCAGCCGGCCGGCGCGCTCCAGGAGCTGGCGGCGGGTCTCGGTGCCGATGACCCGGTGGAAGTCGCGGACCATGGCCGGGAAGGGGTGCGGCCCGGCGACGGTGCCGAAGAGATAGTGGGTGCTGTCCACATTGGCGACCCAGTCGCGGAACGCCTCGTTGATGGCGTCCTTGAGGGTACGGCTGCCGGACTTGACCGCGATCACCTCGGCGCCGAGCATCCGCATCCGGGCGACGTTGAGCGCCTGCCGCTCGGTGTCGATCTCGCCCATGTAGATGGTGCAGTCCAGCCCGAAGAGGGCGCAGGCGGTGGCGGTGGCGACGCCGTGCTGTCCGGCGCCGGTCTCCGCGATGACCCGGGACTTGCCCATCCGGCGGGTCAGCAGGGCCTGGCCGAGCACGTTGTTGATCTTGTGTGAGCCGGTGTGGTTGAGGTCCTCACGCTTGAGGAAGACCCGGGCGCCACCGGCCTCCCTGGCGAACCGGGGCACCTCGGTGAGGGCGCTGGGCCGGCCGGTGTAGTTCACCAGCAGCTCGTCCAGCTCGGCGGCGAAGGCGGGGTCGGTCTTGGCCTTGTCGTACTCGACGGCCACCTCGTCCACGGCGGCGACCAGCGCCTCCGGGATGAAGGCACCGCCGAAGGCGCCGAAATACCCGTCGGCGCCGGGGACGGGCCCCTCGGTGTCGGGGACGAAGAATTCACTGGGCATGCGGAAACGCTCCTGTACGGGGCCCTGCGGCCCCCGGACGTGTCGGCTGACGCGAGAAGTGCGGTACGCGTCCCGCCCGTACGGACGCACCACGCCCCGGGCCCCGACAGCCGGTCCGCCCCGGCCGCGGCGGCGCCCTGAGGGACGGCGCCGGGGACGGCGTGGACAGCGGCAGAAGTAAGGGCTCAGCGGGGCGCGGGACGGCGCCGGGCGGGGAGCGGGCGCCATCGCATGCCGTTGACCTGGCCCGGCTCGTCACCGATCACATAGCGCACCCGGCGCCCATGCACCCGGCGCGCGGGCGCCCGGCAGCCGCGCGGCCGGCACCCCCGGGCAAGCCGGGCGTACGCCTCCGGCACCGCGCCCCCGGCCGGCACCGTGCTCCCGGCCGGAGCCGGCCGGGCACGGCCCGCCACCGGGCGCGCGGGCGTCCGGTGCGGCGGGGCGGGGCGGCGGGCGGCGGCCATGGCCCGGGGTCAGCCCCGTCCGTGGCGCAGGGCCGGGTGGGCGCCGGCGGCCACCAGGTCCGCGACGGCGGCCCTCGGGTCGCGGCCGGTCACCAGGGACTCGCCCACCAGCACGGCGTCGGCGCCCTCGTTGGCGTACGCGATCAGATCGTGCGGGCCGCGCACCCCGGACTCGGCCACCCGGACGATGCCGGCCGGGATCTCGGGGGCGACGCGCTCGAAGGTGCCCCGGTCCACCTTCAGGGTCTTGAGGTTACGGGCGTTGACGCCGATCACCCGGGCGCCCGCGGCGACGGCCCGCTCGACCTCGTCCTCGTCGTGCACCTCCACCAGCGGGGTGAGGCCGATGGACTCGGCGCGCTCGATGAGCGACTCCAGCGCGGGCTGCTCCAGGGCCGCCACGATCAGCAGGGCGAGGTCGGCGCCGTACGCCCGGGCCTCCCAGAGCTGGTAGGCGGTGACGATGAAGTCCTTGCGGAGCACCGGGATGTCGACCTTGGCGCGCACCGCCTCCAGGTCGGCCAGCGAGCCGCCGAAGCGCCGCTGCTCGGTGAGAACGGAGATGACGGCGGCGCCGCCCGCCTCGTAGTCGGCGGCGAGTCCGGCCGGGTCCGCGATGGCGGCGAGCGCGCCCTTGGACGGGCTGGAGCGCTTGACCTCGCAGATCACCTGCACGCCCTCGCCACGGAGCGCGGCGGCCCCGTCCCGGGCCTGCGGCGCCTTGGCGGCCCGCTCCTTGAGCTCGTCCAGGGAAACCCGCGCCTGTCGCTCTGCGAGGTCGGCGCGGACGCCGTCGATGATCTCGTCGAGCACACTCACGCGAGAGGCCCCCTTCCGGGACGAAGACGGTGAACACGGTGTCTGCGGTGTCGGCGGTGTCGACACGGACGTCGACGCCGGCGTTCGGCTGTGCGGGTCGGGGGGACTCGGTGCGGGCGAAACGACACGGCACCGGATCGGGCCGCCCTTTTCGATGGTATCCGGCCCGTCGCCCGGAGTCCGCATCCGGTCCACCGGGACCGCCCTGAGCTGCGCGTATCCGTCTGGTCCCGGACCCGGTCACCGATCCCGGCACGGCCCCGGTCACGGCACCGGCACCGGCACGCACTTCACGCGGTCCCGGCACCGACCCGGTCACGGCACCGGCACGCACCCCACGCGCTCCCGGCTACGGAACGAGCGCGGCGCCCAGCGGCAGATTCCGCACCACCGTGAAGACGGCCGCCAGGGCGCCGACCGCCCACCAGACCACGGGCGGCACCGCCACCCTCCCGGCCCGGCCGCGTACCGCCCGTACCAGCCAGACGGCCATCACCACGGCGAAGGCCCCGTACCCGAGGACGGCGAGCGCGTTGTCGGTCAGCGCCGTCGCGAGGTCCCCGTGCGCGAAGGCGTGGGCACTGCGCAGCCCGCCGCAGCCGGGGCAGTACAGCCCGGTGAGCCGGAAGAGCGGGCAGACCGGGTAGTGGCCGGGCTCATTGGGGTCGACCGCCCCGACATACCCGAAGGCGGCACCCACTCCGGCGAGGGTGCCCAGCGGCGCGGCCAGCCGCCGGACGAGCGACGGCGCGGGCGGGACGGGGAGCGGCGGGGCGGGCGGCTGCGGGGGCGCGTTCACCCGGCGATTGTCCCCGCTGCCGCGTCCCCGCGCGAGCAGCGGGCGGCCGGGGCCCGGAACGGCTCCCCGGACCGGCTCTCGCGAGCAGCGGGCGGCCGGCGGCCTCGGGCCGGCTTCCCCGGGCGCGCGGAAAGCGGCCGGACGGACGGCGGCCGGACGGAGAGGGCAGCCGGACGGTCAGCCGGACAGACGGCGGACACCCCGGGCTGGGACCGGCTCCCCGGACAGGGACCGGCTCCCCGGCAGAGCGACAACTGCTCCCCCGGCAGCGAGAAGGCGCGACCCGGCCGGAACCGGACCGCGCCTGCGCACCGGCGCCGAGGAGATCAGGCGGAGGCGGTGTCCCGGCGGGCGGCCTGGGCGCGGGCCTCCACGAGGGCGGGCGACTCCTGCTGGCCCATGCCCGCGAGCTTCATGGCCCAGCCGACCACTCCGCCGAGCAGGATGACGCCGATGCCCACCCAGAAGCCGACCGGGTTCGCCGCCACCATGAAGACACCGGCGACGCAGAAGCCGATGAAGGAGATGATGCTTCCGGTCCAGGCGGCCGGGGTGTGTCCGTGGTCGCTGCCCGCCATGAGTTGCTCCTCGTTGCTGTTGCTCTGTCGGTGAGGACCCGCCGGGGTGCGGACGCTCGGGCACATTCTTCCGCACCCGCGCGATCGAGGTGACCCGGGGGTACACCTGGTGGCGCAGGGTGGTCAGCCCGCGTGGGTCGGGTCCTCGCCGCGGTCGAGCGCCTTCCACAGCTCCTCCGGCCGCTCCGGGTCGGCGCCGGGGCGCGCCGGCCGCGTCCGGCGCGCCCGCGGGCCGCCGTCGCGCTCGTACCGGCCGCCCATGGCGGGCCAGCCGCGCCCGTACCGCAGCGCCAGCAGCCCGGCGACCAGCAGCAGCAGGCTCGCGGCGGCGGTGACGTACGGCCAGGGGGTCTGGGTGAGCGCCTGCACCCGGGCGGCGGCGTCGCCGGTCGTCCGGGCGGCCCGCTCGTTGAGCGCGGCGCGGTCACCGGCGCCGAGCAGCGCGGCGGCGGCGGCCCCGGCACCGCTCAGGGTCAGCAGCAGCGAGACCAGGAAGCGCCCGGCGCGGCGGACCGCGAAGACCGCGACCAGGGCGGCGAGGCCCACGATGGCGAGGGCGGTCGGCACGCCGGTGACATCGCCCCCGGCCGCGTCCAGCGCGACGCTTCCGCCGCCGACCGCCACCCGGCCCTCGGTCCAGGTCTGGCCGGAGGCGAGCAGCACGACGGTGGCGCCGACGGCACCGAGGAGCAGGGCCGCGGCGAGGCTGCGACGGCCGCCGGCGGCCGATGCCTCCAGCGCGCGGGCGGGGCGGGGCTGGGGTACGGATGCGGCAGTCACGTACCCCACTATCCCCTACCGGCTCAGCCGGCGTTCATCCGGTTGGCGGTGTGCACGGCGCGGAGGACCGCCGCCGCCTTGTTCCGGCACTCGGTGTCCTCGGCCACCGGGTCCGAGTCGGCCACCACGCCCGCGCCCGCCTGGACGTAGGCCGTACCGTCCCGGAGCACGGCGGTACGGATGGCGATGGCGGTGTCCGAGTCGCCCGCGAAGTCCAGATAGCCGACGCAGCCGCCGTACAGCCCGCGCCGGGTGGGCTCCAGCTCCTCGATGATCTGGAGGGCCCGGGGCTTGGGGGCGCCGGAGAGGGTGCCGGCCGGGAAGCAGGCGGTGAGCACGTCGAAGGCGGTCCGGTCGGCCGCGACCCGGCCGGTCACCGTGGAGACGATGTGCATCACGTGCGAGTAGCGCTCGATGGACATGAAGTCGACCACCTGGACCGAGCCCGGCTCGCAGACCCGGCCCAGGTCGTTGCGGCCGAGGTCGACCAGCATCAGGTGCTCGGCGCGCTCCTTGGGGTCGGCGATCAGCTCCTCGGCCAGCGCCTGGTCCTCCTGCGGGGTGGCGCCGCGCGGCCGGGTCCCGGCGATCGGGTGCACCATGGCGTGCCCGTCCGCCACCTTGACCAGGGCCTCGGGGCTGGAGCCCACCACGTCGAAGCCGTCGAACCGGAAGAGGTACATGTACGGCGAGGGGTTGGTGGCCCGCAGCACCCGGTAGACGTCCAGGGCGCTCGCCGCGCAGGGCGTCTCGAACCGCTGCGAGGGCACCACCTGGAACGCCTCGCCCGCCCGGATGCGCTCCTTGATGTCCTCCACGGCCCCCTGGTACGCCGCTCCGCCCCAGCGGGCCACGGTCTCCGGCAGCGCCGACTCGGGGAGGGCGACCGGCGGCGCGGCGAGCGGCTGGGCGAGGTCGGCGGCCATGGCGTCGAGCCGGGCGACGGCGTCGTGGTACGCCTCGTCCACGCCGGTGTCCAGGTCGTTGTGGTTGATCGCGTTGGCGATCAGCAGCACGGTGCCGTCCCAGTGGTCGAGCACCGCCAGGTCCGAGGTGAGCAGCATGGTCAGCTCGGGCAGGCCCAGGTCGTCGGCGGCGTGCTCACCGACGCGCTCCAGCCGGCGGACGATGTCGTAGCCGAGGTAGCCGACCATGCCACCGGTGAAGGGCGGCATCCCGGAGGAGAGGTCGCGCGGAGTGTGGAGTTCCGCCACGGTGGCCCGGAGCGCCTCCAGCGGGTCGCCGGCGGTGGGCACGCCGACCGGCGGGGTGCCCAGCCAGTGCGCCTCGCCGTCCCGGACGGTGAGCGCGGCGGCGGAGCGGACGCCGATGAAGGAGTACCGCGACCAGGAGCGGCCGTTCTCGGCGGACTCCAGCAGAAAGGTGCCGGGGCGCTCGGCGGCCAGTTTGCGGTAGAGCCCGACCGGGGTGTCGCCGTCCGCGAGCAGGCGGCGGCTGACGGGAATGACACGGCGGTCGGCGGCCAGCTTGCGGAAGGTCTCCAGATCCATGGCGTCAGACCCTACTGCCCGAGCGGCAGGGCGCCGGCGTCGAAGCAGGTCCGGTCGCCGGTGTGACAGGCGGCGCCCACCTGGTCGACCCTGACCAGCAGGGTGTCGGCGTCGCAGTCGAGCGCGACGGACTTCACGTGCTGGACGTGGCCGGAGGTGTCGCCCTTCACCCAGTACTCCCGGCGGCTGCGGGACCAGTAGGTGCAGCGGCCGGTGGTGAGGGTGCGGTGCAGGGCCTCGTCGTCCATCCAGCCGAGCATCAGCACCTCCCCGGTGTCGTACTGCTGGGCGATGGCCGGCACCAGCCCGTCGGGGCTGCGCTTGAGGCGGGCGGCGATGGCCGGGTCGAGATTGCTGCTCATCCCGCCATTGTGCCGCGCCCCGCGCCGTCCCCCGGCCGGTCGGTCGTAGGCTGGCCGCATGTCGACCCATGCCAAGCGTGAACGTCTGCTGCTCGCTGATCTGTTGGAGGCGGCGGGCCCGGAGGCCCCGACCCTCTGCGAGGGCTGGCGGACCCGGGACCTGGCGGCCCATGTCGTGGTGCGCGAGCGCCGCCCGGACGCCGCCGCCGGACTGCTGATCGGCCCGCTCCGGTCCCGGCTGGAGCAGGTGCAGGCCGAGTACACGGCCAAGCCGTACGAGGAACTGGTCCAGCTGATCCGCACCGGGCCGCCGAGGCTGTCGCCGTACGCGATCAAGCAGGTGGACGAGGGCGCCAACACGGTCGAGTTCTACGTGCACGCCGAGGACGTGCGCCGCGCCCAGCCCGACTGGACCCCGCGCCCGCTGGACCCCGTCTTCGCGGACGCCCTCTGGTCCCGCCTGGAGAAGTCGGCCCGGCTGCTCTGCCGCAAGGCCCCGGCCGGCCTGGTCCTCCGCCGCCCGAACGCCCAGACCGCCGTCGCCCGCCGCGGCACCCCGGTCGTCACCGTGACCGGCGAGCCCGGCGAACTGACCCTGTACGCCTTCGGCCGCCAGTCCGCCGCCCAGGTCACCGAGGACGGCGACCCCGACGCGGTCACCCGCCTCCACGAGACCAAGCAACTCGGCATGTGACCCCACCCGGCGGATGCGGGCCAGGTCCGGGACCTCCTGGCCCCGGGCCTCCTCGCCCCGGGCCTCCCGGGCTCCTTGGCCCCGCCCGCCGGGTGCGGGCCGCCCCCCTGGCCCCCGCACCCGTCGGCGCCGACCGGGTGCGGGACCTCCTGGCCCCCGCCCGGCGGATGCGGGCCGCCCCCTGGCCCCCGCCCGCCGGGTGCGGGACCTCCTGGACCCCTGGCCGGTTGCCTGCCGGCCTTCTGGACGGTGCCCCCTGGAGGTCCCCGAATGGAGCCGCGCCTTCGACGTGACACCGGACGGTCAACCCGCTCCCGGCCCCCGCAGCACCTGAATGAAATCCACCCTTCCGGCCCCCATCCCTGCAGCTCAGCAGGTGTCGGCCCCGCGCATGCGGGGGTGTTCCCTGCAGACCGTACGCCCCGGTCGGCCACGTGCCGTCGGCCCCGCGCATGCGGGGGTGTTCCTGTCCCCGGCCGCCTGCTGCTGGACCCAGGCCGGTCGGCCCCGCGCATGCGGGGGTGTTCCCGATGCGCAGGCGGGGGAGGTAGAGGCCGGGGAGTCGGCCCCGCGCATGCGGGGGTGTTCCGATGATCAGGCCGACGATCACGTTCCGTACGCCGTCGGCCCCGCGCATGCGGGGGTGTTCCCCGCGACCCGCGCCACCGCCGTGTTCTCGGCCAGTCGGCCCCGCGCATGCGGGGGTGTCCCGGAGTTCAGCCTTGTTGCCGGTCAGGGCGGCAAGTCGGCCCTGCGGACGCGGGGGTATTCCATGGCCCGCGATTCTCCTGGACCGGACCGAGCGGGCGCGTCTCTCCCCCACGTGGTGAGCGAAACGGAGGCCCGGTCTCGGGAAGCGCCTGGGGTGGGGCCAGTTGGGTCAGACGGTGAACTTCTCGTGGTCGACGGCCCGCTCCCACACAGCCTCGAACGCGGCGACCACCATCTTCACCACGCCCGGGTCCTCGGTGAACTCGTGACCCGCCCAGTCGCCGTCGCCGGTGAACCAGTGGAACATCACCCGTCGGTCATCGATCAGCCACAGGTCGTTCCCGGGAAGGGCGATGTCGGAGGCGAGACGGCGGGGGAGCCACCGGACGTGCTCACCGACGGCGGCATTGACCGCTGTCAGAGCGTGCTCCCACCGGATGTAATCGGTGACCGGCTCCGAGACGATCCGGGCCCGGCGCATCCGGACGCCTCTGGCGACCGTTTCGCGCACCAACGGCGTCCAGCCCCGCCAGAACGGCGATTCCGGATCAAGGTCGGTACGACCGGTCCGCAGGAACTCCTCGAAGCCGTCCTTCTCGTCGCCAACGCTGTAGATGTCACGCATCTCCAGGTGGACGGCGCTTCGTCGCGCGGACCGCAGCAGCTCAGCGAAGTCCGGCACGCCGTCCTGCGACATCACACGCCTCCTGTGGAATGAGTGCTACGCGAACCGATCGGGCCACCGCTCAGCGCCGGCCGACACCGCTGCGACGCTACCCAAGTCACCTTGAGCGCAGTCCCGTCCACGTCCCAGAAGGCTGGTTCAGAGCCCAGCGGGCCGACTCACGAGGTCCGTGGGGTCGGTATTGGCCCCGCACAACACCACGGCGACCTTCTCCCCGTCCCCCGGCCGGTAGCCCAAGCCCTGGTGGGACGACCCGAGACCGCTGGTGAGGGCAGCCAGGGCAGCGGCAGCGGCGTGTTCGACCGCGATGCGCCGCTGGTCCCAGAGCCTCTGGCGGGCCCGGACGATCTCGCTGTCCGGTACGAGGACGGAGCGCACGCCGTCCTGCTGCGCGGCGTACAGGGCCATGGCGGAGGCGCGGCGGGCCCCGAGGGAGTCGGCCGCGACCGACGCCACCGGCACGTCGACCGGCCGGCCGGCCTCGATCGCGGTGTTCAGCGCACGGCAGTTCTCCGGCTCCACGGCGACGGTACGGATGCCATGGTGCCGGGCGGCCGTCGCTACACCCGCGAACAGCCCGCCGCCACCGACCGCGACGACCACGGTGTCCAGGCCGGGGACCTGCCGGCGGATCTCCTCCAGCAGCGTCCCGGCCCCGGCGGCGATCAGCGGATGGTCGTAGGCGTGCGAGGCGAGCGCGCCGGTCGTCGCGGCGAACTCGTCGCACGCCGCCAGAGCCTCGGCGTACTCGGAACCGACCAGCCGGACCTCAGCGCCGTACTCGCGAAGCCTGGCCGCCTTCACCTCAGGGGCGGTGGCGGGGAGGAAGACCGTAGCCGGAACGCCCTGCTGCTGAGCCGCCCAGGCACAGGCCAGACCGGCATTGCCGCCGGAAGCGATGGTCACCCCGGCGTCGGGCAGAGTGGCGGCGTCGCGGTGAGCCTGAAGGAAGTTCTGCGCACCTCGCGCCTTGAACGAGCCCGTGTGCTGCATGAACTCCAGCGCCAGCCACACGTCACAGGACCGCTCAGGCCGGTCGTCCCGGGAGTCGCGGGCCACACCTGGCTCCATGGGAGCCAGGCTGACGGGTCGGACGCGTCCGGCGATCCGATCGGCGGCGGTCTTGATGTCGCCGTACGTGAGCTGGTGCACTTCGCTTCTCCTGCCGAGAACCGGGACAGACCTCCCGAACCCGGTAGACCCCCTCACCGTACTGCCCATCCCAGCGCCCGGCCCACCCCGAGGAACCAGTAAGGGGATGCGCACACCGGAGGGCCTGGAGTGGATCGCAGCCCTGGAGCGCCTGGAGCGCGCCTCCAGCAGCTCGCGAACGCGTCCCGGCCGCGCGCGGCGCCATTCACACCACCGAAGCCGCCGATCCCGCGCCGTTCCCGCTCCACCCGGTGTGCGCCGGAGGGTGACGGCGCCTCGGATGCGGTGCGCTCGATGCGCACCCTCCCGACCAGATGGGCGGGCCGCGCCGGCTCCCGGACACGGAGCTTGTTACGGCGATCCGCTGAAACACGCCTGGCAGGGGCGGTATTGGCCGTTCCGCAGGGTGCTTCCAGTCATTCCGTCGCATGTGTGACTCCCCTCACTCGGGCCCCGGTAATCACCGCTTATGTTCATCGGGCCCGACCGTCCGAAGATCGAGCAAGGAGTCATGTACATGTTCCTGAAGAAGCGAATAGTGACCATCGGTCTCATGGCGGCACTGGCGCTTCCCGCCACCGCCGCTGTCGCCGGGGAGATCTCCGGCAGCCGTCTGCCCTTCTCCATCGCGACGTCCGGCTCCGCAGAGGACGGCAACCGCTGGAACGGCCCAGGCTCCGGCCACGCCAGGCCGTGCGGGGACGTCCCGGCCTCGCAGCCCAACTCGTTCAGCGCCTACATCTACGAGGACAAGTCGTTCCTGCCCGACCCGCAGGTCGCCTCGACTTCGCGGGCCTATTCTCAGGCTTACGGCTGCGGCGCGTACAAGGGCACCAACGCGGGTGGCAAGTACTACACCAAGGCCACCTGGTCCGGCATCCCTGGTAGCCGAGCCAATGGCTACGTGGCCGCTGAGAACTGACCGGGCGCCGGACCGGACAGACCAGTAGGCAGACCGGAAACCGGACGACAGGCCGGACGAACTGACAGGAAACCGTGTCCGTAGAGAGTTACAGCACCGCGGCCGACAGCGCGCCGACCGCGACCGTCGAGGGCGCCACGGTCCGCTATCGGACCGTGGTCGCCCTCGACGGCGTCCACGCGCAGTTCCACCCCGGCACCACCGCTCTGCTCGGGCCGAACGGTGCGGGCAAGACCACCCTCCTCTCGCTCCTGAGCACCGCCCGGCAGCCGGACCAGGGGACGGTGAGCCTGCTCGGCGCTTCCGTGCGCGGGCGCGCCGGCGTGCGCCAGGTGCGGGAGCGCATTGGCGTACTGCCGCAGTCCTTCGGTTACTATCCGCGCTACACCGTCCGGGAGTTCGTCACGTACGCGGCCTGGTTGCGCCGGGTGCCGCGTGCGGAACGGGCCGAGCGGGTACGCGAGGCGCTGAGCCTGGTGGAGCTGGAGCGGTACGCGGACCGGCGGATGGGCGCTCTGTCCGGCGGCATGCTGCGCCGGGCGGGGATCGCCCAGGCGGTGGTCAATCGCCCGGCCCTGGTCCTGCTGGACGAGCCGACGGTGGGCCTCGACCCGGCCCAGCGAATCGGCTTCCGCACCCTGATCCGGGCGCTCGGAGAGCGTTCGGCAGTGGTAATGAGCACGCATCTGGCGGAGGACGTCGCACAGGTCTGCGACCGCGTACACGTCCTGCTGGAGGGCCGGATGCGCTTCACCGGGACGGCCGCCGAGCTGTGCGCCCAGGCCGACAGCCACGACGGCACGGCGCTGGACGGCTCGGCGGTGGAGGCCGGCTACCTGGCCGTGGTGGAGCGGAACGGGGTGCCGGCATGAAGGTGCTGCTCACCGAGATGCGGCGCGGCGAGGCGGGCAAGGTCGCGCTGCTGTCGGGCGTGGCCGGCGTCTGGTACCTGCTCTCTGCGGACGCGGCGACCAGTGACTGGATCGGCTGGTGGAATCAGGCGAGCATCAAGGTCCAGGTCTTCGGCGTCATCGTGATGGGCTCGCTGATGAGTGCCGCCGCCGCGTGGACGGCGGGCCGCGCCCGGCGCACCCGGGCGGACGCCTGGTCCGACACCACGCCCCGCGGCGGCTGGGCACAGGCGGTGCTGTTGTGGGCAGCAGCCTGGTTGTGGTCACTGCTGGTATATGTGGCAATGGCCGCCGCCGCCTTCCAGCGCACCGCGGCCGTCAGTGAGGTCACCGCGCCGGTGTGGAGCCCGCTGGTGCTGGGCGCTGCGATGACCGGGCTCCAGATCGCGGCGGGCGTCTGTGCGGGCACCCTGTTGCCGTCCCGGATCACCGCGCCGGCCATGGGGGTGCTGTGGTATCTGGTGTTCGTTCTCTTCGCCTTCCTCCCGGGCGTCTCCCTGGCACGACTGTTCCCGGCCATCGACGAGCACTGGGACACCACGTTCCAGCCGCACACGGGCCGGCTGCTGATGGGGGCTCTGTGGTGCGGCGCGGCAGCGCTCGCCCTGCTGGCGCTGCCCGCGCTGGTGCGGCGCGCGTCGCTCTCGCCGGGGCCGCTCGTCGCCGTACCGACTGTTCTGGCGGTGGCGGCCGGCGGAGCGCTGCTGACCTTCCGCGCCCCGGTGTCCGAGCCGTTCTGGGCGGTACGCGCCGAGCAGCCCGCCGAGCCGGCATGTGTGACGGAGGGCCGCGTCCGAGCCTGCCTGTGGCCGGACAACCGGCATCTGCTGCCCCAAGCGCGCGAGGCGGCGCGGGCCGTGGATCGGGCCGTCGGCCCGCTGCCCGGGTTCCGCCACGACTTCCGCCAGACCGGGCTACGCCTGGTGGGACCGGACAGCGCGGAACTCCCGGTGTATCAGCCGGTGCTGGACTCGGGCACGATGACCGAGGCCATGCTGAGCGCCACCCTCCCGTCGCGGCCGGAAGGGTGTGCGCCGCACGTCCTGCCGGAGACCGATGGCTTCCCCGATGCCTTCCTGGTGGAGGCCGTGGTCAACTCCCGTGCCAAGAGGCCCACGCCGTACTACGGGGACCGTTTCGCCAAAGCCCTGGAGCGGGTTCTCGCCGCGCCGGCCGCAGACCAGGACCGCTGGCTGTCCACCGCCGCGGGCGCCGTCGGCGCCTGTCGGCCCGTCCCCGTACCGCCCCGGTGAACCCCGTCCTCGCCTTCGCCCGCAGCCGCAACTTGCCCCGCGCGGTGGCCGGTGCGCTGGTACTGGCCCTGGCCACCGGGGTGTTCGCCGGGACACGGGTCGAGATCCCGGACTTCCGCTACCTGGTCGACTACGGCATTCCGGTGGCGGCGGTCGCACCGGTGGCCCACGCCGTCGTCCTGGGCACTACGCTGCACTCCCCCATGGCCGATCTGGAACACACCGCCGCACAGCCCATGGCCCTCTTCCGGCGCCTGCATCTGCTCGCGCTCACTCTGCTGGCGGCCGCCCTCTCCGCGCTGCCGATGCTCTTCGGGCTGCCCGCCGACGTCGCCGCCGCCTCGGTCCGCAACGCGGTCGGCTATCTGGGCCTGGCCGGGATCAGCGCACGGTTCTTCGGCAGCGGCCTGGCCTGGCTGCTGCCGCTGGGCACCTTCGGTCCCACCCTGCTGCTCGGTGTGGCGCCGGACAACACGCCGGAGTGGTGGGCCTGGTCGATCCACGCGCCGTCCGCCGCCGGGGCCCTGACCACCGCCGCCCTCCTCTGGCTGGTCGCTTTTCTCCTGCCGACCTCTCCACCCCGGGCGGACGACCGCGCGGAGGCGTAGCGCCGAAGGGTGCCGGGGCGCCGCTCATGCTTGTCATCGTGGCCGAAGCCCGTACTCAACGGCCGACGGGCAAACACCCGCGTTCACCCCGGGGAGGTCTCCTCGGGAAGCCCGGCGGCACCAACTGCTGCGCCGAGCACGGCAGTGGCCAGGACCCTGGCGAGGTGTTGAGCGGTGAGGCGGGCCACGATGAACGGTACCTCCGGTGCGAGGGAACGGTTGCGGCATACGACGTAGTACTTCAAGCCTCTCATCGGCCAGCCTCGCAGGCGGCGAAGTTCGGTGGTTGAGGGGTTCGTCGGAGCGGACGCCGATGTCGGCTCCGCACAAAGGGGGTTGTTCCACCGGCATGTGGTCCACCAGGGTGGCGCCCAGGCTTCCGCCGGGGCGGTGGCGTTCTTGTCAGTGAACGTCTGACGCCACGAATCCGATCGGTCATGCTGGACGGATGAGTAGCGAGACCTGCACGGCCTGTGGCGGTACCGGGCTCACCGAGCACGAACAACACACGGTGGAAACGGCCGGCGACGGCACGCAGGCCCCCATCGTGCGCCGATGGACCGGCGCCTGCACCACTTGCGCCGGGACACGCACCACCAGTTAGGAGAGCCATGCGTACCTGGTACGTCTGCTTGGGCTGCGCAGCCCAGTACCTGCCGCCCGAGTCCATGACCTATCCCCGTCTCGACCTGGCCGCCAGCCCGGTGCACTGCTCCGTGCCCGCATGCCGCGTCAAGGCCACGCCACTCATCGAGGGATTCGGCGTATCGGCGGAAACCATTGCCCGGTGGACCCGCAAGGCCGCCGGGCTGGACGGCCGGCGGCGCCCTGCGCGCCCCGCCCGGCGAGCACGGGGTGGCCGAGCGGTCTCCGGCCCTCGCTCAGCCCGCAGCAGGCTGTCCTGACCCCGCCCGCTTCCTCTTCATCCGACCGCCCTGACAGCGGCCTCGGCACAGTCGATGAGAATCTTCTGGCCTGCCATGATCCCGAAGAACAAGTAAATGAAAACCGCCCCTCTTGCTAGCATCACCGCAGCTCAGCAAGTGTCGGCCCCGCGCAGGCGGGGGTGTTCCGAGCCGACGCCTGGGACGGCACACCGGCCCTCGGTCGGCCCCGCGTAGGCGGGGGTGTTCCTGAACGCCAGCAGATGCCGGTCCGCCCCGGTGAGTCGGCCCCGCGCAGGCGGGGGTGTTCCGAGCCCGCGTACTGGTGGGTGTCCGACCATGCGGTCGGCCCCGCGCAGGCGGGGGTGTTCCGGCGGGTATGAGCGACAGGGTGGAGCAGCTGGAGTCGGCCCCGCGCAGGCGGGGGCGTTCCCTATGAACAGGCCCTTGCGCTCGCCACTCGCGGGTCGGCGCCGCTTCGGCCCCGTCGGGCTGCGGCGTCAGGGCAGTTCGGCGCCCCGGAGGGGTGGGCGGGAGAGGGCGTAGAGGCCGGCTGAGGCGCAGATCGCGGCGCTGGCGACGAAGACGGGGGCGACGCCCCACAGGCCGGCGGCCGCTCCGGTGAGGGGGAAGGTCAGGGGGGCGACGCCCAGGCTGAAGAGGCTGGTCACCGAGGTGACGCGGCCCAGGTAGGCCGGGTCGGTGTGGGTCTGCACCAGGGCGTTGCAGAGTACGCCGCTGAGCCCGGCCAGCAGTCCCACGGCGACCGCCGCGCCGACGGCGGCCCACAGTCGCGGCAGCAGGGCCAGCGCGGCGATCGACGCCGAGCCGGGCACCAGGACCCAGGCCAGCACCAGTCCCGCGCGCGGCACCCGGGCCCGTACGGTCAGCAGCAACGACGCCGCGGCCGCGCCCACGCCGAAGCCGGCGAGCACCCAGCCGATGCCGGGGGCGCCCCACCCCCGGGCGTCCGCCAGCAGGGCGAGCCCCACGTTCAGTGGGCCGACGAACCCGAGGTCGCCCAGGGCGATGACCACCACCAGCGGTGCCAGCACCGGGTGTCGCCGCAGATACCGCAGCCCCGCCACCAGATCCCGTACCGCCGTCGAACCCGCCCGCTCGGGGCCGTCGTCGGGCAGCGGCGCCACCCGCAGCCCCAGCAGCAGGGGCAGCGACAACCCGAACAGCAGCGCGGCCACCCCGAAGGCGGCCCAGGCTCCGCCGGTGGCCACCATGAGACCGCCCAGCGGAGCCCCGAGGAGCAGCGCCGTCCGGTGGGCGAGGCCGCGCAGCCCCTGAATCCGGGCCAGTTGACCGGCCGGTGCGATCCGGGCGGGCAGCGCCCCGACCGCCGGCATGAACAGCGCGTCCACCACTCCGAAGAGTACTGCCAGCGCCGCCAGCAGCCACAGCCCCGGGCTCGTGGTGAGCAGCAGCACGGCGACGGCGGCCGTGGCCGCGCACCGGGCGGCGTCGCTCGCCAGCACGACCCGGCGCGGCCCGAACCGGTCGGCCACCACTCCCCCGCCGAGCATCAGCACGGCACGCGGCAGCGCGCTCACCGCCATCACGGCCCCCGCCTGGGCGGGTGTCCCGCTCCGTACGGCGGCCCAGGACAGGGCCAGGTAGTAGACGCTGTCCCCGACGGTGGAAGCGGTGTACGCGCCGAGCCAGCGCAACACCGCGGGATCCCGATGAGCGGGCCGGTGCACGGCAGTTGGCGCCTGTTCGGGCGCCCGGAGCTTCTCCATGCCCGCACCCTTGATCCACTCACCGGCCCGCGCAACCGCTTTTGCCCGCCCGGGGAATCAGGCCCAGGCGACGGGGAGGGTGGCCGGCTTGGTGAAGAACAGGTCCAGCTCCCAGGGGATGTCGTACTCGGAGACGGCCAGGAGCAGGCCGGGGAAGCGGGTGAACAGGGCCTCGTAGGCGGTGGTCAGGAACATCCGGGCCAGCGCGGCTCCGAGGCAGAAGTGAGGGCCGGCGCCGAAGGTGGCGGTGCCGTCGGTCCGGCGGTGGATGTTGAACTTGGCCGGGTTGGGATAGTGCGCCGGGTCCCAGGTCGCGCCCAGCATCGGGGTGCAGACGCCGTCACCCTTCGCGATGGTCACACCGTGCAGGCGTACGTCCTCGGTCGCGACGCGCGGCAGGCCCAGTACGCCGTTGTGGTGGTAGCGCAGGACTTCCTCGACGGCCCGGGGCCAGAGCGCAGGATCGTTTATGCAGGCTCTGAGCTGGCGGGGATGGACAAGGAGGGTGACCACGCCGGTGCCCAGCGGGGAGACCAGGGGTTCGGAGCCGGTGACGAACAAGTACGCCACTGTGCCCTGGAGTTCGCTCTCACTGATCTCTCCGGCCGCCCGCGCCCGGATGAGTGCCTCGATCGGCCCCCGGTCGTTTCCGCCTCGGTCCTCACGGCGTTTGGCCTCGATCACCTCGCCGGTGAACTCGATGACGGCCCGGGTGGCCGCGGCGATCTCCCCCGCACTGACCGCGAGGTTGGTCTGGGTGCGGAAGTAGGAGTGGTAGGCGTCCCGTTGCTCCACCGGCACCCGCAGGATCTCCGAGCTCACCGCGAGCGGCAGCGGAGCCGTGTACGCGGGCACCAGGTCCGCCGGGTTGGGGCCCTCGGCCATCGCGTCCAGCAGTCGGGCGGCGTGCCGCCGCACCATGGGCCGGTACGACTCGGCACCGGCGCGGGTGTAGAAGTGGCTGATCACGCGCCGCACCCGGGTGTGATCGGGCGGGTCCAGGTTGAAGATCCCACCGGCCATGGAGGTGAAGTCCTCCCCCACGAACCGTGGCGCTCCCTCGTAGACCAGGTTCCGGGAGAAGCGCGCGTCGGTGAGAACCTGGGCGATGTCGGTCTTGCGGGTCACCATCCACACCTGGGTGCCCGAGGGCAGCCGGACCGGGCATACGGGGCGGTACTTGCGCGCCCAGGCCAGAACCGGGGGCGGGGTGCCCAGTTCGCCCGGCGGGAACGGGTACCGCAGGGGTAGGTCCGGATCAGCGGTCGCGGTCTTGGCGGCGGTCATGGGGGAAGCCTTCCTGATCGGTTCCGGCGGGGGTCACCACCGCGTAGCCCTGTCCCGGAGCCGGCCGCAGACCACGGGCCTCGCCGGTGATCAGGGGTTCGAGGAGGTCCATCGGACGGTGGTAGACGAAGAGCGAGGTCGTGGTCCCGAACACCGCGGGTCCGTCGACGACCAGGGGAAGTTCGGCGATCGTGTAGCTGACGGCCCGGTCGATCTGTGCCTCGCTGGGCTCGGTCCCGGCGGCATGCCGCACCGCGGCCCGAGCGGTGGCCCGGCAGACCCGGCGTACCGCCGGATCCGTCCGGTAGGCGTGCTCGGCGCGGGCCCGGGAGGCGGCGTACTGCGGACGCCCGGCCAGTTGGGTCCAGGTGTGCAGATGCCGGTCCGGGCCGTCGACACCGGCTCGCTCCAGGGCCCGGCGCGCGGGAGTGCGCAACTGGCTCAGTGCCCTGCGGGTGCGGTGCACCGCTTCCGGCGCGGTGAACCCCGCCGCGGTGAGGGTGTGGGCGGCCTCGTAGCCGGGGACGAAGACGTCCACCCGGCGGAAGACCGAGCAGGCCCAGTCGATCAGGGCCTCGATGGCGCGGGGTCTGTAGTAGCCGTTCCACGGGGACAGGCCCAGGACCACGGACTCGGCCCGCTCCACCAGAATGGCGCTCTCCGGTGAACAGTGCCGGACCAGGAAACGTGACGTCATGAGGTGCACCTTCCGACGAGTGCGCGGGCGTGGGGATCGTCGTCTCGTGCCGTTGGGCGGAGTGAGGTCGTGGGACGCGGCGGGGGACGGACGGGGACGTGCCCTATCTCCTCCGGTCGGCCGCGCCGGCGCCCGGGGGCGGGCCGGCCACGGCATCGAGGACGAGCGCGTGCGGGCAGGCCAGGTAGGCGCGCCAGAACTCGGCGCCGTGCAGCCCGGTCCCTTCCTCGGAGACCTCGGGCCGGGTCCATGAGACGTGGGTGAAGCCGGCTCGGCGCAGGGCCTGTTCGTGTGCCGCGACGGACCAGATGAAGAAGTCCACGTCGAGCACCTCACGGCCGATCCAGGCCGTCAGGTGACCGGTGCCGCCTTCCCCACGCGGTGTGGGCGCGGTCAACCGCATGCCGTAGGGCCGGTACCAGCCGGGGTCCTCGGCGAAGTCGGGGTTGAGGGTGGCGGCCACGAACCGGCCGCCCTCCGGGCGCAGTGCCCGCCGCGCCGTCGCGCACATCCCTGCGAGCGCGTCCCTCGTCGGCGCGTACGGCAGTACGTACACGGCGGTGACCACGTCGAACTGGCCGTCCAACTCCGGCAGTTCCCCGGCGGCATTGCCCACCGCGTAGGACACCCCGAGCCCTTCGCGCTCTTCCCGCCGCCGCGCGTGAGCGATCATCTCTCCGGACTCGTCCACACCGGCCACCCTCGCCGCACCCAGGGAGCGCAGCCGCCGCACGTACGTCCCGCTGCCGCAGCCCAGGTCGAGAACCGACAGGCCACCGACCTCACCCACGGTTCGCAGGAAGCTGTGGGCCTCGATGTGCTCACGGAACGGCATTTCCGCCATGCTGGCCTCGTACGCCGCCACCGCCGCGTCGAACTGACTCTCCATGGTGAGCTCCCTCGGGCAGATCAGGCGTTCGACACGAACGGCCGGCCTCTCATGGACGCATCGGGCGACTCACCCCCGTGTGGAGTCGCGCCGGCGGTGGGCTGCATCTCCTAACAAACTCGTCCCGGCCACGGACAACAACCCGCCGGGAGAGCCCACGAGCCCCTTGATGAGGCATTGACTTGGCGCGGCCGATGCCCCGGCGCACGCTTTGGCGGCGAATGCGCCCCCTCCGTGCGCGGTTGCACCTCACCATGCGCCCCAGGCACCTGTCTCGGATCCACGTCACCCCGGCGCAGCCCGATCCGCCAGGTCCCAGGGGTCAGGACGGGGAAGCGTCCTACCGGCTCCCGGGATCGTCGGGGGCCGAACGCTGGTGGTCCGTACGCCTGCCGGCCTCGGCAACTGCCCGCCGGATCAGCTCCCGGCGTACGTCCCTGGGGGCTTGGGCCCGGAGACGAGCGAGACGCCGGCGCGCTTGTTCCGGCGACCTCCATTCCGGAGGCATGGCGGCTTCCACCCGGGCCCGCGCGGCGTCCAGCGCCTGGTGGAGCTGGCGCTGGGAGACATGGCGGCACCAGAGGTCTTCGGCCCACCGGACGGGCCGCATGAGCCGTTCGCGCACGCTGGGGCGGGGCGGGTTGAGGAGCCGCTCCAGGTTGCGCCGCACGTTCCGCTGCTCCTCGGTGAGCGGCGGCCTCGCCCGCTTGAACCTCAGCACAGCTCCAGCTCCGCCCACACCGTCTTGCCGACCACGAGCGGGTCCACGCCCCAGCGCGTGGCGAGGGCGGCGACGATGGCGAGCCCCCGTCCGTGCTGCTCCTCATCCCCCGCCTCGCGCTGCCGCGGCAGCAGCTCGCCGCGCGGGTCCGTGACGGCGATCCGCAACGTCTTGTCCTCCAGCCGGAGTTCCACCCGGAACAACCGGTCCGGGACCCCGCCGTGCAGCAGCGCGTTGGCGGCGAGTTCCCCTGCCAGGAGGGCCGCGTCCCCGGCCAGTTCGGGACTGCCCCAGTCCGCCAGCAGCCGCGCCACACGACGACGGGCCAGGGACACGTTCCGCTTGCTCGGGACGTAGGACATCGAGTCGGTCAGAGCACCAACGGCCATGAACACACCTCCAGTGGGCGTATCGGGCGGTGGCATGCCGCGTCCGCGCAGCGCGCAGCGGTGCACTTCCGCCTCTCGGCTCCGCTCAGCGAGCGGCTGCGTACCGAAGGTAGCGGGCCAAATCAATGTGCATCAAGTCACGCGGGCATAGAATTCTCTCGAACTGGAGTTGTGGGTGGAACCGGTTCCCCGCGAGACTGTGACGGCCCGTCAGAAGGTAGGAGCAGATGGCTGGAACGAATCCCGATCGCGGAGTATCCGTATCGACCGTGCTCGGCCGTCGCCTGGGCGGCGAACTGCTGCGGATGCGGGAGGCTTGCGGCCTGCGCCAGGCGGCTGCGGCGGAGGCGCTCACCGCATCGGTGGCCAAGGTCGCCAAGATGGAGCGTGGACTTGTACCCATGCGCGACCCGGACGTGCGTGCGCTGTGCCATCTCTACGGGGAGCACGACGAGGAGGCCATAAGCCGACTCCTGGAGCTGGCCAAGACGGATCGAGGCCGCCGCAAGGCGAAGGGATGGTGGAACCAGTACCCCGAGCTGGGCTCGTTGATCGAGTATGTGGCGCTGGAGGACATCGCGAGAGGTGTTCGGACCTGGCAGGGCTCCATGGTGCCGGGTCTGTTGCAGACACCGGCCTACGCGCACGCATTGGCGGTAGGCAACGCCTACTGGGAAGACCCTGAAGAGATCGAAAGGTTCGTCGCGGCAAAGATGGCGCGCCAAGGGCGCCTGTCCGACAGTGCGCCCTTAGAACTTTGGGCCGTTGTGGGCGAAGGGGCGCTGCGGCAGCTCGTGGGAGGCCGCGAGGTGATGCGCGAGCAGCTCACGCACCTGGTCGATGTCTCCGAGTTGCCAAACGTCAAGCTCCAGGTGGTGCCGTTTCTCGCGGGCTCGCACCCCGGCCTGTCCAGCACTTTCAGCATCGTGACCTTCGCTGACGCAGGCGCGATGGACGTGGTCTATGCGGAAACCACGTCGTCTATCCTGTGGTTGGAGAGCCAGGCCGACGCCCTGAGGCATGACAGAACGTTCGACCGCATTGTCCGTAACGGGCTCGTGCCGCAGGACTCGATCGCTCTGATCAAGGAAATCCGCAGGGAGCTGTAAAGCATGCCGCCGTTCGAGTTCGTGAAGTCGACTTACACCATGGGCAACGGCGAGTGCGTCGAAGTCGCCCTCAACGTCCCCGACGCCGTCGCCGTACGGGACAGCAAGCGGCCCGCCGGGCCGGTCATTCGGATGGCGCCCGCTTCATGGGACGCCTTCCGGGCCGGCCTCCGGGGCGAGGCGTAGCCCGGCAACGTGAGCCCCTGGTCCGTATTCCGGGCCGGGGGCTCAGTCGTGGGCGGCCGGGAGGGCCTCGGCGGCCAGGTTCAGCAGGAGGGCGCGGGAGTTCGCGAGGGGCGAGTGCTCGTGGAGGGCGAGCAGGTGACGTACGCGCAGGGGGTCGCCGGTCAGGGGCCGCATGACGACGCCCTCGCGGGGACGGGCGGAACCCTGGCCGACGGCCACGCCCTGGCCCCGGGCCACCAGGTCGATGAGGGCGCCGAAGTCCGCGAGGCGGTGCCGCACCCGGGGGACGAACCCGGCCGCCGCGCAGACCGCGACGAGCGCGCCGGCGTCGTCGGCGCCCGGGTCCTCCGGGAGCAGCAGCCAGTTCTCGGCGGCCAGGTCCGGAAGGTCGATCCGGGACCGGGCGGCGAGCGGGTGGGCGGCGGGCAGCACCACCACGACCGGCTCCGTGCCGACCAGGGTGAGGGCGACGTGCTCGGGCGCGGGGGCGCCGAAGCCCGCCACGTCCATGACGAAGCCGGCGTCGGCCGTACGGGCGGTGACCGCCGCCAGGACCTCGCCGGGGCCGCCGTACAGGGTCAGCTCCACGGGGTGGGGCAGCGAGCCTGGCAGCAGCGGGGCGAGGTGGCCGGGGATCGGGCCGGGGCAGCAGCCGATGGTGACCGGTCCGCCGGTGCCGGGTCCGTTCGGCGGAGTGCGCCACGCCTGAATGCGGTCGGCGCTGGCCAGGGCCTCCCGGGCGTGGGCGAGGACCAGCCGCCCGGCCTCGGTGGGGACGGCACCCCGGGGCGTCCGGTGGAAGACAGGACCGCCGACCTCCCCCTCGACCGCCTTGAGTTGGGCGGACAGGGTGGACGGCGCGAGCATCATCGCGGCGGCGGCCCGTTTCATGCTGCCCATCTCGGCGATGGCCAGCAGCATCCGCAGATGGCGCAGTTTCAGCTCCATGGCCGTGCGAGCGTAGTCCCGAGGCTCATGTCATGGCCACGCTCGTCCGTATGCCGGAAAGTCCGTGGCCGGGCCGGTGCGGCATACCGGCCCGGCCACGGGAGCCGCCGGGGCCGGCACCCGGCGGCTCCTTTACGTCCGGAGGTCCCGTACGGGCCCCTCAGGGGTCCTCGGAGCCCCCTCCGGTCCGGACCCGGGGCCGACCGCCGGAGCCTCCGGACGCGTTCAGTTGGCCCCGGTGTACTGCTGGATCCAGGAGCGCCAGGAGGCCACATCGGTGTAGATGGTGCCGCCGTCGCCGCAGGTCTGCGTGTCGACACCCGCGCGGCTGGTGGCACCGGCGAGTTCCAGACGGCCGCCCTCCCCGATCAGCGCGGGGCCGCCGGAGTCGCCGTAGCAGGCGGTGCTGGAGCGGGTGCCGTTGATGCACAGCTCACGCTGGGACATCTGCGGGCAGGACCGGCTGGAGGTGACCTTGGTGTCGAGCTGCTTGAGGTAGCGCGGCGGGGACTGGGAGCAACCGGCCTGGGGGCAGGTCTGGCCCCAGCCGAGGAGCTTGATGGGCGTGTTCTCGCGGGGGGTGCCGGAGGCGATCGCCACCGGGGTGTTGGAGACCTCCTGGCTGAGCTTGAGCAGGGCGATGTCCTGGCCGTCCAGGGTCTGGCTGTTGGAGGACCGGATGATCTGCGAGACACCGGCCACGGTGCCACCGCTCTGGTGGTCGTTGGAGCCGATGCGCACCCGTATCGAGGACGGCTGCACCGGGCCGCCGCCCTGGCCGAACGTACAGTGCTTGGCGGTGACCATCCAGCCGGGCGCGATCAGCGAGGCACCGCAGTGGTGACGGCCGTTGACCTGCATCGATCCCATGAACGAGTACGTCTGGCCGGCCTGGCTGCCGCCGACGATGGGTGCCGGGGCGGCGGTGGCGGTCGCGGCACCGCCGAGGGCCGAGGCGCCGGCCGCCAGTCCGAGGGCGAACCCGGAGGCGAGGAATGAGCGCGAGAAACGCGAGAGAGGCATGGTGCGGTTCCTTCTCCATGGGGGGGCAGGGGTAATGGGGGGATGGGTGGCTGCGGGTGGGCGCGGCGCGCCCCGGGCGGCGGATCCCCTGGCGTCCGCCGCCGGGAGCGGCCGTACGACAGCGGGTGGGGAGGAACTGGCCACGACCCCACAGCGCCGTGTTCGTGACCCGTCAATCCGCCGTCCATCCGAGTATGGGAGGCTCCGGGAGCCCGCCACTACTGCCAACTGCCCATAACTCCAGCCCGAAGTGGCTGGTCAGAAGGTCCGTACCAATGTGCCGAGCCGGGTAGCAGGGAACAGCGGCGGGCCCCGTCCCTCGCGGAGAGGAACGGGGCCCGATGGGGGTGCACCGGTCGCCACGGGTGGGGGCGGCCGGCGGTGTCGCCGGTGTCAGCGCCGGGCGGCGGTGACGGCTCCGCCGGAGCCGTCCAGCTCTTCCAGCGGCGCGCAGCCGGAGAAGTCTCCCGCGCGGAGCCGTTCGATCCGTGCGTCGATCGCGTCCCAGGCTCGTCGTGGGAGCGCGTACGCGGCGACCAGCGCGGGCAGTTCGGGGGCCGGGGTACGGGGCAGTTCCGCCTCGAACTCCGCCAGGCGTTCGGGCTTCGGGGCGAGAGCGGTGCGTACCCCCTCGATGGTCTCGGGAATCTCCGTCAGGCGGCCATCCACATGAGCGCGCCAGGTCGGTTCCGACGCTTCCGTCATACGCGCACCGCTCCTTCTCTCCGGGTGCCGGCTGTCGCCGGTGAGGGTAGGGATCCGGGCGGTACGGCCGAAGGGCGGTGAGCGGGGCACTGGTGAGCGGGCCGTCCCCCGCACGGCCGGTCTTGCCGCCGGTCCTGCGGCGCCCCACCGGAAGCACGGGCGGCGGGGGCGGCGAAGGTGACGGGGCGTACGGGTGGAGGCGGCGCCTTTTGGCCAGTGGCGCATATGCCATTAGGGAAAGGGAGTTGGACCGCATCGGCAGGTCAGGTGCGCTCCGGCGCCACCCCCGGGCGGCCGGGGGTCGGGCCGGGGGCCTCCACAGCGGCGCATTGGCGCCATTCACCGTGAAATCTCACTTCCCGGATTTGCCCGCCACTACCGTGAGATGGCCGCGACCAGCGGCGCTGACCGGCCCACCGGAGCGCGTTCGGCACCGGGAGACAGGACGTGCCCGGCGCCGGCCGTGCCACCGGGGGCCGCCGTCGTCACGGGGGAGAGCACAGTGGGACGACCATCGGGCGCACCGGGCAGCGGTGCCACGCACGGGCAGGACGGGGACGGCGACTGCTGCGTACCGTTCGACGTACCGCGCTGGGTGCACGCGGCGGATCTGTCACTGCTCACCGATCGGGAGCGCGAAATCCTGGTCGCGCTGGGCGACTGTCTGCCGAACATCGGGATCGCCGACCGCTGTTGTGTGACCGAACGGACGGTCAAAAAGCATGTCACCAGCATTTTCGGCAAGTTGGAAATATCCTCCCGGGCGGAAGCGGCCGTCATAGCGACCTGCCGAAAGCAGGAGCTGTACCCGCATGGTGTCCTTGCGGACACTGTTCCGTCCGGCACGGACATGGCACCGTCGGTCGAGTAATCGACCCACCTCACAGAGAGGAAGGAAAGCATGTCCATATCCACCCTGGTGCCGGAATCCGCCGCGCACACGCAGCGGATCGCCTCGCGCAGCATCGATTCGGTCAGGACGCGAATCGACCGGGGGCTCGTCCGCTACGACGCCTGGTTTCTGGTGTTCATCGCGGTCATCCTCGCGCTGGGCGCCACCCTGCTCGCCGGAATGGCCATCTGGTGCGTGGTCAAGCAGCACAAGACGTTCACCGGAAACTGGCAGTACAAGGACTTCGGCCTGAAGGTCTACTTCGAGTGCAAGTAGTAGCCGTCACCGGGTAGGCCGGCCGGCTTCCCGTTCAGCGCGGTGCCCGGTCGGCCCGGCCTCTCCATGCGGCTCCGGCCGCCCGGGCACCGCCGCTCCGCTCGCGCCGGCCGCTTCCGGACCGCTCCGGTCGCGGCCGGCGGATCCAGTGAAGGATTCCCACCGCCATGACCCTTCTGGACGTGCAGAACGTCAGCTACTCCTACGACGGAATCGTCAACGTGCTCGCGGACGTGTCCTTCTCCGTCGAGGAGGGCACGATCACCGGTCTGGTCGGCCCCAACGGTTCCGGGAAGTCCACTCTCATCAAGAACATCTTCGACCTGGTACGCCTCCAGTCGGGCTCGCTCCGTATCGGCGGCCATCCGCACGACTCGCCCGAGGCGAAAACCCTGGGCATGTACCTTTCCAGCAACGACTATCTGCCGGAGTTTCTGACCGCCCGGGAATATCTCACACTGATGGGCCGCCTGTTCGGCGTGGCGGCGGACCACGCCGAGGCGGAGGAACTCTTCCGCAGATTCTCGATGGAGGGCCGTTACGACCATCTCATCGAGGATTTCTCGCACGGCATGCGGAAGAAGACCCAGCTGGTCTCCTCCCTCGTGCTGCGCCGGCCGCTGACCGTGATCGACGAGACGCTCAACGGAATCGACCTCGAAGCACTCCACCTCAGCGAGCGGGAATTCCGGCGGGTCCGGGACGAGGGCCGGTCCATCGTGCTGTGCACCCATGACTTCGCCGTCCTGGAGCGGCTGGCCGACCGCATCGTCTTCCTCGACCTCGGCCAGGTGGTGTGCGACCGGCCCACCCAGGAGCTGGTGGCCGCGCACGGCTCGGTGACCACCATGGTCTTCGACCACCTCGGATCGGACGAACGATGAGCATGCGGCTGCGGCACTCCGCCACCCTCGCCGGCATGCTGCTGGTCTTCTTCCGGCGCCGGGTGCTGCGGGCGGGGGTGCTGCGCTCCGCCCCGGTACGGGTGTTCACCGTGGTCGCGGCGGCACTGCTGCTGGCGGCGATGTGCGCCGCCGCCTATCTCTTCCTCAAACCGCTCGCCGGGGACATGGCGGTGTGGCGGCTGCTGTTCGACACCTCCACGGTTTCCCTCGTCCTCTGGGTGCAGATCGCCTTCCTGCTGGTGAAGGTGCTCTTCATCAACGCGGAGGGGATGCTCCGGCTGAGCTACCAGCTGCCGGTCACCAACCGGGAACGCTCGGCGGCGTTCCTCCTGTACGAGGGCGCGATGACCGGGGTGGTGGCGGGCATGGGCCTGGTCGCCCTCGCGGTCAGCGCGCTGCTGCTGCTCGGGCCGTCCGCCGTCCCGTACCTCACCGCGTCCGTGGTGCTGCCGGTCGCCCTGACCCATCTCGCGCTCAGCGTGCTCTACCAGCTGCTGGCCCGGGTCTGGGGGCTGCTGGGGCTCCGGCGGATGTCGAACGTCCTCTCCGTGCTGGCGCTCTTCGCCCTGCTGGCCGTCTACTCCACCCGGATGACGACGATGATCCAGGAGCTGAGCCGGGCCTACCTGGACAAGCGGAGCCAGCGGCTCTGGGTCACCTCCGTCTCCTGGGCGTGGCAGCGGTACGGGGCCCTGCCGGTCCTGGCCGGGGCGCTGCTGCTGGTCGCGGCGCTGCTGGCGCTGACGCTCGCGCTCTCCCCGAACCAGCACGTACGCCAGTCCCGCTATCTGAGCCTGCGGCCGGCCGGGTGGACGGGCCGGGCCCTCGGCCCGTACGACTGGTGTCTGCTGCGGAGTTCGCAGACGGCGGCGGGGGCGGCGATGGCGGTCGCGCTCTTCGTCTATCTGCTGCTGAAGCCCGCGGCCAACCCGATGTGGAGCTTCGCCGTGCTGTCCCTGGGCGGGCTCTACCAGTTCACCGCCACCCAGCCGCTGCGGCTGCTGCCCGGCGCCCGGGTCTCCGCCTGGCGGGTGTACGGGCGGCTGGTCAGGGCGCAGTTGGTGCTGCTCGCCGTCTTCGCCGTGCCCGGGCTCGGGGTGGTGTTCACCCTGGACCCGGAGCTGTTCGCGCAGAGCGGTCCGGCCGTCCTGGGGTGCGCCGGCGGGGCGGTCATGACCACCTGTATCAGCATCGTGTTCCCGGCCGAGAAGGACAATCCGTTCTCCGTCTTCCTCGGGCTCTCGGTGGTGGGTGTGGTGCTCGCCCTGATCGCCATCGGGCTGGGGATGCTCAGCCTGCCGCCCTGGGCCATGACCGGGAGCCTCGCGGTGGCGACCGGGCTCTTCGTCGTCCACGCGGTGCAGGGAATCCGGACCAATGAGTCGAGGAGAAGGAATGTCGAAGGCACAGTCGGTCGTGAAGTCCGTCGCCGGGGCCGCCCTGCTGACCCTGGCGACCGTGGTGGCGACGCTGCTGTATCTCATGTTCTCCACGGACGGTGACGGGACCGTCCACCGGGAGGCGCTGTTCGGCTCGCTGTTCTTCGAGAGCCGGGAGAAGGCGGGCGGGGCGACCGGGGTGTCCATGGGGGTGGAGAACCCGACGGCGCTGATCGTGCTGTTCCTGGTCCTGGTCGTCGTGCTGACGATGGTCCAGTTCACCTATCGGGGGTTGAAGCAGCGCCGTGAGCACCTCATCAGGGAGATGTCCGGGCACTGAGCCCTCCGGGGTCCCGCGCCGGCACGGCGACGACCGGCGACTCCGGCTCCGTACCGTCGTCCTGGCCGTGGCCGCCCAGGTCTGGCCGCTGCTGGCGGTGGTGGGTCTCTTTCAACTTGCTGGAGTAGGTTGGTGGTTGTGGTCGGGCGACGCGGGGCCCGCGCTGCTGGCGTGGTGGGTCTGCGAACCGGCGGTGCTCGGCCTGGTGGGCTCGTTCACCCTCCATGAGTCGGCCCATGTGCTCGCGCTGCGGCGGGTGCGGACGGTGACCCGCGTCGCGATCGAGCGCACCGCCTGGCGCACGTCGGTGATCCCCGAGGGGACCATGACCGGCCGCGAGGCCGCCGGGGTGGCCGCCGCCGGTCCGCTGGCCTGCGTCCTCGCCGGACTGCTCCTCTGGCTGCCGGACCTGGACCGGGCGCTGGCCTGGTGGTACCTGGCCCATCTGGTGTTCCTGGCGCCCTGCTTCGGTGACGGGCGCGCCTTGTTCGGGGCGCTGCGGAGGCGGGCGGGTGAATAGCGGCGGCTGTCGGGGACCCGGGCATGGCTCCGCCCCGCCGGTCGGACCGGCGGGGCGGAACTGTTCATCGGGTGCGGGGCGGGCGTACGTCAGCCGTCACCGCGGGCCACTGGCCGTCAGCCGTTGGAGGCGGTGACGTTGACCGCGGCCCAGGACTTGTTGACGGCCTGGTACTCCGCGCTGCTCGCGCCGTACAGGTCCTTGGCGGCGTTGAGGGTGGCGGTGCGGGCGCCGTGGAAGTCGGTGGTGGAGACCATGTACCGGGTCAGGGCGCGGTAGTAGATCGCCAGCGCCTTGCTCCGCCCGATGCCGGCCACGGTGGAGCCGTCGTAGGTGGCGGAGTTGTAGGCGACGCCCCCGATGGTCTTCCGGCCGCTGCCCTCGGCGAGCAGGTAGAAGGCGTGGGAGGAGACGCCGGAGCCGGCGTGCACCTCGGTGTCGTACGCGGCTCGCGACCAGTAGTCGACGGTGCCTTCCAGCTTGTCGAGCGAGGGCTGGTCCAGCCGGCGCAGGAAGCCCTGGGACAGCCCGAGCTTCTCGCCCATCAGGTAGTTGGGCGGGTTCTTGGCGTTGTTGGTCGCGAACTCGACCCCGCTGCCGAAGATGTCGGCCAGCGACTCGTTGAGGGAGCCGGGCTCGCCGTACTGGTTGCCCCGGCTGTCGACCCGGGTGGGCTGGAGGTTGGCGGTGGCGTCGACCACGCCGTGGGTCAGCTCGTGGCCGGTGACGTCCAGCACGACCAGCGGCTTCTTGAAGGTGCTGCCGTCGCCGTCGCCGTAGAGCATGCAGCCGCAGTCCGGGTCCCAGTAGGCGTTGCCGACCTTGTTGCCGTAGTGGACCATCCCGTGGGCGCCGGTGCCGTCGTTGCGGATGCCGTTGCGGCCGAAGGTGCTCTTGTAGAAGTCGAAGGTGCTGGTGATGCCGTACATGGCGTCCACGGCGGCCGAGTTGCGGTCACTGGTGGCGCCGTTGCCGAACGAGGTGCTGGTGCTGGCGGCGAGGTAGCCCTTGTCGAAGGAGTTGATCTCCTGGTCGTAGGCGTCGCGGACCTCGGTGTTGCCGCGCGAGGCGTCGCGCAGGATGTAGTACTGCGTCCCGTTGTAGGTGTAGGGCGAGGCGTTGAGGGAGACCGTGCCGTCGTACAGCGAGTAGCCGGTCGCGGTGGTGCCGGCCGCCGCCGCCTTCGCCGCCTTCAGCCGGGGCGCCTGGGCGGTCCGGCCGGAGGCGAGGGCCGAACCCGACGGAGCGGCCGGCGCCTTGGCCGCGCCGCGCAGCTTGGCGAGGACGCCCGGGGAGAGGAAGGAGTCCTTGACCGGTGCGTTGCTCAGCACCTTGCCGGTGGTCGCGTCGACGACCACGGTACGGGCTCCGCCGTCCTCCGTCGTCCTGCTGTCGGCCACCCGCACCTGGTACGCCAGCACCGGCGCCTGGCCGGCGAGGGCGCTCACCACCAGGGTCGGCTTGCCCGCCGTGCCCTGGCCGGCCGCGGCGGCGGTGGCCTGCGCGTCGGCGGCGGACTTCTTCGGGGTCGTGGTGGGGACATCGACCTGATGGGCCGTCGCCCGGGTGACGCTCAGGTACCGGTGGGCGGCGTCCAGGTGCACGATGAGGTCGGCACCGAGGACGGGCAGGCCGTCGTGGGCCCGTGCGAAACGGACATGGGCCTTGCCGTCCGGGTCCACCAGCGCCTCGGTGGCGGTCAGGGTGTCGTCCGCGCCGACCCCGGTCGCGCCCGGGTGGGCGTGGGCGGCGGCATCGGCGGCGGCGACGACGTTCGCGGGGGCCTTCTGGGAAGCGGAGCCGCCGGGGGACGGCGACGCGGCGTGGGGAGAGGCCGCTGCTGTACCGAGGGTGCCGGCGACCACCGCTGATGTCGTCGCCATGACAACAGCGACCGCGACTCTGCGTATGGGTGCTCCACGCATGAGGGAGTCCTTCGAGGTGAGGGGGGTTGAGGGAAGCGACCGCCGATCGGCTCTGATGCGACGGAAGTTCCGGTGCGGAAGCCCTGTGGGGTTCCGGACCGGAACTCTCCCCCGCGCCCCGCCCTCAGCGAAAGATCAAAGAGGGAAAAGAGCCTCTTCCTTTATGGGCTCTTTGCCAGAGGTGAACCCATGGTGACGCCGGGATGACGGATGCAGGATGAAACAAAGCCGTCTTTCCGGTGTACGACACAGAGGCCGATCTGCGGGTCTTTCCGGGCATGACCGACAATGCCCGATGGCGGCATAGGCACCCGATCGCCCGATGATTTCCCCCTGTTCGGGGAGCGAGCGCCCCTTCCCCCGCACGCACCGCCGGGCGGGCCGGGTGCCGGCGCGAGCGCCACCTCCCGGGCCGCCTGGTCGCACCAACGGGTTATTTCCGCCGAACCGGGTCCGATCATGACGTGTGGCCCGATATAAGGAGAACCGGTCGCGCGGAGAGGGGACGGGCCGGTGAACATGGCGCACTGGGCGGTAGGGCTGATCGTCGCCGTGATCTCGGCCGTCGCCTGGCGGAGGAATCGCTACCCCGGTGGGTGGCAACCGGCGTTCGGCCGTTCCTACGCACCGGAACGCCGGGAACTCGCCCGGGCCCGGCGCCGTCTCGCCCGGCGCGCGGTCGGAGCGTGGGCCGCACGGGTCAGTCTGCAGCTGCAGCTGGGCGCGGCCGAGGGAGAGCGCCGCAGCCGGATCGACACGGCCCGGCGATCACTGGACGAGGCTCTTCGTCCCGGTACCGGTCAGGTCGTGAGCCAACTGGGCGCCCTGGTGCTGCGCGAGCACGCGCTGAGCATCGGCGGCGACGTCCACCTGCCGCTGACCGGGCTGACCGTGCAGATTCACGTAGGCATCCGCAGCCACCATCTGACGGCGGTCGAAGGCAACGGCCAGGTCCATCATGTCCCGTTGGACCGTGACGAGCACGAGGAGAACGCCGTCTACGCGTTCGCCGCCCTGATCGCCAACACCGTCCTGCACGACGCCGCCTTCCGGGCGACCCGGGACACCAGAGTCGCCCGGGCGCGGCAGAGGCTGGCCGATGCCGAGGCCGACACCGGGCGGGAGGAGGCGGTACAGGCCGAACTGGACCAGCTCATCGAGGAACAGCGCCTCGATCCCGAGCGGGTTGCGGCACTGGCCCGGCTCAAGGCCGCCTGTCGGCGCTGGGAGACCCGTACCGGACGGCTGCCGACCCGCTGAGCCGGTGGCTTCCGCGTGGAGGACGGCACGGAATCAGCGGCGTCGGGCGGTGGGCGCAGGACCACGGCCCGGCCGGGCGCGGCTCACGAGCTTTCCGCGCCTCTCTCGCCGGACGGAGGACATGCTCCGGGGGCAGGACCCTCTGCTCCGGCAATCCGACCGCCACCGCTCCGAGGACCCCCGACTGCCTGGGGCCGTCGGTACCGACGGCCCCAGGCATGGAGAGTGAAGCTGTGCCACCTGTTACGGCGGATCATCCCCACCACCGCGATGAAGGCGACAATCGCCACTCCGCATATGAGCCACAAGGGGATTCCGTCCATTCCCTTGCAGGCGAACTCGGCAGTCGGCTCAGGTACGTACGCGCATACCTCCTCCCCCGTTCTTCTCCGTACGCCAATGTCCGGTCAGCCGAAGCGGCCGATGTCGGCGTCGCAGGGTCCTCCGGCTCCCGGTCGCACGCACGTCCACCCCCGCCGTGGTCTTGCGGCCGCCCACCACGTCGGTACGGGTGCGGACCATGGCGCTGCCCTTGGTGCCGTTGGCGCAGAGGTGGGACGGATCGGCCAGGGTGCCTGGAGAGCAAGGACACCTCTGCCGCGCCGAGGAGGGCCACCCCTACAGCAGCTGTGCGAGGGGGAGCGTCCCGATCACCCCGACACCCCGAAGGTGTACAGCAGTCCGGCCACCGCCATGACGGCCCCCAGACCCCGGAAGGCCACTTTGTCGGACGAGTGGAAAGTTCTCCCGCGCTCGCTGCCCACTCGCTCCGAGAACGCCGGTCCCGCCACCGCCAGAAAGGCGCCGAACAAGGCGATCAGCAGCCCTACCACGATGCGCATGTCTCTCCTCCCGCGCCTTCGCGGGGAGAACGCAGTGACGCGTTCTCCCCGCGAAGGGCTGAACTTCCCGCTCAAGACTGGCGATTCAGGATTTGCGTCTCCGGATATAGAGCACGGCGATGATGACAGCGAAGACGATGAACACTCCCACCATCAGATAGGGCGACCAGGAGGGGCCGTCGGGCCTTCTCCCCTCAGCCAGTAGAAGTTCGCCTATCACAGTTTGCTCCACTCTCTCAGAATGTGTACTTCGCGGTACCGGAGCACTTGCCCGAGCTTCCTCCTGTGCCCACTCCCGCGGAGCCATCGGTCGCCACCGAGACTTCGGCGGGGCCGACGCCGCAGGCGGCCTCACCCGTCCAGCCCTTCTCCGCGTCTCCGGAGGCCAGACCGGCGTCCACGCTGCCGCCCGGGCTGCCGGCACCGGCGGACAAGTACGGGTGGGCGCTCCCGTCCTCATTGATGGAGACTCCCCCACCGATGCACACCCCGAGGCAGACCTCTCCCCCGATGTCCAGCGACAGAAGCCCGTTGGGGTCGATGCGGTTGACGGGGTCGCCTTCGGCGTAGAGGTAGGGGTTCTTCTCCTGGCCGGAGGGGTCGGGCTGGGTGAAGCGGCCGATGTTGGCGTCGTAGTAGCGGGCGCCGTAGTGGTAGAGGCCGGTGGGGTCCTGGTAGCCGCCGGCGAACCGGTAGGGCTGGGCGACCGGCTCACTGGAGCGGGCCAGCAGACGCACGCCGCGGGGGCTGTAGGCGTAGGTGTTCACCTTGTTGCCGTCACCGTCCGCGAGGGCGATGACGCTGCCGATAGCGTCGGTGAGGTAGTAGTACGACGTGCCCCCGGTCGTCATGGAGTTGAGGGTGCCCCCGGGCTCCCGGTTGAACCCCCTGTCCACCCCGGCCGTGGTCGTGGCCGACAGGCCGAGGGGACCGTGGTGGAAGAAGGTGTCACCGAGCCTGATCCGCTCGCTCTGGTCGGTCGAGGCGTACTGCCCGGCATACGTCTTGCCGTCCACGGTGATCGCGGTCAGCTGGGAGTAGTCGGACCAGCTCTCGCCGGTGCGGGCGTACTCGGGGGTGGAGGCGCCGGCGGTCTCGTTGCCGGCCTTGTCGTAGGACCAGGCGCCGGTGGTGCCGGACTTGGCGGTGATCTGCTGGGCGTCGTTGACGGTGTAGGTGGTGCCGCGCGGGCAACCGGGCTCGGTGCCCTGGCTGGTGAGGTTGCCGGCCTGGTCGTAGCAGTACTGCCAGGAATCGGCGACCGTGCCGTTCTTCTCGTCCTTGGCGTAGGAGAAGCGGCCCGCGCTGTCGTAGGTGTAGGTGGTCTTGTAGCCGCCCACCGCGTCGGTACGGGTACGGATCTTGGTGCTGTCCTTGGTGCCGTTGGCATAGGAGTAGGACAGGTCGACCAGAGTCCCCCGGGGCGAGGTCGCCTTGATCTTCTCGGGCCGGCCGGACTTGTCGGGGGTGACCGCCTGGACGGTGCCGCCGGGATAGGTGGTTCTGGTCCGGGTGTCGTTGTCGTCGTAGCCGTAGGTGGTCACCTTGCCGGTGGGATCCTTCAGCCCGGTCAGCTTGTTGACCTGGTTCCAGGTGTAGTCGGTGGTGCCGGCCGGGTCGGTGTAGGTGTCGACATTGCCCGCCGGAGTGTAGGTCAGGCGCGTCTGGGAGCCGTTCTGGAGCGTGCGGACGGTCTCGCGGGAGAGCGGGTCGAAGGCGTACTTCGTCACCCCGGAACCGTCCGAGCGCTGGACGAGGTTGCCGTCGCCGTCGTAGGCGTAGGTGACCGTGGCGTTGGTGGAGGACACCTTCACCACCCGGTCGCGCTCGTCGTAGACATAGACGGTCTTGATGCCCCGGCCGTCCACGGCCGTCTCCGGGCGGCCGAGAAAGTCGTAGGTGTAGGTGGTGACACCGAGCGGGGCGGGCGGGGTGACCTTGGTCAGGTTGCCCTTGGCGTCGTAACCGAAGGAGGTGGAGACGGACTTGGTGTCGGACATTCTCACCGTCACCTTGCAGCGCTGGCCCTCGAACCCGCCGCACGTGGGGTCGGCCTTGTTGTAGTCGAAGGACTGCTTTCCGCCGCCGGTGCCGGTGACCGCGACCGAGGTGGTGTTCCCGGCCGCGTCATAGGTGTAGTCGGTCTTCTCGTCGTCCGCCGTGGTCATCGACCCGGGCAGATCCGCCCCGGAGATCGTCTGATAGCCGCTCACCGCGGCGGTGGCGCCGGTGGGCAGCTTGGCCGAGGTCGGGTTGTTGCGCCCGTCCCAGCCGTAGGTCGTCACATTCCCGCCGGTGGAACCGGTACCCATGGCGTCGGTCGCCGTCTGGACGTTGTGGTTGGCGTCGTAGGACCGGGAGCGCGAGTGGTTCAGGGCGTCGGTGGTCCTGGTGACCCGGCCGTCCTTGTCGTGCTCGTGCCTGGTCGCGTGGTTCTCCGGATCGGTCACCGTGGTCGTCCCCGCCTCCGACGGCACCCCGCCCGAGTACGCGTAGGTGTAGGCCGGCCCGGTGTGGCCAGAGGAACCGGTCTCGGTGGCCCGCAGCATCGAGCGGACCCGGTTGTGCTCGTCGTAGGTGAAGACCGTCACCCGCCCCTCCGGAGTGGTGATCTTCGTCAGCCGGCGGGAGTCGTCGTAGCCGAAGGTGGTGACCTTGCCCTCGGTGTCGGCGGTGCGCGTGAGGTCGCCGGCGGGGTTCAGGTCGAAGACCGCCGTGCGGCCGGTGTGGTCCTTGGCCTGCCACTGGCTCGGGTAGGTCTTGACCAGGTCGATCCAGCGGCCCGAGCGGGTCTCGGTGAGCTTGAAGCCCTTGTGCTCGGCGCCCTCGTCGTGCTGGTCGACGGTGATGGTGCCCTTGTTCCGGTCGGTGACCCTGGTGAGCGTGCCGTTGGCGTCGTAGGTGTCCTTCACCCCGGACTTGCGGTCGGTCAGGGTGTAGGTGCCGTCGGCGTTCTTCCTCAGGTCCTTGGAGTGGCCCTTGGGCGTGGTGAAGGAGCCGTTGGACGCCTTGGCGAAGCGGACCGCGGCGCCGGTGGCGTCATAGAGGACGACCTCGGTGTCCTGGAGGAGCAGGTAGCGCTCGTACTCCTGCCACCACTGCTGGGAGACCTTGCCCCAGGGGGCGTCGAAGGAGTTGTACGTACGCGCCAGCCGCAGCTTCCGGCCGACACCGGCCACCTCGAAGTCGGTGGCGGCGAGCATCAGATTGCCGTTGGAGAGATTGATCCGGGCCACCAGCGAGTCGGTGATCCGGAAGGCCGAGATCTGGTGCCAGGGCACCTGGCCCTGCCCCGCCGGCACATAGTCCGGCACACTCCGCGCCACCCGGGAGCGCTGCCCGGCGGACGGCCCGCCCGGCTGCCCGGCGGACTCTCCGACGGCGGGCGGGCGGGTGCGGTCCCGCTCGGCCGCCTCCCACGCCGCCTTCTCCGGCGAGGCGGGCGCCTCGGCCTCACTGGGCACCGGCCGGTTGGTGCCGACCAGGACCGGCGGCATCTCGAACCGCGGCCCCTCCTTCCCCCACACCGACGCCGCACCCGGATCCGCACCGGCACCCGGCACGGCGAGCGCCGGCGCCACCGAGGCGGCCAGCGACAGAGCGGCGACGGCGGCGACCAGGCCGTACCGGGACGAAGATCTACGGGCACGCCGAAGAGACGTGCTCGAAGCACGCGAACGCATCGCATTCCCCCATGGAAAGACTCACCCCGGGCCCCAACGACCACCGGGGGCACACACGTTGACACAGGATCTGCACAGCGGGCCGGGCTCTGCCCCCGAATTTCGTATGTATGTGCGGCGGAATCAGTCCTGCCGCTTCGGCCGGTCACCGGCTGATCGCATGATGCGGAATGTACGCAAAGGGGGCCCCGGGGCGGGAGTTCAGGAAGGGCCGGGGCGCGCCCTCGGGACGGAAGATGGCGTGAAATCGACGTGTGGCGACGCCATGTCCGCCCGGGCTCCGGGTCTCAGGACGGGCATGGTGCCCACCGCCTGAGCGACACGGTGAAGCCCCGCTCCTCTCCCCCGGGCCTCCGGGCGTCGGATGACGGGGTGGTGGGGTGAGGGGCGGGGCTTCGAGGGGCACGGGAGAGCGGTGGCCGTGGCGGGCGGTGCGAGCGGGCCGACGAGGGCCCGCTCGCCGGGGGCCGGGCGGGCGGGTCCACCGGGCCCGGCCCGGCCGGGGGTTCAGCGGACCGGGTGGCCGGCCTCGCGCAGGGTGGACTTGACCTCGGAGATGCGCAGGTCGCCGAAGTGGAAGACCGAGGCGGCCAGCACCGCGTCCGCGCCCGCGGTGACGGCGGGCGGGAAGTGCGGGAGGGCCCCGGCGCCGCCCGAGGCGATGACCGGGACGGTGACGTGCTTCCGTACCGCCGCGATCATCTCGGTGTCGTAGCCGTCCTTGGTCCCGTCCGCGTCCATGGAGTTGAGCAGGATCTCGCCCGCGCCCAACTCGGCGGCGCGGTGGGCCCATTCGACGGCGTCGATACCGGTGGAGCGGCGGCCGCCGTGGGTGGTGACCTCGAAGCTCCCGGACGGGGTGCGGCGGGCGTCGACCGAGAGGACCAGCACCTGGCGCCCGAACCGCTCCGCGATCTCCCGGATCAGCTCCGGGCGGGCGATGGCGGCCGTGTTGACGCCCACCTTGTCCGCGCCCGCGCGCAGCAGCCGGTCCACGTCGTCGGCGCTGCGGACGCCGCCGCCGACGGTGAGCGGGATGAAGACCTGCTCGGCGGTGCGGCGCACCACGTCGTAGGTGGTCTCCCGGTTGCCCGAGGACGCGGTGATGTCGAGGAAGGTCAGCTCGTCGGCGCCCTCGGCGTCGTACAGCTTGGCCATCTCGACCGGATCGCCGGCGTCCCGGAGATTCTGGAAGTTGACCCCCTTGACCACCCGGCCGTTGTCCACGTCCAGGCAGGGGATGACCCGTACGGCCAGCGTCATGGCGCGGCCCCTTCGTTCTGTGCGTTCCGCTCGTTCGGCTCCGGCGCCCGGTACGCCTCGACCTCCACCTCGACCACCAGGCTGGGATCGACGAAGCCGGACACGATGATCATGGAGGCGGCCGGGCGGACGGCGCCGAACAGCTCCTTGTGCGCCCGGCCGACCTCCTCCACGTCCCGGGCGTGGGTGAGGTACATCCGGGTGCGGACGACATCGGCGGCGGAGAGGCCGAGCCGCTCCAGGGCGTCGGTGGCGACCCGGAAGGCGTTGACGGTCTGCTCGTACGGGCCGCCGCCGGCGATCTGGCCGTCCACCACCGAGGTGCAGCCGGAGACCAGCACCAGGCCGCTGGGCAGCTCGACGGCCCGGCTGTAGCCGAACTGCTCCTCCCAGGGGGCGCCGGTGGTCACCCGGCGTACGGAGTCGGTCATGCCGCCACCGCCGCGAGTGCCTCCTCCAGCGTGAACGCCTTGGCGTACAGCGCCTTGCCGACGATCGCGCCCTCCACGCCCTCGCCGGTCAGACCGGCCAGCGCGCGCAGGTCGTCCAGCGAGGAGACCCCGCCGGAGGCGACGACCGGGCGGCCGGTGGCGGCGCAGACGTCGCGCAGCAGCTCCAGGTTGGGACCCTGGAGGGTGCCGTCCTTGGCGATGTCGGTGACCACGTACCGGGCGCAGCCCTCGGCGTCGAGCCGGGCCAGCGTCTCGTAGAGGTCACCGCCGTCGCGGGTCCAGCCCCGGCCGCGCAGGGTGGTGCCGCGCACGTCGAGACCGACGGCGATCCGGTCGCCGTGCTCCGCGATCACCTTGGCGACCCACTCGGGGGTCTCCAGCGCGGCGGTGCCCAGGTTGACCCGGGTGCAGCCGGTGGCCAGCGCGGCGGCGAGCGAGGCGTCGTCGCGGATGCCGCCGGAGAGCTCCACCTTGATGTCCATGGCCCGGGTGACCTCCGCGACCAGCTCCCGGTTGTCGCCGGTGCCGAAGGCGGCGTCGAGGTCCACCAGATGCAGCCACTCGGCGCCCGCGCGCTGCCAGGCGTGGGCCGCCTCCAGCGGGGAGCCGTAGGAGGTCTCCGTACCGGACTCGCCATGAACGAGCCGGACGGCCTGGCCGTCCCGGACGTCGACGGCGGGGAGGAGTTCGAGCTTGCTCATCTCAGCGGGTCCTCGGGGTGGGTGGGTGGGTGGCGGGAGGGACGGCACGGCCCGGGGCCGGGCCCTCTCCGGAACAGGGCCGGGTCAGAAGGAGTCGAGCCAGTTGGTGAGGAGCCGGGCGCCGGCCTCACCGGACTTCTCGGGGTGGAACTGGGTCGCCCAGAGCGCCCCGTTCTCGACGGCGGCGACGAACCGCTCACCATGGGTGGCCCAGGTGACGCGGGGCGCGGCCATCGCCGCGTTGGTGATCTCCAGGCTCCAGTCGTGCACGGCGTAGGAGTGCACGAAGTAGAACCGGGTGTCCCGGTCGAGCCCGGCGAACAGCTCGCTGTCGTCCGGCGCCTCGACGGTGTTCCAGCCCATGTGCGGGACGACCTCGGCCTTCAGTGGCCCGACCGTGCCGGGCCACTCGTCCAGGCCCTCGGTCTCCACGCCGTGCTCGATGCCGCGCCCGAAGAGGATCTGCATCCCGACGCAGATGCCCATGACGGGCCGGCCGCCGGCGAGCCGGCGCTCCACGATCCAGTCGCCGCGCACCGCCTTCAGCCCGGCCATGCAGGCGGAGAAGGCGCCGACGCCGGGGACGAGGAGGCCGTCGGCGTTCATCGCCGTGTCGTAGTCGCGGGTGATCTCGACGTCCGCGCCGACGTGCGCGAGGGCGCGCTCGGCGGAGCGGATGTTGCCGAAGCCGTAGTCGAGGACCACGACCTTCTTGCCCGTGCTGCTCATGTCAGTCAGTTTCCAGTTTCCGGTCGGTTCCGGTCCCTCCGGACCTGTTCCGGTGGAGGTGGGCCGGTCGGGGGCGGTCGGGGCGGTCGGGCGGTCAGTCCCAGAGGCCCTGGATCCGCAGGACCCCGGCGACCAGGCACATCAGGGAGGCGACGACCAGCAGGACGATGACCCCCTTGGGCATCTGCTGCTTGGAGAAGGAGTACACCCCGCCGGCCAGGAACAGACCGACGAGGATCAGTACGGTCGAGAGTCCTGTCACAGCGCGCCCTTGGTGGAGGGCAGGATGCCGGCCGCGCGGGGGTCGCGCTCGGAGGCGTACCGCAGGGCGCGGGCGAGCGCCTTGAACTGGCACTCCACGATGTGGTGGGCGTTGCGCCCGTACGGCACGTGGACGTGCAGCGCGATCTGCGCCTGGGCCACGAAGGACTCCAGGATGTGCCGGGTCATCGTGGTGTCGTAGGCGCCGATCATGGGCGCCATCCTCTCCGGCTCGGTGTGCACCAGATAGGGGCGGCCGGAGAGGTCCACGGTGACCTGGGCGAGCGACTCGTCCAGCGGGACCGTGCAGTTGCCGAAGCGGTAGATCCCCACCTTGTCACCGAGGGCCTGCTTGAAGGCGGCGCCCAGCGCGAGGGCGGTGTCCTCGATGGTGTGGTGGGAGTCGATGTGCAGGTCGCCGTCGGTCTTCACGGTGAGGTCGAAGAGACCGTGGCGGCCGAGCTGGTCGAGCATGTGGTCGTAGAAGCCGACGCCTGTCGACACATCGACCTTGCCGGTGCCGTCGAGATCGATCTCGACCACGACGGACGTCTCCTTGGTGGTGCGTTCGACCCGTCCCACACGGCTCATGAACTCTGCTCCTTCTTCAGTGCGCGAACGGCGTCGAGGAACGCGTCGTTCTCTTCGGGGGTGCCGGCGGTGACCCGCAGCCAGCCGGGGACGCCGTTGTCCCGGACCAGGACGCCCCGGTCGAGGATCCGCTGCCAGGCGGCGTGGGCGCCGCCCGCCCCGGTGAACCGCCCGAACTGGACGAAGTTGGCGTCGGAGTCGGTGACCTCGTACCCGGTGGCCCGCAGCTCCGCGACCAGCCGGTCGCGCTCGCCCTTGAGCTGCTCCACGTACCCCAGCAGGGTGTCCGTGTGCTCCAGCGCGGCGAGCGCGGTGGCCTGGGTGACGGCGGAGAGGTGGTACGGCAACCGGACGAGCTGCACCGCGTCCACCACGGCGGGGTGCGCGGCCAGATAGCCGAGGCGCAGCCCGGCGGCGCCGAACGCCTTGGACATGGTCCGGGAGATCACCAGGTGCGGCCGGCCGGCCAGCAGCGGCAGCAGCGAGGGGCGGTGGCTGAACTCCACGTACGCCTCGTCCACCACGACCAGCGACGGCTTGGCCGCCTGGGCGGCGTCGTACAGCTCCACCACCGTCTCCGCGTCGACGGCGGTGCCGGTCGGGTTGTTGGGCGAGGTGATGAAGACGACGTCCGGGCGGTGCTCGGCGACGGCCCGGCGGGCGGCGGCCACGTCGATGGTGAAGTCCTCGTGGCGCGGGCCGGAGATCCAGCCGGTGCCGGTGCCGCGCGCGATCAGGCCGTGCATCGAGTACGAGGGCTCGAAGCCGATCGCCAGCCGGCCGGGCCCGGCGAAGGTCTGGAGCAGTTGCTGGAGGACCTCGTTGGAGCCGTTGGCCGCCCAGACCTGGGCGGTGGCGATCTCGTACCCGGTGGTCCGGGTGAGGTAGCCGGCCAGCGCGGTGCGCAGCTCGACGGCGTCCCGGTCGGGGTAGCGGTTGAGGGTGCGGGCGGCCTCCGTCACGCGCTCCGCGATCCGCTCCACCAGCGGTTCGGGCAGCGGGTACGGGTTCTCGTTGGTGTTGAGGCGGACGGGCACGTCGAGCTGCGGGGCGCCGTACGGGGACGTGCCGCGCAGCTCCTCGCGGATGGGCAGGTCGTCGATGCCGGGCTCGGTCACTGTCCGGGCACCTTCCAGCCGAACCGGGCCTTGATCGCGGCGCCGTGGGCGGGCAGGTCCTCGGCCTCGGCGAGGGTGACCACGTGGTGGGCGACCTCGGCGAGGGCATCGCGGGTGTAGTCCACGACGTGGATGCCGCGCAGGAAGGACTGGACGGAGAGCCCCGAGGAGTGGCAGGCGCAGCCGCCGGTGGGCAGCACGTGGTTGGAGCCCGCGCAGTAGTCGCCCAGCGAGACCGGGGCGTACGGGCCGACGAAGATCGCGCCCGCGTTCCGCACCCGGGCGGCCACGGCGGCGGCGTCGGCGGTCTGGACCTCCAGGTGCTCGGCGCCGTACGCGTCGACCACCCGCAGCCCCTCGTCCACCCCGTCGACCAGCACGATCGCGGACTGCTTGCCGCTCAGCGCGGGGCGGACCCGGTCCTCGACGTGCTTGGTGGCGGCGACCTGGGGCTCCAGCTCCTTCGCCACGGCGTCGGCCAGCGTCACCGAGTCGGTGACCAGCACGGCGGCGGCGAGCGGGTCGTGCTCGGCCTGGCTGATCAGGTCGGCGGCGATGTGCGCCGGGTCGGCGGAGTCGTCCGCGAGCACCGCGATCTCGGTCGGCCCGGCCTCGGTGTCGATGCCGATCCGGCCGGTGAAGTACCGCTTGGCGGCGGCGACCCAGACGTTCCCCGGGCCGGTGACCATGTTGGCCGGGGCGCAGGACTCGGTGCCGTACGCGAACATCGCCACCGCCTGGGCGCCGCCGGCCGCGTACACCTCGTCCACGCCGAGCAGGGCGCAGGCGGCGAGGATGGTGGGGTGCGGCAGGCCGTCGAAGTCCGCCTGCGGCGGGGAGGCCAGCGCGATGGAGGCGACGCCCGCCTCCTGGGCCGGCACCGTGTTCATGATCACGGACGAGGGGTAGACCGAGCGCCCGCCCGGCGCGTACAGCCCGACCCGCTCGACCGGCACCCACTTCTCGGTGACCGTGCCGCCCGGCACCACCTGGGTGGTGTGCTCGGTACGGCGCTGGGCGCGGTGGACGATCCGGGCCCGCCTGATCGACTCCTCCAGGGCCGCGCGCACGGCCGGGTCCAGCTCGGCGAGGGCCCGCTCCAGGGCGGCGGCGGGCACCCGGACCCGGTCCAGGGTGACGCCGTCGAACCGCTCCGCGTAGTCGATCAGTGCCGCGTCGCCCCGATGACGCACGTCCTCGCAGATCGGCCGGACCCGCTCCAGGGCGGCTTCCACGTCGAACTCGGCACGGGGCAGCAGGTCACGCAGCGCACCGCCCTCCGGGAGGGCGTCGCCGCGCAGATCGATTCGTGAGATCACAGGTCAATTCTCGCAGACGGTTTCCCGCACCCGAGCCCGCGTATCAGTGATTGATACACATCACGGGAGGGGCTCGCTGTCACACCTGACCGATAGCGTTCGACCCGTCACAGAAACGGGAAGAACGCCCGTACGGGTGCGGCCGGGCGGACGCCCGTACGGCGCTGCCTCGGCGGACGGCCGCACAGGGGCGCTGCCGGACGGGGTGACCGTACGGGGACGATGCCCGGCGGACGACCCTACGGGGACGGTGTTGGCAGGGACACGACGGGCAAGCCACCGGAACCGGGAGCTCACGGGGAGCACGGGGAGCCGGGCCGGCAGGCCCGGAGCCACGGGGACTGCGGGACTGCGGGGACTATGGGGCTGCGGGGCTACGGGGCTGCGGGGCTGCGGGGCTGCGGGGCTGCGGGACCACGGGGATCACGGGGATCACGGGGAAAGGGAGGGGGCGGCAGTGACCGAGCCGCACGAGGACGACATTCCGAGCGATCTCACACCGGCCGAAGTGGGCATGTGGCAGGCGTTCCGGATAGGGGCGACCTACGACCTGAGCGCGGGCAACACGGTGCTGGACGATCCGTTCGCGGCGCGCTCCTGGCCGCCCGAGCGCAGCGTCCGGGCGCGGGTGGTGGCGCTGCTGCTGCTCGACGGGCCGCCGGCGCTCGCCGGGCGGGTCTCGGCGCTCAAGCTGCGCGGGGTGCAGGTCACCGGCCGGCTGGACCTGGCGGGCGGCACGGTGGCGCCCTATGTGGAGCTGGTGCGCTGCCGGTTCGAGGACGAGGTGGTGCTGCCCGAGACCCGGTTCACCACCCTGCGCCTGGTGGGGTGCTCCATACCCCGGCTGGAGGCGGCCCGGCTGCACACCGAGGGCGATCTGCATCTGCCGCGCTGCCGGGTGGCGCGCGGAATGCGGCTCACCGACGCCCAGATCGGCACGGATCTGCTGATCAACCAGATAGAGGTGCACCCGGACCGGCGCGGGCGGGCGATCGTGGCGGACGGGCTCACGGTGGCGCAGGACCTCCAGGCGGAGCTGATCGAGACCCATGGCGAGCTGAGCCTGCGCGGCGCCAAGGTCGGCGTCTCGTTCAGCCTGCGCGGCAGCCGGCTGCGCGGCGCGGGCGGGCGGCGGGCGCTCAACGCCCCGCAGCTCACCGTGGAGCGCACCCTCTATATGACGTACACCTGGGTCAGCGAGGCCACCGGCAACCAGCCGGGCACCACGCCCCCGTACGGCCTGGCGCAGGCCACCACCCCGCTGCGGGGCACCCGGGTGCAGCCGTTCGAGTGCCATGGCGGGGTCCGGCTGGACGACGGGCGGTTCGGGGACGCGATCGACTTCCACCACGCCCGGTTCGTCCTCTCCTCGGCCCGCCGGGAGGAGCTGTCGCTGCGCCGGATCGTCACGCCCGAGCTGCGGTTCAACGGCGAGCGCCCGGAGGAGGGCCGGGTGGTGCTGAACGGGGCGAAGATCGTCACCCTGATCGACCTCTCCACCAGCTGGCCGGGCCCGGGCGGGCTGGCGATGGGCGGTTTCGTCTACGAGAACCTGGTGCCGTACGGGCACTTCCCGCTGGCCCGGCGGCTGGAGTGGGTCGCGGCGGCCACCCCGGAGTTCGCCCCGGAGCCGTACGAGCGGCTGGCGTCCGTGCTGCGCAACAGCGGCGAGGACGCGGACGCCCGCGAGGTGCTGCTCGCCAAGCAGCGCCGGCGCCGGGAGACCCTGCCGCTGGCGGGCAAGCTCTGGGGCCATCTCCAGGACTGGACGGTGGCGTACGGCTACCGGCCGGGGCGGGCCGCGCTCTGGATGGCGGTGCTGTGGGCGGCCGGCACCCTCGCCTTCTCCTGCTGGGAGCCGAAGCCCATCAAGCCGGACGAGCACCCGGAGTGGAGCGCCGCGCTCTTCGCCTTGGACCTGCTGCTGCCGGTGATCGACCTGGGCCAGGACGGCTACTGGCGGCTGGACGGCTACTGGCAGTGGATCTCCACCGCCCTGATACTGCTCGGCTGGACCCTGGCGACCACCGTGGCGGCCGGCGCCTCCCGGCTGCTCCGTCGGGGGTGACGCCCGGCGACCCGCCCCCGGCCCGGGGCCGTCAGTGGCTCTCGGTCACGGCTCCGGGCCGGCTCCCGGCGGGCGGGGCGGCGGCGGGCGGGGCGGCGGCCGGAGTAGCGGCGGCGGGCGGGGCGGCAGTCGCGGCGGCGGCGGGCGGGGCGGCGGCCGGGGTGAGTGCCGCCCGCATGGCCACCCCGTCCACATAGGAGTGCTTCGCCTTCACCGCTCCGTCCTCCACCTCGACCAGATCCATGAGGTCCACATCGACGGTGCCGCCCGCCGGGGCGGTCCCGGACAGCTTCCACTGGACGGTCCAGAAACCCTCGCCGAAGTGGAGCGAGACCAGCTCGAAGGCGAGATCGGGGGCGAGGGCGAAGATGTCCGCCACCGCCTTCCGGACGGCCTCGCGCCCCCGCGCGGGCGGCTGTCCCGCGTGCAGATGGAAGACCGAGTCCGCGGTGTGCAGCCCGGCGATCCGGTCCGGGTCGCGGGCGGCCCAGGCGTCGCGGTAGCGCTCGTACAGCTCATGGATGCTCGGGGCGGTCATGGCGGGTCTCCTCCGTGCTCTCGGGCCGGGGCGCCGTGCTGCGCGGAGCGCGAGTGCTCCGCACCGGAGCCAAGCCCCCCGCCGCCCGGTCGTCAAGAGGGCCGGGCGGCGGGACGGAAGGCGGGAGGGGAGACGGGACAGGGGGCGGCCGGCCGGTCATCCCGCCGCAGCGCTTGGCTGAAATCCACCCAACCCGGCGGCTTTCTTTACCTTCTCTTGACGTTCGCGGATACAACTATTCCGCCGCCACCAAAGCTTCACAGCCGCCCCTCTGGCGCCGCTCCCACCTGCGGTTTTCAATGGTCCGCACCATGCTTGCACTCCGCTCCCTGCTCGGCTCCGCCCGCTCGGTCCAGCGCAGCCGCACCCGGGTCCCGCACCTCCCGGACCGACCCTTCCGTGGCCGGACCACGCCGCCGGACGCGGCCGCTCCGGACCGGCTGCCGGGGGACGGGCTGCTGCCCGACGACGCGGTGCTGCTGGACGCGCCGGACGAGCGGCTGGGCCCGGCCCTGGTCGCCGCCGCGCTGGGCGACCACGAGCCCGCCGCCGTGCTGCTGGCCGCCACCCGCGCCGCCGCCGAGTGGGAGAGCCGGGACCGGTACGTCACCCGGCTGGCCGCCTTCGCGCGCGGCCGCGACGAGTGGCTGACCCGCTGGCTGGCCGCCGCGCCGGAGGACCCGGACGCCCTGCTGGTCCACGCCCAGCTCGCGGTGCGGCGGGCCTGGGAGTCGCCCGCCCGGGCGGAGCGGCTGCGCGAGGTGGCGCCGCTGATCGAGGCGGCGGCCGGGGCGACGCCCGCCGATCCGGTGCCCTGGCGGCTGGCACTGGACCACGCCCGGGGCGCCGACAGCCCGGAGTCCGCCTTCGAGACCTGCTGGGAGCAGGCGGTACGGCGCTCCCCGCGCCACTTCGGCTGCCATGTCTCGGCGCTCACCTATCTCTCGCCGCGCTGGCACGGCTCGTACCGGGCCGGCTTCGACTTCGCCGAGCAGGCGGCGGCCGACGCGGGCCCCGACTCGCTGATCCGGACGCTCCCCGCGCTCGCCGCCCACACCCAGCTGCGCGGCACCCGGAGCGGCGGCCCCGGCACCTCCGGCCGCGTCCACGGCGACACCCGCCCCGGCGGCGAGCGGACCAGTGGCGAGCGGACCGGTGGCGAGCGGGCCGAGCGGAACGGAGCCGTACCGGACGAGCGGCTGGACGCGGCGGCCGACCTGGCGATCGGGCTGTCCGCGCGGTACGCGCCCGGCGACCCGTGGCCGGCCGAGGCGCGCAATGTGCTGGCGTACGTGCTGATCGGCCGCGCCCGGTGGGAGGCGGCGCTCGACCAGTTCCGGCTGATCGGCCCGTTCGCCACATCCTTTCCCTGGGCGGCGGGCGGCGACGATCCGCTCGGCCGGTTCCTGGACGCGCGCGCCGGAGCCCGGGTCGCGCGGGCACTGGCCGAACCTTTGCCGGGAAGCGCCGGACGCGGGCGGTACGGCGACCATTACGCTTAGCGGCTGTGACCACCGTTCGCCTGCCTCTCTTCCCGCTGAACACGGTGCTCTTCCCGGGGCTCGTGCTGCCGCTGAACGTCTTCGAGGAGCGGTATCGCGCCATGATGCGCGAGCTGCTGAAGACCGACGAGTCCGAGTCGCGCCGGTTCGCCGTCGTCGCCATCCGGGACGGCCGCGAGGTGGCGTCCACCGCGCCCGGGCTGCCCGACCAGACCGCCCTGCCCCAGAAGGGCCCGGCGGCCGGTTTCGGCGCCGACCCCGCCCAGGCGTTCCACCGGGTCGGCTGCGTGGCCGACGCGGCGACCATCCGGGAGCGGCCGGACGGCAGCTTCGAGGTGCTCGCCACCGGGACGACCCGGGTGAAGCTGCTCTCGGTGGACGCGAGCGGCCCGTACCTCACCGCCGAGCTGGAGGAGCTGGCGGAGGAGCCGGGCGACGACGCCGAGGAGCTGGCCGAGGGCGTGCTCCGGGCGTTCCGCTCGTACCAGAAGCGGCTGGCGGGGGCGCGGGAGCGCTCGCTCGCGGCCGACCAGGAGCTGCCGGACGAGCCCTCGGTGGTCTCCTATCTGGTGGCCGCCGCCGCGGTGCTGGACACCCCGGCGAAGCAGCGGCTCCTCCAGGCGCCCGACATCGCCACCCGGCTGCGCGAGGAGCTCCAGGTGCTGCGCGCCGAGACGGCGGTCCTCCGCCATCTGCCGTCCGTGCCGGCGGTGGACCTGACCACCGCCCCGACCAGCCCCAACTGACCGGGGCCCGTCCCCCACCGCGTACCGTGCCCGCAGGACGGACCGGGTCCGGAGCACGGGCAGGATCCGAACCATGGACAGGACCACAGCACGGCACGAGGAGGCCTCACCCGGCATGGCGAAGAAGGACAGGTCCGGCGGCGGGCGCGGCGGCACCCCGGCGACGGTGGCGCTCACCGCGGCCGGCACGGCGTACACCCTGCACGCGTACGAGCACGACCCCGCCTCCCCCTCGTACGGCGAGGAGGCGGCCGAGGCGCTGGGCGTCTCCCCGGAGCGGGTGTTCAAGACCCTGGTCGCGGACGTGGACGGCGAACTGACCGTGGCGGTGGTGCCGGTCGCCGGCCAGCTGGACCTGAAGGCGCTGGCGGCGGCGGTCGGCGGCAAGCGGGCGGCGATGGCCGACCCGGCGGCTGCCGAGCGCGCCACCGGCTATGTGCGCGGCGGCATCTCCCCGCTGGGGCAGCGCAAGCGGCTCCGTACGGTGCTGGACGCCTCCGCCGGGGACCACGCCACCATCTGCGTCTCGGCCGGCCGCCGGGGCCTGGAGGTGGAACTCTCCCCCGCCGACCTCGCCGCCCTCACCGGCGCCGTCCTCGCCCCCGTCGGCCGGGGCTGACGCCCGTACGGTCCCGGGCCGGGGCCCGGTCGCCGGCCGGTGTCCTCCGGTCTACGGGCGCCGGCCCTCCCCCGGGGCGTCCGCCCCGCGCGCCGGGTCCCGGTGACCGTCTTCCGGCAGGTGCCGGTGACCGTCCGCGGGCTGGTCGCGGTGGGCGTACGGCTCCGGGGACCAGGGGGCGACGGGCTCGGGGTCGCGGGGGGTGAAGAGGGCGGTCAGCGCCAGGTGGACGACCATGGCGGCGATCGGCCAGGCCAGCAGCGCCCCATGGGCCTGGAGTTCCAGCGGCGCGTCGAAGACGACCCCGGGGCCGGCCGAGCGGGCGTGCGCGACCACGTCATGGGTGGGGCCGAGCAGCGTGCCGAGCCCCCAGCCGAGGAACGAGCCGGCCAGTCCGCCCAGCGCCAGGCCCACCACCACGGCCACGCCCCCGCGCCGGCGGAACCAGAACACCACCGCCGCGCTCAGGACGCCCAGGCCGAGCCCCAGCAGGGCGAACGTCCCGTCGGCGCCCACCGCGTTCTCGCCCTCGGACTCCTTGAGGAAGACGGCCCGGCTGTCCGAGATCAGCGGCACCCGGGGCGCCAGCCACAGCCAGAGCAGCCCCAGCGCCACCCCGCCCAGCGCCACCAGCAGGAACACCATGAGCCCCTGGCGCACCTCGGTCGCCACGTCCGGCGTCTCGGCATCCCTGGTGATCGCGGCGGAGGTGCCGGGCGGCGGCCACGCGGAGTCGGACGGCGGCTTCGGGGAGGGCGTCTGCGGTGCGGTCACCCCGCCATCGTGCCAGGCGGCCCCGGGGCACGCCTCACCGGACCGCTGCCCGCCGGTACGCCCAGGTGGCCACGGCCAGCGAGACCACCCCGACCACCGCGCAGACGGCCAGGTCCGTCCCGACGGCCGCCCAGTCGGGGCGGGGGCCGAAGGTACGGGCCAGGGCCTCCACCCCGTAGGTCGAGGGCAGCAGGTCACGGGCCCAGCCGATCGGCCCGGGCAGCCGGTCGGGCGGCAGCACGCCCAGCAGCAGCGCGGCGGACATCCCGAGCTGGCCCAGCAGGGTGGCCAGTTCCTGACGGGGCGCCAGCAGCCCCAGCGCGGCGCCCAGCCCGGCCAGCGCGGCCCCGGCCAGCGGCACCACCGCGGCCAGCACCCAGAGATGGGTCAGCGGCAGCTGGAAGAGGACCGAGCCGGCGACGGCGGTGACCACCGTCCCGGGCGCGGTGAAGGAGGCGTACGCCCCGGCCGCGCCCAGCACCACGGCGGCGGGCGGGACCGGCAGGGTGGCGTAGTGGTCGAGCCCGCCGCTCGCCCGGAGCTGCCCGAAGTACTGGGCGAGCAGATTGAGCGCGACGAACGCCACGACCAGCACCGAGGAACCGGCCACCACGGCCCGCGCCTCGGCACCGCCGTCCACCACCCCGCGCATCAGGACCATGATCCCGATCGACTGGAAGGTGGCGACGAAGAGCAGCGGGATCCGGGCGACCCGGGCCCGGGACAGCTGGGCGCGGTAGACGGCGACGAGCGCCGGCAGCAGCCGCGCCCGGGGCGCGAGGGGCGCGGCGCGGCGGGTGTCGTTCTCCCGCACGGCGGTGCGGAGGGCTCCGGTCGTCGTCGACAGGGCCTCCGCGGGCAGTGTGCTCACCTGACGCAGCTCCAGTTCGTGCCCGTGTTCTCCGCGCACGGGTCGACCGCGCACATCTCCTCGGTGCCGGTGTCCTCGGTGCCCGGGTGGTTTCCGCCACCGGCGGCACCGGTGTGCTCGCGCTCGGCTCCGGTGCGGGTGTTCTCTGCCGTGACGGTACCCGAGGACGCCCGGCCACCGGGCCCCCGGCCCCCACCCGGCCACCCCCCGGGACGGCCCTCCCGGCCCGCGTACGGCTGCGCGACCGCATCCGGCCGAGGTCGCGCAGCCGTACGCCGTCCCGGGCGCGGACGCGCCCCGCGGACCGGGCCGCACTCCACGACCGGGTGAGCCCCTGGGGCCCGGACCCGCACCGGAGCCGTACGCCGTCCCGGCCCCGAGGCCCGGCGCGGTCCGGGTTCCGCGTACCCGGGTCGTCCCGGTTCCGCGTACCGGCGCCGCGGCGGCGACGGGCGCCCCGCTCGGCCCACCACCGGACGACCGGGGCCCACCACCGGACGGCCGAGGCCCATCCCAGGACGGACGAGATCGACCGCCGGACGACCCGGGCTCACCGCCGGGTGGCCGGGGCCCATCCCCGGACGGACGAGGCTCACCGCCGGACGGCCAGGGGGCGCCGTACACCCACCCGCGCTCACGACCCGACCAGCCCCTTCCGTCCCTTTGGTCCCGTCACGCCTTGATCAGTCCCTTCGCCCGGCCGCCCAGGGCCAGGTAGACGTCCTCCAGGCTGGGGGTGGCGAGGGTGAAGTCGTCCAGCGCCGCGAAGGCCGCGCCACCGGTCACCGCCGCCACCGCCGCCCTGGCCTCGTCCGGCGCCAGCCGCAGCACCCAGCGGCGGCCCGACTCCTGGGCGATGCCGCGCAGCGCGGCCACCTCGGGCACGTCCAGCGGGGCGCGCTCGCGCCAGACCAGCTCCACCCGCACCTCGCCGGCCACCCGTTCCTTCAGCCCCGAGGGCGTGTCACAGGCGATCACCCGGCCGCGTTCCAGGACCGCCACCCGGTCGAGCACGGTCTCGGCCTCGATGACGTTGTGGGTGACCAGCAGGACCGTGGTGCCGTTTTCGGCGCGCCGCCGGTCCACGGCCGCCCAGACGGCGCGCCGGGCCACCGGGTCCATCCCGGTGGTCGGCTCGTCCAGCACCAGCAGCGGCCGGGGGCCCACCAGGGTCGCGGCGAAACAGGCCAGCCGCCGCTGGCCGCCGGAGAGCTTCTTCAGCGGCCGGCCGGCGAGCGGGGCGAGGTCCAGCTCGTCCAATACGGCGTCCCGCTCGGCCCTGGCCTCCCGGGCGGGCAGCCCACGCAGCCGGCCGGTGGTCTCGGCGGCCAGCGCGACGGTCAGCTCGTCCAGCGCGGTGGACTCCTGGCCCAGATAGCCGATGAGCCGGGCGGCGCGCTCCGGGTGGCGTACGAGATCGTGGCCCAGTACGTCGACGGTGCCGGAGTCGGGGCGCATCAGCCCGGTGAGCTGGCGGACCAGGGTTGACTTGCCGGCGCCGTTGGGGCCCAGCAGGCCGAAGATCTCGCCGCCGCGCACCTCCAGGTTCACCCGGTCGGTGGCCCGCACCTCGGGCGTCGCGGGCGTCCCGCGCCTGCCGCGCGCGGCGGGGTACGTCTTCACCAGGTCCCGCACCACGCACACCGTACTCACGAGGGACGAGCCTAAGGGGTCGGCCCGGCCGGAACGCGGCCGGGGCGTACCGACGCGTATCCACCGGCCCGGCACCCCGCGCGTCCACCCGGCGCCGCACCATGCGGCCGGAGCCCGGGGGACGGCCCGAGCCCGACAGCCCCGCCCCCGCGTACGGTCCCCGCCTCCCGCGTACGGCGTCCCGCCCCCGCGCACGGCGCCCCGCCCGGCCCGGCGGCGCCGCGCATCCGCCCGCTCCGGCGCCACGCGGCCGGGAGCCCCGGAAGACGGCGGGAGCACGGGAGACGGCAGGAGCACGGGAGACGGCGGGAGCCCGGAAGACGACCGGGCCCGGAGGCCGGAGCCCGGGAGACGGCCGGTCTACGCCTCCCCCGCCGGTGGCTGGCCGCCGGGCGCCCGGACGTCGATCTCGCGCCAGAAGCCGGCCCGGATGGCGTACCGGTCGTGCTCGTCGATCTGGTCGTCCTTGTGCGCCAGCAGTCCGAACCTGGCCGCGTAGCGGAGGAGTTCGCCGTCGATCCGGTGCGGGACCCGGGGGTACAGGGTGGAGAGCTTCTCCACCTGGCTCTGGTCGGTGAGCCGCTCCATCCAGCGCCGGGCGAACACCTGGCCCACCTCGAACGGGTCGCCGCCGACCGCGGTGATGTCCTCCTCCCGGTCGGCCCAGCGCTGCTCGGCGCTGGTGAGCTGGGCGAGAGTGGGCAGCGAGGCGGTCTCGGGCGGCTCCCCCACCGGGGCGGGGCGCTCGATCCAGCCCCGGTCGGAGGACCAGCGCAGGGTCGCCGTGGCCGGGGCGGCCGGTGCGGGCTGGGGCGCCGGGGAGCGCAGCCCGGCCAGGTCCTTCGGGGTCGGCACCCCCTTGCCGGTCGCCGGGGCGGCCGGGGCGGACGGCTCCGGGGCCCCGTCGGCGGCCGGGGCCCGGGCGGGACTGCCGTTGGCCCGGGCGGGCGCGGTGGTCGCGGCGGCGGGCACCGCCGGGGCGGTGTCCCGCTCGGCGGAGGCGGCCGGCGCCGACTCGGGGAGCGGGGCGGAGAGAATGGCGGCGATCTCGGGGCGCGGGGCGGGCTGCGGGGCGCAGCCGCCGGTGAGGTCCCGGGCCCGGACGGCCCGGGTGATCCAGGCGCGGTCGAGCACCCGGCGCTCGTCGGCCTCGGCCACCAGGTCCTCGGACTGGTTGTAGTCCCCGTCGGCGGCCTGGACGGCCCACAGATGGACGGCGACCCCGTGCTCCTTGGCGGACATCAGTCCGGGCAGCAGATCGCCGTCGCCGGTGACCAGCACGATGTCGGAGCAGGCCCGGTTGCGGGCGAGTTCGGTGAGCTCGGCGTGCATGGCCGCGTCCACGCCCTTCTGGGCCCAGCGGCCGTCGCTGCGGGTCAGGGCGCCGAGCCGGACGGTGACCCGGGGCATCACCCGCAGCCGGCGGTGCTCGGGCTGCGGTACGCGGTCGGGGGCGCCGTCGAACCAGTAGATCCGCAGCAGGGGGCGTTCGGTCTCGCTCTCCGCCCGCTCGCGCAGCCCCTGGATCAGGGCGGCGTGATCGACGGTGATCCGGGAGCGGGCCGGTTCCCCGGCGAGCAGGCTGGCGGCGGCGCCCAGCAGATAGCCGGCGTCCACCAGGACGACGCAGCGGTCCACGTGTTCCACCTTCTTTCGGGAACCTCGGGATCGGAGTTGCTTCGGGTGTGCTTCGAGTCTGCCCGACGGCCGGAGGGTTGACGGCCGGAACTCGATCATCGGCGTGGCGGATCGGCCACCACCGGCCGACAACGGCCCCTCGCGCCCCGCCACCGGTCCGCCCGGGGACGCCCCGGGACGCCCATCGGGGCTGTCCGGGGCGCTGGTTACCGTCCGCGATGATCCAACATGCGGCATATATCCGGTCATGTGAGGCTGACAGCGACCCGCCCCCTCTCCACCCCGCAGGAGGACCCCATGGCCAAGAACAAGAAGGACCGGACTCCCAAGTCCTCGGCCGCCGAACGCGGCACCCAGCAGGCGAAGAGCCAGTCGATGGAGGCCCAGGCCGAGCACCGGGTCTCGCAGCTCACGCCGACCGACGTGGCGCACAAGGGCCGGCAGAAGCGGTTCGGCCACAACTGACCGGCCGGCCGGACACGGCCGAGGGGCGCACCCGTTTCCACGGGCGCGCCCCTCGCGCGATCACCGGCCGGCCCCCGCGCACCTCACGAAGGCGCGGGCACCGGCCCCCCTACCCGACGGGCCCGGCCGCCGCCCCCGCCTTGCTCGGGCGGGACGCCTCACCCCGCCAGGCAGGACGGGCCGAGCAGCACCTTCAGGTCGCCGTAGAGTGCCGGATCGGCCTGGACCCGGTGCCGGTCGAGCCGGAGCACCGTGGTCTTCTGCGGGCCCTGGAGCTTGATCCGCACCTCGGTGTTGCCCTTGTGGTGGCTGAGGATCTCACCGAGCCGACTGATCATCGGCGGGGTGACCTTCACCGTCGGGATGGTCAGCACCACCGGGGCGTTGGTGCCCGCCGACGACAGATCCGGGACCATCAGCTCCATGGCGACCAGCCGGGGCACGTCCTCCCGCTTGTCCAGCCGGCCCTTGACGAAGACCACCGTGTCCTCCACCAGCTGGGTGGAGACCAGCTGGTAGGTGGCGGGGAAGAACATGCACTCGATGGAGCCCGCCAGGTCCTCGACGGTGGCGATGGCCCAGGCGTTGCCCTGCTTGGTCATCTTCCGCTGGAGGCCGGAGATGATGCCGCCGATGGTGACGACCGCGCCGTCGCTGTGCTCGCCGCCGGTGAGCTGGGCGATCGCCGCGTCCGCCTTGTCGGAGAGGACGTGCTCGATACCGAAGAGCGGGTGGTCGGAGACGTACAGACCGAGCATCTCCCGCTCCTGGGCGAGCAGATAGGTCTTGTCCCACTCCACGTCGGAGAAGACCACGTCCAGGCCGAAGCCGGGCTCGTCGCCGCCCTTCTCCTCGCCCATGCCGCCGAAGAGGTCGAACTGGCCCTCGGCCTCCTTGCGCTTGACCGCCACCACGTTGTCGATCATCGGCTCGTGGTGGGCGACCAGCCCCTTGCGGGTGTGGCCCATCTCGTCGAAGGCGCCCGCCTTGATCAGCGATTCAACCGTCCGCTTGTTGCAGACGACCGCCTCGACCTTGTCCAGGAAGTCCGGGAAGGAGCCGTACTTCCCCTTCGCCTTCCGGCACTTGATGATCGAGTCGACCACGTTGCTGCCGACGTTCCGCACCGCCGTGAGGCCGAAGAGGATCACATCGTCACCCTGGGCGGCGAAGTTGGCCATCGACTCGTTGACGTTGGGCGGCAGCACCTTGATGCGCATCCGGCGGCACTCGTTGAGGTAGACCGCCGACTTGTCCTTGTCGTCCTTGACCGAGGTGAGCAGCGCCGCCATGTACTCGGCCGGGTAGTTGGCCTTGAGGTAGGCGGTCCAGTAGGAGACCAGTCCGTACGCGGCGGAGTGGGCCTTGTTGAAGGCGTAGCCGGCGAACGGCACCAGCACGTCCCAGAGCGCCTGGATCGCCTCGTCGCTGTAGCCCTTGTCGCGGGCGCCCTTCTGGAAGAGGACGAAGTTCTTCGCCAGCTCGTCGGGCTTCTTCTTGCCCATCACGCGGCGGAGGATGTCGGCCTCGCCCAGCGAGTAGCCGGCGATGATCTGGGCGGCCTTCTGCACCTGCTCCTGGTAGACGATGAGGCCGTGGGTGACGTCCAGCACCTCCCGGAGCGGCTCCTCCAGCTCCGGGTGGATCGGGATGATCTCCTGCTGCTTGTTCTTCCGCAGCGCGTAGTTGGTGTGCGAGTTCATGCCCATCGGGCCCGGCCGGTAGAGGGCCGAGACGGCGGAGATGTCCTCGAAGTTGTCGGGCTTCATCAGCCGCAGCAGGGACCGCATCGGGCCGCCGTCGAACTGGAAGACGCCGAGGGTGTCGCCGCGCTGGAGCAGTTCGAAGGTCGTGGGGTCGTCCAGCGGCAGCGACAGCAGGTCGATGTCGACGCCCTTGTTGGACTTCACCATCTTGACGGCGTCGTCCATGATCGTCAGGTTGCGCAGACCGAGGAAGTCCATCTTCAGCAGGCCGAGCGACTCACAGCTCGGGTAGTCCCACTGGGTGATGGTGACGTTGTCCGTGTGCCGGACCCAGACGGGTACGTGCTCGGTGATGGTCTCGCTGGACATGATCACGCCGGCCGCGTGCACGCCCATCTGCCGGACCAGGCCCTCGACGCCCTTGGCGGTGTCGATCACCTTCTTCACGTCCGGCTCGTTCTCGTACATCGAGCGGACCTCGCCGGCCTCCGAGTAACGCGGGTGCTGGGGGTTGGTGATGCCGTCGAGGTTGATGCCCTTGCCGAGGACGTCGGCGGGCATGGCCTTGGTGATGCGGTCGCCCATCGCGTACGGGTAGCCCAGTACCCGGGCGGAGTCCTTGATCGCGTTCTTGGCCTTGATGGTGCCGTAGGTGCCGATCATGGCGACCTTGTCGGCGCCGTACTTCTCCGTCACATACCTGATCACCTCGACGCGCCTGCGCTCGTCGAAGTCGATGTCGACATCGGGCATGGAGACGCGCTCGGGGTTGAGGAAGCGCTCGAAGATCAGACCGTGCGGGATGGGGTCGAGGTCGGTGATGCCGAGGGCGTACGCGACGATCGAGCCGGCCGCCGAGCCACGGCCCGGGCCCACCGCGATGCCCTGGTTCTTGGCCCACATGATGAAGTCCGCGACGACCAGGAAGTACCCCGGGAACCCCATCTGGATGATGACGTCCATCTCGTACTCGGCCTGCTTGGTCCGGTCCTCGGGGACCTGGCCGGAGAAGCGGCGCTCCATGCCCCGCCGGACCTCCTCCTGGAACCAGGTGACCTCGGTGTAGCCGGCCGGGATGTCGAACTTGGGCATCAGGTCGCGCTTGGCGAACATGCCCTCGGTGTCGACCTGTTCGGCGACCAGCCGGGTGTTCCGGCAGCCCTCCTGCCAGGCGTCCGAGGAGTCGATGGCGTACATCTCGTCGGTGGACTTGAGGTAGTAGCCGGTGCCGTCGAACTTGAACCGGTCCGGGTCGGAGAGGTTCTTGCCGGTCTGGATGCAGAGCAGCGCGTCGTGCGCGGTGGCCTCGTGCGCGTGGGTGTAGTGCGAGTCGTTGGTGACCAGCGGCGGGATGCCGAGCTTCTTGCCGATCTCCAGGAGCCCGTCGCGGACCCGGCGCTCGATCTCGATGCCGTGGTCCATCAGCTCCAGGAAGTACCGGTCCCTGCCGAAGATGTCCTGGTACTCGGAGGCGGACTTCAGCGCCTCGTCGAACTGGCCGAGGCGCAGCCGGGTCTGGAGCTCGCCGGAGGGACAGCCGGTGGAGGCGATCAGCCCCTCGGACCACTGGGCGATGGTCTCCTTGTCCATCCGGGGCCACTTCTGGAGCCAGCCCTCGGCGTAGGCGTCGGAGGAGAGCCGGAAGAGGTTGTGCAGACCGGTGGCGTTCGCCGCCCAGATGGTCTTGTGGGTGTAACCGCCGGAACCGGAGACGTCGTCCCGCTTCTGGTGCGGCTGGCCCCAGAGGACCTTGCGCTTGTTCCGCCGGGACTCGGGGGCGACGTACGCCTCGATGCCGATGATCGGCGTGACCCCGGCCTTCTGCGCGGAGTGGAAGAAGTCGTACGCTCCGTGCAGGTTTCCGTGGTCGGACATGGCGATGTGCGTCATGCCCATCTCATTGCACGCGTCGAACATGTCCTTGAGCCGCGCGGCACCGTCCAGCAGCGAGTACTGGGTGTGGACGTGCAGGTGCGTGAACGGCGGCTTCGACACGGCTGCGGCTCCCGGGGCTCGTGAGGGTGAGGATGGGGGACAGCCAGGAAGTCTACGACCCGGCACTGACAGCCGCCGGGCACTCGGGGGCTCGGCCACGCGTTGGGGAGGGCGGGCGTCCGGAACAACCCCGTCCGCCCGCCCGTCACCCCGGTGTACGACGATGAGCACCGGCGCCATGATCGGCACGGGCGCACGCGTTCCGCCGCGACCCGGCGGACGTACGCGTCCGGCCGTGAGCGGCACCGGCGCACGCGCCCCCGCGCCCGGCAGGACGTACGCGCCCCGCCATGACACCGGCAGGGCGCCCGTCCGGCCGGGATCACCGGCACGGGCGTACGCGTCCCACCGCGACCCGGTGGCGGGCGTACGCGTCCCACCGGGGACACCGGCAGGGCGTCCGCGTCCGTCACGGTCACCGGCGGGGGCGCGCGGTCACCCGTCGTGACCGGCGGGGCCGTTCGCGCTCCGCCGCCACCGGCGCGGGCCGTGCGTCCCGGTCCGGCGCCCGCAGTACCCCCGAGCACGTCCAGCACCAGCCCCATCAGGAGGCACCCCGCGATGTCGGTCCCCCAGTTCACCGCCGAGGAGCGCGGTGAGCAGATTCTCACCGTCTTCGGTACCGCCTTCGGCGAGCTCCTGGCCGCCGACCCGGCCGCGTTCCGGGTGAAATTCCGGAAGATGGCCGGCTCGGCCTTCGCCTTCTACCGGGGCACGGCCTGCCTGTTCTACGCGGACCTGGAGGCGGACCGGCACGGCGGTCCCTTCCTGGACGAGCGGACCGGCCGGGTGTGGATCCACGGCGATCTGCACGCCGAGAACTTCGGCACCTACATGGACGCCAACGGCCGCCTGGTCTTCAACGTCAACGACTTCGACGAGGCGTACGTCGGCCCCTTCACCTGGGACGTCAAGCGGCTCTCCGCCTCACTGGCGCTGATCGGCTACGCCAAGGCGCTCGGTGACGACCAGATCACCGAACTGGTACGGATCTTCGCCGCCGCCTACCGGGAGCGGATCCACGCGCTGGCCACCGGCGCCAAGAACGACGAGGTCCCGCCCTTCACCCTGGACACCGCCGGCGGGCCGCTGCTGGACGCGCTCCGGGTGGCCCGCTCGCTGACCCGGTTCGGGCTGCTGGAGTCGATGACCGAGATCCGCGACTTCGAGCGCCGGTTCGCCCCGGGCGGCGGCGCGATCGAGCTGGACGCGGCCACCCGGTACAAGGTGCTGGCCGCCTTCGACGGCTATCTGGAGACGCTGCCCGACTCCAGCCTGGCCCGGCCCGACTCGTACCGGGTGAAGGACGTGGTGGGCCGGCGCGGCATCGGCATCGGTTCGGCCGGGCTCCCCTCGTACAACATCCTGCTGGAGGGGAACAGCGACGCGCTGGAGAACGACGTCGTGATCTACCTGAAGCAGGCGCAGACCCCGGCGGTCTCCCGGCACATCACCGACCCGGCGGTGCGCGGCTACTTCCACCACGAGGGCCACCGCACGGTGATCTCGCAGCGCGCCCTCCAGGCGCACGCCGACCCGTGGCTGGGCTGGACCGAGCTGGACGGCGCCGGTCAGCTGGTGGCCGAGGTCTCGCCGTACGCGGTGGACCTGGACTGGTCCGACATCGACGAGCTGGAGGAGATCGCGGCGACCGTCGCCGACCTGGGCCGGGCCACCGCCACCATGCACGCGGCGGCGGACGACGAGAGCGGCCACTCGCTGGTGCCGTTCTCCACCGAACGGGCCATCGACGCGGCGATCGCGGCCGACGAGGACGGCTTCGGGGCGATGCTGGTCGACTTCGCGCACGACTACGGCGCCCGGGCGCGGGCCGATCACCAGATCTTCGTCGATCTCTTCCGCAACGGCCGCATCCCGGGGCTCTGAGCTCTTCCGCGACGGCCGCATCCCGGAGCTCCGGCTCCTCCGCGACGGCCGTACCCCGGGACTCCGGCTCCTCCGCGACGGCCAGGTCCCGGGTCTCCGGCCCCTCCCCCCGCCCGCCCCCGCCCCCGGCTCCTTCCCGAGGAAGGCCGGGGGCGGGACCCTTTAGGGGACACTTACCGGTGGGCGTGGCACACTCTGCGGCGATGGACGACATATCCGGGACCCGGCTCAGGGGGCTGCGGGCGGCGCTCTTCACGGCGATGACCGTGACGCTGTCCGTCGCCTCCCATGTGCTGCTGTCCCGGGTGCCGCTGCCGCTGGGCACGGTGGCCGCCGTCGCCGCCGGGGTCTTCGCGGCCGCCTGGGCGCTGGCCGGCCGGGAGCGCGGCTTCGGGCGGATCGCGGCGCTGCTGATCCCGCTGGAGCTGGCCGCCGACACCGTCTTCACCGCCGGCCAGCACGTCTGTTACGGCCCGGCCGGCGGCCCCGTGGCGGGCTCGCTGCGGGCGGTCGGGGTCGATGTGCTCTGCGGCGGACAGGTCGGCGCCCCGCTGCCCGGGGTGGTCGTGCCGGAGGGCGGGATGGCCGCCCTGCCGCACTCCCCCGACCCGGCCCTGCCCTGGCTGCTGCTGGCCGTCCATGTCTCGGTCGGGCTGCTCGCCGCCGGCTGGCTGCGGCGCGGCGAACGCGCCCTGGCCGCGCTGGCCCGCTCGGCCGCCGCCTGCGCCTTCCGGCCGTTGCTGCTCGCGGTGGCCGCCACCGGGACGCCCGGGGAGCCGGCGCGCCGGCGGCCGTCACCCGCCGGGGAGCCGCGCCCGTCCGCGCGCACCCGGCTCCTCACCCACTCCGTGGGGCGGCGGGGACCGCCCCGCCCGGCCCTCACCGTCTGAGCGGCCGGCCCGCCGAGCGGCCCGCGCCGCCCGGCCGGAACGGTCCCCCGTCCCGTCACACCCTTCCCCACGGAGATTCACGATCATGAGTGCACGGAACAACCAGGCCAACAAGGCGGCGGCCCGCGAGCGACTGCGCCTGGAGCGCGAGCGCCAGGCCAAGAAGGACAAGACGCGGCGGCAGATCATCGTCGCCCTGTCGGTGGTCGGCGTCCTCGCCCTGGCCGGCGGCATCGGCTACGCCGTGGTCCAGAACAACAAGCCCTCCCAGTGGGAGGCGGCCAAGGACGCCAAGGTCACCGCGCCCAAGAACACCACCGGCGACGACGGCACCACCGTCGTGATCGGCAAGCCGGCGGCGAAGAAGACGCTGGAGCTGTACGAGGACTCCCGCTGCCCGGTCTGCGCGGTCTTCGAGCAGGGGGTCGGCCCGACGATCGACAAGGACGTCGAGGCCGGCAAGTACAAGATCAAGTACATCGGCGCCACCTTCATCGACAACGCCGCCAACGGACAGGGCTCCAAGAACGCCCTGTCCGCCCTCGGCGCGGCGCTGAACGTGAGCCCGGACGCCTTCCTGGACTTCAAGGCGGCGCTCTACTCCGCCAAGTGGCACCCGGAGGAGTCGGACGACAAGTTCGCCAAGGACTCCTACCTGCTGGAGGTCGCCGACACGGTCCCGGCGCTCAAGGGCAACGCGCAGTTCAAGAAGAACGTCGAGGACGGCACCTTCGACGCCTGGGCGATGAAGATGTCCGCCACCTTCGACAAGAGCGGGGTCACCGGTACGCCCAGCCTGCGGATGGACGGCAAGCCGGTCACCGACGCGGGCGGCAAGAACGCCCCCATGACCGCCGCCGAGTTCACCACGGCCGTCGACAAGGCCCTCAAGGGCTGACGGCTCCGGGGCCGGGGCCCGGGGTCCCGGCGGGGCACGCCTCCGCACCGGGCCCGGCCCCGGCCGGCACGGCCCCCGCTCGGCCCCGGTCGGCTCGGTCCCTGCCTCGCCCGGGTCTGCCGGCCCGGTGGGTGAGCGGTGGGCGGACGGGGAGGGACGGGCGGACGAACTCTTCGGGTTCGTCCGCCCGTTCACCTTTTCGTGCGACATACCGGTCAGTAATCTGATCGGCCGTGACCAGTCGTGACGTAGACATTTCAACGCCGAGCCGCCGTGCGGTCGTCCGGGCCGCCGCGGCCACCGCCGTCGCCGCTCCGGCGCTCGCCGCTCCGGCACCCGCGCTCGCCGCCGCCCTGCCCGGTCCGGCTCCCGTGCCCGCCGGCGGGGCCGCCGGGGCCACCGCCGCCGAGACGCCGGTCTTCCTGCACGGGATCGCCTCCGGCGACCCGCTCCCCGACGGCGTCCTGCTGTGGACGCGCGTCACTCCCGCCCCCGACGCCCTGCCCGGCTCCGGGCGGGGCGCGGACACCGAGGTACGCTGGGAGGTGGCCGAGGACCGGGCCTTCACCCGCACCGTGGCCCGGGGCGCCGTCCTCGCCACGGCCACCACCGACCACACCGTCAAGGCCGACGTCCGGGGGCTGCGGCCGGAGACGTCCTACTGGTTCCGCTTCACGGCCGGCACCGGCCCGGTCCCGGCCGTCTCGGCCACCGGCCGTACCCGTACCGCCCCGGCGGCCGACACCGCCACGCCCGGCGTCCGGTTCGGCGTGGTCTCCTGCGCCAACTGGGAGTCCGGCCACTTCTCGGCGTACCGGCATCTCGCCGCCCGCACGGACCTGGACGCGGTGCTGCACCTCGGGGACTACATCTACGAGTACGGCAGCGGTCAGTACCCGGCCGCCAAGTACGTCGTACGGCCGCACGAACCCCGGCACGAGATCGTGAGCCTCGCGGACTACCGGCTGCGGCACGGCACCTACAAGACCGACCCGGCCCTCCAGGCGCTGCACGCCGCGCACCCGGTCGTCGCGATCTGGGACGACCACGAGTTCGCCAACGACAGCTGGTCGGGCGGGGCCGAGAACCACACCCCGGGTGCCGAGGGCGACTGGGCGGCCCGGCAGGCGGCGGCGAGACAGGCGTACTTCGAGTGGATGCCGGTCCGCGCCTCCACCGCGGGCACCGTCTACCGGCGGCTGCGCTTCGGCCGGCTGGCCGATCTGCACCTGCTCGACCTGCGCTCCTTCCGCGACCAGCAGGCGCGGATCGGCAGCGGGACGGTGGACGACCCCGCCCGCAGCATCACCGGCCGGGCCCAGCTCGACTGGCTGAAGGCCGGACTGCTCGCCTCGGACGCCACCTGGAAACTGGTCGGCACCTCGGTGATGATCTCGCCGGTGGCCTTCGGCGCGCTCCCCGCCCATCTGCTGGCCCCGCTCGCCGAGTTGCTCGGGCTGCCGCAGGGCGGGCTGGCGATCAACGTGGACCAGTGGGACGGCTACACCGACGACCGCCGGGAGCTGCTGGCCCATCTGACCGGCCACTCCATCGCCAACACCGTGTTCCTCACCGGGGACATCCACATGGCCTGGGCCAACGACGTGCCGGTGACGGCCGCCACTTATCCGCTCTCCCGCTCCGCCGCGACCGAGTTCGTGGTGACCTCGGTCACCTCGGACAACCTGGACGACCTGCTGCACGTGGCGCCGGGCACCGTCTCGGTCGCCGCCACGGCCGCGCTCCGGGGCGCCAACCGCCATGTGAAGTGGCTGGACATGGACCACCACGGCTACGGCGTGCTGGATGTCACGGCCGAGCGCTCGCAGATGGACTACTACACGGTCTCCGACAAGCGGCGCCCCGACGCCACCACCGCCTGGGCCCGCTCCTACCGGACGCTCAGCGGCACCCAGCGGGTGGAGCGGGCGTCCGCCCCGGTCGTCTGACAACACGCCCCGCGCCGGGGCCCGGCCACGCCCCGGGCCCCGCCGCCTCCCCTACAGACTCGCCAGGAACCCGAGCGCCGTGCGCCAGGTCCGCTCGGCCGCCTCCGCGTCGTGGTCGGGCAGTTCGGGGTCGGTGTAGAGGTGCCCGGCGCCCGCGTACCGGAAGACCTCCACATCGGCGCCGGCCCGCCGCATCCGCAGGTACCAGGCGTTCAGCCAGTCGTCCGGCTCGAACGGATCCGGGTCCGCCACATGCAGCTGCACCGGCAGCCCGTCCACCGAGGCGTCGTCCGCCAGGTCCGACGTACCGTGCAGAAGCAGCAGGCCACGGGCCTTCTCGTCACCGAGCGCCAGGGTCTGCGCGAGCGCCGCGCCCAGCGAGAACCCGGCATAGACCAGCCCCTGGTCCGAGTGGGGCGCGGCCGCCGCCACCGCCCGCCGCAGCAGCTCCTCCTGGCCGATCCGGTCCTTGATCGTCATGCCCTCCTCGGTGGTGGCGGCGGTTTGGCCCTCGAACAGGTCGGGCACGCGCACGTGGTGCCCGGCGGCGCGCAGCCGGTCGGCTGCGGCCACCACCGCCGGGCCGAGACCGTGAACCGAATGGAAGAGCATGATGTCCATTCGGCCATCCTGCCAGTTAGCTACGGAGCCATGGAGAACGTACTGCGCCCGTTGACCGTCGTCGGTGGCTCGGTCGTGCTCACGCTGCTGTTCGGCTACCTCGCCGACGTCCTGCTGCGCCGAGCCGACGCCCGGCACCACGAGACCCCGCTCTGGGGGCTGCTGCGGCGCTGCCGCCTCCCCCTCCAGGTGGTGGTGCTGACCGCCCTGCTGCGCGGCACCTACCGGCAGATCCGCTGGTCACCGGTGAAAGACCACGCGCTCGGCATCGGCCAGGGCCTGTCCCTGGTGCTGATCGGCTCCAGCGCCTGGCTGGTGATCCGGATCGCCGCGGCCATAGTGGAGTCCTCGTACGCCCGGTACGCCTCCGCCACCCGGGACGCCGCCCGGGTGCGCCGGGTGCGTACCCAGGTCACCCTGATCATGCGGATCGTCACGGCGGTGGTCGCCGTGGTGGCCGTGGCGGCGATGCTGCTCACCTTCCCCGACTTCCGCACCGTCGGTACGTCGATGCTGGCCTCGGCCGGTGTCATCGGCATCGTCGCCGGTGTCGCCGCCCAGTCGACGCTGGGCAACCTCTTCGCCGGCTTCCAGATCGCCTTCGGCGACATGGTCCGGATAGGAGACACCGTGGTGGTGGACGGCGAGTGGGGCGTGGTCGAGGAGGTCACGCTGACCTTCCTCGCGGTACGGACCTGGGACGAGCGCCGGATCACCATGCCGGTGTCGTACTTCACCAGCAAGCCCTTCGAGAACTGGTCGCGCGGCGGTGTGCAGATGACCGGCACGGTCTTCTTCCACCTGGACCACTCCGCCCCGGTCGCCCGGATGCGCGAGAAGCTCCGGAGCATCCTGCGGGAGAGCAGCGCCTGGGACGGCCGCGACTGGTCGCTCGCCGTGACCGACACCACGCCCAGCACCATCCAGGTCCGCGCCGTGGTCACCGCCAAGGACGCCGACGATATCTGGACCGTGCGGTGCGCCGTGCGCGAGCAGATGATCGCCTGGCTCTGCGAGGAACACCCGTACGCCCTCCCCCGGATCGCCACCTCCGCCGCCGAGACGCCCCCCGGCGACCAGTGGCCGGACCGCCCGCCGCACCCCTCCGAGGTGCACAGCAACAACTCCGAGCGGTATGTCCGCGCCGGCCTCCGGAAGGCCGAGACCGAGGAGCAGGAGGCGTACGAGAAGGACGGCGCCACCCGGTACGGGGAACCCGTCCGCACCGGCCGCGGCTGACCCGCCCGCGGCTCCCCCACGGATCGCGGCCGACCCGCCCACGATCCCGCTCCCACAGACCGCGGCCCGGCCCCGGAGGGACACACCCCCGGTGCCGGGCCGCACTCGTACCCGGGCGGAGCCCTCAGCGCAGGCTGCGCACGTCCAGCTGGCGGAGCACCCGGTCCACCACCTCCGGGTCGGCGCCCGGCTCACGGCGGGCCGACAGCACCTCGTGCCGGGCGGCCGACATCAGCTCCTGCTGGATCCGCTGCATCGCCTTGAACCGCTTGGTCCGCTGGGCGAAGGCCGAGCGCCGCTCCTCGTCCACCATGTCCGGGCTGATCCGCGCGCCCACGTCGTACGCGATGCGCTGAAGCCGCTCCTGGAGGTCCTCCGGCAGCTCCTCGACCTCCTCGATCTCCTTCAGCCGCCGCTTGGCCGCCTTGGCCGCCCGGACCGCGAGCGCCCGCTCCAGCTCGCGTTCCGCGTCCGTGTCGGCCCGTACCCCGAGCCGGCGGACCAGGAACGGCAGGGTGAGCCCCTGCACGACCAGGGTCGCCATGATGACGCAGAAGGCGATGAACACCACCTCGTCCCGGCCCGGGAACGGGTTCCCGTCGTCCATGGTCAGCGGAATGGCGAGGGCCAGCGCCACCGAGGCCACGCCCCGCATCCCGGCCCACCACATGACCACGGTCTCCCGCCAGGACATCGGGATCTCCTCCTCCACGTCCCGGCGGGTGTGCAGCCGCTTGGCGAGCCAGGTCGCCGGCAGCAGCCAGAGCAGCCGGACGCCGACCACCACGGCGACCACCACCGCCCCCCAGCCCAGCATCTCGGGCAACCGGCCCTCGGAGGTGCCGAAGACGTTGTGCAGCTCCAGCCCGATCAGCCCGAAGGCGATCCCGGTGACCAGGGTGTCGACGATCTCCCAGAACGTCCGCCCGGCCAGCCGGCCCATCACGTCGTCGGCGTCCACCGCGTGCTCGGCCAGATAGAGCGCGACCACCAGCACGGCCAGCACCCCGGAGCCGTGCAGCTCCTCGGCCAGCACATAGGCGACGAACGGCACCAGCAGGGTCAGCCCGGTCTGGAGCACCGCCTCGCCGAGCAGCCCCATCAGCTTGGTGGTCATCCAGCCGAGCGCCATCCCCATCGCGACCGCCACCACGGCGGAGAGCACCAGCTCGCCGACGGCCCCGCCCCAGGAGAAGCTGCCGCCCACGGCCGCACCGATCGCCACGTGGTACAGGGTGATCGCGGTCACGTCGTTGAACAGTCCCTCGCCCTCCAGGATGGAGACCAGCCGGCGGGGCAGCCCCAGCGAGCCGGCGACGGCGGTCGCGGCCACCGGGTCCGGCGGGGCGACCAGCGCGCCCAGCGCCACGGCGGCGGCGATCGGCAGTCCGGGCACCACCGCGCTCGCCACCGCGGCCACCGCCGCCGTGGTGACGAACACCAGCGCCACCGCCAGCAGGAAGATCGGCCGCTTGTTGGCCGCGAACTGGCGCCAGGAGGTGCGCTGCACGGCCGCGTAGAGCAGCGGCGGAAGCACCAGCGGCAGGATGAAGTCGGGCGGGATCTCCACGTTCGGCACGAACGGCAGCAGAGCCAGCACGATGCCGGCCAGCGTCATCAGCACCGGCGCCGGCAACCGCAGCCGCTCCCCGAGCGGTACGGTCACCACCGCTCCCAGCAGCAGCACGAGCAGCAGAGCCAATTGATCCACGGTGTGCCCCTCCGGCCCTCACGGCCACGACGATCAGGGCCTCCACCCTGCCATGACCGGCCCCGACGACGCCGACGACCACCCGCGCACCCCGCCGGGTCGCGGCCCCGGGAGACCACCCGGGGCCGGGCTCAGAGCTCCCGGCGCATCGCCTGATGCGGAATGCCCGCGTCCGGGAACTCCCCGCCGTACGCGGCGTAGCCCAGCCGCTCGTAGAAGCCGAGCGCATGGGTCTGGGCGTGCAGGTCCACGGCGGTCAGGCCCCGGGCCCGGGCCGCCTCCTCGATCGCCCGTACCAGCGCCACCCCGACGCCGAGTCCCCGGGCCGCCCGGTCCACCGCCAGCCGGCCCAGCGCCCCGACCCCCGCCGCGCCACCGGTCCGGCCGGCGGCACCGGGGCCGTACAGCAGCCGGCCGGTGCCCAGCGGGGTCCCGTCGGCCGCGTGGACGGCCAGCACATGGACGGCGGTCGCGTCGTGGGCGTCGTACTCCAGTTCCTCGGGCACGCCCTGCTCCGTGACGAAGACCGCCCGGCGCACCGCGAAGCACGCCCGCCGGTCCGCCTCGTCCCGCGCCTCCCGGACGGCGAAGCCCGGGGCCGTACCGGTCACGCGCTCTCCGCGGCGATCCGGTCCAGGGCGCCCTGGAGGTCGTCCGGGTAGGTGCTGGCGAACTCCACCCAGCGCCCGTCCGACGGGTGCTCGAAGCCGAGCCGCACCGCGTGCAGCCACTGCCGGGTGAGCTTCAGCCGCTTGGCCATGGTCGGGTCGGCGCCATAGGTGAGGTCGCCCACACAGGGGTGCCGGTGCGCCGACATGTGCACCCGGATCTGGTGGGTGCGGCCGGTCTCCAGCTTGATGTCCAGCAGCGAGGCGGCCCGGTACGCCTCGATCAGGTCGTAGTGGGTCACCGACGGCTTCCCGTCGGCGGTGACCGCCCACTTGTAATCGTGGTTCGGGTGGCGCCCGATCGGGGCGTCGATGGTGCCGCTCAGCGGGTCGGGGTGGCCCTGCACCAGCGCGTGGTAGCGCTTGTCCACCACCCGGTCCCGGAACTGCGCCTTCAGCAGCGTGTACGCCCGCTCCGACTTGGCCACCACCATCAGCCCGGAGGTGCCGACGTCCAGCCGGTGCACGATGCCCTGCCGCTCGGCCGCGCCCGAGGTGGAGATCCGGTACCCGGCGGCGGCCAGCCCGCCGATCACGGTCGTCCCGGTCCAGCCGGGGCTGGGGTGCGCGGCCACGCCGACCGGCTTGACGATCACCACGATGTCGTCGTCGTCGTGGACGATCTCCATGCCTTCCACGGGCTCCGCCACGATCTGCACCGGCGCGGGCGCCCCGGGCATCTCGACCTCCAGCCAGGCACCCCCGCTGACCCGCTCGGACTTGCCGACCACGGCCCCGTCCACCAGCACCTTCCCGGCGGCGGCCAGCTCGGCCGCCTTGGTACGGGAGAACCCGAACATCCGGGAGATGGCGGCGTCGACGCGCTCGCCCTCCAGGCCATCGGGGACGGGCAGGGTGCGGATCTCGGGAACTGTGCTCACCCGTCGAGTATGCCTTGCCGCCCCCACCGCCCCGCCCGGCCCCTCACACCCCGGGCCCCGGGGCCCCCGGGCCGGCGGCACCGCGAAGAGACAGAAGAGACGACGGAACCGGCGGGCAGCAACCCGGAACGGCCGCGACCACCACTCACCCACCGGCAGCGCGCCACCCATGGGCACCGGCCACGGCGCACCGCTCACCGGTCACAGCGCGCCACCCATGGGCACCGGCCACGGCGCATCACCCACCGGCCATCAGCCACAGCCGACCGACCAGCGGCCATCAGCCACAGCCGACCGACCAGCGGCCACCGGCCACAGCCGGACCGACCAGCGGCCACCGGTCAGAAGGGCTCCCGCCCTCAGTCCTTGTGCACGGTCCCGTCCGGGTCCAGCCCCCGGAAGGAGAGGATCACGATCAGGAAGCCGCCGCAGACGATCGCGGAGTCCGCCAGATTGAAGACGGCGAAGTGCGCCGGGGCGATGAAGTCCACCACCGCGCCCTTGAACACGCCGGGCGCGCGGAAGATCCGGTCGGTGAGATTGCCCAGCGCGCCGCCGAGCAGCAGCCCGAGCGCGATCGCCCAGGGGAGGCTGTAGAGCTTCCGGGCCAGCCGGACGATCACCACGATCACCGTCGCCGCGATCACCGTGAAGATCACCGTGAACGCCTCACCGATGCCGAAGGCCGCCCCGGGGTTCCGGACCGCCTGGAAGCGCAGCAGGTCCCCGATCACCTCGATCGGCCGGTGGTGCTCCAGCCGGGCCACCACCAGCATCTTGCTGCCGAGATCCAGCAGATAGGCGACCACGGCCACCGCGATCAGGGCGGCGATCCGGCGCCTGCCCCGCCCGGCGGGCGCCACGGCCTCGTCGTCCATCTCCGGCGTACCGATGACGCGCTCCGCCTCTGCCACGTGAGTCCCTCAACCTCGTCCAGCCCGACTGTGCACGAGGGTACGGCACACCCCGTCCGGCACAGTCCCCGCCGGTCGCGGCCCGGAACCGGCCTCAGCCCCGCCGCTCCTGCTTCTGCTTGTCCTCCACACAGAGCGTGGCGCGCGGGAACGCCTGCATCCGCGCCTTGCCGATCGGCTTGCCGCAGACCTCGCAGAGCCCGTACGTCCCGGCGTCCAGCCGCTGGAGAGCATGCCCGGCCTGCTCCAGGGTGGCCCGGGCGTTGGCGGCGATGGCCAGCTCGTGCTCGCGGGTGACGTTCTTGGTGCCGGTGTCCGCCTCGTCCTGTCCGGCGCCGTCGCCGGAGTCCCGCATCAGCCCGGAGAGGGCCTGCTCGGAGGCGGTGATCTCGGCCTCCAGCCGGGTCACCTCGGCCAGCAGGACCGCCCGCGCCTCGGCCACCTCCTCCGGGCTCCAGGGGTCCTCCCCCGGTCGGACCGCGAGTTCCCCGGGGGCGGTCCCGGCCGTGCCGGCCTCCGGCGCGCCGGAGGCGTCCGCCGAGGTCACATCCGCCGTCTTCTTGGCTGTCACGGTGTCGGCTCCTGTCTGCCGCGCGGCCTCGGCCGCCCTCGGGGCCGCGGGAGCGGCCTTCTCCGCGGCCTTCCCGGCCGCCTTCTTCCCCGCTGTCGTCCCGGCCGTCTTCCCCGGCGCCTTCCCCACCGATTTCCCCGGCGTCTTCCGCGCGGCCGGCGCGTCCACCACCCGCTCCGCGGGCTCCTCGGGGGCTCTCCTCACCGGGCCCGGCTTGTCGTCCGGGGCCGCGGGGGAGGTCTTCCGTACGGCGGTCTTCTTCGCCACCATGCCGCGGCCCCTTCACATTTTGTGATCTTGCTCGCGCACCGTGCTGGGACGATAAATCGACTCCAGCCTCGCGGCAACGGGGCACGCCGCCGGTCCGGAGCGCCCCCGGTGCCACGGGACGAGCCTGCATCCGTTGTGCCCCGCTCCCCGCCGGGTAATCCGCGCCGGGGGCGCCCGCCCGGGACCGACGCGCCCCCGGGTGCCCATTCGGGTCACTTCCCGGTGCGCGCCCGGCCCCGTGAACCATTCCGCCGCCCGCCCGCCGGGCCCGTACACTTGGCCCCAGCGAAAGGCGCGGATGGGGCCGAGTAGCGCCGCGAGCGGCCAAGAGCGATCCGGGGACGGTGTGAGCCCGGAGGCGAGCCCGGCGTGAAGCATCACCCCGGAGCCGCCGGAAGAACGCCGCCGGGATCCCCGCGCGGTCAGTAGAACCGGCATCGCGACCCCAATGAGGGGGCCCGGGGCGCCAGCCCGGGGCCAAGGAGGGTGGTACCGCGGGAGCAGACCGGCTCTCGTCCCTCCGGACGGAACGACGAACAGTCCGCCGGAGGACCCGAATGCCGCAGTACCGCCAGGTGCCCGCCCAGGTCGACCTGCCCGCGCTCGAACACGCCGTGCTCGACTTCTGGCGCGAGAGCAGGATCTTCGCCAAGAGCCTGGAGCAGTCCGAGGGCCGCCCCGAGTGGGTCTTCTACGAGGGCCCGCCCACCGCCAACGGCATGCCCGGCGCCCACCACATCGAGGCCCGGGTCTTCAAGGACGTCTTCCCCCGCTTCCGCACCATGCGCGGCTACCACGTCGCCCGCAAGGCCGGCTGGGACTGCCACGGCCTGCCGGTCGAGCTGGCCGTCGAGAAGGAGCTGGGCTTCTCCGGCAAGAAGGACATCGAGGCGTACGGCATCGCCGAGTTCAACGCCAAGTGCCGGGAGTCGGTGACCCGCCACACCAACGCCTTCGCGGAGCTCACCACCCGCATGGGTTACTGGACCGACCTCGACGGCGCCTACCGGACCATGGACCCGGAGTACATCCAGTCCGTCTGGTGGTCGCTCAAGCAGATCTTCGACAAGGGACTGCTGGTCCAGGACCACCGGGTCGCCCCCTGGTGCCCCCGCTGCGGCACCGGGCTCTCCGATCACGAGCTGGCCCAGGGGTACGAGACGGTGGTCGACCCCTCCGTCTTCGTCCGCTTCCCGGTCACCTCCGGCCCGCTCGCCGGCGAGGCCGCCCTGCTGGTCTGGACGACGACCCCCTGGACCCTGGTCTCCAACACCGCCGTCGCCGCCCACCCCGACGTCCGGTACGTCGTCGCCACCGACGGCACGGAGCAGCTGGTCGTCGCGGAACCCCTCCTGGAGAAGGCGCTCGGCGAGGGCTGGGAGCCCACCGGCCAGAGCTTCACCGGCGCCGAGATGGAGCGCTGGACCTACCGGCGCCCCTTCGAGCTGGTCCCCTTCGGTGAGCCGGCCCACTTCGTCGTCAACGCCGAGTACGTCACCACCGAGGACGGTACGGGTCTGGTCCACCAGTCCCCCGCCTTCGGTGAGGACGACCTCAAGGTCTGCCGCGCCTACGGCCTGCCGGTGGTCAACCCGGTCCGCCCGGACGGCACCTTCGAGGAGGACGTCCCGCTGGTCGGCGGCGTCTTCTTCAAGAAGGCCGACGAGGCCCTCACCGCCGACCTGGACGCCCGGGGCCTGCTCTTCCGGCACGTCCCGTACGAGCACAGCTACCCGCACTGCTGGCGCTGCCACACCGCGCTGCTCTACTACGCCCAGCCGTCCTGGTACATCCGCACCACCGCCGTCAAGGACCGCCTGCTCGCGGAGAACGAGAACACCAACTGGTTCCCGGAGTCGGTCAAGCACGGCCGCTTCGGGGACTGGCTCACCAACAACGTCGACTGGGCGCTCTCCCGCAACCGCTACTGGGGTACCCCGCTCCCCCTCTGGCGCTGCGCCGACGACCACCTCACCTGCGTGGGCTCGCTCGCCGAGCTGTCCGAGCTGACCGGCACCGACCAGTCGGGCCTCGACCCGCACCGGCCGTTCATCGACGACGTCACCTTCCCCTGCCCGACCTGCCGGGAGACCGCCACCCGCGTCCCCGAGGTCATCGACGCCTGGTACGACTCCGGCTCCATGCCGTTCGCCCAGTACGGCTACCCCTACCGCAACAAGGAACTGTTCGAGCAGCGCTACCCCGCACAGTTCATCTCCGAGGCCATCGACCAGACCCGCGGCTGGTTCTACACCCTGATGGCCGTCGGCACCCTGGTCTTCGACAAGTCCGCCTACGAGAACGTCGTCTGCCTCGGCCACATCCTGGCCGAGGACGGCCGCAAGATGTCCAAGCATCTGGGCAACATCCTCCAGCCCATCCCGCTCATGGACCAGCACGGCGCCGACGCCGTCCGCTGGTTCATGGCGGCCGGCGGCTCCCCCTGGGCGGCCCGCCGGGTCGGCCACGGCACCATCCAGGAGGTCGTCCGCAAGACGCTCCTCACCTACTGGAACACCGTCGCCTTCCAGGCCCTCTACGCCCGCACCGCCGGCTGGGCCCCCTCCGCCGCCGACCCGGCCCCGGCCGACCGCCCGGTGCTGGACCGCTGGCTCCTCTCCGAGCTGCACTCGCTCACCGACGGGATGACCTCGGCCCTGGAGGCGTACGACACCCAGCGAGCCGGCAAGCTGCTCTCCGCCTTCGTCGACGACCTCTCCAACTGGTACGTACGCCGCTCCCGCCGCCGCTTCTGGCAGGGCGACAAGGCCGCGCTGCGCACCCTGCACGACGTGGTCGAGACCATCACCCGCCTGATGGCCCCGCTCACTCCCTTCATCACCGAGCGGGTCTGGCAGGACCTGGTCGTCCCGGTCACCCCGGACGCCCCCGAGTCGGTCCACCTCACCAGCTGGCCCGAGGCCGACCGGGCCGCGATCTCCCCGGAGCTCTCCGCCCAGATGGACCTGGTCCGACGGCTGGTCGAGCTCGGCCGGGCGACCCGCGCCGAGTCCGGCGTCAAGACCCGCCAGCCGCTCTCCCGCGCCCTGGTGGCGGCCACCGGCTTCACGGCCCTCTCGCCCGACCTCCGGACCCAGATCACCGAGGAGCTCAACGTCTCCTCGCTCGCCTCCCTCTCCGAGGTCGGCGACTCCCTGGTCGACACGACGGCCAAGGCGAACTTCCGCGCCCTCGGCAAGCGCTTCGGCAAGGGCGTCCAGGACGTGGCCAAGGCCGTCGCCGCCACCGACGCCGCCGCCCTCTCCGCCGCCCTCCGCACCGGCGGGGCCACCCTCGACGTCAACGGCGAGACCATCACCCTCACCCCCGAGGAGGTCTTCATCACCGAGACCCCCCGCGAGGGCTGGTCGGTCGCCTCCGACTCCGGCGCCACGGTCGCCCTGGACCTGGAGATCACCCCCGAGCTCCGCCGCGCCGGCCTGGCCCGCGACGCCATCCGCCTGATCCAGGAGGCCCGCAAGAACAGCGGCCTCGACGTCGCGGACCGCATCGCCCTGCGCTGGGAGTCCGCCGACCCCGAGGTCGCCTCAGCCCTGGCCGACCACGCGACCCTGATCGCGGACGAGGTGCTCGCCACCGACTTCGCCACCGGCCCGGCCGACGACTCCTACGGCCCCCCCTTCACCGACGAACCCCTCTCCCTCACCTTCCGCCTCCACAAGGCGTGACCCACCCCCGGAAGGCCCCCCGCGACTCACCCGCGGGGGGCCTTCCCCGTACAGACAGACATCCGGAGGAGGGCTCGGCCACCCACGCACGGACACGTGAGTGACGGCCCGGGGTGGGGGCGCCCAGGGTCGCCCCCGCAGGAGACGGCGGTAATACCCGGCCCACTCATCCCGGTAACGGTTGTTCCGCCGGCTCCGAGGAGGTGAGCCCGGAGGGGCCACGCCCCCACCCCACCGGCAGCACCCCACCCGCACCGCGCACACAAGCGCAACGCACCCCGGACACGCACCGCCCAAGCAACCGCGACGCCCCACCCACAAGGCGCACCGCGCGCAGAACCGCAACGCCCCACCCACCAGGGCGCGCACCCCACACCACCGCGCCCCGCACGGCAGCGCACCGCACCGCACACACAAAAGGGCCGGGCCCGGAACAAGCGTTCCGGGCCCGGCCCTACCACCTGCACGGACCGACTAGTTGTCGTCCTCGTCGATCAGGAACCCACGCATCGGCGAAGGCGCCTGCTGCATCGGCTGCGGCGCCTGCGGCCGCACCGGTGCCATCGGCTGGGTCATCGCGGGCGACATCTGCTGCTGCCCGCCGTACGACGGAGCACCGCCCATCCCGTTCGGGTTGCCGCCCATGGGCGACGGGTTGGACCCGTAGGACGGGGCACCCGCACCCGCCGGGGCCATCGACGGCGACGGCGGCAGCGAGGCGGCGGCCGGCGTCCGCGACGGGGCCAGCGAGTCGTCCGACTGGGTCTCCAGCTGGCGCAGCTGGCTCTCCAGGTACGACTTCAGCCGCGTGCGGTACTCCCGCTCGAAGCCCCGCAGGTCCTCGACCTTGCGCTCCAGGGTGGCACGGGCCGACTCCAGCGAGCCCATGGCGACGCGGTGCTTCTCCTGGGCGTCCCGCTCCAGCGCGTCGGCCTTGGCGCGGGCGTCCCGCTCCAGGCCCTCGGCGCGCGACCGGGCCTCACCGACGATCTTGTTGGCCTCGGAACGGGCCTCCGCGATCGCCTGGTCGGCGGTCTGCTGGGCGAGCGAGAGCACCCGGGCGGCGCTGTCGCCACCGGGAGCCTGACCGGGCTGCGGCATCTGCGGACCGTGGCCGCCCATCGGACCACCCATGGGGCCGCCCATGCCCTGGCCCATCGGGCCCCCTTGACCCATCGGACCGCCCATCGGGCCGCCCTGCATGGGTCCGTGCGGCCCCTGCGGACCGCCGTGGCCCTGCGGGCCGCCATGGCCCTGCGGGCCGCCATGGCCCTGCGGACCACCGTGACTGGGACCGGCCGGCAGCTGAGGCGCGCCTCCCGGCAGCTGGGGCGGACCCATCTGCGGCGGCTGCTGCTGGACCGGGGGTCCGGATATGGCGGCGGGCACCGGAGCGCCGGGACCGTTCGGCCGCTCCTGCTGCTCCGGAGGCTTGCGCATGCCCTGCTGCTGGTTCTGCTGATTCTGCGCGGCCGCGCGCGTGGCGGCTGCCAGCTTGGCGCGCAGGTCCTCGTTCTCCCGCAGCAGACGCGTCAACTCGGCCTCGACCTCGTCGAGGAAGGCGTCGACCTCGTCCTCGTCATAGCCCTCTCGGAGGCGGACGGTCGTGAACTGCTTGTTCCGCACATCCTCGGGAGTCAACGGCATCTCTTCTTCACCTCTAGTAGTCGTCGGCAGTCGGCAGGACCGGTATCGCTCTACACCTGGGCTACACCTGGGACCCTCACACCCTCATCGCGAAGGTGTTCACGACGGTGATCAGGATGTAGACGATGATCATCAGAACGAAGAAGGACAGGTCGAGTGCCACACCCCCGAGACGCAGCGGCGGAATGAACCGCTGCAGAAGTTTCAGTGGTGGATCGGTGACAGTGTAGGTGGCCTCCAGAACGACCACCATCGCCTTCCCGGGTTCCCATGAACGGGCGAACTGGAAGACGTACTGCATGACCAGTCGGAAGATCAGCAGGATGAGGAAGCACATCAGCGCGATGTAGATCACCTGCAGCGCCACGCCCATCCCGCGCTTCCCTCTCCCCTGGCTCTCATGCGCCGGCCGTGCGGCCGGCCGATTCCGGTGTCGTGCTCTCAGCTCTGGTTGAAGAATCCGCCCTCTGCGATGCGGGCCTTGTCCTCCGCCGTGACATCGACGTTAGCAGGCGACAACAAGAACACCTTCTGCGTCACGCGCTCAATGCTGCCATGCAGACCGAAGACCAGACCGGCTGCAAAGTCGACAAGTCGCTTCGCGTCGGTGTCGTCCATCTCGGTCAGATTCATGATCACTGGAGTGCCCTCGCGGAAGTGTTCCCCGATGGTACGGGCCTCGTTGTAGGTCCGGGGGTGCAGCGTGGTGATGCGGTACGGCTCCCGCTCGGACACGGCCTTGGGCATGATCACCGGTGCGTTCTTCTCCAGGCTCGGGCGTTCAGGTGTGATGGATGCCACGGGGGCGATTCGCGCCGGACGTCCGCTTTCGAGGGGAAGCGGAACGGGCTCGCGCTGGGCGGGCGGCTGGGCCACCACCCGCGGGGGCTCTTCGCGTTCGGTCGCCACCGAGGAGGGGTGCGCGACCGGGTGGGCGGCCGGTCCGCCCGCGTGGGCGGCGGCCGGCGCGGGCTGGTGGACGGCCTGGTGCGGAGGCTGGTGGCGGTGCCGGTCGGGCTCGGGTTCCAGCTCGGGTTCGAAGTCGTCGTCGGGGTCGAAGCCCCTGCCGTCGTACCCATCGTCCTCCACGAGGCCGAGGTAGACCGCCATCTTGCGCATCGCGCCGGCCATGCTCTGAGTCCTCCGCTCTGTGGTGGATCGGCAACGTCGGCAACGTCACCGAGTGCCCGCGATCCACGGGGTCCCTCCGCCGTTTGACGGAAATGACCATATTTTCTGCTGTGGTCCGACTTGCTTCGCGACGTTACCCGAGCCGGGGACGGACTCCGAGTACCGCCGTACCGATGCGTACATGTGTCGCCCCGGCCGCCACGGCGTCCTCCAGATCCGCGCTCATCCCCGCCGAGACCATGGTGGCAGCCGGGTGGTCGAGGCGCAGGCGGGCCGAGATTTCCACCAGTCGGTCGAACGCGGCCCGTTGACGTCCCGCGTACGGTCCGGCCAGCGGCGCGACCGTCATCAGCCCGCCGAGCCGGAGCCCCGGGGCGGCGGCCACCGCGTCGGCCAACTCGGCCACTCCGTCCGGTCCGACGCCGCCGCGCTCCCCGCGCCCGGCGGCCTCGGCGTCCAGCGCCACCTGGAGCAGAAGCCCCAGTTCGCGCCCGGCGCGCACCGCCGCGGTGGAGAGTGCGCCCACGAGCTTCAACCGGTCGACCGACTGCACGAACTGAGCGTAACCCGCCACCGAACGGACCTTGTTGGTCTGCAACTGGCCCACGAAGTGCCAGGTGAGGTCCAGGTCCGCGCAGGCGGCGGCCTTCGGCGCGGCGTCCTGGTCCCGGTTCTCCGCCACCTGACGGACGCCCAGCTCATGGAGGAGCCGTACATCGCTCGCCGGGTAGGTCTTGGTGACCACGATGAGGGTGACGTCCTCGCGGCGGCGGCCGGCGGCCGCGCAGGCGGCGGCGATCCGCTCCTCCACCCGCGCGAGGTTGCCGGCGAGCTCGGCCCGGCGCTCCGTCAGGTCACCGGTTTCACCGGGCTCCCCGGTCTCATTGCTCTCGCCCGGCGCCCCGGCGCCCTGGATCGGCTCCCCGCTCACGCCCCCGCCTCCGCGTTCCAGACGTACGAGGCGAGCCGGCCGGTGGTGCGGTCGCGCCGGTACGAGTAGTGGTCGGCCGACTCCCGGGTGCAGATCCCGGAGGAGCGCGGGTCGCGCACGCCGAGCGCGCGGAGCTGGGCGTGCACGCCGGCGGCGACGTCCACCGCCGGGGTGCCCCAGCCGGTCTCGGCCCGGGCGGCCGGTTCGGCGGCGGCGACCTCGTCGCGCATCGCGGCGGGCACCTCGTAGCAGCGGCCGCAGACGGCGGGTCCGGTGCGGGCGATCAGCCGGGCGGGCTCGGCGCCCAGCCGGACCATCGCCGCGACCGTCGCCGCGACCACCCCGGCGACCATCCCGGGCCGTCCGGCGTGCGCCGCCCCGGCCACGCCCGCGACCGGGTCGGCCAGCAGGACCGGCACGCAGTCGGCGGTGAGCACCGCGAGGGCGAGGCCGCGCCGGGCGGTGACCACCGCGTCCACGGCGGGCACCGGGGTGTCCGCCGGCCAGGGTCCGTCCACCACGGCGACGTCCCGGCCGTGCACCTGGTTCATCCAGACGACCCGGCCGGGGTCGAGGCCGAGCGCCTTGGCGGCCAGCTCACGGTTGGTGGTGACGGCGGCGGGGTCGTCCCCCACCGCGCCGCCGAGATTGAGCTCGTCGTACGGAGCGGCGCTCACCCCGCCCCACCGGTCGGTGAAGGCGAAGTGGGCGCCGCTCTCGGAGTCGTGCTGTCCTATCACGGGGTCACTTCAGGAAGTCCGGGACGTCCAGCTCTTCGGCCTGGGTGTCCGGGTACGGGCGGGCCGTGGGCACGGCCGGCGGGGTGCTGGACGGCAGGCTCTCGTTCGCCGCCGGGGCGGGCTCGGGGGTTGCCGGAGCCGGGGTCTCCTCGCGGGCCGGCACGGTGCCGAGGCCGCCGAGCGGGCGGGCCGGCTCGGTGGCGCGGGCCGGCGGCGCCGGCTCCTCGCGCTTGGCCGGGGTGGAGCCGAGGACGTTGTCCCGGCGGGCCGGCGGCTGGCCGCCGTCGAAGCCGGCCGCGATGACGGTGACCCGGACCTCGTCACCCAGGGCGTCGTCGATGACGGCACCGAAGATGATGTTGGCCTCGGGGTGGGCGGCCTCGCTGACCAGCTGGGCGGCCTCGTTGATCTCGAAGAGACCGAGGTCCGAGCCGCCGGAGATGGAGAGCAGCACGCCCCGGGCGCCGTCGATGGACGCTTCGAGCAGCGGCGAGGAGATGGCCATCTCGGCGGCGGCCACCGCGCGGTCGTCGCCGCGGGCCGAGCCGATGCCCATCAGGGCCGAACCGGCCTCGGACATGACCGACTTGACGTCGGCGAAGTCCAGGTTGATCAGGCCGGGGGTGGTGATGAGGTCGGTGATGCCCTGGACGCCGGAGAGCAGCACCTGGTCGGCGGACTTGAACGCGTCGAGCACGCTGACCTGGCGGTCCGAGATGGACAGCAGCCGGTCGTTGGGGATGACGATGAGGGTGTCGACCTCTTCGCGGAGTTCCGCGATGCCGTCCTCCGCCTGGTTGGCGCGGCGCCGGCCCTCGAAGGTGAAGGGGCGGGTGACCACGCCGATGGTGAGGGCGCCCAGCGAGCGGGCGATGTTGGCGACCACGGGGGCGCCGCCGGTGCCGGTGCCGCCGCCCTCGCCGGCGGTGACGAAGACCATGTCGGCCCCCTTGAGGACCTCCTCGATCTCCTCGCGGTGGTCCTCTGCCGCCTTCCGGCCGACCGCCGGGTTGGCGCCGGCGCCGAGGCCGCGGGTGAGTTCCCGGCCGACGTCCAGCTTGACGTCGGCGTCGCTCATCAACAGGGCCTGTGCGTCCGTGTTGATGGCGATGAACTCGACGCCCTTGAGACCGACCTCGATCATTCGGTTGATGGCATTGACACCACCGCCGCCGACACCGATGACCTTGATGACTGCGAGGTAGTTCTGCGGTGCTGCCACGTCGAAGGCCTCTCGCCTCGATTTACGTGTCGCCGCTCCGCTGTGGTTGACGCGTCGCGACGACGGATGCCGATGGGACGGTCCGGAACGCCGACCCAAACCCTAAAGGTGAAGTTTAGGGTTACCAGTGTGACTGTTCGTTGGACTCTCCGAACAGGACACTAAGTCGACAAGCGGCGCGCGTTCAACGAACACGCCGAACCTCCCGTTTTTCTTTTCACCCTATGTGATCAACCTGAGCGCTGCCCAACCAGGGTGCTGGCCAGCGCTTATGCGCGTCAACTCCGCGCCACGGCGGGGGCGGTGGGCGCACTCACATCGAAGTGCGCCGCTCCGGGCGCCGCCTTCATCAGCGCGGTGAGCGCCCGGGCCTTCGCGCCGCCGTTCTCGCCGCTGCCCCAGACCACGGTCCGGCCGCCGGCCAGTTCCAGGGTGATGGAGTCGTACGAGGCGAGCCTGACCGTCCGGGTGGCCCTGGCCACCGGGGCCGGCAGGTCGCCCGCCACCCGGACCGCCTCCCGGGTGAGCCGGTCGGCGGAGAAGCGCCGGGCGGCGATGCCCCGCGCGCGGGCGGTCAGTTCGAGCACCGGGACCCCGGCCGGCGCCTGACGGGACGTGGCGAACCGCACACCCCCGGCGTCCACTTCGGTGTACCGGTCGTCCTTGCGGAGCAGCAGCACCGGCTTGCGCTCGGTCACCCTGAGCGCGACCGTGCCCGGCCACTCCCGGTCCACCTCCACCGTGGCGACGCGCGGGAGTTCACGGCTCAGCCGGCCGGCGACGGCGTCGGTGTCCAGGGCGGCGAGCGGGCGGCCGAGCCGCACGGCGGCGACCTCGGTGACCTCCTGGGGCCTCAGCACCCGGGTGCCGGAGACGGTCACCCGGTCCACCCGCAGCCAGGCGGAGCCGTACAGCAGCCAGAGCACCCCGGTGACCACGAGCAGGACGCCGGCGAGCAGCAGCAGCGGGCGGCGGCCGAACCGGTGCCGCCGGGGCGCCCGGGGGGCGCGGGGCGCCGGAGGGCGGCGCACGGGCCGGGCCGACGCGCCGGCGGGCTTCCGGCCCGCTCCGCGCCGGGTGGTGGTCGGTCCGGCCATGCTCCCTGCCTTCCGTTCATGGCCGGCCGGTCCCGGCCGGCCCCCGGGTCCGGGTCCGGGGCCTGTGGTCCGGATGCCGCCCCGGCCCGGCCCCGGTCCGGACGCGGGGCCCTAGCGGCGAGCCTGCTGGATCGCCTCGTGCACCATGCCGACGAGCAGGTCGTCGGCGTCCCGGCGGCCGAACTCGGCGGCGGCGCGGGACATCTCGTACAGCCGGTGCGGGTCGGCCAGCACCGGGAGGACCTGGGACTGCACCCAGTCGGCCGTCAGCTCGGCGTCGTCCACCAGGAGTCCGCCGCCCTTCTTGACCACCGGCTGGGCGTTGAGCCGCTGTTCACCGTTGCCGATCGGCAGCGGGACGTAGGCGGCGGGCAGTCCGACGGCGGAGAGCTCCGCCACGGTCATCGCGCCGGCCCGGCAGAGCATCATGTCGGCCGCCGCGTAGGCCAGGTCCATCCGGTCCACGTAGGGCACCGGGACGTACGGCGGCATGCCGGGCATGTTGTCGACGTGCGGGAGCTCGTTCTTGGGGCCGACCGCGTGCAGGATCTGGATGCCGGAGCGCTGGAGCACCGGGGCGACCTGCTGGATCACCTCGTTGAGCCGCCGGGCGCCCTGGGAGCCGCCGGAGACCAGCAGGGTGGGCAGGTTGGGGTCGAGCCCGAAGGCGGCGCGCGCCTCGGGGCGGACCCGGGCGCGGTCCAGGGTGGCGATGGTGTGCCGCAGCGGGATGCCGATGTAGCGGGCGCCCCGGAGCTTGCTGTCGGGGGTGGCGACGGCGACCCCGGCCGCGTACCGGGAACCGATCTTGTTGGCCAGCCCGGGGCGGGCGTTGGCCTCGTGCACCACGATCGGCACCCCGAGCCGTTTGGCCGCCAGATAGCCGGGCAGGGCCACATAGCCGCCGAAGCCGACCACGCAGTCGGCCTTGGTGCGCTCCAGGATCTGCTCGGCCGCCTTGATGGTGCCGCGCAGCCGGCCGGGGACGGTGATCAGCTCCGGGGTCGGCTTGCGCGGCAGCGGCACGGCCGGGATGAGCGCCAGCTCGTAACCCCGTTCGGGCACCAGCCGGGTCTCCAGACCCCGCTCCGTGCCGAGGGCCGTGATCCCCACGGTCGGGTCCTGCCTCCGCAGGGCGTCCGCCAGGGCGAGCGCCGGCTCGATGTGGCCGGCGGTCCCCCCACCGGCGAGTACGACATGCACCGAAATTCACCGCTCTCCGGACGTGCGCTTCGTCACGCGCCGTCGCATCGACTTCCAACTCAGCCCGGCCCGTCTGCCCCACCGGGGCTGCCGCATGGCCAGGGCCGCTCTCGCGGCGGGCTCCTCACGCGCGAAGGCGATGAGCAGTCCGACGGCGAACATGGTCGGCAGCAGGGCCGACCCCCCGTACGAGAACAGCGGCAGGGGCACCCCGGCGATCGGCAGCAGTCCGAGCACCGCGCCGATGTTGACCACGGCCTGGGCCGTGATCCAGGTGGTGACGCCTCCCGCGGCGTATCTCACGAAGGGGTCCTCCGTGCGTCCGGCCACGCGAATACCCGCATAGCCTAGAGCCGCGAAGAGGGCGAGTACCGACAGCGTCCCCGCCAGGCCCAGTTCCTCCCCGGTGATGGCGAAGATGAAGTCCGTGTGTGGCTCGGGCAGTTGGCCCCATTTCTCCACACTGGCGCCGAGTCCGGAGCCGAAGAGTCCGCCCGAGGCCAGGGCGTAGATCCCGTGCACCGCCTGCCAGCAGGAGTCGCCGGGGCCCGGTTCGGTGGCGCCGATGCAGGCGAGCCGGCCCATCCGGTTGGGGCTGGTCTTGATCAGTACGGCGCCGATGGTGGCGGCCACCGTGAGCACCCCGGCGAAGAGGCTGGTGGGGGCGCCGGCCAGCCAGAGCAGGCCGAAGAGGATGGCGGTCAGGATGATCGCGGTGCCCATGTCACCGCCGAGCATGATCAGTCCCAGCAGCAGGAAGGCGACCGGGACCAGCGGGACCAGCAGGTGCTTCCACTGGGTGAGCAGCCGCTTGTCCTGCTTGCGGGCGAGCAGGTCGGCGCCCCAGAGGATCAGCGCCAGCTTGCCGAACTCGCTGGGCTGGAGCTGGAAGGGGCCGCCCAGATAGATCCAGTTCTGGTTGCCGTTGACCGCGTGCCCTATCCCGGGGATCTGCACCAGGATCATCAGGAAGATCGTGCCGACCAGCAGCGGGTAGGCGAGCGCCCGGTGCAGCTTGGCGGGCACCCGGGAGGCGAAGAGCAGCAGTCCGGTGCCGATGGCGGCGGCGAGGAACTGCTTGCGGAAGAAGTAGGAGGCGGGCAGCGACAGCTCCAGCGCCTTGATCATGGACGCCGAGTAGACCATCACCAGGCCCAGCACGGTGATCAGCAGCCCGGCGCCGAGGATCACGTAGTACGCGGTGAGCGGGCGGTCCCAGGCCCGGCGGGCGCGCTCGTAGGCGGCGCGCAGCCGGTTGCCGCGCGGCGGGCCCGACCGGGGGGCGGAGGGACGGCGGGTCCGGCCGGCGCCCGCACCGCCCCGGGCGGCCGGCGGCCGGGCCGGTCCCGCGGTCCGGCCGCGCGACGCGAGGCCCAGGGCGCGGTGCGGCGCGTGCGCGGCGGTGTCACTGACCCGCATGTCGCTGTCCCCTCCGGTCGTGCCCGGCGCGGCCCGGACCCGGTGTCCGGATCAGGCGCGCTCGGCGGCGAGGGCGCGGACGGCCTCCGCGAACGCCTCGCCCCGCTTGTTGTAGTTGACGAACATGTCCATCGAGGCGCACGCCGGGGCCAGCAGCACGGTGTCCCCGGGCCGGGCGAGCCGGGCCGCCTCCTGGACCGCCGCCGGCATCGCCCCAGTGTCGGTCCGGTCGAGGTCCACGACCGGTACCTCCGGCGCGTGTCGCGCCAGGGCTTCCCGGATGAGCGCCCGGTCGGCGCCCATCAGGACCACCCCGCGCAGCCGGGGTGCCGAGGCGGTGACCAGTTCGTCGAAGGTGGCGCCCTTGGCGAGGCCGCCGGCGATCCAGACGATCGGGTCGTAGGCGGCGAGCGACGCCTCGGCGGCGTGGGTGTTGGTGGCCTTGGAGTCGTCCACGTACCGCACCCCGGCCACGTCGGCCACGTGCTCGATCCGGTGGGCGTCCGGCTTGAAGGCGCGCAGCCCGTCCCGTACCGCCGTGGCCGGCACGCCGAAGGCGCGGGCGAGCGCGGCGGCGGCGAGCGCGTTGGCGACGTTGTGCGGGGCGGGCGGGTCCACGTCGGTGACCTCGGCCAGCTCCTGGGCCTGCTGCTGCCGGTTGGGCACGAAGGCCCGGTCCACCAGGATGCCCTCGACGACGCCCAGCTGGGAGGGGCCGGGGGTGCCGAGGGTGAAGCCGATGGCCCGGCAGCCCTCCTCGACGTCGGCCGCGCGGACCAGGTCCTCGGTGGCCGGGTCGGCGGCGTTGTAGACGCAGGCGACCGTGTTGCCCTCGTAGACCCGGCCCTTGTCGGCGGCGTAGGCGGCCATCGAGCCGTGCCAGTCCAGGTGGTCCGGGGCGAGGTTGAGCACCGCGGCGGAGTGGGCGCGCAGCGAGGGCGCCCAGTGCAGCTGGTAGCTGGAGAGCTCGACGGCGAGGACGTCGTACCGCTCGTCGCCGGTGACCGCGTCCAGCAGGGAGACGCCGATGTTGCCGACGGCGGCGGTGCGCAGCCCGGCCGCCTCCAGGATCGAGGCGAGCATCCGCACGGTGGTGGTCTTGCCGTTGGTGCCGGTGACCGCCAGCCAGGGGGCGGCGTCCGGGCCGCGCAGCCGCCAGGCCAGCTCGACGTCGCCCCAGACCGGGACGCCGGCCCGCTCGGCGGCGGCGAACAGCGGCTTGTCCGGGGACCAGCCGGGCGCGGTGACGACCAGCTCGGTGCCCTCCGGCAGGGTGGCCCCGTCGCCCAGGCGGACGGTGATCCCGGCCGCCTCCAGCTCCGCGGCCTGGGCCCGGGCACGCTCGTCGTCGCCGTCGTTGACGACCGTGACGACCGCGCCGAGGCCGTGCAGGACCCGGGCGGCGGGGATGCCGCTCACCCCGAGCCCGGCGACGGTGACCCGCTTGCCCTGCCAGCCGGCGCTCACTTGTCGGCCGCCCATCCCGCGTAGAAGAGCCCCAGGCCCACGATGACGCACATGCCCTGGATGATCCAGAACCGGACCACCACCAGGACCTCGGACCAGCCCTTGAGCTCGAAGTGGTGCTGGAGCGGTGCCATCCGGAAGACCCGCTTGCCGGTCATCTTGAAGGAACCGACCTGGATGACCACGGACATGGTGATCAGCACGAAGAGGCCGCCCAGCAGCGCGAGCAGCAGCTCGGTGCGGGAGCAGATGGCGAGACCGGCGAGGGCGCCGCCGAGGGCGAGCGAACCGGTGTCGCCCATGAAGATCTTGGCCGGCGAGGTGTTCCACCAGAGGAAGCCGAAGCAGGCGCCCATCAGCGCGGAGGCGACCACGGCGAGGTCGAGCGGGTCGCGGACCTCGAAGCAGGCGTTCGGGTTGGTGAGGGTCTCGGCGTTGGCGCACGCCTCCTGGAACTGCCAGAGCCCGATGAAGGTGTACGCGCCGAAGACCATCACCGAGGCGCCGGTGGCCAGGCCGTCCAGACCGTCCGTCAGGTTCACGCCGTTGGACATGGCCAGGATCATGAAGAGCGCCCAGACCACGAAGAGCACCGGGCCGATGGACCAGCCGAAGTCGGTGATGAAGGAGAGCCGGGTGGAGGCCGGCGTCTGGCCGCGCAGATCCGCGAACTGGAGCGCCAGCACGGCGAAGGCGATGCCGACGATCAGCTGTCCGGCCATCTTGGCCTTGGCCCGCAGGCCCAGCGAACGCTGCTTGACGATCTTGATGTAGTCGTCCAGGAAGCCGACCAGGCCCATGCCGGCCATCAGGAAGAGCACCAGCACGCCCGAGTAGGACGGGTTCTCGCCGGTGATGACCTTGGCCAGGGCGTAGGCGATCAGCGTGGCCAGGATGAAGGAGATGCCGCCCATGGTGGGCGTGCCCTTCTTGCTGCCGTGGGTGCGCGGGCCGTCGTCCCGGATGAACTGCCCGTAGCCCTTGCGGGCGAGGAGCTTGATCAGCAGCGGCGTACCGATCAGGGTGAGGAAGAGCCCGATGGCCCCCGCGAAGAGGATCTGCCTCATCGGCCGGCGACCTCACCCTCGGTCGCGTCGTCGAGCAGCGCCTGCGCCACCCGCTCCAGACCGACCGACCTGGATGCCTTCACCAGCACGACGTCACCCGGCCGCAGCTCACTGCGCAACAGGTCGACAGCCGCCTGCGCGTCGGACACGTGCACCGACTCCTCACCCCACGAACCCTCGTTGTAAGCGCCCAGTCGCAACCAGGACGCTTCCCTGCCCCCGACTGCGACGAGCTTGCTGACGTTGAGCCGGACGGCGAGCCGTCCGACCGCGTCGTGCTCGGCGAGCGCGTCGTCACCGAGCTCGGCCATCGTGCCGAGCACCGCCCAGGTCCGCCCGCCCCGTTCCCGTGCGGGACCGCCCATGGCGACCAGCGCGCGCAGCGCGGCCCGCATGGACTCGGGGTTGGCGTTGTAGGCGTCGTTGACGATCGTCACGCCGTCCGGTCGCTCGGTGACCTCCATGCGCCAGCGGGAGAGGGTGCCCGCTCCGGAGAGCGCGGTGGCGATCTCGTCCACGGACATGCCCAGCTCATGGGCGACGGCGGCCGCGGCGAGCGCGTTCGACACGTGGTGCTCACCGTACAGGCGCAAGGTCACGTCGCCGCACCCGGTGGGGGTGTAGAGCCGGAAAGCGGGCCGCCCGTCCGGGGTGAGCCGGACATTCCCGGCGCGGACGGGGGCCTCGGGGTCCTCGCCGAAGAGGACCACCCGGGCCCGGGTGCGGGAGGCCATCTCCCGTACGAGGGGGTCGTCGGCGTTCAGGATCGCGACACCGCCGCGGTCGGCCGGGGGCAGCGACTCGACCAGCTCGCCCTTGGCCCGCGCGATCTGCTCGCGCCCGCCGAACTCGCCGATGTGGGCGGTGCCGACGTTGAGGACGAGGCCGATCCGCGGCGGGGTGAGGCCGGTGAGGTAGCGGATGTGGCCGATTCCGCGCGCTCCCATCTCCAGCACGAGGTGGCGGGTCTCCTCGGTGGCGGTGAGCGCCGTGAGGGGCAGGCCGATCTCGTTGTTGAGGGAGCCGGGCGTCCAGACCGTGGGCGCCTTGTGCTGGAGCAGCTGGGCGATGAGGTCCTTGGTGCTGGTCTTGCCGGCCGAGCCGGTCAGCGCCACGACATGGGTGCCGAGGCGTTCCACGACGGCGCGGGCGAGCGCGCCCAGGGCCGTCTGGACGTCGTCCACCACGATGGCGGGCACGCCGAGGGGGCGGGTGGCCAGTACGGCCACCGCGCCCGCCTCGACGGCGCCGCGCGCGTAGTCGTGGCCGTCGACGCGCTCACCGGCGAAGGCGGCGAAGAGGCCACCGGGCTCGACCCGGCGGGAGTCGATGACGACGGACCCGGTGACGCGTACGGCCGGATCCGGTATGTCGTACGACTGCCCGCCGACGATTCCGGCGATCTCGGCGAGGGAGAGGGCGATCACTCTGTCATCCCTGACTGTTCTGGATTGCTTCGCGGAGGACCTGACGGTCGTCGAAGGGGCGGACCACGCCCGCGATGTCCTGGCCCTGCTCGTGGCCCTTGCCCGCGATCAGCACGGTGTCGCCGGGTTCGGCGCGGGCCACGGCGGCGGCGATGGCGGCGGCCCGGTCGGCCTCCACCAGGACGTCGCCGCGCTCGTGCACCGGCACTTCGGCGGCGCCCGCGAGCATGGCGGCGAGGATCGCGAGCGGGTCCTCGGAACGGGGGTTGTCGGAGGTGAGGACGGCGGTGTCGGCGAGCCGGGCGGCGGCGGCGCCCATCGGGCCGCGCTTGGTGACGTCCCGGTCGCCGCCGCAGCCGAGCACCAGGTGGATCCGGCCGCCGGTGACCTTGCGCAGCGAGCGCAGGACCGATTCGACGGCGTCGGTCTTGTGGGCGTAGTCGACCACCGCGAGATACGGCTGTCCGGCGTCCACCCGCTCCAGGCGGCCCGGGACGCCGGGAACGGCGGCCACACCGTCGGCGGCGGTCTGGGGGTCGATTCCGGCCACCGCGAGGGTGACGATCGCGGCCAGCGTGTTGGCCACGTTGAACGGCCCGGGCAGCGGGGCGCGGGCGGTGATCCGGTTGCCCTGCGGGCCGACCACGGTGAAGTCGGAGCCGCGGGAGCCGATCTCCACGTCCTCGGCGCGCCAGTCGGCGTCCGGGTGGCCCTCGGCGGAGAAGGTGACGATCGGCACGGACGCCTCGTCGACCAGCCGCCGGCCGTACTCGTCGTCGAGGTTGACCACCCCGCGCCGGGAGCGGCGGGGCGTGAAGAGCTGCGCCTTGGCCTGGAAGTAGTCCTCCATCCCGGAGTGGAACTCCATGTGCTCCGGGCTGAGGTTGTTGAAGACCGCCACGTCGAAGACGGAGCCGTCCACCCGGCCGAGCACCAGGGCGTGGCTGGAGACCTCCATGGCGACCGCCTCGACCCCGCGCTCCCGCATCAGCGCGAACAGCGCCTGGAGGTCGGTGGCCTCGGGGGTGGTGCGCTCGGACTTGACGCGCTCGTCGCCGATGCGCATCTCGACGGTGCCGATCAGCCCGGTGCGGCGGTCGGCCTCGCGCAGCCCGCCCTCGACCAGATAGGCCGTGGTGGTCTTGCCGGAGGTGCCGGTGATGCCGATCCGGAGCAGTGCGTCGCCGGGGGTGCCGTAGATGAGGGCGGCCAGTTCGCCCATCCGGCCGCGCGGGTCGCCGGTGACCAGGACCGGCAGTCCGGTGGCGGCGGCGCGTTCGGCGCCGGACGGATCGGTGAGCACCGCGGCGGCGCCGAGGCCGGCCGCCTGGTCCGCGAAGTCGGCGCCGTGGAACCGGGCGCCGGGCAGCGCGGCGTACACGTCGCCGGGGCGGACGGCCCGTGAGTCATGGGTGATCCCGGTGACCTCCCCGGCGCCCGGTGGCGCGATCTCCAGCCGTGCGGCCAGCTCGGCCAGCGGAGTCGGGCGGACCCGCTCGGGGCGGGGCGTTCCCGGCTGGGGGGCGTTCTGCGGGGCGGTCGGGGACTGATCAGCGTGTGGCACGGCGGTGAGCGTACCGGGCGTACCCGCGATCGGGCCAAAAGAGGCCGCCGGTGCGGCCGGGGTGCCGTTCCGGTTCCCGGGGTCGGGGGTGATGGTGGTCACTGGATGCTCCCGCCGGCTCACTCGCCGGGCTTGAACGTGACCGGCAGCCGCGGGGGTTTCTCGCCGGTCGGGGGGACGGAGAGGGTCTTGAGGGCGAACTCCATGACCTTCTTGTAGACGGGGCCGCAGATCTGGCCGCCGAAGTAACTGCCCTTGGTGGGGTTCTGGATGGCGCAGTAGACGGTGAGCTGGGGATCGTCGGCCGGGGCGAAACCGGCGAAGGAGGCGGTGTACCCCTTGTAGCGGCCGAGCTGGGGATCGACCCGGTTGGCGGTACCGGTCTTTCCGGCCACCCGGTAGCCGGGGATGGCCGCCTTGGTGCCGGTGCCCTCCCGGTCGTCGACCACCGACTCCAGCATGGCGGCGACCGCCTTCGCCGTCTTCTCGCTGACCACCCGTCGCTTCCCGGGGGCGGGCGCGGCGATGAACCGGCCGTCGGGGCCCTTGGTGCCCCGGACCAGGGTGGGCGTGATCCGGACACCGCCGTTGGCGATGGTCGAGTAGACCGAGGCCGCCTGCATGGCGTTGATGGAGAGGCCCTGGCCGAACGGGACGGTGAACTGCTGGGAGGTGGACCACTCCCCCGGCCGGGCCAGCAGTCCGGGGGTCTCGCCCGGGTAGCCGAGCCCGGTGGGGCTGCCGATGCCGAACTTCCGCAGATAGGAGTGGAGCACCTGGTTGGCCTTGGGCTGGGTGTCGCCGAGCTGGCCGGTGGCGAGGATGGTCCCGATGTTGCTGGACTTGGCCAGCACGCCGTTGAGGGTCAGGTACCAGGTGGGGTGGTCGATGTCGTCCTTGAACAGCCGGTCGCCCCGGTGCAGCCGGTTGGGCACCACGACATGGGTGCCGGGGGTGGCGGCGCCCTCCTCCAGCACGGCGGCGATCGACATCACCTTGGCGGTGGAGCCCGGCTCGTACACGTCCTGGAGAGCGGCGTTGCCCATGGCGGCGGAGTCGGCCTGGGAGAGGTCGTTGGGGTCGAAGCCGGGCGCGTTGGCCATGGCCAGCACCTCGCCGGTCCGGGTGTTCTGCACGACCACATAGCCCCGGTCGGCCGCCGACTCGGTGACCTGCCGGCTGATCGCCTCCTGGGCGGCCCACTGGATGTCCCGGTCGATGGTCAGCTCGATGTCCGAGCCGGGCACGGCGGGCGTCTCCCGGGAGCTGGCGGTCGGCACCCGGCGGCCGCCGGACTGGGCGTAGGTGACCTTGCCGTCCTTGCCGGCCAGTTCCTCGTCGAGCATGGACTCCAGGCCGCCGGCGCCCCGGCCGTCGGCGTTGACGTAGCCCAGTATCCCGGCGGCGAGGGTGCCGTTCGGATAGACCCGCTTGCTGCTCCGCTCGCTCAGCACCCCGCCGAGGACGCTGATCCCGGAGCCGCGCCCGGCCGCCTGCTCCACCCGGGCCTTCTCGGCGAAGACGCTCTTCAGGTCCTTGATCTGGTTCCAGACCTGCGGGGTCTGCCGCCGGGCCAGCACGGTGTAGCGCGGGGACTCGGGGGTGCGCAGCTTCCTGACCAGCTCGGCCGGCTGCTTGCCGAGGATCGGGGCGAGCAGCGCGGCGGCCTGCTCGGGCGCGTCCGCGACCCCGCTCTCCTCCGGGGTGAACAGCTTGGGGTCGGCGGTGATGTCGTACGCGTCCACACTGGTGGCCAGCGCGACCCCGGCGCGGTCGGTGATCTCGCCGCGCTCGGCGCTCAGTTTGTGGGTGAGGTAGCGGTTCTTCTCGGCCTTGGCCGCGTACGCCTCCGCGTCGACCGCCTGCACCTGGAGGAGGCGCCCGACGAAGGCGAGCATCACCAGGGTGAGCCCGAGGCTGACCAGCCGCAGCCGGGGCCGGGGGCTGCCCAGCCGGATGGTGCGGGGCCGGGCCCCGGGGCGCCCGGCCGGGCGCGGGCGGGAGCCGCCGGCCGGTCTGCGGGGCGCGGGGCGGGCGGGGCCGGGGACCCGGCGGCGCGGGGGCGGGCTGGGTGGCACTGCGTCACCTGCCGGGCGTGGTCGGGGCGGTGGACGGTCCGTCGGTGAGGACCACGGTGGGCTCGGCCGGCAACTGGGGCCGCGGCTGCGGCTGGACCGGGGGCTGCGACGGTGCCGGGGGCTGCGGCTGGGGCGGCGACGGCGCCTCGGCCTGCGGCTGGAGCGGGGATGGCGGCCCGGTCCGCGGCTGGGGCTGGGGCTGCGGTGGCGCCTGGGTCTGCGGCTGGAGCTGCGGTGGCGCCTGCGGCTGCGGCTGGAGCTGGGGTCGCGGCTGCGGCTGCGCGGGGGCGGACGGGCGGGCGGGCTCCGGCGAGGGCTCGGCGGTGGCCGGGCGGGGGACGCCGTGGACGGAGCCGTCCGGGTCCAGGAAGGCGGGGCTGCCGCCGGGGACCATGCCCAGCTCCCGGGCCCGGCGCTCCAGGGCCTCCGGGGCGGAGCGGTCGTCCACGTCGCGCTGGAGGGCCTGCTGCTCGTCGGTCAGCTCGGTGGTCCTCTTCTTCAGCTCGCTCAGCTCGAAGGAGCCCTGGTTGAGGGAGGAGTTGAGGAGCAGCAGGGTGATCAGCCCGCCGCCGAGCAGCACCACGACGAGCAGCACGAAGGGGGTGCGGGCCGCGGTGCTGGGCCCGGACGGCATCAGTCCGGCCAGCCGGGCCGCCCGTCCCCGCAGCGGGCCCGCCTTGCTCACCGCCCCTCCCGGCGGGCGGGGGGCGCAGCGGTACGGGCGGGGGCGCGGCGGGCGCCGGGTGTTGCGGGGGCCGTACCGGCGAGCGGGCGACGGGCGGCCCGTGCGGGGCGGGTCGTACGGACGGAACCGGCGGCGGCCGTACGCGCGGAAGCGGTACGGGGGTGGGCGCGGCGGCCGGTGAGCACGGCGGGCACACCGGGAGCGGCGGAGGCCGGAGCCGCACCGGAGGCCCGGACCGGGGCCGGAGCCGTGCCGGGGGCCCGAGCCGTGCCGGGGGCCGGGGTCCGGCGGGAGGCGGGGGCCCGGCGGGGGGCGGTCACAGGGCGTCCTCCCGGATGCGCTCGGCGCCGCGCAGCCGGGCCGGGGCGGCGCGGCGGTTCTCCGCGATCTCCTCCTCGGTCGGCAGCTCCGCGCCCCGGGTCAGCAGCTTCAGCCGGGGCTGGTAGCGCTCGGGCACCACCGGCAGCCCGGGCGGCGCGGTGGTGGCGGCGCCCGCCGCGAGGACCTGCTTCACCAGGCGGTCCTCCAGCGAGTGGTACGACAGCACGGCGATCCGACCGCCGACCGCGAGCGCCCTGACGGCGGCCGGCACGGCCCGTTCCAGCACCGACAGCTCGCCGTTGACCTCGATGCGCAGGGCCTGGAAGGTCCGCTTGGCCGGGTTGCCGCCGGTGCGCTTGGCGGCCTGCGGCAGGGCGTCCCGGATCAGTTCGACCAGCCGGGCGCTGTGGGAGAACGGTTCCTTCTCCCGCTCCCGGACGACCGCCGCCACGATCCGCTTGGCCTGCTTCTCCTCGCCGTACGCGCGCAGGATCCGGACCAGCTCGCCCGGCGGGTAGGTGTTGAGCACCTCGGCGGCGCTCATTCCGGTCGTCTGGTCCATCCGCATGTCGAGCGGGGCGTCCTGGGCGTAGGCGAAGCCCCGGTCGGCCTCGTCCAGCTGCATGGAGGAGACACCCAGGTCGAACAGGACGCCCTGGACGCGCGGCACGCCGAGCCGGCCGAGCACCTCGGGCAGCTCGTCGTAGACCGCGTGCACCAGGGTGGCCCGGTCACCGAAGGGGGCGAGCCGCTCGCCGGAGAGGCGCAGCGCCTCCTGGTCCCGATCCAGGGCGATCAGCCGGGCCGCCGGGAAGCTGGTGAGCAGTGCCTCGCTGTGGCCGCCGAGGCCGAGGGTGCAGTCGACCACCACCGCTCCGGGCTCGGCCAGGGCGGGGGCCAACATGTCCAGGCACCGCTGGAGCATCACCGGGACGTGTCGGGTGTGGCTCATGCGCCCTCTCAGATCCGGCGCGGCCGTACGTACCACCGGGTCCCCACCCGCTCGGGAAGGGGAGGCCCACCGGCGCCGGTGAAGGCGTCGGCGGCCGGCGAGCGGGAGGAGGCCGAGCCGTACGTACCGCCGCACACGCGGGGGAAACAGCGGAAAACGCTCAATGTCTCCGTGAACTTCGCGCCACTTTAGTCCACCGTCCCGCCCGGTCAATCAACCGGGCAGCGCGTCGCCCGGGCGGCCGCGCGGGGCCAACAAAAGCCGCATATCACCTGATCGGGGGCGCCCGGCGCGGGCCTGTGGGCTACCTCACAACGAGGCTCATTGACGCTCTTTGTCCGCCCTTTACCTGCTCTGGGTGCGAGCGCCGGGGCGTTCCGGCCACTAACGTCATGGGTATGTCGACTTCCGCGGACCACACGACCGGCACCATAACTGAGGGGAAGACGGTCACCGACCGTCTGGTCTCGGCCAACGAACACTACGCCGCCGCCTTCACGGACCCCGGCATGGACGCCCGCCCGGTGCTCCATGTGGCCGTGGTGGCCTGCATGGACGCCCGCCTGGACCTGCACGCCGCGCTCGGCCTCAACCTGGGCGACTGCCACACCATCCGCAACGCCGGCGGGGTGGTGACCGACGACGTGATCCGCTCGCTGACCATCAGCCAGCGGGCGCTGGGCACCCGCAGCGTGGTGCTGGTGCACCACACCGGCTGCGGTCTGGAGGCGCTCACCGAGGACTTCCGGCACGAGATCGAGGAGGAGGTCGGCCAGCGGCCGGCCTGGGCGGTGGAGGCGTTCCGGGACGTGGACCAGGACGTGCGCCAGTCGATGCAGCGGGTGCGCACCTCGCCGTTCCTGCTGCACACCGACGATGTGCGCGGCTTCGTCTTCGACGTGCGGACGGGTCTGCTGCGGGAGATCACTCCCACCGCCTGAGCCACCCGGCCCCGGCCGGCCCCCGGGCCCGTCCCGCTCGACCGGGACGGGCCCGGCGCCGTTGCCGCCCGCCGGGCGGCCGGCCGGCCGGCGGGCAGGGGATCGGTTCGGCGGATCGAGCCGGTGGATCCAGCCGCGCGAGACGTATCGAGTCGCGGGCGCTCGCGAGACGTGGACGCAGACGTGTGGGACGGCGGGTCGCCGTGACGGCGACCGTCGGTGGCCGGTGAAAGCCGGTGAAAGCCGGTGAAAGCCGGTGAAAGCCGTCACAGACTGCCGGGAACCGGCGGAAGCCGGTGGAAGTCCGCGTAAGCCAGTGGAAGCTGGCATAAAAGTCGTACGAAAATCATCAGAACCCCGCGGTTCGCACCGGGTTGTCCACAGGCGAGTGACACGGCGCTCCCGCGACGACGAGAATGCGGGGGTGGCACCGCCGCCGGACATACCGGGGCGGGTGCCCGTGTTTCACGGGTGGGCCCGGCGTTCCGTACACGCGCCGGCCCAGGAACGGGCCGAGGAGGGCCGGGTGACGACCTATGACGATCGAGCGAGCCTCACGGATCTGACCGCCACCGCGGAGCGAGTCCGCGCGTCGGTGGAGGGAGTGATCGAGGGCAAGCCCGAGGTCGTACGGCTTTCGCTGACCGTACTGCTCGCGGAGGGACATCTGCTGATCGAGGATGTCCCCGGCGTGGGCAAGACCATGCTGGCCAAGACGCTCGCGCGGTCCATCGACTGCTCCGTGCGGCGCATCCAGTTCACGCCCGATCTGCTGCCGTCCGACATCACCGGGGTGTCGATCTACGACCAGCAGCGGCGCGACTTCGAGTTCAAGCCGGGGGCGATCTTCGCGCAGATCGTGATCGGCGACGAGATCAACCGCGCCTCGCCCAAGACCCAGTCGGCGCTGCTGGAGTCGATGGAGGAGCGGCAGGTCACCATCGACGGGCAGTCGTACGAACTGCCCGAGCCGTTCATGGTGGTGGCCACCCAGAACCCGGTCGAGATGGAGGGCACCTATCCGCTGCCCGAGGCGCAGCGCGACCGCTTCATGGCCCGGGTGTCGATCGGCTATCCGAGCCCCCAGGCCGAGCTGCGGATGCTGGACGTGCACGGCGCCGATTCGCCGCTGGACCTGCTCCGGCCGGTGGCGCACGCGCAGGACATCGTGAAGCTGATCGACGCGGTCCGCTCCGTCCATGTCGCGGAGGGGGTCCGGCGGTACGCGGTGGATCTGGTGGCCGCCACCCGCGACCACCCGGATCTGCGGCTCGGCGCCTCGCCGCGTGCCACGCTGCATCTGCTGCGGGCCGCCAAGGCGTCCGCCGCGCTGGCCGGCCGGGACCACGCCCTGCCGGACGATGTGCAGGAACTGGCCGTCGCCGTGCTGGCGCACCGGCTGCTGCCGACCGCGCAGGCCCAGATGGACCGCCGCACCCCGGAGCAGGTGGTGCGGGAGATCGTCCGGCGGACGCCGCTGCCCGGGGTCACGCCGCCCGCCGGTCCGCTCTACCGGCAGCAGCCCGGCCTGCGGCGGCTGTGATGGCGGCCGGGGAGCCGGCCGGCCCGGACGCCGGCGCGCGGGGCGGGGAGCCGGCCGGCCCGGACGACGACGCGCGGGCCGGAGCGCCGGAGCGCGCCGAGCGGGGCGGGGTGCGGGCGGCGCTGGGCGGGCTCACCACCCGTGGCCGCTCCTTTCTGGCGGCCGGGATCGCCGCGGGTGCCTGCGCCTATGTGCTGGGCCAGCCGGACCTGCTGCGGGTCGGCCTGCTGCTGGCCGCGCTGCCGCTGGTCTGCGCGCTGGTGCTGCTGCGCACCCGGCACCGGGTGGCCGGGACCCGGGGGCTGGAGCCGCGCCGGGTGCCGTCCGGCTCCGAGACCCGGGTGCTGCTGCGGATGGACAATGTCTCGCGGCTGCCGACCGGACTGCTGCTGCTCCAGGACCAGGTGCCGTACGTGCTGGGGCCCCGGCCCCGCTTCGTCCTGGACCGGGTGGAGGCGGGCGGGCGGCGCGAGGTGTCCTACCGGGTCCGCTCCGACCTGCGCGGACGCTTCGCCCTGGGACCGCTGCAGCTGCGGCTGAGCGATCCGTTCGGGATGTGCGAGCTGACCCGTTCGTTCGGCGTGTACGACACCCTCACGGTGGTGCCCAGGACCGAGCCGCTGCCGCCGGTGCGGCTGGCCGGCGACTCCTCCGGGTACGGCGACGGACGGCAGTCCACGCTGGCGCTGGCCGGCGAGGACGACGTGATCCCGCGCGGCTACCGGACCGGCGACGACCTGCGCCGGGTGCACTGGCGGTCCACCGCCCGCCGCGGTGAGCTGATGGTGCGCCGCGAGGAGCAGCCGCAGCGGGCCAGGTGCACGGTGCTGCTGGACACCCGGGAGACGGCCTACCAGGGCGCCGGGCCCGAATCGGCCTTCGAGTGGGCGGTCTCGGGTGCCGCCTCGGTGCTGACCCACATGCTGGAGCGCGGGTTCGCGGTGCGGTTGCTGACCGACGCCGGGCCCGTCCCGGCCGGCACCGGCGCGGACGGCTTCGCCGGGACGACCCAGGACGCGGCGGACGCCGCCGGGCTGCTGCTGGACGCCCTGGCGGTGGTCGGCCACTCCGGCGGCGCCGGGCTCTCCCGGGCGTACGAGGCGCTGGGCGGCAGCGCGGACGGACTGCTGGTCGCCTTCGTGGGCGATCTGGACGAGGAACAGGCGGCGATGGCGGCGCGGATGCGGCAGCGCAGCGCCGGTGCGGTGGCGTTCGTGGTGGACAGCGGGGCCTGGCTGACCGGAGGCACGGTGACCGGAGCGGTGGAGGACCGGGTGCGGCGGTTGCGGGAGGCGGGGTGGACGGCGCTGGCCGTGGCACCCGGCACCTCGCTGGGCGAGCTGTGGCGGAGCCTGGCCGGCCCGGGCGTCGCCGCCCCGGCGGCCGGCGCCGGCCGGGTGGCCGGGGGGTACGACGACCGGGTGGCCGGCGGGTACGAGGACCGCGTGGCCGGGGGCCACCACGGCGGGGCCTACGACGACAGCGCGGCCGGCGGCCGGGGCGGCGGTTTCGCCGAGGCGTACCGGAGGCGGTCATGAGCGGACGCGGACGGCTGGCGCTCTGTGCCTTCGCGGCCACCCTGCTGGCCTCCGGCGCGCTGGTGCCCCTGGTCGACCCGGCGAGCTGGATCCTCCAGGCCGGGCTGCTGCTCGGGGTGCAGAGCCTGGCGGGCGCGCTGACCCGGCGGGTGCCGCTGGCCCGGTCGCTCACCGTGGCGGCCCAGCTCCTGGCGGGTCTGCTGTCGCTCACCTTCGTCTTCGCCCGGGAGCAGGCGCTGCTGTGGGTGCTCCCGGGGCCCGAGGCGTTCGAGCGGTTCGCCGCCCTGCTGACGGCCGGCGCCGAGGATGTCGGGCGGTACGCGATACCTGCCCCGGCGACCGACGGCATCCGGCTGCTGCTGGTCGGCGGGGTGATGATCGTCGGCCTGGTGGTGGACACCATGGCGGTGACGTTCCGGGGCGCGGCCCCGGCCGGGCTGCCGCTGCTCGCGCTGTACTCGGTGGCGGCCGGGCTGTCCGGGGGCGGGTCCGGCTGGCTCTGGTTCCTGCTGGCGGCCGCCGGCTATCTGCTGCTTCTGCTGGCCGAGGGCCGGGACCGGCTCGCCCAGTGGGGCCGGGTCTTCGGCGGGCCGCCGGCCGGTGAGCGGCGCGGCGGCGCGCTGTGGTCCGGCGGGGCACCGGCCCCGGTGCGCACCGGGCGCCGGATCGGCGCGGTGGCGCTGGGCATCGCCGTCGCGGTGCCGGCCGCCCTGCCGTCGTTCGGCGGCGGGCTGCTCGGCGGAGTGAGCGGCAGTGGCGGCGGGGACGGCGGCGGCACCATCTCGGCGGTCAACCCGCTGGTGTCGCTCCAGGACAATCTGAACCAGCCGCAGGACCGGGAGGTGCTCCGCTACCGCACCAACGCGGAGGACACCTCGGGCCTCTATCTGCGGCTGGTGGCGCTGGACCAGTTCGACGGCTCCTCCTGGAAGACCGCGCGGCGCGCCCTGGAGGACGTACCGGGCCGGCTGCCCGCCCCCCAGGGGCTCGGCGGCCGGACGCCCGCGACGGAGATCACCACCAATGTCTCCGCCGCCGGCAACTACGAGCAGACCTGGCTGCCGCTCCCCTACCCGGCCACCGGGGTGGACATCGGCGGCCGGTGGCGCTTCGAGCCGGCCGGCCGGATGCTGGTCGGCGACCGGGAGCAGAACACCCGGGGCGCCCAGTACTCGGTGACCAGCCTGATGGTGCGGCCGACCGCGGAGCAGCTGGTGAAGGCGCCGGCTCCGCCGGAGGCGCTGCGGCGGGAGTACACCCAGGTGCCCGACGAGCTGCCGGCCGATGTGAAGAGCACCGCGCTGACGGTGACCCGGGGCGCCGCCAACGATTACGAGCGGGCGGTGAAGCTCCAGGACTGGTTCACCACCGACGGCGGCTTCCGCTACGACACCCAGGTCTCCTCGGGCACCGGGGCGGAGGCGATCTCCCGGTTCCTGAAGCAGAAGGAGGGCTTCTGCGTCCACTTCTCCTTCACCATGGCGGCGATGGCCCGCACCCTGGGCATCCCGGCCCGGGTGGCGGTCGGCTTCACCCCGGGGGCACCGCAGTCCAACGGCACCATGTCGGTCGGCATCCGGGACGCCCACGCCTGGCCCGAGCTGTACTTCGAGGGCGCCGGCTGGACCCGGTTCGAGCCCACCCCGACGGTCGGTACGGCCCCGGAGTACACCCGGCCGGAGGCCCCTTCCGGCCGTACGGACCAGCCGGCGGCCCCGTCGGCCAAGCCCTCGGCCGTGCCCTCGGCGGCTCCTTCGGTACGGGAGACCTGCCCGGCCCAGGAGCGCCGCCTCGGCCAGTGCGGGAGCGCGGCTCCGCAGGTGGCGGCGCCCCCGTCCGACCCGGGCACCCCGCTGACCACCGTCCTTCCGGTGGCGCTGGGCGCCGTCGCGGTGGTGCTGCTCCCGCTGCTGCCGCTGCTCTGGCGGACCCGGGTCCGGGCCCGCCGGCTCGGTTCGGGCGGACGGACCCGGACCCCCGAGGACGCCACCGCCCGGACGCTGGCCGGCTGGCAGGAGGCCACCGACACCGCCTGGGACCACGGCATCCTGCCGGACGACTCGCTGACGCCCCGCCGCACGGCCGAGCGGATCGTCCGGCTCGGCGGGCTGGCCGGGCCTCCGGCGGAGGCGATGCACCGGATCGCGGGCGCGGTGGAGCAGGTGCTGTACGCCCCGCACCCCCGCCCCGGCACCGGACTGGCCGACGATCTCGCCCTGGTCAGGTCCGGGCTGCGGTCGGCCGCCGGCCGGGCGGCCCGGCTGCGCGCCCTGCTGGCCCCGCGGTCGGCCGTCCGGGTCGCCTGGGCGGTCGCGGAGCGCCGGGCGGCCGCCGCCGAGCGCCGGGCCGCCCTCCGCCGCCGCGCCGAGGCCCGCCTGGCCGCCCTGCTCCGCCGCCCCTCCCGGCAGCGCGGCTGAGCCCGGGGCCCGGGTCCGGAGTGGGACTGGGGCCCCGGGCCCCGTAGTGGCCGGGCGACGCCATGACGGAGGCCGCCCGGCCACTCCCCCGCCCCCGGGCGGGGACTCGGGGGCCGTGGAGGCCACCCGGGGGCGCCGCGTCCACCAGTCCGGTCCGGTCGGTGCTCGTGGCAGAGCCGCCCCTGGGGCCGGGAGCGGGCTCGTCCCCGCTCGGCGACCGGCCGGCCCCGGGGCCGTGAAGGCTCGCGTGGACGGACGGCAACCGGTGTCTACCGGCGTCGGGAGCGTCCCCGCGCCGGAGGGGGCGGGGACACGCCGGGTGTCTTCCCGGCCGGGGGGGCAGGCCCGGGGTGCCCCTCTCCCGGGGCGCCCCGGGCGGGGAAGGCGGGGCCAACCCCCTGGGCGGAGCCGTACCGGGAGCCGGAGCGCTCCGGCGGTGCGGCTCCCGGCAGGGACGGTGTGCGAAGGCACCGGTGGCGCCGGGGCGAAGGGCCGAGGAGCCCGTCACCGGCGACCGGGGCCGCCCGGGCGGTGCTCCGGGTGCCGGGCACGACCGGCTCATCCCCTGCGCGGGGAACGGCTTCGCGGCACTCCGGGTTGCCGGGCATGACGAAGGCCCCCCGCTCGTGGCGGGGAGCCGGAGGACCGACCGGGACGGGACACGGAGGCACGCCCGCAGGTGCGGAGGCGGCGGTCAGCGGCGCGGTGCGGGCACCGGACGGACCGGGCGGCGGGCGCCCGGAGGCGGCGCGGGGCTCAGCGGCGCGGTGCGGGCACCGGACAAGGGCGGCGCCCCGGGGCGGCGCGGGGTTCAGTGGCCCTGTTCGTCCTGGCGGCGCTGCCAGCGCTGCTCGATCCGCTCCATCATCGACCGGCGCTGCCGCACCTGACGGCCGCCGGCCACGCCGTCGGCGGCCCGCTGCTCGCCCGGCTTGGGCGCCTTGCGCCATCCGGTGACCGCCAGAACCGCGCAGCCGAGCATGACGAGGAACCCCACCACACTGATCCAGATCTGCTGGGCGACCATTCCGGCCATGAGGAGGGCGATGCCCACCAGGAAGCCCACGACCGCCTGGTAGACCCGTCGCCGGGTGTACCTACGCAGCCCGCTTCCCTCAAGCGCTGTCGCGAACTTGGGATCTTCGGCGTACAGCGCTCGCTCCATCTGCTCGAGCATTCGCTGCTCGTGCTCCGAGAGCGGCACGGAGTCCTCCTCGTCGTCGGTCGCCGGGGCGACCGGTATGCGGCACCTTCAGGATAGGCAGGGAATCGCCCCCGTGAAACCCGCCCTCCGCACCTGGTCCCGAAGGGGGCCGCGATGCCGGTTCGGCCGGTGAGGCGTTGATTCCCCGTCCGCCGAACCGTCATGCCGGATCGGTGTGCCTCGATCATACGGCGGCCCGGACGGGAACGGAGGTCCCGCGATGTACTCCGTCCGCCGCTGCGTCCCTGATCAGGACGGTCCCGAGCGGCCCTTGACAACCCCGGCGGATCAGCCGCGCTTCTCCCCCAGCACATGCAGCTGGGTGGCCACCGAACGGAAGGCGGGCAGTTCGGCGGCGGCCGCCTCCAGCCGGAGGAGTGCGTCCAGCGCGTCCGGCTCGGTGTCCACCAGCACGCCCGGCACCAGATCCGCGAAGACCCGCACCCCGTGCACGGCGCCCACCGTGACACCGGCCGCCTCCACCGCCTCGGTGAGCTGCTCGGCGCTGAACCGGCGGGGCACCGGGTCGCCCTCGCCCCAGCGGCCCGCCGGGTCGGTCAGGGCGCGCCGTGCCTCGGTGAAGTGGCCGGCGAGCGCCCGGGCGAGCACGGCACCGCCGAGGCCGGCCGCCAGCAGGCTGAGCACACCGGCCGGGCGGAGCGCCTCGACGACATGGCCGACCCCCTCGGCCGGGTCGTCCACGTACTCCAGGACACCGTGGCAGAGCACCGCGTCGAAGCCACCGCGCTCCACCACGTCGAACAGCCCGTGGATGTCGCCCTGGACGCCCCGCACCCGGTCCGCGACCCCGGCCTCGGCGGCCCGGCGCTCCAGGGCGAACAGCGCGTTGGGACTGGGGTCCACCACGGTGACCCGGTGGCCCAGCCGGGCGACCGGCACCGCGAAGTTGCCGCTGCCGCCGCCGGTGTCCAGCACGTCCAGGCCGGCCTCGCCGGTCGCCTTGGCCCTGCGGTCGAGGGCGTCCTCGAGAACGTCCCACACCACGGCGGTACGGAGGGAGGCGCGGGGGCGCTGCGGGTCGGACACGGCAGTTGACTCCTCGGCGGTGGTGGCGAACAGGGCCCACCCTATGGCCTCGGCCGCCCCGGCCGGTCACCCGCCGTCCCACCGGTCACCCGCCGCCGCTGCCCGGTCCGTTCGCCCGCTCCCGCGCCGGCACGCCCGCCGACTCGCCCGCCGGTTCGTCCACCGGTTCCTCCACCGGCTCCTCCGGCGACCGGGGTCGCGGCGGGCGCAGGACCAGCATCCGCTCCACCAGCCGGAGGAACCGGGCCGCGTCCAGGACCTGGTCATCGGCGTCGCGCGGGGTGGCGGCGCCCGCGATCCCCGCCTCGGCCCGGGCCCGGCGGTCGGCGCCCGAGGCGAAGAGGGCGCTCCACTCGGCCAGTTCGGGGGCGATCTCGGGCAGCACCTCCCAGGCGCTGCGGATCTGCCGGCGCTTGCGCGGGGTGTCCTCGGGCCGGCCCCGGGCGGCGAGCACGGCGGCGGCGGTGCGCAGGGCGGCGAGATGGGCGGTGGCGTACCGCTCGTTGGCCTCGGCGAGACCGGCCGCCTCCTCCAGACCCGCCTGGGCCTGGGCGAGCAGATCGAGGGCGGCGGGCGGCGCCGAGGAGCGGCGCGACACGGGGTGAACGTCGCTGCCGGCGCTGACGGTGCTGACGGCATGGGCGGCGTGAACGGGGCCGACGGCGTGGGCAGTACGGACAGTGTCGGCGGCACGGACGGTGTCGGCGGCGTGGTTCTCGCTCGTCGCCGTGGTGGAACCGGTCATGACGAACCTCCTGTCGTCGTGTGACGGCACGATGGCCGTCTGTGTCCATGGTGGACGGCACCACTGACAATCGCTCTGACCTGCTCTTTTGCCCCCTGAGGCGGTTCCGAGTACTTTTTGCACTGACTGGTCAGTTCAAAGATTTGGGGGGAAGCCCGTGGCAAGCCCGGACGACGACGCGCCCGCAGGCGCGCAGGAGGGCCACGAGAGCGCCGCTCGCGAGGGGCGCGGCGGGGGTCACACCAGGACCGGTGCCCCCGAACCGTCCGCCGACACCGGCCCGGTGGCGGGCTCCGAGCAGACCGCCGTCACCCGGACCCTCCCGGCCGTCCGGCTCCCGGCCCAGGAGGCCACCGCGCGCGAGGCCACCGCGCCGGACACCGCGCCGGGTGCCCCGGCCGCGAGCGGCGGGGGCGCGCACAAGGGCGAGGGCGCAGGCAGCAAGGGCGTCCGGGGCGAGGACGCCCCGGGCAGGGACGGCAAGGCCACCCGGGGCGAGGGCGGCGACGCCGAGGGCGCCCGGGACAGGGGCGCCAGGGGCAGGAAGCGTCCGCGCCTCACCAAGCCCGCGCCGGCACCGACCGCACCGGCGGGGACCGCCGCGAGCGCGCCCGCCACCCCGGCGGCGGCCGGCGCTCCGGCCGGTTCCGGCACCCGGCGCGGGGCCACCGTCAGCGCCCGGGGACTCGGCATGAAGGGCCCCCGGGGCTGGATCTTCCGGAACGTCACCCTCCAGGCCCGGCCCGGCGAGCTGGTCGCCCTTGAGGGGCCGTCCGGCTCAGGGCGCACCTGTCTGCTGCTGGCGCTCACCGGCCGGATGAAGACCACCGAGGGCAAGGCCGAGGTGGACGGCCTGCCGCTGCCGCGCAAGATGGCCGCCGTACGCCGGTTCACCGGGCTCGGGCTCGTACCCGGGGTGAGCGAGCTGGACCCCGCGCTCACCGTCGGGGAGCACCTGCGCGAACGGGCGATGCTCCAGCACCGGTTCGGGGACTCGCTGTCGGCCCTGCTGCACCCGCGCCGGGAACGGGCGGCGGCCCGGGACCGGGTGGCCGCCGCGCTGAAGGCCGCCGGTTTCGACCCGGAGACGCTGCACCGGGGCGACCGCACCTCGGTGCGCGACCTGGAGCGGCTGGAGGAGATCCGGCTGTCGATCGCCCTGGCCCTGATCGGCGAACCCCGGGTGCTGGCGGTGGACGACGCGGACGCCAAGCTCTCCGGCGCCGAGCGGACCGAGGTCTGGGCGCTGCTGCGCTCCGTGGCGGCGAGCGGGATCACCGTACTGGCGGTCTGCCGGGACGCCCCGGCGGACATCACCGTCATCCGTACCGAAGAGGACCGTACCGAAGAGGAGGGGGCGACCGATGCGCTCGCCGAAACTGGCCGCTCTTGAGCTGAAGCGCTTCGGCCGGGGGAAGCTGCCCAGGGCCGCGCTGGTGGCCATCGTCCTGCTGCCGCTGCTCTACGGCGCGCTGTACCTCTACTCCTTCTGGGATCCGTACGGCAGGCTCGACCGTCTGCCGGTCGCCCTGGTGAACGAGGACAACGGCGCCACCGCCGACGGCAAGAAGATCACGGCCGGCGACGACATCACCGAGAACCTGCGGAAGAGCAAGGTCTTCGAGTGGCACGAGGTCAGCGACAAGGAGGCCCGGGAGGGCGTGGAGGACGGCCGGTACTACCTGTCGCTCACCATGCCGGAGGACTTCAGCGAGCGCATCGCCTCCAGCTCCGGCGACCAGCCGGAGACCGGCGCCCTGAAGGTGCGGACCAACGACGCCAACAACTACATCGTCGGCTCGATCTCCCGGACCGTCTTCTCGGAGATCCGGAGCGCCGCGTCGACCAAGTCGTCCCGGTCCTTCCTCGACAAGATCTTCATATCCTTCTCCGACATCCATGACGCGACCGAGAAGGCCGCGCAGGGCGCCGGCAAGCTCAAGGACGGTGTGGGCGAGGCGAAGAAGGGCTCGGCGAAGCTGACCGAGGGCCTGACCGACGCCAAGGACGGCAGCGGCAAGCTGGCCGGCGGACTGAGGACGCTGGACAGCAAGGCCGGCGAGCTGGAGACCGGTGCCCGCAAGGTCGCGGGCGGCACCCAGCAGCTGGCCGACAAGGTCAACGGCGTCGCCGCCGACGTCCGTCCGTACCTCAAGGACCACGGCAAGCAGATCGGGGACGCGGCCCGGCTGGTCTCGGACACCTCCCAGGGTGCCCGCAACAGCATGGACTCCATCCTCAAGTACGGCCCCAAGGCGCACGAGGTCACCAACGGTTCGGCCGAGATCCTGGCCGCCGCCGAGCCGGAGCTCTGCGGCGAGGAGCCGGTGCTCGACGCCAAGCGGTGCGAGGCGCTCAAGAAGGCCGTGACCGCCACCAAGGACGTCTCGAAGGTCTCCGACGACCTGGCCGTCCTCGCCAAGGACGGCGGCAACGACATGAAGCGGCTGGACGGCCAGCTCGCGGACCTCAAGAAGAAGGCCGACGCGCTCGCCCAGCGGGCGCCCCGGCTCGACCAGGACCTGGCGAACTCGGTCAGCAAGATCAATGAGCTGAACGACGGCGCCCACAAGGTGGCCGACGGCGCGGACAAGATCCACGGCGGCATCACCAAGGCCAAGTCCGGCTCGGTCGACCTGGACAGCGGCGTCGGCAAGCTGAAGACCGGTGCCGGGAAGCTCGACGGCGGGCTGTACCAGCTCGTCGACGGCTCCAGCCAGCTGGCCAGCGGTCTCAACGACGGTGTCGGCAAGATCCCCGACTACGACAAGAAGGACCGCGACCAGCGCACCGAGGTCATGGCCGACCCGGTCGAACTGGCCTCCCAGGCGCTGCACAAGGCCCCGAACTACGGCACCGGCTTCGCCCCGTACTTCATCCCGCTCTCGCTCTGGGTGGGCTCGATGGTGGCGTACATGCTGATCGCCCCGCTCAACCGCCGGGCTCTCGCCGCCGGCGCCTCCGCCTGGCGGATCGCGCTCGCCGGCTGGCTGCCGGTGGTGGTGACCGGACTGCTCCAGGTGGCCGCGCTGATGGCGGTGCTGCACTGGGGGCTGGGCCTCAACATGGCCCGGGTCGGCGGCACTCTGGGCTTCCTGGCCCTGGTGGTCTGCTGCTTCGCGGCCATCATCCAGTGGCTCAACGCCCGCTTCGGCGCGGCCGGCCGGATCCTGGTCCTGGCCCTGCTGATGCTCCAGCTGACCTCGGCCGGCGGTACCTATCCGATTCAGACCAGTCCCGGCTTCTTCAACGCGATCCACCCGTTCCTGCCGATGAGTTACGTGGTCGAGTCGCTGCGCCGGCTCATCACCGGCGGTGGTCTGGAACCGGTCTGGCACTCCTGTGTCGTCCTGGCCGCCTTCACCCTCGGCGCGCTCGCCCTGAGCGCGATCTCGGCCCGCCGCAAGCAGGTCTGGAGCATGGACCGACTCCACCCGGAGCTGAGCCTGTGAGCGCCGCGACGAGCGCCCGGCCTGGGAGAATCGAGCCCATGGACACCCAGAGCAGCCGGCGGCAGGCCACCCGCGCCAAGCTGTACGAGGCCGCCGTCACCCTCATAGCGGAACAGGGGTTCTCGGCCACCACGGTGGACGAGATCGCCGAGCGGGCCGGGGTGGCCAAGGGGACGGTCTACTACAACTTCAAGAGCAAGACCGAGCTGTTCGAGGAGTTGCTGCGGCACGGCGTGGGGCTGCTCGCCGCCTCGCTGCGGGAGGCCGCCGACCAGACGGAGCGCCAGGGCGGCACCCGGGTCGAGGCGCTGGACGCGATGATCCGGGCCGGCCTGGTCTTCATCCACCGCTACCCGGCCTTCACCCAGCTGTACGTCGCCGAGCTCTGGCGCACCAACCGCGCCTGGCAGTCCACCCTGATGGTGGTCCGTCAGGAGGCGGTGGCCGTGGTGGAGGCGGTGCTCACGGAGGCGGTGAACCGGGGTGAGCTGAGCGAGGAGATCGACGTCCCGCTCACCGCCTCGGCGCTGGTCGGCATGGTGCTGGTGGCGGCGCTGGACTGGCAGGCGTTCCAGCGGGAGCGCTCGCTCGACGACGTCCACGCCGCGCTCTCCCGGCTGCTGCACGGCCGGGTCGGGGGCTGCTGACCCGCCCCGGCGGGTGGAGAACTGAACACGGCGACCGCTCACGGCCTTACGGCCCAGCGCCTCACGGCATACGACACCGGTCGGTGCGGCTCGATCCCCCCGAGCCCCACCGACCGGTGCGTTTTCCCCCGTCCCCGCGCCCTCGTTCCCCCGTGGGCGCGGCCCCCGTTTCCCCCGTGTCCCCCGTGGGCCCGTGTCCCCCGTGTCCCCGATTCCCCCGTGGGCCCGTGTCCCCCGATTTCCCCGTGTCCCCCGTGGGTCCTGGAGCTTCTCCGCGGACCCGGTTCCCCCGTGGGTCCGCCTTTCCCGTGGACCCGGCTTTCCCCCGTGGGCCCTGCTGTTCCCCCGTGGGGCTCTCCGCCGGCCTCGATCCCCCGTGGCCTGCGGAACGCCCCGCCCCCCGTTCCCCCGCGGGTGCCGCGGTCCCTTCCCCGCGGCACCCGGTCCGTGCCCCCGTCTCCCCCGTCCTCGGTGGCCTCGCCGGTCGTTTCCCGGTGGCCCGTGATGCGGGGAGAGCCCCGACCTTCCCCCGTGTTCCCCCGTGGTCGGTTCCGGGCTCTCCCCTGTGCATCCCCGTTGGGCCGGTGCGCCCCGCCCGTTCCGCCGCCCCGTGTCGGCGGTCCTGGCGGTGCGCCCCTTCCGTGAGCTCCACTCTTCCGTGCCGGAGTGATCGCGACCATCCGCGCCCCTACTCATCCATGCACCTGAGTACGTGTACTCAGTTCTTCGGAGGCTCGTGCGCCTCCGGGCTCCCTCCGGGCTCCGGATCGGGGGCGGGGGCGGGGCTTATACGCTCGTCGCATGGCACGGATTGTGGTGATCGGCGCCGGGATGGGCGCCATGGCGGCGGCTGCCCGGCTGGCCGTGGCGGGGCACCGGGTGACGGTGTACGAGCGGGCGGAGACGTACGGGGGCGGGGTCGGCCGGTTCGAGCGGGACGGATTCGTCTTCGACACCGGACCCGGGCTGCTGCATCTGCCCGCCGTCTACCGCGACCTGTTCGTGAAGACCGGCAAGGAGCCGCTGGAGAGCCTGGTCGGCCTCGAACAGGTCGATCCGGCGAGCCGGCATCTCTTCGCGGACGGCACCACCGTGACCCTGCCCAACGCCTCGCGCGCCGGAGTGGGCGCCGCGCTCGACACGGCGCTGGGGGCGGGCACGGGTGAGCGGTGGGCCGACTTCATGGGGCGGGCGCGGGACGCCTGGGACCGGTCCCGGCGGCCGTTGCTGGAGGAGCCGCTCAGGCCGGACTGGCAGGTGCTGGGCCGCGACCCCTACCCGGCGGTACGGCAGCGGCGGCTGCTCCGCGTCCGGCAGGCGGCCACCCTCGCCGGGGTGGGCACGCTGGAACTGCGGGACGCCCGGCTGGCGGCGCTGCTGGAGTGGTACGCGCTCGGCTACGGGCTCGACCCCCGGCGGGCCCCGGCGGGCGCGGCCCTGCTGGCGTATCTGGAGCAGACCTTCGGCAGCTGGTACGTACGGGGTGGGCTGCGGGAACTGGCGCGGGCGGTGTACGAACGGTGCCTGGCGCGGAAGGTGGAGTTCGTCTTCGGCGCCGAGGTGAGCCGGGTGGCCGAGAAGGACGGCCGGGCCGCCGGGGTGGAGCTGGCCGGGGGCACGGTCGCGGAGGCCGACCATGTGGTGGACGGGACCGGGCCGGACGGGCTGCCGGGCCGGCCGCCGTACCGGGAGGGCGAGGTGGCACCGCGGCCGGACCCGCGCACCGGGCGGTTCACGGTGCTGCTGGCACTTCGCGGGGCGCGCCCGCCGGGCACCCCGCACCGGACGGTCGTCCACTCCGCCGGTGGGGCCGGCTCGGCCGAGGCCGCTGAGCCCGAGGCGGGCGCGGTCTTCGGCGGCGGTACGGCCGCGCACCCGACGGTCACCGTGCTGCGGCCCGACGACCCGGCGACCCGGCCCGACGAGGCGCACGAGGCGGTGACGCTGACCGCCACCGTGGCCGCGCCGGGCCCGGCGGGCGGGCCGGACTGGACCGACCCGGCGCTCCGGGAGCGGTACGCGGAGCTGCTGGTCGGGGCGGCCGGGGCGGCGGTGGACGGGCTGGGCGAACGGCTGCTGTGGCGGGAGGTCCGCACCCCGGCCGAGACCGGACCGGTGCCCGCGCCCGCGCTGGCCGGTGCCGGCGGCCGGTTCCTGCGCCCGGCCAACACCACCCGGCTGCCCGGCCTGTACGCGGTCGGCGGCTGGGCCCATCCGGGCGGCGGGCTGGCGCACGCCGGGATGTCCGGCGCGCTGGTCGCCGGGCTGATCGTGGAGGGGGCGGACTTCCGGGGCTCGCGGTAGGGCCGTTCCGGGACTCCCGGCAGGGCCCCCGGCCCCGGTCCGGCCGCCCGCTGCCGCCGCCGGGCCCCGAGCGGACCGCCCGAGCCTGGGGCGGCTTCCACGGGCCCGGGGCTCAGTAGCGGTACTGATGGCCGTTCTGGTCGTAGCCGTAGTAACCGCCCTGCTGCTGGTCCTGCTGGGACTCCTGGGGCTGGTACGGGGCGGCGGGCTGCTCGCCGTCGCGCTGCTGGGGCACCCAGACGCCGCCGGGCGGGGTGTCCGTGCCGTACTGGGCCGCGTAGGGATCGGCGGAGTAGTGCTGGCCGCCGTAGGGCTCGTAGCCGTACCCCTGGCCGCCGCTCGCCGGGGCGGTGCCGATGTACGGGTCGGAGTAGGCGTACCGCTGCTCGCCGCCGGACCAGTCGTACGACGGGTCGTATCCGGTACCGGTGTCGTGGCCCGTGCCGGTGTCGTGGCCGCCGCCCGGGTAGCTTCCGAAGGCCCCGGCCCCGGTGGAGTGGCCGGTCTCCTGGTGGCGGGGCGCGGTGTAGACGCCGTACTGACCGGTCTCGTCCGGCAGCGGCTCGGGCTCGTAGACGGCGGTGTCCCCGGCGGCCGGCGGCTCCGGCTCCTCCGGGCGCTCGAAGACCGGCTCCGAGACCTCCAGGGTCGGCCCGGCGGCGGGCGCCCGGCCGGACCTGCGGCGGCGGCTGGCGCCGGGCCTGCCGCCGATCGCCCAGCCGGTGGAGAAGCCGCGCCGGAAGGAGAGGGTGACATAGGTCTGCCCCACCGCGAACGCCACCGCGCCCCCCACGATCACCGGCAGCGACGGCAGCAGCACGCCGACCACCACACCGAGGAACCCGGCGAAGGCCAGCAGCCGCCAGCGCAGCCGGGCCTTGTACTGCAACAGCACCTCGCCGAGCAGCCACAGGGCCACGACGCCGAACGCGATGTAGAGGACCGTCCAGCCCATGCCCGCCCCTCTCCTGCGGCCGCCGCCGGGGGGAGAGGCGGGTACGGCCGGTCAGGACTGCCTGTGCAGTCCGAGATTCTCGTAGATCTCAAGCGTCGCCGTGGAGTTGTTCAGCGTGATGAAGTGCAGTCCGGGAGCTCCCTCGGACAGCAGCCGCGCGGCGAACTCCGTGGCGTACTCGATGCCAATGGAGCGTACAGCGGCGGGATCGTCCGCGACGGCGAGGATCCGCTCTTTCAGCTCCGCCGGGAAACGCGCGTTGCTGAGCCGGGCGAACCGTTCGATCTGCTTGACGCTGGTCACCGGCATGATCTCGGGGATGATCGGGATCTCGCAGCCCGTCGCCGCCACCCGGTCGCGCAGCCGCAGATAGTCCTCGGGGTCGAAGAACATCTGGGTGATGGCGTAGTCGGCACCGGCCCGGCACTTGGCCACGAAGTGCCGGACGTCGGTCTCCCAGTCGGTGGAGCGCGGATGCATCTCGGGGAAGGCGGCGACGCCCACGCAGAAGTCGCCGGACTCCTTGATGAGCCGGACCAGGTCGGCGGCGTAGTGCAGTCCCTCGGGGTTGGGCACCCACTCGGCCATCGGGTCGCCGGGCGGGTCGCCGCGCACGGCGAGGATGTTGCGGATGTCGGCGTCGGCGTACTGCCCGATCATATTGCGGAGCTCGGCGACGGTGTGGCTGACCGCGGTGAGGTGGGCGACCGGGGTCAGGGTGGTGTCGGCGGCGATCTCCTGGGTGGCCTTCACCGTCCCGGCGCGGGTGGAGCCGCCCGCGCCGTAGGTCACGGAGACGAAGCTCGGAGCGACCGCCTCGACCCGGCGCAGCGCGTTCCAGAGATTGCGCTCGCCCTTCTCGGTCTTGGGTGCCCAGAACTCGAACGAGTACGTCGTTCTGCCGGTCGCCAGCAGTTCGCGCACCGTACGGGCGCGGTCGGTCCTGGTGGAGGGAGTGCCAAGGGCCATACCGGCAGGTTAGTCACGGGGCGGCGACCACCCAACCGGAGCAGGGTTATATGCCGGTTTGATACGCGGGTTGTCCACCCCTTGGACGCGGAAGCGGCGGTTCCGGGGCATTCCGGAGCGCCGGACGACCAGGTGGTGGGCATCCGCCCCGGACCGGGAATGCCGGGCCGGTGCCGGAGACACCGGAGGTACCGGAGCCCGGGATGCCGGGACCGGGCCCGGACTCGGGCACCCCGGGACCGGGGCCGACGTGCCGGGACGCCAGCGCCGGGACCGGGGTGTGCCGGGGTCAGCCGTCCGCCCGCTCGCGGACCCGCTTGGCCAGGGCAGCCGTCGCCGCCGCCGGGTCGTCCGCCTCGGTGATCGCCCGGACCACCACGATCCGGCGCGCCCCGGCGTCCAGCACCGCGTCCAGGTTGTCCGCGTCGATGCCGCCGATGGCGAACCACGGCCGGTCCTGGGCGAGCGAGGCGGCGTACCGCACCAGGCCCAGCCCCGGGGCGTACCGGCCCGGCTTGGTGGGCGTGGGCCAGCAGGGCCCGGTGCAGAAGTAGTCGGTGCCCGGCTCGGCCACGGCCGCGTCCACCTCGGCCTCGGCATGCGTGGAGCGGCCGATCAGCACCTGGTCGCCGAGGATCGCCCGGGCGGCGGGCACCGGCAGATCGCCCTGCCCCAGATGGAGGACACCGGAGCCGGCGGCGTGCGCCACATCGGCCCGGTCGTTCACCGCGAGCAGCGTGCCGTGCCGGCGGCAGGCGTCCGCGAACACCGCGAGGTGCTCCAGCTCCTCGGCCGCCTCCATGCCCTTGTCGCGGAGCTGCACGATGTCGACGCCGGCGCCGAGCACCGCGTCCAGGAAGGCGGGCAGGTCGCCCTGGCGCCGCCGGGCGTCGGTGCAGAGATAGAGCCGGGCGCCGGCCAGCCGGGCGCGCGCGGTGGACGTGGACGACACGGACGACACGGACGACACGGACGGCGTGGACGACACGGACGGCGTGGGCGACATGGGCATCGAGGCGTTCCCCCCGGGGGCTGCGGCGGGGTACGGACCGGACACCGCCGGCCCGTACCCCCGGACATCGTCTGACAGCGGTCGGACGGTGGTCAGACGGCGAGCGCCTGGGCGCGGCGCTTCACCTCCGTGCCGCGGTTCTCGGCCAGCGCCTCGGCGGGGGTGCCGGGCAGGGTGTCGTCGGCGGTGAAGAGCCACTCCAGCATCTCCTCGTCGGAGAAGCCGTCGTCCCTCAGCAGCGTCAGGGTCCCGGCGAGCCCCTTGACCACCCGGCCGTCCTTGATGAAGGCGGCGGGCACCTGGAGCGCCCGGTTCTCCCCCCGGCGCACGGCGATCAGCTGGCCCTCCTTCACCAGCTGGCGCACCCGGGTCACCTCGACGTCCAGCAGCTCCGCGATGTCGGGGAGGTACAGCCAGTCGGGGACGAGAGCATCAATCTTCGCGTCAATCTCGGTCACGGGACAAGCCTGCCATCCCGGACCGACACTCGGTACCCGAGCCCGCGTCCGAGGGGCCCGGGAGCCGTGCGCGGCCCGGCCGCACCGGCCGGAACGGCCCGTCCCACCAGCCGCGACCGCCCGTCCCGCCGCCCGGGCCCCGGGGGCGGCGCTACCCCGCGACGGCCGACTTCAGCGGCAGCCCCGGGTCGGCCACCAGGTCCGGATCCAGCCGGGCGCGGGAGTCGATGAGCTTCCGGCCCTGGGCCAGGTCGCGCGGGCGCCCCACGGCCAGCAGCGCCACCAGGGCCCCGTCGCGCAGCCACGCCACCGACCAGGCGGCGTCGGCCGGATCGCCGCGCCACACCAGGGTGTCGGCGGCCCCGTGATGGCCGGCGTACTGGACGAACCGGCCGAACTGCTCCGACCAGAAGTAGGGCACCGGGTCGTACGGGGCGACGGGCTCACCCGTGATGTCGGCGGCCACCGTACGGGGCCCCTGGAGGGCGTTGTCCCAGTGGTGCACGAGCAACCGCTCGCCGTACCGGGCGGACGGGAAGGAGGCGCAGTCCCCCACCGCGTACACATCGGGCACCGAGGCGCGCAGCCGGTCGTCGGCGGTGACCGCCCCGTCCGGGCCGAGCGCGACCCCGGAGCCGGCCAGCCAGTCGGTGGCGGGCCGGGCGCCGATGCCGACCACCACGGCGCCGGCCGGCAGCGACCGGCCGTCCGCCAGTACCACCGCGCCGGGCCCGGCCAGCTCCCCGGAACCACCGGAAGCCCCGGAACGCGCAGACTGCCCGGGCTCCAGCCGGGCCACCCGGGCGCCGGTGAGCAGGGTGGCCCCGCTCTCCGCGTACCACCCGGCCATCGGGGCGGCGACCTCGGCGGGGAAGGCCCCGGCGAGCGGCCGGTCCGCCGCCTCCACCACGGTGACCGCGCAGCCGGCCTCCCGGGCGGCGGTGGCGAACTCGGCGCCGATCCAGCCGGCGCCGACGATCACCACGTCGTGCCGGGCGGCCAGGACCGGGCGGAGCCGTTCGGCGTCGTCCAGGGTGCGCAGCAGATGGACGCCGGGCACCCCGCTCGCGCCGGGCAGCGCCAGCGGTACGGCTCCGGTGGCGACGACCAGGGTGTCGTACGGGACCGGTCCGGCCCCGGTGTCCACCTCGTGCGCCGCGGGGCGGAGGCCGGTGACCTCGACGCCGAGGCGGAGTTCGATGCCGAGCGCCTCGAAGTCCACCTCGAAGGCCGAGCCCTCCGCCGTGCCGAGCAGCACCGCCTTGGAGAGCGGCGGCCGGTCGTAGGGCTGGTGCGGTTCGGCGCCGATCAGCAGCACCGGCCCGGTGAAGCCCCGCTCCCGCAGCGCCACCGCGGTCTGCACCCCGGCCATGCCGGCGCCGACCACCACGACGCGCCGCTCGGTCTCCACCTGGTTCGTCCGCTCGTCCACCCGCCCACCTTACGCAGCCGACGGCCCGTCAGGCCGCAGCTCCTCCCCCACACCGGTACCGCCGCCCTCCGGGACCCGGTGCCGGGGCCGCCGGGTGGGCGGGCCGGGGGCCGGAAGGCTCCCTTACCGCCGCTCGCGGGGTGGGGTTAGTCTGGCCACCGAAGAGCACACGCGGGAGCCCGGACGCAGCGGGCTGAGAGGGAGGCTGACGCGGCCTCCGACCGTATGAACCTGATCCGGGTCATGCCGGCGAAGGGAGGGGCTGAGACCCATGTCGTCGACGCCGTCCATGTCAGCCATGCCAGCCACACCGTCGATGCCGTCGATGCCGTCCGCACGAGCCACGCCGTCCTCGGTGTCCGCCACCGGGGGCGCCGGACCGGACGTGCTGGTCGTCGGGGGCGGGATCATCGGCCTGGTCACGGCCTGGCGCGCGGCCCAGCGGGGGCTGGTGGTCGCCGTGGCCGACCCCGAGCCGGGCGGCGGGGCCGCGCGGGTGGCGGCCGGGATGCTGGCCGCCGTCACCGAGCTGCACTACGGCGAGGAACGGCTGCTGGCGCTCAACCTGGCCTCGGCGCGCCGGTATCCGGAGTTCACCGCCGAGCTGGAGGATGCCTCCGGGCTGGACGTGGGCCACCGCGCCTGCGGGACGCTGGCGGTGGCGCTGGACGCCGACGACCGCGCCGAACTCCGCGAGCTGCACGCCCTGCACCTGCGGACCGGCCTGGACTCCGAGTGGCTGACCGGCCGGGAGTGCCGGCGGCTGGAACCCATGCTGGCGCCCGGCGTCCGGGGCGGGCTGCGGGTGGCCGACGACCACCAGGTCGATCCCCGGCGGCTGGCCGCGGCGCTGCTGGCCGCCTGCGAGCGGGCCGGAGTGGTCTTCCACCGGTCCCGGGCCGAGCGGCTCTCGGTGGTACGGGACCGGGCCGCGGGCGCGGTCCTGGCGGACGGCACCCGGGTGGCGGCCGGCCAGGTGGTGCTGGCGGCGGGCAGCATGAGCGGCCGGCTCGACGGCGTGCCGGACGCGGTACGGCCCCCCGTGCGGCCGGTGAAGGGCCAGGTGGTGCGGCTGGCCGTGCCGCCCGCGTACGCGCCCTTCCTGGACCGGAGCCTGCGGGCGGTGGTCCGGGGCCGGCACATCTATCTGGTGCCGCGCGAGAACGGCGAGCTGGTGATCGGCGCCACCAGCGAGGAGCGCGGCTGGGACACCAAGGTCACCGCCGGCGGGGTCTACGAACTGCTGCGCGACGCCCATGAGCTGCTGCCCGGCATCACCGAACTGCCGCTCACCGAGACCGGCGCGGGGCTGCGGCCCGGTTCGCCGGACAACGCGCCGCTGCTCGGCCCGACCGCGCTGCCGGGGCTGCACCTGGCGACCGGTCACTACCGGAACGGGGTGCTGCTGACCCCGGTGACCGGGGACGTGATGGGCGAGCTGCTGGCCACCGGTGAGCTGCCCGGTCTGGCCCGGGCCTTCTTGCCGACCCGCTTCCCCGGCGCCCCGGTGCGGGGCGGTCCCGCCGTGCCCGCCCCGGCGACCGCCGCCGCGCCCCCCGAGACCCGTGCCGAAGCCGGTGCCGAAACCAGTGCCAAGCCCGGTACCGAGACCGGTGCCGGGGGCGGGAGCACCGCCGCCGGCCTTCCCGAAGGAGTGTCATGACCGCCCCCGCCGATGCCACGGCTGATGTCCCCGCTCGCGTCCCCGCCGACGCCGCCGCCCGGCTCCCCGCCGATGCGACGGGCGCTGTCACCGCCGATGTCCCCGCCGATGTCACCGCCCGTGTCTCCACCGACGCGGCGGCCCTCACCGTCTCCGTCAACGGCGAGCCGCGCCGGCTGGCCGGGCCCACCACCCTGGACACGCTGGTCGGGACCCTGACCTCCGCCCCCTCCGGGGTCGCCGCCGCCGTCAACGAGACCGTGGTCCCGCGCGGCCAGTGGGCCGGCACCCGGCTCGGCGAGGGCGACCGGATCGAAGTGCTCACCGCCGTACAGGGAGGCTGACATGGCCGACGACCGGCTGACCATCGCCGGGACCGCCTTCGACTCCCGGCTGATCATGGGCACCGGCGGGGCGCCCAGCCTGGATGTGCTGGAGCGCTCGCTGATCGCCAGCGGCACCGAGCTGACCACGGTGGCGATGCGCCGGCTCGACCCGACCGTGCAGGGCTCGGTGCTCTCGGTGCTCGACCGGCTGGGCATCCGGGTGCTGCCCAACACGGCCGGCTGCTTCACGGCGGGCGAGGCCGTGCTGACCGCCCGGCTGGCCCGGGAGGCGCTCGGCACCGACTGGGTGAAGCTGGAGGTCGTGGCGGACGAGCGGACCCTGCTGCCGGACCCGGTGGAGCTGCTGGACGCCGCCGAGACCCTGGTGGACGACGGCTTCACCGTGCTCCCGTACACCAATGACGACCCGGTGCTGGCCAGGAAGCTGGAGGACGTGGGGTGCGCGGCCGTGATGCCGCTCGGCTCGCCCATCGGCTCCGGGCTCGGCATCCGTAACCCGCACAACTTCCAGCTGATCACCGAGCGGGCCGGGGTGCCGGTGATCCTGGACGCGGGCGCGGGCACCGCCTCGGACGCGGCGCTGGCGATGGAGCTGGGCTGTGCGGCGGTGATGCTGGCCTCGGCGGTGACCCGGGCCCAGGAGCCGGTGCTGATGGCCGAGGCGATGCGGCACGCGGTGGAGGCCGGCCGGCTGGCGTACCGGGCCGGCCGCATCCCGCGCCGCCACTTCGCCGAGGCGTCCTCCCCGGTGGCGGGCCGCGCCGACCTCAACCCGGAGCGCCCGGCCTTCTGAGCCCCGTGACCGCCGGAGTCGCCGGCGGCGCCCCCACCAGCGATGTCACGGCTCCGCCGCGGTATCGCGTACGTCATGTACGCGGCGGCGGGGCCGCCGGTGCGGGCTCGTAGACTCGGCCGGGTGGATACGACGCTTCATGACCCGCTCGTCGGCCGGCTGCTCGACGGCCGGTACCGAGTCGACGCGCGGGTCGCCGCCGGTGGCATGGCCACGGTGTACCGGGCCCTGGACACCCGGCTCGACCGGGAGCTCGCCCTCAAGGTGATGCACCCGGACCTGGCCACCGACGCGTCCTTCGTGGAGCGCTTCATCCGGGAGGCCAAGTCGGTGGCCCGGCTGGCCCACCCCAATGTGGTCGGCGTCTTCGACCAGGGCGCCGAGGGCGCGTACGTCTATCTGGCCATGGAGTACGTCTCCGGCTGCACCCTGCGGGACGTGCTGCGGGAGCGCGGCGCGCTGACGCCCCGGGCCGCGCTGGACATCCTGGAGCCGGTGCTCGCCGCGCTGGGCGCCGCCCATCTGGCCGGGTTCGTGCACCGGGACATGAAGCCGGAGAACGTCCTGATCGGGGACGACGGCCGGGTCAAGGTCGCGGACTTCGGGCTGGTCCGGGCGGTCGGCTCGGCCACCGCCACCACCGGCTCGGTGCTCGGCACCGTCTCCTATCTGGCACCCGAGCAGATCGAGCACGGCACCGCCGACCCCCGCTCCGACGTGTACGCCTGCGGGGTGGTGCTGTACGAGATGCTGACCGGCGCCAAACCGCACGCGGGCGGCACCCCGGCGCAGGTCCTCTACCAGCACCTGAACACCGATGTACCGGCCCCCTCGGAGGCTGCGCCCGGGCTCGCCCCGGAGCTGGACGCCCTGGTGGCGGCGGCGACCCGCCGGGCCCCCGGGGACCGGCCGGACGACGCGGTGGCGCTGCTCGGCGTCCTGCGGGAGGCCCGGGCCGCGCTCGGGGACGAGCAGCTGGACCTGGTCCCGCCGGGCGCCCGCGACGAGGCCGCCCCGGTGGCCGGCCGGGAAGCGCCGGAGGGGGCGGCCGGGCCCGAGGACGTCACCAGTGTGCTGGCCCGGCCCCGCGCCCGGTCCGGCGACGGTACGGAGGTCCAGCGGACCAGCCGGCTGGAGCGCCCGCTCCGGGACGGGCCGGCCGCCCCGCCGCCCGGCACCGCCCGGGGCCGCCGCCTGCTGCCGGCCGGCAACCGGCGGCGCGGGATGCTCGCCGCCGTGGTCGCCGCGCTGCTGGTGCTGGGCGTCGGCGGAAGCGTCTGGTACATCAACTCGGGCCAGTTCACCCGGGTGCCGCAGGTCCTCGGCCAGAGCCACGACCGCGCGGAGCAGCGGCTCACCGACGCCGGTCTCGACGTCCGGGGCGTCCGCCAGGAGTTCAGCGCCGCCTACCGGGAGGGCACGGTGATGCGCACCGACCCGGCGCCGGGCGACCGGATCCGAGGCAATGGCTCGGTGACCCTGGTCATCTCGCGGGGCCCGGAGATCGTCAAGGTCCCGAACCTCCGGGGGGTACCGCTGGACGAGGCCCGCGAGCAGCTGAAGGCCGCCGGACTGGCCCCGGGGAAGGTCACCCGGGCGTTCAGCCGGGAGTTCGCGCGCGGCTCGGTGATCAGCACCGACCCGGCGCCGGGCACCGGCCGGTCCCCGGACGCGGCGGTCGCCCTGGTGATCAGCCGCGGCGCCCCGGTGGAGGTGCCCGAGGTGAGCGGGGACCAGGTGGCCTCGGCCACCCGTACCCTGGAGGAGGCCGGGCTGACCGTGAAGGTCGCGCCCGACCGGGTCCACTCCCCGGAGGACGCGGGCACCGTCGCCCGTCAGTCGCTCCGCCCGGGCAGCCGCGCCGGCTCCGGCGACACCATCACCCTCACCGTCTCCAAGGGCCCGCGCCCGGTGTCCGTCCCGGACGTGACCGGCGAGAGCACCGGGGACGCCCGGGCGAAGCTGGAGAAGGCGGGCTTCGGGGTGAAGGTCGACAAGTCCTTCCCGTACCTCGGGGACACCGTCGACCGCCAGTCGGTGGCGGGCGGCGAGCAGGCGCCGGAGGGCTCCACCATCACCCTCACGATCAAGGGACTGTAGATACCGGATGCGCGAGAAGTCCGAGCGCGAACCTCTCACCTCCGCCGGGTCGGCGCGCAACCCGGTCGGCGCCCATGTGCCGGTGGCCGGCGGCCTCGCCACCACCGGCCTGGGCTACGCCCGGGAGCTGGGCGCCGAGGCCGTCCAGGTCTTCGTCGCCAACCCGCGCGGCTGGGCCACCCCCGCCGGGAACCCGGCCCAGGACGAGCGGTTCCGGGCCGGGTGCGCCGCCGAGTCCCTCCCGGCGTACGTCCATGCCCCGTATCTGATCAACTTCGGCTCGCACACCGGGGCGACGGCCGAGAAGTCGGTGGTCTCGCTGCGCCACTCGCTGCGCCGCGCCCGGGCGATCGGCGCGCTGGGCGTGGTGGTGCACACCGGCTCCGCCACCGGCGGCCGGCCCCGCGAGACGGCGCTCGCGCAGGTACGGGAGCTGGTACTGCCGCTCCTGGACGAGCTGGACCACCCGGACGACCCGTATCTGCTGCTGGAGTCCACGGCCGGCCAGGGCGCCTCGCTCTGCTCCCGGACCTGGGACTTCGGACCGTACTTCGACGCCCTGGACCACCACCCCCGGCTCGGCGTCTGCCTGGACACCTGCCACATCTTCGCCGCCGGCCACGACCTGACGGCCGCCGGTGCCGACGGCGGCGAGGGCGGCGAGGGCGGCGAGGGCAACGGGGTGGACCGGACGCTGGACGAGCTGGTGGCGACGGTGGGCGAGGGCCGGCTGAGGCTGATCCACGCCAATGACTCGCTGGACGTGGCGGGTGCCCACCGGGACCGGCACGCCAACATCGGCGCGGGCCACATCGGGGAGGCGCCGTTCGCCGCGCTGATGCGCCACCCGGCCACCGAGGGCGTCCCGCTGGTCATCGAGACCCCGGGCGGCAAGGAGGGCCACGCGGCCGACGTGGAGCGTCTCAAGAAGCTGCGCTGACCGGCGCCCGCCGCGACCGGGAACACCCCGCGGGAATACCCCGCCGGGGTATGCGTTGACGAGAACATACGACAACCGGCCCACGACTCGCCCCGGGGGTTCAGCCATGGCACCCGAACACGGCCCCGACACCCATCCCGCCCCTACGGCTCCGGTGCCGACGCCGGACGCCGGGCACTCCGGCCACGAGCACCACTCCCCCGGCACCCCGGCGAGCTGGTCCATGGCCGCCCGGGCCACCCTGCACTGCCTCACCGGCTGCGCCATCGGTGAGGTGCTGGGCATGGTCGTCGGCACCGCGCTGGGCTGGGGCAATGCCCCGACCATGGTGCTGGCGATCGCGCTGGCGTTCCTCTTCGGCTACTCGCTCACGCTGCGCGGTGTGCTCGGGGCGGGCGTCGGGTTCCGGACCGCCGTCCGGATCGCCCTGGCCGCCGACACCCTGTCCATCGCGGTGATGGAGCTGATCGACAACGGCGTGGTCGCCTTCTGGCCGGGCGCCCTGGACGCCCACCTCTCCGACGCCCTCTTCTGGGTCTCGCTCGCCGTCTCCCTGGCCCTCGCCTTCGTGGTGACGACCCCGGTCAACCGCTGGATGATCAGCCGCGGCAAGGGCCACGCGCTTATTCATTGAGGCTCGTTCCCCTCCGGGGTGCTTTGAGCGGGTGCCGACGGTCGACCGTGCTCGCCCCCTCGTTCCTCGGGGACTCCGCGCGCTCTCCCTTTCGGCACCCGCGCACCCCTTCGGCTCACTCGCCCAGGGGGCGAACGAGCCGGCATGGCACGGGCGGCACAGCCGGGACAGCCCACGCGGCCAAGCACAAACAGGCGGCGGCCAGACGCCCCGGTGGGGGTACCCCCGGACGGAGTCCGGAGGAGAGCGAGCCTCGGACAATCACAGCTCGGGCCCGTCGCCGGGCTTCTCCTGGTACGAGTAGCGCTGCTCGGTCCAGGGGTCGCCGAGGTTGTGGTAGCCGCGCTCCTCCCAGAAGCCCCGGCGGTCGGTGCTCATGTACTCCACGCCCCGGACCCACTTGGGCCCCTTCCAGGCGTAGAGGTGCGGGACGACCAGCCGGAGCGGGAAGCCGTGCTCGGCGGTGAGCGGCTCGCCGTCCTTGTGGGTGGCGAACATGGAGCGTTCGGATGCGAAGTCGGCCAGCCGCAGATTGGCGCTGTAGCCGTATTCGGCCCAGACCATCACATGACTGACGCCGGGCGCCGGCGGGGCGAGTTCCAGGATCGTACGGGCGGGCACCCCGCCCCATTCGGCCCCCACCATGCTGAACTTGGTGACGCAGTGCAGGTCCCCGACCACCGTGGAGAACGGCAGCGCCGAGAACTCCTCGTGGTTCCAGCAGTGTTTGTCGCCGTCGGCGGTGGCGCCGAAGACCCGGAACTCCCAGCGCTCCGGGCGGAATTTGGGGACCGGGCCGTAGTGGGTGACCGGCCAGCCGCGCTGGAGGCGCTGGCCCGGAGGTAGCTCGGACTCCCCTGTCCGGTGTTCCACGCTGTCCGGCTGACCCATGGCTCAATGGTGACAGACCGGGAGGGGTGGTCATGACCGGGTTCGGGCGGTTTCGGGCAAGTGCTACTAAGCATGCACTTACTGGACGGCCTTCCCCGGGCGGTGCGAGACTGCGCGCAATCTTGGTTCCCACGCGCGGAAGGAGCCTCTGCGATGCAGGGCGACCCCGAGGTCATCGAGTTTCTCAACGAGCAGCTGACCGCCGAGCTGACCGCCATCAACCAGTACTTCCTGCACGCCAAGATGCAGGAGAACGCCGGGTGGATCAAGCTCGCCAAGTACACCCGTGCGGAGTCGTTCGACGAGATGAAGCACGCGGAGGTCCTGACCGACCGCATCCTCTTCCTGGACGGCCTGCCCAACTACCAGCGGCTGTTCCACGTCCGGGTGGGCCAGACGGTCCGGGAGATGTTCGAGGCGGACCGCCAGATCGAGGTCGAGGCGATCGACCGGCTGAAGCGCGGGATCGAGGTCATGCGCGCCAAGGGCGACATCACCTCGGCCAACATCTTCGAGTCGATCCTCGCCGACGAGGAGCACCACATCGACTATCTGGACACCCAGCTCGCCCTGGTGGAGCAGCTCGGTGAGGCGCTCTACATCGCCCAGATCATCGAGCAGCCGGAGAGCTGAACCCGGCCGCGGGCCGCCGGAACACCGGCTACCCGGCCACCGGAAGAGACTCCTTCGCACCCCCGCCGTCCGGCGAAGGGGTCCGCTCGACCGTGCGCGCGTCCGGAACACCCGACCGGTCCCGCCACGCCCGGCCCGGGACCCCGGGCCGTACCGTACGACCCGTCCGGGCGTATCGGAGCCGAGCGGCGTCAGGCGGCCTCGGGAAGGTCCGCCAGCACCGGGCGCCCCTGGTCCGCCAGCTCACGGCGGGGGCAGTGGCCACGGCCGAGGATGGACTGGATGCGGCGCACGCACGAACCGCAGTCCGTACCCGCCTTGCAGGCGGAGGCGATCTGCCGGGGTGTGCAGGCGCCGGCGTCCGCGTGGTCCTTGATCTGCTTCTCGGTGACACCGAAGCACGAGCAGACGTACACGCGGTCCCCCTCCCTGCGGGATCGAAACGAAGCCGTCCCGTCTTTTCGGTGAGGCTAACCTAACCTTACCCATCCGGCGGTGGCCGCGAAAGCCGGGGGTACGGCGGTGGGGCGCGGATCACATCGATCCGCGCCCCACCGTTCGTTTCAGGAGACCCGAGAGGCCCAAGGGGCCCCGGGGAGACCGTTCGGCCTACTGGTCCCGGTACATCTCCGCGACCAGGAAGGCCAGGTCGAGCGACTGGCTCCGGTTGAGCCGGGGGTCGCAGGCCGTCTCGTACCGCTGGTGCAGGTCGTCGACGAAGATCTCGTCGCCGCCGCCCACGCACTCGGTCACATCGTCGCCGGTCAGCTCGACATGGATGCCGCCCGGGTGGGTGCCCAGCGCCTTGTGGACCTCGAAGAAGCCCTTGACCTCGTCCAGCACGTCGTCGAAGCGGCGGGTCTTGTGGCCGGAGGCCGCCTCGAAGGTGTTGCCGTGCATCGGGTCGGTCACCCAGGCCACCAGGGCGCCCGAGGCGGTGACCTTCTCCACCAGCTCGGGCAGCCGGTCGCGGATCTTGTCCGCGCCCATCCGCACGATGAAGGTGAGCCGGCCGGGCTCGCGCTCCGGGTCGAGCCGGTCGATGTAGGTCAGCGCCTCGTCCACGGTGGTGGTCGGGCCGAGCTTGATGCCGATCGGGTTACGCACCCGGGAGGCGAACTCGATGTGCGCCCCGTCCAGCTGGCGGGTGCGCTCGCCGATCCAGACCATGTGGCCGGAGGTGTCGTAGAGCCGGCCGGTCCGGGAGTCGACCCGGGTCAGCGCCGTCTCGTAGTCGAGCAGCAGCGCCTCGTGGGAGGCGTAGAACTCGACGGTGCGGAACTCGGCCGGGTCGGTGCCCGCCGCCTTCATGAAGTTGAGGGCGTTGTCGATCTCCCGGGCCAGCTGCTCGTACCGCTGACCGGAGGGGGACGACTTCACGAAGTCCTGGTTCCAGGCGTGCACCTGGCGCAGATCGGCGTAACCGCCGGTGGTGAAGGCGCGGACCAGGTTGAGCGTGGACGCGGACGCCTGGTACATGCGCTTCAGCCGCTCCGGGTCCGGCACCCGGGCGGCCTCGCTGAACTCGAAGCCGTTGACCGAGTCGCCGCGGTAGGTCGGCAGGGTGACGCCGTCGCGGGTCTCGGTCGGCTTGGAGCGCGGCTTGGAGTACTGGCCGGCGATCCGGCCGACCTTCACCACCGGGACGGCGGCGGCGTAGGTCAGCACCGCTCCCATCTGGAGCAGCGTCTTGAGCTTGGCGCGGATGTCGTCGGCGCCCACGGCGTCGAAGGACTCGGCGCAGTCGCCGCCCTGGAGGAGGAACGCCTCGCCCCTGGCGACGGCTCCCATCCGGGCGCGCAGCTGGTCGCACTCGCCCGCGAAGACGAGCGGCGGATACGATTCGAGGTCCGCGATCACATCGCGCAGAGCCTCGGCATCGGGGTACTCGGGCTGCTGCGCCGCGGGAAGGTCTCGCCAGGTGATGCCACCGGAAGCGGTGGACTTAGCGTTCACGGTCACAAGGCCAACCTTACGGTGTTCCCGGAGGTGCCCCTGCGCATGCCCGCCACCTGAGATGACGATCATACGGATGAGCGCCTGGCGACCGGGCCCGGTGGCCCGGCGGGTGCGGTAGGGTTCGCCGCATGTTCGCGCAGCCGACCCAGAACTGGTGGTGGACCGCTCATCCGGCGGCCCGCTGATCGCGCGTACATCCAGAACCGATCACGAAGAAGGCCGCCCGGAGGGGCGGCCTTCTTCGTGTTCCACCGGCCGGCCGTTCCTCCCGTCCCGCCCCCGTCCCCGCTCGCCCCCGCGGGCGTCCGGACGGGCCTCCCGGAAGGAACGCCGTCATGTCCGACCACACCGATCCCGCCGGCAGCGCCGATCCCGCCAGCTCCCTCCACGGCGCCGGCTCCGCCGCCCGCGCGACCGCTGCCGCCTCCGCCCGGCTGTTCGACCGGCTGCTGGATCCGGCGGGCCCGCCCTTCGCGCTGCTGCGCAGGCGTACGCCGGGCCGGGACCACGACACGGTGGAAGTGCTGACCGGCCCGGTGCACGAGGCCGGCTCGCTCGCCGAGCTGCCCGTCGGGGAGCGGCCGGCGCTCGCCCTGGTGCCGTTCCGGCAGCTGCGGGAGCGGGGGTTCGAGGTGACCGACGACGGCACCCCGCTGGCGGTGCTGGTCGCGGCGGAGACGTACGAGCTGCCGGTGGCCGAGGCGCTGGAGCTGCTGCCGGCCCGTCCGGTGCGGGTGACGGAGCACGGGTTCGACCTGTCGGACGCGCAGTACGCGGAGACCGTACGGCGGGTGGTGGCGGAGGAGATCGGGCGCGGCGTGGGCGCCAACTTCGTCGTCCGCCGCACCTGGACGGGCCGGATCGACGGCTTCGGGCGGGCCGACGCGCTGGCGCTGTTCCGGCGGCTGCTCGCGGGTGAGCGGGGCGCGTACTGGACGTTCGTGGTGCACACCGGCGACCGGGTGCTGGTCGGCGCCAGCCCCGAGGTGCACGTCCGGATGACCGGCGGCCGGGGGCCGGGCGGTGCGGCCGGGACGGTGGTGATGAACCCGATCAGCGGTACCTACCGCTATCCGCCCGGCGGTCCGGACCTGGCCGGGCTGCTGGAGTTCCTGGCCGACCGCAAGGAGACCGACGAGCTCTCCATGGTGGTGGACGAGGAGCTGAAGATGATGTGCGCGGTCGGGGACCTGGGCGGGGTGGTGGTCGGGCCCCGGCTGCGGGAGATGTCCCAGCTGGCACACACCGAGTACGAGCTGCGCGGCCGGTCCTCGCTGGATGTGCGGGAGGTGCTGCGCGAGACCATGTTCGCCGCCACCGTCACCGGCTCCCCGGTACGGAACGCCTGCCGGGTGATCTCCCGGTACGAGCACGGCGGCCGGGGCTACTACGCGGGGGCGCTGGCGCTGCTCTCCACCGACGCGGAGGGCGCCCAGACCCTGGACTCGCCCATTCTGATCCGTACCGCCGACATCGCGGCCCGCGGAAGGGCGCGGGGCGAGCTGCGGGTGGGGGTCGGGGCGACGCTGGTACGCCACTCGGACCCGGCGGGCGAGGTGGCCGAGACCCACGCCAAGGCGGCCGGGGTGCTGGCCGCGCTCGGGGTGCGGCCCGGCCGGCCGGCGGGCGAGGCGGCCCGGCCCCGGCTGGCGGACGCGCCCGGGGTACGGGCCGCGCTGGACGCCCGCCGGGCGGAGCTGGCGCCGTTCTGGCTGCGGATGCGGCAGCCGCCGGCCGAGGTGTCCGGGCACGCCCTGGTGGTGGACGCCGAGGACGCCTTCACGGCGATGCTCGCCCATCTGCTGCGGGCCACGGGGCTCGGGGTGAGCGTGGTTCCGTACGACGCCCCGGGGCTCCGGGCGGCGGCCGTCGCCCACCGGGGCCCGGTGGTGCTGGGCCCGGGGCCCGGCGACCCGGGGGACCCGGGCGATCCGAAGATGCGGCTGCTGCGCGGGCTGGCCGGGGAGCTGCTGGCGGAGCGGGCCGGGGCGGCGGCCGGGCGGCCGGTGATCGGGGTGTGCCTGGGCCATGAGCTGCTCGCGGCGGAGCTGGGACTGCCGCTGGTCCGCAAGCGGGAGCCGTTCCAGGGGGCGCAGCTGGCCGTGGAGCTGTTCGGGCGGCGGCAGACGGTCGGCTTCTACAACAGCTTCACCGCCCGGTGCGACGACCGGGCGGCCGGCCGGCTCGCGGGCCGGGGGGTGGCGGTGAGCCGGGATCCGGCCACCGGTGAGGTGCACGCGCTGCGGGGCCCGGGGTTCGCGGGGGTGCAGTTCCATCCGGAGTCGGTACTCACCCTGGACGGCGCCGGGATCGTCCGGGACCTGCTGGACCGGTGCGGTCACCGGCCGGCACCGGTGACCGCACGGCACGACGGCGGCTGAGCCGCGCGGCCCGGGAAGGCCCCGTTCAGTCGATCTGGAGCTCGCCCATCGCGCTCCAGCCGGTGGCGCCCTCGATGGTGGTGCTGACGATCTCGGGGGTACGGGTCAGCAGCGGGCGCATGGTCTCCAGGCCGGCGCGGAAGTGGTCGGAGGTGACATGGGCCTCCCCCGCGTCGTCCTGGAACGCCTCCACCAGGACGTAGGTGTCCGGCTCCGCCAGGCTGCGGGACCACTCGAACCACAGATTGCCGGGCTCGGACCGGGTGGCGCGGGTGAACTCCGCGACCTTCTCGGGCCACTCGTCGACGTGCTCGGGCTTGACCGGGAATTTCACAACAATGAAGATCATCCCGCCATTGTAGGCATAGGTGATCTATCGGTCGGCCGGGGGGCACGGGGCGGTTCGGGGCCCGGGCGGCGCACGGGCCGGCGGAGGCGCGGACGGCGGCACGGGCCGGCCGGGCCCGGCGGCTCCCCGGCCGGTCGGGGTCCGAGCGGAAGCCCACCGGTCAGCCCGCCGCCCGGCAGGAGCGGCAAGCCGGGCCGGCTCCGAGCGGAGGGCCGCCGGGCGACCGGGGCCCGGACGGCGACCGGGGCGGGGCCGAGGCCCCCGGGCGGGCCGGCTCTCTCCCCCCGGGGGCCGCCGGTCAGCCCAGCTCCAGGGTGGTGATCCCGAAGATCCGCTCGGTGGCGACCGGGCGGGCCGGTCCTGTGTACATCCGGGCCGTCTCGAACCCGGGTGTCAGCCCCCGCGCCCCGGCCAGCGCCACGGCCGCCGGGTGGGAGAGCGGCACATCGACGGCGACCGGCCCCGGCGGCCGTTCCGGCGCGGCGACCAGGGCGTCGAACAGGGCCGCCGCGTCCTCGGCGGTGTCCGCGAAGAGCGGGCCGATCCGGGAGCCGTCCCGGGCGGGCCGGATCACCCCGTACCCGGTGAGCCGCCCGTCCACGACCCGGCCGAGCGCGTGATGTCCCTCGGCGGTGAGCCAGGCGTCCAGGAAGCGGCGCCGGCCGGCCGGGAAGCAGCCCCGGTCGTACGCCGCTGCCGCCGCCGCGCCGTCCGGCCCGGTCAGCGGCACCACTCCGGCGGGCGACTCCGTCACCGGGACGGGCGAGCCGGTGAAGCGGGCCGAGCGGTGAGCGAGCCGGAAGCCGGAGCGGCGGTAGTTGCCCTGCTGGCCAGGGACCCCGTCGAGGCCGACCACCCGGCCCCCGGCATGGGCCAGGCCGGCCGTCCAGGTGGCGAGTCCGAGGCCGTGACCGCGCAGATCGGGACGGACCAGATAGCAGCCGAGGAAGGCGTAGCCGGAGTCGTACCGGACGACGGACACCGCGGAGACCGGTTCGCCCGCCAGCCGGCCGAGGAAGAAGCCGTCCGGGTCCTGGGCGAAGAAGGCCCCGGCGTCCGACCGGCCCGGGTTCCAGCCCTCGTCGGCCGCCCAGCCGGTGACCACCGCCCAGTCGGCGGGGGCGGCCCGGCCGATCACGAGCGCTCCGGCGGGCTCGCCGCCGTCGGTTCCGGCGGGCGGTCGGGGCATGGTCTCTCCTTCGCCGGGGCGCGGGTCGGGCCCGGGGGCTCTTCCCGGGAGCGGGGCCCCGGGGCCGTTCCGGGGAACGGGGGCCGGTTCCGGGAGCGGGCCGCCGGGCCATCGTGGCCCGGGCCTGCGGCCGGGCGGTGCCGATCCGGCCGTCGCGCACCGGGCGCCCGGCACCGCTCGCGGCCGGAGTGAGCCGCTCGCGGCCGGAGGGGACCCGGAGGGAGGGGTCAGCCGGTCCGGGGGACCAGGACGTTCTCGTTGCGGCGGCCCCCGGCCCAGTCGGTGACATTGCGGACCGTGGTGGCGACGATCTGCCGCACCGCGTCCACGGTGTAGTACGCCTGGTGGGAGGTGACCACGACATTGGGGAAGGTCACCAGCCGGGCCAGGGTGTCGTCGTCGATGCCCTCCAGCGACTTGTCCAGGAAGAAGAGCCCGGCCTCGGCCTCGTACACGTCGAGCCCCACCCCGGTGAACCGCCCGGCCCGCAGCTCGGTGACGAGCGCGGTGGTGTCGATCAGCCCGCCCCGGCTGGAGTTGACCAGAACGGCGTCGTCCTTCATCGCCTTGAGCGCGGCCGCGTCGATGAGATGGCGGGTGGCGGGGAGCAGCGGGACGTGCAGGCTGACCAGGTCGGCCTCGGCGAGCAGCTCGTCCTTGTCGGTGTAGCGCATGCCCAGCTCCAGACAGGCCGGGTTCTGCGCCACGTCCCAGCCGAGCAGGTTCATTCCGAAGCCGTGCGCGATCCGGGTGAAGCTCTCCCCGATCTTCCCGGTGCCCAGGACGCCGGCGATCCGCCCGCGCATGTCCCGGCCGAGCAGCCCGTCGAGCCGGAAGTCGAAGTCCCGGGTGCGGTTGCAGGCCCGGACGATCCGCCGGTTGACCGCCATCGCGAGGGTCCAGGCGAACTCCGCCACCGCGTACGGGGAGTAGTACGAGACCCGGGCGACAGTGAGGCCCAGTTCCTCGGCCACGGTGAGGTCGATGTTGTTGAAGCCGGTGGAGCGCTGGGCGATCAGCCGGGTGCCGCCGGCCGCCAGGATCCGCAGCACCCGGGCGTCGAGGTCGGCGTTGACGCTGGTGGAGATCGCCTGGTGGCCGGCGGCGATGGGGGCGGTGTCCTCGGTGAGGAAGACGTCCAGGCAGCGCACCTCGTGGTGGCCCCGGAACGCCTCCTCGATCAGCGGCCGCTCATCGGCCTGCACCCCGAACGCCAGTACCTCCACCGCGTCTCACCTCCGGTCGCCGTCACCGCCCGGGCGGGTGCCCGAGCCGGGTCCCCTGCGAGGATACGGCGGCGGGCGGCGGCCTGCCCGGGAGCGACCGCCCGCCGGGGCCGCCGCACGGGGCCGGGGCCGGGGCGGCCGTACGGTGCCGGTCCGGGACAGCCGTACGGCACGGGGCCGGGGGCGGCCGTACGGTACCGGCCGGGCGTACGCGCTGCCCGGCCGGGCGTACGGGGGGCCGGGCGTACGGGGGGGCGCCGGCCGGCCCGGCGTCAGGCGTCGTCGAGGCCGCGCTCGATGGCGTACCGCACCAGCTCGACCCGGTTGTGCAGTTGTAGCTTGCCCAGGGTGTTCTGCACATGGTTCTGCACCGTGCGGTGCGAGATCACCAGCCGTTCGGCGATCTGCTTGTAGCTCAGCCCCTTGGCGACCAGCCGCAGCACCTCGGTCTCCCGCTCGGTCAGCCGGGGCGCGTCCGGCTCACCGGCCCCGGCGGCGGTCCCGGGCTCGGAGGCCAGTCTGCGGTACTCGCCCAGCACCAGACCGGCGAGGCCCGGGGTGAACACCGGGTCGCCCCCGGCGGTGCGGCGCACCGCGTCGATCAGCTCCTCGGTGCTGGCCGACTTCAGCAGATAGCCGGTGGCCCCGGACTTGACGGCCTCCAGGACATCGGCGTGCTCGCCGCTGGCGGAGAGCACCAGCACCCGCAGCCCCGGGTCCGCCGCGACCAGCTCCTGGCAGACACGTACCCCCGGCTTGAGCGGCAGGTTGAGATCGAGGACCAGCACCTGCGGGGCGGCGGCCCGGGCGCGGCGCACCGCCTGCTCGCCGTCCCCGGCGGTGGCCACCACCTCGAACCCGGCGCCGTCCAGGTCGCGGGCGACCGCGTCCCGCCACATCGGGTGGTCGTCCACCACCATGACCCTGATCGGCCGCCCGGCCCCGTCCGGGAGTCCCGCCCCTGCCTGCTCAGTCATCTTTCCGTTCCCGCCTTGCCCCGTGGCACGCTCAGCCCTTGCCCCGTGGCACTCTCAACTCGACTTCCGTGCCCTGTCCGGGCACCGACAGCAGCTCGGCGCTGCCGCCCAGCTCCCGCAGCCTGCCACGGATGGAGAGGGCGACGCCCAGCCGCCCCTCCCCCTCGGCCTGCGCGAGCCGTCCCTCGGCGATGCCCGGACCGTCGTCCCGTACGGTGACGATCACCTCGTGCGGCCAGTCCTCCACCAGGATCCACGCCCGGGCGCCCTCGCCCGCGTGGAGCCGCACATTGTCCAGCGCGGCCCCCACGGCGGCCGCCACCTCCCTCGCGGCGGGCCCGGGCAGCAGCACCGGGGCGCCCGGCTCCGCGAAGCTCACCCGGGACCCGGCGTACCGGGCGAGCAGCGCCCGCAGATCGCTGGGGCCGGTGCGCCCGGCTCCCCCGGCGGCCGGCGGCTCCTCCTCGACCACCCGGACGACGGCGCCCTGGGACTCGTCCTCCGAGACGTGCGAGGGCCGGGCCAGTCCGCCGGTGACCAGGGAGCGCAGCGCCACCTCCTGCTCACCCGCCAGCCGGCCCAGCTCGGCCGCCTCGCCGCCCAGCGCGGCGCCCCGCCGCTGGACCATGGCCAGCACCTGGAGGACCGAGTCGTGGATGTCCCGGGCCAGCCGCTCCCGTTCCCGGGTGGCCGCCTCGATCTCCAGGGCTCGGGCGAGGGTGCGCTCGGACGACCGGGCGACCTCGACCACGTACCCGATGGCGATGGAGGCCACCCAGACCAGCAGCACGGCGTGGACGGTGTCCCGGCTGGGCTCACCGCGCTCGACCACATTGGCGGCGGCGACCAGCGAGGAGGCGGCGGCCGCCCACCGCCAGCCGCCCTTGATCGCGTACGCCAGGACCGAGCCGCCCGTCCAGATGGTCGGCAGCGTCGGGCCGTCCTGGAGCTGGGCCTGCGCGTCCGCGAGCGGGGTGAGCAGGATGCCGGTCAGCGCGATGGTCAGGTCGGCGACCAGGAAACCCTTGGTGCAGCGGGCCGCGCCGGAGACCTTCGGGAGGGTGGCCAGCGTCCAGACGAAGATGACCGAGAGCACCGCGACGGCGATCCAGGGACGCTCGAACTCGTCCCGGGTGAAGACGAAGAGCAGGACGGCGTACGCCATGGTCAGCACCCGGTAGGCGGTCAGCGCGCGCCACAGCGGCTGCTCGACCGACATGCGTACGACCCGCTCGCGCGCGGCCATCTCCCACCCCCAGGGGCCCTCCGGCCCCGGCTGTGCCCCGTGACACCGGCTCCCCGCCGGGCCCCGGACCACCCCGCCCGTCCGTCTGTCTGTCTGTCTGTCTGTCCGGCTGCCCGGCTGCTTGTCCGGCTGTCCGGAGGTCCGGTTGTCCGACCGGATGTCCGGTTGCCCCCCTGCCCCGGCCGCCCGGCTGTCTGCCGTCCGGCTGCCCGCCCGTCCGGCCGTCCGGCCGCCTTGATCGGGGACCGGAACCGCAGGAACGTGTCCCGGGGCCGGAGGCCGGGACTCTAGGAACCGGCCGTCCTGGCCGCCTTGGCGGCCTTCTCGGCCTCCGCGATCTGCCGCTTGGCGGCGGTCGCGTAGATGTCGACGTACTCCTGGCCGGACAGCTTCATGATCTCGTACATCACCTCGTCGGTGACCGAGCGGAGGATGAAGCGGTCGCCGTCCATCCCCTGGTAGCGGCTGAAGTCCAGCGGCTTGCCGATCCGGATCCCCGGGCGCATCAGCTTGGGCATCACCTTGCCGGGCGGCTGGATCTTCTCGGTGTCGATCATCGCGACCGGGATCACCGGCGCCCCGGTGGCCAGCGCCACCCGGGCCAGGCCGCCGGGCTTGCCCCGGTAGAGCCGGCCGTCCGGCGAGCGGGTGCCCTCCGGGTAGATGCCGAACAGCTCACCGCGCTCGATGACCTCGATCCCGCTGCGGATCGCGGCCTCGCCCGCGCCCCGGGCGCCGGAACGGTCCACCGGAAGCTGGCCCACGCCCTTGAAGAAGGCGGCGGTGAGCTTTCCCTTCAGGCCGGGCGAGGTGAAGTACTCGGCCTTGGCGATGAAGGTGACCTTCCGGTCGAGCACGGCCGGCAGGAAGAAGGAGTCCGAGAAGGAGAGATGGTTGCTCGCGAGGATCGCCGGCCCCTCGGCGGGAATGTGCTCCAGGCCCTCCACCCAGGGCCGGAAGGCAAGCTTCAGCGACCCTCCGATGGAGAACTTCATAGCGCCGTAGATCAACTCGTGTGCCTCCCGTGTGCGTCGCCACGACCTTAACCCGAGTGGGGGGTGTCGCTCGCGCCCACCACCGGGCCCCGGGCGGCCGGGACCGGTCCCGGCCGCCCGGGGCCCGGGACCACGACGGCTCTGGTCGGTGTCCCCCCGGTCGCGTACGGTGAAGGCACTTCCCGAGCCGTCCGCGCTTCCGCGCCGTTGAACAGGAGACCCCGGTGCCGGTCCTCCCTGGAGCCGAGCCCTTCCGCCACGAGGGCGGAGAGATCGGCGTACTGCTCTGTCACGGCTTCACCGGTACGCCGCAGTCGCTGCGCCCCTGGGCCGAGTATCTGGCCGCGCGCGGGCTCACGGTGTCGCTGCCGCTGCTGCCGGGGCACGGCACCCGCTGGGAGGACCTCCGGGTGACCGGCTGGCAGGACTGGTACGCCGAGGTGGACCGGGAGCTGTGGGCGCTGCGGAAGCGGTGCGCGCGGGTCTTCGTCCTCGGGCTGTCCATGGGCGGGGCGCTGACCCTGCGGCTGGCCGCCCGGCACGGCGCGGCCGTCTCCGGGATCGTGCTGGTGAATCCGGCCAACAAGGTGCACGGGGTGGCCGCCCGGGCGCTGCCGGTGGTGCGCCATCTGGTGGCCACCACCCGGGGCATCGCGAGCGACATAGCCAAGCCGGGGTCGGAGGAGGTGGGGTACGACCGGGTGCCGCTGCACTCGGCGTACGCGCTGCGGGAGTTCCTGCGGGTGGTGGACCGGGAGCTGCCGCAGGTCACCCAGCCGGTGCTGCTGCTGCACAGCCCGGCCGACCATGTGGTGCCGCCGGCCGACTCGGCCCGGGTGCTGAGCCGGATCTCCTCCACCGATGTGCGGGAGATCCTGCTGGAACAGAGCTACCACGTGGCGACGTTGGACCATGACGCGGAGCGGATCTTCGAGGAGAGCCTGGGCTTCATCGACCGCCTCGCTCCGGGCGCCGGCCGTGTGGCCCGCGCCGACGGCGGCGGTGAGATGGGGAGCACGACCGGTGGCTGAGCAGCACGACTCCGACAAGCGCGACGAGCAGCCGTTCGACGAGGCGGCGGCCTGGGCGGCGATCGTGGCGGCGTACGGCGAGGAGCCGGCCGACCCGCCGGGCGCCAAGCCGTTCAAGTCGGTCGACGACCTGGCGCTGCTGGAGGAGGACCGGAACGACACCCCGGACGCCCCGGACCCGCGCTCCGGCCCGGACACCTCCCGCACCGGCTCTTCGGAACCGGCCGGGCCGCTGGGCGGTTCGGTGGTGTTCGCCCCCGGCGTGGGCGGCGCCGGGCCGCGCGACTACAAGCCGGCCCCGCCGGGCGACGACGACCTCGGCCCGGAGGACGAGGGCCACTTCGTGCCGCCCGAGCCGCCGCCGCTGCCGGAGGCCGACGCCGCCGCCAAGTTCGCCTGGCTGGGCGTGGTCGGCGGTCCGGTGCTGATGCTGGTCGCCGTGGTGCTGGGCTGGGACATGACGTGGTGGCTCACCACCCTGTGCGTGGGCGGCTTCCTGGGCGGCTTCGCCACCCTCTTCGCCCGGATGAAGCACGACGACGAGGAGGACGGCGGCGACGACCCGGGGCGCGGCGCGGTCGTCTGACGCCGGCCGGTCCGTGGCCCGGGCGCCGGTGGGACCATGACCCCGGGCGCCGGGGCCCGTGCCCGGACGCCGGGGCTGTCGCTGCCTGCCGTCGGGTGGCACGCGGCGGTGCGCCGGGCCGTCCGTGGTCCGTGGTCCCGGTGCCGGTCGGCTCGCGGCCGATACCGGGGGCTCCGTGAGCCCGGTGCCGGTGAGCTCGCGGCTGAGCACCGATGAGCCCGTCCGGTGCCCGGGGGCCCTGTCCACAGGGGACAGAACCGCGGGGATCGCCCCGGACCCGTACCTGGGCGCCGGTCTGTTCTCCTCGTCTCCTCGCCCACGGGCGGGGCGCCTCTCCTGCCGGGGCGGGTCGGTTCTGGCGCCGGTCGGGGCACTCCGATGTCCGCCGGCCCCTCCCGACGCCGGGCGCCGGCCGGACCGTGCCCGGGCGGCTCGCGGCGGGACGCCGGTGGGCTCGCTGCCGGGCGCCGGGCGGTCCGCCGGTGCCGATGCACGGGCGGTCCGTGGCCCCGGGTCGCCGGTCGGCTCACGGCGCCTACTTACCCGGGCGGCTCACGGTCCGGATGCCGGAGCTGTCGCCGGCTGCCGTCGCCGGAGCCGTTCCGGTGCCGGGCTGTCCCCGCCTGCCGCCGGTCGGGCTTCTCCGGTGGCGGTCAGGGGGCCGTGGCCGGGACGCGGAGGGCCGCCAGCACCGGCAGGTGGTCGGTGGCGGCGCGCAGATCGGGGGCGGTGACCCCGGGGAGGTCCAGCGGGACGCCGCAGCCGAGGACCTCGACGCCCGGGGTGGCGAACACCGCGTCGATCCGCTGGTGCGGGTCGGCCGGGGTGGAGGTGTGCTCGCCGCCCCAGGGCCGTACCTCCCAGCAGTCCTGGAGCCCGGCGGAGAGCCGGCGGAAGGACCGGCCGTCCGGGCGCTCGTTGATGTCACCGGCCACCACCGCGTGCCGGACACCCGCCGCCTCCCAGCCGGCCAGCCGGTCGAGGGCCATCCCGGTCTGGGCGTACCGCTCCCCCTCGCGCAGGCTCAGATGGCAGCTCAGCAGGCCGAGCCGGACGCCGGCGATCCGGACCACCGCCGTCGCGAACCCCCGCCGGTGCAGCCCGGGGGTGAGCGGCAGCAGGACGTCCTCGGTCTCCTCGGCGGTGACCCGCAGCGAGCAGAGCAGCAGCGGGCCGGCCGCGGTGGCGCCACCGGTCAGGGTCACCAGCCCGCTCTTGGCGGCGAGCCGGGCCGCGTGCTTGCGCCAGCGGAAGAAGCGCGGCGCCTCCTGGACGAAGACCAGATCGGGGGCGCAGGCGTGGATGACCCGGGCGAGCGCGTCCTCGTCGTCGCGCATCGAGCGGATGTTGTAGCTGAGCACCCGGACGACGGCCGAACCGTCCGGCTCGGTGCGGGAGTTGGGCAGGGTGTCGGTGGTGGGGGCAGGCATGCCGCCACGATACGACCGTGCCCGCCGCCTCCCCGGAAGGACGCGGCGGGCACGGTCAGGACGAGCGGACGGCCCCGGTGCGGTTCCGTACGGGACACCGGTACGGCTCCGGCCGGGCGCGGGTACGGCTCCGGGCCGGTCGCGCTCGGGGGCGTACGGTTCCGGGGGCCGCCGCCGGGGGCCGGATCGGCACGGCTCGGGCTCCCGGGCGGGGCCGGGGCCGGGCGTCAGCCCTGGCGGGCCAGGTCCGCGGCGCCGACCAGGCCGGCCTCGCCGCCGAGCTGGGCGGCCAGCACCTGGGCGTGCGGGCGCCACTGGGCGCCGATCAGCCAGCGGCGGAAGGACTTGCGGATCGGGTCCAGCACCAGGTCGCCCTCGTCCGAGACACCGCCGCCGACGATGAACGCCGAGGGGTCGAAGAGCGAGGCCAGGTCCGCGAGGCCGGCGCCCGCCCAGCGGGCCAGCTCCCGGAAGGAGTCGACGGCCACCGGGCAGCCCTGCCGGGCGGCCTGGGAGATGTGCTTGCCCTCCACGCCGCCGGGGGTGCCGTCGCCGAGGCCCAGCAGGATCGAGGCGTTCTCCGGGGTGGCGTAGGCGCGCTGGCGGGCGTACCGGACGAGGGCGCGCCCGGAGGCGTACTGCTCCCAGCAGCCCTGACTGCCGCAGCCGCAGAGCAGGCCGTCCGGCACCACCCGGATGTGGCCGAACTCGGCGGCCACGCCGAAGCGGCCCCGGCGGAGCTTGTTGCCGATGATGATGCCGCCGCCGAGCCCGGTGCCGAGGGTGATGCAGATGACGTCCTCGTGGCCCTTGCCGGCGCCGAAGCGGTACTCGCCCCAGGCCGCGGCGTTGGCGTCGTTCTCCACCACCACGGGCAGCCCGACGCGCTGCTCGACCTTGTCCTTCAGCGGCTCGTGGCGCCAGTCGATGTTGGGCGCGAACAGGACGGTGGCCCGCTTGTCGTCCACGTACCCGGCGGCGCCGATGCCGACCGCCTCGATGTCGTGTCCCTTGCCCGCCGCGGCGACCGCCGCGCAGATGGCGTCCACGATGCCCTCGGGGGTCCCCGGCGTGGGCACTTTGTGATCGTCGAGAATCTTGCCCTCTTCGTCGACCACGCCGGCCGCGATCTTCGTGCCGCCGATGTCGACGCCGATGGTGAGTCCCATGTGTCCCTCAGTTTTCGGTCGAGCCCCGCTACGGCCAACCGTACCCGAGGGCGGACGGGGCTCCGTCAGTCCAGGTCGATGTGCTCGCTGCCGCCGTCCGGGCCGTCGTCGCGGCGGTCCGGGCGGCGGTCCGGGCGGGGGTCGCCCCCCGGGGGCGCACCGCCGGAAGCACCTGGGGCGCGGGGGGCGTCCGGGGCGCCCGTCTCCCGTGGTTCCGGACCCGGTGCCTCCGTGCTCCCGGGGTGCGTGCCCCGGGTCCAGCGGGTCTCCTGGCCGGTGACGGCGGAGCGGTAGGCGGCCAGCAGCTCGTTGCCGGCGGCGGCGAGGTGGTCGAAGACCTGCGGGTTGCGCTCGATGACCGGCTCCACGGCCGACCTGGTCTGCTCCACCAGCTGCCGTACGGCGCTCTGTGCACCCGCCCCGAGCAGCGGGGCGCGCAGTCCGGCGACCTTGTCGGCGACGGCGTCGACCAGCTTGCGCAGCTCCTCGGCGGCGGCGCCGGGCGGCGGCCCGCTCTGCCCGCGCCGGCGGGCCTTCTCGGCCGCCAGGTCCTCGGCGCAGGCCCTCGCCCACGCGTCGGCGTCGAAGTCGGCTCCGGCGCCGCGGCCGGCTCCGGCCCCGGCTGCTCCGGCGGAGGGGCGCTCGGTGGCATCGCTCATGGCGTACTCCTGCGGACGACCGGTTCTGTACGCCCGACGTTACCCGAACGGCGGCACCGCGTTCAGGTCGTGCGCGGCGTCTTCGGCCACAGCCCGGGGTCGGGGGTGAAGCGGACGCTCAGCACCCCGTCGGCCAGCCGCGCCCCGGAGACGGTGCAGCGGCGCAGCGCGCTCGGCAGCGGAACGATTCGCCGGAACGGGCCGACCGACAGCACCAGTTCGTCGCCGCGCCGGACGAGGCCCAGCTCGCTCTTGACCGCGCCGGGCAGCGGGAGGTGCCAGACCAGGATGCCGTCCGGGTCCCGCCGGTCCTCCACCCGCCAGCCGGGCCCGGCGCCGGGCGGCGCGGCCGGCGGCAGGGCGTCCACCGGCGGGGCCAGCGGCACCAGGTCCTCGGGGGTGCGGGGGTCGCGGCCGAGGTGTGGCAGCTCGACCACCCCGGCGGAAGCGTCGGTGGCACCGGCGCCGAAGTCCTCGTACAGCGACTTGAGATGGCTCTGCTGCTGGGCGGCGAGCCCGGCGAACCAGGGGTCCATGGAGGTGGTCGGCAGCAGCCGGTTGGCCACCACCAGCTCCGGGCCCCGGCCGAGCAGGGCGAGCCCGGCCCTGGCGGTGCGCAGCGCGTCGGTGGCGGCGGGGCCGGGCTCGGCGACCAGCCGCACGGTGGTGCCGGGGGCGTCCAGCACCTCCTGGGCGGCGGCCAGCTCCTCGTCCCAGCGGGCGGCCGTGCGGTACAGCCACTCGGCGGGCATCGGCACCCCGACCAGCTGGGCCAGCACCGGGCGCAGCGCGCGGGCGGCCTGCCGCTCGGCCGGGAGCAGCCGGCGCAGATAGCGGCGCAGCTGCTCGGGCAGGGCCAGCAGGGCCAGCGCCTCATGGACCGGCGGCAGGTCCACGACGACCAGCTCCCAGTCCCCGGCCGCCGCCTCGCGCAGTGCCCGGAGCAGGGCGAACCGGTCGGCTCCCGGCGGCTCGGTCAGTTCCTCGTCGGCCAGTGGGGCGGCGCCCAGCAGATCGAGCGCGACCGCCGCGCGCTCCTGGAGGGCGAGCAGCTCGGCCCGGAAGTGGGCGGCCGAGTCGACATGCCGGACGACCGGGGCACCGGGACGGTCCTCGGGGCTTTCGGGGCTCCCGGGGGCTCCCGGATCGCCGGGATTCCCGGGGTCCTCGCGCTTCCCGGGGCCGGCCGCCGGGCCGGAGCCGGGGTGGTCGGGGGCGCCGTCCCGGGACCACGGCACCCGGTCGGCCGGGTCGCCGGTCAGCAGGAGCACGCGCCGGCCGTGGCGGGCGGCGGCCCAGGCGGTGGCGGCGGCGACGGTGGTCCGGCCGGCCCCGCCGGGCCCGGTGAAGAGGAGGATGCGCATCGCGGTCGGGAGATCGGCGGGGGTCAGGGAGCGGTCGACTCGACCCGCTTCTTGAGGCCGGCCAGCGCCCGGTCGATGATGACCTTCTCGGCCTTCCGCTTGATCATGCCGAGCATCGGGATCTTGACGTCCACGGTGAGCCGGTAGGTCACCTCGGTGCGCGCCCCGCCGGCCAGCGGGGCGAGCCGGTAGGAGCCGTCCAGGGCGCGCAGCATCTGCGACTTGACCAGCGTCCAGCTCACCTCGTCGGCCCCGGTCCAGGTGTAGGCCAGGGTGTGGTCGTCCTTGATGGCGCCCGCGTCCAGCAGCAGCCGGACCTTCTGGGCACGGCCGGCGGCGTCGGTGTCCAGCACCTCCGCCTCCTTGACCTCGCCGGTCCACTCCGGATAGCGCGCGAAGTCGGAGATCACCGCCATGACATCGGCGGGGGCCGCCTCGATCGTGATGCTGGAGGTGGTGTGTTCCGCCATCGCGGTGGCTCCTCAGTGCGGTCCCGGTGGATGTGAAGGAAGGCTATCGCGTGGTTACGGGCCGCCTGCCCGTGGCCCGGGGCCGCCGGCCGGGGGTCTGGCCGGTACGCGCCCCGGGCGGGGCACGGTACGGGCGCGGCCCGGCGGATCCCGGCCCCCGCTCGGCCGGCTCCCCCGGCCGTTACGGGCCCGGCCCGGCGGGGCCCGGTCGCCGCTCGGATCACCACTCCAGGGCCCAGGGGCGGCCGGTGGCGGCGAAGTGGCCGACGTTCACGCACTCGGTGGCGCCCACCCGCATCCGCCGGACCAGCGGCTGGTGGACATGGCCGAAGAGCGCGTACCGGGGGCGGACCCGGTGGATGGCGGCGAGCAGGGCGCGGCTGCCGCGCTCGAAGCGGCGGGCCACGGTGTCGTACGTCAGCTCCGCCACGTCCGGCGGGATGTGGCTGCACACCACGTCCACCTCGCCGAGCGCCTCGACCTTGGCGGCGAACTCCTCGTCGGAGATCTCGTACGGCGTCCGCATCGGGGTGCGGAGGCCGCCGCCGACGAAGCCGAACACCCGGCCGCCGATCTCCACCCGCTCGCCGTCCAGCACGGTGGTGCCGGGCCGGACGTACTCCGGCCAGAGGTGCGGGACGTCCACATTGCCGTAGGTGGCGTAGGTGGGCGCGGGGAGGGCGGCGAACAGCTCCGTGTACTGGCGCCGGACGGCCGCCTCCACGGCCTCGGTGGCCTCGGCGGGCGTACCGGTCGATGACCACAGCCGCCGGGCGAGCTCCCGGGCCTCGTCGAACCGGCGGGCGGTGCGCAGCTCCACGTACCGGCGGGCGTGGTCGGCGCCGAACAGGTCGGGGAAGATGCCGCGCGAGTGGTCGGCGTAGTCGAGGAAGAGCACCAGGTCCCCGAGGCAGATCAGGGCGTCGGCGCCCTCCCCCGCCCGGGCGAGCCCTTCGGCGTTGCCGTGCACATCGCTGACCACATGGACTCGCATGGGGCCCACGATAGGCGCCCGGCCGGGCTAGGTGGATGGGGCCTCCGGTCCTGGTCGGGGCGGGGCGTGGCCGGGAAGGACCGGGGCGGACCTGCGGTTACTTCCGAGTCGCGGAGGGGGTGGATTACTGTCTGCGGAGCGCCGCGTTCCGTGTGTGACGCACGGAACATCTGGCCATCGCCTCTATCCGGAACTGAGTACTGGTGGGTAACGTCCGGGCAGTCCAGTCGTGCTCGCCCCACCGAGCACCTGCCCGACCTTGGACCGCAGCCGGCGATTGCACAGAGCCGTGGCGCCGGAGCCCGATGAGGAGCAGCAGTCTTGCGCGAGTTCAGCCTTCCGGCACTGTACGAGGTCCCGACGGACGGCAACCTGACCGATCTCGTCCGCCGCAATGCCGCTCAGCACCCGGATGTCACGGTCATGGGCCGCAAGACCGCCGACGGCGGCTGGGAGGACGTGACCGCCGTCGAGTTCCTCGCGGAGGTCCGCGCCGCCGCCAAAGGGCTGATCGCCCGGGGCGTCCGGCCCGGCGACCGGGTCGCCCTGATCTCCCGCACCCGGTACGAGTGGGTCCGGATGGACTTCGCCATCTGGAGCGCCGGCGCGGTGACCGTCCCGGTGTACGAGACCAGTTCGGCCGAGCAGATCCAGTGGATCCTCGGGGACTCGGGCGCGGTCGCGGTGATGGTGGAGAGCGGGGCGCACGCCGACGCCGTGGAGTCGGTACGGGACCGGCTGCCGGAGCTGCGGCACCTGTGGCGGATCGACCGGGGCGGCCTGGAGGAACTGGCCGGCGCGGGGGCCGGCGTACCGGACGAGACGCTGGAGGAGCGCACCTCGGCCGCCAAGGCGGACGACATCGCCACCATCGTCTACACCTCGGGCACCACCGGCCGCCCCAAGGGCTGTGTGCTCACCCACCGGAACTTCTTCGCCGAGTGCGGCAATGTGGTGGAGCGCCTCAAACCCCTGTTCCGCACCGGGGACTGTTCGGTCCTCCTCTTCCTTCCCGCCGCCCATGTCTTCGGCCGGCTGGTGGAGGTCGCCGCCGTGCTGGCGCCGATCCGGCTCGGCTGCGTCTCGGACATCAAGAACCTCACCGACGACCTGGCGTCCTTCCGCCCCACGCTGATCCTGGGCGTGCCCCGGGTCTTCGAGAAGGTCTACAACGGCGCCCGCGCCAAGGCCCAGGCGGACGGCAAGGGCCGGATCTTCGACGGCGCCGCGCAGACGGCCATCGCCTACAGCCACGCGCTGGACACCCCGCAGGGCCCGTCGCTCGGGCTGAAGCTGCGGCACTTCGTCTTCGACAAACTGGTCTACGGCAAGCTCCGCGCGGTGCTCGGCGGGCGCTGCGAGGCGGCCATCTCCGGCGGCGCCCCGCTGGGCGCGCGGCTCGGCCACTTCTACCGGGGCATCGGCTTCTCGGTGCTGGAGGGGTACGGCCTGACGGAGACCTGCGCGGCGACCGCGTTCAACCCGTACGACCGGCCGAAGGTCGGCACGGTCGGCCAGCCGCTGCCGGGCTCGGTGCTGCGGATCGCCGACGACGGCGAGGTGCTGGTGCATGGGGAGCATGTCTTCAGCGGCTACTGGAACAACGAGTCCGCCACCGCCGAGGCGCTCGCGGACGGCTGGTTCCACACCGGGGACATCGGCACCCTGGACGAGGACGGCTATCTGGCCATCACCGGCCGCAAGAAGGAGATCCTGGTGACGGCCGGCGGCAAGAACGTCGCTCCGGCGGTGATCGAGGACCGCATCCGGGGGAACGCGCTGGTCGCGGAGTGCATGGTCGTCGGTGACGGACGCCCCTTCGTGGGCGCGCTGGTCACCCTGGACGAGGAGTTCCTGGGCCGCTGGGCCGCCGAGCACGGCAAGCCGGCGGGGTCCACGGCCGCGAGCCTGAAGGACGACCCGGACCTGCTGGCCGAGGTGCAGCGGGCGGTGGACGACGGCAACGCGGCGGTCTCCAAGGCCGAGTCGGTCCGCAAGTTCCGCATTCTGAACGCCCAGTTCACGGAGGAGGCCGGGCACATCACGCCGTCGCTGAAGCTGAAGCGGAACGTGGTGGCGAAGGACTTCGCGGACGAGATCGAGGCGATCTACCGGGCCTGAGCCGCGCTGCCGCGCGAGGCGCGGCGCTGTGCGGTGGGTGGGGCGTTGCGGTTCCGTGCGCGGCGCGCCCTGGTGGATGGGGCGCCTTGTGGGTGGTGCGTTGCGGTTCTGTGTGCGGTGCGCCTCGGTGGGTGGTGTGCCCTGGTGGGGGTGGGGCGTTGCGGTTCCGTGCGCGGTGCGCCTCGGTGGGTGGCGCGTTGCGCTTGCGTGCGCGGTGCGCGTCCGGGGTGCGTTGCGCTTCTGTGGGTGGTGCGTTGCGGTTCTTTGCGCGGTGCGGGTTGTTTGCTGCCGGTGGGGTGGGGGCGTGGCCCCTCCGGGCTCACCTCCTCGGAGCCGGCGGAACAACCGTTACCGGTCTTGTCGGCCGGGTATGACCGCCGTCTCCTGCGGGGGCGACCCTGCACGGCCCCACCCCGGCCCGTCAATCCCGTGCACCTGCGTGGGTGGCCGGGCGGCCTCACCCCGGCCCGACACTCCCGTATCCGTGCGTGGGTGGCCGGGCGGCCCGACCCCGGGCCGTCACTCCCCTGTCCGTGGGTGGGGGGCCGGGGCCCCTCAGGGCCGTACCCACGCTCGGGCGGCGGGGTGATCGAGGCGTACGAGCTGCTGGTGCGGGGCGCCTCGGCCATCGGCTTCCGGATGGCCGCCGTGGCGCTCGGGAAGCCGGAGCTGTACGCCCGGTGGCGGGACGAGCTGTGGGAGCTGCACCGGAGCGGCGCACTGCGGGCGCCGGTGCACGCCGAGCTGCCCCTGGCGGAGGCGGCCCGGGCACACCGGATCATCGAGGAGCGGCGGAACCTGGGCAAGGTGGTGCTGGTGCCCTGAGGTTCAGAGCAGGGTGCGGAGCTTCTCGGCGAGGAGGTCCCAGCGCCACTTCTCCTCCACCCAGGCCCGGCCGCGTTCGCCCATCCGGCGGCGCAGCTCGGGGTCCTGGAGCAGGGTGACGATCCGGTCGGCGGACTCCTCGGGGGCGGTGCCCCGGACCACCCAGCCGGTCTCGCCGTCGAGCACGGCGTCGGGGGCGCCGCCCGAGTCGCCTGCGACGACCGGGAGGCCGGTGGCGGAGGCCTCCAGGTAGACGATGCCGAGCCCCTCGACGTCCAGGCCGCCCCGGCGGGTGCGGCAGGGCATGGCGAAGACGTCGCCGGCGCCGTAGTGGGCCGGGAGCTCGGACCAGGGGACGGCGCCGGTGAAGCGGACCGAGGCGGCCACCCCGGTCTCCCCGGCCAGCCGGCGGAGGTCGGCCTCGTAGGGGCCGCCGCCGACGATCAGCAGCACGGCGTCCGGCACCCGGCGGAGGATCGCGGGCAGCGCGCGGATCAGGGTGTCCTGCCCCTTGCGCGGGACGAGCCGGGAGACGCAGACCACCACGGGACGGTCGGTGAGGCCGAGGCGCTCGCGGACGGCTGCGCCGCCGGAGTCGGGGTGGAAGGTCTTCTCGTCCACGCCGGGCGGCAGCTGGACCATCCGCCCGGCGGCCTCCGGGGTGAGCGCCCGGGCGATGCGGGAGCGGGTGTACTCGCCCAGGTAGGTGATCGTGTCGGTGCCCTCGCCGATCCGCCGGAGCAGTTGGCGGGAGCCGGGCAGCTGGGCCCAACCGGCCTCGTGGCCATGGGTGGTGGCGACCAGCCGCCGGGCGCCCGCGCGGCGCAGGGCCGGGGCCATCAGACCGAGCGGGGCCGCCGCGCCGAACCAGACCGAGGCGCAGTCGTGCTCGCGCAGCAGCGCGGTGGCCCGGGCGGTGACCCGGGGGGTGGGCAGCAGCATGGTGGTCCGGTCGCGGACGACCCGGAAGGGCTGCTCGGCGTCGAACGCGGCGGTGGCCTCGGCGCCCTCCCGGCCACGCTTCCAGGTGGATGCGTACACAACGAGCCGCTCCGGGTCCAATCTCAGCGCCATGTTGTGCAGGAACGCCTGGATTCCACCGGGTCTGGGCGGAAAGTCATTGGTTACGATCAACGTCTTGTGCATCGACGCCGAGATTACCGGCCCTCGCGCACTCCCCGCCCGGCACCACCGACCTGACCGCTCTCTCCTCCGGACGAGGTAGCTATGAAGGGCCCCCGCGCCGCGATCGCCGTCTGGCTGCTGACCAGAGCCGTGCTTCTGCTCAGTGTCTTCAGCGTCTTCCGGCTCCCCGGACCGGATGTCACCACGGACATCTCGGTGATCTACCGGGGCTGGTACGAGGTGCTGAGCGCGGGCAGCTATCCGCTCGCGGACGTGACCTGGCAGTATCCGCCGGCCGCCGCCTACGCCGTGCTCTCCCCCGGGCTGCTGCCGTTCCTGGACTACGCCCACGCGTTCTTCCTGCTGGCCTTCGCCAGTGACGCGGTGGCCTTCGGGCTGCTCGTGCGGGCCGGCGGGCGGCCGGGGAAGTGCCTGTCGGGGGCGTGGGTGTGGATCGTGGGACTGCCGCTGCTCGGTCCCACCGCGTACGCCCGGTACGACGTGATGGTCACCGCGGTCGCGGTGGCCGCGCTGCTCGCCGGGGTGCGGCACCCCCGGACGCTGGGGGCGCTGGCCGGACTGGGGGCGCTGCTGAAGGTCTGGCCGGTGCTGCTGCTGGCCGGCACCCGGCGGGGGCGGGCGACCCGGCGGTCGTGGACCGCCGCGGCGGTGTCCGGCGCGGTGGTGCTGGGGGCGTGCGCGGCGGCGATGCCGGGTGCGCTGGCGTTCCTGACCTTCCAGCGGGACCGGGGCACCGAGGTGGAGTCGCTGGGGGCGCTCTTCTTCCATGTGGTCCGGCATCTGGGCTGGGAGGGCGAGGCGCGGCTGAACTACGGCTCGGTGGAGTTCCTGGGGCCGTATGTGCCCGTGGTGTCGGCCCTCGCGCTGGCGCTGACCGCCGGGGCCTTCGGCTGGCTGCTGGTGTGGCGGCTGCGGGCGCGGGAGTTCGGGACGACCACGCTGGTGGACGCGGCCTTCGTCGCGGTGCTGCTGTTCGTGACGACGAGCCGGGTGATCAGCCCGCAGTACCTGCTGTGGCTGGTCGGGCTGGCCGCCGTCTGCCTGGTCTTCCGGGGCAGCCCGATGCGCCCGGCGGCACGGCTGGTGCTGGTCGCGACCGGGGTGACGCTGCTGGAGTTCCCCATCTGGTTCTCGCACGTGGTGGACAGCGACCCGCTGGGCCTGCTGCTGCTGACGGTACGGAACGGGCTGCTGGTCGCCGCCTCGGTGAGCGCCGGGCGGGTGCTCTGGCGCCGCACGGTCACCGAGCCCCGGCTGCGGGAGCCCGTACCGGTGCCGGCCCAGCCGGTACGGCGGGCGGACCTCACCCCAGCCGCTCCCGCAGATGAGCCCGCCACCGGGCGGTGAACTCCGCCGGGGTGACGCCCAGCACCTCGCGCAGCGCGGCCTCGACGGCGCCGGCCCGGCGGCCGTGCCGGCCCACCGCCCGGTAGAAGGCGACCAGGTCGCTCTCGCCCCAGCCCTCCGCGATCAGTTCGCACGCCTGCCGTCCGCCCTCGTAGGCGCGGGCCAGCGCCTCCGGGTCGGCGTCGAAGGCGAAGTCCCGGTCGTCCGGGAGGGCGTCGGGGAGCCGGCCGGCCCGTACCGCCTCGCGCAGCTCCCGGCCGGTCTGCCCGGCGGCGCCGTCCGCGTCCCGGTAGGCCATCCAGTCGGCGAGGCCCTCGGAGAGCCAGAGCGGGGTGGCCGCCGAGGTGTCGGCGCGGGTCGCCACATGGACCGCCTCATGGGTGATCACCACCGCCCGGCCGGTGTCGCTCAGCACCGCGTACGCCTCCGGGTTGACCACCACCCGGTCAGCCGGGGCGTCCGGCCGGCCGCCGGTCTCTCCGGTGGTGACGGCGGCGATGCCCCGGTACCCGGCCGCCTCGGCGCCCAGCAGCGCCGCCATGTCCGGCAGTGTCGCCGGGGCCAGCACCACCAGCCGCCGGGCCCAGGGGCGGGGCCAGACGGCCGAGACGGCGGGCACCGCCCTGTCCGCCACCGCCGCCAGTCCGCGCAGCCGGGGGCGGTCCCCGGCGACGCCCAGCACCAGGCTCCGGGCGCCGCGCACCACGTCGATCCGGCCCTGCTCCCAGAGCTGGCGCGGGGCGCCCCCGGCGGGCCGGTCGGTCACCACCTGCCAGCGGCCGTCCCGTTCGGCCAGCTCCAGGGTGCGGGCGGCGGTCACCGCGCCGGGGTCGTAACCGGTGAACCGGTAGCTCAGCTCGGCGCGCACGGTGGCCCGGTCGCCGCGCCGGTCCACCGAGAGCGGGCGGTACGCCAGCGGGCCCAGCGGCAGTTCGGGCGGGAGCCCGGCCCGGACGACGGCGGCCCGGCGGTCCAGCGCGGCGCGGATGCCGGCCGTGGTGGTGGAGGCGGCCGGCGCCGTACAGCCGCCGGAGAGCAGCGCGAGGCCCAGCACCGCCGCCACCGCCGCCCTCGCCCGCCCACGCACCGCCACCCGGCCGATCGTACGGGCCGGGGCGCCGGGGCGGGGCGGGGTGCCCCGGCGGTGGGCGGGGCGGCCGGCGCGCTTCGGGCCGGCGGGGGTCAGGGGCGGGTGACGGCGGAGACCGGCATCATGCCGACCGGGTCGTAGCGGACGCTGGCACCCGGGTAGGGGGCGTGCACCACCCGGCCGCCGCCCACGTACATCCCGACATGGCTGGCGTCGTCCCGGTAGGTGACCAGGTCGCCGGGGCGGGCCTGGGAGAGCGGGACCTGGCGGCCGGCGTTCCGCTGGGCCTGCGAGGTGCGCGGCAGGCCCACCCCGGCCTGGGCGTACGACCACTGCATCAGTCCCGAACAGTCGAAGCCCGAGGGGCCGTTGGCGCCCCAGACATAGGGCCTGCCGAGCGCCGAGCGGGCGGCCCGCACGGCGACCGCCGCCCGGCCGGTGGCATCGGCGGGGAGCGGCAGCGAGCGCTCGTCGGAGCGGGCGGAGCGGGCGTAGGCGTCCCGCTCGCGGGCGGTGAGCGTGTTGAGCAGGGCGCGGGCGGCCGACAGCTTGGCCTCGACGGCCCGCTTCTGCCGGGCCACCTCGGCGCGGCCCTGCTCCAGTTCGCCGAGCGCCCGGGTGGCCTCGGCGCGCTCCCGGGCCAGCTTCCGCTGGAGGGTACGGAGTTGGCCGAGCGCGGCGGTCTGCCGCTCGCCCATCCGCTGGAGCACGGCCGCCCGGTCGAGATAGCTGTCCGGGTCGGCGGAGAGCAGCAGCGCCAGCGCCGGGTCCATGCCGCCGGAGCGGTACTGGGCGCCGGCCACCGCGCCGAGCGCGGCCCGCATCCGGTTGGCCCGCTCCTGGCCCCGGGCCACGCTGTCCCGGATCCGGGCGACCTGTTCACGGAGCCGGTCGGTGCGCTCGTCCGCCGCGTTGAACAGCTCGGTGGCCCGCTCGGCCTCGGCGTGCAGGGCGTCGACCCGGGCCCGGGTGGCCTCGGCGCGGCCGGGGCCCGCGGGCTCGCCCGGTGCCGCGCCGGCCGGGCCCGCGGCCCCCAGGGCGGCGGCGGTGGCCGCCGCGGCGGCGGAGAGGACGGTGGCCTTGGCGCTCCGGGTGAGACCCGGTGAGGTGGACCGGCGGTGGGACGCCACGGACCGCGCTCCCTTCGGCTGCTGGACGACTGACGGGCGACGGGCCGGGCGGGCCGTCGCGCGGCAGACAGTAGCCGGGTGATTACAGGTCGGCCAATGGCCTGATGAGTTCGACGCGGGCTCGAACAGCGCCGCCCCGCCGGAGACCACAAGGTCACCGGCGGGGCGGGGCGTCAGTACGCGGGGCGGCGAACCACTCGTTCGGGGGCGGTGTCCGGGCGCGTCAGCCGAGGACCCCCCGGGATCCGGAGGCGGTTGGCCTTCGTACCCCGGGACCGGTGCCGGCCGGGCCCCCGGGCACCGGGGGGTGATTGCCTCCGGCGGACCCGGGTACCCGTGCGCAGTCGGCCTCGGCGAGCGAGGCCGAGCGGGCGTCAGATGCGCACGCCGAACTGGAAGCTGCCGAGGTACTCCATCGACTCGTAGCGGACGCTGGCACCCGGGTGCGGGGCGTGCAGCACGGTGTTGTTGCCCGCGTAGAGGCCCACGTGCGCCAGGTTGTTGAAGAAGACCAGGTCGCCCGGCTTGAGCTGGCTGCGGCCGATCTTCGGCCCGTCGTTCTGCTGGGTGTAGGTGGTCCGGGTGATGCTCACGCCCGCCTGGCGGTACGACCACTGGGTCAGGCCCGAGCAGTCGTAGGCGTTGGGGCCCTCCTCGCCGGAGACGTACGGCTTGCCGATCTGGGTGGCGGCCGCGCTGAGGGCGGCGGCGCCGCGCTGCGAGGCGGGCACCTCGTTCCCGAGGTCCGGCCGGCCGCTCTCGCCGCCGCCACCGCCCCGGCTGGCCCGGTCGGCCTCCCGGCCGGCCTTCTCGGCGCGCTGCTGCTCCTCCTGCTGCATCTTGGCGCGCTCGGCGGCGGTCAGCGAGTTGAGCAGCTTCTGCGCCTCGGCCAGCTTGCCCTGGTACGCCTGCTTCTTCTCGCCCAGCGCCTTGCGCACGTCCTCCAGGTCCGCGAGCTTGGCGGTGGCCTCGGCCCGCTGCTGGGCGAGGGTGCGCTGCTTGGCCTGGATGGTCTCCAGGGCGTCGGCCTGCTTGACGCTCAACTGGTCGGCGGCGGACGCCTTGTCGAGGTAGTCGTCCGGGTCGGAGGAGAGGAAGAGCTGGAGCGAGGGGTCGATGCCGCCGGAGCGGTACTGGGCGGTGGCCACCGAACCGATGGCGTTCCGCAGCTCGTTGACCTCGTCCTGACCGCGGGCGACCTGGTCCTGGAGGGCCTCGGCCTCCTTCTGGAGCTTGCTCTGCTGCTCCTTGGCGCCGTTGTACTCCTCGGTGGCCTTCTCGGCCTCGTGGTAGAGCTTGTCGACCTTCGCCTTGACCTCGCCCTTGGTCGGCTTGGGGTCGGCCTGGGCGGCCTGGGACGTCAGGGCGACGGCTGCGGCGGCGGTCGCGGTGAGCACGGTCACACGGGTGCGGCTCGGCCGCTTGGGACGACGGTGGGACGCCACGAAGGACGAGCTCCTTCTTCCTCGAACCGCCCCCCGGGCTCCGGGTGGTCGGCACCCCGGCCTCGCGCACCGGGTCCGGCTCCCCCGTGAAACGAGCCGAAATCGCGCGAAGTGCCCGAACTGGACGGCTCCTTCGCTGCCACCCCGGCTGGGTGATCACCTCCGCGAAGGTTTGTGGCCCGACCCTAGTGACCCAACTGTGATCAGTTCAAATCCTCATCAGAAAAAAGATGGCTGCCGAGGGGATTATTGACGCGTCGTCTACTCATTGTCATGAGGGGCTGACGGTCCGTCCCGATGAATGCCCGCGAGCCGGGCAGCCGAACCCAGAAGCGGACAAGAACCACCGAGGAACCCGGAAGCGGACACGGCACCCGGGGCGTCCGGACGCGCACCCGGGCCGCCGCACGCTCGGGGCGACCCGAGACCCGAAGCACCCGGAGGCACTCGCCCCCGCACGAGGAGACAGCCGCCGCTGTCCGGAGGCACGCCTCATCGCCCGGGAGCCCGAAGGCCAGGGAGCCCGGGAGCCCGGGAGCCGGAAACCGCCGAAGTGCCCGGAAAGGCACCGGAGTCATCCGGAACGCCGGTGACGCGGGAGACACCGGGGGGCCTGGGGCGCCCGGTGACACGGGGGTTGCCGGGGTGGGAGGCCGCCAGGACCAGGGGTACACCGGAGTCTCAGGGAACACCGGGGAGCCCAGGGGCGCCCGGTGACATGGAGACACCCGGGGCGAGAGGCCACCGGGTCGGGAGGCCGTCGGGGCGCCAGGGGCGCACCCGCGCCTCTGGGACCACCGGGGACGCGGAGGGTGCCAGGGACACGGAGGGTGCCGGGGAGCTGGGCGCCCGGTGACACAGTGGCTCCCGGGGCGGGAGACCGCCGGGGCCAGGGGGGCACCCGAGTCACAGGGAACACGGGGGGCATGGAGCAGACCCGGTCCAGGGAGCCACCGGGGACACGGAGGATGCCGGGGACACGGAGGCCGCCGAGGTCACGGGGACAACGGCGCCGCCGAAGCGCGTTCGGCGCGTCCGGAGCCGTCCGGTGTTCAGGAGGCGCGCGAGAGCCGCTTCAGCAGCAGGGCGGAGGCGACCGGCCGGGCGCCCGACTTGGCGACGCCGTCGGCCACCTCGCGGTCGGTGGAGACCACCACCACCGGACGGCCCGGCGGTTCGGCCCGCACCAGCTGGCGGATCAGCTCGTCGGCGGTGACGCCCGGTTTGGAGAACAGCACCCGCACCCCGCGCGGCGGCGCCAGCAGCACCGGGGCGGCCAGTTCGGCGCCGTCGAAGACGCAGGTGACCTCGGCGCCGGAGCGGGCGGCGAGCGCGGAGAGCCCGCCGAGCAGCCGCAGCCGCTGCTTCTCCAGCGGCATGGTCGGATAGCCGGTCTTGGTGACGTTGTAGCCGTCCACCACCAGATGCGCCTGGGGCAGCGCCAGCAGCTGGTCCAGCAGGGCCGGGTCGGTCTCCGAGAGCGCCCGGGCGGCGATGTCCTTCGGCGACATCCGGCCGGGTTCCACGGCGTCCACCGTGTCGCCGGGGCGCACCGAGACCGGCGGCAGGGCCAGTTCGCGGCGGAGTCCTTGGGCCGACTCCAGCACGGTGTCCAGCAGCAGCCGCAGCCGCATGTCCTCCACCGAGCGCCCCTCGCGGGCGGCCCGGCGGCTGGCCTCCAGGGCCGCCTCGGTCTCGCCCAGCCGGGCCTTCACCCGGCGGGTCTCGCTCTCCGCGGCCGACACCTGGGCGGCCGCCTCGGCCCGGGCGGTGTCGATCTCGCCCTGCGTCCGGCGCAGCGCCGCCTCGCCGCGCTTGACGTCGCTCTGGGCGGCGCGCAGCTTGCGCTGGAGCGACTCGGCCTCCTTGCGGGCCGCCTCCAGCTCGGCGCGCAGCCGCTCGGTCTCCGTACGGGACCGCTCCCGCGCCTCGGCCAGCTCCGCGCGCAGCCGCTCCAGCTCCTGGCGCCCGGCCTCGTCGGCCCGCTCGGCGTCCGCCCGCTGGGCCTCCTCGCCGGCGGCGGCGACCAGCTTGGCCCAGCCGGCCGGGCGGAGCACGTACGCCGCGGCGGCCACGTCCACCGGGTCGGCGGCGGCCGGCGGGGCCCCGGACTCCAGGGCGGCGGCCAGCTCGGGCTGGCCCTCCCGCAGCCGCTCCCCGATCCGCTGCCGGAAGAGCGGATCGCTGTCGAGCGCGGCCGCCATCGCGCTGCCCGCGAACCGGGCGCGGCGGCTCGGGGTGAAGCGCGCGTACTGCCGCAGCGGGGCGGGCAGCTCGCCGACGGTCAGGGCGCCGAAGGCGTCCGAGACCAGGGCGACCACCCGCCGCCGTACGCCCTCGGGCAGGGGCCGGTCGAGCGCCTCGGCGGCATCACCGGCCGCGCCGGCCGGTTCCGCGCCGCTCCCTGACCGCTCCACGATCCGTCACCCCATCACCCGTCCGTACACGCGCCCCGCGTGCTGCTTCTCCGTACCCGCTCGCCCCCGTCGCCGGCCGTCAGGAACCCGTGCTGTCCTGGGCCCCGGCCCCCGGCCGGTCCACCAGCTCGATCCGGTCCACCGCGTTGCACCAGCGGCAGCGGACCGATTCGATCGTCTCACTGACCACGTCCCGCTCCTCGACGCTGGGCTCTCCGGCCAGGTCGAGGTGGACGTACTCCACGACCTTCGAGGAACGGGTGACGTCGAAGCGCGTCAGATTGCCGCAGAGCGTGCAGCGCCAGCGGGTCTTCGCGGTCGGCAGGGGAACCGTCGTCATCGTGCCGTCCTCTTTTCCGATTTTCCGAGTATCCCGGTGTCCGGGAAGTAAGGTGTCCGGTTTCCGGCTCCCGGAACGCCCGGTGGCCGGATCCGCCGGGCCCGAGCCGGGTGCCGGGACCGGACCCCGCGACCGGGCCGGGGCCGTGACCGGAGCGCGGCCGGGCCGTGTGCTCCGGACCGGCCCGGGCGTGATCCGGACGGGAGCGCGGTGCGCCGTCGAACCGCCGTGCCGCCGGCCGGCCGGGCCCGTGGCGGCCGACCGGCCCCTTACCCTACGGCCTCACGGGTACCCCCGGCATGCGGCGAGGCACCCTGTCCCGCTCGGTCCTGATCCGTCATGATCTGCCCATGCTCCCTTGGCGCGGACCGGCGGTCACCTACGGTCTGATCGGGGCCTGCGCCCTGGTCTTCCTCGCCAGTCCGGTCTCCGGGCTGAATCCCTCGTACGGCACCGGTGACACCCTGCTGGCCGCCCAGGGCGCCTACTTCCGGCGCTGGGGCGTGGTGCCCGCCGAGCTGATGAGCGGCTCGCCGGACGCGCTGCTCTCGCCGCTGACCGCGCTCTTCGTCAGCGGGAACTGGCTGCATCTGCTCGGCAACATGCTGTTTCTGTTCGTCTTCGGCGCGATGGCCGAGGAGCGGCTCGGCCATGTCGAGTACCTCCTCTTCTATCTGGGCAGCGGCTGTCTGGCGCTGGCCGGGTACGCGATGGCGCACGCCGAGTCGGACCAGACGCTGGTGGGCGCCTCCGGGGCGATCTCGGGGGTGCTGGGCGCGTTTCTCTTCCTCTTCCCGAGGGCCCGGGTGACCAGCCTCTTCCCGTTCCTGTTCTTCCTGCCGCTGCGCTTCCCCGCCTGGCTGGTGCTGGCCTTCTGGTTCGTCCTCCAGTGGCTGGCGGCCGGGAACGCGGGCAGCGGGCCGGGGGTGGCGTACCTGGCCCATCTGGTGGGGTTCTCGCTGGGCTTCCTCTACGCCTGGGTGCGCTACGGCCGGGAGGCTAGAGTGAAGGGCCAGGCAGCGGCCCCCGACGGAGAAGGACAGCCGTGATCACCGCGATCGTGCTCATCAAGACCAGCGTGGACCGGATTCCCGAGATCGCGGAGTCGATCGCCGCGCTGGAGAACGTCAGCGAGGTCTTCTCGGTGACCGGTACCTACGACCTGATCGCCATGGTGCGGGTGGCCCGCCATGACGACCTGGCGGACGTCATCCCGGGCCGGATCAGCAAGATCCCGGGCGTCGAGGGCACCGACACCCATGTCGCCTTCCGCACCTACTCCCAGCACGATCTGGAAGCCGCCTTCGCCATCGGACTCGACGCCTGAGACAGCCGGAGTGCCGAGCGGGGGCGGAGTGGCCGGGGTGGTCGGGGGCTGTCAGGCGCCGTCCCGCTTCCGGCTCAGCTCCACATTGAACTGGGCGCCGACCAGCAGGGCCAGGTTGGTGAACCAGAGCCACACCAGGAAGACCACCACGCCGGCCAGGGAGCCGTAGAGCCGGCTGTACGAGCCGACATGGGCCGTGTAGAGCGCGAACCCGGTGGAAGCGGCGAACCAGAGCAGCACCGCGAGCAGCCCGCCCGGCAGCCCCCGGCGGACGCCCCGGGCCCGGCGCGGACCGGTCCGGAAGAGGATCATCACCAGCACGGTCACCACGACCAGCATCAGCGGCCAGCGCAGCGCGTTCCAGGTGCCGAGCCCGGAGAGGTGCAGCACGCCGGCGGTGCGGTGGGCCAGCGGCCCGGAGAAGACGATCGCCGCCGAACCGGTCAGCAGCAGCGCCAGCAGCACCAGCGCGGTGAGCACGATGGTGTGGGCGGCGCGCAGCGCCGGCCGGGTGTCCGGCTCCCGGTACATGGCGTGCAGGGCGCGGCGGAAGACCGCGAGGTAGCTGGAGGCCGACCAGACGGCGCTCACCGAGCCGGTCACCACCAGCAGCCAGGCGGTGGATCCGGCCGCCGTCATCCCCTGCAGGGCACCGCGCAGCGCGTCGGCGGACTGGGCGGGGGCGTACGCGGTGAGCTCCACGATCAGCCGGCCGGTGGCGTCCGGGGCGGCCATCCCGATCGCCGTGACGGCGACCAGCAGCGCCGGGACGAGGGCGAGCACCGCGTAGTAGGTGAGCGCGGCGGCCCAGTCGGCGACATTGTCGTTCCAGACCGACACCGCTGTGGCGCGCAGGGCACCGCGGATCCTGCGCAGCAGGGCGGCGCCGGCGCGCGGGGCCGGGCAGGCGGGCGTGGAGGGTCCGGCGAGCGACACGTACCGCTTCTCTTCTCGTACGACGGGAGGGCTGGATGAACGGGAGGGCGGGATGGTGGAGGCGGATGGCGGGGTCGGGGTGCGGTCCGTCCCGGGGCGGCACGGACCGGGGTGCTCAAGGAGGCTAGTGCCCCGGCCGGGCGCCCGGCATCCTCAGGTCCCGCAGCACTTCACGGGCGGCCCGGGCGCCGGAGGCCAGGGCGCCCTGTACCGAGCCGGTCGCCCGGTGGTCCCCGCAGGCGTACCGGGCGGGCGCGACCCGGGTGGAGCGGCTCAGCGGCTGGGGCGGCTCCATCGCGGGCAGTGCCCCGGCCACCGTCCGTACGGTGAGCACCTGCCAGCCGCCGGTGTCGGTGCCGTACGCCTCCGCCAGCGCCGCCCGCACCTCCGGCTCCCGGCCGGCGGTGTCCGTGCCCAGCACCGAGGTGGCGACCAGGGCCTGGCCGGCCGGGGCGTAGCCGGGCACCACCCGGCTGAGCACACAGCTGTTGAGGAACCGCAGCCGGTGGTCGGTGACGAGGACCGGCTCGTCCAGCGGGGGCCGGCCGGCGGCGTGGTAGTAGGTGGTGACGGTCCGGTACGCCGGAACGGCGAGCCCCGGCAGCAGCCGGGCGGAGGTCTCCGGACCGGCCGCCACCACCACGGCCCGGGCCGGGAGTTCGGTCCCGTCGGTCAGGAGCGCGCCGTCACCGGTGAGCCGGTCCACCGGGGTCTCCAGCCGCAGCACCCCGTCCGGCAGGTCCGCCGCGAGCTGCCGGGGTACGGCCCCGATGCCACCGGCGGGCAGACAGAGGGTGCCGCGCAGCATGCTCCGCCAGACCAGGTGGAAGAACCGGCCGGAGGTCTCCAGCCGGTCCTCCAGGAAGACCCCGGAGAGGAACGGCCGGAAGAACAGTTCCACCCACTCCTCGGAGAAACCGGCGACGGCCAGCGCCGTCCGGGTGGTCACCTCGCCGCCGATCCCGTCCGGGAACCGCTTCACCAGCCGGGCCGGAGCGAGCGCGTCCCGGGCCGAGAGCGCGGCGAAGGCGGCCAAGTCCCGGGGGCCGATCGCCCGGGAGGCCAGCAGCGCGGCGCCGCCGCGCGGGTCCCGGGTCGGGTCGGTCACCCGCAGCGGCCGGCCGCCGGTGTGGACCCGCACCCCGGGGGTGAACGGCCGCAGCCGCAGCTCGCGGAGGTTCAACCGCCGCTTCACCTGCGGATAGGAGGTGTTGAACACCTGGAAGCCGCGGTCGATGGTGAAGCCCTCGTGGCGGTCGGCACGCATCCGGCCGCCCACTCCGTCGGACGCCTCCACCAGCCGTACGTCCACCCCGGCGGCGAGCAGATCCCCGGCACAGGCGAGGCCGGCCAGTCCGGCGCCGACGACCAGCACCTCGGCGGGGCGGGGCGGGGCGGTCATGGCGGCTCCTTCGTCGGGCGGCGGACGCCGGTCCGGGCACCGGTCCCGGCGGCGGCCGGCGGTCCGGGCGCCGGACCGTCCTGGCGGCGGCGGGCGGCCCGGGTCCCTGCCTGCCGGGGGGCCGCCCGCCCCGGCTACCCCGGATCGTAGGGCCCGCACCTCCACCGCGCGCGCCGGACGGGAGCGGGGGCAGCTCCCGGGCGGCGGGCCACTCCCGGCGCCCGGCACCGGCACCGGCACCGGGCGGGACCGGAGCCCCTCCCCCGGGGGCCCCGGTCCCGGCCCGGTTCCGCCGGCTCAGCCCCGGTCGGGCACGCAGCGGCCGTTCTCGGTGCGGTAGCTCCACCGGGCGCCGTCCCGCACCAGTTCCCCGACCGCCCGGACGAACCGCTCCACGTGCTCGTCCGGGGTGCCGGCACCGAAGCTGACCCGGATGGCGTTGAGCGACCGCTCCCCCGGCCGGGCCTCGGGCGCGCCGCACTCCCCCGCCTCCCCCGGGTCGCCGCCCAGCAGCGTGCGGACCAGCGGATGGGCGCAGAACAGGCCGTCCCGGACCCCGATCCCGTACTCGGCGGAGAGCGCCGCCGCGAAGTGCGAGCTGTTCCACCCCTCCACCACGAAGGAGAGCACCCCGACCCGGGGGGCGTCGTCCCCGAAGAGCGAGAGCACCGTCACCTCGGGCACCTCCGCGAGACCGGCCCGCACCTTCTCGATGAGCAGCCGCTCCCGGGCGACCAGGGTGTCGAACCCGGCCTCGGTGAGCGCCTTGCAGGCGGCGGCGACGGCATAGGCACCGATCACGTTCGGGGAGCCGGCCTCGTGCCGGGCGGCGGTGGTGTGCCACTCCACGTCCACCCCGCCGTCGGGACGCCGGGCCACCGCCCGGGAGGCCCCGCCGCCCGCCAGGTACGGCTCCGCCGCCCGCAGCCAGTCGGCGCGGCCCGCGAGCACCCCGGAGCCGAAGGGCGCGTAGAGCTTGTGGCCCGAGAAGGCGACCCAGTCCACGTCCAGATCGCGTACCGAGAACGGCAGATGCGGCACGAACTGGGCGGCGTCCACCACGATCCGGGCGCCGTGGGCATGGGCGGCGGCGGCCAGTTCACGTACCGGCCAGAGCTCACCGGTCACATTGGAGGCGGCGGTCACGCAGACCAGGGCGGGGCCGTAGGGCTCCCGGTCGGCCAGGGCGCGCTCCAGGGTCTCGACCGCCCGGGCGGGGGTGCGGGGCGCGTCCAGATAGGTGACCCGGTGGCGCTGCCAGGGCAGCAGGGAGGCGTGGTGCTCGGTCTCGAAGACGAACACCTCGCAGTCGGCGGGGAGCACGCCGGCCAGCAGATTGAGCGAGTCGGTGGTGGCCCGGGTGAAGATCACCTGGTCGTCCGGGCGGCAGTCGAGGAACTCGGCCACCGTGGTCCGGCTGTTCTCGAAGAGGTCGGTGGAGAGCTGCGAGAGGTATCCCGCGCCCCGGTGGACGCTGCCGTAGTAGGGGGCGTAGGCGGCGATGTCGTCCCAGACCCGCTGGAGGGCCGGGGCGCTGGCCGCGTAGTCGAGCGCCGCGTAGCTGACCTCGCCGCCGGTGACCAGAGGCACCGTCACATCCCGCCCCAGCACCGGCAGCGGCCCGGCGCAGACGGGCTCGGCGGCGGTCGCGGCGGGATCGGCGGCGGGGGCGACGGCGGCCGGGACGACGGCGGGGGCGGGGCTCGTGAAGGCGGGCGTGGCGGGCGTGACGGCGGCGTTCGGGCGTGCGGACATGACGGTGTCTCCCAGCGGAACGGGGCGGAATGGCTGTACGGGACCCGTGCGGGCACGCCGATGGAGGCCCGGGGCACGGGAATCGCCTCGACGCACGGCACACCGGGGCGGCCGTACGGAGGGGAGGAAAGGCGCTGCTTCAGAACGTCGGACGCCGGAAAGCCAGGGCTTCGGGACGTCGAGACATCCGGACTTCCAGACGCCGGGACCTCAGGGCCCCGGGACGTCGAGATGTCAGGACTTCAGGACGCCGGAGCTCCGGGGCAGCCGGACGTCAGAGCTTCCGGGAACTTCCGGATCTCGCCGGAAGCCGGGTGAAGTAGACGCCTCAGCGCATTCGTTTGCTCATGAGACTGCTGCTCCCTCGAAGGACCAGGACCCCGGGCCGCCGGCATCGCGGGATGCCAAGGGGTCCGCGCTTGTCGTGGACTTTCTGTCCACGACCAGGTCTTCACCCGGGGCACCCCGCCACGGACGGAGGGTTGCCGGACAGCGGGCCGGGGCCGTAGTCGCTGTCGCTCATGACCGTGCAAGCATCCTGCCACACGTTCGGGGGTACGCAAGGGCGCGGTCCGTCATCCGGACTGCGCCCTGCGTCACACTCGGCGGCGGCCTCCGCCCCTTACCGGTGAGTAGCCCATCGCTCCCCCGGCCCCGCTCGGCCACGGCCGCACCCGGCGGTGGCCGCACCGGCCGCGGCCGAACCAGGCGACGGCCGAACTCCGCGGCGGCCGGACTTACCAGGCGATGGCCGGGCTCAGCGGTGGCTGGCCGTCACCCAGCGCTCCAGTGCCGCCCGGGCCGCGCCCGAGTCGACGGACTCCGCCGCCCGCTCGATCCCGGCCCGGATCCGCTCCGTCAGCGGGGCGCCGGAGGGCTCCAGCGCGGCCAGCGCCGCCGCCGAGTTGAGCAGCACCGCGTCCCGTACCGGGCCGGTCTCACCGGCCAGCAGCCGGCGGGCCACCTCGGCGTTGTACGAGGCGTCCGCCCCGCGCAGCGCCTCCACCGGCACCAGGTCGATGCCCACGTCCCGGGGGTCGAACGGCTCCTCGCGCACCGTCCCGTCCCGGACCACCCAGACCCGGGAGGTGGCGGTGGTGGTCAGCTCGTCCAGCCCGTCGTCGCCCCGGAAGACCAGCGCCGAGGAGCCCCGGGCGGCGAGCACCCCGGCGATGATCGGCGCCATCCGGGCGTCGGCCACTCCGGTCGCCTGGGCGGTCACCCGGGCCGGGTTGGTGAGCGGGCCCAGGAAGTTGAAGGTGGTGCGGATGCCCAGCTCCCGGCGGGCGGCGGCGACATGGCGCAGCGCGGGGTGGAACTTGACGGCGAAGCAGAAGGTGATGCCCGCCTCGCCCGCCACCTCCGCCACCCGGGCCGGCGTCAGCTCCAGATTGACGCCCAGCTTCTCCAGCACGTCGGAGGCGCCGGAGGCGGAGGAGGCGGCCCGGTTGCCGTGCTTGACCACCTTGGCCCCGGTGCCGGCCACCACCACGGCGGACATGGTGGAGATGTTGACGGTCCGGGCACCGTCGCCGCCGGTGCCGACGATGTCCACCGAGGGGCCGGGGACATCGATCACCCGGGCGTGGTCGTACATGGTGCGGACCAGGCCGGTGATCTCCTCGACCGTCTCGCCCTTGGCCCGCAGCGCCACCGCGAACCCGGCGATCTGGGCGCCGGTCGCCTCGCCGGTCAGGATCCGCTCCATCGCCCAGGCGGTGGCGTCGGCGGGCAGGTCCCGGCCGCCGAGCAGCTCGTCGAGGACGACGGGCCAGGAAAGGCCCGCCGCGTGGTCGCCTCCAGCGGGGTGCACAGCGCTCATGGCCGCTCCTGGTCGTGTTCGTGGTCTGTCGTGTCGTCGGTCGTACGGGCCGGGCCGGTGGCGCCCGGGCGGATCGCGGGTCGGGACGCCGACCGGTGACGGGCCGCGGCGGGCTCCGCTCCGGGGCCGTACCGGGGCCGTACCGGCACCTCGGACCCACCCTATCGAGCCCCGGGGACACGGAGCCCCGGGGACGGCGAAGAGCCCCGTCCATCGGATGGACGGGGCTCCTGCCGTGGCGACCCGCGGACCGGTACCGGTCTTCGGTCTCGGAGATGCGGCCTCCGGCCTGCGGTGCGCGGCCGGATCAGGCGATCAGCGGATCAGTGGTGGCCGTGGCCCTCCGAGATCTCCTTGTACTCCTCGGCGGTCGCCTTGGGGATCTGGTTGCCGTCGGCGAAGTAGCCCTTGCTCAGCTTCACCCGGAGCTTCTCGCCCCGGGTGAGCTTGCGCTTCACGCCGTTCTCGTCCGTCACCGGACCGAGGTGGGCGGGCTTGTACTGCTCGTGCGCGGTGAGCGAGTGCAGCTGGGCCTGGCTGAGCGGCTCGTGGACCTCCACGAACTCACCGTGCGGCAGCCGCTTGATGATGCCGGACTCGCGTCCGTGCAGCACCTTGTCGCGGTCGCGGCGCTGGAGCCCCAGGCAGATCCGCTTGGTGACGATGAACGCGAGGACCGGGCCCAGGAAGTAGAAGATCCGGACGAACCAGGTGATCGAGTTGATCGACAGATGGAAGTGGGTGGCGAAGATGTCGTTGCCACCACCGATCAGCATGACCATGTACGAGGTCACCCAGGCGACGCCCAGCGCGGTCCGGGTCGGCGCGTTGCGCGGGCGGTCCAGGATGTGGTGCTCGCGCTTGTCGCCGGTGATCCAGGACTCGATGAACGGGTAGAGGGCGATGGCCGCGAGGACCAGGCCGAAGACCACCAGCGGGATGAACACCCCGAGGACCAGGGTGTGGCCCCACAGGTTGATCTCCCAGCCCGGCATGACACGGATCAGACCCTCGGCGAAGCCCATGTACCAGTCGGGCTGGGCGCCGGTGGACACCTGGTCCGGACGGTACGGACCGAGCGCCCAGATCGGGTTGATCGTGAACAGCGCCGCGATCACCGCGATGACACCGAAGACCAGGAAGAAGAAGCCTCCGGCCTTGGCCATGTAGACCGGCAGCAGCGGCATGCCGACCACGTTCTTGTTGGTGCGGCCGGGACCCGCGAACTGGGTGTGCTTGTGGTAGATGACCAGGATCAGGTGGGCCACCACGAGACCGAGCATGATGCCCGGCAGCAGCAGGATGTGGATCGAGTAGAACCGGGCGATGATGTCGTGGCCCGGGAACTCCCCGCCGAACAGGAACATCGAGATGTACGTGCCGACGATCGGCACGGACAGGATGGCGCCCTGGGTGAAGCGGACACCGGTGCCGGAGAGCAGGTCGTCCGGGAGCGAGTAGCCGGTGAAACCGGTGAACATGCCCAGGACGAACAGCAGGAAGCCGAACAGCCAGTTGATCTCGCGCGGCTTGCGGAACGCGCCGGTGAAGAAGACGCGCATCATGTGCACGAACATGCCGGCGAGGAAGATCACCGCGGCCCAGTGGTGGATCTGCCGGATGAGCAGACCACCGCGGACGTCGAAGCTGATGTCCAGCGTCGAGGCGTACGCCTCCGTCATGCGGATGCCCTGCATCGGCACGTAGGAGCCGCTGTACTCCACCTCGTTCATGCTCGGGTGGAAGAACAGCGTCAGATACACACCCGTGAGGATGATGATCAGGAAGCTGTAGAGGCAGATCTCACCGAGCATGAAGGACCAGTGGTCCGGGAAGATCTTGCGCATGTTGGCCTTGGCCAGGGAGTAGATCCCCAGCCGGCCGTCCGCCCAGTCGGCCACCCGCTCGCCGGCGGGCGCCTTGCGCTTCGTTTCGGTTGCGGTCGTGGTGCTCATCCGCGCTCCCAGAATGCAGGACCGACGGGCACGTCGAAGTCGCCGAGCGCCTCCAGGTAGCCCTTGTCGTTCACACCGATCCGCAGCTGCGGAAGGGGGTGACCGGCCGGACCGAAGATGACCCGGGCGCCGTCGGAGAGGTCGAAGGTGGACTGGTGGCACGGGCACAGCACGTGGTGGGTCTGCTGCTCGTACAGGGAGATCGGGCAGCCCACGTGGGTGCAGATCTTGGAGAACGCCACGATGCCGTCGTGCGACCACTCCAGCTGGCGCCTGTCCTTGATGTCGTCCGGCTGGATGCGGACGATCATCAGGGCGGCCTTGGCGATCTGGTTGTTGAAGTCCTCGGCGTGCTCCTCCAGGCCCTCGGGCTTGGCGAAGGTCAGCGAGCCGACGGCCACGTCCTCGGGACGCAGCGGCTCGTTGGTGTTCATGTTGATGAGCTGCTTGCCCTTGGACCACAGCGTCTTGCGCAGCTTGTCCTCGGGCAGCGGGCCCAGCTCGCGGAGGAGCACCACGCCGGAGAGCGGCACCATGGCCAGCGCGCCGAACATGGTGTTGCGGATCAGCGGCCGGCGGCCGATCGCCGACTCGCGGGCGCCGTCCGCGAAGTCGGCCATGACCTTGGCCTTGACCTCGGGGGTGGCCGCGACGGCGTGGCGCTCGTCGACCATCTCCTCGTCGGACATCAGGGTGCGGCCCCAGTGGACCGCGCCCGCGCCGATGCAGAAGAGGGCGATGCCGAGCGTCAGGCCCAGCGACAGGTTGGTCGCGCTGACGTGACCCAGCGGCCAGACATAGATGATCTTGTCGACCGGGAAGATCACGAACGAGGCGATGAAGCCGATCGTGGCCAGCATCGACACCGTGAACAGCAGGGCGACCGCACGCTCGGAGCGCCGGGCGGCCCGCTCGTCGATGTCCTGCTTGCGCGGCTTGTGGGGCGGCAGCCCGGGGTCGGCGAACGGGTGCTCGGCGACCTCGGTGCCGTGGGCGTCCTGCTCGTGGCGCAGGCTCTCTGCTTCTGAAATCTCTTGGCTACTCATGACTTCTTGGCCTTAGCGGTGTGGGCCGCGACCCAGATGGCGACAGCGATCAGGGCACCCAGACCGAAGATCCAGCCGAACAGACCCTCGCTGACCGGTCCGAGACCGCCCAGCGCGAAGCCGCCGGGGGTGGGCGTCTCATCACCGTTCACGGACTTGATGTACGCGATGATGTCCTTCTTCTCCTTCTCCGGCATCGTCGTGTCGGGGAAGGACGGCATGTTCTGCGGGCCGGTCTGCATGGCCTCGTAGAGATGCTTCTCGCTCACGCCCTCCAGGCTGGGGGCGTACTTGCCCTTGGTCAGGGCACCGCCCTCACCGGTGAAGTTGTGGCACTGGGCGCAGTTGGTACGGAAGAGGTCACCGCCACGCGCGATGTCGGCGCCTTCCGGGCTGTACTGCTTCTCGGTCGGCGCGATCGGACCGGCGCCGAGCGAAGCGACGTACGCGGCGAGCTGGTCGATCTGGGCCTGCGAGTAGATGTTCTTCTTCCGGGGCACCTGGGCGCCCGGCTGCTGGGCCGGCATCCGGCCGGTGCCGACCTGGAAGTCCACGGCGGCGGAACCGACGCCGACCAGGCTCGGGCCGTCGCTGGTGCCCTGACCGCCGGTGCCGTGGCAGCTGGCGCAGCCGACGGCGTAGAGCTTCTTGCCCTCCTCGATGGCGAGGGACTGGGCGGTTTCATCGGCCTGCGCCTTGTCCGCGGGCGCGAACGCGGCGTACAGCCCCCCGGTGGCCGCCAGCGCGAGGAGTAGGACGACGACCGCCGCCAGCGGATGGCGTCGTCGTGCGGAGAGCTTTTTCACGGATTACCCCGGTGTCAGGATCTTCTGCGTCGATGCTTGCTGGATGTCGGGTACCGGACCCGACTACTTGATCATGTAGATCGTGGCGAAGAGGCCGATCCAGACGACATCGACGAAGTGCCAGTAGTAGGACACGACGATGGCGGCGGTCGCCTGCTCGTGCGTGAATCGCTTGGCCGCGTAGGTCCGGCCGAGGACCAGCAGGAAGGCGATGAGACCGCCCGTCACGTGCAGGCCGTGGAAGCCGGTGGTCAGGTAGAACACCGAGCCGTACGGGTCGGACGAGAGCGAGAGGCCCTCGTGCTTGACCAGCTCGGTGTACTCCGTGACCTGGCCTCCGATGAAGATCGCACCCATCACGAACGTGATGATGAACCACGTCCGGAGCTTCTTCACGTCCCCGCGCTCGGCGGCGAACACGCCGAGCTGGCAGGTGAGGGAGGAGAGCACCAGGATCGTGGTGTTGGTCGCCGAGAAGGGGAAGTTCAGCGCACTGGCCTTCTCCGCCCAGAACTCGGGACCGGTCACCGATCGCAGGGTGAAGTACATCGCGAAGAGGGCCGCGAAGAACATCAGCTCGGAACTCAGCCAGATGATCGTTCCGACACTGGTGAGGTTCGGCCGATTGACCGTCGGGTGCGCGTGCCCGGTATCTACTGTCGTTGCTGTCGCCACGACCGACATTATGTCGGTCGCTTATCCCGCCCTCACTCCGGGGGGTGCCGTTCGGAGTGTTGATGCCGGTCGTCCTGCCCGAACGGCCCATCCGGGGGCCGTTCGACCCGGTGCTGAGGGACGGTCGGGAGGAGTAGCATCCCGCGCATCGGTTCCCGCCCTCATGCCGCCGACGATCTCGGAGGAACAATGCAGTCGAGCGCCACCGTACTGGTCTACAGCGACGACGCGAACACCCGTGAGCAGGTCAGGCTGGCGGCCGGGCGCAGGCCCGCGACGGACCTCCCGCCGGTCGAGTACGCCGAGTGCGCGACCCTCCCGGCGGTGCTGGCCCGGCTGGAGGAGGGCGGCGTGGACGCCTGTGTGCTGGACGGCGAGGCGGTGCCGGCGGGCGGCATGGGCGGCTGCCGGCAGATCAAGGACGAGGTCTTCGAGTGCCCGCCCGTGCTGCTGCTGATCGGCCGCCCCCAGGACGCCTGGCTCGCCACCTGGAGCCGCGCCGACGCCGCCGTCACCCTCCCGGTCGACCCGGTCGACTTCCCCGACGCCCTGGCGGAACTGCTGCGGGCCCGGCTCTCCGTGGAGGCCTGAGCCTCTAATAAGCACCAGGCCGCAGGCGGGGGGTCTCGGTCGCCGCGCGGGTGGCGGCGGCGAGGGCGCTGCCCTGGTTCCACTTGTCCCAGGGCAGGTTCCAGTCGCCGAAGCCGTTGCCGAACGGGGTCATGTCCTCGCCCTCGCTGTTGACGACGGTCACCAGGTCGCCGACCTTGAAGGTCTCGAAGAACCAGGCGGCGTTGCTGGTGGACATGCCGGTGCAGCCGTGGCTGACATTGGCGGCGCCGTGCGAGCCCGAGGACCAGGGGGCGGCGTGCACGTACTCGCCGCTCCAGGTGACCCGGGTGGCGTAGTAGACGGGCAGGTCGTACGAGTCGGAGCTGCCCTCCGCGATGCCGACGGTGGTCCCGCGCATCCGTACGTAGTACTCCTTGCCGAGCACGACCTTGACGCCGTTGCGGGTGGAGAAGCCGGGCTTGCCGGTGGTGACCGGAATGGTGTTGATCACTTCGCCGTTGCGCTTCACCGTCATGGTGTGGGCCGCCGCGTCGGTGACGGCCTCCATCCGGTCCCCGATGGTGAGATTGAGCACCGGGTTGCCGCCGCCGTAGAGGCCGTCGGCGATCCTGACCCCGGCCAGATTGCCGGAGGCCGTCACCTTGGCGCCCGCCGGCCAGTACTCCTTCGGGCGATAGTGCAGGGTCTTGTCGTCCACCCAGTGCCAGCCACCCGTGACGGCGGGCTTGGAACGGACCTTGAGGGAGCCCTCGACGGCGGCCCGGCCCTCCTTGGAGGTGACCGGCTCGCTGAGCGTCGCCGTGAGGGGCTGGCCGACGCCGTAGGTGCCCCCGTCCGGGCCGAACTCGACCTTCAGCGCCTTCTTGGCGGCGGCCGTCTCGAAGCTCATTGTGCGGGCGCCGGGGAGGCCGTCGCCGTCCTCGGTGGCGACCCGGACGGTGTACCGGGAGGAGGCGGCGAGCGGGCTGGTGGAGCGCCAGTGGCTGCCGTCGGCGGACAGCTCACCGGCGAGATGGCGGCCGGCCGAGTCGACGGCGCTGACGTCCGTGATCCGGCTGCCGCCGCCCCGTGAGGTGATCTCCAGCGGGGCGCCGAGCTCCGCCTTGCGGTTGTCCGCCGGGGTGTTGAAGGCCACCTGCCGGGCGGCGTCGTACGGCTTCATGGCCAGCGGATGACCGTCCGGTCCCCCGCACGCGGTCGCGCTCGCGCCTGCGGCGACGACCAGAACGGTGCAGCAGAACGTGGTGCGAATGCGCGGCGTCTGGCTCATAACCACACCGTAGGAATGTGTGACTGGAGCGGCACGCGGGATGAGCCCAAACGAGTGGCCCGGCGACCCTCGTACGGGGGTTGCCGGGCCACTCGTTTCGTGCGAGCCGCGGGTCGGCTTCCGGCGCGGCGCCGGAAGGGCGGGAGCTACTGGTTCTGGTTCTCGCCCCGGTAGTACTCGAAGACCCAGCCGAAGAGGCCGACCAGCAGCAGCGGAAGCGAGAAGTACAGCAGCCACCAGCCGAGGGCGACACCCAGGAAGGCCATGGCGCCACCGATGGCCAGGGAGAGCGGCTGCCAGCTGTGCGGCGAGAAGAAGCCGACCTCACCGGCCTCGTCCGCGACGTCCGCTTCCTTGTTGTCCTGCGCCATGGCGTCCACCCGCCGGGCCGTGAAGGCCAGGTAGTAGCCGATCATGAGCGCGAGACCGAAGGCCAGGAAGAGCGCCGTCGTACCGACCGGCTCCTTCGACCAGAGGCCGTAGACCACGGCCATGGCGAGGATGAAGATGCTCAGCCAGAGGAACATCTTTCCCTGGATCTTCACTTGCCGACCTCCTTGCCACCGAACAGCGCGGTGTCCTTCTGGCCGTGGTTCTCCAGCTGCCCCAGGGCGGCGATCTCAGGGTGGTGCAGGTCGAACGCGGGCGACTCCGACCGGATGCGCGGCAGCGTGAGGAAGTTGTGCCGCGGCGGCGGGCAGGAGGTCGCCCACTCCAGCGAACGGCCGTAGCCCCACGGGTCGTCGACCTCGATCTTCTTGCCGTACTTGGCGGTCTTCCAGATGTTGTAGAAGAACGGCAGGATCGACAGGCCCAGGACGAACGAGCTGATCGTGGAGATGGTGTTCAGCGCGGTGAAGCCGTCCGCGGCGAGGTAGTCCGCGTACCGGCGGGGCATGCCCTCGGCGCCCAGCCAGTGCTGGACGAGGAAGGTCCCGTGGAAGCCGAAGAACAGCGTCCAGAAGGTCATCTTGCCGAGCCGCTCGTCCAGCATCTTGCCGGTGAACTTCGGCCACCAGAAGTGGAAGCCGGCGAACATCGCGAACACCACGGTGCCGAAGACCACGTAGTGGAAGTGCGCCACCACGAAGTACGAGTCGGAGACGTGGAAGTCCATCGGCGGCGAGGCCAGGATGACGCCGGTCAGACCACCGAAGGTGAAGGTGACCAGGAAGCCGATCGTCCACAGCATGGGCGTCTCGAAGGAGAGCGACCCCTTCCACATGGTGCCGATCCAGTTGAAGAACTTCACACCGGTCGGGACCGCGATCAGGAAGGTCATGAAGGAGAAGAACGGCAGCAGCACACCGCCGGTGACATACATGTGGTGCGCCCACACCGTCACGGAGAGACCCGCGATGGCGATGGTGGCGGCCACCAGACCGATGTAGCCGAACATCGGCTTGCGCGAGAACACCGGGATGATCTCGGAGACGATGCCGAAGAACGGCAAGGCGATGATGTACACCTCTGGATGGCCGAAGAACCAGAAGAGGTGTTGCCAGAGCAACGCGCCGCCATTGGCCGCGTCGAAGACATGGGCACCGAACTTGCGGTCCGCCTCCAGGGCAAAGAGCGCCGCCGCCAGCACCGGGAAGGCGAGCAGGACCAGCACACCGGTCAGCAGCACGTTCCAGGTGAAGATCGGCATCCGGAACATCGTCATGCCGGGGGCGCGCATGCAGATGATCGTGGTGATGAAGTTGACCGAGCCGAGGATCGTGCCGAAGCCGGAGAAGGCCAGACCCATGATCCACATGTCGGCGCCGACACCCGGCGAGCGGATGGCGTCCGACAGCGGGGAGTAGGCGAACCAGCCGAAGTCGGCCGCACCCTGCGGGGTGATGAAGCCGGCCACCGCGATCAGCGAGCCGAAGAGGTAGAGCCAGTAGGCGAACATGTTCAGCCGCGGGAACGCCACGTCGGGCGCGCCGATCTGCAGCGGCATGATCCAGTTCGCGAATCCGGCGAACAGCGGCGTCGCGAACATCAGCAGCATGATCGTGCCGTGCATCGTGAACGCCTGGTTGAACTGCTCGTTCGACATGATCTGCGTACCCGGACGGGCCAGCTCGGCGCGCATGAAGAGCGCCAGCAGACCGCCGATGCAGAAGAAGGCGAACGAGGTGACCAGGTAGAGCGTGCCGATCGTCTTGTGGTCGGTGGTGGTCAGCCACTTCACGACGACATTGCCGGGCTGCTTGCGCCGTACGGGCAGCTCGTTGGCGTACGGCTCACCCGAGCCGTCGGCTGCCGCGGCGGCACCCTGAGGTTCGTTGAGGATGCTCACAGTTGGTTGGTCTCCGAGTTCCTGGCCGGGTCGGTCAGCTCGATGCCCGACGGGATGAAGCCGGTCTGCCCGTTCTCCGCCAGCTCCTTCAGATGCTGCTGGTAGCGCTCCGGAGAGACCACCTTGACATTGAAGAGCATGCGGGCGTGGTCCACGCCGCAGAGCTCGGCGCACTTGCCCCTGAAGGTGCCCTCCCGGGTGGGAGTCACCTCGAAGACATTGGTGTGGCCCGGGATGACGTCCTGCTTCATCAGGAAGGGCAGGACCCAGAAGGAGTGGATGACGTCACGGGAGGTCAGGACGAACCGGACCTTCTCGCCCTTCGGCAGCCACAGGGTCGGACCGGGATTGCCGTTCTGCGGGTTGCGGGTACCCGGGACGCCGTACTCGTAGACACCCTCGGCACCGGCCGGGAAGTCCTTCTTGTACCGGTCCGGGATGCTGTCGAACTCCTTGGCCTTCGTTTCCGAGGTGTTCGGCTTGCCGTCGACGTCCTCGATGTAGTTGAAGCCCCAGTTCCACTGGTAGCCGACCACGTTGACCGTGTGGGCGGGCTTGTCCGAGAGGGCCAGGAGCTTCGACTCGTCCCGCGCGGTGAAGTAGAACAGCACCGAGACGATGATGAGCGGGGTGACCGTGTACAGCGCCTCGATCGGCATGTTGTACCGGGTCTGCGGGGGAACCTCGACCTTGGTGCGGCTGCGCCGGTGGAAGATGACGCTCCACAGGATCAGGCCCCAGACCAGGACGCCGGTGGCGAGCGCGGCCGCCCACGAGCCCTGCCAGAGGGAGAGGATCCGCGGGGCCTCTTCCGTCACCGGCGTGGGCATGCCGAGGCGGGGGAAGTTCTCCCAGTTGTACGAGCAACCCGAGGCGGTAGCCAGGATCAGGCCCGCAGTCAGCACCTGCGGCAGCTTCCGCCGCATCGGGCGCCGCGACGAGCGGTCGGAGCCGTTGGGACTCACGTAGCGCCTTCCCGAGAGTCTCGCCCGCGCGGTCGGCTGCGGCCGTCTCGCTGGTCGGTCGCCGGCCCTGGCGCGGGCAGGGGTTTGGATGTTTATGCGGACCAAACCCTACTGGACGCTATTTGGGGTCGCGCGGGGAGGGTGCCCAACGCGCCGCACTGAACTTTTTGAGGCTTCTTCTCCCCCGGACTTCGTCCGGGTGACCCCCACCGGGGTGGACCGGGGTGGATGGACAGGGGGAGTCCGGGTGGTGCGGAGGAGGCGGGACCGGGGGTGACTCGTCCGGGGTCAGGTGGGCCTGGGGGTGGGGGTGCTGGAGGACTAGCGTGAGGGGGTGGTCTACTTCGACGCTGCCTCCTCCGTTCCTCTTCACCCTGTCGCGCGGCAGGCGCTGGTCGCCGCGCTGGACGAGGGGTGGGCCGATCCCGCGCGGCTGTACCGGGAGGGGCGGCGGGCGCGGCTGCTGCTGGACGCGGCGCGGGAGACGGCGGCGGATGCGGTGGGGTGCCGTCCGGACGAGCTGACGTTCACCCCTTCGGGTACCCGGGCGGTGCACACGGGGGTTGCCGGGGCGCTGGCCGGGCGGCGGCGGGCCGGGCGGCGGCTGGTGGTGTCGGCGGTGGAGCACTCGGCCGTCCTGCACGCCGCCGAGGCGCACGCGGCGGAGGGCGGGACGGTGGCCGAGGTCGGCGTCGACCGGACCGGGCGGGTGGATCCGGCGGCGTACGCGGCGGAGCTGGACGGCGCCACGGCGCTGGCCTGCCTCCAGTCGGCCAACCACGAGGTGGGCACCGAACAGCCGGTGGCCGAGGTGGCGGAGGCGTGCCGGGCGGCCGGGGTGCCGCTGCTGGTGGACGCGGCGCAGTCACTGCCCTGGGGCGCCGTGCCGGCGGGCTGGTCGCTGCTGGCGGCGAGCGCCCACAAGTGGGGCGGGCCCGCCGGGGTGGGGCTGCTGGCGGTACGGAAGGGCGTGCGGTTCGCGGTCCGGGGGCCGGCGGACGAGCGGGAGTCCGGCCGGGCGGCCGGGTTCGAGAACATCCCGGCGGTACTGGCCGCCGCCGCCTCGCTCCGGGCGGTACGGGCCGAGGCGGCGGCCGAGGGCGCGCGGCTGCGGGAGCTGGTGGACCGGGTCCGGGCCCGGGTGCCGGAGCTGGTGGCGGACGCCGAGGTGGTGGGCGACCCGGTGCGGCGCCTCCCCCATCTGGTGACCTTCTCCTGTCTCTATGTCGACGGGGAGACCCTGCTGCACGAGCTGGACCGGGCCGGCTTCTCGGTGTCGTCCGGTTCCTCCTGCACCAGCTCCACGCTGACCCCGAGTCATGTGCTGCGGGCGATGGGGGTGCTGTCGGAGGGCAATGTCCGGGTGTCGCTGCCGGCCGGGACGCCGGAGGAGGAGGTGGACCGGTTCCTGGCGGTGCTGCCGGGGCTGGTCTCCGGGGTGCGGGAGCGGTTCGGCGCACCGGCGGGGGCGGGGACGACGAGTGGGGGGACGACGGGAGCGGGGACGACAGGAGCGGGAGCGCCGCCGTTCGCCGAGGCCGGGGCGGCCGAGGCAGCCGGGGCGGCAGGGGCGGATTCGGTGGTGGTGGACGCGCTGGGGCGGCGGTGTCCGATCCCGGTGATCGAGCTGGCCAAGGTGTTCGGGGACGTACCGGTGGGTGGCACGGTGACGGTGCTCAGCGACGACGAGGCGGCCCGGCTGGACGTGCCGGCCTGGTGCGAGATGCGGGGACAGGAGTATCTGGGCGAGCGTCCGGCGGACCGTGGGACGGCGTATCTGGTCCGCCGGACGTCATGACTCCTGACACCGGGCCGGGGCGGGCCGGAACGGCGCCCGGCGGGTGAGCGCGGGTCAGATCAGGTGTTCGCGGACCTCGGCGGCGGCCTCGTCGCCGTAGGTCTTGGTGAACCGGTCCATGAAGTTGGCCCGGCGCAGGGTGTACTCCTGGGTGCCGAGGGTCTCGATGACGAGCGTGGCCAGCATGCAGCCGACCTGCGCGGCGCGCTCCAGGCCGACGCCCCAGGAGAGGCCGGCGAGGAAGCCGGCCCGGAAGGCGTCCCCGACGCCGGTCGGGTCCACCTTGGCCTCCTCGTCCGGGGTGCCGACCTCGATGGCGGGCTCGCCGGCCCGCTCGATCCGGACACCCCGGGCGCCGAGGGTGGTGACCCGGTGGCCGACCCGGTCCAGGATCTCCTCGTCGGACCAGCCGGTCTTGGACTCGATGAGCCCCTTCTCGTACTCGTTGGAGAAGAGGTAGGTGGCGCCGTCCAGCAGGGTGCGGATCTCGTCGCCGCTCATCCGGGCGATCTGCTGGGAGAAGTCGGCGGCGAAGGGGATGGAGCGGGTCTTGCACTCCTCGGTGTGCCGGAGCATCGCCTCGGGGTCGTCGGCGCCGATGAGGACCAGGTCGAGGCCGCCGACCCGGTCGGCCACGGCCTTCAGCTCGATCTGCCGGGCCTCGCTCATGGCGCCGGTGTAGAACGAGCCGATCTGGTTGTGGTCGGCGTCGGTGGTGCAGACGAAGCGGGCGGTGTGCAGCACTTCGGAGATCCGTACGGAGTCGGTGTCCACGCCGTGGCGGTCGAGCCAGGCCCGGTACTCGTCGAAGTCCGAGCCGGCCGCGCCGACCAGGACGGGCCGGATGCCGAGCTGTCCCATGCCGAAGCAGATGTTGGGGCCGACGCCGCCCCGGCGGACGTCGAGGGTGTCGACCAGGAAGGAGAGGGAGACCGTGTGCAGCTGATCGGCGACCAGTTGGTCGGCGAAGCGGCCGGGGAAGGTCATCAGGTGGTCGGTGGCGATGGAGCCGGTGACTGCGATTCGCACGGCTGGGCGCTCCTGGGTAAGGCGGCGTTGACGGTTCACGCTATCCGGTCGGCGGGGCGCGGCTGAAGGGCCGAAACTACCCGATAGTAGGTCTATTTCGCTCGGGCCTCCGCGCATACGGTGCGGAGCATGGAGAACTACAGGGAGAGTCAAGGGACGGTCCACGGCCGGCGGCCCCAGCGGCGGGAGCCCGAGATGAGCCTGGCGGAGCTGCGCGGGGCGGGGGCCCGGATGGCTCCGCACTGGGTGGTCCCGGCCGCGGACGCGCCGGCTCCGGTGGAGCCCTCCCGTATCCATGGCGTGGTGGTACCGCCGGACTCGGCCCGGCTGATCGCCTCGACGGCCTCGGAATACGGGGCCTGAGGGGAGCCGGTTCTCGGCTCGGCCCTCGGGCCGGTGGTGGACCGGTGGCGGCGGGCGGTGCCGGTCCCGGGCTGTGGTGGACCGGTGGCGGTGGGTGGTGCCGGCCGGATCTTCGTTCCGGTGGCGGTCGCGCGTTCCCGTGGACGGGGGCGCGTGGTTCGTCCGGGAGGCTGAAACCCGGCCGTTCCGGCGGGTCGGGGGAACCGGCGGCCCGGGTCGCGCGTCCGATCGGTGTTCCCGGCCGCCTACCGGTCGGCGAAGGAGCCGAGAAGGAGCGATGCGGTGAGCAGCAGCACGGATCCGACAGGGCCGACTGAACCCGAGGAGCGCGCGGGTCGTCAGAAGTCCGGGGCGCCGGTCCCCCGGGGCGCCTCCGTCCGGGAGGGCGGGCGGCGGCCGCGGTTCACGGTCGCCGCGGTGGCGGCGGCGGTCCTGCTGGCCGGGGGCGGCGGGACCTGGTTCGCGGTGGCCGCCTCGGACGACGGGTCCGGCCGGACCGCGCCGGGCGCGGAGCGGGAGGTGGCGCCGCCGCCGCTCCGGCTGGACGGCCACACCGAGGAGGCGGCGAGCCCCGGAAGCTCCACCGGGAGCCCCGGCCCGGGCATCGCGCCCGGGGAGCCGGCGCCGGGCGGGGTGGTGTACCGGGCGGCCGGTGAGCTGCCCCAGGGCCCGGACTCGGCCCGTGTCCACCGGCCGCGCGGGACGGTGGCCGCCGCCGACGTGACCCGGCTGGCGCGGGCGCTCGGGCTGACCGGGGAGCCCCGGTCGGTGGGCGCGGACTGGCAGGTCGGCCCGGCGAAGGACGGTACGGGACCGAGCCTGCGGGTGAGCCGGGAGGCGCCCGGCACCTGGACGTACCAGCTGTCGGGGACGGCCGCCGGGCCGACCGGGGACAACTGCCTCAAGGGGAAGGAGTGCCCCAGCGGCGGGGTGCCGGGGGCCCGGGACGGAGCGGTGCCGGGACGTGCCGGTGGCCCGGTGGGCGAGGAGGCGGCGAAGCGGGCCGCCGCGCCGGTGCTGGCGGCGCTCGGGCAGAAGGACGCGGCACTGGACGCGAGCCAGGTCATGGGCGCCGAGCGGGTGGTGAACGCCGACCCGGTGGTGGGCGGGCTGCCGACGTACGGCTGGTCGACCGGGCTCCGGATCGGCCCGGACGGCGCGGTGACCGGGGGCAGCGGCCGGCTGAAGGCCCCCGCGGAGGACGCCGAGTACCCGGTGATCGGGGCGAGGGAGGCGCTGGCGCTGCTGAACGCCGACCCGGGGGACGGCGGGGCGGGCATCGCCGGGTGTGCCACGCCGGCGCCGCTGACCAAGGACTCGCCGGCCCTGACCGGGGACGCGCCGGCGGTGACCGGGGACTCGTCGGCCGTGACCGAGGACGCGCCGGCCAGGCCCTGCGAGCCGAAGGCCCCGGGGGCGCGGGAGACGGTGACGGTGACCGGGGCGCGGTTCGGTCTCGCGGCGGCGTTCACCGACGGGCGCCCGTTGCTCGTGCCGTCCTGGCTGTTCGAGGTGGCCCCGAAGGGTGCCGCGCGGCCGTTCACCATCACCTATCCGGCGGTCGCGCCCGACCATCTGGCGCCCGCGCCGGGCCGGACCCCGCGCCCGAGCGACCCGGGCTCCTCGGAGGTCGGGACGCCCGGACAGGCGGCGCGGCAGATCCAGTCGTACCAGGTGGACGGCCGGAAGCTGACGGCCCACTTCTGGGGCGGGGTGTGCTCCACGTACGCGCTGACCGCGGAGGAGACGGCCTCCCGGGTCCGGCTGACGGTGGTCGAGAAGCCGACCGAACCGGGGCGCGCCTGCGTCATGATCGCCAAGGAGCAGACCGCGACCGTCACCCTGAAGGCCCCGCTGGGCGCCCGTCCGGTACTGGACGCGGCGAGCGGTGAGCGGGTGCCGCTGGCCTGACCCGGTCGGCCGGGGCGGGTACCGGCGGGGCGGAGGTGACGGGTCAGGAGGCCGTCCGCAGCGCGCGCAGGGCGGCCTCCAGGCTGTCGTCGACGCCGCTGTTGAAGGCGATCGCGGCGGCGGGGGCGTGGCGGCGGCTGAGATTGACGATCCGCTCGAAGAGCGGCAGCAGTTGTTCCGTCTTGCGGATGCCCGCGCCGACCAGCACGACGTCCCAGGGGCGCTCGGTGAGGGCGGTCACCAGTGCCCGTTCGGCCTCCTCGCCGTGGACGACCAGTGCCATGGCGGCGTCGATCCTGTGCTCGCCGAAGCGGGCCAGTTCCTGGTCCAGCCGGGCCTGGAAGGCGGCCGGGTCCGTGCCGGGTATCGCCTGCGGGTCGTAACCGATCATCAGTGCGGAAGGCATGTGATCACTGTAGGGGGTGGATCGACCGGGACCTGCTCGTTTCCGGCTGCCGGTGGCTGGTTGCTCGCTGCCGGCGGGCGGCCGCCGGCGGGCGGGATGCGCGAGGGCGGTGCTCCCGGCGTCCGGGGGCACCGCCCTCGCGAGGTGCGGTCGCGACTCGGCTGTCTAGCTGAAGGAGTCGCCGCAGGCGCAGGAACCCGTGGCATTCGGGTTGTCGATCGTGAAGCCCTGCTTCTCGATGGTGTCGACGAAGTCGATGGAGGCGCCGCCCAGGTACGGGGCGCTCATCCGGTCGGTGACGACCTTGACGCCGCCGAAGTCCTTCACCACGTCGCCGTCGAGCGAGCGCTCGTCGAAGAAGAGCTGATACCGCAGGCCGGAGCAGCCGCCGGGCTGAACGGCGACGCGCAGGGCCAGGTCGTCACGGCCTTCCTGGTCGAGCAGGGCCTTGACCTTGGCCGCGGCGGCGTCCGACAGAAGGATGCCGTCGCTGACAGTGGTCTTCTCGTCCGATACGGACATCTGCTTCTCTCCCGGGTTGTACGGAGACTGCTTGCCGACGGTGCTAACCGGCGGGGCCGCGGATTCATTCCGGGCCGAGCGCGTGCCTTACCTCTTCATGCTCGCACATGTGGCGTAGTCGGCCCCAGCCCCGCCTTGCCGTGCGGGGCACGGCGGGGTCCGGTGCGCCTCGGTGGGTGGTGCGTTGCGGTTCTGTGCGCGGTGCGCCGCTGTGGGTGGTGTGCCTGGTGGGCGGTGCGTTGCGCTTGCGTGCGTGGTGCGCGTCCGGGGTGGGTCGCGCTTCCGTGGGTGGTGCGCTGCGGTTGTGTGCGCGGTGCGCGTCCGGGGTGGGTCGCGGTTCTGTGGGTGGGGCGTTGCGCTTGTGTGCGCGGTGCGGGTCCGGGGTGCGTCGCGGTTCCGTGGGGGGTGCGTTGCGGTTCTTTGCGCGGTGCGGGTTGTTTGCTGCCGGTGGGGTGGGGGCGTGGCCCCTCCGGGCTCACCTCCTCGGAGCCGGCGGAACAACCGTTACCGGGATGAGTGGGCCGGGTATGACCGCCGTCTCCTGCGGGGGCGACCCTGCACGGCCCCACCCCGGGCCGTCACTCATCCGTCCGTGACGGGGTGGCCGGGCGGCCCGGGCCTGGGCCGACACTCCCCTGTCCGCGAGTGGGTGGCCGGGCGGGCCGGGCCTGGGCCGACACTCCCGTGTACGTGAGTGGGTGGTGACCGGTGGTCGTGGGGTCGTCCGGCGAACGCGTCACATCGACGCTATGGGCATCGTCAAAGTGACGTGAAGCGGGTTATGATAGATAGCGTCAAATAGACGAAAAGGTGTCTGAGAAGAAAGGGTGCGTGCCGTGACCACCGCCCAACCGCTGGATGTGCAACCGACGCCGCTCGCCCTTCTGCTGCTCGGCCGCGAGGCCGACCCCAGGAGCGAGCGCGGCGTGGAGTGCCCCGGCGACCTGCCCTCGCCGTCCGACCCGGACCTGGTGGCGCGCGCCCGCGCGGCGAAGGAGAAGCTCGGGGACAAGGTCTTCGTCCTCGGTCACCACTACCAGCGCGACGAGGTCATCCAGTTCGCGGACGTGACGGGTGACTCGTTCAAGCTGGCCCGGGACGCGGCGGCGCGGCCGGAGGCCGAGTACATCGTCTTCTGCGGTGTGCACTTCATGGCCGAGTCCGCCGACATCCTGACCACGGACGACCAGAAGGTGGTCCTCCCGGACCTGGCCGCCGGCTGCTCGATGGCCGACATGGCCACCGCCGAGCAGGTCGCGGAGTGCTGGGACGTGCTGGCCGACGCGGGCATCACGGACGTGACCGTGCCGGTCTCGTACATGAACTCCTCCGCCGACATCAAGGCGTTCACCGGGAAGCACGGCGGCACCATCTGCACCTCCTCCAATGCCAAGCGCGCCCTGGACTGGGCGTTCGAGCAGGGCGAGAAGGTGCTCTTCCTGCCGGACCAGCACCTGGGGCGGAACACCGCCGTCCGAGAGATGGGCATGTCGCTGGAGGACTGCGTCGTCTACAACCCGCACAAGCCGAACGGCGGGCTCACCGCCGAGCAGCTGCGGGCGGCGAAGATGATCCTCTGGCGCGGCCACTGCTCGGTGCACGGCCGGTTCTCGCTGGAGTCGGTGGAGGACGTACGCGCCCGGATCCCCGGCGTCAACGTGCTGGTGCACCCGGAGTGCAAGCACGAGGTGGTCGCGGCGGCGGACCACGTGGGCTCCACGGAGTACATCATCAAGACCCTGGAGGCCGCCCCGGCCGGCTCCAAGTGGGCCATCGGCACCGAGCTGAACCTGGTCCGGCGGGTGGCGAACGCCCACCCGGACAAGGAGGTCGTCTTCCTGGACCGGACGGTCTGCTTCTGCTCCACCATGAACCGGATCGACCTGCCCCACCTGGTGTGGGCGCTGGAGTCGCTGGCCGAGGGCAAGCTGGTCAACCGGATCCAGGTGGACCGGGAGACCGAGAGCTTCGCCAAGCTGGCCCTGGAGCGGATGCTCGCCCTGCCGTAGGGCCTGCGGGCCTGTTGTCGCACCTGCCCTGTGGCAGGGCCTCGTGGAGCCGTTGCCGTACATGGCTCCGCCGGTACGCCCGAGGGGGCGCCCCGCCATTGAGCGGGGCGCCCCCTCGGGGTTTCTCAGACCTTCACCGGCTCCCGGGGCTCGGCGGGGGTCCGCCCGGCCTCGCGGCGGGCGGCGCGCCTGGTGCGGCGGCGCTCCTTGCGAAGCTCGACCATCGCGTACAGCGTCGGCACCAGCAGCAGGGTGAGCAGCGTGGAGGTGATCAGACCGCCGATCACCACCACCGCCAGCGGCTGGGCGATGAAGCCGCCCTGGCCGGTGATGCCCAGGGCCATCGGCAGCAGCGCGAAGATCGTCGCCAGGGCGGTCATCAGGATCGGGCGCAGCCGGTGCCGGCCGCCTTCGAGCACGGCCTCCACCACGCCCAGGCCCTGGGCCCGGTACTGGTTGATCAGGTCGATCAGCACGATGGCGTTGGTGACCACGATGCCGATCAGCATCAGCATGCCGATCAGGGCCGGGACGCCCATGGCGGTGCCGGTGACGACCAGCAGACCGATGGCGCCGGTGGCGGCGAACGGGATGGAGACCAGCAGGATCAGCGGCTGGACCAGCGACCGGAAGGTGGCCACCAGCAGCATGAAGACGATCGCCACGGCCGCCAGCATCGCCAGGCCCAGCTTGGCGAAGGCGTCCTCCTGGTCCTCCGAGACACCGCCGATGGAGGCGGTGGCGCCGGCGGGCAGGTCCAGGGCGGCGATCCGGGTCTGGAGCTTCGAGCTGACCGCGCCGGTGTTGTCGCCGGTCGGCTTGGCGGTGATCGTGGCGGCGCGGGAGCCGTCGATCCGGGTCATGGAGACCGGTCCGGGCACCAGCCTGACATCGGCCACGTCGCCCAGCTTCACCGGGCCGAGCGGCAGCGCGCGGAGCTGGTCCAGGGTGCGGGCCGGGGTGGCCGAGGTGATGACCACGTCCCGCTCGGTGTCGCCGAGGATCGCCGTGCCGGCCGGGGTGCCCCGGACCGCCTGGGTGACCGCCATGCCGAGGGTGGCGTCGGTGAAGCCCGCGTCGGCGGCCCTGGCGTTGGCGCGTACCGAGATCCTCGGCACGGACTGGGCCAGGTCGCTCTGGACGTCGGTGACGCCGTCGAGCTCGGCCACCTCGGTACGGACCTGGTCGGCGGCCTTGCGGAGGGTGGCCCCGTCGGCGGCCTTGACGACGACGCTCAGGTCCTGGCTCCCGAAGCCGTCACCGGCCGCGATGGTGGTGTCCCCGATGCCCTTGAGCCCGGCCAGCCCGGCGTCGATGTGGTCGCGGGCCTTCTCGTACGAGGCCGAGTCCTTCAGCGTCACCTGGTACGACGCCTGGTTGGCACCGGTGCCGCCGCCGAAGGCCGCCATGAAGCCGGAGGAGCCGACGGTGACCTGGTAGTCCTTCACCTCGTCGGTGGCGGCGAGGACCTGCTCGACCTTCCGGGCCGCGGCGTCGGACGCCTCCAGGCTGGTGCCGGGCGCCAGCTTCTGCTTGACCGTCAGGACCTCCTGCTCGCCCTGGTCGAAGAAGTTGGTCTTCAGCAGCGGGGCCATGCCGAAGGTGCCGAACAGCACCACGAGGGCGAGGGCCACGCTGGTGAGCCGGCGCCGGGTGGCGAACCGGAGCACCGGGACGTACGCCCGCTGGAGGAGGCTGCGGTTCTCCTTCTCCTCCGCCGCGCGCCGGGCCAGGTCCGGGTCGGCCTCGGTGCCCTTGGGGGCGCGCAGGAACCAGTACGAGAGGACCGGGACGACGGTCAGCGAGACCAGCAGGGAGGCGAGCAGCGCCGCCGTGACGGTCAGCGAGAAGGAACCGAACAGCTCGCCCACCATGCCGCCGACCAGGCCGATCGGCAGGAAGACGGCGACGGTGGTGAGGGTGGAGGAGGTGACCGCGCCGGCCACCTCACGGACGGCGGTGAGGATGGCCTCCCGGCGCTCCTCGCCGTAGCCGAGGTGGCGCTTGATGTTCTCCAGCACCACGATCGAGTCGTCCACCACCCGGCCGATGGCGATGGTGAGCGCGCCGAGCGTCAGCATGTTCAGCGACAGGTCGCGGGTCCAGAGCACCAGCAGCGCCAGCACCACGGAGAGCGGGATGGAGACCGCGGTGACCAGGGTGGAGCGCAGTGAGGCCAGGAAGACGAGGATCACCACGACCGCGAAGGCGAGACCGAGGGCGCCCTCGGTGGTCAGTCCGGAGATCGACTTGGAGACCGCAGGTCCCTGGTCGGAGACGACGGTCAGTTCGGCGCCCGCGCCGAGGTCGCGGCGGAGGCCGGGCAGCTTCTCCTTGACGGCCTCGGAGATGGCGACGGCGCTGCCGTCCTTGTCCATGGTGGCCATCACGGCCAGGCTGGGCCTGCCGTTGGTGCGGGTGAGCGAGGCCCGGGTGGCCTCGGTCTGCTTGACGGTGGCCACATCGCCGAGCCGGACGGCCTTCTTCGGCTCGGCTCCCTCACCGGCGCCGGGCGGGGTGCCCGCCGCGCCCGGCGCGGAGGGCGCGACGCGGAGGTCCTGGATCTGCTGGAGCGAGGTGAAGCCGCCGCCGACCTGGACGGTCCGGCTCTTGCCCGCCTCGGAGAAGGAGCCGGCCGGCATGGTGGCGCCGCCCGCCTTGAGGGCGTCGGCCAGCGCCATGGTGGTCAGTCCGGCCGCCGCCAGCTTGCGGTCGTCGGGGGTGACCGAGACCTGGAGGTCCTGGACGCCGTCGACCGAGACCTGGCCGACGCCCTCGATGTCCTGGAGCGCGGGGACCACGGTCCGCTCCAGCTCGTCCGCGAGCGCCTGCTGGTCCTTGTCGGAGGTGGCGGCGAGGACGACGGTCGGCATGTCGTCGGTCGAACCGGCCACCACCTGCGGGTCCACGTCCTGCGGCAGCTGTGCGCGGGCCCGGTTGACGGCCTGCTGGACGTCGGCGACGAGCTGCTTGGTGCCCTCGTCCCCGTAGTCGAAGCTGGCCATGATGACGGCGTTGCCCTCGCTCGCCGTGGAGGTGACACCCTTGATTCCGTCGACCGCCTTGATGCTGTTCTCCAGCGGCTCGACGACCTGCTTCTCCACCACGTCCGGGGAGGCGCCCTGGTAGGGGGCGAGCACCGAGACCATGGGGAGTTCGATGGAGGGCAGCAACTGCTGCTTCAGCTGCGGGATGGCGATCGCCCCGAAGACGATCAGGACGACCGAGATCAGCCCGATCAGGGCCCGTTGCGCGAGGCTGAATCTGGACAGCCAGGACATGGGGTCTCTCTTCTGATGGTGTGCACGGCGGACGGGCGCGGGCCGGCTCGGTACGGCGGTGGGGTGGCCACGGGATGGTGGTGGCGGTCGTCGGCGGACGGCTGGTGCCCGCCTATACCTTCGGCCATGGCGGAGGCCGGATCCCTCGGTCCCCGGGCCCATTTCCGGGTGGGCCGCATACCGCGAACGGAGTAGTCGTGGCTCCTCCGCCGTCCCCGCACGGTCGTTCCCGACGGGGCTCCCCCCTAGGGCTTCACCCCGGGGGCACTGCCCCGAGGGTGTCCGGGGGCGGCGTCATGTCCGGGGGCGGATCAGGCCGGATTCGTACGCCGTGACGACGAGCTGCGCCCGGTCGCGGGCGCCGAGCTTCGCCATGGCCCGGTTCACATGGGTCTTGACGGTGAGCGGGCTGACCGCCAGTCGCCGGGCGATCTCGTCGTTGGAGTGCCCGCCGCCGACCAGGACCAGCACCTCGCGCTCCCGCCCGGTCAGGGCCGCCAGCCGCTCGGCGTACGCGGCGGCCGCCGCCGACCGCTCCCCGGTCTCCGCGCCCGCCTCCGGCTGGGCCAGGAACCGGGCGATCAGGCCCTTGGTGGCGGCGGGCGAGAGCAGCGCCTCGCCGGCGGCGGCGAGCCGGATGGCGCCCAGCAGTTCGTCCGGTTCGGCGCCCTTCCCGAGGAAACCGGAGGCCCCGGCGCGCAGCGCGCCCACCACGTACTCGTCCACCTCGAAGGTGGTGAGCATGACCACCCGTACCCCGGCGAGACCGGGGTCGGCGCAGATCGTCCGGGTGGCGGCGAGGCCGTCGGTGCCCGGCATCCGGATGTCCATCAGCACCACGTCGGCGCGGGTGGCGCGGGTCAGGGCGACGGCCTCGGCGCCGTCCGCCGCCTCGCCCACCACCTCCATGTCGGGCTCCGAGTCGACCAGCACCCGGAACGCGCTCCGCAGCAGCGCCTGGTCGTCGGCGAGCAGCACCCGGATGGGGGGTGTTCCCGGTGTCTGGGGTGTTCCCGGTGTCTGAGGTGTCTGAGGTGTTGGTGGTGCCTGCGGTGCGTCTGTCATGGGTCCCCCGGGGCCGCCGTGTCGGTGACCGGAAGTATCGCCTGCACCCGGAAGCCGCCGCCGTACCGGGGGCCGGTGGCGAGGGAGCCACCGAGGGCCGCCACCCGTTCGCGCATGCCGAGCAGGCCGTGCCCGCCGCCGTCCCGGGCCGCCGCCGGGGTTCCCGGCGGGGCCTTCGGGGTGCTGTCCCGGGCCGCCGCAGGGGCTCTCGGCGGGGCTTTCGGGGAGCCGTCGTCGAGCACGGTCACCTCGATGGTGCGGCCCGCCCGTACGACGCTGACCTCGGCCCGGGCGGCGGGCCCGGCGTGCTTGCGGACATTGGTCAGCGCCTCCTGGACGATCCGGTACGCCGCCAGATCCACGGCGGCCGGCAGCCGCAGCCCCTGGTCGGTCCGGGCCAGCTCCACCGGGAGGCCCGCCCGCCGGAAGGTGTTCAGCAACTCGTCCAGGACCCCGAGGCCGGGCGCCGGTTCGGTGGGCGCCTCGGGGTCACCGGACTGCCGGAGCAGCCCGACCGTGGCGCGCAGCTCGTCCAGGGCCGAGCGGCTCGCCTGCCGGACGTGCGCCAGCGCCTCCTTGGCCTGGTCGGGGCGGCGGTCCATGACATGGGCGGCCACCCCGGCCTGCACATTGACCAGGGCGATGTGATGGGCCACCACGTCGTGCAGGTCCCGGGCGATGCGCAGCCGCTCCTCCGCCACCCGCCGCCGCGCCTCCTCCTCACGGGTGCGCTCGGCCCGTTCGGCGCGCTCCCGGATGGCGTCCACGAAGGCCCGGCGGCTGCGTACCGCGTCGCCCGCGGCGGCGGCCATGCCGGACCAGGCGAAGACCCCGAAGTTCTCCTGGCTGTACCAGGGCGCCGGGCCGAAGAGCATGGCGGCGGCGGTGAGCACGGCCATGGTCAGCAGGCCGACCCGCCAGGCGGTGGGGCGGTCGGTGCGGGAGGCCACGGTGTAGAGGGCGATCACGGCGGCGGTCGTCACGGGCACCGGCCGGTCGCCGGTGACCAGCTGGGCCACGGTGGCGGCGGCGGTGAACCCCAGCACCGGCAGCGGGGCGCGCCGCCGGCCCACCAGGGCCGCGGCGGCGAGCACCATCAGCACCACTCCGAGCGGCGACGGGGCCCGTTCCCCGAAGGCGGCCCGGCCCGGGCCGCCGTGCGGGTCCGCGAACGAGCCGGCGACCATGCTGACGAGCACGACGGCCGCCAGGGCACCGTCGAAGGCGAACGGATGCCCGCGCAGCCAGCACCGGCCGCGGGCCATGCCGGTTCCGAGGGAGGTCACGTCCAGAACGGTACGGGGTGGCCGGACCCAGACGGACCCAGAAGGACCCAGACAGACTCAGACGGACCCACCGGTGCCGGAACCGGGTGGGGGCGGAGGCCTCCCGGGTACGCGCCGGGGCCCGGGGCCGGATGTCTCTCGGGCCCGGGGGCGCCAGGCCCGGCGACCGGCAGCGCCGAGCCCCCGTCCCGGGCGGGGCGGGGGCTCGGCGGATGTGGAGTGGCGCGGAGTGGTCCGGAGTGGAGGCGTACGGCGGGAGCGCCGGTAGGGCCGGGAGCGGCCGTTTGCCGAGAGGCCACCGGGCCGGGTCCGGGGCAGGAGCAGGCCGTCGGGCCGGAGGCCGGAGCAGGCCGTCAGGCCCGGGACGGAGGCCCGAGGCGGAACGGACCGTCGGCCGGCGGAAGGCCGTCAGGCGGGCGGCGGGATCAGGCCGTCGTCGGAGAGCAGCGTCCGGACCTCGTCCAGGGTGGCGTCCGGGGCCGGGAGGACCAGCCCGGACGGCTCCAGGGAGTCGTCCGGCAGCGGGGTGCCGAGCGCGCGGACCCGGTCGAGCAGAGCGGCCAGGGTGCGGCGGAAGCCGTCGCCGTCCCCCCGCTCCACCTCGGCCAGCAGCTCGTCGTCGAGCGCGTCCAGCTCACGGACATGGGCCTCGGTCAGCTCGACCTGGCCCTCCCCCATGATCCGTACGATCATGACGCCGTCCTTCCGGTCATCGGCACCGCTCGGTCACTGCTCGATCACTGCTGGTGGCTACCGGTCACTGCTTGTCGAACCGGGGGCGGCCGGTCTGCTGGGACTGGTCCTGCGGGCGGGCCTGGGGCGAGGCCGCGCCGCCCTCGATGGCCTGCTGGGAGGAGCCGCCGGCCAGCTCGGCCTTCATCCGCTGGAGCTCCAGCTCGACGTCCGTACCGCCGGAGAGCCGGTCCAGCTCGGCCTGGATGTCGTCCTTGGCCAGCCCCGACTGGTCGTCCAGGGCACCCGAGGCGAGCAGCTCGTCGATGGCGCCGGCCCGCGCCTGGAGCTGGGCGGTCTTGTCCTCGGCGCGCTGGATGGCGACACCGACGTCGCTCATCTCCTCCGAGATGCCGGAGAACGACTCCGCGATCCGGGTCTGCGCCTGGGCCGCGGTGTAGGTGGCCTTGATCGTCTCCTTCTTGGTGCGGAAGGCGTCGACCTTGGCCTGGAGGCGCTGGGCGGCGAGGGTCAGCTTCTCCTCCTCGCCCTGGAGCGTCTGGTGCTGGGTCTCCAGGTCGGTGACCTGCTGCTGGAGCGCGGCCCGGCGGGAGAGCGCCTCCCGGGCCAGGTCCTCGCGGCCGAGCGCCAGCGCCTTGCGGCCCTGGTCCTCCAGCTTGGCCGACTGGCCCTGGAGCTGGTTCAGCTGCAGTTCGAGGCGCTTGCGGGAGGTGGCCACGTCCGCGACGCCCCGGCGGACCTTCTGGAGCAGTTCCAGCTGCTTCTGGTACGAGTAGTCGAGGGTCTCGCGCGGATCCTCGGCCCGGTCCAGGGCCTTGTTTGCCTTCGCGCGGAAGATCATCCCCATACGCTTCATCACACCGCTCATGGGCTTCGCGCGCCCCCTTTTCTGACGGACTCGGCTCCGGCACTCCAACAGGACCCACAGTACGGGCCCTGCCTCCATTACCGCACTGTTCCGATACGGATGCGCTCCTCCCCAAGAACGACTGGCCGCGGCCGTGCGTCCGGCCCAGGGAGTAGAGGACCCCGGGGTGGAGTTGGTATGGGGGACGCGGGCCGTTGCCGGATCGTTCCCGGAGGGGCTGGGGCCGCCACGGGCGACCCCGTACCCTTGGGCTTTGTGTTCCGTAGCCGTACGAAGGATGAGAAGGCCCCCACCGCATCGGTGACGGCGGACCTCTCCAAGCAGCCCCGCGACCCCCAGGCCCCGAAGGGCCGCCCGACCCCGAAGCGGAGTGAGGCCCAGACCCAGCGCCGCCGCGCCTCGTCGGCGCCGATGGACCGCAAGGAGGCGATGCGCCGCCAGCGCGAGGCGCGCCGCGCGGACCTGTCCAAGCAGCGCGAGGCCCTGGCCAGCGGTGACGAGCGCTATCTGCCCGCCCGGGACAAGGGCCCGGTGCGCCGGTTCGTGCGCGACTTCATCGACTCCCGCTTCTGCGTCGCGGAGTTCTTCCTGCCGCTCGCCGTGGTGATCCTGGTCCTCTCCATGATCAAGGTGCCGCAGCTCCAGAACATCGCGCTGACGCTCTGGCTCGGGGTGATCGTGCTGATCGTCCTCGACTCGATCGGGGTCGCCTTCCGGCTGAAGAAGCAGTTGCGGGAGCGCTTCCCGGACGCGCCCAAGCGTGGCGCGGTGGCGTACGGCCTGATGCGTTCGCTCCAGATCCGGCGGCTGCGGCTGCCGAAGCCGAAGGTCAAGCGCGGGGAGCGGCCCTGACCGGCGACTCCGCCGGATGGGCGGGCCCCGGGAGCGGTGGCGCCGGGCCGGACGCGTACGCGGACGGCGCCGCGGGTTTCCGGGGTGCGCTGGACGACGCGGCCCGGGACCGGGCCGGCGGGCCCCGGGACCCGGCCGCCGACGAGTGGCTGGAGTGGCCCGGCGGGCTGCGCGACACCGTCCGCCAGGAGATCGTCGCCCGCCAGCTCGACGAGCAGATAGCCGGCCGCTATCCGGTGGGCCAGCGGCTGCGGATACTCGATGTGGGCATGGGCCAGGGCGCGCAGGCGCTGCGGCTGGCCCGCGCCGGGCACACCATCACCGGCATGGAGGCGGACGCCGGGCTGCTCAAGGCGGCCCGGGAGGCGCTCGCCGGTGAGCCGGCCGGCATCCGGGAGCGGGTGCGGCTGGTGGAGGGGGACGGCCGGGAGACCGGGGTCCACTTCCTGCCGGGCAGTTTCGACGTGGTGCTCTGCCACGGGGTGCTGATGTACGTGGAGGAGCCGGACCCGCTGCTCGCCGGGCTGGCCCGGATGCTGGCCCCGGGCGGCCTGCTCTCCCTGGTGGTACGGAACGCCGACGCCCTGGCCCTGCGGCCGGGCCTCGCCGGGGACTGGGCGGGCGCGCTGGCCGCGTTCGACACCGGTGCCCGCGCCGACCGGCCGGGCGGGACCGTGCGGGCGGACCGGCTGGAGAGCCTGACGGCCACGCTGGCCGGGATCGCCGCCCCGCTGCACGCCTGGTACGGGGTGCGGGTCTTCACCGACAACGTCCCGCCCGACCAGGGCCTCCCGGCCGCCGTCGACCTGGAGCGGCTGCTCGCCGCCGAGGACCGCGCCGGGCGCACCGAGCCGTACCGCCGGGTGGCGGCGCTGCTCCATCTCTGCGGGGTACGGGGCTGAGCCCGTGACCCGACCCGGCCGGACGCGACCCTGACCGGGACCGGCTGACCCGGCCGGACGTGACCGGGGCCGGTTGGCCCCTGACGAGTGTCGGGCCCTGGCCGGCCGGCTCCGGCCGGAGCCGATCGCACCTGACCGCACCTGATCGGACCCTCCGGACGGGCCGGTGCGGCCGGTGGCCGGGATACTCCGAGCATGGGTGACCTTCGTGTGCTCTTCCGGCCGGCCGGGGTGACCCGGGCCGCCGTCCCGCCGGTCGTGCCGGCCGCCGTGACCGTACTGACCTGGGTGGTCCTGCTGGCGGGGACGGCCGGCTGTTCGTCGCCTGCGGCGCCGGTCCGGGCCCCGGCGGCGGCCGCGACCCGGGCGGCGGCCGCGCCGAGTCCGGCGGCCGATCTGGAGAACGCGTACCGGACCGTGATCAAGGACGTCCTGCCGTCGGTGGTGCAGATCGAGGCGGGGCGGAGCCTGGGGTCCGGGGTGGTGTTCGACTCCCGGGGCCATGTGGTGACCAACGCCCATGTGGTTGGGGGCGAGCGGACGTTCCGGGTCACCGCCGCGACCGGCGGCCGGCCGCTCACCGCCCGGCTGGTCTCCAGCTACCCGGAACAGGACCTGGCCGTGATCAAGGTGGAGGGCTCGGCCACCGGGCTGCGGCCCGCGACGCTGGGCGACTCCTCGAAGGTGGAGGTGGGCCAGATCGTGCTGGCCATGGGGTCGCCGCTCGGGCTGTCCAGCAGCGTCACCCAGGGCATCGTCTCGGCCACCGGCCGGACCGTGAGCGAGAGTCCCGAGCGCGGCGGGGGCGCGACGCTCGGGAACATGGTGCAGACCTCGGCCGCGATCAACCCGGGCAACAGCGGGGGCGCGCTGGTCAATCTCTCCGGCGAGGTCATCGGCATCCCCACCCTGGCGGCCGCCGACCCGGGTCTCGGCAGCGCGGCGCCGGGCATCGGCTTCGCCATCCCGTCCTCCATGGTCCGTACGGTGGCCGGCCAGATCGTGCGCCACGGCCGGGTGACCGACTCCGGCCGGGCGGCGCTGGACATCGAGGGCCGCACGGTGCTGGGCCGGAACTACCAGCCGAAGGGCGTCGCGATCGTGGCGGCGGAGTCCGGCGGGGCGGCGGCGCGGGCGGGGCTCCGGTCCGGCGATGTGATCAAGCGGCTCGGGGACGCCCCGATCACCACCATCACCTCCCTGCTGGAGGCCCTGGCCCCGCGCAAGCCCGACGAGCGGGTGGCCGTGGTCTACGACCGGGACGACCGGGAGCACACGGTGACGGTGACGCTGGGCGAGATGTGAGGACGGGGCCCGGGCCCGGGGCGGTGCGGGGGCCGGGCCCCTTCCGGAGCCCGGTGCCCCCCGACGGCGGCGGCCGGGGCGGGTGGCGCCCGCCCTCCGTAGCGCGGGACGCGGCCCCGCGCACGGACGAGACCCGTGCCCGAGGGGCCTCAGCCGGTACCGGAGCCCCCGTCGGTCCTGGAACCGGCGGCCGGAGCCGCCCGGGCGAGACGCCTTCCGAAGGGTCCGGGACGGAGGCGACGGCGACCTGCCGGGGACCGGGAGCCTCGCGGGCGCGGGGCGGTCTTCGGGCCGGGCGCCTTGCGGGGCGCGATTCCTGAGGCGTGGGTGTCCTTCGGGTCCGGGTCCGGACGATTGGGCCCGGGCCCGAAGTCCGGACGAGTGGGCCCGGCTCCGGGGAGCCTGCGCCGGAGAGACCGGGCGGGCGGCCCCCGGGCCCCGAGAGTCAAGGCGGGTGCGTGGACGGGGCCCGGCTCCGGGGAGCCTGTGCCGGAGACCGGGCGGGTGGTCCCAGGCCCGGAAGGCCGGGGCGCGTGGAGCGGGCGGGGCCCGGGTGGACCGGGGCGGCCCTCGGGCCCGGCGCGAGCCCGGGTGCGGACGAGTGGGCCCGGCTCGGGGGAACCTGCACCGGAGACCGGGCGGGCGGCCCCGGGCCCGGAGAGCCAGGGCGGGCGCGTGGACCGGGACCTGGCGCGGCGGAGTGGGCGGGGCTCGGGCCCGGGTGGGCCGGGCCCCGCCCACCGGTGGCCGGGGCTACTGGGCGGCTTCGGCGTCCAGGCTCATCGGGCCGTAGATCTTCGCGCCGTCCTCGTAGAGGGTGACCTGGGCCGCGCCGCCCTCCAGCAGCTCCCGCCAGGTCTCCCCGATCCAGGACTCCGCGTCCCCCTGGGTCGTGAACTCCTCCGGCTGGACCGCCGGCTGGACCTCCGTACCGTCGGACTTCTCGAACCGCCACGTCCACACCATCGGGGCCTCCCAGGGTTCACCGGATGATCGGTTTGCTGCCCGCAGCGTAGCCGGGCGCGCACCGGTCGCGGGGACGCGGGAGGATCATCGGGTGGAACTGACTCTGCTCGGCACCGGCGCTCCCGCCGGGCTCCCCCGACCCGACTGCCCCTGCGCCGGCTGTGCCACCGCACGCGGCGCCTCGGCCCGGGCCGCCACCGCGCTACTGGTGGACGGTGCGCTGCTGCTCGACCTCACCCCCGGCGCCCCGCTGGCCGCCGCGCGGGCCGGGCGGTCGCTGGGCGGCGTACGGCAGGTGCTGCTGACGCATCCGCACGACGGGCCGGCGGTGGAGCTGCCACCGGGCCTGCCGGCGGCCGGGCGGGTGCCGGACGGCCGGGAGCTGACGCTGATCAGCGGCCACCGGGTGCGGGCGGTGCCGATGGACGCGCCCGGCACCGGGTACGAGGTGACCTCGCCGGACGGGGAGCGGCTGCTCTATCTGCCGCCGGGCGGCGCCCCCGCCGGGGTGTCCGGGCCGCCGCGCCCGTACGACACGGTCGTCGCGGACGTGACCCACCGCCCGGACGGGCTGGCGCGGCTCCGGGCGGTGGGGGCGGTCGGTCCCGGCACCGACGTGGTGGCCGCGCACCTGGACCACGACGTGCCGCAGGCGCGGGAGCTGGACCGGCGGCTGGCGGCGTACGGGGCGCGGGCGGTGCCGGACGGGACGACGCTGACGGCGGGGGCGTACCGGGAACCCCCGGCGGCGCCCCGGCGCACCCTGGTCACCGGCGGGGCGCGGTCCGGCAAGTCGCTGGAGGCCGAGCGGCGGCTGGCGGCCTGCCCGGAGGTGGTGTACGTGGCGACCGGCGGCACCCGCGCCGGGGACGCCGAGTGGGCGGGCCGGGTCCGCCTGCACCGGGAGCGCCGGCCGGCCTCCTGGCGTACCGAGGAGACCTGTGAGCTGGTGGAACTGCTCGGCGGCGCGGGTCCGGCGCTGCTGATCGACTGCCTGTCGCTCTGGCTGACGGACGCCATGGACCGGGTGACCGCCTGGGACGACGAGCGCTGGGCCAAGGGCGGCGAGCGGGAGCTGCGGGAGCGGGTCGGCGAGCTGGTGGCGGCGGTCCGGGCCACGCCCCGTACGGTCGTGGCGGTGACCAACGAGGTGGGCGCCGGGATCGTACCGGCCGACGCGGGGAGCCGGCGGTTCCGGGACGAGCTGGGCCGGCTGAACGCCGCCGTCGCCGGGGAGTGCGAGCAGGTGCTGCTGGTGGTGGCGGGGCAGGCGCTGGTGCTGAAGGACTGAACCGGCGGGAGGACGAGCCCCGGGGGCCCGGGGGGGCCGTGGCCGGGGCGGTGGGCCCGAAGGGCGCTTGGCCCCGGGGGCGGAGGGCCCGGGAGACGGAGGGCCCGGGAGGCAGCGGCCCGGGGGGGCGAGGGCCCGGGGGCCGGGGGCGTACGGGCGGTGTCCGGCGGCATTCGGCGGGTTCCCCGTGAGGTCCCCGGGGGCCGGCCGGCGGATTCCGGCGGGGTGCCTGCGGGCCGGTCGGCGGCGGTACTGTGCCCGGATGAGCAGGCTGAATCTGGACGACTTCTCCGATCTGATCGAGCGCCCCGACAGCGCCGTCCGGCGGGACGCCGAGGAACGCCGGGAACGGCTCGCCGTCCGGCCCGGCGCGCTGGGGCGCCTGGACGAACTGGGCGAGTGGCTGGCCGCCGCGCAGGGGGCCGTCCCGGTGCGGCCGGTGGAACGGCCCCGGGTGGTGCTGTTCGCCGGTGACCACGGGGTGGCCGCGCTGGACGTCTCGGGCCGGCCGGCGGGCAGCGCCCACGAGCTGGTGCGGGCGGTGCTGGACGGGACCGGTCCGGTGGCGGTGCTGGCGCGGACGCTGGACGTGCCGGTACGGGTGGTCGACGCGGGCCTGGACTGCGATCCGGCGCTGCTGCCCGAGGAGGTCGTACGCCACCGGGTGCGGCGCGGCTCCGGCCGGATCGACGTGGCGGACGCGCTGACGCCCGAGGAGGCGGAGCGGGCGGTCCGGCTCGGCATGGCGATCGCGGACGAGGAGGCCGACTCGGGCACCGATCTGGTGGTGCTGGGCGATCTGAGCGTCGGCGGCACCACGGCGGCCGGGACGCTGATCGCGGCGCTCTGCGGGACGGACGCCTCGGTGGTGACCGGCCGGGGCGGTGCCGGGATCGACGACCTGGCGTGGATGCGCAAGTGCGCGGCGATCCGGGACGCGCTGCGCCGGGCCCGCTCGGTCATGGGCGACCAGCTGGAGCTGCTGGCCGCGGTCGGCGGCGCGGATCTGGCGGCGATCACCGGCTTCCTGCTCCAGAGCGCGGTGCGCCGGATGCCGGTGATCCTGGACGGGGTGGTGTCGGCGGCGTGTGCCCTGGTGGGCCAGCGGGCCGCGTTCCGGGCGCCGGACTGGTGGCTGGCGGGCCAGCTGACCGGGGAGCCGGCCCAGGCCAAGGCGCTGGACCGGATGGTGCTCAACCCACTGCTCGACCAGGGCGTCTCCGTAGGGGAAGGAACCGGGGCGCTGCTCGCCCTGCCGCTCGTCCGGGCCGCCGCCGCCTTCGCGGCGGAGCTGCCCGAGCGGGACGAGCGTGACGAGCACGCCGAGCGCCCCGGGCACGCCGGCCGGCCCGATGGACCGGCCGGGGCGGCGGAGGGCGCGGACGCGGACCCGGACGCCGAGGTCGGTACGGCGGCGGACGGAGGCGCTGGTGCGGGCGCGGACAGCGCGGACGCGGACGCGGGCGCCACGGTCGGCCCCCGGGTGGACGGGTCCACCGCCGGGGGCGCCACCGGCCCGCGCTGAGCGGGGCCGGTACGGGACGGGAGGCGTCCCCGTCCCGGCCCGGCCGGTGCCGGACGGACGCCCTCCGTCCGGCACCGGTACGGCCCGGTCCGGCACCGGTACGGCCCGGTCCCGTACGGGCGCGGCCTCGTACGGGCCCGGTCCGGCCTCGCGCGGGCCGGCCGCCACCCGTCGGCGGACCCCGTCGGCGGACCGGTCGGCGGGTGCGCGGGGCGGCCGGTGCGGGCCCTCGCTCACGCGCCCGCCTTGGCGGGAAATGCCCCATATCATCGCGTTCATGGGAGAGGTCGGGTTGCCTGAGTCCAGCGGGAACAACCAGGGGAGCACGGTGCCCGGAGGGGCCGGCGCGGTCGCGGAGCGGAAGGACTCCCCCAAGCCCGGCAGGTCCCCGGAGCCCGGCAGGTCCCCGGAGCCCGGCGGGGGCCGGTGGGCGCGGGGCGGGGCCGCGTTCGCGGTCTGGTATCTGCGCGCGGTCACCTTCATCAACTTCCTGAGCGCCGTCTGGGTCTCGCTCGGCCAGGATCTGCGGCGCCACAACACCGACGACTTCTTCACCCCGTATCTGCTCACCGCCGGATTCGCCTCCGGGCTCTGGACGCTCTTCCTGGCGGTGACCATGCGCCGCCGCAAGCGCGCCGCCTGGATCCTCAATATGGTGCTCTGCGGACTGTTCCTGCTGCTCTTCGCGCTGGTCATGGTCTTCCCGGAGATCCGCGAGCACCCGCAGAACTGGGTGTCGCTGGCGCTCACCGCGGCCTTCTTCGCCGCGCTGCTGGCCGGGCGCCGGGAGTTCTACGCCAAGGGCGACCGCGCCAACCCCCGGCTGGCCACCGCGGTGGCGGCGGTGGGGCTGCTGGCCGCCTCGCTGCTGGCCGGACTGCTGGTCGGCGCCACCAACACGGCGCCGGAGGGCCGGTCCTCGTTCCTGGACCACTGGCGGTACGGCGCCGCCCGGCTGGTCACCCTGGTGCCGGACAGCGGCCGGCTGGCGGAGGTCCGGCCGCCCGGCTGGGTGGACGTCTGCATCAACATCATGTCCACCGCGCTGCTGATCGCGGTGCTGTACGCGGCCTTCCGCTCCCGCCGGGCGGTCGATCCGCTCACCGAGGACGACGAGGAACGGCTGCGCGCCCTGCTGGACCGGTACGGCGATCGTGACTCGCTGGGCTACTTCGCGCTGCGCCGGGAGAAGAGCGTGGTCTGGTCCCCGAGCGGCAAGGCGGCGGTGCTCTACCGGGTGGTGGGCGGGGTGTCGCTCGCCTCCGGGGACCCGATCGGCGACCCGGAGGCCTGGCCGGGCGCGATCGCCCCGTGGCTGGCCGAGGCGCGCGAGCACGGCTGGGTCCCGGCCGTGATGGGCGCGAGCGAGGAGGCGGGCACGGTCTACGCCCGGCACGGGATGGACGCCCTGGAGATGGGCGACGAGGCGCTCGTGGAGACCGCCGACTTCACCCTGGACGGCCGGGCGATGCGGACCGTGCGGCAGGCGTACAACCGGGTGCTGCGGGCCGGCTACCGGGTCCGGATCCGCCGCCACGAGGACATCCCGGCCGAGGAGATGGCGGCACTGGTACGGCTGGCCGACGACTGGCGGGACGGCGCCACCGAGCGTGGCTTCTCGATGGCGCTCGGGCGGCTGGGCGACCCGGCCGACGGGCGGTGCGTGATGCTGGAGTGCGCCGACGCCGACGGCACCCCGCGCGCGCTGCTGTCGTTCGTGCCGTGGGGGCCACGCGGACTGTCGCTGGACCTGATGCGCCGGGACCGGGACGCCGAGAACGGGCTGATGGAGTTCATGGTCATCGACCTGCTGCGGCGCTCCGAAGAGATCGGGATCACTCAGGTCTCGCTCAACTTCGCCATGTTCCGGTCGGTCTTCGAACGTGGTGCGAAGCTCGGGGCCGGTCCCGTGCTCCGGATGTGGCGCTCCCTGCTCAGCTTCTTCTCCCGCTGGTGGCAGATCGAGTCGCTGTACCGCGCCAACGCCAAGTACCGACCGATCTGGGAGCCGCGTTTCATGGTCTTCGAGAAGAGCGCCCATCTGCCGCGCATCGGCGTCGCCGCGGGCCGCGCCGAGGGCTTCCTGGAGGTCCCCGGGCTGCCCCGTGTCCTGCGCCGCCCGCCGCAGCTGCGGGGACGGCGATGACACCGCCCGCCCGCCGGGGGGCGGCGGCGCGGGACTTCGCCCGCCGGGAGTGGGGCGCGCTGTTCGGAGCCGTACGGGAGCGGCTCGCCACGCGGGGGTGGCGGGCCCTGCCGCTGACGCTGACCGCGGTCTCGCTGACGGCGGTGGCGCAGCTGGTGCAGAACCAGTCCTGGGGCTACCGGGTGGTGCAGAACCTGGGCGCGGTGCGGGCCGAGGACCCCGTGTGGCTGGGGCTGCTCCGTACCCCGCTGTCGCTCTTCGTCCCGGCGCTGCATCTGCCGGTGTGGGGCGCGCTCGCCCAGGTGCTGCTGGTCTTCGGCATCGCGGAGCTGTGCCTGAACCGGGGCCGGGCGGTGCTCGTCGCGTACGCGGCGACCGTGGCCGGCACGCTGTACGCCCGGCTCGGGCTGGCGCTGGGCACCGGCGGGCCGCTGGGCTTCCTGGGGGTGCCGGCCGGGGACGCCAGGATCGTGGACACCGGCCCCTCGGCGGCGGTGGTGGGCCTCGCGGTCTACTTCTGCCTGCGGTACGGGGCCCGCTGGACCGGCGGCGCGGTGATCGTGTCGATGGTGATCGAGGTGCTGGTCAAGAACAACCTGGCCGGCAAGGAGCACCTGGCCGCCATCGCGGCGGTGCTGGCGCTGTACGCGACCGGGGTGTGGTGGCGGCGCCGGAGCGCCGGGGTCTCCGGGAATGCCGGGGCCTTCGGGGCGGCGACCGGAGCCGGGGCGGGTCAGCGGGGATCGTCGTCCGGCCGCCGGGGAGTGCCCTCGGGGGCGCCGGTCCCGGTGGTTCCGGTGGTTCCGGTCTCCGTGGTGGCGCCCCGCTCGGGCGGCGTACCGCCGGCCGGGGTCCCCTCCGCGCGGCGGCCCGTGCCGGAGGTGCCGGCGCCGGACCGGCCGGAGGCGCCGTCGGGCGGCGAGGACCCCGCCGCCCTGCGGAGCATCGGCGGTACACGGTCGGGGGCGCCGGCGATCACGTCCTGAAAGCGCCGCCGCAGCCGGTCCCAGCGGTGGTCGTGGTGGTAGGCGCGGAGTCCCGCCCTGGCCCGCGCCCGGGGCCGGCGCTGGTAGAGGCGGCGGGCCCACGGGGAGCCGGGGCGGGCGAGCCGCAGGGCGCCGACGATCGCGACGAACGGGATCAGGGCGCCCAGGAGTGCCATCCGGAACTTCCCCTTGACCAGGGCGATCAGCACGAACAGAAAGTTCACCCCGGTGGTGAGCAGATAGCTGAACCGGTCCTCCCGTTCGTCCGGCGTCAGCTCGTCCACCCCCAGCGGGGAGAAGCCGAGCAGCACCAGCAGGAGCAGCGCGGTGGTGAGCACCACCACCTCCACGCTCTGCCTGCCCTGTTCGGTCCAGTAGACGTCGTCCAGATGGAGGACGAGGGCGAACTCGTCCAGGACCAGGCCGGCCCCCACCCCGAGGATCACGGCGCAGACCAGCGGCGCGGCACCGTGCCGGCCGGCGGCCACCGCGCCGAAACCACCGATCAGGGTGAGCACGACCCCGGGCACCACATGGTGGATGTGCAGCCCGCCGGGGCTGATGTCGCGGAAAGGCCCCCGTCCGGCCCGGATCAGCCGGGTGACCGTACGGGTGACCAGGAAGGTCAGGACGAAGGAGGCCAGCGCGAGGAAGAGCGGGAGCTTGCCCGGTTCGACGATGTTCCGGTACCACCAGTGACCCATGCCACCCGCTCCCGTTTTGCCCGCCGATGCCCCGTTCCGGGCAATGTACCGCGCCCGGGTCAGCGACTACTCTGCGCGCGGTGAGCACTTCCCCCGCCACCCCTGAGCACTCCCCCGGTTCCCCCGACCCCGGCCCCGCTCCCGGCCCCGCCACACACGACGCCGAGCACGACGGCGCGAACGACGGCGGGCGGCTGCGCCACGGGGTGCGGTTCGCCTTCGGCACCCTGACCGTGCTGCCGGCCCGGGTCACCCGCTGGGACCGGGACACCGCCCGGACCGGGATGCTCTGCGCGCCGCTCGCCGGACTGGTGGTCGGCGGCTGCGCGGCCCTGGCCGGCTGCGCCCCGCTGCTGCTCGGCTCGGGGCCCGCGCTCGCCGCCGTGGCCTCGGTGGCGGTGCCCGCGGTGCTCACCCGGGGTCTGCACCTGGACGGGCTGGCCGACACGGCGGACGGCCTGGGCAGCGGAAAACCCGCCGAGGACGCCCTGCGGATCATGAAACGGTCGGACATCGGCCCGTTCGGCGTGGTCACCCTGGTGCTGGTGCTGCTGGCCCAGGTGGCGGCGCTGACCGAGCTGTACGCGGCGGGCTGGGCGGTCGGCGCGGCCGGGGCCCTCGTCGCCGGCACGGTCGCCCGGACGGCCCTCACCCTGGCCGCCCGCCGCTCCGTCCCGGCCGCCCGCCCCGAGGGCCTGGGCGCCGTGGTGGCCGGTACGGTCCCGGCGCGGCCCGCACTGGTGGTCGCCGCGCTGGTGGTGGCGGGGTGCGCGGCGGCGGGCGCGACAGTGGCGGGGTGGCCCGGGGGGCTGCGGGGCGCCCTGGCGGCGCTGCTGGCCCTGGCGGCGGCGGAGGCCCTGCTGCGGCGGTGCGTACGGCGGTTCGGCGGCGTGACCGGCGATGTCTTCGGCGCCCTCGCCGAGACGGCGGCCACGGCGGCGCTGGTGGTGGCGGCGCTGGGCGGGGGGTGAGCCCGGTCCGGGGACATCCACCACCGGTCCATGTCGGGTCGGCTCATGGCCGGGCCGGGCCCCACCGGACCATGGCCGGATATCGACGGCGTGATGCGATAGGTGATCGTATGATCACGGCGGGTCTCCAGGGGGGAGGCCCGTGCGCAGTGAAGGAGGGGGAACATGACCAGCGTTTCCAGGCGGGCCGTGCTGGGATATTCGGGCAGTGCGGCGGCCGGGGCGGTGCTCGCGTCCGGAGGTGCGGCGGAGGCGACCCAGGCGCGGACGCCCGAGGCGAGCGCGGCAGGGGCGGGCGCGGCGGCCGGGCCGGCCGTCGAATTCGCCCCCGGGACCGCGTTCGAGGGGCAGACCAGCATCGGTGACATCGACGCGGCCCTCCAGGTGAGCTTCACCGTCAGGACCGACAACACCCCGGCCCGGCACGCCATCACCGAGCGGGACATCGCGGACGCGCTGAACGAGCTGGCCGTCTCGCGCGGCTGGCCGGCCATCCAGTTCTACGGCTCCGTCCGCACCCCGCTGAACTGACGACCGGCATCGACCGACAACGGCTGACGCCGACCGACGACGGCCGAGGACTGACGGCGGCGGACGACGGCGGACGCCGGGTCACGCGGAACGGGCGCGGCACCCGCCCGTTTCCGCCGGACCGGGACCGGGTCCGGCGGGGATGGGCGGGTCAGCAGGGGCGGCGCCAGGCGCCCAGCTCGTACTTCTTCAGCATGGAGCTGAGCCGCAGCCGCCGGGCCTCCGGGCAGAACTCCGCCGTCTCCAGCTCGTACTCGACATGGAAGACGGCCTTGCCGGCCCGGACGAAGGGCGTCAGCTCCGCGCACTCGTCGTGCTCGGCGCACTGCTCGTTGACGGCGAAGTCGTACTCGCCCACCAGCTCCGGGATCTGGTCCAGGTCGTTCTTGAGGCCCACCGAGAGGCCCCGGTCATGGGCGAGCCGGGCGATCAGCCGGTTGTAGCGGAGCTGGTCGGCGGCGGTGAGCGGGAAGCCGGTGCGGTTCTTGTAGCCGTCCATGTTGTCGGGCTCCACCGCGTCGAAGCCCTTCTGCCGGCACATGTCGATCCGGGCGGCCATCAGGGGCTCCAGCTCCTCGGTGCGGCGGATGTCGAGCCACTGCTCGCCGTCCCAGCCGTTGCCCCGGCCGATCAGTTCCCGGGGGAACTTCTCCGCGTCCGGCCGCCAGTCCTCCCAGGCGCCGGTGGAGAGGTAGCAGATCACCTTGCGGCCGCGCCGGTGCAGATCGGCGACGGCCTCGGCGGACTGGTCGAAGCCGTCGATGTCGTACACCGATACATCCACCGCCGGGTCGAGCCGCCCGCTGAGCTGCCACTGCCAGGCCACCCCGGGCTTCGGCAGCCAGCGTTCCGCGTGGGGCGCCGGGTCGTCCGGGGCGTGCGCGCAGCCGGCGAGCAGCAGAAGCAGGAGCAGCGGGACCAGGGCGGCGGCCGGGCGGGACCGGCGGCCGGGACGGGTGCCGGCCGGGCGGATGCCTCCGGGGCGGGTCATCGGGCGGCCTCCAGACCGTGCGGCAGGGCGGCCCAGGGGTGCGCGCCGCCGCCGGGCACCGCGCAGTGCACCCGGCTGGCGGGCCGGGCGCCGGGCGGGGCGTCGTACACCAGGTGGCAGTGGTGGCGGGCGGCCGGCGGGCGGGCGGTCCGGTAGACGGACCAGGGCCCTTCGAAGGTGACCAGCAGATCGCCCAGGGCGTCGTACACCGGATGCGGCGGCGCCCCGTGGTTGAGCACCAGCGTCCCGGCGCCGGCCGCCCGGGCGGCCACCCGCAACCGCTCGTAGTGCGGCGCGTGTTCGGGCCCGGTCGGCACCTGGTCGAGGAAGGCCCCGTCGGCGCCGTACCAGTCCCGGTGCCGGGTCAGGTCGCGGACGACGGCGGCGTGCGGGCGGCGCCCGTAGTCGGTGTCGGCGTACCCGAGGACCGGCACCCCGGCCTCCCGCAGCCGCCGGGCCGCCTCGGCGAACGCCGGGTCGGGCGCCTCGCCCGCGCCACTGGCGGGGTTGACCACCACCCCGTACAGCCGGGGCGCGGCGGCGACCAGGGCGTCCCACTCGGCGGGACGGAGGGCGGGGTGTTCGTAGTAGGGCACGAGCAGATGGCGGGACGCCGGTGGGTGCACGGTCGTTCTCTCAGGCGGTCGTCGGCGGGGGGCTGTCGCGATTCTTCCGTACGGGTCGGCCCGGGCGCGGACGGGCGGTGCCGTCGCCCCCGGGGCCCGGGGCCGGGGCGCACGACGGGGCGGGCGCTCGGTCCGCCCCGGGGCCGGGTGCTCAGTGGCGGTGGGTGGTCACCCGGCCCAGCAGCAGACAGCTCAGCACGGCCAGGGTCAGGGCCGCCGCCCCGGTGGTGAGCAGTCCCACCGTCTCCGGGTGGCCCGCCCCGGTCGCGTACGCCGCCGTCCGTACCCCGGCCGCCGTCGCACAGATCAGCGCGGCGGCGGTCACCGCCCCGAAGGACTGGAGCAGCAGCCCGGTCCAGAGCACCGTCCCGAGCAGCAGCAGGGCGCCGAGCCGGCGGCCGTCGAGGTCGGGGGCGCCGGGCCAGAGCAGGGAGCCGGTGACGGCCAGGCCCAGCAACAGCCCCAGGTAGCCGGTGAGACAGCGGACCAGGGCGGCGGCGGTGGCGCGGCGGAAGGCTCCGGTGCTGGTGCTCGCCCGCAGCCCGGCCCCGCTGTCGCTCCGGAAGCGGTGCAGCAGCCATTCGGCCGGGCCCATGGAGAGGGTGAGCGCCACGGCGGCGGGGGCGGCCAGGGCCGTACCGGAGCCGCCGGGGAGCGGCTCGCCGACCGCCGCCCAGAGCACCAGGGCGCCGGTGCCCAGGCCGAAGAGCCCGTACGGCACCGAGGCCGCGAGCCGGGGCGCCGACCGGCCGGACCGGCCGGGGCCGCCGGACCGGCCGGGGCCGCCGGACCGGTCGGGGCTCCCGGGGCGCCCGGACCGGCGGGACCGGCCCGCACCGGGTGCCCGGCCGGCCGGGCCGGGCAGCACCGCGCGGGCGGCCAGTACGGTCGCGGCGGCCACCGAGGCCAGCAGCAGGGCGATCCGGGCGGCGGCCGGCAGCCCGGTCGCGGCGGCGACGGCGGCCCCGGCGGCCGGCGGGGCCAGGGCGGCGAGCAGCGCCCGGTCCCGGCCGAGCACCAGCAGCACGGTGGCGGCGGCCAGATACACCGCCTGACCGGCCGCGAACCAGGCCCCGGCCCACACGGCGGGCCCCGGCACCATCACCGCTCCCCCCGCCGCCACGGCCGCGCCGAACAGGGCGCCGGCCGGGGCGCCGAGCCGCAGGGCGCGGGCGGCGGCGGGGCGGTCACCGAGGCTCAGCCAGGCGTGGGCGCGGTGCGAGAGGGCCTGGTTCCAGACCCAGCCGGCCAGCGCGCCCGCGAGCAGCGGGACCGCTCCGGCGACCGCACCGGCCGCCCCGGCCGCGCCCGGCGAGGCACCCGGCGGGGCGGCGAGCAGCGGGGCGCCCAGGACATAGCCGAGGCCGGGCAGGGCGAAGACCAGACCGCGCAGCAGACAGGCGAGCAGTCCGGTGCCCGGCGGTCCGGCCGGGCGCGGCTCCGGCTCGGGGAAACGGCGGGGCACCCGCCCGTACAGCTCCTCGGCGAGCGCGAAGGAGTCCTCCCGGCCGTAGGTGAGCCGTATGTGATCGTCCGACATGCCGTCCGACTCCAGCACGGCGGCTATCTCGTCGGGGTGGACGGCGGTGGCTATCACCTCTTCCAGCCGGTCGGCCAGCTCGTCGACCGGGTCGGTGGCCGCCCAGCCCGGCCGGGTCCTGGGCCGGGGCAGGGCGGGCAGCGGGGTGGCGGACCGGTCCGCCGCCGGCTCCCTGAGCCAGAGGGCGCCGCTCATCACGCCACCTCCCGGGCGGACGGGAGAGCCGCCCCGGGCCCGGCCTTCCCGGAACCGGTCGCCGTCGCCCCGGGTCCGTCCGGCCAGGGGGCGGTGAGCCGGAGCCGGAGGGTCCACTCGTGCGGCTCGGGCGGCGCGGGCGACTCGGCCGGTGCCGCTCCGGGAGCCCCGGCCAGCTCCCGGTAGATCCGGCGGAAGCCGTCGACGGAGCGGCGCAGGGTGAACCGGTCGATCACCCGCTGCCGGGCCCGGCGCCCCAGCGCGGCACGCCGCTCACCGTCCCTGAGCAGGGACAGCACGGCCTCGGCCATCACGGCGGGTTCCCTGGGCGGTACGACGAGGCCGGTGTCCCCGACCGCCTCGCGCACCCCGCCGACATCGGTGGAGACGGTGGCCCGGCCGCAGGACATGGCCTCGATCAGCGAGAAGGGGAAGCCCTCGCTGATGGAGGAGAGCATCACCAGATGGCCGGCCGCGTAGGCGCGGGCCACATCGTCCACCCGGCCCTCAAAGGTGACGCCGTCGGTGACGCCCCGTTCGGCGGCGAGCTTCTCCAGCCGGGTGCGGTAGTCCTCGTTCCCGGCCGGGACCGGGCCGAACAGCCGCAGCCGCAGCTCCGGGAGTTCGGCGCGGGCGAGGGCGTAGGCGCGGATCAGGGTCTCCAGGTCCTTGATGGGGTCGATCCGGCCGCACCAGCTGAGCGTGGGCACCTCGGGCTCGGGCCCGGCGAGCGGGAAGGCACCCGGGTCGACGCCGTTGTAGACGGTACGGATCCGGTCGGCGGGCGCGCCGCCGCGCTCCTCCCAGCGCCGGTTGTACTGGTTGCACGGGGTGATCAGCCCGGCCTTCCGGTAGCCCAGGGTGTTCAGCTCCCGGTAGAAGCCGAGCAGCAGCGCCTTCACCGGCCGGCGCTGGGCCTCGGTGCGGTAGCCGAGATAGCGCTCGCGGAGGTAGATGCCGTGCTCGGTGAGGAGGAAGGGGACGCCGTCGGTGTGCTGGGCGACCAGCGCGGGCAGGGTGGCGAGCCCGCTGGAGACGGCGTGCGCGACGGTGGTGGCGGGCAGCCGGGCGGCGAGTGGGCGAAGGGCGTGTTCCAGCAGGTCGGTGGCGGTGAGGGCGTCATGGACGGTGGGCCGGGCGGCGGCGGTCTCCAGATGCGGCTGGGTCCAGATCCACATCAGCGAGCGCACCGCGGCCTCGGAGCGCAGGGCGGCGGAGAGCCGTCCGTCCCGGGCGAGCGCGGCGAGGGCGAAGAGCCCCTCGCCGAAGTCGCAGCCGACGGCGGACGGGTCGAGCAGCGCGAGCAGGAACCGCTCGTAGACGTCGGTGAACCGGCGGCGGGCCGGGCCGAACAGCGGCCGGGCCCGGCGGGGCGGCGGCCCCCAGAGCGGGAACGAGGTGTGCCGGACGAGGTTGTCCGGCAGCTCCCACACCACCGGCTCCCGGCCGCTGCCGGTCAGCGCGAGGACCTCGAACTCGACCTCGGGCATCCCCCGGACGAGCTGGTCGCACCAGGTGCTGACGCCGCCGTGGACATGCGGATAGGTGCCTTCGGTGAGCAGGGTGACATGGCGGCCAGGGCTGGGCATGGGTGGTTCTCCCCAGGTGGGTACGTGCGGTGCCATGGCCGGGTGCGGGGCGCATGGGTACGGGCGGCGCGCGCGGGCCGCCCGGTGGGTTCGGTCCAGGCGCACGGCCGCCCGGTGGGGGGCCGGGCGCGCGGGCCGGTCGGTGGATACGGGCGGGGCGCCCGGTGGGTGCGAGCTGGTACGCGCGGGCCGCCCGCGACGTCCCGGCAGGCCCCGGGTGAGGGGGCCGGCCGGTCCGCCGGGCCGGTCAGACCGTCGGATCCGCCGCACTGGCGGGTGCGGCGGATCGTCGGTGCGTCGCGGCAGTCCGGCGCGTCGGACCGCCGCGACGCCCGTCACCGGACCCGCCGGGCCGTCGGCTCGTCGGCTCGTCGGCTCGTCGAACTGTCGGCCCGTCAGGTCGTCGGCAGGGTGAGGGTGACCGCCGACTGGAGCAGGTCGGGCGAGGTCCAGGCCGACCGGGCGCCGGCGTAGGCCGTGCCGAAGGCGGTGGTGCCCAGCAGCAGCCGCTTGCGGGTTCCCTCGGGTGCGGTGACCGGCGCGGTCACGCCCGACGGCGCCTTGACGGTCACCGTGTTGCCGATGCGGTACGCGGTGACCTTGCCGTCCGCGAGGGCCTTGTCCCAGTCGGCGCGGCGGGCCAGCTCCGTACCGGCCTCGCTCTGCCGGGGCGTCACCAGCGGGGTGTTGTCCGCGAACAGGCCCCGGTAGTCCGCGAGGACCTTGTCCAGGACCGGGTAGAGCAGCCGCTCCTCGGCCAGGTTGGACTGGTGGACGTAGTGCGGCCGGGGGTCGTTGGCCACGACGTGACTGAGCGCGATCCGGGCCTCCTGCGGGACGATGTACGAGCCGTAGCCGGTGGCCGGGTCGAGCGGGCCGGCCATGCAGGTGGAGGCGGGGTTGTCCTCGCAGATGCCGCTGCCGCCGTCGGCCCGGGAGGTGTAGATCCAGTTGTACTCGTCGGTCATCTCGGCGGCGGTGCCGACGTTGTAGTAGACGTTCATCGGGTGGCGCGGGACCGTCTTCGCGGCGCCCACCGCCCGCTGCTGGGGCTCCCGGGAATTGTCACTGGCCGTCCACTTCACCCCGTTGTCGGCCAGCGCCCCGGCGAGATTCGGGTTGTCGGCCGGCTGCTGCGGGAGGACCTTGAGGCCGGAGTGCTCACCGGTGACCAGCTCGGCGCGGTCGACCGCGATGCCCTTCCGGACGGCCCAGTCGTGGTTGTCCCGGATCTGGGCGGAGATCTCGCTCCGGCTGACGTACTGGGTGCTGCCATTGGCGTTGGTGGCGCACCGCCAGGGCACCGCGCTCACGTCCTGGACGCAGCCGAGGAAGGCGTGGGTGTAGGTGTGGTTGATCCAGCGGTACTGCGCCCGGTCCGCGAGCAGCTGGGTGGCGAGGGCGTCGGTGCCGCCGTTCTCGGCCTTCCACTCCTCGCCCGAGCCGGCGTTGTACACCATGTCGAGGGTGAAGCCGCTGGAGCGCTGCCACTGGGCGGCGTACCGGGCGTCCTCGGCGGTCATCCGGATCTCCGGGGTCTCCTCCCCGGCGCCCCCGGCGCAGTCGATGTCGCCGGGCGTGCAGTCGCGCTCGGTGTCCCAGCGGGCGTCGGGCGCGAAGACGTCGTCCACGTGGACGGAGAAGTAGTTGCGGCTCTGACCCAGGTGGACGCCCTGGGTCAGCCACTCCACGATGCCCCGGGACAGCGCCCGGAACTGCCGCTGGTTCTGGTTGTACGCGAAGGTGACGACCAGCTCCCGGCGGCCGTCGTGGGCGTACTCGCCGAGGAGGCTGGCCCGCCCGCCGCCGTCCACGGGGACGTCCAGATAGCTGGTGTAGCCGGTGCGGGGGCGGCCGGCGTAGCCGTAGCTCTCGGAGACGCCCGGGGCGTTGTCCTCGAAGGTCAGCGGCCCGTCCAGGTAGCGGAAGGGCCCGCTCCGGCCGGCGGCGGTGACCGAGGTCCCCACCCCGTCGAAGGTCCCGGAGCGGCCGCCCTGATCGGTGTAGTCGAGGCCCACCCCGGGGTGCGCCCAGGTGTACGCGTCGACCTGCGGGATCGCGTACTTCTGCTCGTACGCCGCGAGCGCGGTCAGCTCGGCGGCGGCGAGTCCGCCGGGCGCCTCGTTGGGCAGGACGACGCCCTGGAACTTGGCGCGCGGCCGGCCGTCGACCGTGTCGGCCAGGAAGGCCGCGTCGATCACCGGCCGGCCCGGCTGGTCCAGCCGTACGGTCCGGTAGGGCACCCCGGACCCCTTCAGTTCGGCGGCGACGGCCGCCAGCGAGCTCCCGCCGTCGTCCACGACCAGCACGGTCAGGTCGACACGGGGTACGGGATCGGCGGCGGCCGCCTCGGTGGCGGGGACGGTGGCGGCGATGAGCGCGGCTACGGCCAGCGCCCCGGCCGCACGGCCGGCGCGCCCGCGCCGGAGCCCGGCGGACGGGCGCCCGCGGCGGAGTTCAGCGGACATGGGTGAGTACCCCCCTCGTGCGTCCCTCCGGCCGGCTCGGGCACGGAGGATCTGTGGAGATGATGCAAAGGGGTACGCGCCTCCCTTATGCGATTGCAGGGAGTGTGACGCAGCTCTCATTCGCCAAGCGGGACGACCCGGACAGACGTCACAGACGTCCCTGGGCGGGCGTCACGGAAGGGTGAAACGCCGCCCCTGTGAGCGAGGAACCCTGGCGCGCGTAGGCTCGTCCCCGGCGCCCCGAGGGGCCGGACCGTGCGGTACCCCGTCCGGCGGAGTGCTTCCCGCCGAGCGCCGGGCACGGTCGGCCCACCCCTTCGACCGCCTCACTACTCGATATCGGAAGCGAGAAATCACCACCGTGACTGCTCTCACTCTCAGCACCGGCGGGGCGGCGACGCTCCGCGCGGACGCCCTCGTGGTCGGCGTCGCCAAGGCTCCGGCCGGCGGCAAGGGACTCGTCGTGGCCCCGGGCGCCGAGGCCGTGGACAAGGCGTTCGACGGCAAGCTGGCCGGCGTCCTGGAGACCCTGGGCGCCTCGGGTGCCGAGGGTGAGGTGACCAAGCTGCCCGCCCCCTCCGGCCTGAAGACCCCGGTGGTGCTCGCCGTCGGCCTCGGTACCGCTCCCGACCGGGACGAGGCGTACGGCACCGAGACCCTGCGCCGCGCCGCCGGCTCGGCCGCCCGCGTCCTGACCGGCGCGAAGAAGGCCGGGTTCGCCCTGCCGGTGGAGTCCGTCGAGGACGCCGAGGCCATCGGGGAGGGCGCCCTGCTCGGCGCGTACACCTTCACCGCCTTCCGCTCCGAGGGCAACGGAAAGGGAGACGGGAAGGGCAACGGCAAGGCGCCGCTCGGTGAGGTGACGCTGCTGGGCGCCAAGCCCCGGGACAAGGCGTACAAGGCCGGTGCCGAGCGCGCGGTCGCGCTGGCCGAGGAGATCAACCGCTGCCGCGACCTGGTCAACACCCCGCCCAACGCCCTCACCCCCGAGACCTTCGCGGCCACCGCCACCGCCGTCGGCAAGGAGCACGGCCTCAAGGTCCAGGTGCTGGACGAGAAGGCGCTCACCAAGGGCGGCTACGGCGGCATCCTGGGCGTCGGCGCCGGCTCGGCCAACCCGCCCCGGCTGGTCCGTATCGCCTACACCCACCCGAAGGCGTCGAAGACCCTCGCCCTGGTCGGCAAGGGCATCACCTACGACTCGGGCGGCATCTCGCTGAAGCCGGCCGGCCACAACGAGACGATGAAGTGCGACATGGCCGGCGCCGGCGCCGTCTTCGCCGCCGTCGTCGCGGCCGCCCGTATCGGGCTCCCGGTCAATGTCACCGGCTGGCTGGCGCTCGCGGAGAACATGCCGTCCGGCTCGGCCACCCGCCCCGGCGACGTGCTCACCATGTACAGCGGCAAGACCGTCGAGGTGCTGAACACCGACGCCGAGGGCCGCCTGGTGCTGGCCGACGCGCTCACCCGCGCCTCCGAGGAGAACCCGGACGCCATCGTGGACGTGGCCACCCTCACCGGCGCCATGGTGCTGGCGCTCGGCAACCGCACCTTCGCGGTCATGGCCAACGACGACGACTTCCGCACCTCGCTGCACGAGATCGCCGAGCAGGTCGGGGAGCAGTCCTGGCCGATGCCGCTCCCGGCCGACCTGCGCAAGGGCATGGACTCCCCGACCGCCGACATCGCCAACATGGGCGAGCGGATGGGCGGCGGCCTGGTCGCGGGCCTCTTCCTCAAGGAGTTCGTCGGCGAGGGCATCACCTGGGCCCACCTCGACATCGCCGGCCCCGCCTTCCACGAGGGCGGTCCCTACGGCTACACCCCGAAGGGCGGCACGGGCTCGTCGGTGCGGACGCTGGTGAAGCTGGCCGAGACTCTCTGAGGCTCGCTCTCCCCCGGACTCCGTCCGGGGCCCCCTCCTTTCGACACCGACGCGCCCCCTTCGGCTCGCTCGCCCGGAGGGGGCGGGCGAGCAGGGGAGTGCGGGGTCTCCCGCTCCCGCCCCAGGCCCGGCTGCCAGGGGGGTGCGGGGGCGGGGGCCCGTCCTTCCGAGGCCACTCGTCAGGAGGCGTGGGGACGGGCCGAGCGCGGGGCGAGGCGACGGGCATCCCCGGGGCGGCCCGCGTGGACGTCCGGGGCGGCCGGCCATCCCCGGGGCGGCCCCGGGGGTGGCACGCCTCTCGGCGTGATCCACCCGTCCCGGGGCAGACGGGCCGACGGCCGGTCGGGCGCCCGGGGGCGGGAAGCGGCGGCCGGGTCCGGGGACAGCGTCCCGCGCCCACCCACGGGAGCCGGGTGGGCACCGTACGTGAGAAGCGCGCGCCCGGGCGGCGACGTGGGGGAAGTCACGGGCCGGGGCGGGAACGGCCCCGTGCCCCGGTCGGCCGCGACAAGTGCGAAGATGGGTTCCCGGCAGGACAGGGCCCCCACCACAGGGCCGAAGAGACAGCGGCCGAACACCAGCCGCCGACGGTCATCGAGGACCGGCGACCGGCGCACATGCATGGAGGACGTGACGTGGCGAACGACGCCAGCACCGTTTTCGACCTAGTGATCCTCGGCGGTGGCAGTGGCGGCTACGCCGCGGCCCTGCGGGGTGCGCAGCTGGGCCTGGACGTCGCACTGATCGAGAAGAACAAGCTCGGCGGCACCTGCCTGCACAACGGCTGCATCCCGACGAAGGCCCTGCTGCACGCGGGCGAGATCGCGGACCAGGCGCGCGAGGCCGACCAGTTCGGTGTCAAGGCCACCTTCGAGGGCATCGACATCAAGGCCGTCCACAAGTACAAGGACGACGTGATCTCGGGCCTCTACAAGGGCCTCCAGGGCCTGGTCGCCTCCCGCAAGGTGACCTACATCGAGGGTGAGGGCCGGCTCTCCTCCCCCACCTCGGTGGACGTGAACGGCCAGCGGGTCGAGGGACGCCATGTCCTCCTCGCCACCGGTTCGGTCCCGAAGTCGCTGCCGGGCCTGGAGATCGACGGCAACCGGATCATCTCCTCGGACCACGCCCTGACGCTGGACCGCGTCCCGGAGTCCGCGATCATCCTGGGCGGCGGCGTCATCGGCGTCGAGTTCGCCTCGGCGTGGAAGTCCTTCGGCACCGATGTGACGGTCATCGAGGGCCTGAAGCACCTCGTCCCGGTCGAGGACGAGAACAGCTCGAAGCTTCTTGAGCGCGCCTTCCGCAAGCGCGGCATCAAGTTCAACCTCGGCACCTTCTTCCAGGGCGCCGAGTACACCGACAACGGCGTCAAGGTCACCCTCGCGGACGGAAAGACCTTCGAGGCCGAGGTGCTGCTGGTCGCCATCGGCCGCGGCCCGGTCTCCGCCGGTCTCGGGTACGAGGAGCAGGGCGTCGCGACGGACCGGGGCTATGTCCTGGTCGACGAGTACATGCGCACCAATGTGCCGACCATCTCGGCGGTGGGCGACCTCGTCCCGACCCTCCAGCTCGCGCACGTCGGCTTCGCGGAGGGCATGCTGGTGGCGGAGCGGCTGGCCGGTCTGGCGACCGTGCCGATCGACTACGACGGTGTGCCCCGGGTGACGTACTGCCACCCCGAGGTCGCCTCCGTCGGCATCACCGAGGCGAAGGCCAAGGAGATCTACGGCGCGGACAAGGTCGTCGCACTGAAGTACAACCTGGCGGGCAACGGCCGCAGCAAGATCCTGAAGACCGCGGGCGAGATCAAGCTCGTCCAGGTGAAGGACGGTGCCGTGGTCGGCGTCCACATGGTGGGTGACCGGATGGGCGAGCAGGTCGGTGAGGCGCAGCTGATCTACAACTGGGAGGCGCTGCCGGCCGAGGTCGCGCAGCTCATCCACGCCCACCCGACGCAGAACGAGGCGCTCGGCGAGGCCCACCTGGCGCTGGCCGGCAAGCCCCTCCACTCCCACGACTGATCCAGTCCGGGCGCGACGACCACTTTCCGAAATTCGTAAGGAGCAACCGAAACCATGCCGGTTTCCGTAACCCTGCCCGCGCTCGGTGAGAGCGTCACCGAGGGCACCGTCACCCGCTGGCTGAAGGCCGAGGGCGACCGCGTGGAGGCCGACGAGCCGCTGCTCGAGGTCTCCACCGACAAGGTCGACACCGAGATCCCCGCCCCGGCCTCCGGCGTGCTGTCCGCCATCAAGGTCGCCGAGGACGAGACGGTGGAGGTCGGCGCCGAGCTGGCCCTCATCGACGACGGCTCCGGCGCGGCCGAGGCCCCCGCCCAGGAGCAGGCTCCGGCCCAGGAGGAGGCTCCCGCCCAGCAGGAGTCCGCCCCGGCGCAGGAGGCCCCGCAGGCCGCCCCGTCCACCGAGACCGAGACCCCGGCCCCCGCCCCGACCGCCGAGGCGGCCTCCGGCGGCGGCTCGGCCGAGGGCACCGACGTGGTGCTGCCCGCGCTGGGCGAGTCGGTCACCGAGGGCACCGTCACCCGCTGGCTCAAGGAGGTCGGTGACTCGGTCGAGGCCGACGAGCCGCTGCTCGAGGTCTCCACCGACAAGGTCGACACCGAGATCCCCGCGCCCACCGCCGGTGTGCTGCTGGAGATCGTGGTGGGCGAGGACGAGACCGCCGAGGTCGGCGCCAAGCTGGCCGTCATCGGCGCGCCCGGTGCCGCCCCGGCCCAGGCCCCCGCCGCTCCGGCCGAGGCGCCCCAGCAGGAGGAGGCCCCCAAGCAGGAGGCCCCGCAGCCCGAGGCCCCGAAGCAGGAGGCCCCGAAGCAGGAGGCGCCCCAGCCGGCCCCGGCCGCCCCGGCGCAGCCCGCCGCCCAGGCCCCGGCTCCGGCGCAGCCCGCCCCGGCCGCTCCGGCTCCCGCCCCGGCCCAGCCGGCGCCCGCCGCCGCTCCGGCCGCTCCCGCCGCCCCCAAGGGTGACGAGGGCGCCTATGTGACCCCGCTGGTCCGCAAGCTGGCGGCCGAGAACGACGTCGACCTGGGCTCGGTCAAGGGCACCGGCGTCGGCGGCCGTATCCGCAAGCAGGACGTGATCTCCGCCGCCGAGGCCGCCAAGGCCGCACCGGCCCCGGCCGCCGCCGCTCCGGCCGCGTCCGCGCCGAAGGCCCCGGCGCTGGAGGCGTCCCCGCTGCGCGGCCAGACGGTCAAGATGACCCGGATGCGCAAGGTCATCGGCGACAACATGATGAAGGCCCTGCACTCGCAGGCCCAGCTGACCTCGGTGGTCGAGGTCGACATCACCAGGCTGATGAAGCTGCGCGCCCGGGCCAAGGACGCGTTCGCCGCCCGCGAGGGCGTCAAGCTCTCCCCGATGCCGTTCTTCGTGAAGGCGGCGGCCCAGGCGCTGAAGGCCCACCCGGTCATCAACGCCCGGATCAACGAGGACGAGGGCACGGTCACGTACTTCGACTCGGAGAACATCGGCATCGCCGTGGACGCCGAGAAGGGTCTGATGACCCCGGTCATCAAGGGCGCGGGCGACCTGAACATCGCCGGCATCTCCAAGAAGACCGCGGAGCTGGCGGGCAAGGCCCGGGGCGGCGGCCTCACCCCGGACGACATGTCCGGTGCCACCTTCACCATCAGCAACACCGGCTCGCGCGGTGCGCTGTTCGACACGGTCATCGTGCCGCCGAACCAGGTCGCCATCCTGGGCATCGGCGCCACCGTCCGCCGTCCGGTGGTCGTGAACCACCCGGACCTGGGCGAGACCATCGCCATCCGCGATATGACCTACCTGTCGCTCTCCTACGACCACCGCCTGGTGGACGGTGCCGACGCGGCCCGCTACCTGACGGCCGTCAAGGCGATCCTGGAGGCCGGCGAGTTCGAGGTGGACCTCGGCCTCTGAGCCCCCGAGCGGCGCTGAGCCCGACGGGCCCCGCGCCCGTCGCCGGCGCACGGCGGTGCCCCCGTCCGGAGGACTTCCGGCCGGGGGCACCGCCGTATGGCCGTGCGGGGCACTCCCCGGGGAACCTGTACTTCCGGTACCCGACCGGAACCCGTCGGTCCTCCCCCGATGTGATCCCCGTCCCGAACCGGAACCGGAACCGGATCCGCCGGAACCCCCGTGGTAAACCAGAGCGCCGCCCCCGTGAACGGGTGAGCCGCCCCGGCGCCCCGGTCCCGGACCGGTGGTTCCGGGCCGGTGACCCCGTTCCGGGGCAGTGGTTCCGGGTGGGTGACCCCGATCCCGGGTCGGTGGCCCCGATCCCGGGCCGGCGGTCCACCCTGGACCGGTGCCCCCCGGTGGGTGGCCACTCGCTTCGGACCAGGGCCGACGGCCCACCCCGGGTGGGTGCCCCCGTGGGCGCCCACCCGACCCAATCGAGCAGCCTCACCCCCTGTGGGTGCCCACCCGACCCCGACCAGCAGCCCCGTCCCCCGTACGTACCCACCCGACCCGACCGGCGGCCCCACCCCCGTGGGTGCCCACCCGACCCAATCGAGCAGCCTCACCCCCTGTGGGTGCCCACCCGACCCCGACCAGCAGCCCCGTCCCCCGTACGTACTCACCCGACCCGACCCGACCAGCGGCCCCACCCCCGTGGGTGCCCACCCGACCCAATCGAGCAGCCTCACCCCCTGTGGGTGCCCACCCGACCCCGTGGGGGTCCCTCCGGACGAAGTCTGGGGGAGAACCGAGCCCCAAAAAGAGGGAACAGCATGATGCAGTCCGTTTCGCTGCGCGACCAGATCCGCGAGCACATCGTGGAGGGGATCGTCAGTGGTCGCTGGAAGCCGGGCGAGCGGATCGTGGAGCGGCGCATCGCCACGGAGCTGGAGGTCAGCCAGACGCCGGTACGGGAGGCGCTGCGGGAGCTGGAGAGCCTGCGGTTGATCGAGTCGGCGCCGAACAAGGGGGTCCGGGTGCGGAATCTGACCGCGGCGGACCTGGAGGAGAGCTACCCGGTACGGGCGGGTCTGGAGCAGATCGCGGCGGAGCTGGCCGCCGGGCGGCTGGCGGAGGACTGCTCGGCGCTGGAGCCGCATGTGGTGGCGCTGTACGAGGCGGACGCCCGGGGTGACGGGACGGCCCAGGTGCGGCACACGGTGGGCTTCCACCGGGAGCTGGTGCGGGCGGCGCACAACGCGGTGCTGCTGCACACCTGGGAGGGGCTGGGGATCGAGGTGTTCACGGCCCTGTCGATCCGCTGGCTCGGTACGGTGCAGAAGTCGTACGCCGAGGAGCACGAGGACCTGGTCCGGGCCTTCCGGAGGCGGGACCCCAGGATCGGGGTGCTGGTGAAGGAACACGTCCTGGGCTGCGCCCCCCGCGCCTGAGCCAGCGGCCCGTGGGCCGGGCTCGGCCCCGGCCGGGCACAGGCCATCCGTCGGGCTCGGGCCACCGGCCGGCCCCCGGCCCGTCGGCCGCCAGGGTCGGCCCGTCGCCGCGCAGGCCTGGGACACGCCCCGGCCAGACACGGCCCCCACCCGGGCACAGGCCATCCGCCGGACTCGGTTCACCGGCCAGGCACAGGCCAGCTGCCGGCCTCGGCCCATCCGGCTCGGCCCACCGGCCGGACCCCGGCCCCTCGGCCGCCAGGGTCGGCCCGCCGGCCCATCGCCGCGCAGGCCTGGGACACGCCCCGGCTAGGCACGGCCCCAGGGCCGGGCACACCCCCCGGCCGGGCACAGCCCCAGGGCCGGGCACAGGCCATCTGCCAAACTCGGGTGACCGGCCGGCCTCAGGCCAGCTGCCGCGCACGGCCACGGCCGGCCTCAGGCCCGGTTCAGGCCCCCGGTCGGCCTCAGGCCATCCCTCGGCCTCAGGCCATCCGGCTCTGCCCACCCGCCGGGTCCGGGCTCCCGCTCATCGCGCCCACCCCCCGCTCAAAAGCGCGCCCGAATCCCGCCCCACCCCCTCCCCACCTGCGAAAACAAGGCACCGGGTGCCTGTGCCCATGGCACTCAATGCCTACTTTGCCCGGTGACAGAGGTTTTTTGGCATCCCCCTTTGATCGATCATCGATCAGAGTCGTACAGTCATCGGCGGACTTCAACAGAGGTCCGCCGCCCTGTCCTGCCAAGACCAAGGGCTCCCACCCCTTCGACTCCGGAAGGCGGCGCACATGACCGACCCCACCCGCATCCAGCCGAGCGAGCTCGACCAGCTCCCGGACCGGGACCCCGAGGAGACCGCCGAGTGGCAGGCGTCCCTCGACGCCGTCACCGACGCGGCCGGGCCGCACCGCGCCGCCTACCTGATGCGCCGCACGCTGGAGCGGGCCGAGGGCGCCGGTCTGGCGCTGCCCAAGCTGCTGGAATCCGACTACGTCAACACCATCCCGACCGCCGCCGAGGCCACGTACGGCTTCGACGGCGACGAGGAGCTGGAAGCCCGGATCACCGCCTGGAACCGCTGGAACGCGGCGGCCATGGTCACCCGGGGCTCCAAGTACGGGGTCGGCGGCCACATCGCGACCTTCGCCTCCGCCGCCTGGCTCTACGAGACCGGCTTCAACCACTTCTTCCGCGGCAAGGAGGGGGACGGCTCCGGCGACCAGCTCTACATCCAGGGCCACGCCTCCCCCGGTATCTACGCCCGCGCCTTCCTCGACGGCCGGCTGACCGAGGAGCACCTGGACAACTTCCGCCAGGAGGCCGGCGGCAAGGGCCTGCCGTCCTACCCGCACCCGCGCCGGCTGCCCTGGCTGTGGGAGTTCCCGACCGTGTCAATGGGCCTCGGCCCGCTCTCCGCGATCTACCAGGCCCGGTTCAACCGGTACCTCACCAACCGGGGCATCAAGGACGTCTCGAACTCGCACGTCTGGGCCTTCCTGGGCGACGGCGAGATGGACGAGCCGGAGTCCACGGCGGCCCTGGCGCTCGCCGCCCGCGAGGGTCTGGACAATCTGACCTTCGTCATCAACTGCAACCTCCAGCGCCTGGACGGCCCGGTCCGCGCCAACTTCAAGATCGTGCAGGAGCTGGAGGCCCAGTTCCGGGGCGCCGGCTGGAACGTCGTGAAGTCGCTCTGGGGCACCGCCTGGGACGAGCTGTTCCAGCTCGACACCACGGGCGCGCTGGTCCGCCGGCTGCGCGAGGTGCCGGACGCGCAGTTCCAGACGTACGCCACCCGGGACGCCGCGTACATCCGCGAGCACTTCTTCGGCGCCGAGCCGGCCCTGGTCGAGCTGGCCAAGCTGCTCTCCGACGACAAGATCCTGGAGTGCTTCCACCTGTCGCGCGGCGGCCACGAGTCGCGGAAGGTCTTCGCCGCGTACAAGGCGGCCCTGTCCCACCAGGGCGCGCCGACCGTGATCCTCGCCCAGACGGTGAAGGGCTTCACCCTCGGCAAGGGCTTCGAGTCCAAGAACGCCAACCACCAGATGAAGAAGCTGTCGGTGGACGAGTTCAAGGACATGCGGGACCTGCTGGGTCTGCCGATCCCGGACTCCGCCTTCGCCGACGGCCAGGTGCCGTACGGCCACCCCGGCGCCGACTCGGCCGAGGTGCGCTACCTCCAGGAGCGCCGCGCGGCGCTCGGCGGCCCGGCCCCGGCCCGCCGCAGCCACGCCCTGGCCCCGCTGCCCGCGCCGGCCGACAAGAGCTTCGCCGCCTTCGACAAGGGCTCCGGCAGCCAGTCGGTGGCGACCACGATGGCCTTCGTCCGGCTGATGAAGGACCTCATCCGGGACAAGCAGACCGGCCGACGCTGGGTGCCGATCGTCCCGGACGAGGCCCGCACCTTCGGCATGGAGTCGCTCTTCCCGTCGCTCGGCATCTACTCCCCGAAGGGGCAGACGTACGAGCCGGTCGACCGCGACCAGCTGATGTACTACCGCGAGGCCAAGGACGGCCAGATCCTCAACGAGGGCATCACCGAGGCCGGCTCGATGGCCGACTTCATCGCCGCGTCGACCGCGTACGCGACGCACGGCGAGCAGATGATCCCGTTCTACATCTTCTACTCGATGTTCGGCTGGCAGCGGACCGCCGACCAGATGTGGCAGCTCGGTGACCAGCTCGGCCGCGGCTTCCTGGTGGGTGCCACCGCCGGCCGCACCACGCTGACCGGTGAGGGCCTCCAGCACGCCGACGGGCACTCCCCCGTCATCGCGGCCACCAACCCGGCGGCGCTCACCTACGACCCGGCCTTCGCCTACGAGGTGGCGGCCATCGTCAAGGACGGTCTGCGCCGGATGTACGGCGAGGCGGCGCCCGGCGAGGACCCGGACGTCTTCTACTACCTGACCGTCTACAACGAGCCGATGCCGCAGCCGGCCAAGCCCGAGGGCGTGGACGAGGGCATCATCAAGGGCCTCTACCGCTTCAAGGAGGGCCAGGGCGGCGCCGACGACCCGCGCATCCAGCTGCTGGCCTCCGGCACCGCCATCCACTGGGCGCTGAAGGCCCAGGAGATGCTGGCGGCGGAGTGGCACGTCACCGCCGACGTCTGGTCGGCCACCTCCTGGTCCGAGCTGCGGCGGGACGCGCTGGACGCGGACGCGGCGCTGCTGCGCGGCGAGGAGCGGGTGCCGTACGTCCGCCAGGTGCTGTCCGACGCCACCGGCCCGGTGCTGGCGGTCAGCGACTACATGCGCCAGGTCCCGGACCAGATCGCCCAGTGGGTGGACCAGGACTACAGCTCGCTCGGCGCCGACGGCTTCGGTCTGTCGGACACCCGTGAGGCGGCCCGCCGGCACTTCGGCGTGGACGCGGAGTCGATCGTCGTCGCCGCGCTGGCGCAGCTCGCCCGGCGCGGTGAGGTCCCGGCCTCCGCGGTGAAGGAAGCCCGCGAGCGGTACGGGCTGTAACACTCCGGTTCCGGGCGGGGCCCTTGGTCGTACGTGCTGTACGGCCAAGGGCCCCGTCGTCGTTCCCTCGGTACACCGCAGCGGGGTCGTCCGGAGCCAGGGGGCCGGTGGGCCCGCTGCCGGACGACGGCGGGCCCGACGGATGACAGCGGGCCCGACGGACGACGGCGGCCTTGCCGGATGATGGCGGCATGCGTGCTGCCCGGCTGATCAAGATGGTGTTGCTGCTCCAGTCCCGTCCCGCCATGACCGCCGCCGAGCTGGCCCGGGAGCTGGAGGTCTCGGAGCGGACGGTCACCCGGGACGCGCTGGCGCTCTCCGAGGCGGGCATCCCGGTGTACGCGGACCGGGGCCGGGCGGGCGGTTACCGGCTGGTCGGCGGCTACCGGACCCGGCTCACCGGGCTGGACCGGGAGGAGGCCGAGGCGCTGTTCCTCTCCGGGCTGCCGGGCGCGCTGCGGGACCTGGGGCTGGCGGACGCGGCCTCGGCGGCCCGGCTGAAGGTCTCGGCGGCGCTGCTGCCCGCCCTGCGGGACGCGCCCGATTCGGTGGCGCGGCGCTTCCATCTGGACGCGCCCGGCTGGTACCGGGAGCCGGAGACGCCCCCGCTGCTGCCCGCCGTCGCGGAGGCGGTGTGGGACGACCGGCTGATCGGGGCCGGCTACCGGCGGGGCGGCGCCGTGGTGGAGCGGGAGCTGGCGCCGTACGGCCTGGTGCTGAAGGCGGGGGTCTGGTACGTCTGCGCCCGGGTCGCCGGGGCGCCCGCCGGCGCGGCGCTCCGGGTCTACCGGCTGGACCGGTTCACCGCGGTGACCCCGCGCGCCGAACGGTTCGGCCGGGACCCGGACTTCGACCTGCCGGCGTTCTGGGCCGAGTGGGCCGCCCGGTTCAACCGCTCGCTGCTCCGCGCGGAGGCGGTGGTACGGCTCACGGACGCGGGCGCCGCCCGGCTGCCGCACCTCACCGACCGGGCCGCCGCCACCGAGGCGCTGGCGGCGGCCGGTCCCCCGGACGCGGCGGGTCTGGTCACGGTCACCCTGCCGGTGGAGTCGGAGGAGGTGGCGTTCGAGCAGCTGCTCGCGCTGGGCGCGGAGGCGGAGGTGCTGGCCCCCGCCACGCTCCGGGCCCGCTTCCGGGACGCGGCCGCCCGGATGCGTGCCCGGTACGCCGGGGAGAGCGAGGAAGCCGGAGACATCACTGGCACCAGTGGCACCAGTGACATCGAGGGCACCGGGGTGAGCGGTGACCCGGCCCCGGAGACGGCGGACACCCCGCACCCGCCGCCGGACCCGGGCTGAGCCCGGCGGGGAGCAGGCGCCGGGGTACGGGTCCGCCGTCCGCCGGCCAGGTCAGCGGTACTCCTCCGCCGGGTCAGCGGTATTCCCCGGCCGGGGTTGGTTTCCCGCCGTGGACGACCTCGGCGAGGTACCGCCAGGCGTCCGGCCGGGAGCCGTCCGCGTCGGTGAAGCCGTATTCCCGGGCGAGCTGCCCACTGGAGAGCGACTGCCCGGTCCACCGCTGCCGGTCCGGGTCGGCGGCGAGCGCGGCGACCGCCCGGCCGGTGTAGACCGGCGACTCGGAGATGGCGAAGTGCGGGTCCTTGGCGCAGCCGTCCCGCCAGTTCTCCTCCCGTACGCCGAAGTGGTCCAGCATCTGTTCCGAGCGGAGCCAGCCGGGGGTGAGCGCGACCGCCGCGCAGCCGAGGTCCCTGAGGTCCTCGGCCAGGTTGGAGGCCATCCGGATCGGGGCGTTCTTGGCGAGGTCGTAGAAGAAGTTGCCACGGAAGCGCCGGTTGTACTCGGCCGTCCCGTCGGTCATCTCCACCACCAGTCCGCCGGGGTTCCGGATGAGCAGCGGCAGGGCGCAGCTGCTGGTGACGGCATGGCTGCGGACGCCGAGCTCCAGCATCCGCAGGCCCCGGTCCAGGTCGATCTCCCACATCCGGGTGTCGAAGTCCAGCAGATGGTCGCCGCCCCAGATGTCGTTGACCAGGATGTCCAGCCGCCCGCGCTCGGCGTCGATCCGGGCGATCAGCTCCCGTACCTCGTCCGGCACCAGGTGGTCGGTGCGGACGGCGACCCCGGTGCCGCCGGCCGCCGTGATCAGTTCGGCGGTCTCCTCGATGGTCTCGCCCGGCCGGCCGACCTCGCTCACCCGGTCGCGTGTGGTGCGGCCGGTCGCGTAGACGGTGGCCCCGGCCGCGCCGAGCGCCACCGCGATGGCCCGGCCCGCGCCCCGGGTGGCCCCGGCGACCAGGGCCACCCGCCCGGCGAGCGGCCCGGCAGCCGGCTCCGCCGCGAGACCGTTCGCCGCCCCCGGCCGGTCGTCCGTCATCCCACTCCGCGGGCCCGTCGGCCCCGTCTGCTGGTGCGTCGTCATGGCACGAGCCTGGCAGCCAATCCCGACATCCTCTGTCCGGATTCGCCGCCGACATCATCTGTCCGGTTGCGATTCGGTCGCTCCGCGTGCGTCGTTTCCCGGCAGCCGGGATGCTGGGACGCGTGATGGACGAGACGGAGTTCTGGGAGATCATCGACAGCACCCGGGAAGGCGCCGAGGGCGACCCCGAGGACCACGCCGAACTGCTGGTGGAGAGACTGCTCCAGCTCGACCCGGACTCCGTGCTGGACTTCGCCCGGCACTTCGAGGCCCGCTACAACCGGGCCTACACCTGGGAGCTGTGGGGCGCCGCGGCGGTGCTGCTGGACGGCGCCGGCGACGACGCCTTCGACTACTTCCGCTGCTGGCTGATCGGCCAGGGGCGGGAGGTCTTCGAGGGCGCGCTGCACGGGGCGGACGCGCTGGCGGAGCTGCTGGACGACTTCGACGGGGAGATCGACGGGGACGGCGAGGAGCTGGGGTACGCGGCGGACGAGGCGTACGAGCAGCTCACCGGCGCCGTCGCCCCGGAGCTGGGCATCCCGCCGCAGGCGCCCGAACCGGCCGGTACCCCGGTCGACTTCGAGGACGAGGCGGCTCTCGCGGACCGGTTCCCCCGGCTCTGGGAGCGCTTCGCCGCCTGAGGGCCCCTCAGCCCGGGGCGTCCCTCGGGGGCCGGGCCGGCGGTTCCGGCGTCGGGAGCCGTCCCGGCGGCTCCGGCGCCCGGGGGCGGTCCCGGCCGTCCCTCCGGCCATTCGACCGTCCGGGGGACGTCACGACCGTCCCGGGGGACGTCACAGCCGTCCCGGCGGCGCTACGGCCGTCCCGGGGCCGGGGGCCCGTCGGTGAGGGCGCGGCCCATGAAGACGTCGTCCACGTACCGGCCCTCCAGCCGGAACTCCCCGGGCAGTACGCCCTCGACGGCGAAGCCCTCGGACTCGTACAGCCGCCGGGCGGGCATGTTGTGGCTGAGCACCCGCAGGGTGATCCGGGTGGCGCCCTGCCGCCGGGCCTCCGCGAAGGCCGCGCGCAGCAGGGCCCGGGCCACCCCGCCGCCGCGCGCCCGCTCCGCTACGGCCAGCCCCTGGATCTGCCGGACGTGCGCGTTGCAGGCGAGCCGGGTGGGCGGGACCAGCCGCAGATAGCCGACCGGTTCGCCGTCGGGTCCGTCCGCGGGGGCGAGGGCCACCAGATAGTCGGCCGGCCGGTGGTTCACGTCGAAGAACGGGTCGTACGGCGGCCGGGGACGTGGCACGACGGCGTGCAGCGGCGACCAGGTCTCCTGGTCGAGGCGCGCGAGGGGCGCCTCGTCGGTGAACCGGGCCGGGCGTATCCGGACCGGGGGCGGCGGTGTGCCGGACGGACGGGCGGGGGGCGGGGAAACGGGCATGCCCGCCACTGTGCCACGCGGGGCACCCGGGCAGGATGGGGCCATGACTCCTTCTTCCAGCGCCTCCCGTGTCGCGGTCACCGGTTCCGGTGGGCTCATCGGTTCGGCCCTGGTCCGCTCGCTGCGGGCCGGCGGCCATGAGGTGGTGCGGCTGGTGCGGCGGACCCCGCGCTCGGCCGACGAGGCCGAGTGGGACCCCGGGAGCGGCCGGGTCGATCCGGCCGCGCTGCGGGGGTGCGCGGCCGTGGTGCACCTGGCGGGCGCCGGGGTCGGCGACCGGCGGTGGACGGACGCGTACATGCGCGAGATCCGGGAGAGCCGGGTGCGCGGCACGGCCGCGATCGCGGCGGCGGTGGCCGCGCTGGACGAGCCGCCCCGGGTGCTGCTCTGCGGCTCGGCCATCGGCTACTACGGCGACACCGGGGACCGGGCGGTGGACGAGTCGGGGCCCGCCGGGAACGGGTTCCTGCCGTCGGTCTGCCTGGAGTGGGAGGCGGCGGCCGAACCGGCCCGGGCGGCGGGGGTGCGGGTGGCGTACGCCCGTACCGGACTGGTGGTGGCCCGGGAGGGCGGCGCCTGGGGGCGGCTCTTCCCCGTCTTCCGGGCCGGGCTCGGCGGGCCGCTGGGCTCCGGACGGCAGTACTGGAGCTTCATCGCGCTCCACGACGAGGTGGCGGCGCTGCGGCACATCCTGGACACCGAGGCGCTCGCCGGTCCGGTGAACCTCACCGCCCCGGAGCCGGTCACCAACCGGGAGGTGACGGCGGCGATGGGCCGGGTGCTGCACCGCCCGGCGGTGCTGCCCGTCCCGGCGGTGGCGCTGCGGCTGGCCCTCGGCCGGTTCGCCGGGGATGTGCTCGCCAGCCAGCGGGTGGTGCCGTCCCGGCTGCTGGAGACGGGTTTCCGGTTCGCCTTCCCGACCGCCGACAGCGCAATCGCGGCGGCGCTGGGGCGGTGAGCCGCGGCAAGGGGCACGGAGCGCCCGGGCGGTGTCCGGTGCCCGCCCGGCGCCGAGCGGCGGCACCCCGGTGCCGAGCGGGAGCGCCGGGAGGCCGGGGCGCGAGCGACGGCGCCGGGCGGCAGAAGACCGAGCGGCGGCACCGGGGCAGTGGGCGGCGGCACCGGGGCGGTGGATGAGCGCGGCCAGGCGGTGAGCGGCGGTGCGTGGCGGCGCCGGAGGCCGAGCGGCGGCACCGCGGGCTGAGCGGCGGCGGGCGGGCGCCGGGTGAACCGCCGGCCGGTGGGCGGCCGGCCAGGGGCCTTCCGGTCGTGCCCGGACGGCGGGCGGAGACGTCGGAGCCCAGTGGCGGCGGTCAGGTGGTGAGCGTGGCGGCCGCGCCACCACCTCGTACGTGTACCGCTCATGCGCTCATACCGGCCCATGAACTCCGCCCGGCGGCGCCCGCGTACCGGGGACGAATCCGGGGGTGACGGCTGAGCCGGACGGGGTACCCGGGGCCAGGTGTACGGCTCCGGGCCCGGCGCTCCGGGCGCACGGAACCGGCTTCCGGCGCACGGACCCGTCCTCCGGGGCACGCCGCGGCACCGGTGGCCGCCCCGGGACCCGGCGGGAGGCCGCCCGCGTCCCGGTCCGCGATCCGGTTCGGGGGCCTGCGGACAGGTGTGCGACCCCGTGCTCCGGTGCGGGACCGGGAGCGGGTGGTCCGGAGTCCGGCAGCGGGAATGAGCCCGCCACGCACCGCACCGCCACTTCGGGGAGGGACCCGTGCTCAGTACCGCTCACCACGCGGACGTCGTTGTCGTCGGGGCCGGCGTCGCCGGGCTGTCGGCCGCTCAGCGGCTGGTCGGCGCCGGTCTGACGGTGATCGTTCTGGAGGCCGCGCCGCGCGTCGGCGGCCGGCTGACCACCGACCGGGTGGACGGCTTCCGGCTCGACCGGGCAGGTCAGCCGCTGAACACCGCGTACACCGGGATCGACGTCACCGAGCTGCGGTTGTTCCGGCCCGGGGTGCTGGTTCACAGCGACGGCCGGCTGCACCGGACCGGAGACGGGGGGAGCGCCCGGGGCGCACTCATCAGGGCGCGCGCCCTCGCGAGCGCCCCCAGGCCGCTGGGCCCCGCGCGGCCGGGCGGACCGCTGAGCCAGGCGCGGCTGGGGACCACGCTCTCCCGGCTCGCCGCCACCCCGGCCGACCGGCTGCTCGCCCGCCCCGACCGGCCGGCCAGGACCGCTCCGGCGTTCCTGCGGCCGCTGCTGTCGGCGCTGCTCGGCGACGCCGGACTCTCGACCTCCAGCCGCTGTGCTGACCTGGCGCTGCGGGACCTGGCCCGGGGCCGGCTCTGCGTCCCGGCGGGCGGGGCGTCCGCGCTCCCCGAGCGGCTGGCCGCCGGACTGCCGGAGGGCACGGTACGGACCGGGGTGCGGGTGACGGACGCCTCCATCGACCGGGTGGTCACCGCCGGGCACGGCGAGTTCCGGTGCCGGGCGGTGGTGGTGGCCACCGGTGCCCGGGTCGCCGCCGAGCTGCTGCCGGGGCTGCGGGTGCCGGACTTCCACCCGCTGACGGTGCTGCACCATGCCGCTCCGGCCGCCCCGGGGGTCGATCCGGCGCTGCTGGTGGACGGCGACCGGACCGGGCCGGTGGCGCACACGGCGGTGATGAGCGGCGTCGATCCCTCCCGGGCGCCGCGCGGCCGGGCGCTGATCACCTCCACGGTGCTGGGCCCGCTCCGTCCGGACGGGCTGGACGCCCGGGTGCGGCGCCAGCTGGCCGCGCTCTACGGGGTGCCGACCGCCGACTGGGAGCTGCTGGCGGTCCACCACGACCCGGAGGCGCTTCCGGCGATGCCGCCGCCGTACGACCCGAGGCGCCCGGTGCGGCTGCTGGCGGGGCTGTACGTGTGCGGCGACCACCGGGACACCAGCGGCGTCCAGGGCGGGCTGCGCTCCGGCCGCCGGGCGGCCCGGGCGCTGCTGCGGGACCTCGGCATCCAGCCGGACCAGCACCCGGCCGAGCTCCAGACGGCAGCCGCGTAACCCCGCGACCGGGACCCGCCCCTCCCGACGAGGTCGGTCCCCGGGGCCGACCCCGGCGGCTCGGAGGTCGGGCTCCCGAAGACCCCGGGAACGGACGCCGCAGGTCCGGGACCCGGCTCCCGGTGGCTCGGGGGCCGGGCGCCCCGGTGGCTCGGAGGGCCGGGCCCCCGGAGGCCCGGGGACGGACGCCGGAGGCTCGGAGGTCGGGCCCCCCGGAGGCCCGGGGACGGACGCCGGAAGCCCAGGCCTCCGAAGACCCGAGCCCCCGCAGGTCCGGGACCCAGGTCCCGGGGGCCCGGGCCCGACCGCCGGAGGCCCGGGACTTCCGGTCACCCGGGACCCGTCCTCCGGAGGGCTCGGGGGGCGGGCGCCTCGATGGCTCGGAGGGCCGGGCCCCGGAAGCCCAGGAACGGACGCCGGAAGCCCGGGACCCGTTCCCCGGAGGCTCGGAGGTCGGGCCCCCCGGAGGCCCGGGGACGGACGCCGGAGGCCCAGGACTTCCGGTCACCCGGGACCCGTCCTCCCGAGGGCTCGGGGGCCGGGCGCCCCGGAGGGCCGGGAGGGACAGGGCCCCGGTCAGGAAAGCGGATCAGGGGCCCCGGGCCGCCGCCCCCGGGCACACGAACGGCCGTGCTCCGGGCCTGGGCATCGCCCGCCCGGAGCACGGCCTCCACTCCGCCCGACGGCCGACCGCCCCGGCCGCTCAGGCGGCTCCGGAGCGGTCGGCGCGTGCCGGGTCTCAGATGTGCGGGTTGCCGCTGTAGTACGTACCGACCTGCTGGTGGTAGCCCTCGTCGCCGAGGTGCTGGTCCTTGTCGAACTCGGGAGCGTTCTTGATCTGCTCCTTCGTCCGGTCGACGTAGATCCGCTCCTCGGTGTCGTCGATCCGGGCGACCGTCCCGGCGGGCAGCAGGACGTGCTTGCCGAAGATCCACGGTCCGGTGTCCACGACCAGGTAGGCGGAGCCGACCTCGTCGGAGTGCTTGTCCACCTTGCCGATGGACCCGTCGGTGGCCTCGACCTTGTACCCGATGAGGTCCTTGCCCGCCGCCCGGCCGGCCGTCGGCTGGTAACCCCACACGTCTGCGCTCATCGCTCTGCAACTCCTCGTGCCCGGCGCCTGCTCGGCGCGTCCCGGATGTGCCGGCCGCCCGGCGGCTCCCGGGCGGCTGGTCGTCCGGATGCCCGGCTTTCCGGCGGCTACGCGTGGCCGCGCGTTCTTCCGTCGTCCTTCCGTCACCGGCTCCGCGAGGCCCCCGGCCGGACCCCTCAGCCCAGCACCGCCACCCGGTCCCGGTAGGTACGGACGGCCGCCGCGTCCCGGTACGGTTCGAGGCGGCGCTCGAAGTCCCGTACGTACTCCACGGCACGGGCCGAGCGCATCTCCGCCGCCTGCTGCGCGGCCTCGGCGCCCAGTGCGCACGCCTGGTCCAGCTCGCCCAGCCCCAGCCGGGCGGAGGCCAGCACGACACGGCAGAAGAGCCGGCTGCGGGCGTTCCCGGGCGCGTGCAGTCGCAGCGAGCGCTCGGCCTGCTGGGCGGCGGCCCGGTACTGCTGGAGGTCCCGGTGGCAGTGGCCGGACTCGTCCGCGAGCTGCGCCTCGTCGAAGAGCCGCGCCCAGAACGGCACGTCGTCGCCCGGCCGGGCGGCCTCCAGGGCCCGCTCGGCCCGGGTCAGGGCGGCGGCGCAGGCCCGGGCCTCGCCGAGCACCGCGTGGCCGCGGGCCTCCCCGGCGTACAGCAGCGCCTGCACCACGGGCGGCGCCGAGGAGCCGACGCCCTGCTGGGCCACCCGCGCCAGCTGGACCGCCTCCCGGCCGTGGCCCAGATAGACGGCCTGGCGGCTCATGGTGATCAGGACATAGGAGCCGTACGCCCGGTCGCCGGCCGCCTGGGCCAGCCGCAGCGCCTGGACGAAGTACCGCTGGGCCAGCCCGTGGGCCGCGATGTCGTACGAGGTCCAGCCGGCCAGCCGGGTCAGGTCGGCGGCGGCAGCGAAGAGCCGGCGCCCGGTGGCCTCGCCGTAGCTGCCGCGCAGCATGGGCTCGGTCTCGTGCTCCAGATAGCGGACGAGCGCCTGCCGGGCGTGGCCGCCGCCGTACGCCTGGTCCAGGGAGCGGAACAGCTCCCCGACCGAGCGGAGGGCCGCGATGTCGCCGCTGGAGACCCGCTGGCCGGGTCCCCGCTCCGTGGCGCGGTGCCGGGTCGCCGGCCCGCGCCCCTGGACCGGCACCCGGGGCTCGGGCGGGAGCTGCGGCGCGTACGGGCCCGGCGGGAGCTGCGGTACGGGCAGGCCGGGCGGAAGCCGCGGCCCCGGCGGGGCGCCCGGGACCCGGGACTCGGGCCCGCCGCCCGGCGCCCTGGGTCCGGGCGGGCCGGCGGAGGGTCTGGACCCGGGCGGGCCGGGCGGCGTATCGCCCCGGGCCACCCGCTCGTCGGGGCGGCCGATCAGCCAGTCGCGGCTGGGCACCACCAGACCGGCCGGGGTGAAGGCGATCTTGCGCAGCTCGGCATGGCTGCCGGAGTCCTTGCGCCAGAGGCCGCTGACGATGTCCACGGCCTCCTCCGGCGTCGCCGCGAACTCCAGCCCCGCGTAGACCGGGGCGCAGGCGTCGAGCCCCAGGTCCTGGGCGGTCAGCCGCCGCCCGAGCCGCCGGGTGAAGACCTCCGCGATCAGCGCGGGGGTGGTGCCGCGCGGCTGCTGTCCGCGCAGCCAGCGCGTGACGGAGGTCTTGTCGTACCGCAGGTCCAGACCGTGTTCCAGGCCGAGCTGGTCGACGCGTCTGGCCAGCCCGGCGTGGGAGAACCCGGCCTCGGCGATGAGCGCCGCCAGCTTCCGGTTGGGGTTGCGCGGCGCGGGTCGGTCCGTCATCTGCTCTGCGGTCTCCTGCCTTCCGGACCGGGGCGCGGCCCCCTCCGGGCCGGGGAAACGGCCCCTTGGGATCGGCGCGAACTTAGCCGGAGTCGGCGTCCGTACCGCCACCTTCGCCCCACATTCATCCGATCGTGTGAGGATTGGAGCGGCGCTGACGGGAGGCGCGAGCCTGCCCGCCGACCGCCCCCGTCCGCCCCCGCACGCCCCGCCTCCGCCCCTCCCCCACCCGCTGCCTCACCCTCCCCCCGGCCCCGTCCCGCCCCTTCTCCCGGCCCCTGTCCCGCCGCCCCTCCCGCTCCCTCTCCCCGGCCGCCGCGTCACCCCTCCGGGCTTCCTGCCACGCCGCCGCACCGCCCGCCTCCACCCCCCTCCCCCCTCCCGCCCCCCTCGCTCTCGCGCGGCGCTCTCCGCCCTGCTCGACCGCCAGTGCGATCGCCGCCGTACAGTGGCAGGCGCCCGCGGGGTTCTAGGGAGGCATTGCCGTGAGTGAGGCCGTGAGTGAGCTGCGATTCGTGCGTCTGGGCTTCGGCGCGGAGGCCGTCGACTACCGGGCGGCCTGGGACCGGCAGCGCGAGGTCCATGCGGCCCGGTTCGCGGACGAGGTCCCGGACACCTGTCTGCTCCTGGAGCACCCGCCGGTCTACACGGCCGGCCGCCGCACCCTGGAGAGCGAGCGCCCGCTGGACGGCACCCCGGTGGTGGACGTGGACCGGGGCGGCAAGATCACCTGGCACGGCCCGGGCCAGCTCGTCGGCTACCCGATCCTGAAGCTGCCCCGGCCGGTGGACGTGGTGGCCCATGTCCGGCGGCTGGAGGAGGCGCTGATCCGTACCGCCGCCGACTTCGGCCTGGAGACCACCCGGGTCGAGGGGCGCAGCGGGGTGTGGGTGCTGGGGGACCCGGTGTCCGAGCGGCCGGCCCTGGGCGGGCTCTCGCTGGACTTCGACCCCCGCCTCCAGGACGAGGAGTTCGACCCGCGGCTGAACGGCCCCGAGTACGCCCCCTCCAACGCCGGGCAGCGGCGCGAGGACCGGAAGCTGGCGGCGATCGGCATCCGGGTGGCCAAGGGCGTCACGATGCACGGCTTCGCACTGAACGTGAACCCGGACAACACCTGGTTCGACCGGATCGTGCCGTGCGGCATCCGGGACGCCGGGGTCACCTCGCTCGCCAACGAGCTGGGCCGGGACGTGACCATCGCCGAGGTGCTGCCGGTCGTCGAACGCCATCTGCGGGACGTCCTGGAGAACGCCGACCTCCGGCCCCGGCGGGTGGAGCCCACCGGTTCCGAAGCGGTCGCGTCTCCCGGCGCCGGGGCCGCCATGTCCGCGACGGCGCCCGGCCCCGGGGTCGCCGAAGCCGCCGGAGCCCCCGGGCCGGGCGCCGGCACTCCGGCGGCTGCCTTCGGGCCGGGTGCCGGGATTCCGGCGGAGGCCGCCGGATCCGCTGCCGAGCCCGGCAGCGGCGCTCCCGCCGGGGCCGCCGAGGCCGCCCGATAGGCCGAACGAGGAATGCTCTCCGCCGGCCCTCGGTTGGCCGGGGCGTAGGGCCACATTTTTCACGGGCGTACCCTGGTGTTCGCCGAGGAATCCAAGCCGTAGGAGCCAGCCGTGTCCGCAGTCGCACCCGACGGACGCAAGATGCTGCGCCTGGAGGTCCGGAACAGCCAGACCCCCATCGAGCGCAAGCCCGAGTGGATCAAGACCCGGGCGAAGATGGGCCCCGAGTACAACCAGCTCCAGAAGCTCGTGAAGACCGAGGGCCTGCACACCGTCTGCCAGGAGGCGGGCTGTCCCAACATCTTCGAGTGCTGGGAGGACCGGGAGGCGACCTTCCTCATCGGCGGCGACCAGTGCACCCGGCGCTGCGACTTCTGCCAGATCGACACGGGCAAGCCGCAGGCGCTGGACCGGGACGAGCCGCGCCGGGTGGGCGAGTCGGTCGTCACCATGGACCTGAACTACGCCACCATCACCGGCGTCGCCCGCGACGACCTGGAGGACGGCGGCGCCTGGCTGTACGCGGAGACCGTGCGGCAGATCCACGCCATGACGGCGGACCGGGAGGGCGGCCACACCAAGGTCGAGCTGCTGATCCCGGACTTCAACGCCGTCCCCGAGCAGCTGGCCGAGGTGTTCTCCTCGCGCCCCGAGGTGCTGGCCCACAACGTGGAGACGGTGCCCCGGATCTTCAAGCGGATCCGCCCCGGCTTCCGGTACGAGCGGTCGCTGGAGGTCATCACCCGGGCGCGCGAGGCCGGGCTGGTCACCAAGTCGAACCTGATCCTCGGCATGGGCGAGACCCGCGAGGAGGTCAGCGAGGCGCTCCGGGACCTGCACGAGGCCGGCTGCGAGCTGATCACCATCACCCAGTACCTGCGGCCCTCGGTGCGCCACCACCCGGTGGAGCGCTGGGTGAAGCCGATGGAGTTCGTGGAGCTGAAGGACGAGGCCGACGAGATCGGCTACTCCGGTGTGATGTCCGGTCCGCTGGTGCGTTCGTCGTACCGGGCCGGCCGGCTCTTCCAGCAGGCGATGGAGGCCCGCGAGTCCGCCGTGGCGGCTCCGGCCGCCCAGGCGGTGTGAAACCGCTCACAAGGTATTACTGGCCGGTAGCGGCCGACCGGACGCGGCTCGTCCGTTCCCGCAGCTAGCGGGCGCGGACGGGCCGCGTCAACGTTTTCGGGCGGCGCGTCAAGGTTTCATCACTGTTTGACCGGTGGGTCACGCGCTGGTAACACCAGTGAGTGAAGCTGGTTTCACCGAACGCGCACGGCCTTCCGGACCACCGGTGCCGTACGCGCCCGGCACCCGCGCCACCCGGCACCACCCCCGCAGGTCCCGCCGCACGTCTCGTACGCCCCGTACGTCCCCTTCGCATCCCCGCGTACGTCCCCGCCCCGCAGGTCTCCCCCACTCCCGACGAACCCGCTCCTGGGGAGGAAGCCCGTCATGCAGGCCGCGCCGCAGCAGGTACACGCCCAGCCCGTCCCGTCCTTCACCGGTGCCCTGCGCGCCGTCGAGGCGCTGCTGCTGGGCGGCGGCCAGCGCACCGCCCGGCGCAACGCCTGGACCTCCGTCATGGAGGACCGCCGCCGGGCCCGGGACCGGGTGGAGGCCCAGCACGTACTGGAGGCCGTGGCGGACCGCGCCTCGCGGGCCACGTAAACTTCACGACATGGCGAGGAAGGCACAGACAGACAGCGGGGACGCCGCTGCGAACCCGGGGCGGCTCAAGCAGATCGCCCTGACGTACAAGATGACCCGGCGGTCCGATCCGAAGGTCGGTCTTGTCGTCGCGGGCGTGGGCATCCTCGTCTTCGGCGTGCTGCTCGGCATCGGATTTCTGATCGGGCACCCGGTCTATCTGGGCATCCTCGGCTTCGTCCTGGCCTTCCTGGCGATGGCGATCGTCTTCGGGCGCCGCGCCGAGCGGGCGGCCTTCGGCCAGATGGAGGGCCAGCCGGGCGCGGCGGCCGCCGTGCTCCAGAACGTGGGCCGCGGCTGGACGACCACCCCCGCGGTGGCCATGAACCGCAGCCAGGACGTGGTGCACCGCGCGGTCGGCAAGGCCGGCGTCGTCCTGGTCGCCGAGGGCAACCCGAACCGGGTCAGGGCCCTGCTGGCGGCCGAGAAGAAGCGCATGGCCCGGATCGTGGTGGACGTGCCGGTGCACGACATCGTCGTGGGCGACGGCGAGGGCCAGGTGCCGCTGAAGAAGGTCCGTACGACCATGCTGAAGTACCCCCGGGTGCTCAGCGGCCCCCAGGTCACCGCCGCCAACGACCGGCTGCGGGCCATGGGGGACATGATGAGCAACATGCCGCTGCCGAAGGGCCCGATGCCCAAGGGCATGCGGATGCCGCGCGGCGGAAAGATGCGCTGACCCGCCCCTGAACGCGAGGGCGCCCCGGTGATCCGATCACCGGGGCGCCCTTCGTCGTACGCCGTACTCGTCACGCCCCGCGCCGTACGCCCGGCAGGGTCAGCCCCGCGGGACCGGCGGTACGGGACCAGCCGGACGGACAGGAGCAGCGCGGGCGGGGGCCACCGGGGGTCCCCCGGATTCCCGGACCTCCAGAACCCCGGATCTCCGGCCCCCGGGCCCGTACGCCTCAGATCCGTCCAGATCCGTTTGTTCGGATCGGTCTGGATCTGTTCAGATCCGCACCTGCACGGCGCCGGAGAACCGGTCGTGCAGCCCGCGTCCGTCCCGGTCCCAGATCAGCGCGGGGATCGCCAGACAGAGCAGCACGCTGCGCACCACGACCCGGCCGAAGCCGAGCCGGCGCCCGTCCACCCCGATCACCCGCAGTCCCAGGAGCCGCTTGCCGGGGGTGGAGCCGACGGTGCCGACGGTGAGCAGACTCAGCACCAGCAGCACGGCGGGCGCCCAGTTGCCCGCGGCCGTCTGGTCACCGCGCGCGATGAGCCCGTATGCGATCAGCAGGCAGAGGGCCCAGTCGATGAAGATGGCCCCGAAGCGGCGGCCGAGCGGGGCGACGGAGCCGGGGCCCTCCTGCGGCAGACCGAGCCGTTCGCCCCGGTAGCCGAAGTCGGCGCCCATCTCCTCGGCGGCCGCGCGCGGCCCGGAGAGCCACGATCCGATTGCTTCCCTGTTGTCCACCCGACCACGGTACTGGGCTCCCCGCGCGTCCCCGCCGTCCGGGTGCCCCGGCCACCGGCGGACGGCGGACGGCAGACGGCAGACGGCAGACGGCAGACGGCAGACGGCAGACGGCAGACGGCAGCACGACTCCCCGGGCTCCCGACTCCCCCTCCGGCTGTTTCCGGCCACCGCGTCCGGTTAACTTCGGCGAAACAAATGGGTCATGCTTGAGAAACCGCCGGTGCCTATGGTCGGCTCCAGCGTGTGCCACCGCACTGGCCGCACGACACAGCTGCAACCCCGCCCCTCCCCCGGGTGGGAGTAGGAGGAGTTGGATGTTCCAGAACGCCGATGACGTCAAGAAGTTCATCGCGGACGAGGACGTCAAGTTCGTCGACGTCCGGTTCTGCGACCTGCCGGGCGTGATGCAGCACTTCACGATCCCGGCCAAGGCGTTCGACCCGGCCGACGAGCTGGCCTTCGACGGCTCGTCGATCCGCGGCTTCCAGGCCATCCACGAGTCGGACATGGCGCTCCGCCCCGACCTGTCGACGGCCCGGGTGGACCCGTTCCGCCGGGACAAGACGCTGAACATCAACTTCTTCATCCACGACCCGATCACGGGCGAGCAGTACAGCCGCGACCCGCGCAACATCGCCAAGAAGGCCGAGGCCTACCTCGCCTCCACCGGCATCGCGGACACCGCGTTCTTCGGCCCGGAGGCCGAGTTCTACGTCTTCGACTCGGTGCGCTTCGCCACCACCGCCAACGAGGGCTTCTACCACATCGACTCCGAGGCGGGCGCCTGGAACACCGGCGCGGTCGAGGACAACCGCGGGTACAAGGTCCGCTACAAGGGCGGCTACTTCCCCGCCCCGCCGGTCGACCACTTCGCGGACCTGCGCGCCGAGATCTCCCTGGAGCTGGAGCGGTCCGGCCTGGAGGTCGAGCGCCAGCACCACGAGGTCGGCACCGCCGGCCAGGCCGAGATCAACTACAAGTTCAACACCCTGCTCGCGGCCGCCGACGACCTGATGCTCTTCAAGTACATCGTGAAGAACGTCGCCTGGCGCAACGGCAAGACCGCCACCTTCATGCCGAAGCCGATCTTCGGCGACAACGGCTCGGGCATGCACGTCCACCAGTCGCTGTGGTCCGGCGGCGACCCGCTCTTCTACGACGAGCAGGGGTACGCCGGCCTCTCCGACACCGCCCGCTACTACATCGGCGGCATCCTCCGGCACGCCCCGTCGCTGCTGGCCTTCACCAACCCGACGGTGAACTCCTACCACCGCCTGGTGCCCGGCTTCGAGGCCCCGGTGAACCTGGTCTACTCGCAGCGCAACCGCTCCGCCGCGATGCGCATCCCGATCACCGGCTCCAACCCGAAGGCCAAGCGCGTCGAGTTCCGCGCCCCGGACCCGTCCTCCAACCCGTACCTGGCCTTCTCCGCCCTGCTCCTGGCCGGCCTGGACGGCATCAAGAACAAGATCGAGCCGGCCGAGCCGATCGACAAGGACCTCTACGAGCTGGCCCCCGAGGAGCACGCCAACGTCGCCCAGGTCCCGACCTCCCTCCCGGCCGTCCTCGACGCCCTGGAGGCGGACAACGAGTACCTCCAGGCCGGCGGCGTCTTCACGCCCGACCTGATCGAGACCTGGATCGACTACAAGCGCACCAACGAGATCGCCCCCATCCAGCTCCGCCCCCACCCCCACGAGTTCGAGCTGTATTTCGACCTCTAAAGATCAGGTCCGGGCGACCTGGGAGGGTTCCTGGAAACAAGCGTTGACCTGCGGAAACGCTGCCCAGCAGTACTCGCTGTTCCCGCTTGCTTTCCGCCCTCTTGCGCACCGCGTGCGCACCGCTGATCCTCTGACGTAGCGTCAGCAACAGTGAGGCCACCACTCCCGTCGGGGTGGTGGCCTCACTCACACCCTCGCCGGCCTCCTCGGGCACGAAGATCAGGCGTTCGCCCTTCGCCGGTACGTCCACCGTGTGACGGGCGCGGTCGAGAAGGCCCGCAAGGCGATCGGCCGGCGCTACCGGTGACAGCCTGAAAGTGCGTGCCGCCTACCGGCTTTCGGTTGTGGGCGGCGGCACTTCCGAAATAGCGCGCGCTACGAACTCGCGGTAGCGGTCCACCTCTGCATTGAACTCAGAGTTGTCCATGTCCAGAGGCTCCGACTTACCAGGTAGCCCCGCGAGTTCACGCAGAGACGGCTCGAAATCGGGATCCAAGCCCTTGTGGCACGTGCCGCAGAGCGTGACCAAGTTTTCCTCTGCCGTGGGGCCGTGCATACGCCACGGGACGAGATGGTGCACGTGGATCTCTAGATCAGTGTGGTCAGTCGCCTTGCGGCCACACACAACACAGCGGTAGCTGTCCCGCTTGAGTACCTGCATCCGGAGTTTTCGGGTAGGTGCCCGGCGAGTCACAGATTCGTCGGGCAGATGGCCCGTCCCGAAGAAACCGAACCCGCCAACCTCTATCGCGCCGTCGTGCATGCACTCGCTGGGCCCCACAACTTCGGGAAGGCGCACGTCGGCCAGCCCCTTCTCGACGAGTGCATTTCCACCGATCCTCAGGTACATGGCCAAGCTGGTGTCGTCATGCACCGCTACCCAGCCCTGCCCCAGCTCGGTCCATGCGCGCGTCATACCTGTCGGATCCATCAAGCTAGCGGCACGAATCTCCCAGCCAGGATGTCGTTCCGACTGCCCCACCCAGTGCGTCTGCGCGCTCCAGAAAGGTCGCCCTCGACGGTTAACCCCGAGCGTAAGCGCGTAGTAGTCACCGTCGGGCGCGAAGCGCTTCATCTGCTGAAAGGTCTTCTCCAAACCGGCCTCGCCGGCAGACCGCTCCTCATCCATGAGGTGACTGTCGCACGGGGCACTGACACCCAGGCAGATGCTGCCGCGCATCCAACGGGCGGCAGAAGACCATACAGCCCATCAGCAGTGTGCACCCGACGTGCACCCATGGGCCATTAGGGGTCGGACTACGCAGGTCAGAGCGTTCCTGTAGCTGCACTTCGACCTCTAGGACCGCCCCGGGCCCAGGCGGATCTCCGTCGGCCCGAGCCGTCCCCGCCGCCGGCCGTGTCCTTCCGCATCGGGAGGCGCGGTCGGCGGCCTCTGTCATGCCGGACCGAACCCCGCTCGCGCTGTCCCAGGCCGCCGTCTCGCGTGGGCCCTACAAGGCGAGGACGTGACGAAGGGCCGAGGCCACCCGCATCATCGTGGGCGCCGAGAGGGCACCCAGATCAGCCTTGATCTCGTCCCGGTACAGGGGCCCCAGATCGTCACAGAGGATCCGTCCGACCAGCGGGTCGTCCGGTCCTAGCTCGACGATGCTGGCGAGCGACGGCTTCGGGGACGTGGTGACGCGGACGACGAGTACGTCGTGGAGAGCACGGTTGCGCGCGTTGTTGGAGACGACGAGCCAGGGCTTGAGCCCCGAGCCCAGGTCCGCTCGGTAGACCCGCCCCCGGACCGGAACGATGTCAGTCATTCACCCGTCCCTACGCGGCTCCGGCGACGGGTGCCACGAGAGCGCATGGCCGCCTCGTGAGCGCGGTCTTCCTCATCGTGGGATGCCGCGAGCGCGGCGTAGCCGTTTTCCATGACCTTCTCCTGTATAGCCAGGCGGCCGGCGTTCAGGAGCACACGGAGCACCTCGGCCTCCGAGGCACCGGCGTCCACCTGGGTGCCCGTCACCTGCCCGAGCGCCAGGTTCTCGGGAGAACCCGGCTCTCGCACGCGGTCCACGGTCTCCCTGACCAGGTCGTCCAACGAGACGCTCTTCCGAGTCACAGCTGTCATGCTGCACAGTATGCAGCATAGAATGCAGCACTACAAGCCGGAAGTTCCGCATCACCATCTCGGCGCATTCCGGTGCGGGCCATGCCCCCGCTCGGGCCGCTTCAGGCCGCCGTCTCGTGCCGGTCGGGGTCGGTGGGCGGGGTGGTGCGGCGGAGGAGGCGGGCTTCGCCGGGGAGGAGACGGGGGCCGGGGACGGTGAGGACGGGGCAGCCGGCGTGGGCGAGGACGTAGCGGGCGACGGGGCGGCGGTGGAGGCGGGCACGGAGGCGGCCGGCGGGTGGGGCGGCCCCGAGAACCAGCAGGTCGTCGGGGCGGTGGGCGACCGCGCAGAGGGCGGGGCCGGGGGCGTTTCTGATCACCCGGCAGACGAGGTGGAGGTCCGTGGGGAGGCCGCCGAGCGCCTCGTCGAAGGCACCGAGCAACCGTTGCCGGGCCTCCCGGGCCCAGTGGGCGGCCCACTCGGAATCGGGCCGCTTCACGTAGAGGGCCCCGCCCTCCGGGGGCTCCCAGGCCAGTACGGCCTCCAGGGTCCGGCCGTCCCGGCGGGCCTCCAGGGCGCCGCGCCGGAGCGCCGCGAGGCCGGCCAGCGAGCTGCTGACGCCGACCACGACCCGGCCGCGTTCCGGTGGTGGGGCGGTCACCCGGGCCTCCCGGGGTGACGACTGCCGCGGGTCGGCCGGCCGCGCGGGCGGCGGCCGAGGGTGGCGAGCAGCGCCCGGATCCAGGCGCCTACGGGCAGTGGGTCCGCGAGGCGTTCTTCGCGGTGGCGCTGGATCTCTCGCTCCGTGCGGTCGGTGAGGGTGCTGAGTGGCATGTGGGCTCCCCCCTAGGGAATGCCAATCTTTGAGTGGGGAGAGCCTGGACCCGGTATTGGGGTGCGGCAAAGGGCCAGTCGTGGATGTCTGGACTGGTTTTTCATTCCCGCCTGGTGTGGGTCCCTGCCTCCGGATCGGCGGTGCGAAGGGATCAGGGGCCGATGAGGGTGAGGGTGGACCAGAGGGCGAGGACGGAGAGGAGCAGGGCGGCCGGGGTGGTGGCGAGGCCGAGGCGGGTGAAGCGGGCCAGGTCGACGGTGTGGTCGTGGCGGTGGGCGACCCGGCGCCAGAGGAGGGTGGCCAGCGAGCCGGTGTAGGTGAGGTTGGGGCCGAGATTGACGCCGAGGAGCACGGCGAGCAGAGCGCCCGGGCCGGAGGGGGCGGCCAGCGGGAGCAGGGCCAGGACGGCGGGCAGGTTGTTGATCAGGTTGGCCAGGACGGCGGCGACGGCGGCCGTGCCGAGCAGGGCGGGCAGTGAGGTGCCGGCGGGGAGGACGTGCGCCAGCGCCGTACCGAGGCCGTGGTCGACGACGGCCCGGACGATGATGCCGAGCGCGACGACGAAGGCCAGGAACGGTACGGCGGCGGAGCGCACCAGGGCGACCGGGGTGGTGTGTCCCCGGCCGAGGGCGCGTACGGCGAGGACGGCGGCCCCGGCGGCGGCGACCCAGGCGGGTTCGACGCCGAGCGCGGAGGCGACGGCGAAGCCGGCCAGGGTGGCGGCGACGGTGATCAGGGGGAAGAGGGGGAAGGGCTCGCCCGGGGAGGGGGCCGGGGCCGGTGGCTCCGGGGCCGCGCCGGGCGGGGTGTCGAGGTCGGCGGCGAAGAAGCGGCGGAAGACGGCGTACTCCACGGCGATCGCCACCAGCCAGGGCAGCACCATCAGGCCGGCGAAGTGCAGGAAGCCGATCCCGGCGGCGGTGAAGGCGAGCAGGTTGGTCAGATTGGAGACCGGAAGGAGGAGGGAGGCCGTGTTGGAGAGGTGGGCGCAGGCGTAGACGTGGGGCGCCGGGCGGACCCCCATCCGGGCGACGGTCGCGAAGACCACCGGGGTCAGCAGGACCACGGTCGCGTCCAGGCTGAGCGCGGCGGTGATGGCCGAGGCCAGCAGGAAGACGCCCGCCAGCAGCCGGCGCGGCCGGCCCGCCGCCCAGCGGGCCGTACGGGCGCCGCAGGCCCGGAAGAGGCCCTCGTCGTCGCAGAGTTTCGCCAGCACCAGGACGGCCGCCAGGAAGCCGACGACGGGGCCGAGCCGCTCCGCCTCCGCCAGCGCGTGGCCGGGTTCGACGGCCCCGGCCACGACGACCAGGGTGGCGGCGGGCACGGCGAAGACCGCCTCGGGCAGTCCCCGGGGCCGGACCACGGCGCACACCAGCACCACGAGCAGGGCCAGGACGGAGAGGATCTCGGCGGTCATGCCGGGGATCATGCCCCGGGACCGTCCGCGCACCTCGCAGGGGGTGCTCCCCGCTCGTGTGCCCGGCCGCGCACGTGGCGAAGGGGCCGCGCGCCCGGGGCCCGTCCGTGCCCGGCCGCCGGGTGGCGGGCCGGACACGGACCGGGGGGCGCGGAACAGGGGTGGACGGGGTCAGCGGCCGTAGCGGATCAGGCCGCGGACCATGCGGCAGGTGGTGTCGGAGGGGCGGCGTATCCCGATCTGGGCGGCCACCTGGCGGATGGTCTCGTCACCGGCCCGGGAGGGGTGATGGACACCCGCGTCCAGCAGGGCGATGGCCAGCCGCATGGCCTTGAGGCGGCGGTTGTGGGAGACGTACCACTCGCGCGGACGGCCGGGCGGCAGGGGCTCCTTGCGGACGGGTTCCCAGGGTTGGAGGGACAGGGTCGTGAGCGCGGCGACGGCCATCGGCGACCTCCTGGTCAATGGTGCGGGAGCCCTCCCCCGGGCCCCCTCAACTGCCTCCATTTTACGGCCCACCACTGACAATCGTCCCTGGCCAGACGGTATGCGGGGGTACCGTGACGGCATGGAGATCTGGATCAATCCCGCGTGTTCCAAGTGCCGTGGCGCCCTCCGGCTGCTGGAGGAGGAGGGCGCCGACTACACCGTGCGGCGCTATCTGGAGGACGTACCGACGGCGGACGAGCTCCGGGACGTACTGGCCCGGCTGGGGCTCGAACCGTGGGAGCTCACCCGCACCCAGGAGGCCGCCGCCAAGGAGCTGGGCCTGAAGGAATGGCCGCGTACGGCGGAGGCCCGGGAGCGCTGGATCGCGGCGCTCGCCGCCCACCCGAAGCTGATCCAGCGCCCCGTCATCACGGCCGACGACGGCACGGCGCTGGTCGCCCGCACCGACGAGGCGGTACGGGAGGCGCTGGGGCGTTCCTGAGCCGGGGCGGCGCCGGGCGGGGCGGCTTCAGGGGGCGGCGGGAGCGAGGCGGGATTCGGCGGTGGCCAGGATCTCGGTGAGCCGCAGGCCGAAGCGGACGTCGCAGGGGTGGGGCTCGCCGGTGCGTACGGCGGTGAGCAGGGCGTCGACGGCCGCGCCGAAGGAGGCGACGGCGTCGGCCCAGGAGGGCATGACCGCCCGGCCCCGCTCGCCGAAGAGTTCGAGGCCCGCGTGGGCCGCCTCCGGCGGGGCGCTCAGGCTGAGGGTGACCGTGGCGCCCGCACCCGACGCGTGGCGGAGCAGCAGATGAGTGGTGTCGCCGGGGCCGGCCACCGCGTCCACCCCGGTCACCTCGCCCAGCACCGGCAGCAGCACCGAGAGAAGGTGCGGGCCCACGTCCCAGAGGCCGCCCTTCTGGCGCCGCCAGGGCGAGGCGGCGTACGCGCTCGTCGACCCGTCCGCGAACAGTGAGCCCAGCCAGTGCGCCCGGGCCAGGAACCAGCCGCCCCGCTCGGCCTGTTCGGCCACCCAGGGCGCGGTGCCGGCGGCGAACCGCAGGGTGCAGAAGACGACGGAGGACACCCCCGCCCCGGCGGCCGCCCCGGCCACCTCGCGGGCGCCGGCCACGGTGGTGGCGACCGGCTTGTCGAGGAGCAGATGGCAGCCGGCCGCGGCGGCCCGGGCGGCCAGCGGGGCCTGGACGTCCGGCGGCAGGGCCAGGGCCACCGCGTCGCTGGCGGCGAAGAGCGCGTCCACGTCCTCGTACGCCCGGGTGGAGTGGGCCGCGGCCAGCTCGGCGGCGGCCTCCGGGCGCCTGCCCCAGACGCCGCTGAAGGTGACGCCGGGGTGCGCGGCGAGGGCCGGGGCGTGGGTGCGGCCGGCCCAGGGGCCGGTGCCGAGGAGTCCGATGCGTGGCTTGCTCATGCCCGCCAGTCTGCCTGTCGTACGATCAGGCCGCCGGAGAGGGGTGGGGGCGTCCGGGGGACGCCCGGGGCCGGTGGGGTAACACGGGGTTCACACCCGGGCAACGGACGGGAAACCGCGTCCTGCGACGCTGCGGCGCGTGTCCCGCGACACTGCCGGACACAGCGCGCAACGACAGCGCATCACCCGCGCCACCCGCACCGCCCGCACGACTCCGGGGAGGGGAGCGCACCACTCCGAGGATGAGAGCCCGTGACCTTCAAGGCCGAGTACATCTGGATCGACGGCACCGAGCCGACCGCCAAGCTCCGTTCCAAGACGAAGATCGTGACCGGGTCGCCGGGGGCCGTGGCGGAGCTGCCCGTGTGGGGCTTCGACGGATCCAGCACCAACCAGGCCGAGGGCCACTCCTCGGACCGCGTGCTGAAGCCGGTCTTCTCCTGTCCGGACCCGATCCGGGGCGGCGAGGACATCCTGGTGCTGTGCGAGGTCCTGGACATCGGCATGACGCCGCACTCCTCCAACACCCGGGCCGCGCTGGCCGAGGTGGCGGAACGGTTCGCCGCACAGGAGCCGGTCTTCGGCATCGAGCAGGAGTACACGTTCTTCAAGGGCAGCCGGCCGCTCGGCTTCCCCGAGGGCGGCTTCCCGGCGGCGCAGGGCGGCTACTACTGCGGCGTGGGCTCGGACGAGATCTTCGGCCGGGCGGTCGTCGAGGCGCACCTGGACAACTGCCTCAAGGCCGGCCTCGGCATCTCCGGCATCAACGCCGAAGTGATGCCCGGCCAGTGGGAGTTCCAGGTCGGCCCGCTGGCGCCGCTGGAGGTGGCCGACCAGCTCTGGGTGGCCCGCTGGCTGCTCTACCGCACCGCCGAGGACTTCGACATCTCGGCGACGCTCGACCCCAAGCCGGTGAAGGGCGACTGGAACGGCGCGGGCGCGCACACCAACTTCTCCACCAGGGCGATGCGTACGGGGTACGACGCGATCATCACCGCCTGCGAGGCGCTCGGCGAGGGCTCCAAGCCGATGGACCACGTCAAGCACTACGGCGCGGGCATCGACGACCGGCTGACCGGGCTGCACGAGACCGCGCCGTGGAACGAGTACTCGTACGGCGTCTCCGACCGGGGTGCCTCGGTGCGCATCCCGTGGCAGGTCGAGCGGGACGGCGAGGGGTACATCGAGGACCGCCGGCCGAACGCCAATGTGGACCCGTACACGGTCACCCGGCTGATCGTGGACACCTGCTGCACCGCGCTGGAGAAGGCCGGCCAGGTCTGATCCGGGCGTGGTGCGTACGGCGCCGGAGGGCGCCCGCCTTCGTCCGTCCGGACGGGGGCGGGTGCCCTCCGTCCGGACGGGGGGCGGGTGCCCTCCGGCGTACGGGGAGGCCGGCGGCCGGTGGTCTTCGGCGTGCGGGGAGGCGGGGGCCGCGGGCCTTCGGCGCACGGGGAGGCGGGGGCCGGTGACGTCCGGTGGGCGGGGAAGCCGGGGGCCGGGGGCCTTCGGCGGGGCCCGGGCGGACGGCTGCCGGGAGGCCCGTCCGGGAGATCTGGCGGAAAGCGCCTGGGAACCGGGGCGTTACATCTGGTTCAATGGGCGCATGGCCAGCCTCCGGAACACCGCTACGGGTCGCGATGACCTTGAGCCGTTCTGGCCTTCCCGCCAGCACCACGACTTCGACCGTGCGTGTCGCCGCGCGATGAACGCGCCGGCCCTCTAAAGCCCCTCCGCGGCATCCGCCCGCCGGGCCTTCGGCCGTCGCGCTGACGTCTACCGTCCCTTCGCGCGAAAGAGCTGACCTGTCATGGCGAACACCCGATCCTCCTCTGTCCTCTCCGCCACCACGGCCACCGCCCCCCTGCCCGGACGGCACCGACTCCGGGCCGTCGGCCGGGACGAGGTGGCCCAGCCGGCCGCCGCCGTGCCCGGTGCGACGGCCGCCCCCGCCGCCCTGGACGTCGCCGAGCTGCTGGCGCCCGGCACCACCTGGCTGCCCGCCCCGCCGAACGCCCTGCCCGCGCTGCCGGGCCAGCCGCCGATGGTCGGCTACCTGGTGCTGGTCCCCGCCGAGCAGGCCGCGGCCGCCCCGGCGGAGGAGCAGCCGCCCCCGGGACCGGTCTCCATCGACGGCGCCCGGCGGACCGCCCTGGTGGACGGGCGGCCGCTGGATCTGACGTATCTGGAGTTCGAGCTGCTGGCCCATCTGGTCGCGCATCCCCACCGGGTGCACACCCGCGACCAGTTGGTCACCACCGTCTGGGGCTACGGGCACGTGGGCGACGGACGCACGGTCGACGTCCATGTGGCCCGGCTCCGGCGCAAGCTCGGCGCCGAGCACCGCCACACCATTCAGACCGTGCGCCGGGTCGGCTACAAGTACACGCCCTGAGCTGCCCGAGCTGCCTGGCCCACCGACCCGCTGACCTGCTGACCCGTTGACCTGTTCTGTCGCGGGGCCGCCCGTCCCGCCGGGAGTGTGCCGGGGCCGCGCGCGCCGGAGGCCCGTACGGCTCCGGCGCGCGCGGTGGCGGGGGCGTACCGGCACGGCGGGCGCGGTGGGCACGGCGGGGGCGTACCGTCCGTACGGCATCCGGTCAGCCGGCGGTGAGGAGTTCGCGGACGAGGGCTCCCACCTGGTCCGCCTCGATGAGGAAGCCGTCGTGTCCACTGGCCGACGCGATCACCCGCACCCGGTCGGCCCCCGGCAACCCGGCGGCCAACTCCCGCTGCTGGGACAGCGGGTAGAGCCGGTCGGAGTCGACGCCCGCCACGATCGCGGGCATCGTCGCGCGGCGCAGCGCAGCCCGGGTGCCGCCCCGGCCGCGCCCCAGGTCATGGGCGTTCATCGCCTCGGTGAGCGTCAGATAGCTGCCCGCGTCGAAGCGGGCGGCCAGCTTGGCGGCGTGGTGGTCCAGGTACGACTCCACCTGGTACCGGCCGCGCCGCCCCGGCCCCGCCCCCGGACCGGCGGCCGGGTCCCCGGGGGCCTGCGGCAACCGGCCGAACCGGGCGGCGAGTTCGGGCTCGCTGCGGTACGTGACATGGGCGATCCGGCGGGCGATGCCGAGGCCCCGGTGGGGGCCGCCACCGGGCGGGGCGTCATGGTAACGGCCACCCGCCCACCGGGCGTCGGCGCGGATGGCGGCGGCCTGCACCGAGGCCCAGGCGATCTGCTCCGCCGAGGCCGCGGCCGGACAGGCCAGCGCCAGCAGCGCCCCGGTGCGCTCCGGGTGGCCCACCGCCCACTCCAGGGCCCGCATCCCGCCCATCGAGCCGCCGATCACCGCGGCCCAGCGGCCGATGCCCAGGGCGTCGGCGAGCCGGAGTTCGGCCGCCACCTGGTCGCGCTGGGTCAGCGCCGGGAAGTCCGGGCCCCAGGGCCGGCCGCCGGGCCCCGGCGAGGCGGGCCCGGTACTGCCCTGGCAGCCGCCGAGTACATTGGGCGCGACGACGAACCAGCGCCGGGTGTCCAGGGCCCGGCCGGGCCCGACGAGCGCGTCCCACCAGCCCGGTGTCGGGTGCCCCGGACCGGCCGGGCCCGCGACATGGCTGTCACCGGTCAGCGCGTGCAGCACCAGCACCGCGTTGGAGGCGTCGGGCGCGAGCCGCCCCCAGGTCTCGTACGCCAGCCGGGCCCCCGGCAGCGACTCGCCCGACTCCAGCGGCAGCGGCCGGCCGAGCGCGCACCAGGACCGGTGGCCCGGCGGGTCCCCCTCCCGCCAGGCGCCGGTGGCCGGCGGAAGGGTGCGCGCACCGGTGGTCACCGCGCTCAGAGCACGCCCTTCACAGCTGCCCCGGCCTCGATGTCCGGCCCGGGAGCGACGCCCTGCGCGACGGCCGTCCCGGCGGTGTTCCCGGCCACGCTCCCGGCGGCACCGTCGGCCGTGCCCCTCGCGACGGTGGGCTCGGCGGCACCGTCGGCCGTGCCCTTCGCTACGGCGTTCCCGGCGGCACCGTCGGCGGCGCCCTTGGCGGCGCGGAAGCCGGCCGCCAGGTCGGCCTTGAGGTCGTCCACGTGCTCCAGCCCGACCGAGAGCCGGACGAAGCCGGGCGACGCCCCGGTGGCGGCCAGCTGTTCGGCGTCCAGCTGGCTGTGGGTGGTGGAGGCGGGGTGGATGATCAGGCTGCGTACGTCTCCGATGTTGGCGAGGTGGCTGAACAGCTCGACCGCGTCCACGAACCGCTTGCCCGCCTCCGCGCCGTCCGCGAGCTCGAAGGAGACCACCGCCCCGGCGCCGCGCGGCAGATAGCGCCGGGCGGCCTCGTGCCAGCGGCTGGACTCCAGACCCGGGTAGTGCACGGCCGAGACCTCGTCCCGGCGCTCCAGCCAGCGGGCCAGCTCCAGGGCGTTGGCGGTGTGCCGCTCGACCCGCAGGCTGAGCGTCTCCACACCCTGGAGCAGCAGGAAGGCGGAGTGCGGGGAGAGCGCGGGGCCGAGGTCGCGGAGCAGCTGGACCCGGAGCTTGACGGCGAACGCGCCGGGCCCGAGGTCGGGCCAGTAGCGCAGCCCGTGGTAACTGGGGTCGGGCGCGGTGAAGTCGGGGAACCGCTCGGGGTGGGCGCCGAAGTCGAAGGTGCCGCCGTCGACCACCACACCGCCGATGGTGGTGCCGTGGCCGCCGAGGAACTTGGTCGCGGAGTGGACCACGACATCGGCACCGTGCTCCAGCGGGCGCAGCAGATAGGGGGTGGGCACGGTGTTGTCCACGATCAGCGGCACCCCGGCCGCGTGGGCCGCGTCGGCGACGGCCCGGACGTCCAGGACGTTGCCGCGCGGATTGCCCAGGCTCTCCGCGAAGAACGCCTTGGTCTCCGGACGGACGGCCGCCGCCCAGGCGCCGATGTCGTCCGGGTCGTCCACGAAGGACACCTCGATGCCCAGCCTCGGCAGGGTGTGCCGGAACAGGTTGTAGGTGCCGCCGTAGAGGGAGGCGCTGGAGACGATGTGGTCGCCGGCCCGGGCCAGGGTGAGCAGCGCCAGCGTCTCGGCCGCCTGCCCGGAGGCGAGCGCCACCGCCGCGACCCCGCCCTCCAGGGCGGCGATCCGCTGTTCCAGGACGTCCTGGGTGGGGTTGTGGATCCGGGTGTAGATGTTGCCGGGCCGGGCGAGGGAGAAGAGGTCGGCGGCGTGCTGGGTGTCCTCGAAGACATAGGACGTGGTCTGGTAGATCGGCACCGCCCGCGCCCCGGTGGTGGGGTCGGGCTGGGCCCCGGCGTGGATCTGCCGGGTCTCGAAGGACCAGGCGGCGGGGGCCGGGGGTTCGGCGGGCGCCGCGGTGGGCTCGGGCGGGTGCCCGGCGGTGACGGCGTCGATGGGCGGCTGGCTCATGCTGACCTCGTACGTTCTCGCGCTGTCCGGCTCGGTCTCGGTGCGGGGCGCCGGCTCTGGTGGGGGCCCGGGGAAAGGGAGCGGGCGGAGCCGGTGTCGCGACGGTACGGCCGCCGGCGGCGGGGGCGTACCGCCTTGGCCCAGTGGCCATCAACTCGCCACACGGCCGCAACACAGGGGCGGAGCGGGCCCTTTGGCCGCGGCACAGGGACGGCGCGGCGTCTCCGGCCACGACAGTCACGACAACCGCGACAACCGCGGTACAAGGGCGCGGCGGGCCGCTTCCGCCACAGCGCGAGAGCGCGGCCGGCCACCTCGGCCGCCACCCGCCGGCCCGGTCGGCGCCGACCCCGCACGGCATGGGGCCGCAACCGCTCCCGCCCCGGTACGCCCCCGGTACGCACCCCGCACGGCACAGCCCGCGCCCGCCCCTGCACTTGACCCCGCACGGCCCGTGCCCGCCCCGGCACGCACCCCGCACGGCACACGCCGCCCCCGCCCCGGTACGACCCCGGCACGGGCCGCTCCCGCCCCGGCACTTGACCCCGCACGGCCCGAGCCCGCTCCGGCACTTGACCCCGCACGGCACACGCCGCCCCCGCCCCGGTTAAGGACCCGGCTCGGACCCCGTACGCCACGGGGCCGGGCCCGGCGGGTGTGCCGGGACCGGCCCCTGGGACCGCTCGGGAGGTGGGTTCAGGAGGCGCGAGCCGGGCGCCGGGTCCTGGCCAGCGCCCCGAGCAGCACGTCCACGGCCAGGAAGGCCAGCAGGCTCAGTCCCAGCAGCGGCACGAACCAGCCGACCAGCGCGGTGGCCCCGGCCAGCGGGAGAACCAGGGTGACCGGCACCTTCCGCCAGGCGCCGCGCGGCACCGGACGGCCGAAGCCCAGCGCCCGGTCCCGGGTGGGACGGCGCAGCCACCAGAGCCGGTAGCCCCAGAGGATCAGTCCGATGAGCGCCAAGGCGAGTGCGGCGAGGGCCAGTTGGTTGGCGAGGCCCAGGAAGACCCCCATATGGGCGTCGATGCCGAACCGGGTCAGCTTGGCCGGCAGCGGGTGGTCCGCGAACCGGAGCCTGTCCATGACCGTGCCGTCGGCCGGGTCGAGGGCGACCGCGTCCAGATGGACCGGGAACTGGGTGTCGGTCTGCCTGACCACATAGCCGGTGCCCTCGGCCGGCACGGTCACCGAGATCTTCCCGTCCACGCCGACCCCGCGTGCCGCCTCGACGGCCCGGTCGATGCCGATGTCGGTCCCGGCGCCCGGGGCGCCCGCGTGCGCAGCCGCCGGCGGGGTCGTACCGTGTCCGGCGCCGTGGCCCTCGTGCCCGCCGCCGACGGCCGGGGCCGCGCCGTCCAGGGTGGCGGCGACGGTGGGCGTGGCGCCGCCGAGCCGGTCCTTGACCGCGCCGATGTTCTCGCCCGCGTACGCGGACCAGGTCAGCCCGGTCGCGGAGAGCAGCACCAGACCGGCCGCCGACCAGAGGCCGACCGAGCCGTGCCAGGAGAGCGTACGGCGGCGGGAGGCCGGGCCGCTCTCGGGCAGCACCAGCGCGCGCCGGGCGGTGCGCCGGCGGCCGAGCCAGAGCAGCACCCCGCCCAGCGCGACGACCCACAGCCAGCTCGCGGCCAGCTCGCTGTAGACGCGCCCGGGCTCGCCCAGCAGCAGATTGGCGTGCAGCTGGTCGATCCAGGTGCGCAGCGGCAGGGCGCCGGAGCTGCCGTAGCTCGGCAGGGCACCGCGTACCTCGGCGGTGTACGGGTCCACGAAGACGGCCAGCGACCGGTCCTCCGGCACCTCGGGTCCGGCCATCAGCACCCGGGTGGTGGCGTCCTCCTCGGCGGCGGGCCAGACGGCGGTCACGGTGGCGTCGGGGTGGGCCTTCCGGGCGGCCTCCACCTGCTCGGCGAGCGGCAGCACACGCTCGCCGACCGGGGCGGTGAGCTCATGCCGGTAGACGATCTTCTCGGCCTGGAAGGAGAGCGCGTAGAGCAGTCCGCTCACCGCCGCGACGAGCAGCAGCGGGGATATCAGCAGGCCGGCGTAGAAGTGCAGGCGGAGGAGGAGCGGACGCAGCGCACCCCGGGCGGAGGGGGTGGGGCGGGCGGGGGTGTCGCCGCCGTGCGGGCCGTCGCCCGGGGTTCTGTCGGGTACGCCGTCGCGTACCGGGGCGTCAATGGCCATGACTGTCCTAGGAGTCGGTGTGTGACGTCTGCGGGGAAGCGGCCCCCGGGTCAGACGTGAACGGCTCCGGGGGTCGAGGCACGGGGTACGGACGCCCGGGGCGGTCCGCGCCGGGACAGGCTGTGGGCGAGGACGACGCCGCGAAGACGCGGGACGGTACGGCTCCGAGGGCGGGCCGGCCGGTCCGGCGCGGGCACCGGAACGGCGGTGAACAGCGGGCGCAGCGGGGTGAAGGCCAGGACGGCGGCGGTCCGGGCGAGCCGGAAGAAGGCCGCCTCGCCCCGGGCCAGCCAGAGGGCGCAGACGGCGGCGGCGAGCAGATGGACGGCGACCATGCCGGTGGAGAGGCCGAGCAGCCCGGCGACCGCGCCGAGCACCGAGTCGCCGCCACCGGAGGCACCGGAGATGCCGGAGGCACCAGGAAACCCGGAGGTACCGGAGCCGTGGAGCGCCGCTCCGGGCCCGCCGGCCATGCCGGACATCCCGCCGCCGTGCGCGGTCATGCCGTGCGCCGCCACGTCATGCGCGGTCATGTCGTGCGCGGTCATGGAGTGGGACGCCATGTCGTGGTGCGTCGTGCCGGAGGACATGGGGGGCACCGCGCCGGGACGGGACATGCCGTGCCCCGGGCGGCCGCCCGCGCCGCCCATGGAGGCGTGGCCGCCCGCGCCGCCCATGAAGGTGAGGTGCAGCAGTCCCTGCACGGCGAGCAGGCCCGCGCCGATGCTTGTCGCGCCCCGGCGGCGGCCGCCCGCCAGCCAGGCGAGCCCGGCCGTACCGGCGAAGGCGGCGAGCAGCGTTCCGCCCGGCAGCTCGTGCGCCGACATCGACATCGACGCGTGTCCCACGGCGGCCAGTGTCACGCAGACCACGGCGAAGAGCACGGCACGGAGCGCGCGCATCGGGGACCGGGCATTCGTCATGGTCCGCTCATGCTGCCATGCGGACCGGACGGCCGTTCAGCCGGTGGCGGAAGCGCTGTCCGGCCCGGTCCCGAGCGGGCAGGGTCGAGCCCATGAGGCTATTGATACTGGGTGGTACGGAGTTCGTGGGCCGGGCGGTCACCGAGGCGGCGGTGGCCCGGTCGTGCGAGGTGACGGTCTTCAATCGGGGCAGCCGTCCGGTGCCGGCCGGGGTCCGGGTACTGCGCGGGGACCGCACCGCGCCGGACGGGCTCGCCGCGCTGGCGGACGGCGAGTGGGACCTGGTCGTGGACACCTGGTCGGCCGACCCGGGCCCCGTCCGGGACGCGGCGCGGCTGCTGGCGGAGCGGGCCGGGCGATACGCGTATGTGTCCAGCCGCAGTGTGTACACCTGGCCCGCCCCGGCCGGCGCGGCCGAGGACGCCCCGGTGGTGGCGGGGGCCGGGCCGGACGAGACCGGGGTGCCGTACCCGGAGGCCAAGCGGGGTGGCGAGCTGGCGGCGCTGGACGCCTTCGGTCCCGACCGGACCCTGCTGGCGCGGGCGGGGCTGATCCTGGGCCCCTGGGAGAACATCGGTCGGCTCCCCTGGTGGCTGCGCCGGATCGCCCGGGGCGGACCGGTGCTCGCCCCCGGGCCGCGCGAGCTGCCGCTCCAGTACATCGACGCGCGGGACCTGGCCGGCTGGCTGCTGACGGCGGCCGGGGCCGGGCTCTCGGGGGCGTACGACCTGGTGAGCCCGCCCGGCCACACCACCATGGGCGAACTGCTCGACACCTGCGTCCGGGTGACCGGCGCCGACGCGGAACTGCGGTGGACCGAGCCGGAGAAGATCCTCGCCGCCGGGATCACCCCTTGGACCGAGCTGCCGGTCTGGAGTCCGCCGGGGTGGGAGAACGGGGCGTACGAGGCGATGCACCGCTCGGATCCGGGCAAGGCGCGGGCGGCGGGGCTGCGTTGCCGCCCGGTGGCGGAGACGGTCGCGGACACCTGGGCATGGCTGCGCGCGGCGGACGGCACGGACCGTACGGGGCCGGAGCCGGCGCGGCGGGCGATGGGACTGCCGGCCGAGAAGGAGGCCGAGGTGCTGAACGGCGGCTGATTCCCTGCCGGTTGGCGCCCCGAGGAGCCGGGGGCCGATGGTACGGGGCGGGTGGTACGGGCCGGGGCACGAGCCCCGGGGCCGGTTTCCGGCCGGTCCGGTGCGGAGACCGGCCGGTCCCGTGCGCCGCTGAACGCCCCGCGCGTCCCGTCCGTATGGAACGGAGCGGTTTCCCACCCGCCCAGGATTCCCGCCCAGGATTGGAGCTCCATGGGACGCACACGTAAACGGTCGAAACTGGCGAACCGGGCGATCGCCGCCTCGGCCGCACTGGTACTGGGCGGGGGCGGGCTGCTGGCCGCCAATTTCTACGCCTCGGCGGGCGAGGGCCGGTTCGGGGGCGGGCCCCAGGAGCAGCGGACCGTGAACACCGCGACACGGATCTCCACGATCGACTGTCCGGAGGTCGCCAACGGGCTGCCCGACGTCCCCGAGGGGGCACGCCCCGAGGTGGACCGGGAGCTGGCGGCGATGGACACCCAGATCACCGAGGCGTATCAGCGGTTCGCGGACCGGCGGGAGCAGGTGCAGCGGGACCGGGCGTTCGCGGAGAGCGCCGTCCTCGATCCGCTGAAGGACAAGCGGCGGGCCGCCATCGAGCGCATCGCGGTCGCCATCGGCCGGAACGCCGGGCGGCCTCAGGGTCTTGAGTCCCTCGCCCCCTGCACCCTGCGCGCCGACGACGACGGCATCGAGACCGCGGAGGCGGCGGAGACCAAGGGCCGGAACGGACAGAACGGTTTCCCGGGCGGCGGCAACGGTGGTGGCGACAACCGCGGCGGAACCCGGGACAACGGCAACGGCAACGGCAACGGCAACAATCAGAACGGGAACGGCGGGAACGGCGGCCGGGGGGCGGGGCAGGCGGGGAACGGGCCGGTCGCCTCGGACTTCGCGGACATCAGGTCGGTCCGGCCCAATGCGCGCAAGCCGAGGCAGCTCCAGAACGCCTCCCGGGGCACCTTCACCAGCAGTTGCGGCCGGAACGAGAACGGCAAGTTCAACCCGGACAATGTGATCGTCGCGCCCGGGGTCAGCAATGGCGCCCACCATATGCACGACTACGTGGGCAACCAGGCCAATGACGCCTTCGCCAGTGACGACGACCTGGCGCGCGGTGAGACCACCTGCCGCAACCAGGGCGACCGGTCCACCTACTACTGGCCCGTGCTGCGGCTCCAGAACGGCCGGAACGACCAGGACGCCAACGCCGACGGCGGCGGGCGGGACCAGAACGTGGGCGAGATCCTCACCCCCTCCCAGGTGACTCTGAACTTCGTCGGCAGCCCGGTCTCCCGGGTCACCGCCATGCCGAAGTTCCTGCGGATCATCACCGGTGACGCCAAGGCGTTCACCAACGGCGATGCCAACGCCAACGCCTCCTGGAGCTGCACCGGTTTCGAGAACCGGCAGCTGAAGGCGAAGTACCCGGTCTGCCCGCAGGGTTCCCAGGTGGTGCGCAGTTTCAGCTTCCAGAGCTGCTGGGACGGGCGGAACACCGACAGCGCCAACCACCGCACCCATGTCGCCTTCGCCGGCCGCGACGGCCGCTGCCCGGCCGGCTTCCGGGCCATCCCGCAGCTGGTGCAGCGGATCGTCTACGACGTCCCGGCGGGAGCCACCTTCGCCGTGGACTCGTTCCCGGAGCAGTTGCACAAGCCGGTCACCGACCACGGGGACTTCATCAATGTGTTCAGCAACGGGCTGATGCGTCAGGTGGTGAACTGCGTCAACACCGGCCGCCGGTGTGCCTGAGCACCGCGCCACCCCGCCCCGCCCCCGGGACGGGGACCTGACCCCGAGAGTCCCCCGCGTACGGTACGCGGGGGACTCTCCGGCGTCGTGGCACGACCGGGGGGCTCAGCCTCCGTGGTGACCCGCGCCCGCGTGGCCGTCGGCGTGCTCCCCGTCGCCCGAGCCGGAGCCGGAGGACGAGCCGGAGCCGTCGTCCGAACCGGAGCCGTCGTCCGGGCCGGAGCCGTCGTCCGGGCCGGAGCCCGTGGGCGCGGCGCCGCCGCCGGTGGATCCGCCGCCGTGGTGGCCCTCGGCCACCTCCAGCTCGCCGCCCAGCCGGTTGCGTACCGCCTCGACCACCGGCCGGTCGCCGGCGGCCACCCACTTGCGGCCGACCAGATAGGCGCCGCCGTAGTCATTGGCCTCGTTGATCCACTCCCGCTGGCCACGGTCGGTGGCGAAGGTGGTCAGCACGTACTTCCCGTCCTCCGTCGCGCAGTTGGCCTGGCGCAGCTCCTGCGCCTGGGTGCCCATGTCCGGCACGCACTTCGCCCGCTCGGCCAGTTCCTCCAGCGAGCCGGTCGCGGTCCTCGGGGGCCCGTCGGGCTCCTCGCCGCCCGTTCCGCACGCCGCGACGGCGGGGAGACCCAGGGCCACCAGTACGGCGGCCACCACTGCCACACGAGTTCGTTCCGTACGCATCCGGCCATCCTGCCGGTCCGGGTCCCCGCTCCGGGGCCGGACGGCGAGTAACGTGCGAAGCCTCCACAAATGACGCTCCGTCAGAAACGCTCAGGAGGACGGTGCCATGGCCCGAGTGTCGAGACGCGCGCTGCTGAGCGGCGCCGGGGCGGTCGGTGCGGCCGCCGCCCTCCCGGTCTCCGGTACGGCCCCCGCCGCGGCGGCATCCGGTACGACGCCGGCCGGTACGGCGGTTCCCGCCCGGGCGGACGGCCCGGAGCGTACGGGCCCCGGAGGCGCCGATCCCACCGCCGCCGCGCGGGCGGCGCTGCGGCGGCTGCTGCCGCACCACGCCGGGCAGTTCCGGCTGCGCCCGCTGCCCGGGGAGGCCGCCGGGAGCCCCGACCGGTTCCGGGTCGCCGGCACCACCGGCCGCGTCGAGGTGGCGGGCACCGGGGCGGCCACCCTGCTGACCGGTGTCCACTGGTATCTCAAGTACGCCGCCGGGGCGCATCTCTCCTGGGCCGGCAGCCGGGTGGAGCTGCCGGACCGGCTTCCCGCGCCCGGCCGGCCGCTGGAGCGCCGGGCCACCGTGCCGCACCGGTTCGCGCTCAACGACACCCACGACGGCTACACCGCCCCGTACGCCGACTGGCCCCGCTGGGAGCGGCTGATCGACGTCCTGGCCCTGCACGGCTGCAACGAGGTGCTGGTCACCGCCGGACAGGAGGCGGTGTACCACCGGCTGCTCCAGGAGTTCGGCTACTCCGGCGCCGAGGCCCGCGCCTGGCTGCCCGCCCCCTCCCACCAGCCCTGGTGGTTGCTCCAGAACATGAGCGGCTACGGCGGACCGGTGGATCCGGCACTGCTGGGCCGCCGGACCGAGCTGGGCCGCCGGATCTGCGACCGGCTGCGCGAGCTGGGCATGGAGCCGGTGCTGCCGGGATACTTCGGCACCGTCCCGGAGGACTTCACCACCCGGAACCCGGGCGCCCGGACCGTGCCCCAGGGCGTCTGGGCCGGGCTGCGGCGCCCCGACTGGCTCGATCCGCGCACCCCCGCGTTCCGGGCGGTGGCCGCCGCCTTCTACCGCCACCAGAAGGAACTCTTCGGTCCGGCCCGGCTGTTCAAGATGGACCTGCTCCACGAGGGCGGCACCGCAGGGGACGTACCGGTGCCGGAGGCCGCCCGGGCGGTGCAGGGCGCGTTGCGCGCCGCCCGGCCGGACGCCACCTGGGTGCTGCTCGGCTGGCAGGCCAATCCGCGCCGGGAGCTGCTCGACGCGCTCGACCGGGACCGGACGCTGGTGGTGGACGGCCTCTCCGACCTGGAGTCGGTCACCGACCGGGAGCGGGACTGGGGCGGCGTCCCGTACGCCTTCGGGAGCATCCCCAACTTCGGTGGCCGCACCACCCTGGGCGCCCGCACCCACCAGTGGAGCGCGCGGTTCACCGCCTGGCGCGACCGGCCGGGCTCGGCGCTCGCCGGGACGGCGTACATGCCCGAGGCGGCCGAGCGCGACCCGGCCGCCTTCGAGCTGTTCTCCGAACTGGCCTGGCGAAACGAGCCGGTGGACCGGGAGCGCTGGTTCACGGAGTACGCGGCGCTGCGCTACGGCGGCCAGGACCCGGCGGCTGCCGAGGCGTTCGGGGTGCTGCGGGAGACCGCGTACCGGATCACCAGCCGGGACGGCCGGCCGCACGACTCGGTCTTCGCCGCCCGGCCGAGCCTGACCGCCGCCTCGGGGGCGTACTACGCCACCCACTCCCCCGCCTACGATCTGCCCGCCTTCGACCGGGCGTTCGCCGCCCTGCTCGCCGTACGGGAACCACTGCGCCGCTCGGACGCCTACCGGCACGATCTCACCGACCTCGCCCGGCAGGCGCTCGCCAACCGCTCCTGGACGCTGATCGGGCAGCTCAGGGCGGCGTACGGACGGAAGGACGCCGACGCCTTCCGGGCGCTGTCCCGGCTCTGGCTGCGGCTGATGCGGCTCAGCGACGAGATGGCCGGCTGCCACCGGGCGTTCCTGCTCGGGCCGTGGCTGGCGGACGCCCGGCGGGAGGGCCGGGAGCGCACCGCCCGGGCGCTGATCACCACCTGGGCCGACCGGCCGACCGCCGACGCCGGGCACCTCGCCAACTACGCCAACCGCGACTGGTCCGGGCTGATCGCGGATGTCCATCTGCCGCAGTGGGACGCGTACTTGGGCGCGCTGGCCGACGCGCTGGACCGGGACCGGGACCGGGACCGGGAGTCGGACCGGGACCCGGCGGGCCGGGAGCCGGAGCCGGCGGGCCGGTTCGACTGGTACGCCGCCGAGGAGGCGTGGACCCGGCGCACCGAGCCGTATCCGCTCCGGCCGACCGGGGACCCGTACCGCACCGCCCGGCGGGTCCACGCGGTGCTCGCCCGCGCCCCCTACCAGGGCGGGGTGACCGTCACCGGTGAGCCCGGGGCCCTGGCGCCCGGTGCCACCGCCCGGGTCACCGCCGTCTTCCGCAACCTCAACGGGCTGCGCGCCACCGGCCCGGTCCGGCTGGCACTGGACGTCCCCGGGACCGGCGCCCGGCCGCCCCGGGAGGTGGGGCCCGTCCCGGCGGCCGGGAGCGCCGCCGCCGAGTGGCGGATCACCGTACCGGACCGGCCGCTGGTCCGTCCTGTGGAGCCGCTGCCGTACGAACTCTCCGCGCGGTACGGCCCCGGGGGCGAGCCCCCGGTCACCACCGTGCACCCCGGCAGGCTGTGGCTGGCCGGCCCGCTGGAGCCCGGCTGGTCCGTCCACACCACCAATGAGGCGGTCTTCGGGCAGCTCGGCACCGGTCCGGACGCGCGGTACGGGATCGGCGGCGGCGGCCAGGACCTGTGGAGGTCCACCGCCGAGTTCGGGGCCCTGTTCCGGCCGGGCGGCCTGCCGGACGGCGCGGTGCTCACCGTCCGGGTGGACGAGCAGGACACCACCGGGCCCTGGGCGCGGGCCGGTCTGGTGGTGCGCGCCCGGCTCGCCGAGCCCGGCGCCCCCGGCTTCCTCACCCTGGCGGTGACCCCGGCCAACGGGGTGGTGCTGGCGTACGACGCGGACGGCGACGGGGCGCCGGACACCCAGCTCCGGCTGGCCGGGGTGCGCGTCCCGGTGCTGCTGCGGCTGGCCCGGAGCGGGCCGGAGGTCACCGGTTCCTGCTCCACCGACGGCGGTACGAGCTGGCGCCCGGTCGCCTCCGTCCGGCCGCCCGGCCTCCCCCCGGCGGCCGACGCGGGGCTGTTCATGACCGCCGCCCACGGGGGCTCCGGCGCCCGGGGCACGGCGGTCTTCAGCGGCCTGGGGGGCCTCGGCGGCCTGGTTCATTGATGCGGAGACACACCCATAACCGGGACGGGATTCGCTCGTTCTGCTCAAAGTGAGCACCCAGGATCTCGTCGCACCCTCCCCCGTCGACCTCGGCCGGGCCGAGGCAGCGCTGGTCGAGCACTATCCCCGGCTGGTGCGCATCGCCTATCTGGTGCTGCCGCCGTCGCTGGAGCGCGGCCGCCGGGTGCTGACCGCCCATGCCCTGGTGCAGCGCTCGCTGCCGCGCCGCAAGGACGCCGCGGCCGGGGTCCCCGGGGCCCGGCGGGCCGAGGACGCGGGGGACCCCGGGTACGCCTTCCTCCGCGCCCAGGTGCTCCGCCAGGCACTGGAGGCGGGCGGCCCGCGCGGCCGGCTCGGGCTGCCCCGGCGGGCGCAGCTGCCCCCGCTGCTGCCCCGGGTCTGGGGGCTGCGGCTCGCCCCGCGCGCGGGCGGCACCGACGAGATGGCGCTCGACCAGCGGCTCGGCGGGCTCTCCGGGGCGGCGCGGGCGGTGGTGGTGCTGCGCGGTCTGGAGCGGCAGGGCGATCCGGAGGTGCTGCGGGTGCTGGCCGCCGCCGGGGTGGCGCAGCCCAAGCGGGCGCTGGCCGAGGCGAACCGGGTCGCGGTGCCGCACGGGCTGCTGGAGTCGGCCGAGTTCGACCCCTGCTCGCTGCGGGCCCGTCCCACCGATCTGCGCCGCCGCAGACAGCACACCCGGGCCGGTCTGGCGGCGCTGGCGGCGGCCGTGGTGTGCGCGGGGCTGCTCGGATTGCCGGGCGGGGGCGGCTGGGGCCCGGACGGCGCTGCGGCCCCGCCGTACGCCCGCAACCCGGTGTCGGAGGCGGCGCTCAACCCGGCGAACGTACGGAAGGTGGCGGCGAGCGCCTGGCGGAAGTCGCCGCGTACGGACTTCACCGTCTGGCCCGCGCGCGGTGAATCGCGGGGCGATCAGGAGCTGTTGCGGCGGGCGCTGGCGGTGTGGGCGCGGCCGGGCGGTTCGGTGCAGGCGTCGGCCACCCCCGGCACCCTGCCCGGGCCGCCGATGGGCCCGCCCCAGCTGCTCTTCGCGGGCGTGGTGGACCGGGCCAGGGTGGTGCTCTTCCACGACGGACTGCGGGTGGTGCGGTACGCCGAGCCCAAGGACGGTTCGGCGGGCGCGGCGCTGGACTTCGCCCGGACCGACGGGGCGGACATGGCCGGTGCGGAGGCGCTGGTGGTCGGCCGCGTCAACGCCAATGTCCGCTATCTGACCGCCCCCTGGGTGCGGGAGGCGTCGGTGCGCGATCTGCTGGACCCGGCGGCCGGGCCGCGCCCGCTGCCCCGGGACGCGCGGGGGGTCACCGACGCGCTGGTCAGCCCGGTCGCGGTGAGCACCTGCAAGGGGTGGGACGCGCTGGAGCTGCGGGACGAGGAGGCCACCCGGACGCTCAGCGACCTCGGGGAGATCGTCCCGGCCCGGCTGACCTCGGGCCCACCCGCCGAGCGGACGGACGTGACCGGCACGTCGGCGCGGAAGGAGTGGTCCCGGACTGCCTGTCTGCTGCCCGCCGTCCGCGCCCAGGGCGTACGGTCGGTCAACTCCTGGCGGTTCGCCCAGCAGGAGCTGCCCGAGTCGGGAGGCCGGGCCTCCTGGGTCTGCACCCGCGCGGAGACCTGGCGCGGCGCGGGCACCACGGTGGTGGCCCAGTTCCAGGCGCCGGGCGCCAAGCCGGGGGCGCCCGGCGCGGTGGCGGCGAAGGCGGTGGACTCGCTCGCCTGCGGGGAGCGGGAGGCCCGGGTGCTGGCCGGGGTCCTCTGGCAGTCGCCGGAGCGGAAGAACTGGTACCTGGTGGCGGCGGGCAGCGCGGGCGTCGCGTCGCTGACCGTGACCGGCGGGGTGGAGGGCGAGTCGGACATGCGGCTGCTCACCGTGGCGACCGACCGGGCGGCGGCGGCCCGCGCCAAGCTGACCGGCACCCTGGAGGACGGCACCGAGGCCGAGGCGCTGCACTGATCCCGGGCCGCTGAGTCCGGGGCCGGTCCCGCCGGTCCCCGGGTCAGGGCAGCAGCAGCCAGTCGGCGGCGAGCGCGGCGAGCAGTCCCCCGGTGAGCAGCCAGGTCCCCAGCCGGGTACGGCCGTTCCGGCTGAGCTCGATCACCACCCCGCAGAGGATCATGGCGAGTCCGTAGACGCCGACCACCAGCACCGAGGTGCGCTCGGCGAGCCGGAGCACCAGCAGCACCGCCAGCGCCACCAGCAGCACGGTGGCGGCGGTGACCCGCAGCCGCCGCGCCTGGCGCGGGGTGAGCCGCCTCGGCGCCCCGGCATCGGGGGCGAGGACGGGGGCGGAGCCGGGCGCGGGGTCGGGCCCCGGCTCCCGGACGGATATCGGCTCCGGGCCCGGAGCGGCCGCCGGTTCCCGGCCGGGTGCCGATCGCGGACCGGCCATCGGCTCGGGATCGGGTCCCGGCTCGGGGACGGCTGTCGGCTCCGGGCCGGACTCGGTCCCGGGCGCGGGGCCTGGCTCGGGATCCGGGGCGGGCGCGGGGGGTCTACCGGGGCTGGTTCCGGGGGCGGATTCGGGGGCGGTCATGGTCCGGCAGCGTAACGGAAGCTGCACACCCCATCGTTCGAAAACCCCCGGTTACGCTGTCCGTATGACGACCGGGGTGCGGCGACGGATGGGTGTCGAGGAGCGCAGGCAGCAGCTGATCGGGGTGGCGCTGGAGTTGTTCAGCCGCCGCTCGCCCGAGGAGGTCGCGATCGACGAGATCGCCGCCGCCGCGGGAATCTCCCGGCCGCTGGTCTACCACTACTTCCCCGGCAAGCTGAGCCTCTACGAGGCGGCGCTGCGCCGGGCGGCCGACGATCTGACGGCCCGGCTCACCGAGCCCCCGGAGGGGCCGGTCGGGGCCCGGCTGCTGCGGGTGATGGGACGGGTCTTCGACTTCGTGGAGGACCACGGCCCGGGCTTCTCGGCCCTGCTGCGCGGGGGCCCGGCGGCCGGTTCCTCCACCGCCTCGGCCCTGGTGGACGGGGTGCGGCAGGCGGCGTACGAACAGATCCTGGCGCATCTGGAGGTGACCGGGCCGTCGGCCAGGCTGGAGCTGGTGGTGCGCTCCTGGGTGTCGCTCGTGGAGTCGACGGCGCTGCTCTGGCTGGACGGGCGGCGGGTGGACCGCGCCGAACTGGAGGCCCGGCTGGTGGGCGACTTCGCGGCGATGGTGGCGGTGAGCGCCGCGTACGACGAGGAGCTGGCGGCACTGGCGGCGCGGCTGCTGGCCGGTGCGTCGGCCGGTGGTCCGCTCGGGGACCTGGCCGGCCGGCTCGGGGCGCTGCTGGCGGCTGCGGACCCAGAGCCGGTGCCCTCCTGACCCACCGAGCGCCGACCGGCGGGGCCCCCGGGACCCCGCCCGGTCACCGGGCGCCGAATGGCGGGCCCCGTCGGGAGATCCCGCCGGGGCGAGTCCCCACGGCCCACCGGGGCCACCGGGGCCCGGCGGGATCTCCCGGGCGCTCAGCGGCGGGTGAAGACGGCCACCGTACGGGCCGGGACGGTGAAGGTGCCGGAGCCCCGGTCGTACGCCGCCGTCCGGGTCACGGGGTCGGCACCCCGGGCCTGCACCGGGTGCGGCCGGTAGGCCGTACCGGAGAGCGCGGGCACGGTCTGGGTCCGGGTACCCGGAGTGGCGTTGAAGACCACCACCAGGTCGCCCAGGCGCATGGTGATCACGCCCGGGGTCTCTTCCGGCCCGGAGAGCGGGAAGGAGAGCGCCTCCCGCACCTGCTCGGTGGTGGCGAGGCCGAACGCGGGCTCGGTCGCCCGGATCGTGAGCAGGTCCCGGTAGGCGGCCGAGGCGGCGGTGATCTCCGGGCAGCCCATCCGCAGCGCCGGGTCGGCCAACAGGGGCTTGGCGTACGGCCACTTGTCCCGGTTGTCGGCGGCGGGCGGCAGTCCGCGCCCGAAGCCGTTGCCCGCCCGGCAGTCCCAGTGCGGGGTGTTGAACCAGTCGCCGCTGTCGTAGGAGTTGCGGTCCAGGGACTTGGAGCGCAGCAGCTCGCTGCCGGCCTGGGAGAGCGCCGGGCCCTGCGAGAGTACGGCGGTCGCCAGCGCCACCACCTGCGCCCTGGCCCGGTCGGCGGGCCGGGTGGCGGCCGGGAGCTTGAACGCCAGGGCGTCGTACAGGGTTTCGTTGTCGTGGGCGTCGGCGTAGGCGAGGGCGTCACCGGGGGCGGCGGCGTATCCGGCCGGGGCGCCGTTGTAGTCGACCCCGGCCCCGGTGACGGCACGGCCCAGGGTGTCGGTGAAGGGGTAGTCCGCGAGGTTGCCGGTCAGCCCCACCTTGACGAGGTCCTGGTAGTGCAGGAGCCGGGCCCGCTGCTCGGCCGGAGTGCCGTTGGCGGGTGAGCCGTTGGGGTCGGTGAACAGTCCGGAGGCGAAACCCTGGACGCGCGGGTCGGTGTCGAAGGGGCCGCCGCCGCGCACCGCGTCCCGGGCCCGGTCGGAGAAGGTGGCGACGCCGGTCCCGGCCATGTTCTTCTGGGTGGCCTGGACGAAGCGGGCGTCGTTCGCCACCTCGCCGAAGTTCCAGCCCTCGCCGTAGAGGATGATCCGCTTGCCGTCCACCCCGTCCCGGGCCGGGGTCAGCGCGTCCAGGGCCTCGCGGACGGCGAGGATGTTGGCCTTGGGGTGGTGGCCCATGAGGTCGAAGCGGAAGCCGTCCACCTTGTACTCCCGGGCCCAGGTGACCACCGAGTCCACCACCAGTTTGCCCATCATGGTGTGTTCGGGCGCGGTGTTGGCGCAGCAGGTGGAGGTGGCCACGGCGCCGTCGTCGAGCAGCCGCTGGTAGTAGCCGGGCACGATCCGGTCGAGCACCGACCGCTCGTCCTGGCCGCTCGCCACGGTGTGGTTGTAGACCACGTCCATGACCGTGCGCAGCCCGGCGCCGTTCAGTGACCGCACCATCCGCCGGAACTCGACGGTGCGGGCGGTGCCGTCCGGATCGGAGGCGTACGAGCCCTCCGGGACGGTGTGGTGCAGGGGGTCGTACCCCCAGTTGAAGGCGTCCTTCGCGGCCGTCGCGGCCACGCACTCCTGCTGGGCCGCCGCGTCGGGCGGGAGCGAGGCGAGGTCGCAACCGGGCTCGCTCTGGCCGGACTCGCGCTCCGGGACGGTGCCGAAGTCGAAGACGGGGAGCAGATGGACGTAGGAGGTCCCGGCGGCGGCCAGCCCGCGCAGGTGCCGCATTCCGTCCGAGGCGGTGTCGGTGAAGGCGAGATAGCCGCCGGGGTGCCGGGAGGTGGGATCGTGCGCCGAGAAGTCGCGCAGGTGCAGCTCCTGGATGCGGGCGTTCCGCAGCGGGACGGCGGCGGGTTTGCGCAGCCCCTGCCAGCCCTTCGGGGCCAGCCGCGGATCGGCCAGGTCGGTGACCAGGCTGCGGGCCGAGTCGGCGGTGAGGGCGGTGGAGTAGGGGTCGGTGACCCGGTTGGTGACGGTCCGGCCCGCGGTGGGTGCCCAGACGGTGACGGCGTAGCGGTAGGGCCGGTCGCGCCAGCCGGGCGGCCCGGTGACCGACCACACCCCGGTCGCCGCGTCCCGCCGCATCGGGACCGACTCCCGGGTTTTTCCGCCCAGTTCGAGGGCGACGGTACGGGCGGTGGGCGCCCAGACCGCGAGAGTGGGCCGGCCGTGGTGGAAGACCGGGCCGAGCCGGGCCCCGGCCGCCTTCCGGCCGTAGAGGTCGTCCAGCACACCCGGGAGCTGGACGCCGGTCGCCGCGAGCAGAGCGCCGGTGGTGGCGTGCTGGGCGGCGACGACCTGGCCGCGCAGGGCCTCCGGGACACGGGACCGGTCGCGGGGGTCGATGACGTACGCGGGCCAGTCCTTGAGGTGCGGGTAGGCCGCCCGCTGGGCCGCGCTCAGGGTGGCGGGGAGGAGCCGCAGCCAGCGTGCGGTGCCGCCGGCCGTGGGGTCGGCCGCCGAGATGCCGCCGTGCGGCGCGTACATCAGCTGCCGGCTGGCGGCTCCGGCGGGCCGGGCCTTCCAGACCACGGTGGTGGCGTCGATCCACTGGGCCTCGGCCTTGCCGAGGTCGGGCGCGGAGGCGGCGGGGCCGGTCGGGAGGAGCGGGGCGGTCTCGCCGGTGAGCAGCCAGATCTCCCGGCCGTGGGTGCCGAAGTCCAGCGAGCGGTCGGCCGGGACGTCCTTCTCGTCGCCCCGGTGGACGATATGACTCAGCGACGTGGCACCGGGCGCGAGCGGCACCTCGAAGACGGCTCCGTACGCGTCCACCCGGACCGGCTCCAGCGGCCGGGCCCAGTCGGTGGGCGTGGCGGCGCCGGTCCAGGTGTGCAGCCCCCAGCCGTCGTACCGCCCGTCGGACCGGTGGTAGTGGATGACCGCCGTGCCGGCCGGCTGGGGCGGATAGGCGCCCTCGGGCGCGGTGTTCCGCTGGCCCGGGTCGCCCTGGGCGATCCAGACCCGGCCGGTGGCGGCGAGGTCCACGGTCCGGGCCGGGCCGTCGGTGGCGCCCGCGCCGCCCGGGGCGCCGCCCCGCTCCACGGTGTAGGTCAGGGTGGTGGCGCCGTCCGGCACCCGGACCCAGGCGAAGGCCCCGTAGGCGTCCCGCCCGGTGAAGGCCGCCGTGGTGCCGGCCGTACCGGTGCCTCCGGTCCCGGTCCCGGTACGCAGCCCCCAGCCGTCGTAGTCGCCGGCCGGGCGCCGGTAGTGGACCACGGCGTACTCCCGGTCCACCGCACCCGGCGGCCCCGGCTTCGGCGGCGGGGGCCCTGCGGTGGTGGCGGCGAGGGCGCTCGCGGTACGGCCCGCCGCGTCCACCGCGACGGCCTTGTAGCGGAGCGGGGTGCCGCCGGGGAGTGCGGCCGGGAGGTGCTGGGTGACCTGGTACGGGGCGTGGTCCGCCGAACCGAGCGTGCGCCAGGGGCCGTCGCCCGCCTGGGCGGCGAAGACCACCCGGGTGAGCCCGTCGCCGTCCACCCGGGCCGTCACCTCGGCGCTGCCGCTCACCCCGGCGGGCGGGGCGGTGAGCCGTACGGCGGGCCCGGCGGCGGGGACGGGCACGGGCCGGTCGGCCCGGAGGACCAGCGAGGCGAGCGCCGGCACGGTGACCGTCAGCTCCCGGCCCCCGGCCCGGACGACGGCCCCGGCACGCGGACCGGCCCCGGCCCCCGGGACGCCCGTACGGGACACGGCCGGGGCGGCGGACCCCGTACGGGACACGGCCGGGGCGGGGGGCTCGGCGCCGTACAGCACCCGGAAGCCGGTGTCCGGGGTGGCGACCGGGATCCGGACGGTCCGGGGCCCGGCCGCGTTGTTGACCGCGACCAGATACTCCCGGTGCGCGTCGGTGCCGCTGAGGCCGGTACGGGAGAAGGCGTAGACACCCGGTCCGTCGCCGGGGTCGGCGTACCGCTCGGTCTGGACACCGTCCCGGAGCGCGGGGTGGGTCCTGGTCAGCCGGGAGAGGGCGGCGATCGAGCGGTAGAGCGGGTGGCCGGGGTCGTACGCGTCGGAGGCGTGGGTGCGGTCGGTGCCGAGCTGGTCGTCGTCCAGGTAGTCGGCGGTCTTCGAGGCGAAGAGGGTCTGACGGGCGTCCTTGTCGCCGCCCGCGCCGGTGAAGCCCTGCTCGTCGCCGTAGTAGACCACCGGATTGCCCCGGCCGAGAAACATCAGCTCGTTGGCGAGCCGGTAGCGGCGCAGCAGTTCGGCCTCGTCCGCGCCCGGGTTGTCCTGGCGCAGAAAGGCGCCGAAGCGGCCCATGTCGTGGTTGCCGAGGAAGGTCACCGACTCATAGGCGTTGGCCTTGTCGGTGGTGTAGCGGTGGTCCTGGGCGAAGAGCCCGGCCAGCTTCCCCGGCGGGCCGCCCCGGGAGGCGTACGACCGGGCCGCGTCCTGGAAGGGGAAGTCCAGGGTGGCGTCGAGCCGGCCCCGGGTGACATAGGGCGCGGTGACGGCCGGGTCGGCGGAGTACACCTCGCCGAACATGAAGAAGTCGGGGCGGCCCCGCTTCGCCGCGTAGGCGTCGAGCGCGGTGGCCCACTGGGTCCAGAACTCGGTGTTGACGTGCTTGACGGTGTCGATCCGGAAGCCGTCGACGGCGAAGTCCTTCACCCACCGCTGGTAGACGCGCTCCATCCCGGCGACCACCTCGGGCCGTTCGGTCCAGAGGTCGTCCAGTCCGGCGAAGTCGCCCTGGGTCGCGGACTCCCCGGCGAAGGTGGAGTCGCCCCGGTTGTGGTACATCGCCGGGTCGTTGAGCCAGTCGGGCACCTTGGCGTGCTCCCTGCCCGGCGGTACGACGGGGATACGGGGAAAGGCGCCGGGGCCGGTCCGGGGGAACGGCCGTGAGCCGGAACCGGGTTGCGCGTGGTCGCCGTCGTCGAACGGGACGCCGTCCCGGCCGAGATAGGGGAAGGCGCCCTTGGCGAGGTAGTCGGTGGTCTTCCCGCCGCCGGGGTCCCGGTGGTCGATGACGTCGGCGGTGTGATTGGTGATGACGTCGAAGAAGACCTTCATCCCCTTGGCGTGGGCCTTGTCGATCAGCCGGGTCAGCTCGGCGTTGCTGCCGAAGTGCGGGTCGACCTGGGTGAAGTCGGTGATCCAGTAACCGTGGTAGCCGGCGCTCGCGTCGGCCCCGGTGCCCTGGACCGGCTGGTTCTTGAAGACCGGCGCCAGCCAGATGGCGGTGGTGCCGAGTCCCTTGATGTAGTCGAGCCGCTCGGTGATCCCCCGGAGGTCGCCGCCCTGGTAGAACCCCTTGTCGGTGGGGTCGTAGCCGGTGCTGAGCCGCGAACCGGCCAGCCCGCCGAGGTCGTTGGCCCGGTCGCCGTTGGCGAACCGGTCGGGCAGCAGGAAGTAGAACTGCTCCCGGGTGAGGTCGTGCCGGGCCGGCTCGGCGGCCAGCCGGGCGTCCGAGGGCGGCGGCGGGGGCGCGGACGCGGCGGTCTCCGCCAGCGCGGGCGCGGCGGGCAGCAGCGCCGCCAGCGCGGCCACCAGGGCGACGGCGATACGGGGCCGGAGCGGGGGGCTGGGCCGGACGCGGACCGCGACCCCGAAGAGGGCGATCAGGACCGC
>NZ_JANUGQ010000078.1 GCF_024756275.1 Streptomyces pyxinae | reverse complement strand
CCCCCCCGGGGCTCGTACGCACCCGGCCTCCGGCGGCTGACCGAGGCCCTGATCGCCGGAGCAGGTCTCCTCGCAGCGGCTTGATCGGCCGACCTGACCGGCCCGGTCGCCGTTGCGGCTGTCGCCACCGAGGTCCGTGCGTCCATCAAGGGCACCATCGCCACCGGGCGGGCCGAGTGCCAGCAGATCACCGACCCGGCCGACCTGGAGGCAGCCAGCCCACAAGCCGTTGAGGACGTGACCGCACACAACGCCTTCCTGGCCGCCGAGGGCACGGTCGCGGAGTACCCGCACC
>NZ_JANUGQ010000077.1 GCF_024756275.1 Streptomyces pyxinae | reverse complement strand
CCTCTACCTCGACCCGCCGGAGAAGGCGCTCGTCCTCTGCGTGGACGAGAAGTCGCAGATCCAGGCGCCGGACCGGTCCCAGCAAGTGCTGCCGATGATGCCCGGCGTCCCCGGACGCCGCAGCCACGACTGCGTCCGGGCCGGCACCACGACCCTCTTCGCCGCCCTCGAGGTCGCCACCGGCAAGGTCATCGGCTCTCTCCACCGCCGCCACCGGGCGGCCGGGTTCAGGGAGTTCCTGACCGAACTCGACGAGGAAGTCCCAGCCGACCTCCAGGTTCATCCGATCCTGGACAACTACGCGACCCGCAAGACACCCGACATCAAGAAGTGGCTGCCGGCCCACCCGCGGTTCCACCTGCACTTCACA
>NZ_JANUGQ010000076.1 GCF_024756275.1 Streptomyces pyxinae | reverse complement strand
TCTCTACCTCGACCCGCCGGAGAAGGCGCTCGTCCTCTGCGTGGACGAGAAGTCGCAGATCCAGGCGCCGGACCGGTCCCAGCCAGTGCTGCCGATGATGCCCGGCGTCCCCGGACGCCGCAGCCACGACTGCGTCCGGGCCGGCACCACGACCCTCTTCGCCGCCCTCTAGGTCGCCACCGGCGAGGTCATCGGCTCTCTCCACCGCCGCCACCGGGCGGCCGGGTTCAGGAAGTTCTTGACCGAACTCGACAAGGAAGTCCCAGCCGACCTCCAGGTTCATCCGATCCTGGACAACTACGCGACCCGCAAGACACCCGACATCAAGAAGTGGCTGCCGGCCCACCCGCGGTTCCACCCGCACTTCACG
>NZ_JANUGQ010000075.1 GCF_024756275.1 Streptomyces pyxinae | reverse complement strand
CCGAACCGGCGGTCTACTGGTGCGAGGCCGCCGCCGAGGGCCCGGTCTACAGCACCGGCCGGGTCGTCCGGTACGTCCTCGGCACCTGGCAGACCCTCTCCCCGGTGCTGGCCCTGCGCTGGCTCCGAGGCGAGGCCCGCCGCATCGCGGACCGCCTCGACCCCGACCCCGCCGCCTCCCGCTGGGTCACCGAGGCCATGCGCCAACCGGTGGTCCCCGTGCCCGACTGTCCCGCCGAACTCCGCGTCTGGGCCGCCGACATGGACGACCAGCGCGCCGCCCGAGCCCGCCTGAAAGCCGGCGTCCCGCTGACCGTCGTCGTCCCCGACACCGACTGCCGCTACACCCTCACCGTCCGACCCCTCCACCTCCC
>NZ_JANUGQ010000074.1 GCF_024756275.1 Streptomyces pyxinae | reverse complement strand
GTGGCGGACGTTGTGGGAGGTCACGTACCAGAACATCAGGATCGTGGCCACCCAGGCCAGGTTGCACCACAGGCACAGCGCGTTGATCTCGTACAGCGACTGATAGGTCAGCCAGGCGCAGAAGCCGACCCCGAACAGCGTGCCCGCGTTCAGCCCCAGCCAGTACCAGCGCGAGAACCGCGCCCCCGCCAGCAGCGCCACCCCGATCGCCACCACCATCCCGTACGTCACCAGGCCCAGCATCGGATTGGGAAACCCGAACACCTCCGCCTGCGCGCTCTTCATCACACTGCCGCACGAGACCACCGGATTCAGACTGCACCCCGGCGTGAACGACGGATCCTCCAGCAACCGGAACTTGTCCAGCGTGATCACCCACGACGCCAGCAACCCCGCCGCACCCGTCACCACCAGAAGCCACG
>NZ_JANUGQ010000073.1 GCF_024756275.1 Streptomyces pyxinae | reverse complement strand
ATGGCGGGGTCCTCGGCGCCGATGAAGTCGGCCAGCGCGGCTTCGCCGTCCTCGTTGTCGCCGCTGATGGCGGCGTCGAGGGAGGTGGAGTTGTAGCCGTTGGCGGCGAGCCGGGCCTCGATGACCTCCTCCTCGGAGAGGTTCATCAGGGCGGAGAGCTCGGCCACGGTGGGGGTGCGGCCCAGCCGGGTGCGCAGCTCCTCGGTGGCGCGGGCCAGCTCCACCCGGGCCTCCTGGAGGCGGCGGGGGACGTGGACGGCCCAGCTGGTGTCGCGGAAGAACCGCTTGATCTCGCCCACGATGTAGGGGACGGCGAAGGTGGTGAACTCCACCTCGCGGGTCAGCTCGAACCGGTCGATCGCCTTGATCAGGCCGATCATGCCGACCTGGACGATGTCCTCCATGTCGTCCCCGCGGCTGCGGAA
>NZ_JANUGQ010000072.1 GCF_024756275.1 Streptomyces pyxinae | reverse complement strand
GCCCGGTCCAGACGGCCGAGCGGTTCGTCCCCGACCCGTTCGGTCCGCCCGGCAGCCGGATGTACCGCACCGGCGACCTCGTCCGCATGGACACCGACGGCAACCTGATCTACCTCGGCCGCACCGACCACCAGGTCAAGATCCGGGGCCATCGGGTGGAGCCGGGCGAGGTGGAGGCGGTTCTCCTGTCCCACCCGGCGGTGCGCCAGGCGACCGTGGTGGCCCACCGGGGCCAGGGCGGTGGAGACGGCGACGACCGGCGCCTGGTGGCGTACGCCGTACCGGCGGGCGAGGGGACGGCAGCGGTGACCGGGGAGGAACTGCGGGCGTACGCGGGCGAGCGGCTTCCGGAGTACATGGTTCCGGTGGCCACCATGGTGCTCGACCGGCTGCCGCTGACCGCCAATGGAAAGCTCGACCGGGCTGCTCTGCCCGAGCCCGAGTTCATCGCCCGAGCCGCC
>NZ_JANUGQ010000071.1 GCF_024756275.1 Streptomyces pyxinae | reverse complement strand
GGACGCTTCGGAAGCTCTCCGCGAGCGGAGCCGCCGTCCCGGCGCCGGACCGGCCGAAGGGCCACACACCAGCCGATCAGCCACCCCACTCACCACCAGCGGCAGCCGAACCCCAGCACCCCGCCCCACCAATCCCCGTCCACCGGCACGCGGCCGGACACCCCGTACGGCCTTCACCGCCGGAAGCGATCGCCCGGCCGCAGCGGCCGGCACGGGGTTTCGGGGGCGGGGTGCTCTGGCCTCCGGCCCCTGGTGCGTCGGGGTCAGTCGGCTCGTTCAAGCCGTCGCACGCAGAGCACACCCCACCGGGCCGCCACGCGGCCCGGCGCGGAGCTCGGGGACTCGGGCGCCGCTCCTGCCTCCGGCCCGCTCCGCCCGGCCCCCGGCCCCGCGCCACCACCAGATGCCGCAGGGTGCCCCCGTAGACGCTCTGCCCCGCCCAAGAACCACACCAGGCCAAGCACAACCACCCACCCCCAACCCCATGCCGGCCACCACCCGG
>NZ_JANUGQ010000070.1 GCF_024756275.1 Streptomyces pyxinae | reverse complement strand
GGCGGTGGTAGGTGCGGGCGAGTCCGGTGCCGGCGATGTAGAGCTCGCCGGTGACTCCGGGTGGGACGGGGGTGAGGTGGTGGTCGAGGAGGTGGAGGGTGGTGTTGGCGATCGGCCGGCCGATCGGCGGCGTGGTGTTCTGGTCGGTGAGGGTGGTGGCGGTGGACCAGATGGTGGTTTCGGTGGGTCCGTAGAGGTTGGTGACGGTGGTGGCGTGGTGGGTGAGGGTGGTGGCGAGGTCGGTGGGGAGGGGTTCGCCGCCGGTGAGGACGTGCAGTCCGGTCAGAGTGCTCGGGTCGTGGGTGGTGAGGATGCGCCAGAGGGACGGGGTGGCCTGGATGTGGGTGGCGCGGTGGGTCCGGGCCAGGGTGGTGAGCGCGGCGGGGTCGCGCGCGGTGTCGGTGTCCGCGAGGACGACGCAGGCGCCGTTGAGGAGCGGGAGGTGGATCTCCAGTCCGGCGATGTCGAAGGCGATGGTGGTGACGGCGAGGAGCCGGTGGCCGGGCCGGAGC
>NZ_JANUGQ010000007.1 GCF_024756275.1 Streptomyces pyxinae | reverse complement strand
ACAACCCCCGCCCGGCACCGGTGCCCGAGGGCGCCCGGTCCGGGGTCTTCCGGTCCACCGCTGCTGTCGTCGTCATATCGGCCGTTCCCTCGCCTGGGTCCGTAGGGGGTGGTCCGGGGGTCGCCCGGGTCGCCCCGGGCCACCGGGTGCCGCCGGCACCCGGGACGGTCCGCTCGGCCCCCGGGTGTCAACGCCGGAGCACCGCACATTCTGCCGCACGGCGGGGTAAGGGAGTTGTTCGGATTTCCTGTGCGGGCCGGGAAAGGCCGAAAGGCCCGGACGCGCGGCGGCGTCCGGGCCCTTGGTCCTCCGTCCGGCGGCTCCGCCGGGGGCCGGCCGGGCTCAGCCCAGCTTCGCCCGGAGCACCGGCAGCAGGTCCGCCGGGGCGACCGCCTGCTGCTCGCCGGTCTCCATGTCCTTGAGCTGGACGACCCCCTCGGCGAGGTCCCGCTCGCCGGCGACCAGCGCGTACCGGGCGCCGCTGCGGTTGGCGTTCTTCATGGCGCCCTTCAGCCCCTTGCCGCCGTACGCGAAGTCGGTCGCGACCCCGGCCCTGCGGAGCTCGGTGACCAGGCCGAACAGCACCCGGCGGGCCTCCTCCCCGAGCGGTACGGCGTAGACGCTGGTGGCGGCCGGCAGTTCCAGGGCGACGGACTCGGCCTGGAGGGCCAGCACCGTGCGGTCCACGCCCAGCGCCCAGCCCACCGAGGGCAGCGCCGGGCCGCCGATCATCTCGGAGAGCCCGTCGTAGCGGCCGCCGCCGCCCACCGCGGACTGCGAGCCGAGGCCGTCGTGGACGAACTCGAAGGTGGTCCTGGTGTAGTAGTCCAGGCCCCGGACCAGCTTCTCGTCGTCCTCGAAGGCGACGCCCGCCGCCGTCAGCAGCGCGCGTACCTCCGCGTGGTAGCCCTTGCAGGCGTCGCACAGGTAGTCCCGCAGCAGCGGGGCGCCGGTCAGCTGCTTCTGCACCTCGGCGCGCTTGTCGTCGAGCACCCGGAGCGGGTTGATCTCGATCCGGCGGCGGGTGTCCTCGTCCAGGTCGAGCCCGCGCAGGAAGTCCTGGAGGGCGTCCCGGTAGACCGGACGGCACTCCTTGTCGCCCAGCGAGTTCAGCAGGATGCGGAAGTTCCGCAGGCCGAGCGAGCGGTACGCCTGGTCGGCCAGAATGATCAGTTCGGCGTCGAGCGCCGGGTCCTCCGCCCCGATCGCCTCCGCGCCGACCTGCGAGAAGTGGCGGTAGCGGCCCTTCTGCGGACGCTCGTAGCGGTAGTAGGAGCCCGAGTACCAGAGCTTGACGGGCAGGTTGCCGGCCTTGTGGAGGTTGGCCTCCAGGGCGGCGCGCAGCACGGAGGCGGTGCCCTCGGGGCGGAGCGCCAGCCGGTCGCCGCCCTTGGTCTCGAAGGCGTACATCTCCTTGGTCACGATGTCGGTGGACTCGCCCACCCCGCGCGCGAACAGCTCGACGTTCTCGAAGCCGGGGGTCTCCACGTAGCCGTAGCCGGAGTTCCGCAGCGGCGCGGCGATGGCCTCGCGGACGGCGAGGTAGACCGCCGAGTCGGGCGGCAGCAGGTCGTAGGTGCCCTTGGGGGCCTGGAAGGTACTCACAGCGCTTTCTCTGTCACATTCCTCGTCGGGGAGCGTCCGTGCTCCCGGGGCCGGCGGCCACGTCCCGCAGATAGGGGTTGGCGGCCCGCTCACGGCCGATGGTGGTCTGGGGGCCGTGGCCGGAGAGGACCACGGTCGAGTCGTCGAGCGGCAGGCACACCCGGGCGAGCGACCGGAGCATGTCGTCCATGTCGCCGCCCGGCAGGTCCGTGCGTCCGATGGAGCCGGCGAAGAGCAGGTCGCCCGAGAAGAGGACGGACGGGATGTCCGCCGCCTCGGGCAGCCGGAAGGTCACCGACCCCTTGGTATGACCGGGCGCGTGCGCGACGGACAGTTCCAGACCGGCCAGCTCCAGGGTGGCGCCGTCGTTCAGCTCGCGGAGGTCGTCCGGCTCCCCCACGGTCAGCTCGCCCATCAGCGGCATCCCGATGGACCGCCCGAGCGCCTTCTCCGGGTCGCTCATCATGTAGCGGTCGCGGGGGTGGATCCAGGCGGGCACCTCATGGGCGCCGCAGACCGGGACGACCGAGGCCACATGGTCGATGTGGCCGTGCGTGAGCACCACGGCGACCGGCTTCAGCCGGTGCTTCCGGAGCGTCTCCTCGACGCCCTCGGCGGCCCGGTGACCCGGGTCGATGATCACGCACTCCTCACCGGCGGCGGGGGCGACCAGATAGCAATTGGTCCCCCAGGCCCCGGCGGGGAACCCGGCAATGAGCACGATCGTTCCTTGGTGGTCGTCCGGCACTCGGGATGCGGGCCGGTGCCCGGAGCCCGGGTACGGAACCCGGTCCGTCCGGTCCGGCGGAGGAAATGCGGCGGACCAGAGCCTACCGGCGCTGATCGGCACACAGCCAACCCGTATACGGTACGGGGCACACCCGCCCGGCCGGGAATCCGGCCCGGCCGGCGGCCCGGTCGTCCGGAGGGGAACGGCCCAGTCAGTCGCCCAGTCACGAGGAGAAGACCCGGTGGTCAGCAGCGATCAGCGGCGGCGCCAGCTCGCCAGGGAGAAGTTCGAGCGCCAGCGGCAGCGGCGCGAGGAGACCCGGAAGAAGGCCAGGCGGCGCAACGCGATCATCGCCGCCGCGCTGGCCGTGGTGGTGGTCGCCGGGGCGGCGGCGTACGCCTCGGTGGGTCTCTTCGACGGCGACGGCGACAAGAAGACCGACGGCACCAGCAGCGCCGACAGCGCCGCCGGCAGCCCGTCGCCGGACGCGAGCACCGGGGGCGAGCCGGCGATGACCGTCGACAAGTCCGCGAAGTACACCATGACGCTGAAGACCGATCACGGGGACGTGGCCGTCGCCATGGACCCGGCGAAGACCCCGCACACGGTCAACTCCTTCAAGCATCTCGCGGACAAGAAGTTCTTCGACGGGACCAAGTGCCACCGGCTGACCACGCAGGGGATCTTCGTCCTCCAGTGCGGCGACCCGCAGGGCACCGGCAGCGGCGGCCCCGGCTACACCGTCCCGGACGAGAACCTGGGCGCGCTCGGCAAGGCCGGGACGGACGGCCGGGTCACCTTCAAGGCGGGCACCGTGGCGATGGCCAACACCGGACAGCCCAACTCCGGCGGCAGCCAGTTCTTCCTCGTCTACCAGGACACCCGGCTGGCGCCCACGTACACCCCGTTCGGGACCATGGACGCCGCCGGTCTGGCGGCGGTCCGCGAGGTGGCGAAGGGCGGTGTGGAGGGCGGGGCCGGCGACGGCGCCCCCAAGAAGGCGGTCACCATCGAGAAGGCCACGGTGACCACCTCCTGAGCCGGGCTCCCGGGGCCGCTCCCGGAACCGGAGAATTCGGTCGCGCTGACTGCGGACAGCCGGGCGGCCGGTCGCCTAGATTGGCGTAGTGCGGGGCGGGCCGGGCCCGCCCGAGGAAACTGTGGACGATGTCCGGGGGGACCCCCGCCGGCATCATGTGGAGGAGGCGCTGTGAGCAGCGACCCGTGGGGCCGCGTCGACGAGACGGGCACCGTGTACGTGCGTACAGCCGACGGCGAGCAGGTCGTCGGATCGTGGCAGGCCGGTACTCCCGAGGAGGCGCTGGCCTACTTCGAGCGCAAGTACGAGGGCTTGGTGGTCGAGATCGGCCTCCTCGAGAAGCGCGTGAAGACCACCGATCTGTCGGCCAAGGACGCCCAGGCCGCGATCGAGCACATCCGGCACCAGGTGGACGAGCACCACGCGGTGGGCGACCTGGCCGCGCTCGCCAAGCGGCTCGACGAGCTGACCGGGACGGTGGAGGCGCGCCGCGAGGAGCGCAAGGTCCAGAAGGCCAAGCAGACCGACGAGGCCCGGGCGGCCAAGGAGGCGCTGGTCACGGAGGCCGAGGAGCTGGCCGCCAGCGAGCAGTGGCGGTCGGCCGGCGAGCGGCTGCGGGCGCTGGTGGACACCTGGAAGGGCCTGCCCCGGCTCGACCGCAAGTCGGACGACGAGCTGTGGCACCGGTTCTCGCACGCCCGGTCGGCGTTCTCCAAGCGGCGCAAGGCCCACTTCGCCGCGCTGGACGCCCAGCGCGAGCAGGCCCGGCAGACCAAGGAGCGGCTGGTCGCCGAGGCCGAGTCGCTGTCGGGTTCCACCGACTGGGGCGCCACGGCCGCGCGGTACCGCGAGCTGATGGCGGACTGGAAGGCGGCGGGCCGGGCCCAGCGCGAGCACGAGGACGACCTGTGGAACCGTTTCCGCGGCGCCCAGGACGTGTTCTTCGCCGCCCGCAGCGGGGTCTTCGCGGAGCGGGACGCCGAGCAGACCGAGAACCTCAAGCTGAAGGAGGAGCTCGCGGCCGAGGCGGAGAAGCTGGTGCCGGTGACGGATCTGAAGGCGGCGCGTTCGGCCTTCCGCTCCATCAACGAGCGCTGGGAGGCCATCGGCCATGTCCCGCGCGACGCCCGGCCGAAGGTCGAGGGCCGGATGCACTCGGTGGAGCGGGCGATCCAGGACGCCGAGGAGACGGAGTGGCGCCGCACCAACCCGGAGGCGCGCGCCCGGGCGGCGGGGCTGACCGGTCAGCTCCAGGAGGCGGTGGACAAGCTCCAGAAGCAGATCGACACCGCCCGCGCGGCCGGGAACGACGCCAAGGCCGACAAGCTGGCGCGTGAGCTGGAGGGCCGGCAGGCGCTGCTGGACCAGGCGCTGAAGGGCCTGGAGGAGTTCGGCGGCTGAGCCTTCCGCTCAGGTGGTACGCGAAAGGGGCCTCCCGTACGGATCCGTACGGGAGGCCCCTTTCGCGTGCCGCGTGCCGCAGGCCCCGTGGTCGGCGCCGTCCACGGCCTTCCGGCCGTGGACGGCGCCGGACGGTCTCATGGCCGCCGTCGTACGGCCACGGGCCCGGCGCCGGGCGACCCCGCCGCTGCCGTCGGGCGGTCTCGGGGTGCCGTCGGCCGACCTCAGAACCCGGCGCCCGGCGGCCTCATGGCCGCTGCCGGGCGGCCTCGGGGCCGGCGTCCGAGGGCCTCGGGCCCGGGGCAGAACGGCCATGGGGCCAGCGTCGGGCGGTCTCGGACCGGGGCAGGGCGGCCTCGTGGTCGGCGTCGGACGGCCCCGTGGCCGGCGCCGGGCGACCTCGCCGCTGCCGTCGGGCGGCCTCAGAACCCGGCGCCTGGCGGCCTCATGTCCGGCGTCGGGCCGCCTCGGCGCCGAACGGCCGGGCCCGGTGCCGACCGACCTCGTGGTCGGCACCGGACGCCTCGTGGCCGGTGCCGGACGACCTCGCCGCTGCCGTCGGACGGCCTCGGGGTGCCGTCCGACGGTCTCATGACCCCGGCGCCTGGCGGCCTCGGGGCCGGCCGTCCGAGGGCCTCGGGCCCGGGGCAGAACGGCCTCCGAGCCGGTGTCGGACGGCCTCGGACCGGTGCCGACCGACCTCGTGGTCGGCGCCGGACGCCCCGTGGCCGGCGCCGGGCGACCTCGCCGCTGCCGTCGGGCGGTCTCGGGGTGCCGTCGGCCGGCCTCAGAACCCGGCGCCTGGCAGCCTCAAGGCTGCCGTCGGGCGGCCTCGGGGCCGACGCGCGGCCCCGCGTCGGGCGGCTACGGGCGGCGGGCCGAGGTCACGCGGTAGACGTCGTAGACGCCCTCCACGCCCCGCACGGCCTTGAGCACATGGCCGAGGTGCTTGGGGTCGCCCATCTCGAAGGTGAACCGGGAGGTGGCCACCCGGTCGCGGGAGGTCTGCACCGCCGCCGACAGGATGTTGACGTGCTGGTCGGAGAGGACCCGGGTGACGTCGGAGAGCAGCCGGGACCGGTCCAGCGCCTCCACCTGGATGGCGACCAGGAAGACCGACGACTGGGTGGGCGCCCATTCGACGTCCAGGATCCGCTCCGGCTGCTGGGAGAGCGAGTCCACGTTGACGCAGTCGGCGCGGTGCACCGAGACACCGCTGCCCCGGGTGACGAAGCCGATGATCGGATCGCCCGGTACCGGCGTACAGCAGCGGGCCAGCTTCACCCAGACGTCCTCGACACCCTTGACCACCACGCCCGGGTCGGCGCTGGAACGCCGCTTGGACCGGCCGCGCGAGGGCGGCGCCGACTCCGCGACGTCCTCCTTGGCGGCCTCCTCGCCGCCGAGCGCCTGCACCAGCTTCTGCACCACGCCCTGGGCGGCGACATGGCCCTCGCCGATCGCCGCGTAGAGCGAGGAGATGTCGGGGTAGCGCATCTCGTGCGCCAGGGTGACCAGCGAGTCGCCGGTCAGGATGCGCTGGATCGGCAGGTTCTGCTTGCGCATGGCCCGCGCGATGGAGTCCTTGCCCTGCTCGATCGCCTCGTCCCGGCGCTCCTTGGAGAACCAGGCGCGGATCTTGTTGCGGGCCCGGGGGGACTTGACGAAGCCCAGCCAGTCCCGGGAGGGTCCGGCGCCGGGCGCCTTGGAGGTGAAGACCTCCACCAGGTCGCCGTTGTCGAGGGTGGACTCCAGCGGCACCAGCCGCCCGTTGACCCGGGCTCCTATGGTCCGGTGGCCGACCTCGGTGTGCACCGCGTAGGAGAAGTCGACCGGCGTCGCCCCGGCGGGCAGCGCGATGACGTCTCCCTTGGGGGTGAAGACGAAGACCTCGTTGCGGGAGAGGTCGAAGCGGAGCGACTCCAGGAACTCGCCCGGGTCCTCGGTCTCCTTCTGCCAGTCCAGCAGCTGGCGCAGCCACGCCATGTCGTTGAGGTGGTCGTCCTTGCCGGTGGTCCGGGGCGCGTCGCTGCGCACCTTGGAGGCTCCGGCGACCGCCTCCTGCTTGTACTTCCAGTGCGCGGCGATGCCGTACTCGGCGCGGCGGTGCATGTCGAAGGTGCGGATCTGCAGCTCGACCGGCTTGCCGTTGGGGCCGATCACCGTGGTGTGCAGCGACTGGTACATGTTGAACTTCGGCATCGCGATGTAGTCCTTGAACCGGCCGGGGACCGGGTTCCATCGCGCGTGGACGGTGCCGAGGGCGGCGTAGCAGTCGCGGACCGTGTCGACCAGCACCCGGATGCCCACCAGGTCGTAGATCTCCGCGAAGTCCCGGCCGCGGACGATCATCTTCTGGTAGACGCTGTAGTAGTGCTTGGGCCGGCCGGTGACGGTGGCCTTGATCCGGGCCGCCCGCAGGTCGCTCTGGACCTCGTCGGTCACTATGGCCAGGTACTCGTCCCGCTTGGGCGCCCGCTCCGCGACGAGCCGGACGATCTCGTCGTACATCTTGGGGTAGAGGATCGCGAAGGCGAGGTCCTCCAGCTCCCACTTGATGGTGTTCATGCCCAGCCGGTGGGCGAGCGGGGCGTAGATCTCCAGCGTCTCGCGGGCCTTCTTCTCCTGCTTCTCCCGCTTGAGATAGCGCATGGTGCGCATGTTGTGGAGCCGGTCGGCCAGCTTGATGACCAGGACCCGGGGGTCCTTGGCCATGGCGACGACCATCTTGCGGACCGTCTCGGCCTGGGCGGCCTCGCCGAACTTGACCTTGTCCAGCTTGGTGACGCCGTCGACCAGCAGCGCCACCTGGTCCCCGAAGTCCTTGCGGAGGGCGTCCAGCCCGTACTCGGTGTCCTCCACGGTGTCGTGGAGCAGCCCGGCCATCAGGGTCGCCGGGTCCATGCCCAGCTCGGCCAGGATGGTGGTGACGGCGAGCGGATGGGTGATGTAGGGGTCGCCGCTCTTGCGCTTCTGCCCCCGGTGCCAGCGCTCCGCGACCTGGTAGGCGCTCTCGATCTGGCGGAGCGTGGCGCTCTCGATCTTGGGGTCGTTGCCGCGCACTATCCGCAGCAGCGGTTCCAGGACGGGGTTGTACGGCGACGAGCGCTGCACCCCGAGCCGCGCGAGACGCGCCCGCACCCGGCTGGAGGAGCCGCCGCCCCGGGCCGCCGACGGCGGGGTGGGCTTGGGTGCGGTGACCGGGGCGGGGCCCTGGGCGCGCTGCGGTGCCGCGGGCTTCGGCCGGGTCTCCGCCGGCGTGTTCCGGGGCGTGGCTGGGGCCGCCGCGGTCCTGTCGGCCCGCTGGTCGGGCTGCGCGGCGGAGAGTGGCTGGGCCTCGTCTGGCAAGAGCGCTCCTCGTGCGGGTCCGGGTCCCCCGGTCAGGCCCGGAACCCCATGGTACTGACCTCCGGGTGCCCCGCTCGCCCCAGAAGTGGCCGGGAATCGTCCCCCGGGCGGCGGAGCCGGGTCCCGCACAACGCGGAACGGGCACCCGGTGTTCCCCGGGTGCCCGTTCCAGTGGCCGATATCCGGCGGCCGTCCGGTGTCCGATCCGCGCCGGGCGCCGCCCCGACCTGCGGCTGGTCGGCACCGGGGCCGGTGCCGGAGTCACCGCGCCGGAGGCGGCCCTGCCGGCCCGGCGGCGGTCAGATCGCGATCAGCGCGTCCAGCGGCGCTCCGCCGAGGGCGGTTTCCAGCCGGGCCCGCCCGCCCAGGAAGCCCAGCTCCATGAGGACGGCGACGCCCGCGACCTCGGCGCCGGCCCGGCGGATCAGCTCCAGCGAGGCCCCGGCGGTGCCGCCGGTGGCGAGCACGTCGTCGATGACCATCACCCGGTCACCGGCGGCCAGGTCCTCGGCGTGCACCTCGATCTCGGCGGAGCCGTACTCCAGGTCGTACGCCTGGCCCAGGGTGGCGCCGGGCAGCTTCCCGGCCTTGCGGACGGGGACGAAGCCGAGGCCGGCCGAGACGGCGACCGGGGCGGCCAGGATGAAGCCGCGCGCCTCCAGGCCGACGACCTTGGTGGCACCGTGCCGGACGCAGAGCCCGGCGAACCAGTCGGTGAGCGCGGTGAACGCCTCCGGATCCGCGAGCAGCGGAGTGATGTCCTTGAACACCACCCCCGGCTTCGGGTGGTCCGGGACGTCCCGGATGCGGCCGAGCACCAGCTCACGGGTGGCCGCCTCGCGGGTGTCCGCGGCGGTCACCGGCGCCGCCCCCGGCCCCGGCTGGGCTGGCGGCGCTGGCCGACCATCGCGCCGGCGGCGGCACCGTCGGTCTCCTCGGCCCCCGGCTCCTCCCCGGTGCGCCCGGCGTCGTCCGCGCCGGCGGTCTCCGCCCTGGCGGCCTCCTGGGCGCGCTTGGCGAGCACCCGCTTGCGCAGCGCCTTCATCTGCGGGTCGCGCTCCTTGAGGTCCGCGACCAGCGGGGTGGCGATGAAGATGGACGAGTACGCGCCGGCGGCGAGACCGACGAAGAGCGACAGCGAGATGTCGTTCAGCATGCCGGCGCCGAGGAAGCCGCCGCCGATGAAGAGCAGACCGGCGACCGGCAGCAGGGCCACCACGGTGGTGTTGATCGACCGGACCAGGGTGCCGTTGAGGCTGCGGTTGGCGATCTCGCCGTAGGTCCAGCGGGTCTGCTTGGTGATTCCCTTGCTGCTCTCCTTGAGGCCGTCGAAGACCACCACGGTGTCGTAGAGCGAGTAGCCGAGGATGGTCAGCAGACCGATCACGGTGCCCGGGGTGACCTCGAAGCCGACCAGGGCGTAGATGCCGACGGTGATGGTGAGGTCGTGGATGAGGGCGATCAGCGCCGCCAGCGCCATCCGCCACTCGAAGGCGATCGCCAGATAGATGACCACCAGCACCATGAAGACGCCGAGACCGGTCCATGCCTTGTTGGCGATCTGCTCGCCCCAGCTGGGGCCGACCAGCTCGGTGTTGATCTCCTTGTACGGGACCTTCAGGTCGGTGGCGAGCTGTTCCCTGACCTGGTTGGCCTTCTGGGTGTCCAGGCTGGAGACCTGGATGCGCAGCCCGCCGGTGCCGAGCTTCTGGACGATGGCGTCGTGGCCGGACGCCTCCTCCGCGAGCTGCTCCGCCTTGGCCGCCGAGACGGAGGTGCGGTCGGTGGTGAAGACCGCGCCGCCCTTGAACTCGATGCCCATGTTGAGGCCGCGCACCGCCAGGCCGACGATGGCCGTGATGGTGATCAGGATCGAGATCGCGTACCAGATCTTCCGCTTGGCCACGAAGTCGTAGCCGACCTCGCCGCGGTAGAGCCGGGCGCCGAGACTGCCGAGCTTGGACATCTCACGCCTCCTTCGGGTCGATGGGGGCGGAGACACGGCGGGAGCGGCGCAGCGGGGGCTTGACGCCCAGGCGCTTGGGGTCCAGTCCGGACCACGGGTGGCCGCCGCCGAAGAACTTCGTCCGCGCCAGCAGCGTCATCAGCGGCTTGGTGAAGAGGAAGACCACCACCACGTCGAGGAGGGTGGTCAGGCCGAGGGTGAACGCGAAGCCCTGCACCTTGCCGACGGTGACGATGAACAGCACCGCGGCGGCGAGGAAGGAGACGAAGTCGGAGACGAGGATGGTACGGCGGGCGCGCGGCCAGCCGCGCTCCACCGCCGGGCGGAGGGTGCGGCCCTCCCGGATCTCGTCCCGGATGCGTTCGAAGTAGACGATGAACGAGTCGGCGGTGATACCGATCGCGACGATGGCACCGCAGACCGCCGGCAGGTTGAGCGCGAAGCCGATGGCCGGGCCGAGCAGGGACATCAGGGTGTAGGTGAGCACCGCCGAGGCCAGCAGCGAGAGGATGGCGATCAGCGCCAGACCCCGGTAGTAGGCCACCAGGTAGATGATGACCAGGGCGAGACCGATGGCGCCGGCGATCAGACCGGCCCGGAGCTGCTCACCGCCGAGCGCGGCGGTGACGGTGGTGACGCTCTCCTCGCGGAAGGTCAGCGGCAGCGCGCCGTAGCTGAGGATGTTGCCCAGGTCCTGGGCGGACTGCTGGGTGAAGTTGCCGCTGATCTGGGCGCGGGCGCTCAGCGTCTCGCGCACGTACGGCGCGGAGGCGACCTCGCCGTCCAGCACGATGCCGAACTGGTTCTGCGGCGAGGGCTGCTGCGACAGCTTGCTGGTGATCTTCTGGAACTTCTTCGAGCCCTCGTTCGTGAAGTCCATCTGGACGATCCACTGGCCGGACTGCTGGTCGATGACGCCCTTGGCGTCGTCGACGTCCTTGCCGTTCAGCTCGGCCGGGCCGAGGAGGTACTTCTCCCACTGGCCGGAGCTGTTCTTGCTGCAGGCCACGACGGAGTCCTGGGGCCGCGCCTTGCCGACCTTGCCGCGCTGCTTGTCGTCGGCGCAGTTGAGCGCGGTGAACTGCTGCTGGAGCTTGGCGTCGGGGGCGGGGGTGGTGGCGCCCGGGGTGGTGGGCGCCGAGGGGGCGCCGGACGGGGCGGTGGAGGGCGAGGCCTTCGGGGAGGGCGCCTTCTGGAGACCGGCCGGGACCGGGCGGCCCTGGGCGGTGGTGCTCGGCGAGGGCGCGCCGGCCGCCGGCGGGTCCGCCTTGTCGCCGCCGGCCGAGGCGCCGGGAGCGGGGCTCTTCGAAGGGGAGGCGCTGCCCGAGGGCGACGGGCTGCCCGAGGGGGTGGGCTGGGCCGGCTCGCTGCCGGCCACGTTCAGCACGGGCCGGAAGTAGAGCTGGGCGGTGGTGCCGACCTGCTTGCGGGCCTGCTCCTCGTCCACTCCCTTGGGGATGTTGACGATGATGTTCTCTTCGCCCTGGGTCTGGACCTCGGCCTCGGAGACACCCAGGCCGTTGACCCGCCGCTCGATGATGCCGACCGCGGTGGCCATATTGGTCTGGTTGACCGCGCTCTGGCTCTGCCCCGGCTCGGGGGACGCCTTGAGCGTGATCGTGGTGCCGCCCGCCAGGTCGATGCCCAGGCGGGGCGTGGTGTCCCCGGACCAGAACATGGCGCCGGTGAGCGCGGCCATCGCGATCAGGATCAGTGCCAGGGTCCGCCCCGGCCTGCCCTGGCCCCCCGAGGGCCCGCGGCCCTTCTTCGGTGCTGCCACCTTGTCGATTCTCCCTGTCCAACCGCCCCGGGCCGGGTGTGCCCGGGGCGGCCACGAAATGATGTGGGGACGCTCCCCCGCGAGGTGAACCCCGGCCGGGGACCGGGGACGCCGGTCGGCGTCCCCGGTCCCCGGCGGTGCGTCACTTCGCCTCGGTGCCGCCCTCGGCCTTGCCGGTGGTACCGGTCGGGCCTTCGGTCTTGCCGGTGGTGCCCTCGGTCGTCTCCCCGGCGACGGGGCCGGCCGAGTCGGTCTCGGTCTGCTTGGTGAGGTCGGCCTTCTTCGCCGGGCCGGCCGGGCCGTCCTTCGGCTCGGCCGCGCCGTCGGCGGCCTCCTTGGCCTCCAGCTGGCGGACCGGGTCGACCGGCTCGACGAGCGAGGAGGCGTCGTCCGGAACGGCCGGCGTCTCGGCGGCGGTCTCGTCGGCCGGCTCCTCGCCGTGCACGATCCGGTTGTACTCGGCGTCGTCCAGGACGGCGCCGATCGCGTTCTTGGCGTAGATCGCGTGAACGCCGGGCGCGACTTCCAGCAGAACGGTGTCGTCGCCGACTTCCTTGACGGTGGCGTACATCCCCCCGATCGTCCGTACGCCGGTGCCGGGCTGCATCTCATTGCGCATCTGCGCCGCCTGCTGCTGCTTCCTCTTGGCGGAGCGGGTCATCAGGAACATGGCCCCGATGAGGACGATGAACGGAAGGAAGGAGAAGACGTTAGTCACGGAACGGAAATCCTTCGCACGGACGCGGAACACCGCGGCCTGGTCTTCGGGGGTGGGTACACCGGCCCCGCAGGGTCGGCATCGGCGGAGTCTAGGCGAGTCCGCATCGTTGGAACAACGCTCAGCATGGCACCGGGGTTCCGCCCCGGGCGACTCTCCCCGCCGTCATGCCCCGCCGCCACCGGATGTCGCGCCCCGCGAAACGCCCCGCGTCATGCCCCGAAGAGACCCTGCTGGCCGGCTCCGGCGCCGCCCGCCTGCGGGGGAACCAGGCCGAGGTGCGCCCAGGCGGCGGGGGTCGCGACCCGGCCGCGCGGGGTCCGGGCGAGCAGGCCCTCCCGGACCAGGAAGGGCTCGGCCACCTCCTCGACGGTCTCCCGCTCCTCTCCCACCGCCACCGCCAGGGTGGAGAGTCCGACCGGTCCACCGTTGAAGAGCTTCAGCAGGGCCCGGAGGACCGCCCGGTCCAGCCGGTCGAGCCCCCGGTCGTCCACCTCGTAGACGCCGAGCGCGGCGCCCGCGATGGACCGGGTGATCACGCCGTCCGCCTTGACCTGGGCGTAGTCCCGGACCCGGCGCAGCAGCCGGTTGGCGATCCGGGGGGTGCCCCGGGAGCGGCCGGCGATCTCGGCGGCGCCCTCGGTGTCGATCTCCACGTCGAGCAGCGAGGCGGAGCGGTGCACCACCCGCTCCAGCTCGGCGGGGGCGTAGAACTCCATGTGCGCGGTGAAGCCGAACCGGTCGCGCAGCGGCGGCGGCAGCAGCCCGGCCCGGGTGGTGGCGCCGACCAGGGTGAACGGGGGCAGCTCCAGCGGGATGGCGGTGGCGCCGGGGCCCTTGCCGACCACCACGTCGACCCGGAAGTCCTCCATCGCCATGTAGAGCATCTCCTCCGCGGGCCGGGACATCCGGTGGATCTCGTCCAGGAAGAGCACCTCGCCCTCCTGGAGCGAGGAGAGGATGGCGGCGAGGTCCCCGGCGTGCTGGATGGCGGGGCCGGAGGTGATCCGGATCGGGGCGCCCATCTCGGCGGCGATGATCATGGAGAGGGTGGTCTTGCCCAGGCCGGGGGCGCCGGAGAGCAGCACATGGTCGGCGGTGGCGCCCCGGGCGCGGGCGGCCCGCAGCACCAGGTCGAGCTGCTCGCGGACCCGCTCCTGGCCCACGAACTCGCCCAGGGACTTGGGCCGCAGCGCCGCCTCGACGGCCTGGTCCTCGCCGTCGGCGGAGGCGCCGACCAGCCGCTCGGCGGCGGTGTCGTCGCTCGTGGTCGCGGGGTCGTCCCAGTTCACGGTGGTTCGCCTTCGGGTCTCGGACGGGTACGGGTGGCCGGGGTCGCCCGGTGGGGCGGCTCCCCGGTGGTCTGCCGGCGGTCGGACGGGAGGGCCGGATGCCGGGCCGGGCGCGGCGTCCGTTGCGGTCCCTCCTGGGGTGTCGCGGTCCCTCCAGGGGCGTCGCGGTCCCTCCAGGGTGTTGCATTCCCTCCAGGGTGGGGAGCGGGCTCGCGCGTGGCGATCCGTCCGCGAGGCCACGAGGTGCGGCCCCGGCGGGACCGGTGGAGCGAAAGCGTGTCGCGCGCCCTCCGGGGTGGACGGAGCGAAAGCGTACGTCGCGTCCCGGGGGAGGCGGCGCGCGGTGCCGGTGTTCGGCCCGGGCCGGACACTCAGCGGGTGCGGTTGAGGGTCTGGAGAGCGGCCTTGAGCAGGGTGCCGACCTGGGGGGTGCCCTCGGTGGCCTCGGCCTGCGGGGTGACGGCGGCCACCGCCTCGTCGGCCTCCCGGGTGGCGTACCCCAGGCCGACCAGGGCCGCGTGCAGCTGGTCGCGCCAGGAGGCGGTGACGGGCGCCCCGATGCCCTGGCCGGCGGCGGCGCCGAGCGGTGCGCCGAGCCGGTCCTTCAGTTCGAGCAGCAGCTTCTGGGCGCCCTTCTTGCCGATGCCGGGCACGGCGGTGAGCGCCTTCTCGTCCCCGGTGGCCACCGCGCGGCGCAGCGCGTCCGGGCGGTGCACGGCCAGCATCGCCTGGGCGAGCCGGGGGCCGACGCCGCTGGCGGTCTGGAGCAGCTCGAAGACCTGGCGCTCGTCGTCGTCGGCGAAGCCGTACAGGGTCAGCGAGTCCTCCCGGACCACCAGGGAGGTGGCGAGCCTCGCCTCCTGCCCGATCCGGAGGCCGGAGAGGGTGTCGGGGGTGCACTGCACGGCCATGCCGACGCCACCGACCTCGATCACCGCGGTGGTGGGGGCGAGGGCGGCGACCGGGCCGCTCACGAAGGCGATCATGACGTACGGCCTTTCGATGCGTCCGGGACGTGCGGGGCGGCGGCCGGTGCCGCCTGACGGCCCGCCTGAGGTGTTCCCTGAGGTGTTCGGGGAGAGGCCGGTGGCTGATCGGTGCCCGGCGGCAGGGCGGTGGCCGGTGGCTGATCGGTGCCGGGTGACTGGCCGGTGCTCGGCGGCCGGCGGGCGGCCACCGCCGGGGGCGCCACCGCTGTCCGGCGGCCGACCGCCGCCGCGGGCCGGGCCGTGGCCGCCTGGTGCGCGGCGACGGCTCGCTGGAGGCGGTTCTGCGCGGGGGCGCGCCAGATGTGGCAGATGGCGAGGGCCAGGGCGTCGGCCGCGTCGGCCGGCTTGGGCGGGGCCGCGAGCCGCAGCAGCCGGGTGACCATGGCACCGACCTGCGCCTTCTCGGCCCGCCCGCTGCCGGTCACGGCCGCCTTGACCTCGCTGGGGGTGTGCAGGGCGACCGGGATGCCGCGCCGGGAGGCGCAGAGGATGGCGACCGCGCTGGCCTGGGCGGTGCCCATCACGGTCCGTACATTGTGCTGGCTGAAGACCCGCTCCACGGCGACCCGCTCGGGTTCGTACCGGTCGAGCCACTCCTCTATGCCGCGCTCGATCGCGACCAGCCGGTGGCCGGTCTCGGCGTCGGCGGGGGTGCGCACCACCCCGACGCCCAGCATGGTCAGCGGGCGGCCCGCGACGCCCTCTACGACGCCGACACCGCACCGGGTCAGCCCCGGATCCACCCCGAGCACGCGCATTCCGCCCCTCCCCCGGCTCTCCGGCCCAGTTCGTTCAGGTGTTTCATCTGTGTGCCGCAGGCTATCGGCCGGGACCGACAACGGCGCACCGCACCGCCCGCGACACGGCCCCGCGGAGTGCCCGGAGACGGGTGGCAGGGGGCGGCGGCGGCAGGACGGCAGGGGGACGACGACGGGGAACGACGACGCGGCGGGCCGACGGATCAGTCCGTCGGCCCGCCGCGTCGGACGCCGTGCGGGCGGGCACCCGAGACCGTCCGCCGTGCGGACGGGCCGGCGCCCGGAGCCAGGCATCGCCCGGGATCAGGCGGCACCCGGGATCAGGCGTCGACCTTCTCCATCACCTCGTCGGAGACGTCGAAGTTGGCGAAGACGTTCTGCACGTCGTCGCTGTCCTCCAGCGCGTCGATCAGCTTGAAGATCTTGCGCGCGCCCTCCTCGTCCAGCTCGACCTGCATGGTCGGGACGAAGTTGGCCTCGGCCGAGTCGTAGTCGATCCCGGCCTCCTGGAGCGCGGTGCGGACGGCGACCAGGTCGGTGGCCTCGCTGAGCACCTCGAAGGACTCACCGAGGTCGTTGACCTCCTCGGCGCCCGCCTCCAGGACCGCGCCGAGCACATCGTCCTCGGAGAGCTCGCCCTTGGGGACGATCACGACGCCCTTGCGGTTGAAGAGGTACGAGACCGAACCCGGGTCGGCCATCGAACCGCCGTTGCGGGTCATGGCGACCCGGACGTCGGAGGCGGCGCGGTTGCGGTTGTCGGTGAGGCACTCGATGAGCACCGCGACACCGTTCGGGCCGTAACCCTCGTACATGATCGTCTCGTAGTCGACGCCGCCGCCCTCGAGACCGCCGCCCCGCTTGACGGCGGAGTCGATGTTCTTGTTGGGGACGGACTGCTTCTTCGCCTTCTGGATGGCGTCGAAGAGCGTCGGGTTGCCCTCCGGGTCCGGACCGCCGGTGCGGGCCGCGACCTCGATGTTCTTGATGAGCTTCGCGAAGAGCTTGCCGCGCTTGGCGTCGATCACGGCCTTCTTGTGCTTCGTCGTAGCCCATTTAGAGTGGCCGGACATCTGCCTGTCTCCTTCGCGTAACCCTTGTCGATACGAACCCGAGTGATCCTACCGGGATCGCGTCACGCCGCCGTCCGCGCCGTCGCGGTCCGCACCATCCCGGTGAACAGGGCGTGCAGCCGGTGGTCGCCGGTCAGCTCGGGGTGGAAGGAGGTGGCGAGGGCGTTGCCCTGCCGTACGGCGACGATGTGGCCCTCGTGCTCCGCGAGGACCTCCACGGACGCGCCCACCGACTCCACCCAGGGGGCCCGGATGAAGACGCCCTCCACCGGGTCGCCGTCCACCCCGGTGACCGCGACCGCGGCCTCGAAGGACTCGTTCTGGCGGCCGAAGGCGTTGCGGCGGACGATCATGTCGATGCCGCCCAGGGTCTCCTGGCCGGAGCGGGGGTCGAGGATCTTGTCCGCGAGCATGATCAGACCGGCGCAGGTGCCGTAGACCGGCATCCCGGCGGCGATCCGCTCCCGCAGCGGCTCCAGCAGCCCGAAGAGCGCGGCCAGCTTGGAGATGGTGGTGGACTCGCCGCCCGGGATGACCAGGCCGTCGACCTCGGCCAGCTCCTCGGGGCGCCGGACCGGCCTGGCCACGGCGTCCGCCGCGGCCAGGGCGATCAGGTGCTCGCGTACGTCGCCCTGGAGGGCCAGGACGCCGATCAGCGGGGTACCGGAGGTCATTACCAGCCCCGGTTGGCGTAGCGCTCGGCCTCGGGCAGGGTGTCGCAGTTGATGCCGACCATGGCCTCGCCCAGGTTGCGGGAGGCATCCGCGATGATCTTCGGGTCGTCGTAGAAGGTGGTGGCCTTCACGATGGCGGCGGCGCGCTTGGCCGGGTCGCCCGACTTGAAGATGCCGGAGCCCACGAAGACGCCCTCGGCGCCGAGCTGGCGCATCAGCGCGGCGTCGGCCGGGGTGGCCACACCGCCGGCCGAGAAGAGGACGACCGGCAGCTTGCCCAGCTCCGCGACCTCCCTGACCAGCTCGTAGGGGGCGCGCAGCTCCTTGGCGGCGGCGAACAGCTCGTTGTTGTCGAAGCCGCGCAGCTTGGCGATCTCGTTCTTGATCTGGCGCAGGTGGCGGACGGCCTCGACCACGTTGCCGGTGCCGGCCTCGCCCTTGGAGCGGATCATCGCCGCACCCTCGGCGATCCGGCGCAGGGCCTCGCCCAGGTTGGTGGCGCCACAGACGAAGGGGGTGGTGAACGCCCACTTGTCGGAGTGGTTGATCTCGTCGGCCGGGGTGAGGACCTCGGACTCGTCGATGTAGTCGACGCCGAGCGACTGGAGGACCTGGGCCTCCACGAAGTGGCCGATCCGGGACTTGGCCATGACCGGGATGGAGACCGCCTCGATGATCTCCTCGATCATGTTGGGGTCGGACATCCGGGCCACGCCGCCGTCCTTGCGGATGTCCGCCGGGACCCGCTCCAGGGCCATCACGGCCACCGCGCCGGCGTCCTCGGCGATCTTCGCCTGCTCGGCGTTGACCACGTCCATGATGACGCCGCCCTTGAGCTGCTCCGCCATGCCGCGCTTCACGCGCGCGGTGCCGGTCTCGGGCGTCTGCGGGGAGGTGGTGCTGGACATGGAGGGACCTCACTCGGAAGAACGGGGTTTTCGTCAACCGTGAGGTAACCGGGGCGGACCGGTCCGGGGCAAGGGCCAATGGTGAGCCGGTGGCTCGTTTTCCGGCCGCCGGGTGTGACCGAACGCACGGGGAACCCGCAGCTCAGCGCCCGTATCGGGACGCCTGGGGCGGGCGGGTCGGGGGAGGCCCCGTGGCGTCGGTGGCCCCTGGGGCGGGGGTGCGGTTCCCGGGCTCGGGCCCGGTGGCCGGGCCTCCGCCGGTCGCCGGTCGTCCGCGCCGCCGCCGGCTCCGCCGGTCCGCCGCCCACCGGCCGGCGCTCCACCGGCCCTCCGCGCCCCTCGTCCTCCGCTCCGCCAAGCCGCCCTCCGCGCCACCGGGGCGTGCGGCCCACCCGGCGGGTTACGGCCCGGCGCCGGGCCGCCCCGCTCAGCCGCCCGGGCGGGCGGCGAGGGCGACGGGCGGTTCGTCGTCCATCTCGAAGGCCATCGGGAACGGAGCGTGCCCGGCCAGCCGGAACCAGCGGACCTTCCGGTGCCGGCGCAGCGCCCGGGCGGCGCGTACCGCGTCGTTGTGGAAGCGCCGGGCCATCGGCACCCGCCGGACCGCCGCCGCCAGCTCCCCGGCCGCCTCCTCGCCGCCGGGCGCCTCCTGCACCGCCTCCATCTGCTCCGGCTCCCCGAAGACCGCGCGCAGCGCCTGGCTCAGCTCGCTCTCCGCGACCTCCCGCTGGTCCTCCTCGGCCTGCCGGGCCGCGTGCGCCGCCTGGTAGAGCACGATGGAGGCCGCCGGGTCGAGCATCCCCGAGGTCGCCAGCTCCTGGGCGACCGAGGCGCGGCGCAGCAACTGGGCGTCGAGCGCGGCGCGGGCGGCGTCGATCCGGGCGTGCAGCCGGTCCAGCCGGCCGGCGGTCCAGCTCAGGTACAGGCCGATCGCGCACAGGGCGGCGACGATCCAGATGAAGGTTTCGATCACGGGCGGCAAGGCTACCGGGGCGCCGGGAGGGTGCCTTCCCACACCGACCGGTCATGGGCGAAGAGCACCCGGCGCGGACGGAAGCCGGCGAGCGTGTCGAGCCAGCCCGGGTACGGCCCTGGACGCGGGCCGCCGGTGCCGGGGCGGCCCGGGTCCAGGGCCGCGCGCCGGGCCATCTCGGCGGAGGCGAAGTGCGAGGCGAAGTCGTGGGCCTGCCCGGCCAGCACGGTCGCGCCGTCCGGCCCCGCCACCACCAGCGACTGGTGACCTTCGGTGTGGCCGGGCGTGGGCACCACATGGACACCCGGCCAGATCTCGGCGGGGCCGTCCAGTTCCTCGTACCGGGCGCCCGGGAAGTCGACCAGGGCGTCGATGGTGTACCCGTCGGCCCGGGCGGCGGCCAGCTCGGTGCGCTGGACCAGGACCGGGCGGCCGGCGAGCAGGGGATTGCCGCCGCAGTGGTCGAAGTGAAGATGGCAGTTGACCACCAGGTCGACGGAGCCGAGCGAGGTCCCGGCGGCGGCCAGCCGATCCGCCAGATCGTGGCGGCGGGGCCGGTAGTGCGCCTCGGCCGCCGGATCGCCGCCACCGACGCCGGTGTCGAAGAGCAGCGTTCCGGCCCGGTGCCGGACCAGGTAGGCGAGGACCGGTTCGGCGCGTGGATGGTCCTCCTCCGCCTCATCGGCGGGACGGAGGAAGTAGCCGAGATCGAGTCGGTGGACGGTGGCGGTCATGCGCCTCATGCTGCCGCCGGACGCACGGGCCCGGGGCGGGTGTTCGCCCTGGGCATGACCGGCCGGGAAGGACCGGAGATCTCCCGGGCGATGAGTTCTCCGTACCGGACCGGTCGTCCATGGGCGGGGAGACGGAGCGGAGAGGGTGGGACGAATGGAACGGAAAGGACTGACGGTCATGTCGGTGACGCATGTGCTGGCGGTCGCGCCGGTACGGGAGATCGAGGCGGCGGTGGCCTTCTACGAGCGGCTGCTCGGCCGCCCCGCCGACGCCCGGCCGATGGCGGGGCTGGCGGACTGGCACCTCACGCCGGGCGGCTGGCTCCAGGTCTTCCAGGACCCGGAGCACGCCGGGCGGACGCTGCTGAACCTGGTGGTGCCCGATCTGGACCGGGCGCTGGCGGAGCTGGCCGACCGGGGCATCACCGCGGGACCGGTGGCGCCGGGGAAGGACCGGGTGCGGTTCGCCCCGGTCACCGACCCGGACGGCAACCGGGTCACCCTCATCGAGCACCCGATCACCTGAGGCAGCGGGCAGCGGGCAGCGGGCAGCGGGCACCAGAGCCGTTTCCCGGCCACCTGAGCACCGGGCACCGGAGCCGGTCCCCCGGCCGCCCGAGCACCGGGCGTCCGGTCGCCGGAAAGCGCCGGACCGGCCCCGACCCTCGGGCCGCCGGACGGGCACCGACCGCCCGGCACCCGGGGCCCCGGAAACGCGTGACCGGAGCCGGGACCGGGCCCGGGCCCGAGATCGGAGTCGGGCGCCGGAGCCCCCGAAACCGCGTGAACGAGACCGGGACCGGGCCCCCGAACGCTCGGCCGTGACCGGGCCCCGGAGCCCCCGAACGCGGCCAGGACCGGGCCCCGAAGCCCCCGGAAGCGGGCCGGAGTCCAGGCCCCCCGAGCCCGGCCGTGCTCAGTCGCGGACCAGGCCCCAGCGGGCGCGGAGGCCGGTGGCGCGGTCGTCCTCGGCGACGGAGGCGGCGCCGTCGGTCACCGTCTCGTACACGGCCAGGATGTCGGCGCCCACCGTGGACCAGTCGAAGCGCCGCACATGGGCGCTGCCCCGCTCGCGCAGCCCGGCGCGCCGGTCGGCGTCACCGAGCAGCCGGACGGCGGCGGCGGCCAGCGCTTCGGCGTCCTCGTTGGCGAACAGGTCCCCGGCCGCGCCCTGGTCCAGCACCTGGGCGAAGGCGTCCAGGTCGCTGGCGAGCACCGGGGCGCCCGCCGACATGGCCTCGACCAGGATGATGCCGAAGCTCTCGCCACCGGTGTTGGGCGCCGCATAGACGTCGACGCTCCGCAGCAGCCGGGCCTTGTCCTCGTCGCTGACCATGCCCAGGAACTCGACGCGGCCGCGCATCCCGGCCGGCAGCGAGGCGACCGCCTCCTCCTCGTCGCCCCGGCCGGCCACCAGCAGCCGGGTGTCCGGGCGGGCCTCCAGGATGCGCGGCAGCGCCCGCATCAGCACCGGCAGCCCCTTGCGTGGCTCGTCGATGCGGCCGATGAAGCCCAGGGTGCCGCCCTGCCACTCCGCCTTGGGCTCGGCCCCGGCGAAGAAGTCGACGTCCACGCCGTTCGGGATGACCACCGCGTCACCGCCCAGGTGCTCCACCAGGGTCCGGCGGGCGTACTCGCTCACCGCGATCCGGGCGCTGATCTTCTCCAGCGCCGGCTGGAGGATCGGATAGGCGGCGATCATGGCCCGGGAGCGCGGATTGGAGGTGTGGAAGGTGGCGACGATCGGCCCCTGCGCCGCCCAGCAGGCCAGCAGGCCCAGCGACGGCGAGGCCGGCTCATGGATGTGAATGACGTCGAAGGTGCCCTCGCGCAGCCACCGCCGCACCCGGGCCGCCGACAGGAAACCGAAGTTCAGCCGGGCCACCGAGCCGTTGTACGGCACCGGGACCGCCCGGCCGGCCGAGACCACGTACGGCGGCAGCGGGGTGTCGTCGTCGGCGGGGGCCAGCACCGACACCTCGTGGCCGCCGCCGATCAGATGCTCGGCCAGGTCCCGGATGTGGAACTGGACGCCACCCGGCACGTCCCAGGAGTACGGGCAGACGATGCCGATCCTCACGAGGCACGCTCCCCCGGGGCGGAGCCACCGGAGGCCCCCGGCGCACCGGACGCACCGGCCGGACCAGAGTCACCCGACGGACCGGACGTACCGGCCGGACCGGCCGGATCCGAAAGACCCGACGGGTCCGGCGCACCCGACCCACCAGCCGGACGGGAGGCACCCGACGGGCCCACCGCACCCGGCCCGCCGGCCGGGCCCGGCGCGCCGGACCGCCCCGCCCCGCCCGGCGGCCCGTCCAGGTCCGCCAGCCACAGCCGCTGGAGCATGTGCCAGTCCTGCGGGTGGTCCGCGATGCCGGTGGCGAAGGCGTCGGCCAGTTCCTGGGTCATGGCGGCGGTCTTCTCGGCGCGGGTCCCGGTCTCGGGCACCTCCACCGCCGGGTGCACCCGCCCCCGCATCACCGGCGAGTCGTCGTACCAGAGGGTCACCGGCAGCAGCAGCGCCCCGGTCTGCTGGGCCAGCATCGCCGGGCCGGCCGGCATCCGCGCGGTCTCTCCGAAGAACTTGACGCCCACGCCGGAGGAGGACAGGTCCCGGTCGGCGACCAGGCAGACCAGGCCGCCCGCGCGCAGCCGCCGGGCCAGCGTGCCGAAGGCGGAGCCGCCGGTGTGCGGCAGCACCTCCATGCCGAGCGACTCCCGGTAGGCGACGAACCGGTCGTACAGCGTCTCGGGCTTCAGCCGCTCCGCGACGGTGGTGAACGGCACCCCGAGCGCCCGGGTCACCCAGACCCCGGCCAGGTCCCAGTTGGCCAGGTGCGGAAGCGCGAGTACGACGCCCTTCCCGGCCACGAGCCCCTCGGTCAGCCGGTACACGTCCTGCGGGTCGAATCCGGCGCGTACCCGCTCCTCGCTCCAGACCGGCAGCCGGAACGACTCCATCCAGTACCGCATGTACGAGCGCATCCCGGCCCGGGACAGCTCGGCCAGCCGCGCGGGGGTGGCGTCCGGCACCACCCGGGCCAGGTTCGACTCCAGCCGCAGGACACCCTTGCCGCGCCGCCGCCAGGCCGTGTCGGCGATCCGCCGGCCGAGCCCGGCCGCCACCGGCTCGGGCAGCTTCTTCACCGCGCCCCAGCCGAGCCCGTACAGACCGTCGGTGAGCCGGTCCCGTGCGTCCCCCATCAGACCGCCTTCCCCTGAGTGGCGGCCGCGTCCGCCTCGGCGGCCTCCCGCCGTACCGTCACCACCCGCTGGCCGAGCGTCACCGCACTGCCGGCCGCCACGATCCAGAGCGCGATCGGCAGCAGGATCTGGATGCCGGGCACGCCGAAGCCGTGCAGCCCGGCCAGACCCGCCGCGACCAGCGAGATCACCAGCCGCTCGGCGCGCTCGACCAGTCCGTTGACCGCCACCGGCAGTCCGATGGCCTCGCCGCGCGCCTTGGTGTACGAGACCACCTGGCCGCTGGCCAGGCAGAAGATCGCGACCGCGCAGAGCACATTGTCGTCGCCCCGGCCCGCGTACCAGAGCGCGAAGCCGCCGAAGATCGCCCCGTCCGCGACCCGGTCCAGCGTGGAGTCCAGGAAGGCTCCCCAGCGGCTGGAGACCCCGGCCTGCCGGGCCATGTTGCCGTCGACCAGGTCGGAGAAGACGAAGAGGGTGATGACGATGGTGCCCCAGAAGAACTCGCCGCGCGGGAAGAAGACCAGCGCGCCCGCCACCACACCGGCCGTTCCCACGAGCGTGACGGCGTCGGGGCTCACCCCCCGCCGGAGCAGAAACGCGGCGAACGGCGTGAGAACACGCGTGAAGAACGCACGCGCGTACTTGTTCAGCATGGCCTTCCCGAGGGGTCGGTGGGCCGCGCGGCCCCTACGGCCACCGGCTGGCCCATCGTAGCCACGCCCGCCCGGCCGCCACCGCCGGGCACCACGCCCCGGCGCCGGTACCGGCCATGCCCGGGGCCCGGCCCCCGGCGCCGGACCCCACCGGACCTCGCGCGGCCCTGACCGTACGGCCCCGGCATCCGGACCGCCGGCCGGGGACGGGCAGCCAGGCGGCCGATGACGATTGGCCGGGAACGGGCGGGCGGTGACGGGCAGGGCCGGGTGACGGCCGGCCGGGGACGGGCAGGGGGCCGGTGACGGGCGGGCGGCGGCCGGGCAGGCGGCCGATGACGGGCGGGCGGCGGCCGGATGTCCGCCGTATGGACGGCACCGCGCGGGAGTGGAAAGCTCGAAGGACCACCGCGGGCACCGCTGGAGCCCCGGCCCCGTCCGCGCGGTCTCCCGCGCGCCCGCGCCCCCACCTCACCGAGCAGTCCCCTGACCGGGAGGAACAAGCATGGGCGACAAGGCGAACACCCACCCCGGAGCCGCCGGCAGAGCAGTTACGGCCGACCGCCCCGCGTCGGTACGGAACGTGGTGCTGGTCGGCCACAGCGGATCGGGCAAGACGACCTTGGTCGAGGCGCTCGCGCTGACCGCCGGAGCGGTCAACCGGGCGGGCCGGGTCGAGGACGGCGCCACGGTCTCCGACTACGACGAGATCGAGCACCGCCAGCAGCGCTCCGTACAGCTCTCGCTCGTCCCGCTGGAGTGGGACGGCTACAAGATCAACCTTCTGGACACCCCCGGATACGCCGACTTCGTCGGTGAGCTGAGGGCCGGTCTGCGCGCGGCGGACGCGGCCCTCTTCGTCGTCTCGGCCGCCCAGGAGGCCGACGCCGTGGCCGGTTCCTGCCGGGCGGTGTGGGAGGAGTGCGCGGCCGTCGGGATGCCCCGGGCCGTGGTCGTCACCCACCTGGACACCGCACGTACCGACTTCGAGCGGCTCACCACCGTGCTCGGCGAGATCTTCGGCGGCGACGACCCCGACGCGATCCTCCCGCTCTACCTCCCGGTGTACGGCGCCGAGGCGGCCGACGGCCACGCGCCCGCCACCGGACTGGTCGGGCTGCTCACCCAGAAGATCTTCGACTACTCCTCCGGCACCCGGCAGGAGAACCCGCCGGACGAGCGCCAGGCCCCGGTGCTGGCGGCGGCGCGCGGCCGGCTGATCGAGGGGATCATCGCCGAGAGCGAGGACGAGTCCCTGATGGACCGCTATCTCGGCGGGGAGGACATCGACCTCAAGACGCTGATCGAGGACCTGGAGACGGCCGTCGCCCGGGGCTCCTTCCACCCGGTGCTCACCGCCGCCCCCGCCGCGCCCGGCGCCGCCCAGGGGCTGGGCACGGTCGAGCTGCTCGATCTGATCACCCGGGGCTTCCCGACCCCGCTGGAGCGCCCGGCGCCGGCCGTCACCACGCCGGACGGCGCCCCGGGGCCGGAGCTCTCCTGCGACCCGGACGGGCCGCTGGTGGCGGAGGTGGTGCGCACCGCCTCCGACCCGTATGTGGGGCGGATCTCACTGGTACGGGTCTTCTCCGGCACCCTCCGCCCGGACCAGACGGTCCATGTGTCGGGCGGGCCCGGCGCCGGCCGCGCCCGGGCGGACGGCGCCCACGCCCCCGGCCGGACCGGCAACGGCGGCAACACCGGCAACGGCGGCAACACCGGCAGGGCGGCCGGTCACGCGGGTCAGGGCGACAGTGGCGGCGACGGCGGTCCCGGTGGCGGCGCGACCGGTACGGCACACGATCTCGACGAGCGGATCGGCGCCCTCTCCTCCCCCTTCGGCAAGCAGCAGCGCCCGCTGGACCGGTGCATCGCCGGCGACCTCGCCTGTGTCGCCAAGCTGACGGCCGCCGAGACCGGCGACACCCTCTCCGGCAAGGACCGGCCGCTGCTGGTCGAGCCGTGGGCGATGCCCGAACCGCTGCTGCCGCTCGCCATCCAGGCGCACGGCAAGGCCGACGAGGACAAGCTCTCCCAGGGGCTGGCCCGGCTGGTGGCCGAGGACCCGACCATGCGCCTGGAGCAGAACCAGGACACCCATCAGCTGGTCCTCTGGTGCCTGGGCGAGGCGCACCGGGACGTGGCCCTGGAGCGGCTGCGCACCCGGTACGGCGTCCAGGTCGACGTCGTACCGCACCAGGTGGCGCTGCGGGAGACCTTCGGCGACCGGTCGGAGGGGCGGGGCCGGCATGTGAAGCAGTCCGGCGGCCACGGCCAGTACGCGATCTGCGAGATCGAGGTGGAGCCGCTGCCGCCCGGCTCGGGCATCGAGTTCGTGGACAAGGTGGTCGGCGGTGCCGTCCCGCGCCAGTTCATCCCGTCCGTGGAGAAGGGCGTCCGCGCCCAGGCCGCGCGCGGGGTGGCGGCCGGGCATCCGCTGGTGGACGTACGGATCACCCTGCGCGACGGCAAGGCGCACTCGGTGGACTCCTCGGACGCCGCCTTCCAGACGGCGGGCGCGCTCGCGCTGCGCGAGGCCGCGTCCGGGACGCGGGTCAATCTGCTGGAGCCGGTGGCCGAGGTGCGGGTGCTGATCCCGGACGCGTACGTCGGCCCGGTGATGAGCGACCTGTCCGGGCGGCGCGGCCGGGTGGTCGGCACCGAGCCCGCGGGACCGGGCCAGACGCTGGTGCGGGCGGACGTGCCGGAGCTGGAGATCGGCCGGTACGCGGTCGAGCTGCGGTCCCTCTCGCACGGCACCGGCCGCTTCGACCGGTCCTACGTACGCCATGAGGCGATGCCCCAGCAGGTGGCCGACCGGCTCCGGGAGACGGCCGGGCAGCTCTGAGGGACGCGGCCGGGGCACGGCCGGCCGGCACCGGCGGCGGGCGGAGGCCGGGCCGTTCCTGGTACGGGGAACGGCCCGGACCCCGGGCGCCGGGCCGCGACTTCCGCGCTCCCGGGTGGCGGCTCCCGGGCGCCGGCTTCCGGCATCCCCGGCGGCGGCGTTCAGCGTCTCCGGCGGCGGCTTCCGGCATCCCCGAGGGGCGGCATCCGGCACTCCCGGGGGCGGCATTCGGCCGTCTCCTGACGCGGGCGACGGGACGCGGATACGCTGTAGTGCCCCGCTCAGCAGGTGTACGGGCTACGGGCGTTGGGAACGGGCGCAGTGGCGGGAGAGGGCGACGGATGCCACGGTGGCGGACGCGGCGATGGGGGCGGCAGTGACGGCAGTGACAAGTGAGAGTTTCGGCGTCGGGGCGCAGGTCCCGATCCAGGGCTCGGGCGGCGGGACCGTGGCGACGAACGCGCTCGCCTCCGCCGCGTACCGCGACGGTCCGGTCGAGGAGATCCTCAAGGCCGACAACGACGTGCACAAGTCGACCGTCGTCAAAGGCCGGTTCAGTCTCTTCGAGCCCAATCTCGGCGAGGCGTTCGCGCGCGCGGTGCAGGCGCGGATGCTCGGCGGCGCGCGGGCGCCGCTGATCCAGTCCTTCGGCACCGAGCCGCAGCCGGTGGTGGAGCACTGCCTGGCCGCCAACCGCGTCCGGCGGCGGCGGGACCGGACGCTCACCCTGATCACCGTCGGTTTCGGTGTGGTCTTCCTGCCCGGTCTGCTGATCTGGCTCGCCGTCTTCCAGCTCCGCCGCACGCTCTCGGGCGCCTCCAACAAGGGCGCCGGGGCGCTGGGCACCGCGATGGTGCTCGCGGTGGGGGTGCTGGCGGTGCTCTTCTGGGTCCGGATGCCGTTCGGCGGGCTGCCGGCGATCTATCTGCGGGTGATGTTCGTCGCTCCGGTGATCGGCTGGTTCCTCGCCAAGCGGGTCTGCGAGAAGACCGCGCAGACGCTGCGGGCGCACTGGGAGTCGCTGCTGACGGGTGGCGCGGTCGGCCCGAAGCTCCCCGAGGCGGTGCCCCAGAACCCGGGCGAGACCGCCGCCGAGGAACTGCGCCAGTCGCTGGCGAAGCTCGGCGCCGAGCAGCGCTCCAATGTCGTCTTCTACGCCGGGCCCAAGGGAATACTGGGCATGGGCACCCGCTGGGGCAGCTGGCAGCTGGCCGAGGAACTGGTCCCCCAGGAGGGGCGGGAGATCCACGCCTTCCGGACCTGGGACGTGATCCGGCCCATCCACGACGAGCTCAAGCTGCTGGAGCGCGGCACGCTGAAGACCGGTTTCCCGACGCCGGTGGTCAACCACTGGATCGTCTCCCCGGTCGGGGAGGGCGCCGCGGCGGTGGCCCGCCCGGCGAGCGAGAACGTGGTCGGCTTCCAGGTGAAGCCGCACGAGATACAGCGCATCTGCAACGAGAACCAGTTCGGCAAGGGCGACCGGCACTATCTGGGCGTGCAGTTCGTCCTCTGGGACGGGCAGCTGGTCCTGACCATGATGGTCACCGTGACGGCGCTGCTGCACACCCTGCGGATCGAGGTGACCGGCCACGCCCTGGGCCCGGTGCACCCGCTGTTCACCACCAAGCCGAGCCCCAAGTCCAGGACCGTCTCCAAGTCCGTCCGGTTCTGGGAGACCAAGACGATCCCGCTGCCGCTGGTGGAGACCAACGAGGTGGTACGGCTGGCCGCCCGCGCCCCGCTCACCTGGTTCCCGCCGGTCCTCGACCACCTCGGCGGCAAGCTGGTGCTGCCCGAGCCGTTCGGCCTGCGGCACGCCTGGGCCGACCAGCCCTGGCGCCACCGGTTCATGGCCGACGACGCCATCCGCGCGGCGACCCCGGTGATGCGCGCCGTGCACCGGGCGACCATCAGGACGCTGGACGACCACGGGGTGGACACCGAGCGGTTCAGCAACCGGTCCATGGTCCTCAGCGGCAGCGTCCAGGACCCGTCCCCCCGCCGCGCCGACGCCTACGACGCCTGACGGCTCCCCCCGTACCCGTACGGCTCCGGCCCCGCAGGACGTGCCCCGGCCCCCGTGATCTTCCGAGCACGGGGGCCGGGGCGCGTCCGGAGCACCGGTACGGGGCGGAGGCGTACGCGCCCGGTACGGAACAACCGTCAGGCGGATCCCACGGGACCCGGGCGGGACCGGGCGGGATCAGCGGCTCGGAAGATCAGCGATCCAGAAAGATCAAAAGATTCATGGATCAGCGGACCGGCCAGGCGTCGGCCAGCATCCGGCGGGTGTCCGCGAGGAGCTGCGGCAGCACCTTGGTGGCGGCGACCACCGGCATGAAGTTGGTGTCACCACCCCAGCGCGGCACGATGTGCTGGTGCAGATGGGCGGCGATCCCCGCGCCCGCCGCCGCGCCCTGGTTGAGCCCGATGTTGAAACCGTGCGCGCCCGAGGCGGTGCGCAGCGCCGTCATCGCCTGCTTGGTGAACTCGGCCAGCTCGGCCGTCTCGGCGTCGTCCAGCTCGGTGTAGTCCGCCAGATGCCGGAACGGGACGATCATCAGATGACCGCCGTTGTAGGGGTAGAGGTTGAGCACGGCGTAGACCTTCTCGCCCCGGGCGACGACCAGCCCGTCCTCGTCGGATTTGGACGGGATCGAGCAGAACGGGCAGCCGTCGTCGGCACCCGGGCCGGTGGGCTTGTTCTCCCCCTGGATGTACGCCATCCGGTGGGGCGTCCACAGGCGCTGGAACGCGTCAGGCGTCCCGACTCCGATCTGCTGTTCCGGCTCAGTCGTCATGCGGGCCAGCATATTCCGTACGGGTGACCGAGCACGCCGCGAGGGGCGGCCCCGGACAGGGCCGCCCCTCGCGGCAGGCAGCGGAAACGCGTGCGGTGCTCAGACCTGGACGCGCCGCTCCACCACGTCGGCCAGCTTCGCCAGCGCCTCCTCGCGCGGGATGCCGTTCTCCTGGGAGCCGTCCCGGTAGCGGAAGGAGACCGTGCCGGCGTTCATGTCGTCGTCGCCGACGATGACCATGAACGGCACCTTCTGCTTCTGCTGGTTGCGGATCTTCTTCTGCATCCGGTCGGAGGAGGCGTCCACCTCCACCCGCAGGCCCTTCTTCTTCGCGTCGGCGGCGAACTCCCGCAGATAGTCGACATGCGCGTCACCGACCGGGATGCCGACCGCCTGGACCGGGGCCAGCCACGGCGGCATGGCGCCCGCGTAGTGCTCCAGGAGCACCGCGAAGAACCGCTCGATGGAGCCGAACAGCGCCCGGTGGATCATGACGGGCCGCTGCTTGGTGCCGTCGGCGGCGGTGTACTCCAGGTCGAACCGGTCCGGCAGGTTGAAGTCGAGCTGGACCGTGGACATCTGCCAGGTCCGGCCGATGGCGTCCTTGCACTGCACCGAGATCTTCGGGCCGTAGAAGGCCGCGCCGCCCGGGTCCGGGACGAGCGGGAGGTTCTGCCGCTCGGCCACCTGGCGCAGGGTCTCGGTGGCCTCCTCCCACGCCTCGTCCGAGCCGACGAACTTGGTCTCGTCCTTGGTGGAGAGCTCCAGGTAGAAGTCGGTCAGACCGTAGTCGCGCAGCAGGTTGAGGACGAAGGTGAGGGTGCGGTCCAGCTCCTCCGCCATCTGCTCCTTGGTGCAGTAGATGTGCGCGTCGTCCTGGGTGAAGCCGCGGGCGCGGGTCAGCCCGTGCACCACGCCGGACTTCTCGTACCGGTACACCGTCCCGAACTCGAAGAGACGCAGCGGCAGTTCGCGGTAGGAACGGCCGCGCGCGTCGAAGATCAGGTTGTGCATCGGGCAGTTCATGGGCTTGAGGTAGTAGTCCACGCCCTCGTCGAGCTGCATGGGCGGGTACATGCCGTCGGCGTACCAGTCCAGGTGGCCCGAGGTCTCGAAGAGCCGCCCCTTGGTGGCGTGCGGGGTGTAGACGAACTCGTACCCCTCCTCCTCGTGCCGCCGGCGGGAGTAGTCCTCCATGGTCCGGCGGATGATGCCGCCCTTGGGATGGAAGACCGCGAGGCCGGAGCCGATCTCGTCCGGGACGGAGAAGAGGTCCAGCTCGTTGCCGAGCTTGCGGTGGTCGCGCTTCTCGGCCTCGGCGAGGAAGTCGAGGTGGGCCTTGAGCTCGTCCTTGGACGGCCAGGCGGTGCCGTAGATGCGCTGGAGCATCGGGTTCTTCTCGCTGCCGCGCCAGTAGGCGGCGGCGTTGCGCATCAGCTTGAACGCCGGGATGTTCCGGGTGGTCGGCAGGTGCGGGCCCCGGCAGAGGTCCTTCCAGCACAGCTCGCCCGTCTTGGCGTCCAGGTTGTCGTAGATGGTCAGCTCGCCGCCGCCCACCTCGACACTGGCGCCGTCCTCGCTGGAGGCGTTGCCCTTGAGGCCGATCAGCTCCAGCTTGTACGGCTCGTCCGCCAGCTCCTCGCGGGCGGCGTCGTCGCTCACCACCCGGCGGGCGAAGCGCTGGCCGCGCTTCTGGATCTCCTGCATCTTCTTCTCGACGGCCTTGAGGTCGTCGGGGGTGAAGGGGCGCGCGACGTCGAAGTCGTAGTAGAAGCCGTCCCGGACCGGCGGGCCGATGCCGAGCTTGGCCTCGGGGAAGAGCTCCTGCACGGCCTGGGCCATCACATGGGCGGTGGAGTGACGCAGGATGTCGAGACCGTCCGGCGAGGAGATCTCGACCGGCTCGACGGTCTCGCCGTCCGCGACCTCGTGGCTGAGGTCCTTGAGCTGCCCGGCCACCCGGGCGGCGACGACGGTGCGCTCCCCGGAGAAGAGGTCGGCGGCGGTAGTGCCCGTCGTCACCACGCGCTCTTCCCGCTCGGAATCGCGTTGGATGATCACACGGACGTCTGACACCGGGTTCTCCTGACTGGAAGGGGGAGCTCTGAAGCCGTAGTGGGTAGCCACTACGGCTTCAGATGGTACCGAGCGGCCCGCCCCGCCCGCGAAACGGTTTGCCCCCGCACGCTTCCTCCCCGGCCCCGGCACCGACCCTGGTCCGCGCGGCCACCCGGCACCGGTTCCTCCTGGCCGCCGGCCCCGGTTCCCCGTGGCCCCCGGCACCGGGCCCGTCCGGCCCCGTCCTCCCTGGGTGCCGGAGCCGGTCCCGCGCGGCTCCCGCCCTCCCGGGTGCCGGTGCCCGAGCGGTTCCCGGCACCCGGCCCGTCCAGTCCCGTTCCTCCCCGGGTGCCGGTGCTGGCCCGCGTGGTTCCTGGCACCGGGCCCGTCCGGTCCCGTCCTCCCGGGTGCCGGTGCCGGTGCCCGAGCGGTTCCCGGCACCGGCCCGTCCAGTCCCGTCCTCCCCGGGTGCCGGTGCCGGTGCCCGCGTGGTTCCCGGTGGCCGCGCCCGGCGCACCGCCGCCGTAGAGCTGCGGGCTACCCCTCCAGCACCCCCGCCTCCCCCGGGTCGTCCGCGCGCAGCGCCTTGAGCAGCCGCTCCCGCTCGGCCGGGTCCACCCGGACCGGGGCCACGCCGGAGGCATCGGTCAGCCGGCGGAAGCCGCCCCGGCTCTCCAGCCGCCCGGACACCCGCAGCGGCAGCCCGGCCAGATGGGCGTGCCCGGCGGTGCGGTACGCCTCCGGGTCCAGGGTGACCCGGACCTGCGGCACATCGGCGCCGGCCAGCACCCGGAGCCGTACCGTGCCGGCGCCGTCCGGGCCGGACCTGCGCAGCCGCACCACGGCGCCGGTCAGCCGCACCGGCACCGAGGGCTCGTCGCGCAGATAGCGGGCGCCCGCCTCGCGGAGGGCGGGGAGGTCGCCGGGCGAGAACTCCACCGGTTCCGGCCGGGCCGCGCAGCCGTCCGGCACTCCGGCGGCGGGTGCCCAGGCGAGGGCGACGCCCGCTCCCTCGGTGCCCCGCACCAGGGCGACCAGCGCCTCGGTCAGCTCCCGGCTGACGCCCGCCGCCACGGCCGCGTCGAAGGCGGCGAAGGCGCCCGGGGCGCCGGAGACCCCGGGCACGTCGAAGCCGCCGGCCGTGCGCTGGTAGTCCACCGCGTCCCGGGCGGCGGTGAGCGCCCGGTGCAGCCGCGCGGTGACCGCCCGGCCGGGGGTGACCGGCACGAAGGCGGTGAGGCCCCGGCCGTCCGGGGCGGCGCCGACCAGCACCCCGTCCAGGAAGGCGCGGGCCCGCCGCCGGTGCCGGGCGCCGTGGTAGCCGGCCCGGTCGCAGGCGGCGAGGGCGCCGGCCAGCAGCATCCCCCGGGCGGCGGCGCGCAGCTGCTCCTGGCCGGTCCAGGGAACGGCACCGGACGGACCCGGCGGCACCTCGCGCCACCAGCGGATCTCGTCGCTGGGCACGGTGAGCCCGGTGAGCACCTCGCGGGCGGCGGGGGCGCCGCAGCGGGCGAGCGCGGTGAGGGCCTCGCCCAGCAGGTCGTCGCAGTCCGGGTAGGCCCGGCTCTCGGGCACCAGCAGACTGGCCGGCCCCGCGGCCGGGTCGGGCGGGGTCCAGCGGCTGTACGCCCCGTCCGCCGCGCCGCGTCTGCGCCAGCCGTGCCGGTCCAGCAGGGCGCCGAGTACCCGGGGATCGACCCGGGCGGGGTCGACCGGCGGGGTCGGCGCGGGGTCGAAGGCCCCGGTACGCCGGAACGGCGCGGTACCGGGGCCGCCGGGGTCGCCGGCATCGCGGGGCCCGCCGCCCTCGGCGTCCGGAAGGTACGCGGGGCGCTCGGGGTACTCAAGCCGCTCGGGAGGCTCGGGGTGCTCGGGGCCGGGCCGTCCGGGCCCGTCGGTCGGCCGGTGCATCAGGGTCTCCCTCCCGCCCCGACCCGGCCCATGATCCCGCGGAGCGCCCGGTCGTCGAAGATGCGGTTCGTCGGCACCCGCACGGTGGTGCGGCGCCGTCCGGTGACCGGGTGTCCGGCCAGATTGGTCCAGTAGCAGCAGTGCCTGAGGTCGAGCCGGTCGTGCCCGGCCCGCAGCCAGTCCTCCTGGCTGCGCGGGACGAGCATCACGACCAGGATCTTGTGCACCGCGACCGGGGTGCGGGCCAGCTTCACCAGGTGGGCGTTGTCGAGGGTGAAGGAGAACGCGGGCCCCGGCGGGCGCGGGGGGATCTGGTACGTGCACTTGAGCTGGATCTTGATGGTCACCTCGTCGTCCACGGTGTGGCCGGGGGCGCCGTGACTCACGTGCCAGTCGATGCCGTTGTCCGGAAAGGGCTGGGCGAGCGAGCAGCCGGCGGCGGCCGCGACCGCGTGGAGATAGCCGACTTGGAGGGTTTCCATACAGGCGGTGGTGGCGAGTGCGCCCCGGGGTGGAGCCCACCGAGGCAGCAGCTCCCCGGGTTCGGGCTGCGGGAGCGCCATGGCTCTTCGTGCCTTCCGGGCCGGTCGAGCGTGCGGATTCCGTCCGACGGGACGCCGGCCGGACGCCCCGTCACTTGTGTTGTCGCCGGGTTGCGTACGGGGCAAACAGCCCGGGTATCACCGATTCGGGCAGGAGGTTCCCGCCATCTGCCAGGATCGTGCGAGGAGTTCGGGGAATGACGCTCTGGTACGAAGGGCCGCTGGCCGCATTCGACACGGAAACCACCGGAGTTGACGTCGAGCGGGACCGCATCGTGTCGGCCGCCGTCGTCGTGCAGGACGCGGCGGGCGGCCGGGTGCGGGTCACCCGCTGGCTGGTGAGTCCGGGCATACCGGTGCCGCCCGCCGCCGTGGCGGTGCACGGACTGACCGACGACCACCTCCAGCGCCACGGCCGCTGGCCGGCGCCGGTGATGGCGGAGATAGGCACGGTGCTGTCCGAGCAGTGCACCGCGCGCCGGCCGCTGGTGGTGATGAACGCGCCGTTCGATCTCACGCTGCTGGACCGCGAGTTGCGCCGCCATCGCGCCTCGTCGCTGGACCGGTACCTGAGCGGCACCCCGCTGCGGGTGCTGGACCCGTGGGTGCTCGACAAGCAGCTGGACCGGTACCGCAAGGGCCGCCGGACGCTGACGGACCTCTGTGCGCACTACGGCGTCGAGCTGACCGGCGCGCACGACGCGGCGGCCGACGCCTTCGCGGCGCTGGAGGTCGTCCGGGCGGTGGGCCGCCGCTTCGCCGCCCGCCTGGAGCGGCTCTCCCCCGCCGAACTGCACACCCTCCAGGGCGAATGGCACGCCGCCCAGGCCCGGGGCCTCCAGGCCTGGTTCGCCCGCAACGGCTCGGAGGAACCCGTCGACGAGGCCTGGCCCCTCCGCCCGGACCTCCCCGCCGCCGCGTGACCCCCACCAGGAGCCCCGCCCCCAACGGACCGGCTCGCCCCGAACGACGGACCGGTCCTCTCCCAGGAACAACAAAACGTCCCTCCACCACAAGGAGACGAACGCTCTACGCTGGCCCCCATGCCCATGAACAATGCTGCGCTCGGCCGAGTCCGCCCGGGACGACGCCTGATCCTCTGGGACGTGGACCACACCCTTGTGAACATCGGCGGTGGGGTCAGCCGGGCCATCTACGCTCAGGCGTTCGAGAGGGTGACCGGTCGACCGCTGGACCGCCTGGCTGAGATGTCGGGTCGAACCGAGCAAGCGATCATGACGGAGACGTTGCGACTGAACGGGATCCACGAACCGGAGGCCCTCTTCGCCGACTTCTATGCCGCTCTCGCGACAGCCGCCGATCAGCTCACCGACCGCATGCGCGAAGCCGGCTCGGTGTTGCCCGGAGCGCGGGAGGCCATCGCGTCATGCGCCGCGCGGCACACCGTCCAGTCAGCCGTCACGGGCAACATACGCCCTGTCGCCACGACCAAACTGACCGCTCTCGGCCTGGCGGATGGCCTCGACTTCGCGGTGGGCGGCTACGGCGACGACGGCAGCGACCGGGCCGATCTGGTCCGGCAGGCGCGCAAGCGGGCGTCGGAGAAGTACGGTCAGGGCTTCGCCGGCACTCGGACCGTGGTCGTGGGCGATACGCCTCATGATGTTCGCGGCGCCCGCGACGCGGATGCGCTGGCCGTCGCGGTCGCCAGCGGCGACAGTACCGCCGATGAACTCCGCCGGGCCGGAGCGGACGTCGTCCTGGACAGCCTCCAGGACTTCGCCGGCCACTGCGGCGAAGCGCTGAGTTGGTGATCACACCACATCGCCAGCAGTCACCAGCCGGAACAGCTCGCTCTGAGCGAGGCGGCAGACCGCCCCGCGACCGGTCAGGTGCCGGCGCTACGCCTTGACGCTGCCGAAGCCATACGCACGCAACGCCTCATCGAGCCCCCGCACTGCTTTCGTACGCTGCCATGGTGAGAGGCTCGTCCGCACGCCCCGGATGCTATGTTCCAACCGCGGCGACCGGTTGACCGCCGTGAGGCGGGCGGCCTCGACGACGACCTGCGATGCCTCGTGCACGTCACCCTGCAGGACATGAGCCCTCGCTTGGTGCGTCAGCGTGTGCGCGTAGTCGCGCACGTTGGCCGGGTCGAGCAGCGGCAGCGCTTTTACCGAGGCATGCAGCGCGTCGGCCGGATCATTGAGCGCGAGGCTCACCTCGCCACGGATTCCCCAGTAGTACGACTCATCGTAGAAGTACCACCATGAAGCCAGCGGTACGTCACTGCCGAACACTTCGGCGGCGGCGGTACGTTCGGCATCCAATGCGGCTCGCGCTCTGCCGGTGTCTCCGGCCGCGGCATACGCTCGTGCGGCCACGTCTGCCGAGTAGGCCCGCGCCATCTGGCTGTCCCCCCGAGAGGCCCATTCCTGCGCCGCGATGGCGTGGTCGATGCCGACCCGGGGTTTGCCCTGCCAGGTAGCGAGCTGGCTCATGGTGCTCAAGATATACGTCACCAGCTCGACGTTTTCGGCGTCGTGCGCGGCCGTACGAGCGTCATCGTAGTAGTACGCCGCAGCCCGGTAGTCACCGATATCGAACAGCTCCCAGCCGACCAGCTGGCTGAGTTCGGCGTACAGCGAGAGCACCCGTGGCCGAAGGTTGCTCGGCGCGTTGGCGGCGAGCTCCCTGGTCACCCTCCGCTGGGTGAGCGCGGTCTGCAGAGCCACCTGGGGCCCGAGTACGTCACCCAGCATGCGGAAGTCCTTGATTCCGCGTTCGGCCTGGGTGATCAGGGCAGCGTCAATCCGGCGCGGGTTGTCCAGCACTGCGGCCGCGCGATCCAGCACATCCGGGTCGGCCACATCGAGCAGCGGTGTGGCAGCAGCAACCGTGAGCGCCGTACTGATCTTCTGCAACAGCTTCCGGCGGTTCATTTCGCTGGGCACGCCTTGCACCCACATGACGACCTCCTCGGCCAGTTCGACGTAATTTATGTCGGTCGCGAAGTGTGCCAACGTGTCAACAAGGGCCGGAACCAGCGTGAGCGGTGCGACTGCGCCCGCCGGTCCCGTTAAGCCGCTGCCCTGCGGCACATCTGCTTTGGTGCCGTAGTCCGACATATCTGTCAGCAGATCACCCGCCGTGCATTCATAGAGCTGGGCGAGACGATCAAGGGTGGCGAGCGCCGGAGCATGCCCAGTGGATGCGGGCCACAGTTCCCACGCCGAGAAGTTCTTGAACGTTTTCGGGTCGTCAGGCCACCGATCGTTCCATGCCGCAGCGGCCTGCCCCTGGCTCCAACCACGGGCAATGCGGTGCGCCACACGGGGGTTGACGCGGTAGCGGCGACAGAATTCAGCGGCCACCTGCACCCAGCTCCACCCCCGTGCGCGTAGTTCCTGAGCATGTCGCGTCTGCTCCTGGCGACGACTACGAGGCTTGACGGCCAACGGTCCTCCCGAGGCTGCTACGACGCACGCGTGGTTCCTGCTTGAACGGTAACGCCGAACAGCAGGGCCACAAGACCACGGCAAATCTTGCTGGTTGGACCGGGAAATTCTGCGCGGAAGCTGGGCCTGGCGCAGGGTGTGTTCGTGATCGCAGGCGGCTGACAGTGGGGATTCCCAGCCCCCGTTCCCAGGGAAGCGCCCATGCAGCAGTCATCAGGTCGTCACCTCACCACGCCCTGCCACCCCGACCGCCGTCCCGTCGGCACCCTGCGCCTGACCGACCGTGTGCCGTTCATCGCCGCCTGGTCGGCGGAGACCGAAGCGGCGCAGCCCGAGGTCACCATGCGCCGGGGCAGGCTGGCCTACCTCCATGAGCGGCCGTGGGACCGGGACGGCGACGGCATCCTCTGGCGGCGGATGCCGAGCATGCCGGGCAAGGGCAAACCGCTGTACGGCAAGGTGCACTTCCTGCGTCAGCGGCGCGCCATGGCCGCGCTGCTGTGCCAGGTGTGCGGCCGGCCCGCCGCGAAGGACGCCACCGACGACGGCCTGCTGTGGCTGCTGAGCGAGGACCCCGACGACCCGGGCGCCTGGCCGGCCGACATGGTGACCGGGCATCCGCCGGTCTGCCTGGCGTGCGCCTGGCTGTCGGTACGGGCCTGCCCGCACCTGCGCAGGCAGTACGCCGCCGTGCGGGTGCGCCGCTGCTCGCTGAGCGGGGTGCACGGTGTGCTGTACCGCCCGGGCCACCCGGCACCGGTACCGCACGACGTCGGCGGTCTGGACTTCGGTGACGGCCGTATGCCCTGGGTGCAGGCCGCGCAGCTCATGATGCGCCTGGAGGAGTTCCGGCTCGTGGATCTGGAGGCGGAGCGCCGCGCGCACGCCGAGGAGCGCTGAACGCGGGGCCGGGACAGTCCCAAGAACCAGCAAGGGCCGCCCTGGTGGGCGGCCCTGGAAGGTGGTGCGACTGTGGTGGGCGATACTGGGATCGAACCAGTGACCTCTTCGGTGTGAACGAAGCGCTCTCCCGCTGAGCTAATCGCCCGGGAACGCACTGAACCATACAGGCCCCGGCGCCCTTCCTTCAAATTCCGTCAGCCGCCCGCCAGCAGGGCGGCGAGACCTTTGCGTCCGGACCGCATCATCAGCGCGTGATTGGCCCGGAAGAACGGCCGGCCGGGCACCGCCAGGCGCCGCAGCAGGGGCAGCCGGACCTCGACCTCCTGGTCGTAGACGGCGCGGGCGGCCCCGGTCCCGGCCCCGTCCGGGACCACCCGCCAGCTCAGCCACCCCGTGAGATCCCCGTCGAGCTCCGCCTCCAGCACCCGGGCGTCCGGGTCCAGGCGGCGCTCGGTGGCGGTGATCCGGAGGTCGTACGGGAGCACCGAGCGGATGCGCAGGGTGCCGGAGTGCTCGCCGAGCCGGGTCGCCTCCCGGACCTGGGGCCACCAGTGGGGGTAGTCGTCGGGGCGGGCCAGCACCCGGAAGACGGCGTCCGGTGCGGCGGGCAGCGACCAGACGGCGTGGAAGCGATAGTGGCACCAGTCCATGCGGCACAGTCTGCTCGCCGGGCTGCCGTCCATGACCAGGGGGCCGGGAAGACGCCGAAGGCCCTGGAGATCATTCGAGCTGATCTCCAGGGCCTTCGGTCCGGGCGGTGGGCGATACTGGGATCGAACCAGTGACCTCTTCGGTGTGAACGAAGCGCTCTCCCGCTGAGCTAATCGCCCGGGCGCACCGCAAACATTACCGCATGTCAGCGGGTACCCATGACCACTCCCGGGCCTCGCCCACGGCCGCTTCCCGGCCGGCGGGGCCGCCGGTCACCGGCGGATGTTCCAGGGGAGCTGGAAACCGAACTTCCAGAGGTAGATCCCCGCCAGTACCGCGATGATCACCAGACCGGTGGCGGTGAGGATGATGTTGCGGCGCCGCACCCTGGGGTCGAGGGCCCGCTGGGCCGCCTCGGTGACCTTGCGCTTGGTCCAGCGGAGCACCAGCTGCGCCCAGACGAACTCGGTCGCCCAGATCGCCATGCCGCCGAAGATCACCACCCAGCCGGGACCGGGCAGGACGAGCATCGCCACTCCGGCGCCCACCACGGCCAGGCCGACCAGGAAGACCCCCACCTGCCAGCTGAGGTGGAGCGTGCGCCGCCGTTTGATGAATTCGGGCGCCCGGGAACCGAGTGCCGCCTCGGCCACCGGCGCCTCCGTGGTCACGCCCCCCGTGGCGGGCGTATCGGCCGCCGATTCGGAGACCTTTGCCCGCTCGTCACTCTCCGCATTCATATTCCCAAGCTACCCCAACTTCCCGGCTCGCACGTACTACCGAAATGGCCCTATTGAACCCGGTTGCATACCGCCGAAAGAGGGGCCTCATCCATCACAAAACAGACAGAGGGGTTTACAACGGCACCGTAGGTGGCATGTCGATGTGGCCGACGTGCGAATCCCCGAGCGCACACTGAGCGAAAGGCCCTGGCGCTTATGAACACCACGGTCAGCTGCGAGCTGCACCTGCGCCTCGTTGTGTCGAGCGAGTCCTCACTGCCTGTACCGGCGGGCCTGCGGTATGACACGGCCGATCCCTACGCCGTACACGCCACCTTCCACACCGGAGCCGAGGAGACGGTCGAGTGGGTGTTCGCCCGCGACCTTCTCGCCGAGGGCCTGCACCGGCCCACCGGCACCGGCGACGTCCGCGTCTGGCCGTCCCGCAGCCACGGCCAGGGCGTCGTCTGCATCGCCCTCAGCTCCCCGGAGGGCGAAGCGCTGCTGGAAGCTCCGGCGCGGGCCCTCGAATCGTTCCTGAAGCGGACGGACGCGGCGGTCCCGCCCGGCACCGAGCACCGGCACTTCGATCTCGATACGGAGTTGTCGCACATCCTGGCCGAGAGCTGAGCCAGGCCGAGAGCCGCACGGCGCCGTCCGACTCGGGGCGACGGCGCCGCGCGGAAATTCCGTACGGCCCTTTCCGGGGCCACCCCGGCGCCGGCGACCGCGACTTCTGCCGCGGCGCCGGCGCCGGCGTGTGTACGGGGCTTTCCGGACGCCGGGACCGGCGGGCGCCGGGCCTCCCGGCGGACAGCCGCTAGAGTCGGCGCATTCCGGCGGGCGCCCGCCCGCGGCAGGCCAGGGAGTGCAGCGTGCTGATCCCCCATGACACCCGGATCGCCCTCGACACCGTCGTCGATCTGCTCAACACCGCGCCGGAGAGCGCGGGCGGCGACAGCCTCGGAGACATCCCCTCGCTCTACGCGTTCGTACGGGGCCATGACGTCAGCGGGGTCGGACGGCTCGGGGAACCGGATCTCACCGCGGTCCGCGACCTGCGGAAACGGTTCGCCGCCATCTTCGCGGCCCCCGACACCCGGACCGCCGCCGAGCTGGTCAACCGGCTGGTCGCCGGGGCCGGCACCACCCCGCAGCTCACCGACCACGACGGCTACGACTGGCACGTCCACTACTTCGCCCCCGGCGCCTCGGTCGCGGACCATCTGGCCGCCGACTGCGGGATGGCGCTGGCGTTCATCGTGGTGGCGGGCGAGCGGGAGCGGCTGCGGCGCTGCGAGGCACCGGACTGCGGCCGGGCCTTCGTGGATCTGTCACGGAACCGGTCCCGCCGCTACTGCGACAGCCGGACCTGCGGCAACCGGCTGCATGTCGCCGCCTACCGGGCGCGCCGCAAGGAGGCGGCGGGCTGAGTCCGGCGGCCGGGACACCCGGTGCGCGGCGGACCGGCTCACAGCAGGAACAGATCGTGCACGGCGGCCATCAGTAACAGGCAGCCGATGACGGCGAGAAAGATCATCAAAGGGGGCTGGGAGAGCGCGAAGAGGCAGCCGCGCGGTTCTCCGGTGGTGGCGGGGGGACGCTGCTCCCGTGAGGTGTCGTGCATAACGGGACCGATCATGTCGGTCCACTCGCCGGGGATTCGACCAGAACGCCCGAATCGGGGGGTCTGTTCATCACATCGCGTGGCACCGTGGGGAATTACGTCACGCACATCGCGTTCGACCGGTATGAGCGCTTGGGCCCACCAGCGTCCACCCGCGTCCACCGCCGGGGCGCACCTCCGAAGGGGCGGGGCCGCAGCGGGCTTCCGGCGGACTTCCGTCGTGGATCAGATGATCAGATGCCGTGCTTCTTGAGGATGGCCTCGATGTCGCTGAAGTCGTCGGCCGGCTCGGTGGCCGGCCGCTTCCCGGCCGGGCGCGCCGCCGGACCGGCTCCGCCCCCCAGGGAGGGCGCCGACGCCCCGGGGGCGACCGCCTCCCGGCCGGCGGACCGGGCCGCCCGGCGCTCGGCCCGGGTGGAGCCGCCCCGGCGCCGCTCCACGGCCCGGGTGATCAGGAACAGCAGCCAGGCCGCTCCCAGCAGCCCGAAGCCCGTCCAGGCCGCCGGGCTGAAGGCGGTACGGGCCAGCCACGCCACCGCCCCGGTGAGGACAAGACCCACCGGGACCAGGGCGTAGCCCGCGATCCGGGCGGCGGTCAGGAACCGCTTCCGGTACGCCGTGACGGCCGCGAGGCCCAGCCCGGCCGCGGACACGGCGGAACATACGGTCTCGGCAAGCATCCGCTCCTCCAGGGCGTGCGGCGGTACGTCCCTTCCATCCTGCACCGCCGGGCGGCGGAGCGGCCATGGCGCCGGAAGACCTCAGGGGGATCTCCGGGGCGCGCTCCTCCTCCGGGACACCCCGCTCCTCTCCTCCGGGACGCCCTTCGCCCTCCGGACCGGGTGGCGGAGGCCCGGTGCCGATCGGGCCGGTGCCGATGGAGCCGGGGGGCGGGACGGCTGAAAGACTGCCGCCATGACTGATGCCTCCACCACCCCCGCACCCGGTCCCGCCGTTCTCGACGTCTGGTGCGACCTCCAGTGCCCCGACTGCCATGCCGCGCTGGGCGACCTGCGCGCGCTGCGGGCCCGGTACGGCGACCGCCTGGAGGTACGGCTGCGCCACTTCCCGCTGGAGAAGCACCGGCACGCCTATGCCGCCGCGCAGGCCTTCGAGGAGGCCGAGGCGCAGGGCAAGGGGTGGCCGTACGCGGAGGCGCTGCTCGCCGGGACCGCCGAGCTGGGCCGCCGGGGGGAGCCGTATCTGCTGGCGACCGCCGGCGAACTGGGCCTGGAGGCCGAGGAGTTCGACACCGCCCTGATCGACGGCCGGCATCTGCTGGTGGTCGACGCCGATCAGGCCGAGGGCCGGGCGATCGGGGTCACCGGGACCCCGACCTATGTGATCGGCGGGGAGCGGCTGGACGGCGGCAAGAGCCAGGAGGGGCTGCGCGAGCGGATCGAGGCGATCGCGGACCGGCTGCTCGCCGCCGGCTGAGCCCGTCCGTCCCCGGAGGCGGGGCCGGGGGCCGGGGCACACCGGGACGGTCAGAGCAGCGGTTTGTAGCTGTTGATGTACGTGGTCTCGTACCCGAGCGAGGTGTAGAGCCGCAGCGCCGGCGGGTTGTCCGCGAAGACATGCAGCCCGAGGTGGCGGTACCCCCGCTCCAGCCCGGTCCGCTCGGCGCATCCCATCAGGGCCCGGCCGATCCCCCGGCCCCGCTGGTCCGCGGCGACCTCGATGTCGTACACGTACCCCATCCGCTCCCCCGGGCTCCGCTCGCGCTCCCCGGTCCAGAGCCGGCCCACCACTCGGCCGTCCGCCCCGGTGACGACCCGCAGGACCGCGCCCTCGGTGGCGAGGCCGTCGGGCAGCAGCTCCCGCTGGCTGGTCTCCGCCTTGGCCCGAGCCTGCGCCTCCGGCACGCCGCGCTCGATCCAGTCGCGGGCGAAGCCCTCCCGCGACTCCCCCGCGAAGTCCTCGAACTCCGCCTCCGTCATGGGGCGGACGGTCAGCCCCGGGAGCGGCTCGGGGGCGGTGGTGAGCGGCTTGGACATATTGCGGCCGCGCTCGGTGTAGCCGAGGGCGGCGGCCAGGTGGTGGGCGGCGGTGGCGGCGGCCGGGATCGAGACGAGGACCTGTTCGCACCGCCAGCCGCGCAGCACCTCCTCGGCGGCGAGCGCGGCCACGGTGCCGCGCCCCCGGCGGCGGTCGGCCTCGTCGATCCGGAGCGAGCGGATCTCGCCGGCCGCCGGGCCGAATCCGGCGGAGGTGCCGAGTTCGATCTCCCCGACGGGGCGGCTGTTGACACAGACCTCGAAGGTCCGCGCGGCGGTGCCGTCGGCGGACTGCTGAAGCGGCCCGGCCGGCCGCAGGGTGGTGGTCATCAGGGGTGTTCTACCCGCCGGCCGGGCGTACGTCATCCCGTTTGTCCCGGCCGCTTCCTCCACCCGGCGGCCGGGACGCCCGAAGCCCCGCCCGGCCTCCCGCCCGGCCCGGGAGCGACACGGCCGGGGTCCGGGCCGGATCCTCGGGCCCGTCGGCCCCGGGCGGTGGCTCAGCCGCCGAACCGGGCGGCGCGCTCGGTGAAGATCCGCATGGCCTTGGCGGTCACCGGGCCCGGAGCGCCCGGGAGTTCGCGGCCGTCGACCCGGTGGACGGCCTGGACGTCCCGGAGGGTGGAGGTCAGGAAGATCTCGTCGGCCCGCTCCAGCACGTCGAGCGGGAGGTCGGTCTCCTCGGCGCCGGTCCACTCGACGGTCAGGGCGCGGGTGATGCCGGCGAGGCAGCCGGAGGAGAGCGGCGGGGTGTGGATCCGCCCGTCCAGGACCACGAAGACATTGGATCCGGTGCCCTCGCAGAGCCGGTCGGCCGTGTTGCCGAACAGGGCCTCGGACGCGCCCTGTTCGTGGGCCCGGGCGAGGGCGACGACGTTCTCGGCGTACGAGGTGGTCTTCAGCCCGGTCAGGGCGCCGCGCTCGTTGCGTGTCCAGGGGACGGTGACGACGGCCGTGCTGTCCGGACGGCGGCTGGTCTCGCCGATGGCGACGACCACGGTCGGCCCGGCGTCACCCCGGTCCGAGCCGAGCGGCGCGATGCCGCCGGTGAAGGTGATCCGGAGCCGGCCGAGCGGCATCGGGTTGGCGTCCAGGACGGCGGCGCAGGCGCGCCGGATCTCGTCCCGGTCCGGCTCGGGCAGGCCGAGCCCCCGGGCGGAGCGGGCGAGCCGGTCCAGGTGGAGGTCGAGCGCGAAGAGCCGCCCGTTCTCGGCCTTGAGGGTCTCGAAGATCCCGTCGCCCACGGTCATCCCGTGGTCCAGTACGGACACGGTGGCGTCGTCCGCCGTCCGCAGCCCGCCGTTGACCCAGAGTTTCATCGGATGGTCCCTCCGCTCGCCTCGGTCGCCTGATGAGTGCCCGACGCTACCCCGAGCAACCGGGCCGCCTTCAGCTCGGTCTCGGCCCACTCCCGCTCCGGGTCGGAGCCCCAGGTGATTCCGGCGCCGGTGCCGAACCGCAGGGCGCCCGCCGCCCGGTCGATCCAGAAGGTCCGTATGCCGACGGCCAGCTCCCCCGCGCCCCGGTCGGCGTCCACCCAGCCGATGCCGCCGCAGTACGGGCCGCGCGGGGCCGGCTCCAGCGCCTCGATGATCCGCAGGGCGCTGGACTTGGGGGCACCGGTGACGGAGCCGGGCGGGAAGGTGGCGGCCAGCAGCTCCGCCCAGCCGGCCCGGTCGGCCAGCCGGCCGCGCACCGTGGAGACCAGGTGCACCAGGCCGGGGTGCGGCTCCACGGCGCAGAGCCGGGGCACGGTCACGGTGCCGGTGGCGCAGACCCGGCCCAGGTCGTTGCGGACCAGGTCGACGATCATCACGTTCTCGGCGCGGTCCTTCTCCAGCAGGTCGGCGGCGGTCCGCCCGGTGCCCTTGATCGGCCCGGACTCGACGGTACGGCCGTCCCGGCGGAGATAGAGCTCGGGCGAGGCGGTGGCGATCTCCACCCCGTGCGCCGGGAGGCGGATCGTTCCGGCATAGGGGGCCGGGTTGCCGCGGGCCAGCAGGGCGGTCAGGGCGTCGACGTCGGAGACCGGGTCGGCCAGCGGCGCCGAGAGCACCCGGCAGAGATTGGCCTGGTAGACCTCGCCGGCCGCGATGTGCTCCCGGATCCGGCGGACACCCGCGGTGTACGCGACGCGGTCGAGCGAGGACGTCCAGTCGCCCGCGGCCGGTCCGCGCCAGGCCCCGGGGAGCGGCGCGGGCACCGGGGCGGGGCGGACGTCACCGAAGCGGGCGCAGGTCAGCCGCCCCTCGAAGTCCGCCGCGACGGCCCAGAAACCGGCGGAGTCGAGCGCCGCGGGGTCACTGGTGACATCGCGCAGATCGGTGGCGAGCAGGCCGCCGAAGCGGGCCAGGGGAGCGAGGTCGGGCACGGTTGCGAGTCTATGGCGGGGCCGCCGGGAGCGGGGCCGCCGCAGGTCGGCGGGGGTACCGGGCCGGAGCGGCCGCAGCACGCTGGGCAAACGCGTTTTTGTGCTGGCCCGGGAATCCGCTAGAGTTCAACACGTCGCCGGGACGCGCAGCCGGACCGGAAACGACAAGCGGACGTGGCTCAGTTGGTAGAGCATCACCTTGCCAAGGTGAGGGTCGCGAGTTCGAATCTCGTCGTCCGCTCGACGTGGGGGATCTTCCCGAACCCCCGCAGCTCCTGGTGGAGTGGCCGAGAGGCGAGGCAACGGCCTGCAAAGCCGTCTACACGGGTTCAAATCCCGTCTCCACCTCCAAGGACGATTAGCTCAGCGGGAGAGCGCTTCCCTGACACGGAAGAGGTCACTGGTTCAATCCCAGTATCGTCCACCGACCCGCGAGGGTCCCCGCGCGATTAGCTCAGCGGGAGAGCGCTTCCCTGACACGGAAGAGGTCACTGGTTCAATCCCAGTATCGCGCACGCGGCATCACCGCAGCACCTTCGAGATCTTCGGCGGTCGTACCGGTTCGTCCGGTCCGGCCGAGAGCGATGTCTCGTCCCGCGCGATTAGCTCAGCGGGAGAGCGCTTCCCTGACACGGAAGAGGTCACTGGTTCAATCCCAGTATCGCGCACCATCCGGAACCCCCGGCCGTCCCCGACGGCCGGGGGTTCTGCGTGCTCCGCCCGCGGTGCCGGGTGCGCGGGTGAGCCTGTGCCTGTGCCTCTGAGCCGTGACCGGGTGCGGGGTGTCCGTGCCCGTGGTGCGGCGCCGTCCCGCGGCCCGGTGGGAAGACCTCCGGGGCGCGGGACGAGGCGGCTCAGGGCGCGAGGCTCAGGAGGAGAACAGCATCCGGCCGAAGCCCCGGTGACCGTGGTGCCCGTGATGGCCGTGGTGGCCGCCGTGGTGCGGGGCACCCCAGGCGGGGGCGGCGGGGGCCGGGTAGCCGCCGGGGGCCGGGGGCGCGGGCGGCGGCGCCTGCTGGGTCCACTGGGACTCCAGCCGGGTCAGTGCCTCCAGCTCCCCGTAGTCCAGGAATATCCCCCGGCAGCCGCTGCACTGCTCGATCTGGACGCCGTTGCGGTTGTACGTGTGCATGGGCGCGTGGCACTTCGGACACTGCATGCTCGGCTCAACTCCTCGCCGTACGAATGGTGGGCTCACCCTACGTGGGGGAGGACGGCGCGGACCGGGCGGGCAGTTCCGCGATCCGGGCGCAGGCGTCGACCATCGCGGCCTCGGCGTCGTCCGGGGCCCGGCCCGCCGCCGCGCACTTGGCGACGGCCAGCGCGGCGGTCTGGACGGTGAGCGCCCTGGCGGGCGCGTCGAGCCGGGGCCAGGGGTCGCTGTCGTCGCCGGGCGGTACGGCGGGGCCGCCGGCCGCCCGGTAGGCGCCGAGGAACCGGGCCCAGTCGGCCGGGGCCAGCAGTCCGGTGGCGTACCAGGCGGCGGGGCGGGCCAAATCCCAGGCGGGGTCGCCGGTGCCCAGGTCGTCCACGTCGATGAGCAGCCAGGGGCCGCCGGGCACCGGGTGGCGGACGAGCTGGCCGAGGTGGAAGTCGCCGTGGCAGAGGGCCGCCGGGCCGGGCGCGGGCGCCTCGCCCCTGGCCCAGCCGGGCAGCCGGCGCCAGGCCGCGCGCACCGGGGCGGCGGCCGGCAGCCGGTCGCCCGCCGCCGCGAGCCGCGCCATGGCCCGGGCCGCCTTGGCCGGGCCCCGCATCGGCGGCAGCGGGCCTGGCAGCGCACCGGGCGGTACGGAGTGGAGGCGCGCCAGCAGGGTGCCGGCCGCCTCCCAGGGGGCGGCGGCCGGGTCGTCCGGGTCGACGGGGGTGCCGTAGGGCCAGACCGAGACCGGCCGGTCGCGGGGGGCGCCGACGGGCGGGTCCTCCGGTGCCAGCGGTGGCAGCAGGACCCCGGCCAGGCGGGGGTGGCCGGCGACGGCGAGCCGGACGCGGTGGTCGGGGCCCCCGGTGCCGGGCGCGTGCGCCTTGGCGACGGCGGCCCCGTGCCGTACCACCGTCCCGTCGGGCCGGTCCGCGAGCACGGCCGGCTCGGGGGGCGTGAGGGTCCCCGCCGGGCCGCGGGTGCGCGGCGGGGCGGCGCAGGCCGGGCAGGGGTGGTGCGGCCGGGACAGGTGCGCGGCCTCCCGCGCCACGGCGGCGAGTTCCCGGTGGAGGGGGGTGGCGGACTCCGGCGGCATGGGAGGGAGCCTACGCGGCGCCGGAGGGCGGGCCGCGAGCAGGAGAAGGGCGGCGTGCGGGAGGAGAGCGGCGGAAAGGCAGCGGGAAGGCCGCGGGGAGAGGGACAGCCCGCAGGAGAAGGGCCGTGGCCAGCAAGCAGCGGGGGCAGCGGGGCAGCGGGGCAGCGGGGCAGCGGGGCAGCGGGGCAGCGGGGCAGCGGGGCAGCGGGAGCGTACGGCCCGGGGAGCAGCGGGAGCACGCCGCCAGGGGGCAGCGAGGAGCAGCGGAAGCGGGCAGCAAGAAGTGGTGGCCGACCGGCTCCCCAGCCGATCGGCCACCACTGCCGTCCGCCGCACCCCCGTCCCCACGGGGTAGTGGCTGGATGTCCCGGGCCCGGACCGCTCTTCCGGACCCCGGGGCGCCGCTCAGCGCCCCAGCATCATGCCCACGGACGACGCTTGTGCGACCACCGCGTCCCAGCCGCCGAAGGCGACCACGAGCAGTGCCGCGAGAGGAAGAACCATTGCCGTGGCGACCAGTGGATGGCGCCGGCCGGACGGACGGACGCCGGACGAGACGAATGGCTTTCGTCCGCGTGCGCCGGCCATCGTCCGCGATGCCGTCTCCGCCATGGCTGCTTCTCCTGTAGATCCTGTCGGACGCAGATGTCGATCCTGTCGGTCTGACGGCGGCGGGCTACTGGCCCGGGGGACGAGTGCTCACCCGCCGCTTGACTTCAACTCTAGGGAGACGGCACCTCGTCGGCGTCATGCCCGCGTACCCTTTGCCGGGCCTCCCCGAGGATGAGCCGCCGCCCCGGCGTGTACTCCGCTGGGTGGAGACGGGGCGCCAGCCCCGGGGCCTTTCTGGGGGTCTTCCCGGAGGGGGCGCCGGGGGCGGGTGCCCCGCCCCGGCGGGACCGGCCGGCCCGGAGCGGCCGTACGGCGGTCCCGGGAGGAGGCTCCGTGCGCCGGACGCGCGACGACACCGGTCCGGGTGACTTCGCTCACGTTCGTCCCCCCTCTTCGGGCGGCCCGGTCCCCCCGGTGACCGCCCCCGGAGGCCACCGCCCGGTGCGCCCGGGCCGGGTGCCACGCGGTGGCGGCGCCCCCCGGAGAGCCGGTCGACGATGATCCAATACCCCTGTGGGAGTGGATCTTTGGCCCGGCGCGCTCCGCCGCAGGCCGGCGGGCCGGGGTCGCTGACCCCTCCTCAAGTCTCGCGCCGGACACTGACAAACGATCCGCGCGCGAGGGCGCGGCCTATGAGCGCGCCCGGGCGGGGGTACGTAAGCTGGGGCCCGTCAGACGGACGACCGCGGTCAGCGGGGCGGGGCCGGTTCCCCCGCCGTAGGTAGGGGACGAACATGGCGATGATGCGGCTCCGGCGCGAGGATCCGCGGGTCGTCGGCTCGTTCCGGCTGCACCGGCGGCTCGGAGCCGGCGGCATGGGTGTCGTCTATCTGGGCTCCGACCGGCGCGGGCAGCGGGTGGCGCTCAAGGTCATCCGGCCGGATCTCGCCGAGGACCAGGAGTTCAGGTCGCGGTTCGCCCGCGAGGTGTCGGCCGCGCGGCGGATCCGCGGCGGCTGTACGGCGCGGCTGGTGGCCGCCGATCTGGAGGCGGAGCGCCCCTGGTTCGCCACGCAGTACGTGCCGGGGCCCTCGCTGCACGACAAGGTCGCCGAGGAGGGCCCGCTGCGGGCGGCCGACGTGGCGGCGGTCGGCGCCGCGCTCTCCGAGGGCCTGGTCGCCGTCCATGAGGCCGGGGTGGTGCACCGGGACCTCAAGCCCTCCAACATCCTGCTCTCCCCCAAGGGCCCCAGGATCATCGACTTCGGGATCGCCTGGGCCACCGGGGCCTCCACCCTCACCCATGTCGGCACGGCGGTGGGCTCGCCCGGCTTCCTCGCGCCCGAGCAGGTGCGGGGCGCGGTGGTGACCCCGGCGACCGACGTCTTCGCGCTCGGCGCCACCCTGGCGTACGCGGCGATGGGCGACTCCCCCTTCGGGCACGGCAGTTCCGAGGTCATGCTCTACCGGGTGGTGCACGAGGAGCCGCAGCTCCTGGGGGTGCCGGACGCCCTCGCCCCGCTCGTCCAGGCCTGTCTGGCGAAGGACCCGGAGGAACGTCCCAGCACCCTGCAACTGTCCATGCGGCTCAAGGAGATCGCCGCCCGGGAGGCGCAGGGACTCTCCGACGGGCGGCCGCCGGCCCCGCGTCCGGTCCGGGTGGTGGACGACCGGCCGACCGGCCGGCTGGACGAGCGGTACACCGAGCGGGGCGGCGGCCCCGGCCGGCCCCAGCGGACTCCCCCGCCGCGCCCCGCGAGCGGCCCCCGTACCGCCCCGCCGAGGGGTCCGGCGGGCCGCGATCCGGGGCCCCGGGGAGCCGGACCGCGCACTCCCTCCCGTACGGGGGGCGGCGGCCGTCCCGGCTCCCGGCCCGGCGGCGGACCGCTCCGGCCGGCCAACCCCCGGCTGCTGCGCCAGCGGCTCTTCGTCTTCGTCGTGGTGACGCTGATCGTGCTGCTGGGCATCGCGGCGGCGCAGGGGTTGTCGGGCTGAGGGCCCTGAGGGCCGCTGCCGGGGGATTCCAGGAGGGTCCAGGAGGGCTCTTGCGGGAGGGGCCCGGCTCCGCCTGTGGCGGGGGGCCGGCTCAGGACTCCGGGCGGCCGGTGGCCACCGCGTAGAACGCCACCGCGGCCGCCGCGCCGACATTGAGCGAGTCGACGCCGAGCGCCATCGGGATGCGCACCCGGGTGTCGGCGGCCCGCAGGGCCCGGGCGGAGAGCCCGTCCCCTTCCGCGCCCAGCATCAGGGCGACCTTCGGCAGCCGGTGCGGGGCGGCCTCGTCCATGGCGACGGCCTCCGCGCCGGGGGTGAGCGCCAGCAGTTGGAAGCCCGCTTCCCGTACCGCGTTCAGATCCCTGGGCCAGTCGGTGAGGCGGGCGTACGGGACGGCGAAGACGGCCCCCATGGAGACCTTCACCGAGCGGCGGTAGAGGGGGTCGGCGCAGTCCGGCGACAGCAGGACCGCGTCCATCCCGAGGGCGGCGGCGCTGCGGAAGATGGCGCCGATGTTGGTGTGGTCGTTGACCGACTCCATGACCGCCACCCGCCGGGCCCCGGCGAGCAGCCGGCCGGCCTCGGGCAGCGGCTTGCGGGCCATCGAGGCGAGCGCCCCCCGGTGGACGTGGTAGCCGGTGACCCGCGCGGCCAGCTCCGGATCGATCACGTACACCGGGGCCGGTGAGGCGTCGATGACGTCCCGCATGGTGTCGAGCCACTTGGCGGAGAGCAGCATCGAACGCATCGGGTAACCAGCCTGGAGGGCGCGGCGGATGACCTTCTCGCCCTCGGCGATGAAGAGGCCCTCGGCGGGCTCGCGGCGGCGGCGCAGTTCGACGTCGGTGAGGTCGGTGTAGTCGTACAGGCGAGGGTCGTCCGGCCGGTCGATGGTGATGAGTTCAGCCACGGGGGTTCCGCTCCGCCTCGTTCTCATTGTCGTTGCCGTTGTCGTTATGTACCGATTCCGCCTGGTTCTGTGCGGCGGGTGGGTCTGTGTGGGCCGGGGCCGGTCGGGGCCGTACCGGCGGCCTCCGGGTGGGCTATGGGGCGGGTGCCGGGGCGGTGCGCTTGTCGGGGGCCTCGGTGACGACGTCCCCGATGACGATCACCGCCGGCGGTCGCACCTCCTCCGCCCGCACCCGCTCGGCCACCGTCGCCAGGGTGGCGTCGATCCGCCGCTGGGCCGCCGTGGTGCCCTCCTGCACCAGGGCGACCGGGGTGCCGGGCGCCCTGCCGTGCGCCACCAGGGCCGCCGCGATGGCGCCGATCTTGTCCACGCCCATCAGGACGACCAGGGTGCCGCGCAGCCTGGCCAGCGCCGCCCAGTCGACCAGCGAGCGCGGGTCCTCCGGTGCCACATGCCCACTGACCACGGTGAACTCGTGCGCCACCCCCCGGTGGGTGACCGGGATACCGGCGGCGCCCGGCACCGAGATGGAGCTGGAGATGCCGGGCACCACGGTGCACGGGATGCCGGCCTCCGCCAGCGCCTGGGCCTCCTCCATGCCACGGCCGAAGACGAACGGGTCGCCGCCCTTGAGGCGTACCACCGACTTCCCCTGCTTGGCGTGGTCGATCAGCGCCTGGTTGATCGCCTCCTGGGCCATGAACCGGCCGTACGGGATCTTCGCCGCGTCGATCACCTCGACGTGCGGCGGCAGTTCGTCGAGCAGGTCGCGCGGCCCGAGCCGGTCCGCGATGATCACGTCGGCCTGGGCGAGCAGCCGGCGGCCCCGGACCGTGATCAGGTCCGGGTCGCCGGGGCCGCCGCCGACCAGGGCGACGAAGGGATCCCGGGCCCGGTGCTGGGGGGCGGCCAGGGAGCCGTCCCGCAGCCCCTCCACCACCGCGTCCCGCACGGCGGCCGAGCGGCGCGGGTCATGACCGGTCAGCACGGCGACGGTCACCCCGTCGCTGCGGCCGGTGGCCGGGGTCCAGGCGGTGGCCGCCTCGGCGTCGTCGGCGCGCACGCACCAGGTCTTGGTCCGCTCGGCCTCGGCCGAGGCGCGGTCGTTGGCCTCCCGGTCGGTGGTGGCGACCAGCGCGTACCAGGCGGCGCCGATGTCACCCTCCTCGTACCGGCGGCGCTCCCAGCGGATCTCGCCCGCCTCGGCCATCGCCTCCACGGAGGGGGTGGCGGACGGCGAGACCAGGGTGACGTCGGCCCCGGCCGCGACCAGGGCGGGCAGCCGCCGCTGGGCGACCTGGCCGCCGCCGAGGACGACGACCCGGCGCCCGGCGAGGCGGAGGCCGACGGGGTAGGCGGGCGGCTCGGCGTGTTCGGCCATGACGGTACGGCTCCTCGGCGGGACTGTGCGGGGGGGGTACGGCGGGAGAGGCGGCCGCTGCGGCGGCGAAGCGGCTGGTGGGACGGGGTGGCGCGTTGCCGACCACCTTACGGGGCCGGGACGGGCGGGGGTCGTGGGGCGCCGGGTGCGCTCCCGGGAGCCGGCGGGTACGCCGCCGTGCAGCCGGAGCGGGCGGGACGGCCCGGGCGGGGGCGGGTACGGGCCCTCCGTCGTGGGTGGCCGGCCGCTGCGGTGTTCAGCCGGGGCGAGTGATCCGCCAGGGCAGGTGGTCCGCCAGGGCGGTGGCGCGGGTCCCGCCGGTGCCGCGCCCGGCCGCCCGGCCGCGCGGGGAGCGGCCGGGCGGGCGCGGTGGTCCGGGCCGCTACTTCTCGGTGACCCCGGCGGAGTCAAAGGTGGCGACCTCGTGCATGGCGCGGGCCGCGCTCTGCACCACCGGCAGGGCCAGCAGGGCGCCGGTGCCCTCGCCGAGCCGGAGGTCCAGGTCCACCAGCGGGCGCAGGCCCAGCTTGTTGAGCGCGGCCACATGGCCGGGCTCGGCGCTGCGGTGGCCCGCGATGCAGGCGGCCAGGGCCTCCGGGGCGACGGCCCGGGCCACCAGGGCGGCGGCGCCCGCGCTCACCCCGTCGAGCAGCACCGGCGTACGCAGCGAGGCGCCGCCCAGGATGAAGCCGACCAGGGCCGCGTGTTCGAGGCCACCGATCGCCGCGAGCACGCCGATCGGGTCGGCCGGGTCGGGCCGGTGCAGCTCCAGCGCCCGGCGGACCACGTCCACCTTGCGGGCGTGCATCTCGTCGTTGATGCCGGTGCCCCGGCCGGTGACCTCGGCGGGGTCGGCCCCGGTGTAGACGGAGATCAGGGCGGCCGACGCGGTGGTGTTGGCGATGCCCATCTCGCCGGTGATCAGTGCCTTGTTGCCGGCGGTGACCAGATCGCGGGCGGTCTCGATGCCGACCTCGATCGCGGCCAGCACCTCCTCCCTGCCGAGCGCCGGGCCGGTGGTGAAGTCGGCGGTGCCCGGGCGCACCTTGCGGGGCAGCAGTCCGGGGGTGGCGGGCAGCTCGCCGGCGACGCCGACGTCCACCACGCAGACCTCGGCGCCCACCTGGTTGGCGAAGGCGTTGCAGACCGCGCCGCCGCCGAGGAAGTTGGCCACCATCTGGCCGGTCACCTCCTGCGGCCAGGCGGTCACGCCCTGGGCGTGCACCCCGTGGTCGCCCGCGAAGATCGCGACGGCGGCCGGCTCCGGGATGGGCGGCGGGCACATCCGGGAGAGCCCGCAGAGCTGCGCCGAGATGATCTCCAGCATGCCGAGCGCGCCGGCCGGCTTGGTCATCCGCTTCTGCCGCTCCCAGGCCTCGCCGAGCGCCTTGGCGTCCAGCGGGCGGACATGGGCGACGGTCTCCCGGAGCAGGTCGTGCGGCTCCTCGCCGGGCAGGGCGCGGCGGCCGTACGTCTCCTCGTGGACGACCCAGGAGAGCGGGCGGCGCTTCGACCAGCCGGCCTGGGCCAGCTCCGGCTCGTCGGGGAACTCGTCGACGTAACCGACGCAGAGGTACGCGACGACCTCCAGGTGCTCGGGCAGGCCGAGCGCCCGGACCATCTCCCGCTCGTCGAAGAAGCTGACCCAGCCGACGCCGAGGCCCTCGGCGCGCGCGGCGAGCCAGAGGTTCTCGACGGCGAGGGCGGAGGAGTACGGGGCCATCTGCGGCTGGGTGTGCCGGCCGAGGGTGTGGCGGCCGCCCCGGGTGGGGTCGGCGGTGACCACGATGTTCACCGGGGTGTCGAGGATGGCCTCGATCTTGAGGGCCTTGAACTGCTTGGCCCGGCCCTTGGGCAGCGACTTCGCGTACGCCTCGCGCTGCCGCTGGGCCAGCTCGTGCATGGTGCGGCGGGTCTCGGCGGAGCGGATGACCACGAAGTCCCAGGGCTGCGAGTGGCCGACGCTGGGCGCGGTGTGGGCCGCCTCCAGGACCCGGAGCAGCACCTCGTGCGGGATCGGGTCGCTGCGGAAGCCGTTGCGGATGTCGCGCCGCTCCCGCATCACCCGGAGCACGGCCTCCCGCTCGGCCTCCGCGTACCCGGGCGCGGGTACGGAGGCGTCGCCGGGGGCGTCCTGGGGGACGTCCCCGGCGTCCTCGGACACGGGGATGTCCTCGGGGGCCGCGACGTCCTCCGGGGCGGTGGGCTCGGGGGCCAGGGGTACCTCGGGGGCCAGGGGCGCCTCGGCGGGTGTGCCCTCCCGGGGGCCGTCGGGCTCGGCGGCCCGGGTGGCCTCCGGGGCGGTGGCGGTCGGCTCCTCCGCCAGTACGGCGGGCTGCTGGGGGGCGGCCATGGCGATCTGGTCGGCCGGCAGCGGCCACTCGGGCGCGGCCGGGACGTCCTGCGCGACCGGTACGGCCTGCGCGGGCGTGGCGACGGGCTCCGGCTGTACCGGGGCGGGCTCCGGCTCGGCGGTGGCCTCCGGGCCTTCGGCGGCGGCCTCCACCGGGGCGGCGGGCACCTCCGGAAGCGGCTGCGGCTCCTCGGCGGCGGGCGCGACGGGCACCTCCGGAGCCGGGGCCCCGGCGGGCGCGGGGGTCACCGGTGCGGAAACGGCCGGGGGCCCGGTGGCGGGGTCCGTCCCCGTGGCGGGCTCTTCGACGGCGAGGGCCACCCGGGCCTCCGCCACCGGGACCGCCTGGGCGGTGGCCGCTCCCGGGGCACCGGTCACCGGCTGCTCGGCCACCGGCTGGGCGGGCAGCCCGGCCTCGGCCGGCAGCGCGGAACCGTCGCGCTGAGCGGGGACGGCCGGCCCGGCGACCGGGGCGACGGGCTCGGGACCGGCGACCGCGGCCTCGGGCAGCGGCGCGGCGACCGGGCCGACTGGGGCGGGCTGTTCGGCGGGCACCTCGGCCGGGGCGGGCACCTGTTCAGGGGCGACCGTTTCCGCGAGGTCGGCCGCTGCCTCGGGCCCGGGGGCGACGAGCTCGGCGCCCGCCTCGGGCCCGGCTCCGGCGGCCGGGGCGGCGGGTGCCGGGGCCGGCGCGGGCTCGGCGGCCGGGGCCGGCTCCGCCACCGCGCCGGGCGCGGTCAGGGTGTCGGGAGCCTCGGGCGCGGGCTCGGGAGCCACCGCCTCGGACGCGGGCGCGAGCTCGGGCTCGGGCTCGGGAGCCTCCGGCGCCACGGCCTCGGGTCCGGCGGCGGCCTCGGCCGGGGCCGGAACGGCCTCGGCCACCACAGCGGGCACGGCCGGCATGCCGGGCGCCACGGCCTCGGGCACCGGGGCGGCGGGCTCGACCGGGGCCGGAACGAACTCCGGCATCACGGCGGCCGGCTCGACCGGCGCCGGAGCGGCCTCCACCGGGACGGTCTCCTCGGGCACGGCCACGGCCTCCGGAGCGGCCTCCACCGCACCGGACTCCGCCACCGGGGCGGCGGACTCGGCCGCGCTTCCGACAGCCACGGCCCCGGCCGCCTCGGGGACGACACCCCCGGCGACCTCGGCCTCCGGGAGGACAGGGCCGGGCCCGGCCACCTGGACGGCCGGCTCCGGGGCCCGTACCGGCTGCGGCTCGGGCACCGGGAGGACCGGGGCCTCCGGAGCCCAGGGCCCGGCACCCTGGAGCGAGGGGGCGACCGAGGTGGGCGCCGGCTGCTCGGGGTCGATGTCCAGGTACTCGGGCCCGGTGGTCGGCGGGCCCGGCGTCCGGACCGGCATCGGATGCGGCGCGCCGGCGGGCCCCCGGTCGGCGAGCGAACGGACCACCCCGCTGGTGGCCTCGGGCACCGGGGGGCCCATGTGGAGCGGACGGCGGGCGGGCGCCGGGGCCTGCGCGGGCACGGGCATCCGTACCCCGCCGAGGTCCACCGAGCCGGAGTCACGGCCGCCGGTCTCGTGCGCGCCCGGTACGGTCTCCGCCGGAGTCATGGGGCGCGGCGCCTCCTGGGCGTAGGCCGGGACGGCGATGCTGCCGGTCTGGCTCTGGCCCTCGGTCCAGGCGCCCTGGGACCCCGGCATCAGCAGGAGGTCGTCGTCATCGGCGGCGTCCGAGGGGTCCAGATAGGCGTAGGCGCCGGGAGCGGCGACGCCCGGCTGCCCGACCGTGCCCGCGCGCTCCGGCTGCCCCTCGCCCGGGAACTGGCCGGTCTCAGTCATGCGGTACCCCTCGCCCATTGGTTGTGCTCCTTCAGACCCTTCGCCCGTCCGCCCGCTTGTAAGAACGAGCGTGCGCGCCACGCGGCACGTCGGCACGCGGCCCCCACGTATTCTCGCGGGCTTCCGCCACGATGGCGGCGTGATCGGCCATGAGGACCTGTGTGCTGCGCCACGTCGTGCGGTTCCCCGGTCGCCGCCGGGTGAACTGCCCGGATGCGGTACGACGATCGGCCAGCCTACCCGCCGCCCCGTGGCGGCACGGTCACGGGGCGGTACGGACGGCAGGTCCGGGCGGTGCGGGCCGGGCGATGGAGACCGGGCGGCCGGGCCGGGGGTGCCGGGGCTAGGCGGTGGGGGCGGGGCGGCGGCCGGAGAGCAGGAAGATCACCGAGCGGTCGCGCTCCGTCCAGACCCCCGGGTCCAGATCGACGGACTGGAGCAGCACGGATTCGACGGCGTACCCGCCGTCGGAGAGCGCGGTGGCGAGCGCCTCGGCCTCGTCCCGGGTGGAGGCATGGGCGACGATCCGCTCGGGGCGCCGGTCGGCGCAGGCCGCGACCACGGCCGCTCCCCCGCCGCCGACGCGCACCACGTCCGGCTCCGGCAGCCGTTCCAGTACGTGCGGGGCGCGGCCGGCCACGGCCTGGAGCTGGACGCCGAAGTGCCGGGCGGCGGCCTCGGCGCGGGCCAGGGCGGCCGGTTCGGCGTCCACGGCGATGACGGCGGCCCCGAAGCGCGCGGCCTCCACCGCGAACGCGCCCGCCCCGCTGCCGATGTCCCAGACCAGGTCGCCGGGGCGCGGCCCGAGACGGGCGAGCTGGGCGGCGCGCAGCCCGGCGGACTCGCCGGCGGAGAGCTCGCCCCCGTAGGTGTGCGCGGGCAGGCCCCAGCCGCGTACCGGTCCGGGCTCGCGGCCCATCAGCCAGCCGGGCCCGGAGGCGGTGACCGGCGGGCCGCCCACGACGATCACCACATTGGGGTCGTGCCAGGCGTGATCGGCGGCCTTCTCGGAGGTGAGGACGGTGACCTGCTCACGGTCGGTGCCGAGTTCCTCGCAGATGACGAAGGTGCGGTGGACGCCCTCCAGGAGCAGGGCGAGTTCGGCGGGCCCGGCGCCGGGCGAGGTGAGGACGGCGACCTTGGGGTGGGCGCGGCAGACGTTGACCGCGCGGCGGAGCGTACGGGTGTGGGCGACCACGATCTGGGCGTCGTCCCAGGGCATCCCGGCCCGGGCGAAGGCCGCGGCGACCGAGGAGACGGCGGGCACCACCTCGACCTCCAGGCCGTGTTCGGGGGCGCGCAGGGTGCGGACGACACCGAAGAAACCCGGGTCCCCGTCGGCGAGGACGACGGCGGTGCCCCGGTGGCCGGCGATCCGGCGGGCGGCCAGGCCGAGGCTGCCCAGGCGCACCCGTTCGGCGGTGGGCGGGACCTCCGGGAGCGTCAGATGATGGGCGGCGCCGGCCACCAGAGTGGCCGCGGAGAGGGCCGACCGCGCGGCGGCGGTGAGGGGGGAGCCGTCCCAGCCGATCACCGTGACCCGGTCGGCCATCGTCGTCTGTCTCCTGGTTGTCGAGGTTTCGTGAAGCGGGGGCCAGTGGTGCCGCCCCAGGAGGGTACGGGCGGGGGTGGTACGGGCGGGGCGGGCGTACCGGGGTCGTACGACTCCGGCCGGGAGAGGGAAAGGTACCGGTGCCGTGCGGCTCCGGGCCTCCCGGGCTCCCGTGCGGCGCGGCTCGGTGGCCGGTCCGGGCCGTGCGGGGGCGTACGCGGGTCCCGCACCGGATGGTACGGCTCGTACGACCTTCGTACGGGGGCGAGACTATCCCGTACGGCGGCCCGTCAGTTCCACTCCCGGAACCCCGGGTGTCCGGAGCGGCGCGCCTCGGCCGGCTGTCCGGTGACGCCCTCCAGGTCCTCCGGCAGCAGGCTCCAGACGATCAGATCGGTCCTGGTGTCGGTCCAGCGCCCGTCCTCGGTGGGCGTGCGGGCTATCCAGGCGCTGCGCAGGACGCCCTCGCTGACGCAGCCGATCTTCTGGGCGACCTGCTGGGAGGCGGTGTTGCCGGCGGCGGTGCGCAGTTCGAGGCGCTCGAAGCGCTGGGCGCGGAAGAGCCACCGGGCGGTGGCGAGGAGGGACTCGGTGGCGTACCCCTCGCCCCGGGCCCAGGAGGCGGTGACACAGCCGACCTGGGCGGCGCGGACCCGCCAGTCGACGGCCCGGAGGTGGACGGTGCCGACGAGCCGCTGGGTGAGGAACTCGATGACGGCGAGCACGACCCCGCGTCCCTCGGTGCGCTCGGCGGGCGCGGTGCGGCGGACCCACTCCTCGGAGTCGGCGGTGGTGTACGGGTACGGCGCGGAGGTCCAGGCGGTGATCAGCTCGTCGTTCATCATCTCGGTCAGCGCCGGGATGTCGGCCTCCTCGTAGGCCCGCAGCACCAACCGGTCCGTGTTGATGGAGATGTCCGGAAAGGTGGTAGTCATGCGCAGCTCCATGCCGGGGACCGAAGACGACGACCGTCCGTAAAGGCCGTGAACGGACAGCATGCAGCATGAACGGGACCCGGCGCAGGCCGGGTGGGGATCGGCGGACCGGGGGTTTCGGCGGCCGGCGGGCCGGGGGCTCCGGACTCGTCTGACCAGGGGCTTCGGGGTCGCCGGACCTGGGGCTTGGGGGATCGTCCGACCAGGGGCTCCGGGGGCCGGCGGGCCGGGGTCCTCGCGGGCCGCCGGGGCCTTCGGCGCCGGGCACGGCTCAGCGGGTCCCGCGCACCGGAGAGGCACGCGGAACCCGCTGCCGGAGCCGTCGGCGGCACCCCCTGACCAGGGGACCGCCGGCCTGTCCGGTCACGCCGCCCGGCCGGGAGGGGCGGGCGGGCGACCGGGTTACTTGACCGGGCCGAAGGCGGGGATGATCGAGCCGTCCTTGTAGTGGTCCTCGATGTACTTCTTCACCTCGGGCGAGTTGAGGAGCTTGGCGAGCTTCTGGACGCGCGGGTCCTGCTCGTTGCCCTTCTTCACGGCGAGGAAGTTGGCGTACGGGTTGCCCTCGGGCTTCTCGATGGCGAGGGCGTCCTTGGCCGGGCTGAGCTTGGCCTCGATGGCGTAGTTGCCGTTGACCACGGCGGCGTCCACGTCGTTCAGGGCGCGGGGCACGGTGGCGGCCTCCAGCTCCTTGAACTCCAGACCCTTCTTGTCGGTGATGTCGGAGAGCTTGCCGCCCGCGCCGACGCCCGGCTTGAGGGTGATGAGCCCGTTGTCCGCGAGCAGCTTGAGCGCCCGGCCCTCGTTGGTGGTGTCGTTGGGCACGGCCACCGTCTGGCCGGCCTTCAGCTCCTTGAGGTCCTTCAGCTTCCGGGAGTAGAGGCCGAGGGGCTCCAGGTGGACGTTGACCACCGGGACGATGGTGGTGTTGTTCTTCTTGTTGAAGTCGTCCAGGTACGGCTTGTGCTGGAAGTAGTTGGCGTCGACCTGGCCCTGCTGGGTGGCGGTGTTCGGCAGGACGTAGTCCGTGAACTCCTTCACCTCCAGCTTGAGGCCGGCCTTCTCGGCCAGGTTGTCCTTGACGAAGTTGAGGATGTCGGCGTGCGGCGTCGGGGACGCGGCGACGACGAGCGGCTTGGACTCGTCGGCCTTGCCGCCGGACTTGGCGGCCGGGTCGGAGGCGGTGCCGCAGGCGGTGAGGCCGAGGGCCAGCGCGGCGGTCGCGGCGGCGGCCGCGGTGAGCTTCAGGTTCTTACGCACGAAAAGTGCCTCTTTCTGGTGGAACGGACAACGCCCGGACAAGGAGTGCGGGGTTCGGGGCGGACGGTCCGGCGGGGCCGGGCCGTCCGGTGACCGGCGGGCCGCCGGAGCGGCGTACCGGAAGGGAGGAAAGCCTTGGGTTACGGCACGGGGTGCCGGTGGGGCGCCCGGGCCGGGTTCAGGAGGCGGTGCGCCCCCGGCGGGCCAGCAGCCGAACGATCAGGTCGCCGACGAGCTGCACCACGGTGACGATCGCGATCAGTACGACGACGGTGACCAGCATGAACTGGGTGTCGAAGCGCTGGTAGCCGTAGGTGATGGCCTTGGAGCCGAGGCCCTCGCCGCCGACCGCGCCGGCCATCGCGGAGTAGCCGACGAGCACGATCACGGTGGTGGTCACCGCCGAGACCAGCGAGGGCAGCGCCTGCGGCAGCAGCACCTTGCGGATGATGGTCGGGATGGAGCCGCCCATCGACTGGACCGCCTCCACCAGACCGTGGTCCACCTCGCGGATCGCGGTCTCCACCAGCCGGGCGAAGAACGGGATGGCGCCGATGGCCAGCGGCACGATCATCGCGGTGGGGCCGATGAAGGTGCCCACCACCAGGGTGGTGAAGGGGATCAGGGCGATCAGCAGAATGATGAACGGCAGCGAGCGGCCGATGTTCACGATCGCGCCGACGACCTTGTTCACCACGGCGTTCCGCAGCAGTCCGCCCTTGTCGGTGAGGACCAGCAGAACCCCGAGCGGCAGCCCGCCGAGGACCGAGACGACGGTGGCCCACAGCACCATGTACAGGGTGTCGATGGTCCCCTGGGACAGCAGGGGCTGCATCTCCGACCAGCTCACTTGGCGTTCTCCTTGACGAGTGCGGGACTCCGGTCCGCGCTGGCGGCCGGGTCCTTCCCGGCGGTCTCCTCCGGGGCGGCCTCCGTCTCGGTGTCCGCGGCCGGGGCCGAGTCCGGGCCCGGGGCGGCGTCCGTGTCCGCGGCCGTGGTCGCCTCCGGGGGCGTGTCCCCGTCCGCGGTTCCGCCGACGACCTCGGCGGTGGTGGCGGCACTGGTGACCAGGCCGGTCGGGGCGGCGGCCTCGGCGGCCAGCTCGGCCGGGTCGAGCACGTCGACCTGGAGCCCCTGCTCGCGCAGGAAGCCGACCGGGACGACGTTCTCCTCGTACCGCCCGGGCAGCTCGATCCGCATCCGGCCGATCTGGCGGCCCGCGACGGTGTCCATCGCGGCGCCGAGGATCGAGATGTCGACGTTGTAGGTGCGGGAGAGCTGCGAGATCACCGGCTGGGTGGCGGAGTCCCCGTGGAAGGTGACGTCGATGACTGTACGGTCCGGGCCGGAGGCCGTACCGCCGACCGGGAACAGCTCGCGGGCCAGCTCGGAGCCGGGGGTGGCGAGCAGTTCGGTGACCCCGCCGGACTCCACGATCCGTCCCTTGCGCATCAGGGCGGCCGAGTCGCAGATCGTCTTGACCACCTCCATCTCATGGGTGATGAGGAGGACGGTCAGCCCGAGCTGCTGGTTGAGGTCGCGCAGCAGCTGGAGGATGGAGCGGGTGGTCTCCGGGTCGAGCGCGCTGGTGGCCTCGTCCGAGAGCAGGACCTTGGGGTTGCCGGCCAGCGCGCGGGCGATGCCCACCCGCTGCTTCTGTCCGCCGGAGAGCTGGGCGGGGTAGGCGCGGGCCTTGTCCCCGAGCCCGACGAGGTCGAGCAGTTCCAGGGCGCGCCGGGAGCGCTCCGCCCCGGAGACGCCGAGGATCTCCAGCGGCAGTTCGATGTTGTCCTGGACGGTGCGCGAGGACAGCAGGTTGAAGTGCTGGAAGACCATGCCGATACGGGTGCGCGCGGCGCGCAGGTCCTTGTTCGCGCGGCGGCCCCGGCCGGCCAGTGCGGTGAGGTCGACGCCGTCGACCGTCACGGTGCCGGCGGTGGGGCGCTCCAGCAGATTGACGCAGCGGATCAGCGAGGACTTGCCGGCGCCGCTCTGACCGATGACGCCGAAGACCTCGCCCTCGCGGACGTGCAGATCGACGCCGTCCAGAGCGGTGACCTGGCGGCCTCGCGATTCATAGACCTTGGTCAGGCCCTTGGTGGTGATCACAGGGTTTCCGTCACTGTCGAGTGCGCGGCGCGGGGTCCGCCGGCACGGGAGTCGTCGTTCGGACGTGGCACGGCTGGGGTCGGCGGGTGGCCGGGACGGCGCGTGCGCGGGGGCTGGCCCGGTCCGCGGCTCCCGTCGGCGGGAGGCGGACGAGGCCCGGCTGTCGGGTCTCGCTTCGGGGCGCGAGGCTCAGGCAGGGGCCCTCAGAAGGCGCACATTCGACACATACAACGAGCACCGGGCGTCGTGATCGCCTCGGTCGCAAGGGTGCGGCTGCTCGTCGTGGTCATGCGGGTCAGTAAACCAGAAGGCCCGACGAGCATCGGAATCTTGTCCGAATAGCGGACGTCGAACGCACGCCATTCGGACGCCCTCCGACCGGAAAGCTCACCGGCAGATCTCCACTTCACGGGTGGTGAGCTGCGGGTATGCCCATCCGGGACGCCCCGGTTCGGCGGACGGGCCGGACCGGGGCGGGGGCGGTTTGTGGCCAAGGCCACGGTGCCCGGGCGCCCGCCCGGACGACTGGACCACTGGCGGCGGCGCACGGGGCCGGGCGGAGCACTGTCCGGGGACCGTAATACTCTCGGGCCCATGCTCGACGCCCTGACGGCCGCCCTCTCGGCGGCCGCCCTCGCCCTCGCCGCCTGGTGCGGATTCGCCGCCTACCGGGACCAGCCGACCAAGGACTGGCACTTCATCGGCATGGCCGTGGTGACCGTGCTGGCGCTGGCGCAGCTGGTGGTCGGCGTCGTACGGCTGGCGCAGGGCGCGCGGGCCGACGAGGGCACGGCGATCTTCGTGGCGTATCTGATCGGGGCGCTCTGCGCGATCCCGGCGGCGGGGTTCATGTCGCTGGTGGAGCGGAGCCGCTGGGGTTCGGCGACCGTGGCGGCGGGCGCGATCGTGCTGGCGGTGCTGGAAGTGCGCCTCTACGACATCTGGAAGGGCTGACATGACCGGCACCGCACCCGGGGACGACACGGGCAACGGCGGCAGCGGAACCACCACGGCCGGGGCGAAGGGCCCCACCGGGGGCGGCAACCGGCTGGTGAAGGGGCCGGGCATCCTGCTCGTCTGGCTGTACGGCGTGATGTCGGTGGGGGCGGTCTCGCGCTCGGTCTACCAGATCGCCACCGAGTTCCACCGGGCGCCGCTGGCGTACTCGCTGTCGGCGGTCGCCGCCGTGGTCTACGCCTTCATCACCTACACCCTGGTCCGGGGCGGCGAGACGGCCCGCCGGGCGGCGCTGGCCTGCTGCGCCGCCGAGCTGGCCGGTGTGCTGGCCGTGGGCACCTGGACCCTGCTGGACCCGGGCGCCTTCCCGGACGCCACGGTCTGGTCCAAGTACGGCTACGGCTATGTCTTCATCCCGGTGCTGCTCCCCGTGACCGGCATCCTCTGGCTGCGCCGCTCGCGCCGCCCGTCCGCCGAGGACGCCCGGCCCGCCGCCGTCTGACGCCGGGCCGGCCGTACGCGCGCTCGCACGGCTGGCGGCCGACGCCTGACGCCCGGACGGCCGGGCACCCGTGCGAGGCGGACCGGCCCCGGCGCGCCCGCCGGGTGCCGGATCGTCAGGCCGCCTTCTCCAGGGTGACCAGGGTGAGCCGGGGGCCGACCTCGCGGGTGCCCACGGCGGCGTACCCCTTCTTCCGGTACAGCCGCAGATTGCCCTCGCTGCGGTGACCGGCGCGGAGCTGGAAGCGCTTGGCGGCGGGCGCGGGGTCGCCGGCGAAGTGGGCCTCGATGGCGTCCAGCAGCCGGCCGCCCAGGCCGTGCCGGCGCAGCCGGGGGTGGACGATCAGATGGGCGATGGTGACCGTGCCGGTCTCGTCGGCCTCACCGCGCACGGAGGCGACCACCTCGTCCCCGAGCCGGGCCACCAGGGCGTGGCCGCGGCCGAGTTCTTCCGTGAGGTCGGCCAGGGTCTGCACCAGCGGCTCGATGGAGTAGTCGCCGTAGAGCTCGGCCTCGCTCTGGTAGCACAGATACTGAAGCTTGAGGATCTGCTCGGCGTCCTGCGCTCCCGCCGCTGAGATGGTCACGCTCATGCCCATGTGTGCATGCCTCCGGCTCATCTGATGCGCCCTGTCGGTCTACCGCTCCCTTCCCTCGGCGGCGGAGCGGCAACCCCTGCCGCGAGCATTCTGCGCAAACATCCCAGGCAACGGGAACGCATCGGCCCCAGACTTCCCTGTGAGATACCCAACTCTCCTGCGATTTCTCGGTAGGTGGGGTCTTTCGGCGACAACATCGCGGTCAGCAGCCGGCGGCACCGCACGGGCGTGCGGTCGATGGCGGTACGGAGCGCCCGGCGCCGCTCGGCGGAGAGCGCGGCCGGTTCGGGCTCCGCCTCGGCCTGCGCCGCCCCGGGGCCGGGCGCCGGCTCGCGGCCGGGGCCGTACGGGCGTTCCTGGACGGCGGTGCGCCGGGCGCGGCGGACCTCGGCGCGTACGGCCCGGCGCAGCCAGTCGGCGGGGCGCTCGGGGACCCCCGTACCGGTGTGGAGCCGCTCCAGGAGCCGGAGCCAGACGGCCTGTTCCAGGTCGGCCGGGTCGATGCCCGCCGCTGCCGCCTCGGCCCGCGACTCGGCGGCGAGCAGCCGGGTGAGCGTGGTGAACGGTTCGGGCAGCGGGCCGGTGCGGGCGGCCGGGCGGGCCGTCCGGAGCGCGGCGGGCGCGGGTGCGCGATGCCCGGTGGGCGGGGGCGTGCGGTGTCCGGCGGCCGGGGGCGTGCGGCCGGGGCCGGTGCGGGAGGCGGGGTGGGGCGCCTGGCGGGCTGTCATGCCCGCCCGGACGACCGCTCCCCCGCCTCCGGTTGCCATGAGGCCGGCAAACCACCCGTCCGGGGGGTGCGCGCGCTGCCCGGCTGACGCCTGGGTCCCCCGGACGGAGGCGGCCCGGGGGGGCCGGGCCCCAGGTGGCCAGGGCCCGGGGGGCCAGGGAGGCCGGATGTCCGGTCCCCCAGGTGGTCCAGGGCCCGCACCCCGGGTGGTCCAGGGGCTCGGCCCCAGGTGGTCCGGGGGCTCGGGCCCGGGTGGTCAGGGGGCCGGGCCCCGGGTGGTCCGGGGCCCGGGGCGGGAGCGTCCGGCTCAGTGGCCGTGCTCGCGGTCCCCCTCGTGGAAGTCCGCCGCCGCGAGCAGGCCGGTGTCGCAGTTGTCGGTGAAGACCCCGTCGATGCCGGTGGCCAGATACGTCCGGTAGGCGCCGAACACGTCCCCGTACGCCGCCGGATCGGAGCCGCGCCGGAAGTCGGCGGGCAGGAAGGAGTTCTCGTTCCGCATGGTGTACGGGTGGAGGATCAGCCCCCGGGCGTGGGCGTCCCGCACCAGGGAGGTCGGCCGGCCCAGCCGCCCGTCGGCGCCCTTGGGGATGATCAGGTCCAGGGTGGGGCCGATGCCCTGCGCGTAGGAGGCGACCTCCTTGAGCCCGGCCGGGGTGATGAGGTCGGCCACCGTGCGCGGGTCCTTGGCCTCGGTGAAGTCCCAGGGCCGGGTGGCCGCCGCGTCGAGCAGCAGGACCCGGGGGGTGCGGACCAGCCCGGCCAGCCGCCGGAGGCTGCTTGGCTCGAAGGACTGGAGCAGGGTGGCGCCGTCGGCGCGGTGGCGCCCGTACCGGCGCAGCAGCCCGGCGAGCCGCTCCTCCAGGCCGAGACCCAGCTTCCGGAAGTAGGTGGGGTGCTTGGTCTCGATGTACAGCCAGACCGGGTGCCCGCGCCGCCGGCCCTCCCGCTCGGCCCAGCGCAGTACCTCCTCGAGGGTGGGCACGTCCCAGCGGCCGTCGTAGAGGGTGTTTCGCTGGCGGACGGCCGGGATGCGCTCCTTGGCCCGCAGCGTCTTCAGCTCGGCGAGGGTGAAGTCCTCGGTGAACCAGCCGGTCAGCTTGGCCCCGTCGACCGTCTTGGTGGTCTTGCGGGCGGCGAACTCGGGGCGGTCGGCCACATCCGTCGTTCCGGTGATGTCGTTCTCGTGGCGGCAGACCAGATGGCCGTCCCGGGTGGGCACGACGTCCTGCTCGATGAGGTGCGCGCCCAGTTCCAGGGCGAGCTGGTACGAGCCCAGGGTGTGCTCGGGGCGCTGTCCGCTGACACCCCGGTGCGCGATGATCGTCGGCACCGGCAGCCGGCGGTACGAGCCGCTCGCCGCGCCGCTCCGGGCGGCGGCCGTCCCGGCGGCGGCGCCGGCCGCCGTTCCGGCGATGCCGGTCGCCGCCGCGGCGGGGGCGGCCGTCCCGGCTGCCACGGTGGCGGCCGAGCCGAGCACCGCCGCTCCCAGCACGCTCCGCCGCGCCGGGATTCCGCGCGCACCCTGTGTCATGAAGGCTCCTCGTGATGTTCCGTTCGGGTGACCCGTCGGCGGGTCCCGGGGTTCGCTACCCCATCGTCTCCGGCGTACGCCGGTGTCCGGGCGATGGTAGGAGCCAGGGCTTCCCGGGCGGCAGACCCGGAGCGAACAAGTGGAAAACGGAGGTCAACAACGCGTATGGGCTCGGTGAACCCGATGTGCGGGAGGGGGTGACCCGCGAGTATCGTCCTCCTCTGCACGGTCCGTGCCGCTCCCGGCCGGCCCGTACCTCACACTCGAAAACCGGATGAACCGGATGAACCGGAGGACTCGTTGTCCCGCTTCGCGCTCATCAAGGCAGTGCTCGGCCCGGTCATGCGCCTGATGTTCCGCCCACAGGTGGAGTGCGCGGAGAACATTCCCGGCACCGGGCCGGTCATCCTGGCGGGCAATCACCTCACCTTCATCGACTCGCTCGTGCTCTCGATCATCTGTGAGCGCCAGGTCAGCTTCATCGGCAAGGACGAGTACGTCACCGGCAAGGGCCTCAAGGGCCGGCTGATGGCCTGGTTCTTCACCGGGGTCGGCATGGTCCCGGTGGACCGGGACGGCGCCAACGGCGGAGTGGCCGCGCTGATGACGGGGCGGCGGATCCTGGAGGAGGGGCGGATGTTCGCCATCTACCCGGAGGGCACCCGCTCCCCCGACGGCCGGCTCTACCGGGGCCGTACCGGAATCGCGCGGCTGACGCTGATGACGGACGCGCCGGTGGTGCCGTTCGCGGTGATCGGCACCGACAAGCTCCAGCCGGGCGGCACCGGATTCCCCCGCCCCGGCAAGGTGCGGGTGCGGTTCGGGGAGCCGATGGAGTTCTCCCGGTACGAGGGCATGGACCGCGACCGCTATGTGCTGCGGGCGGTGACCGACTCGGTGATGGCCGAGGTCATGCGGCTCTCCGGCCAGGAGTACGTGGACATGTACGCCACCAAGGCCAAGGCCGCGTAACCGGCGGGTACACCAAGGGGGCCGCGTTCCTGGTGGAGCGCGGCCCCCTTGGCGTACCGGAGGATCCTCCGCGTACCAGGACGCCCGTCCCGTACCCGGTCCGTGCGTTCGGCGGCCGGGTACGGGGCCGGGCAGGGGCCGTACGGGACTGTCAGGGGTGCTCGACGCCGTCCGCCAGCCGCTGGCCCCGGAGCAGGAACCAGGCGGCGACCGCGGTGGCCAGCAGCACCGCCGCGCCCACACCCGCCGCGGTACGCAGCCCCTCGGTGAACGCGTCCTGGGCGGCGGTGAGCAGCGCCCCCGCCGTGGCACCGTCCGGCAGGTCGGCCGACGCCTCCACCGCGCCGCCCAGCGACTCATGGGCGGCCGAAGCGGCCCCGGCCGGGACGCCGCGCGGCAGGGCGAAGCCCCGGTAGACGCCGGTCACGATGGAGCCCAGCAGCGCGATGCCGAGCGCGGCGCCGAGTTCGTACGCCGTCTCGGAGACGGCCGACGCCGAGCCCGCCTGCTCCTTGGGCACGCTGGAGAGGATCACGTCCGCAGTGACGGTGAACGCGAAGCCCGCGCCGAGGCCCACCACCAGCAGCGAGGCACCCAGCACCGGATAGCCGGAGCTCCGGTCCAGCAGGGTCAGCACGGCGAGCGCCAGGCCGACGGCGGCGAGCCCGCCCGCGACCACCGAGCGCACCGAGAAGCGGCGGGCGGCGCTGCCGGCGACCAGGCCCGCCACCACCGCGCCGACGGCGGCGGGCAGTTCGGCCAGGCCGGCCTCCAGCGGATGACGGCCCTGGACCAACTGGAGGAACTGGGAGAGGAAGAAGACCAGTCCGGAGAGGCCCAGGATGGTGAGCAGGTCCGCGAGGACCGCGCCGGAGAAGCCCCGGTTCCGGAAGAGGCGCATGTCCAGCAGCGGGGCCGGGAGGGTGAGCTGACGGCGGACGAACCAGACGAGGGCGGCGACACCGAGCACGGCCGCGCCGATCGCGTCGGCACGGAAGCCGTGGACGGCCGCCTCCTTGATCGCGTACACCACGGCGACCATGCCGACCAGCGACAGGACGACGCTGAGCAGGTCCCAGGGGCCCGGCGCCGGGTTCTTCGACTCGGGGATCAGCTTGGCGCCGACCAGCACCAGTACGGCCATCACCGGCAGGTTGATCAGGAAGACCGAACCCCACCAGAAGTGCTCCAGCAGGAAGCCGCCGACCACCGGGCCGACCGCCGCGCCGGCCGAGGCCATGGCGCCCCAGACACCGACGGCGAGGCTGCGCTCGCGCGGGTCGTGGAAGATGTTGCGGATCAGCGCCAGGGTGGACGGCATCAGGGTGGCGCCGGCCACGCCGAGCAGCGCCCGGGCGACGATCATCATCTCGGGACTGGTGGCGTAGGCGTTGAGGGCGGAGACGGCTCCGAACGCCACCGCGCCGCTGAGCAGCAGCTTCTTGCGGCCGATCCGGTCTCCGAGGCTGCCCATGGAGACCAGCAGTCCGGCGATGACGAAGGAGTAGACGTCACCGATCCAGAGCAGTTGGGTGCCGGAGGGCTTGAGGTCCTCGCTCAGGAACGGGGTGGCGAGGCCGAGCACGGTGGCGTCGACGGCCACCAGCAGGACGGCCAGGACGAGGACACCGAGCGCCAGCCAGCGGCCCGGCCGGTGGGCCGGGTCGGCGCCCCCGCCGGAGGGGCCGGTCCGGCCGGTGTGATCGGTACGGGTCATGGTTCCACGCTCCTGCGCGCTCCACCGAGCAGCAACTCGGTGATCATGTACTGGAAGTCCTTGGCGGCGACCCGCCCGTCCTGGGCGCACCAGGCACAGGTGCCGACGAGGCCGTAGAGCGCCTCGGTGAGCCAGGCGGGGGTGAGGTCGATCCGGAACTCGCCGCGCTCCTGGCCGCGCCGGAAGAGGGCGGAGATCCGGGCGTCCAGCCGGGCCCAGCCCTCGTTCAGCTCGCCGTCCTCGAAGAGCTGGTTCTCGGTGACCAGGAAGGACAGCAGCCCGGCGACCGGTTCGAACCCCGCCACCAGCCGCCGCAGCGCGTCCTCGGCGCTGCCCTCGTCCAGCCGGGCGACCGCGACGGCGGCCTCGCACTCCGCGATGCCCAGCTGCTCCAGCGCCCGGACCAGCGCGTCCCGGCCGGCGAAGTGCCGGTGCAGGGTGGCGCGCCCGATGCCGGCGGCCCGGGCGACCTCGTCCATGGTGGCGGTCGCCCTGCGGGAGAGAAGGGCGGCGGCGGTGCGCAGCACCTGCTCACGATCGACAGTCATGAGACAACCCTACTCGGAATGAGACATGTGTGTCTCATAAGTATCCCGGACGTCTCGCTCCCGGGGGTCCCGGCGCCGGACGAGCCTCGGCCGGCCCGGGCCGGCCCGGGCCGATCCGGGGCGACCGGAGGACGGTGCGGCACGGGCCGGGCCCGGGGACGGCGGCGCGGGCCGTGCGGCCGGGGGGCGAGCCGGGCGGCCGGGGGACGGCGCGGCACGGCCGGCCGGGGGGGCGGGCCGGGCGGCCGGAGGACGGCGGGTGTCCGGCCCGTCGATCGGGGTATCGGAGCCGCACCTGCGCGGTCATCGGGACCCGCGATCAGGCAGCCAGGGAGGCGGCATGTCGTTCGAGGACTACAGCGGTGGCCCGAGGGAGGGCGCGGCCGAGCCGGGCCGGTACCAGCCCTACCCGGCCGGCGGCCCGCAGGAACCCGCGCCCGCTCCCGTGCGCGGCAACGGCATGGCGATCGCCGCGCTCGTGCTGGGCGTCATCGGCCTGCTGCTGTTCTGGTCGGTGTTCGGCGGCGTGATCCTCGGCCTCCTGGCGCTGATCCTGGGCATCGTCGGCGCCCGCCGGGCACGCGGCGGCCGGGCCCGGCACCGCGGGATGGCCGTCGCGGGCATCGTGCTGGGCGCGCTCGCGCTGATCGGCTCGGTCGTGGTCGCCGCCATCGGTCTCTCGGTCCTGAACAGCGACGAGTTCAAGAGTTACAGCGACTGCGTCGAGCACGCCAAGACCCAGGCCGACCGGGACGACTGCTCCCGGCAGTTCCAGCGCGACGTCGACCAGAAGACGCGCTAGTCGCCGGTCTCCGGTCGCCGGGGCGGCGCTCCGCCGGAGGTCCCGCCCCGGTGCGACCCGACCCGGTCCGTCCCGGTCCGCACCGACCCGGTCCGGTCCGGCTTCCGACCCGGTCCGGCTTCCGTCCTAGGGGTCGCCGTCCTGGCGGTCGCCGTCCTGGTGGTCGTCGAGCTCCTTGAGGCCCTGCTCCCAGCGGCGCCGCCGGGCCGGATCGCTCTGCTCCCACCACGGGGTGCCGCGCTCCCCGAGCGCCAGTTTGGCGGTGTGGACCCGGGCCCGGGCGGCCGCCTCGCCCGCCTCGTCCCGGGCCCGCAAGGCGGCGCCCACCGCCCGGCGGGCCGCCATGAGGTGGCTCCGCAGGCGGGCGGCGGTCTCCTCCGGAAGGGCCGGATCGGTCGCTCGCCACCGCCGCCCGCCGATGACGACGAAGTGTCCGTCGGGGGTCCGTTCCGGGGGCTCCTGGCGTGTCATGGGCCCAGTGTGCCGGTCACGGAGGCGACGGGTGCCGGGACGACCCGGGGCGGACGGGCCGCTTCCCCGCTATCGGCCAGGGCGGACGGGCCGCTTCCGCCGTGTCGGCCCGTTGTCCCGGCGTCCCGGTCACGTCCGCGTGCCGTCCCGGCCGCCGAGGCTTCCGCCGGGCCGCCCGGCTACTTCCGCGCGTCGGCCCAGGCGTGCTGGACGACCAGATCGGCCTTGACCTCGGTGAGCTGGACGGCCACGGCGGAGGGCGCGGTGCCGCCCCGGCCGTCCCGGGAGGCCAGGGCGCCCGGGACGCTCAGCACGGTACGGACCTCGGGGGTCAGATGCCCGGAGATCTTCGCGAACTGCTCGTCGGTGAGCTCGTCCAGCTCGATGCCGAGCGCCTCGCACTCCTTGACGCACTCCCCGGCCACCTCGTGCGCCACCCGGAACGGGACGCCCTGCCGGACCAGCCACTCGGCGATGTCGGTGGCGAGCGAGAACCCGGCCGGGGCCAGCTCCTCCATCCGCTGCCGGTTGACGGTGAGCGTGGCCATCATCCCGGTGAGCGCCGGCAGCAGGATCTCCAGCTGGTCGCAGGAGTCGAAGACCGGCTCCTTGTCCTCCTGGAGGTCCCGGTTGTAGGCGAGCGGCAGCGCCTTCAGGGTGGCGAGCAGCCCGGTCAGATTGCCGATCAACCGGCCGGACTTGCCCCGGGCCAGCTCCGCGATGTCCGGATTCTTCTTCTGCGGCATGATCGAGGAGCCGGTCGAGAAGGCGTCGTGCAGGGTGACGAAGGAGAACTCCTTCGTGTTCCAGATGATCACCTCCTCCGCGATCCGGGAGAGGTTCACCCCGATCATCGCCGTGATGAAGGCGAACTCCGCCACGAAGTCCCGGGAGGCGGTGCCGTCGATGGAGTTGCCCACACTGCCCTGCTCGAATCCCAGGTCCCGGGCGACCGCCCGCGGATCGAGGCCGAGCGAGGAACCGGCCAGCGCGCCGGAGCCGTACGGGGAGACCGCCGTCCGCTTGTCCCACTGGCGCAGCCGCTCGGCGTCCCGGGAGAGCGCCTGGACATGGGCGAGCACATGGTGGGCGAAGAGCACCGGCTGGGCGTGCTGGAGGTGCGTACGCCCCGGCATGGCGACGTCCGGGTGCGCCTCGGCGAGACCCACCAGGGCGTCCTGGAAGTCGGCCAGCAGCCCGCCGAGGGTCCGGGCGTGGTCCCGCAGATACATCCGGAAGAGCGTGGCCACCTGGTCGTTGCGGGACCGGCCGGCCCGCAGCTTGCCGCCCAGCTCGGCGCCGAGCCGCTCCAGGAGGCCGCGCTCCAGGGCGGTGTGCACGTCCTCGTCGGCCACCGTGCCGGTGAAGGATCCGTCCGCGACGTCCCGCTCCAGCCGGTCGAGCCCGGCGAGCATCCGCTCCAGCTCGTCGGCGGTCAGCAGCCCCGCCCCGTGCAGGACGCGGGCGTGGGCCCGGGAGCCGGCGATGTCGTACGGCGCGAGGCGCCAGTCGAAGTGCACGGAGGCCGAGAGCCGGGCCAGCGCCTCGGCGGGGCCGTCGGCGAACCGGCCGCCCCAGAGCCGGACGTCACCGGCCGGGGCGTCGCCGTCGGGGACATCACCGTGATGGGTGCTCACTGCGCAGCTCCTCGGAAGGCCCGGGCGGATGGAACCGCCCGGATGAGAACTCGGGATCTCGGGATCGAAAGCGTTGAGGTCGGGGTGGAGAGCCGGGGCGTCGCGCCCGGAGGTCCGGCGGCGGGTCGCCGGTCATGGCGCCGGAAGGCCCGGCGCCCGGCCACCGGCCACCGACCACCGACCACTGGCCACTGGCCACTGGCCACCGGGCACCCGGCCCCGGACACCGGACACCGGACACCGGACACCGGACACCGGACACCGGACACCGGCCGAACGAGCCGGGGTCAGCTCAGGTCACGCTTGGCGGCGATCTTCGACGACAGCGCGAAGATGTCGATGAAGCCCTGGGCCTTGGACTGGTCGAAGGTGTCGCCGGAGTCGTAGGTCGCCAGGTTGAAGTCGTAGAGCGACTGCTCGGACTTCCGGCCGGTGACCACCGCCCGGCCGCCGTGCAGGGTCATCCGGATGTCGCCGGAGACATGCCGGCTGGCCTCGTCCACGAAGCCGTCCAGGGCCCGCTTGAGCGGCGAGAACCAGAGGCCGTCGTAGACCAGTTCGCCCCAGCGCTGCTCCACCTGCCGCTTGTACCGGGCGAGTTCGCGCTCGACGGTGACGTTCTCCAGCTCCTGGTGGGCGGTGATCAGCGCGATGGCGCCGGGGGCCTCGTAGACCTCGCGGGACTTGATGCCGACCAGCCGGTCCTCGACCATGTCGATCCGGCCGATGCCCTGGGCGCCGGCCCGCTCGTTGAGCTGCTGGATGGCCTGGAGGACGGTGACCGGTGTGCCGTCGATCGCCACCGGGACGCCCGCCTCGAAGGTGATGACCACCTCGTCGGCCTCACGCGGGGTGGCGGGGTCGGCGGTGTACTCGTAGATGTCCTCGATCGGGCCGTTCCAGATGTCCTCCAGGAACCCGGTCTCGACGGCCCGTCCGAAGACGTTCTGGTCGATGGAGTACGGGGACTTCTTGCTGGTAGCGATCGGCAGCCCGGCCCGCTCCGCGAAGGCGATGGCCTTGTCCCGGGTCATGGCGTAGTCCCGGACCGGCGCGATGCACTTCAGCCCCGGGCCGAGCGCCTGGATGCCGGCCTCGAACCGCACCTGGTCGTTGCCCTTGCCGGTGCAGCCGTGGGCCACCGTGGTGGCGCCGTGCTTGTGGGCGGCGGCGACCAGGTGCTTGACGATGGCCGGCCGGGAGAGCGCCGAGACCAGCGGATAGCGGTCCATGTACAGGGCGTTGGCCTTGATGGCCGGCAGGCAGTACTCGTCGGCGAACTCGTTCCGGGCGTCCGCGACCTCGGCCTCCACCGCACCGCAGGCGAGCGCGCGCTTGCGGATGACGTCCAGATCCTCGCCGCCCTGGCCGACGTCCACGGCCACGGCGATGACCTCGGCACCCGTCTCCTCGGCGATCCAGCCGATGGCGACGGAGGTGTCCAGACCGCCCGAGTAGGCGAGTACGACGCGCTCGGTCACGGGGTTCTCCTTACGATGCATGCGCTGACAGGTATAACTATGCAGTCCTCCGTATGGATTGTCAAAGGGCTCCCAGGGGCTTCCCGACGGGGCCGTCTCGTCCGCGCCCCGGCGGCGGGCGAACGGGCACACGGGCGGGCGGCGGGACCGGATACCGCCACCCGGCGGAGTCCGGCGGCACGGGGCACGGGCCGCGCCTACGGTGGCGGCCATGCGCCTCCGCCCGGCCGCCCTGGCCGCCCCGCTGCTCGCCGCCGCGCTGCTGGCGCCGCCCGCACCCGCCTCGGCCGGCCCCCGGGAGCTGCCGCTGCCGGACCGGATGGCCGACACCGGCGGCGGCCGCCAGCTGATCACCGCCGAGGCGGCCACCACGGGCAGCACCGCCGGGACGCTCACCTGGTGGGACCGGCGCGGTGGCCGCTGGGTCCGGGCGGGTACGGCCCCGGCGCGCTTCGGGGCCGGGGGTCTGGTGGCGGGCGAGCGGCGGGTGCAGGGCACCTCCACCACGCCGACCGGGCTCTTCCCACTGCCGTACGCCTTCGGCATCCAGCCGCCCCCGCCGCGCACCGCGCTTCCGCACCGCCGGGTGACCGAGCGCTCCTGGTGGTGCCAGGACACCGCGTCCCGCGCGTACAACCGCTGGGTGGAGGGCCTGCCCGCCGACTGCCGGGCGGCCGAGGCGGAACACCTGATCACCTATGAGCGGCAGTACGCCCATGCCCTGGTGATCGGTTACAACTACGCCCGTCCGGTACGCGGCCGGGGCGCGGGCATCTTTCTGCACGCCGACGGCACCGGGGCCACCGCCGGGTGCGTCTCGGTGCCGGTCGCCACGATGCGCCGCCTCCTCGCCTGGGCCCGCCCCGCCGCCCGCCCGCACCTGGCGATCGGCACGCGCGACGGGGAGACGGCACTGGTGCGGTACTGAGCCCGGGTGCGCGCGCCGACGGGCCGGTCCCGGGCACCGCACCGCGGCCGCCGGGTTGCCCGGATCCCGCACCCCCCGCCCGTCGCGGTGGCAGCATGGCCCCCACGACGGGAAGGGCACATGGCGGAACCGCGCAAGGCGTTGCTCACCGGCGTGGGCAACGTCCCGGAGGCGGCCCACCGCTTCGCACCGCTGGACGAGGCGGTCACGGCGGACCTCGGGGCGCCGGCGGCGTCGCTGAAGAGCGCGGGCTACGAGATCGAGACCCTGCGCAACGCCGACCGGGACGAGATCACCGCCCGAATCTTCGGGCTCGGAGGACTGGAGGCGCTGGGCGGTCCGGAGCACCCGGGGAGCGCCGGTGGCCCCGACAGGCACCGGGCGGGGCAGGGGACGGAGCGGCGGAAGCAGCAGGTGCGGCAGGAGCGGCAGGACGCAGATGGAGCGCACGCACAGGGGTGCGGCGGCATGACGGCTGATTCCCCCCGCGCCCGGCACGAGGCGGACCTCCCGTACCGCGCGAGGGGCCCGGGGCGGGTGACCGCCCGCTTCACCCAGCGGGTGACCGACGACGGTCGGACGGTCGTGGTCTCCGGCGTCTGCCCGGGGTATCACCGGACCTCGACGGAGCGTTCCTACGGGCTGCCGGGTACCGGCACCAAGAGTTTCCGGCGCCGTACGGTCCCTGCGCACGGTGCCGCCCGGGCGCCTGGTGTCGCTGGTTCCGGTGGCCGCCTGCTGAGCGGGCGGCCGCCGGGACCGGGAGCCGGACCGGGCCGCGTCCGGGGCCGGGGCGTACGAGCCCGGTGCTCGTCCCCGTACGGCCCGCTGCCCCGCTACCGCTCCCGCTGGGCCAGGCGGAGGAGGTGGTCGGCGAGGGCCTGGCCGCCGGCGGGGTCGCGGGAGATGAGCAGCAGGGTGTCGTCGCCCGCGATGGTGCCGAGGATGGCGTGCAGTTCGGCCTGGTCGATGGCGGAGGCGAGGAACTGGGCCGCGCCGGGCGGGGTGCGGAGGACCACCAGGTTGGCGGAGGCCTCGGCGGAGATCAGCAGTTCGCCGGAGAGGCGGCGCATCCGCTCCTCCTTGGCCGACTCCCCCAGCGGCGCCTGCGGGGTGCGGAAGCCGCCCTCGCTGGGCACCGCGTAGATCAGCTCACCACCGGTGTTGCGGATCTTGACCGCGCCCAGTTCGTCGAGGTCGCGGGAGAGCGTCGCCTGGGTGACGCTCAGCCCGTCGTCCGCGAGCAGCCGGGCCAGCTGGCTCTGGGAGCGGACCGGTTGCCGGTTGAGGATGTCCACGATCCGGCGGTGGCGTGCCATCCGGGTCTGCGGCACGGACGGCCCCCCGTGTTCGGTCTGCTCGGTCTGCTCGGCCTGTCCGGTCCGCTCGGCCCGCCCGGTCTGCTCGATCTCCTGTGCCTCGCTCATCGTCGTCGTCTCATTCTCCGGCTCGTGCTTCCCCGTCCACGCTGCTGAGGACGCCGGGCAGGGCCCGCAGGAAGGCGTCCACCGCGTCATCGCCGATGATCAGCGGCGGCATCAGCCGTACGACATCGGGGGCGGGCGCGTTCACCAGGAAGCCGGCGTCCTGAGCCGCCTGCTGCACCTGGGGTGCGAGGGGCTCGGTGAGCACGATACCCAGCAGCAGTCCGGCACCGCGGACGTGGGAGACCAGCCGGTGGTCCAGGGCCTCGATCCCGGCGCGCAGTCTCTCCCCGAGCCGCTTGACACGGTCGAGCGCCCCGTCGGCGCCCAGGGTGTCCAGGACGGCGAGCCCGGCGGCGCAGGCGACCGGGTTGCCGCCGAAGGTGGTGCCGTGCTGGCCGGGGCGGAGCAGCGCGGCGGCCGGGCCGAAGGCGACCGCGGCGCCGAGCGGCAGGCCGCCGCCCAGGCCCTTGGCGAGCGTGACCACATCGGGCTCCACGCCGTGCGCCTGGTGCTCGAACCAGTGGCCGCAGCGGCCGATCCCGGTCTGCACCTCGTCGAGGACCAGCAGGGTGCCGGTGGCGCGGGTGATCTCCCGGGCGGCCTGGAGGTAGCCGGGCGGCGGGACGACCACGCCGCTCTCGCCCTGGATCGGCTCCAGGACCAGCAGCGCGGTCTCCTCGGTGACGGCCGCGCGCAGGGCGTCGGTGTCGCCGTAGGGCACATGGGTGACCTCGCCGGGCAGCGGCAGGAACGGCCGCTGTTTGGCGGGCTGCCCGGTGAGGGCCAGGGCGCCCATGGTGCGGCCGTGGAAACCGCCGGTGGTGGCGACCATCCGGGTCCGGCCGGTCAGCCGGCCGATCTTGAAGGCCGCCTCATTGGCCTCGGCGCCGGAGTTGCAGAAGAAGACCCGTCCCTCCCGGCCGGAGAGCCGGAGCAGCCGCTCCGCGAGGGCGACCGTGGGTTCGGCGGTGAAGAGGTTGGAGATGTGGCCGAGCCGCTGGATCTGGCCGGTCACCGCCGCCACCACCGCCGGATGGGCGTGGCCGAGGGCGTTGACCGCGATGCCGCCGACGAAGTCGGTGTACGCGGTGCCGTCGGCGTCCCAGACGGTGGCGCCCTCCCCGCGTACGAGCGCGAGCGCGGGGGTGCCGTAGTTGTCCATCAGGGCGGCTCCCCAGCGCCCGGCCAGCGCGGAGTTGCCGCCGGCCTCCGTACCGGCGCCGGAGGCGGTGGTGGCGGTCATGCTTCCCCCTGTGCGTCGGGTGCGGCCGTGGCCGGGACATCGGCTCCGGGACCAGCCGTGGCCGGGACATCGCGCCCGGGCCCGGGCGCGGCCGCGGGCGGGCCGTCGGGGACGACCATGGTGCCGATGCCCTCGTCGGTGAAGATCTCCAGCAGGATGGAGTGCTGCACCCGGCCGTCGATGACCCGGGCGGTGGTGACGCCGTTGCGGACGGCGTGGAGGCAGCCGCGCATCTTGGGGACCATTCCGCTGGACAGCTCGGGCAGCAGTTTCTCCAGCTCGGAGGCGGTGAGGCGGCTGATCACCTCGTCGCTGCGCGGCCAGTCCTCGTACAGCCCCTCCACATCGGTGAGGACCATCAGGGTCTCGGCGCCCAGCGCCGCAGCGAGAGCCGCAGCCGCCGTATCAGCATTGACGTTGTAGACATGTCCGTCGTCCTGGGAGCGGGCGATCGAGGAGACGACCGGGATGCGGCCGTCCGCGAGCAGGGCCTCGATGGCGCCGGTGTCGATCGCGGTGATCTCGCCGACCCGGCCGATGTCGACCGGTTCGCCGTCGACGAGTGGCCGGTGCCGGGTGGCGGTGAGGGTGTGGGCGTCCTCGCCGGTGAGGCCGACGGCGAACGGGCCGTGTTCGTTGAGCAGCCCGACCAGCTCGCGCTGGACCTGTCCGGCGAGCACCATCCGTACGACGTCCATCGCCTCGGGGGTGGTGACCCGCAGCCCGGCCTTGAACTCGCTGACCAGGCCGTGTTTGTCGAGCTGGGCGCTGATCTGGGGGCCGCCGCCGTGCACCACGACGGGCCGGAGCCCGGCGTGCCGGAGGAAGACCACGTCCTGGGCGAAGGCCGCCTTCAGCTCCTCGTCGACCATGGCGTTGCCACCGAATTTGATCACGACGGTCCTGCCGTGGTGGCGGGTGAGCCAGGGCAGTGCCTCGATGAGGGTCTGCGCCTTGGGAAGCGCGGTGTGCTTGCGGGTGGTTCCGGCGGCGGTCATGAGCTGTAGGCGCTGTTCTCGTGGACATAGTCGGCGGTGAGGTCGTTGGTCCAGATGGTGGCGGTGGCGGAGCCGGCGGCGAGGTCGGCGGTGATCCGGACCTCCCGGTAGCGCATGTCGACCAGGTCCCGGTCGTCACCGATGGAGCCGCCCTTGCACACCCAGACGCCGTTGATGGCGACATTGAGCGCGTCGGGTTCGAAGGCGGCCGAGGTGGTGCCGATGGCCGAGAGCACCCGGCCCCAGTTGGGGTCCTCGCCGTGCAGGGCGCACTTGAGCAGGTTGTTGCGGGCGATGGAGCGGCCGACCTCCACGGCGTCCTCCTCGGTCGCGGCGTTGATCACCTCGACCTTGATGTCCTTGGAGGCGCCCTCGGCGTCCCCGATCAGCTGCCGCCCGAGGTCGTCGCAGACCTCCCGGACCGCCGCCGCGAAGTCGGCGTACTCCGGGGCGGTGCCCGAGGCGCCGGAGGCCAGGAGCAGCACGGTGTCGTTGGTGGACATGCAGCCGTCGGAGTCGACCCGGTCGAAGGTGACCCGGGTGGCGTCCCGCAGCGCCCGGTCGAGCACCGCCGCGTCCAGGTCGGCGTCGGTGGTGAGGACCACCAGCATGGTGGCGAGGCCGGGGGCGAGCATGCCGGCGCCCTTGGCCATGCCGCCGACGGTCCAGCCGTCCCGGGCGGCGACGGCGGTCTTGTGCACGGTGTCGGTGGTCTTGATGGCGATGGCGGCCTTCTCGCCGCCGTACCCGGAGAGTTCGGCGGCCGCCTTCTCGATGCCGGGGAGCAGCCGGTCCATGGGCAGGGTGACGCCGATCAGGCCGGTGGAGGCGACCGCGACCTCGCCGGCGCCGGTCTCCAGCACTTCGGCGACCTTCTCGGCGGTGGCGTGGGTGTCCTGGAAGCCCTGCGGCCCTGTGCAGGCGTTGGCGCCGCCCGAGTTGAGCACCACGGCGGTCAGCTCGCCGTCGGCCAGCACCTGCTGGGACCAGAGCACCGGGGCGGCCTTGACGCGGTTCGAGGTGAAGACGCCCGCGGCGGCGCGGCGGGGGCCGGTGTTGACCACGAGGGCCAGATCCGGCTTGCCGCCGTCCTTGATTCCGGCGGCGATGCCCGCCGCCGTGAATCCCTTCGCTGCGGTGACGCTCACGGTGCCACTCCGATCGTGGTGAGTCCGGTCTCCTCGGGAAGTCCGAGGGCGATGTTCATGCTCTGCACCGCGCCGCCCGCGGTGCCCTTGGTGAGGTTGTCGATGGCGCTGATGGCGATGATCCGGCCGGCGGCGGGGTCCAGGGTCACCTGGAGCTGTACGGCGTTGGAGCCGAGCACCGAGGCGGTGGCCGGCCACTGGCCGGCGGGCAGCAGCCGGACGAACGGCTCGTCCGCGTACGCCTTCTGGTACGCCGTCCGTACGTCGGCCCCGGTGACGCCCGGCCGCGCCTTGGCGGTGCAGGTGGCGAGGATGCCCCGGGCCATCGGGGCCAGGGTCGGGGTGAAGGAGACGCCGACCGGTTCTCCGGCGGCGGCGCTCAGGTTCTGCGCCATCTCCGGGGTGTGCCGGTGGCCGCCGCCGACGCCGTACGGGGACATGGAGCCGATGACCTCGGCGCCGAGCAGGTGCGGCTTGAGCGCCTTGCCCGCGCCGGAGGTCCCGGAGGCGGCGACCACCACCGCCTCGGGCTCGGCGAGCCCGGCGGCGTACGCGGGGAAGAGCGCCAGCGACACGGCGGTCGGGTAACACCCCGGCACCGCGATCCGCCGGGTGCCGGCCAGCGCGGCCCGCGCCCCGGGCAGCTCGGGCAGCCCGTACGGCCAGGTCCCGGCGTGCGGGGTGCCGTAGAACCGCTCCCAGTCCGCCGCCCGGCTCAGCCGGAAGTCGGCGCCCAGGTCGATCACCAGCGCCTCGTCGCCCAGCTCCGCCGCGACGGCGGCCGACTGCCCGTGCGGCAGCGCCAGGAAGACCACGTCGTGCCCGGCCAGCACCCCGGCCCCGGTCGGCTCCAGCACCCGGTCGGCCAGCGGGACCAGCTGCGGCTGGAGCGCCCCGAGCGGCTGCCCCGCGCTGGAGTGGCCGGTGAGCGCGCCGATCTCCACCCCGGGGTGGCCGAGCAGCAGACGGAGCAGCTCCCCGCCCGCGTACCCGCTCGCTCCGGCGACTGCCACACGTACTGCCATCGGCCCCTTCTCCTGCCATCGGTCCGCTCGCACTGATGGCATGACTATACGCAGTCATGCACGCTTATGCAAAGGTGTCGAGCGATCGCCCCGGCCCACTGGTCGTAGTCGGATGCCGCATCCCCGAGGGAGCGGCGGAACCGGTTGTGGCGGCGGCCGGCGCCGGCGGAGTTCCCGACGGGAGCGGAGCGGCGCGGCGCGTCCGCGCCGAGGCCGGTGGCGCGGTGCCCGTACTCACGGCCGGCTCCGCGCCGGGCCGGGATCACGGGAATGCCCCGGGTCCCGCCGAGGGGCCGGCGGCAGCTTGTCCGGGTCTGCGGCCGTCGGCGGCCGCGGGCGGTCGCGTCCGGGCGGCGGGGGTGGCCGCGACGGTGACGCCGCCGGCCCGTGTCCGGCGCGCGGTCAGGACTGGTTCAGGGCCCGGTCGATCGCGCGGCGGGCCCGGCCCGCGGCCGACCGGTCGTGCTGGAGCTGCATGGCCGCGTTCAGCGCCAGCCCGGCGGCGACGATCTCGAACAGCGCCTGGTCGATGTCGAACCCGGCGGGCAGTTCACCCTTCTCCACCGCCGCGGCCAGGTCGGCGCGGAGCTGTTCCCGCCAGCGCGACCACACCTCGGCCACCGCGTCGCGGACCCGGCCGGGACGGCCGTCGTACTCGGTGAGCGCCGCGGTCATCAGGCAGCCGCCGGGCAGCAGCGGCGCTTCCAGATAACCCACGGAGTTGGCGCACACCACGCGCAGCCGCCGCAGGCCCGGCGGCTCTCCCAGCGCCGGTTCGACCACCCGGTGCCAGAAGTCCACGAAGGCCTTGTCCAGCGTGGAGATCTGCAGTGTCTCCTTGGTGCCGAAGTGCTTGTGCACTCCGGACTTGCTCATCTCCAGCTCCTCGGCGAGCCGGCCGATGGTGATGCCGTCCAGCCCTTCCTCGGAGGCGATCTCGGCGGCACGGCCGAGAATCCGGCCCTTGGTGGCCCGCGCCTCGGCTGCCGAGCGTCGTGGTGACATGACGGCAAGCTTAGCGTACGAGCGTCCGCTATTTACTTGGAGAACGTTCGTACGCTAAATTCTGCCGCCACCGAGACGAAGGAGTGCGCGATGCGGGTGCGACGACTGGGCTGGGCCGGACTGGAGATCGAGGCGGGCGGCAGGCGACTGGTGATCGACTATGTGCGGGACCTCTCACCGCTGTTCACGGGGTGGAAGCCCGGCGAGTGGCTGGCAGCGCCGAGCGGGGAGGTCGCCGCCGCGCTGGTCACCCATCTGCACCGGGACCACACCGACGCGACCGCGCTCGCGGACGTACTGACGCCGGGGGCGCCGGTGCTGCGACCGGCGCCCGGCCACGGCGACGACACGGACAACGTGACGACCCTGCCGGCCGAGAGCGAACTGGCGCGGCACCGGCTGGCCGTCCAGGTCGTGGACGCCTGGTCCACCCACGACATCGGGCCGTTCCGCGTCACCGCGGTCCCGGCCGTCGACGGACTGGGCGACCCGCAGCTGAACTGGGTGGTGGAGGCCGACGGGCAGCGGATCTTCCACGGCGGCGACACGATGTTCCACGGCTACTGGTGGCTCATCGCGCGCCGGTTCAGCCCGTTCGACGCGGCGTTCCTGCCCGCCAACGGCGCCGTGGTCGACGCGCCGCACCTGCGGCCGCCGAGCCCGCTGCCCGCCGCGCTGGACCCGAGGCAGGCCGCCGCGGCCGCGGAGATCCTCGACGCCCGGTACGCGGTGCCGATCCACTACGAGCCGGAGCAGCCGGACAAGATCGCGGGCTATGCCGAGGTCCCCGACCCGGAGAACGAACTGCGCGCGCACGCCGGACGGCGCGCCCATGTGCTGGCCGTCGGGGAATGGCTGGACCTGGCCACCTGACCGGACACTCCGCCGTGCCGACGGGTCCGGCGGCCATGAGTGCGCGTACGAGCGGGTGACCGGCCTGTTCCGGTGCGCGGGGTGCGGGGTCCGCGAACCGGTGTCCCGGGACGCGGACGGACCGGTCGGGCCGTGCACGGGCCCGGCCGGCTGTGGCGAGCCCTGAGCGGAGCCACTCCCCGGGGTGCTCCACCGGATCCGGTTCCGGCGCTCCCCCGGAGGCCCGGCCGGGTGCCGCGCCGGGTGCCCCCGGCGGGGTACCGCCGGGGGCACCCGACATGATCGGGCAGGGAATGTCGGGTGCGGCGGGGGGCCGGCTTTCTAGCGTGGTGCTCACCGAAGGGGAAGGACCAAGGGGTGCTGGAGCGGCTCAACCAGGCGATGGAGCACATCGAGCGCCATCTCGACCAGGTCGTCGACGTGGGCGGGCTGGCGCGGGTGGCGGCCACCTCGGAGTACCACCTGCGCCGGATGTTCTCCGCCCTGGCGGGGATGCCGCTGTCGGAGTACGTACGGCGCCGGCGGCTCACCGTCGCGGGCGCCGAGGTGCTCGCCGGACGTGAGTCGCTGCTGGTGATCGCGGTGCGCTACGGCTACGGCTCGGGCGAGTCGTTCGCCCGGGCGTTCCGCGCGATGCACGGGGTCGGTCCGGGCGAGGCCCGCCGTACCGGTGCCGCGCTCGTCTCCCAGCCCCGGCTGGCCTTCCGTCTCACCGTCGAAGGGAGCAGCAGCATGCGCTATCGCGTCGAGGACCGGGCGGCGTTCACCGTCGTGGGTCCCAGGGCCCGGGTACCTCTGGTGCACAGGGGGCCGAACCAGGCGATCATCGACTTCACGCGGGGGATACCGCCGGAGACCACGGAGCGGCTGGCGGAGCTGTCGGACCAGGAGCCCCGGGGCATCGTCGCGGTCTGCGACGATCTGGACCCGAGCCGCGCCGAGGGCACCGAACTCGACTACTACCAGGGGGTGATCACGTCCGCCTCCGGGGACGCCCCCGAGGGCACGGCCGCCCTGGCCGTCCCGGCCGGCACCTGGGCCGTGTTCACCGCCTCCGGGCCCATGCCGGAGGCCGTCCAGGAACTGTGGCGGGACGTGTTCACCGAGTGGTTCCCGGCCAACCCGTACCGCAGCCGCCCCGGCCCGGAGATCCTCCGCACCCGGCTCTCGCCGGACGGGAAGGAGGCCGACGCCGAGTTGTGGCTGCCGGTGGAGCCGGAGCGGGGCTGAGCCGGGGGCCGGGGTGCCCGCGGGCCCGGGGCCCAGGGGTGGTGCGAGGCCCGGGCCCGCCCGTGCCGGGTGCCCGTGTGACGCGGGTGTCCGGGGCCTGCCGCCCGGTGGGCGCGTGTCCGGGCCTGCGCGTGCCGGTGGGCGCGGGGCTCCGCGTGGTGCGGGTGCCCGGGCCCGCCCCGGCCGCGCGGGGGCGAGTGCCCGGGCCCGCCTCCGCCGGGCGGGCCGGGCGGTCCGGCGGCCCCGGGGCGGATGCCGGGGCACCCGTAACCCGGGGGCGGGCCGGTCAGGTGGCGGCGACGTACTCCGCGAGGTGCTCGCCGGTCAGGGTGGAGCGGGCGGCGACCAGGTCGGCGGGGGTGCCCTCGAAGACGACCCGGCCGCCGTCGTGGCCGGCGCCGGGGCCGAGGTCGATGATCCAGTCGGCGTGCGCCATGACGGCCTGGTGGTGCTCGATCACGATGACCGACTTGCCGGAGTCCACCAGCCGGTCGAGCAGGCCGAGCAACTGCTCGACGTCCGCGAGGTGCAGCCCCGCGGTCGGCTCGTCCAGCACATAGACACCGCCCTGCTCGGCCATGTGCGTGGCCAGCTTCAGCCGCTGCCGCTCGCCGCCGGAGAGCGTGGTGAGCGGCTGGCCGAGGCTGAGGTAGCCGAGCCCCACATCACTGAGCCGGGCCAGGATCCGGTGCGCCGCGGGCACCCGCGACTCGCCCGCGCCGAAGAACTCCTCGGCCTCGGTCACCGGCATCGCCAGCACCTCGCTGATGTCCCGGCCGCCGAAGCGGTGTTCCAGTACCGCCGCCTGGAACCGCTTGCCCCCGCACTCCTCGCAGGTGGAGGCGACCCCGGCCATCATCGCCAGGTCGGTGTAGATCACCCCGGCGCCGTTGCAGGCCGGGCAGGCACCCTCGGAGTTGGCGCTGAACAGCGCCGGCTTCACGCCGTTGGCCTTGGCGAACGCCTTGCGGATGGGGTCGAGCAGCCCGGTGTAGGTCGCCGGGTTGCTCCGCCGGGAGCCGCGGATCCCGCCCTGGTCGATCGAGACCACCCCGGCATCCGCCGCGCCCGGCTGCCGGAGCAGTTCCCCGTGCAGCAGCGAACTCTTCCCGGAACCGGCGACCCCGGTGACGACGACCAGCACCCCCAGCGGGAGGTCGACGTCGACCTCGCGCAGGTTGTTCGCCGTGGCGCCGCGGATCTCCAGGGCGCCGGCGGGCTTCCGTACCGTCCCCTTCAGCGCCGCCCGGTCGTCCAGATGGCGCCCGGTGAGGGTGGTGCCGGCGCGCAGCCCCGCCACGGTGCCCTCGAAACAGACGGCGCCGCCCTCCGTGCCGGCCCCAGGGCCGAGGTCCACCACATGGTCGGCGATGGCGATGACCTCCGGCTTGTGCTCCACGACCAGCACGGTGTTCCCCTTGTCCCGCAGCCGGAGCAGCAGGTTGTTCATCCGCTGGATGTCATGGGGGTGCAGTCCGGTGGTGGGCTCGTCGAAGACATAGGTGACATCGGTGAGCGAGGAGCCGAGATGGCGGATCATCTTGACGCGCTGGGCCTCGCCGCCCGACAGGGTGCCCGACGGGCGGTCGAGCGAGAGATAGCCGAGGCCGATCTCCACGAACGAGTCCAGCGTCTCGCGCAGCGCCGCGAGCAGCGGCGCCACCGCCGGGTCCGTCAGGCCGCGTACCCATTCGGCCAGATCGCTGATCTGCATCGCGCAGGCGTCGGCGATGTTCAGCTCCCCGATCCGCGAGGACCGGGCCGCCCCGCTGAGCCGGGTGCCGTCGCACTCGGGACAGGCGGTGAAGGTGACCGCCCGGTCCACGAACGCCCGGATGTGCGGCTGCATCGCCTCCCGGTCCTTGGCCAGGAAGGACTTGCGGATCTTGGGGATCAGCCCCTCGTAGGTGAGGTTGATGCCCTCGACCTTCACCTTGGTCGGCTCCCGGTGGAGGAAGTCGCGCATCTCCTGCTCGGTGAACTCCCGGATCGGCTTGTCCGCGTCGAGGAAGCCCGACTCGGCGTAGATCCGGACCGTCCACCAGCTGTCCGCCTTCCAGCCGGGGATGGTGAGCGCGCCCCCGGCGATCGACTTGGTGTCGTCGTAGAGCTGGGTGAGGTCGATGTCCGAGACCGTGCCCCGGCCCTCGCAGCGCGGGCACATGCCGCCGACCCGGGTGAAGGTCTGCTTCACGGTCTTGCCGGCCCCGCGCTCGACCGTGATCGCGCCGCTCGCCCGGACCGAGGGAACGTTGAAGGAGAAGGCGCCGGGCGGGCCGATCTGCGGCTGCCCGAGCCTGCTGAAGAGGATCCGCAGCATGGCGCTGGCGTCGGTGGCGGTGCCGACCGTGGAGCGGGGGTCGGCGCCGATCCGCTCCTGGTCCACGATGATCGCCGTGGTCAGTCCTTCGAGCACATCGACCTCGGGCCGGGCGAGCGACGGCATGAAGCCCTGGACGAAGGCGCTGTAGGTCTCGTTGATCAGCCGCTGCGACTCGGCGGCGATGGTGCCGAACACCAGCGAGCTCTTGCCCGAGCCGGAGATCCCGGTGAACACCGTGAGCCGGCGCTTCGGGATCTCGACGCTGATGTCCTTGAGGTTGTTGACACGCGCGCCGTGCACGCGGATCAGGTCGTGGCTGTCGGCGGTGTGCGGCGCGGTCGACCGCGGATCCGCCGCCGTCCGTGGATCCGCCGCCGTCGTCCGTGGATCCGTGCTGCTCATCGTGTCTCCCCTCGGGTGGGCGGGACCGGATGGGCCGGGCCGCCCGCGCGGCCACGACCGGTGTCCCCCGGCTCGGTCCCGCGCCGCCGGGTGCCGGTGTGCTCATCCGCGCCGGGGCCCGGGAGCCCCGGCGCGGGTGGCGCTCACCGCTCGCGGCGCTGGGTGAAACGGAGCATATTGCCGGCCGGATCACGGAAGGCACAGTCCCGGACGCCGTACGGCTGGTCGATCGGCTCCTGGAGCACCTCGCCGCCGGCGGCCCGGACGCGCTCGAAGGTGGCGTCGCAGTCGTCGGTGGAGAAGATCACCCCGCGCAGCAGGCCCTTGGCCAGCAGCTCCGCCATGGTCCTCCGGTCGGCGGGTGAGGCACCCGGGTCGGCCAGCGGCGGTTCGAGGACGATCTCCACCTCCGGCTGCGTCGGCGACCCCACGGTCACCCAGCGCATCCCCTCGAACGCCACGTCGTTGCGCACCTCCAGACCGAGGGCGCCGCAGTAGAAGGCGAGTGCCTTGTCGTGGTCGTCGACCGCGATGAAGCACTGGGCGAGCTTGATGTCCGTGGGGCCCCCGTTGTTCGTGGTGTTCGTGGTGTTCGTGGTGTTCGTGGTGCTGTCAGGGGTGGTGTCCGGCGTCGTGTCCATGGCCCCGACGCTACGAGCCGGCGGCCGGATCCGCTTCTCCGATCCTGATCGATGATCCTGATCGCTCCGCCGGCCGGTCAGCCCGCCACCCGGCCGCCCCCAGGACCGGCTCAGTCCTCTGGACCGGCCCCGGCCGTGCGGCCGGCTCTGAGCGGCCGGGTGAACACCTTGGCCACGCACGCCGGGACCGCCTCGCCCGCCTCATGGCACCGGGCCCGGTAGGCACGGGGGCTCTCCCCGACCAGCTCGGTGAAGCGCGAACTGAAGGAGCCCAGCGAGGTGCAGCCGACCGCGAAGCAGACCTCGGTCACGCTCAGATCGCCGCGCCGCAGCAGTGCCTTCGCCCGCTCGATCCGGCGGGTCATCAGATAGGCGTACGGCGTCTCCCCGTAGGCGGCCCGGAAACTGCGGGAGAAGTGGCCGGGCGACATGAGGGCGACCTTCGCCAGCGCCAGCACGTCCAGCGGAAGCGCGTACTCCCGGTCCATGGTGTCCCGCGCGCGGCGCAGCCGTACCAGGTCGTCCAGTTCCACGCCCCTCAGCATGCCATCCCGCTCCCGACCCGCGCCCCCGGCCGTGCTCCCGCCACCGGCCCCGCCCGCGTCACCCGTCTGTTCCTGGTCTTCGCCGTGCGTCTCGCCGTCCGGGAGCTGCCCACCCGTACGTTCTTCGGCTCGGACGCCCCTTATGGCGACCCCGTGGTCGCCCGCATCACGGTGGAGCGGGTCACCCCGCCCGGTGAGCTCCGGGACCGGGTGCTCGGCGGAAACCTGGCCGGGCTGCTGGGTCTCTCCTGACGGGGCGCGGGCCGGTGGCGTACGCGTCCAGATGGCGGGTGATACGGGCGATGGTCCCGGCGTTGTCCTCGAACAGGCCGCCCCGCATGCCCAGCGCCTCGGCGCCCGCCACGCAGGCCGGGGCGTCGTCGATGAAGAGGCAGTCCTCGGGGCGGGCGTCCAGCGCGGACAGCACGGCCTCGTAGGCGCGCGGGTCGGGCTTGGCGACACCGAGCTCGTGCGAGTAGACGATGTGGTCCACCAGCCGGTCGAACCCGTACCGCGCCGACTCCCGCTCCCGGGCTCCGGTGAAGCTGTTGCTGAGAATGCCCAGCCGGCAGCGGCCGCGCAGCCCCCGTACGAAGTCGATGAGCTCCTCGTTCGGCGTGCCGAGATACTCGGTCCAGAGGTCGTCCATGAACGCCTCGCAGTCGCGCATGCCGAGACCCAGCCGGGAGGCGACCGCGTGGCCCACGTCGTGCTCGCTGACGCGGCCGAGGCTCCCCGCCCGCCAGACGTCCCCCAGCCGCTGGTTCACGGTGCCCGGCGGCAGGCCCAGCCGGTCCTCCCAGCGGCGCGTCCAGCCCGTCTCCGGGGTGAGCTCCAGTACGCCGCCGATGTCGAGAACGACACAGGGTACGGCGGTCATTCGGCTCCTCGGGTCATCGGGGCATCGGGTCCTGCGCTCCTCGGGTCATCAAGTCCTCGGCTCCCCCGGACGCCCGGCGAGGCATCGGCCGGCCGGCGTCCGGGACGGGCCCGGCGGGCGGGGGCAGGGTGGCGGCGAGGCGGGCGAGCGCGCGGGACTCGGGGCTGTCATCGGCGGGGCTGAAGACATGCACGACCAGACCGGTCTCGCCGGGGCCGGCCGGCAGGTGCAGGGTCTCGTAGTCGAGGTGCAGCACCCCGGTCAGCGGGTGCCGGACGCGTTTCTGGCCCCCGGCGCACATGGTCACCTCACCGGCGCCCCAGATCCGCCGGAACTCGGCGCTCTGCCCGGACAGTCCGGTGATGAGCGCGGCCAGTTCCCGGTCGTCGGGGTAGCGGCCGGCGGCCACCCGGAGCTGGCCCGCCGCCTCGGCGGCGCGTGCCTCCCAGTCCGGGAAGACCTCCCGGGCGGCGGGATCCAGGAAGATCCACCGGGCCTGGTTGGGGTCGCGCCGGCCCGGTTCCGCGAGACCGCCCATCAGCGCGGCGCCCAGGGGGTTCCAGGCGCGCACCCGGGTGTGCGGGTCGGTGGCGAAGGCCGGCAGGGCCAGGGCGTCGACGATCCGGTGGAGCCGGGGGCCGACCGGGAGCCGGGGCGCGGGGGCCCGCCGGAGGTCGGCCAGGGTGGCGAGGTGCCGGCGCTCGGCCGCGTCCAGCTCCAGCGCGGCGGCGAGCGCGTCGAGCACCTCCGGGGAGGGCGCGGTGGCCCGGCCCTGCTCCAGACGCACGTAGTAGTCCACGCTGATCCCGGCGCGCTGGGCCAGCTCCTCGCGCCGCAGCCCGGGCACCCGCCGGCGGCGTCCCGCGGCCACCCCGATGTGCTCGGGCGTCAGCCGCTCCCGGCGGGCGCGCAGAAAGTCGCCGAGGGCCCGCCGGGTGTCGCCGGGCCGGCTCCCGCCGCCGCCCACCGGGCCGGTGACGGGGGCTGACACGGGCTGGTTGAGGAGGTCCATCGGACCAGTATGGGTGGCCCTGGCAGTACCAGGACCGGCGTGCCACCGGTCGAAGGAGGTACTGGCTGCCCGCTCGCGGCCGGGAGAACGTGACGGCATGACAGTTGCCAGGACGCACATGCCCGCCTCGAACAACACGAACGACACGAACGGCACGAACGGCACGAACACCTCGAACGGCACGGATGCCGCGAACGCCACGGCCGACGCCGCCACCGGGATCACCGGGGTCGCCGGGATCACCGGAGTGCCCGGCGGGCCGGGGAAGAACGTACTGATCGTCTCCGCCCACCCCGAACCCCGGTCGCTCACCGCCTCGCTCACCGCCTTCGCCGCCGAGCGGCTGCGGGCGGCCGGGCACGAGGTGCGGATCTCCGACCTCTACGCGATGAAGTGGAAGGCCACCGTGGACGCCGACGACTTCCCGGACCACCCCGGGGACCGGCGGCTCGATGTGCTCGGTGCCTCGGGACGGGCGACGCTGGCCGGCCGGCTGGCCCCGGAGATCGCGGCGGAGCAGGAGAAGGTGCGGTGGTCGGACGCGATCATTCTTCAGTTCCCGCTCTGGTGGTTCTCCGCGCCGGCGATCCTCAAGGGCTGGATCGACCGGGTGTTCACGTACGAGTTCGGCCACGGCCCGTCGCAGCCGCTCCCCTATGGCGGGGGCGCGCTCGGCGGCCGGCGGGCGCTGCTCTCGGTGACCGCCGGGGCGCGGGAACAGGGCTTCTCCGACCGGGGCATCCACGGGCGGCTGGCGGACGTGCTCCATCCGCTCCAGCACGGCCTGTTCTGGTTCACCGGGATCACACCGCTCGACCCGTTCCTGGTGTTCGGTGCCAATGAGCTGCCCGAGGAGCGGTACACGACGGCCGTCCGGGAGTACGGACGGCGGCTGGACGCGCTCTTCACCGACGAGCCGCTCCGCTTCCGGTCGCTCGCCGACGACTACGACCACGACATGCGGCTGCTGCCGGGCCGGGAGGCACCGGGGACGAGCGGCGCCGCACTCCATCTGCGCCCGCGCGACTGACGGTGGCCGGGGCGACTGACGGCGGCCAGGGCCGGGGCAACGGCGGGTGACCCGGGCGGGCGGACCCGCTCCCAGGTGGCGGGTGATCCCGGCGGCCGGACCCGCTCCCCGGCCCCGCTCCCCGGTGGTGGGTCAGACCCCGGGCCCGCTCCCCGGTGGTGGGTCAGGCCCCGGCCTGGCCGAGGAACACCATGGTGAACAGCAGTGCCGCCAGGGCTCCCAGGCCGATGAGGGCCACGCGGACCCCGTCCCGGCGGGCGAACATCGCGATCACCGTACCCAGCGAGAGAAGCAGCGAGGCGTACGGGGCCGCGCCGATCAGCGCGCCGGTGAAGCGCGCCGGGCGGACGCCGTCCCGGCAGGAGTCGCAGGCGATGGCGAAGAGCGGGCCGACGACGGCGGTGATCGCGCCTGCGGCCAGGACGAGCAGGGCCAGCAGCAGGAGTCCCATGACATCGCCCGCTCCGCGCGGTTCGGCGGCGGGGGCGGGAGCCCCAGTCCCGGTTCCGGCGGCCCCGGTCGCGGCGGCCCCGGGAGCCCCAGTCCCGGTTCCGGTGGTCCCGGTCGCGGCGGCCCCGGGAGCCCCGGTTCCTGGGGCCCCGGTTCCGGTGGTTCCGGTTCCGGTGGTCCCGGTTCCGCTGGCCCCGGCCTCCGGAGCGGCGGGCGCGGAGTCGGCGGCGCCGGAGTCGGCACCGGGAGCGGCGGGGGACGGGGAGTCGGCGGGTGCGGGGGTACCGGGGTTCATCACCCGGCCGACGGTACGGGGGCGGGGCCGGGGGCCGGTATCCGCGCGGGTACTCAGGTCACCGGGCGTACTCAGATCACGGGGGGCCCGCCGCCGGAGGGACGTACCGCCGTCCGGACACGGCGCGGGGCGCCCCGGCAGGTGTCCCCGGGGCGCCCCTGTGGTGCGGCTCGGCCCAGACCGGCTCAGACCGGCCCGGTCAGGACCGGGCCGAACGGCACCGGCTCGGTCCGGCTGAGTCCGGCTCAGGCCAGGGTGGCGAGCGCCTGGTTGAAGGTGGCCGACGGGCGCATGACCGCCGACGCCTTGGCCGGGTCGGGCTGGTAGTAGCCACCGATCTCGGCGGGCGAGCCCTGGACCGCGATCAGCTCGTCGACGATGGTCCGCTCCTGCTCGGCCAGCGTCTTGGCGAGCGCCGCGAACGCCTCCGCGAGCTGGGCGTCGTCGGTCTGGCGGGCCAGCTCCTGGGCCCAGTACAGGGCCAGGTAGAAGTGGCTGCCCCGGTTGTCGATGCCACCGAGACGGCGGCTGGGCGACTTGTCCTCGTTGAGGAACGAGGCGGTGGCCCGGTCCAGGGTGTCGGCCAGCACCTGGGCGCGGGCGTTGCCGGTGGTCTGGGCGAGGTGCTCGAAGCTCACCGCGAGGGCCAGGAACTCGCCCAGGCTGTCCCAGCGCAGGTAGTTCTCCTTGACCAGCTGCTGCACGTGCTTGGGCGCGGAGCCGCCGGCGCCGGTCTCGAACAGGCCGCCGCCGTTCATCAGCGGGACCACCGAGAGCATCTTGGCGCTGGTGCCCAGCTCCAGGATCGGGAACAGGTCGGTCAGGTAGTCACGCAGGACGTTGCCGGTGACCGAGATGGTGTTCTCGCCCCGGCGGATGCGCTCCAGCGAGAAGGCGGTCGCCTCGACCGGGGACAGGATCTCGATCCGCAGGCCCTCGGTGTCGTGCTGCGGCAGGTACTTCTTGACCTTGGCGATCAGCTGCGCGTCGTGCGCCCGGGTCTCGTCCAGCCAGAACACGGCCGGGTCGCCGGTGGCGCGGGCGCGGGTGACGGCGAGCTTGACCCAGTCCTGGATCGGCGCGTCCTTGGTCTGGCACATCCGGAAGATGTCCCCCCGCGCGACCGGCTGCTCCAGGACGGTGGCGCCCTTCGCGTCCACCACCCGGACGGTGCCGGCGGTGTGGATCTCGAAGGTCTTGTCGTGGCTGCCGTACTCCTCGGCCTTCTGCGCCATCAGACCCACGTTGGGCACCGAGCCCATGGTGGCCGGGTCGAAGGCGCCGTTGGCGCGGCAGTCGTCGAGGACGGTCTGGTAGACCCCGGCGTAGCTGCTGTCCGGCAGCACGGCGAGGGTGTCGGCCTCCTGGCCGTCCGGGCCCCACATGTGGCCGGAGGTACGGATCATGGCCGGCATGGAGGCGTCCACGATCACGTCGCTGGGGACGTGCAGGTTGGTGATGCCGCGGTCGGAGTCGACCATGGCGAGGGCCGGGCCCCCGGCCAGCTCGGCATCGAAGGACGCCTTGATGTCGGCTCCCTGCGGCAGGCCGTCCAGGCCCTTCAGGATGCCGCCCAGGCCGTCGTTGGGCGAGAGACCGGCGGCGGCGAGCACGGTGCCGTACTCCGCGAAGGTCTTCGGGAAGAAGGCGCGGACCACATGGCCGAAGACGATGGGGTCGGAGACCTTCATCATGGTGGCCTTGAGGTGCACCGAGAAGAGCACGTCCTCGGCCTTGGCGCGGGCCACCTGGGCGGTGAGGAACTCGCGCAGCGCGGCGACGCGCATCACGGAGGCGTCGACCACCTCGCCGGCCAGCACCGGTACCGACTCGCGCAGGGTGCTGACGGTGCCGTCCTCGGCGACCAGCTCGATCCGGAGCGTGCCGTCCTCGGCGACGACCTCGGACTTCTCGGTGGAGCGGAAGTCGTCGGCCGTCATGTGGGCGACATTGGTCTTGGAGTCGGCCGACCAGGCGCCCATCCGGTGCGGGTGGGTCTTGGCGTAGTTCTTCACCGAGGCGGGGGCGCGGCGGTCCGAGTTGCCCTCGCGCAGCACCGGGTTGACGGCGCTGCCCTTGACCTTGTCATAGCGGGCGCGTACGTCCTGCTCCTCCTCGGTCTGCGGGTCGTCCGGGTAGTCCGGCAGCGCGTAACCCTGCGCCTGGAGCTCCGCGACCGCGGCCTTGAGCTGCGGGATCGAGGCGGAGATGTTGGGCAGCTTGATGATGTTGGCGCCGGGCGTCTTCGCCAGCTCGCCCAGCTCGGCCAGGGCGTCCTCGATGCGCTGCTCCTCCTTCAGCCGCTCGGGGAAGGAGGAGATGATCCGGCCGGCCAGGGAGATGTCGCGGGTCTCCACCCGGACCCCGGCCGTCGAGGCGTACGCCTGGACGATCGGCAGGAACGAATGCGTGGCCAGCGCCGGGGCCTCGTCAGTGTGCGTATAGATGATGGTCGAGTCAGTCACCGGGTGCTCCGCTCCACGTATGCGTCTCTCGTCTGCAACATTGCTCGACATCAAGATATCTCCTGTGCCGCGCACCACCGAAAGGCCCCCGCCAAGGGTCGCCGCCGGACCCGGCCACCACCACCCGGGGCCCCGGCCGGACGGCCGCCATGGCCGGACATCCGCCGGAGCCACCGGCCCGGCCGGCCCGGGCACCGCCCGTGCCGCGCTCAGCGCCGTTCCGCGCGGAGCACCACGAACTTGGGGTCGCCCGCCACCACCCGGCAGCCGCCGAAGATCCGCTTCAGGGTCACATGGTGCCCGAGGTGCCGGTTGCCGACCACCCACAGTTCGCCGCCCGGGCGCAGCGCCCGGCGGGCCTCCCGGAACATCCGGCGGGCGGTGGCGTCGGTGGTGGCCTGATGGCTGTGGAAGGGCGGGTTGCAGAGCACCACGTCGGCCGAGCCGGCGGGCGCGTCCGCCAGCCCGTCGCCCACCTCGAAGCGGGCCCGGGCGTCCGGGGCGGCGGCCCGGAAGGTGTCCCGCGCCGACGCCACCGCCTGGTACGACTCGTCGGTGAGCAGCAGTTCGGCGCCCGGCTCGGCCAGCGCCACGGCCAGCCCGAGGACCCCGTTCCCGCAGCCGAGGTCCACCACCCGGGCGCCGTCCAGACCGGTCGGCAGGTGGTTCAGGAAGAAGCGGGTGCCGATGTCGAGCCGGTCGGCGCAGAAGACCCCGGCGTGGTTGACGACGGGCCGGCCGGCCACCCCGCCGGGCGCGTCGGCGGGCAGTTCGTACCGGTACGGCCAGGGGTTCGGGCCCCGGGAGAGGCCGGGGTCGGGGGTGGCGTGGATCAGCCGGGCCTTCTTCACCGCGAGCGAGGTACGGGTGGGCCCGACCAGGCGCTCGAAGAGGCCGAGGGTGGAGGTGTGGATCTCCTTGACCATGCCGGTCCCGACGACCACCGTGCCCGGGTGCAGCGCCGGGGCCAGCCGGTGCAGCTGGTCCTCCAGGAGCGACAGGCTCTTCGGCACCCGCACCAGCAGCAGATCGATCCGCTCCGGCGGGGTGTCCCGGGTGGTCAGCAGCCGTACGGCTCCGTCCTCGGCGCCGGCCCGCGCCAGATTGGCCAGGGTCGCCCGGCGGCCGAGGTACGAGTCCCCGATCTGGACGAGCGGTACGGGGGCGTGGGCGGCGAGCGAGGCGGCCAGCGCGCCCCAGCGGTCGCCCACCACGGCGACGGTCCCGGTCCCGGCCCCGGGGAGCCCGCCGGGAAACCGCTCGGTCAGGTGGTTCAGCAGATATTCGTCGGCGGCGTCCCAGGCGCGCAGCGGGTCGCGCGGGTCCTCGGGGAAGCGGGTGAGCCGGAGGTCGGCCCAGGAGGTGGTCAGACGGTTCATCGTGGTCCCAGGCTAGCCGTCCCCGGCGACGCCCCCGCCCGGCCGCTCCCCGGAGTGCGCCCGGCCGGGTCCGGGGCCGGGAAGTCCGGGTCCGGGAGTCCGGCCCGGGCACCCGGGCCCAGGGGCCCGAGCCGTCGGCCGGGGCCGCCACGGGCTCAGAGCGCCAGTTCGTCGCAGGCCGCCCGGAGCCGGCGTACGCCCTCCGCCAGCTCGGCCGGACCGGCGACCGCGGCGAAGCTCAGCCGGACGTGCCCGGCCGGCGGCTCGGCGCAGAAGTACGGGCGCCCCGGCGCCACCGCCACGCCCGCGCGCAGGGCGGCGGCGGCCAGGGCGGTCTCACCGGTCCCGTCGGGCAGCCGGAGCCACAGATGGTGGCCGCCCGACGGGACGTGCGGGAGCGAGAGGCCGGGCAGGTGCAGCCGGAGCGCGGCGGCCAGGGTGTCGCGGCGCTCGGCCAGCTGGGCGGCGACGGAGCGGAGGTGGCGGCCCCAGGCGGGCGAGCCGACCAGTTCCAGCGCGGCTTCCTGGAGCGGGCGGGGCACGAAGAAGCTGTCCACCACCTGAATGGCGCGCAGCCGCTCCAGCACCGGCCCCCGGGCGGCCAGCGCGCCCACCCGGAGGCTGGGCGAGGTGATCTTGGTGAGCGACCGCACGTGGACCACCACCCCGTCCGGGTCCTCGGCGGCCAGCGGGACGGGCAGCGGCCCGGCGTCCTCGTGGGCGAGGTGGCGGGCGAAGTCGTCCTCCACCACGAAGGCGCCCGCCTCCCGGGCGATCCGGAGCACCTCGCGCCGGCGGGCCTGGGCCAGCACCGCGCCGGTCGGGTTCTGGAAGAGCGGCTGGCCGACGAAGAGCCGGGCGCCGGTGGCCCGGAAGGCGGCGGACAGCAGTTCCGGGCGGACGCCCGCCGCGTCGGCCGGCACCGGCACCGGCCGCAGTCCGGAGGCCCGGGCGACGGCCAGCATGCCGGGGTAGGTCGGGGACTCCACCAGCACCGGGGCGCCGGGCGGGGCGAGCGCCCGGAGCGCGGTGGTGATCGCCGACTGGCCGCCGGCGGTGACCAGGACCTCGGCGGCGGTGAGGGTGCCGCCGATCTCCCGGGCGAACCAGGCGCGCAGCTCCGGCAGCCCCTCCACCGGTGGCCGGGTCCAGGCGCCGGGACGCCGGCCGGCCCGGGCCAGCGCGGCGGCGAGGGCCCGTTCCGGCTGGAGGGAGGGGTGCAGATAGCCGCCGTTGAACTCGGTGATCCCGGCCGCCGGGGTGGCCAGCGTGACCAGCACCCCGGTGGCGTCCACCGAGCGCGGCACCGGTTCGGCCGAGGTGTCGGCGCTGAGGGCGACCTCCTGCCAGGAGGTGTCGGCGGGCGGCGGGGCGGCCTCGGTACGGGGCCGGGCCCGGAAGGCGCCCGCCCCGGGCCGGGTGACCACCAGTCCCTCGGCGGCGAGCCGGGCGAGCGCCCGGGAGACCGTCACCGGGGAGACCCGGTAGCGCTCCACCAGCTCCCGGCTGGACGGCAGCTTTCCACCTGGAGAGTAGCGGTGCAGTTCCCGCTTCAGGGATTCGGCCAGCTCGGCAACGCTGCTACGCTCATGCATGAGAGCACACGATAGCGCTACCCTTCGTCCCCCGATAGCGGTCGACGGTGATTCCGGCAGTGGATCCACCCCCCGGACCGCCCCGGGAACCCAGCACGGGACCGGAATCGCGTCCGCCACCGCGTCCGCCGCCACCACCGCTGCCTCCGAGCCCGCCGGCCGCGCCCGCCGCGCGCCTGCCACCGCCGGGGAGGCCGCGCCGAAGAGCCGTACGGCACGGACGCCCGGACCGGAGAGCCGTGCCGCGCAGGACGCCGGACCGGAGAGCCGTACCGCACAGGACGCCGGACCGGAGAGCCGTACCGCACAGGACGCCGGACCGGAGAGCCGTACCGCTCGGGCGGCGGAGACCGGGGGCGGCGCCACGGGTGGCTCGGGCTCCGGCGGGGTGTTGCTCGCCCTGCTGGGCGTGGCCGCCTTCTCGCTGACCTTCCCCTCCACCGCCTGGGGCCTGGAGAGCTTCGGCCCCTGGTCGCTGGTCGCCCTGCGCGGCGTGCTGGCGGCGCTGATCGCCGGTGCGTTTCTGCTCGCCGGGCGGGTGCCGGTGCCGGACCGACGCCACTGGGCCGGGCTCGCGGTGGTGGGCGGCGGGGTGGTCGTGGGCTTCCCGCTACTGACCACGCTCGCCCTGCGGACCTCCACCACCTCGCACGCCGCCGTGGTGGTGGGGCTGCTGCCGCTGACCACCGCCGCGTTCGCCGCGCTGCGCACCGGCCGGCGTCCCTCCCGGGCCTTCTGGCTGGCCGCGCTGGCCGGGGCGGCGGTGGTGCTCGGGTACACCGTCCGGGAGAGCGGCGGCTCACTCTCCACCGGGGACATGTATCTGTTCGGGGCGTTGCTGGTGTGCGCCGCCGGCTACACCGAGGGCGGCCGGCTGGCTGCCGTGATGCCCGGCTGGCAGGTGATCGGCTGGGCGCTGGTCCTCTGTCTGCCGCTCGCCGCGACCGGTGCGGTGACGGCGCTGGCCGTGGAGCCGGTGCGGCTGACCGCCCACGGGGCGCTGGGCCTGGGGTGGGTGGCCGCCGGCTCGACCTTCCTCGGGATGTACCTCTGGTACCGGGGCATGGCGTCGATCGGGATCGCCCGGGCCAGCCAGCTGCAACTGGCCCAGCCGCTGCTGACGCTCGTCTGGTCGGTGCTGCTGCTGGGCGAGGAGCTGTCCCCGGCCGCCCCGGTGGCCGCCGCCGGGGTGCTGATGTGCATCGCCCTCACCCAGCGCGCCCGCAGCTGACGGACCCGGGCGGCGGTGCGCCGGACCGGGCGGTGGTCACCCGGGACCGGAGCCGCCCCGCCCGCCCCTCGGCCGTTCCGGCGCGGCATGCTCCGAGTGACACGGACCACACCCCCGGACGTAGAATCGCCGTGCAGGCAACCGGCGTACCCACGCGCGCGACGCGAGGAGGTCACCATGCACGCGGCCAAGGGCGACAGTCTTGTGGTGCACGGCCGGACGGTCGGTCACTCCGACCGGACCGCCGAGGTGGTCGAGGTGCTCGGGCAGAACGGCGAACCGCCCTACCGGGTGCGGTTCGAGGACGGGCACGAGAGCCTGATGTCCCCGGGCCCGGACACCGTCGTACGCCACCCCGGCGGGCCCGGCCCCTCCCACCGGGGGCTCTGAGCCCCGGGGCCGGCCGGCGCCGCCGGGCCCCGGGCGGGCCCCGGAGCGGGGGCGGCTACCCCGGCGGGCGCACCCGCGAGCCGTAGTGGTCGGCCACCACCCGGGACATCGCCCCGATCGGGTCCGCCACCACCTCCTTGGCCGCGAAGAACGCGTGGCCGCGCACCCCGGGCCGGTCCTCCGCGAGGTCGAGGTGGCGGGAGAGTTCCGCCGGGTTCTGCCAGGCGGCCGGCTGCCCGGAGGCTCCCGCCTTGTAGAGGGCCTCGCCCACGTACAGCTCGACCCCGGTACCCCGGACCACCTCGTCCCACCAGCGCAGCAGAGTGGCGTAGTCCGCGAGTTCATAGCCGATGTGCCAGTAGAGCTGGGGCGCGATGTAGTCGATCCAGCCCTGCTTCACCCAGCCCCGGGTGTTGGCGTGCAGGTCGTCGTAGGTCTGCACACCGGCCCGGGTGGCCGAGCCCAGCGGGTCGGTGGTGGCGTTGCGCCAGACCCCGAACGGGCTGATGCCGAACCGGACGCCCGGCCGCAGCTGCCGGATCCGGTCGCCCGTCTCGCGGACCAGCAGATCGATGTTGTTCCGCCGCCAGGCCGCCCGGTCGGGGAAGCCCCCGCCGTGCGCGGCGTAGGCGGCGTCGTCGTCGAAGGTCTGGCCGGCCACCGGATACGGATAGAAGTAGTCGTCGAAGTGGACGGCGTCCACGTCGTAGCGGCGTACCGCGTCGAGCATGGCGTCCTGGACGAATCGCCGCACCTCGGGCAGTCCCGGGTTGTAGTAGAGCTTGCCGCCGTACGGCAGGACCCAGGACGGGTGCAGGCGGGCCGGGTGCCCCGGGGCGAGCTTCGACGGGTCGGTGTGGGTGGCGACCCGGTACGGGTTGAACCAGGCGTGCAGTTCCAGGCCGCGCAGATGGGCCTCGGCCACGGCGGTGCCCAGCGGGTCCCAGCCCGGGTCCTTGCCGGGCACGCCGGTGAGGTACTGGGACCACGGCTCGTACGGGGAGGGCCAGAACGCGTCGGCGGTGGGGCGTACCTGGAAGATCACCGCGTTGAGCTTCCGCTCGACCGCCGCGTCCATATACGCCTTGAGCTCGGCACGCTGGGTGGCCACCGGCAGCCCGGGACGGGAGGGCCAGTCCCGGTTGGTGACGGTCGCCATCCACATCCCCCGGAAGTCGGTGGCGGCCCGGGTGTCGCCGCCGTCGCCGCCTCCGCCGTATGCTCCCGGCTCCCCGCCGCCGGTACGGGCCGGCGGCACGGTGCCGTCGGCCGCTCCGGGCCCGGTGTCCCCCGCCCCGGAGCGCCGCCCGGGGGCGGCCGCCGCCTCCCCGGCGGTCATCAGTGCCGTGAGCGCCCCGGCCACCCCGATGACCAGGCTCCGCCGGGCCAGCGCGCCCAGCTCCGCACCCAGTACCGCGCCCAGCCGGCCGATCCCCCCGCCTCCCGCGCCTCCCGTGTTTCCCGTGTTTCCCCCGGCTCTTCCGGCCCCCCCGGTTTCCCGGCTTCCCCCGCTTCCCCCGGTCCCGCAGCTTCCCCCGGTTCCCCCGGTCCTTCCGATCCTGCCGTTCTGCGGCATGCCGCGCCCCTTCTCGCCGTTTCCGGTGTTTCCCCTGTTTCCGGTGTTTCCGGTGTTTCTGCTTTTTCTGCTTTTTCTGCTTTTTTGGAGTTTTCGCTGTTCTGTCCCGCCCGTATGCGAGGAGCATGCCCGCCCCGGGCCGCCCTCCACCGAGGCGAACGGAGTAACGTCGTGGGGTCGAGGCGGGCGCCGGACCCACTGGGGACCTGCCAGGGAAAGATCAGTCGAAAGGCACGATGTGACCGACATCGAACGCGTCGGAGTGGTCGGCTGCGGCCAGATGGGCGCGGGCATCGCGGAGGTGTGCGCCCGCAGCGGCCTGGAGGTCATGGTCGCGGAGACCACCGGCGAGGCCTTGGAGATCGGCCGGACCCGGCTCCACAACTCGCTCTCCAAGGCGGCCCAGCGCGGCAAGATCTCCGAGGAGGAGCGGGACGCCACGCTCGCCCGGCTCAGCTTCACCACCGATCTCGGCGAGTTCGCCGACCGCGACCTGGTCATCGAGGCGGTGGTCGAGAACGAGCAGGTGAAGACGGAGATCTTCCAGGTGCTCGACCAGGTGGTCACCCGGCAGGACGCCATCCTGGCCTCCAACACCTCCTCCATCCCGCTGGTGAAGCTGGCGGTGGCGACCTCCCGCCCGGACCAGGTCATCGGCATCCACTTCTTCAACCCGGCGCCGGTGCAGCAGCTGGTGGAGCTGATTCCGGCGCTGACCACGTCCGAGGGCACCATCAGCCGCGCGCAGGGGCTGGTCGAGAAGGTGCTCGGCAAGCACGCCATCCGGGCCCAGGACCGGTCCGGGTTCGTGGTGAACGCGCTGCTGATCCCGTATCTGCTCTCCGCGATCCGGATGTTCGAGTCGGGCATCGCCAGCCGCGAGGACATCGACAACGGCATGGAGCTGGGCTGCGCCCACCCGATGGGGCCGCTGAAGCTCTCCGACCTGATCGGCCTGGACACCGTGGCCTCGGTGGCGGACTCGATGTACGCGGAGTTCAAGGAGCCGCTGTACGCCGCTCCCCCGCTGCTTCAGCGGATGGTGGACGCGGGACGGCTGGGCCGGAAGACCGGCTCGGGCTTCTACCCGTACTCCTGATCCCGCAGGGCCGCGGGGACTCCCCTCCACCTCCGTACGCCTCCGACAGTTCCGAGAGTGTCCGAGAACTTCCGTACGGGGGCTCCGCAGGGGACCCCACCGAGGCTCCATTTCTCACTCACCGTGACGGACATTCGCACGGGGTGTGCGGAGCGTGTGCGCATATGCGGTCCGCACACGCTCCCCCGACCCGCACCGGGGCGGTTCACTTGTACGCGTTCAGCCAACGAACCGTCGAACCCCCTCCGGAACAGGAGCACGCACCGTGACCACCGAACCCGTCCCCGTCCACTTACCTCTACCGGCCGTCGAGGACTTCGCCGAGCTGCGGCGCTGTCTTGACGTCGGGCTCGCCCGGATCGACGGGCAGCTGGCGCTGCTCGCCCAGCGGCACGGCCAGATCGAGCGCGAGCTGACCGAGCTGGACACCCGGGTGACGAGGCTGGAACACGCCAAGTGGCCGCTGCCCGCCGTCACCGGACTCACCTCGGTGGGCGCCCTGGTGATGGCGGGCTGGCAGGCGATGGGCCGCTGAGGCGTTCCGCCGCCGTTCCGCCGCCGGTCGATCCGGCCCGGCGGCGGAACGGCGGCACCCGGAACGGCCCCGGAGGATACGGGACCGGCCTTCCGGAGAGGGCTCGGCCCGGCCGCAAAGGGCTCAGCCCAGCCGCAGATGATGGAGCATCAGCAGCCCGGCGGCCATACCGGCGGCCGGGATCTCGCCGCGCCCGATCATGTCGGGGACCAGCTTCAGCGGGACCCACTCCCGGCGGGAGGACTCGAAGTCGTCCTGGGGATGGCCGGTGTACGTGGCCTCCTCGGCCCAGTAGAGGTGGTGCCGGGCGTCGATGAGGCCGTTGGCCGGCTCCACGGTGAGCAGATGCCGCAACGGCCCCGGCCGCCAGCCGGTCTCCTCCTCCATCTCCCGGGCGGCCGCCGTCTCGATCTCCTCGCCGTCCTCCACGACGCCCGCCGCCAGTTCCCAGCCCCAGCTGTCGGTGATGAACCGGTGGCGCCAGAGCATCAGCACCTCATTGGCCTCGTTGACGACGGTGGCCACCGCGACCGGGCGGAGCCTGATGAGGTAGTGGTCCAGATGCCGGCCGTCCGGGAGCGCGACGTCCGCCAGGTTCACCCGGAACCAGCGGTTCTGGTACACCGTCCGCTCGCCTGAATTCGTCCACTGCACTGTTCTGCCACCTTTCGTGACGTAGGTGGCAATATGGCAGCAGCCTCCAGGCGCCGGTGGAACCCGCCCCGGGCCCGTGTGTCCGCCCGGCCCGCCTCCGGCCCTGCTTCCGTGCGCCGCTCCGCCTCCTGCTCGGAGCCGCGCCCGGCCCGGACCCGGGCGCCTTCCTCACCGGCGGCGCCCGGCCCCCGGGCGGCCATCGGCGACGGCACCGGCGACCGGGCTCAGATCGGCACCCGCAGCGCCCCGTCGATGAGTTCGGCGGCCTGCTCGGCGGAACCGCAGCGGCTCTCCAGCAGATGGTCGCGGACCGACCTCAGCCGGTCCCGCAGCCGGTGGGACTCCATTCCCCGGGCCCGGTCGGCCATCTCGGCGGCCGAGCGGGCGGCCCGGTCGGCCTCGCCCCGGCGCAGTTCGATCTGGCTCAGGATGGCCAGCCGGTGCACCCGGCCGCGGTCGTGCGCCGGGGTGCGGACCGCCGCGGTGGCGTGCTCCCGGGCGGCCGTCAGATCGCCCAGGCTCAACAGCGCCTCCGCGATCTGCACATTGACCAGACCGGGCTGCACATAGCCGGTCTCGTCCGGCTCATGCCCCGGCCGGATGCGCTCCGCCTCGGCCTCGGCGCGGCGGATCCGGTCCCGGGCGGCGGGGCTGTCGCCCAGGTGCGCGTACGCCTTGGCCTGCATCGCGTACAGATCGGTGGCGAGCGCCGGGGTGATCCGGGAGCCGGCGGTGCGCAGCGCGGCCTCCGCGAACGCCACCGCCTGCCGGTACTCCCCCAGGAACAGCGACTGGTTGACCAGCAGGGCGATCACATAGGCGCCGAGGCCCCGGTCGCCGCTGGCCTTGGCCAGCCGCAGCCCCTGGTGGAAGTAGCGCTGGGCGAGTCCGTGGGCGTCGGAGTCGTAGGCGCAGATGCCGGCCACCGCCACCAGGCCGCCGGTGGCCCGGTGCAACTGGCGGCCGAGCGCGTCGCTGTAGCCGCCGCGCAGCAGCGGGGCGGCCTCGGCGTTGAGGAAGCCGACGATCCGGGCCCGGGTGGCGATGCCGCCGGCCCGGCGGTACATCAGCTCGTAGTGGGCGCGGGCGGCCTTCAGCATGGTGACGTCGGAGGCGCAGACCCTGGTCTGTCCGGCGCGCGAGACATCGGTGTCCTCCGGTGGGTTCTCCCACTCCCAGACCGGCATCACGGCGGGGGTCCCGGTCACCGCCGGGGCGCCCACCACATGCGGCCGCTGCTGTTCGTCGGAACGCCAGAGGGCGGTCGCCCGCTCCACGAACCCGGAGAGCGGCGAGCCGTGCGGCACCGGCAGTTCGCCGGGTACGCCGAGCCCGATGTCGTCCAGGGTGACCGGCCGCCGCAGCCGGGCCCCGAGCACCTCGCAGATCAGGTCGGGCACCTGGCCGCGCGGTCGCTGGCCCTTCAGCCAGCGGGCCACGGCGGTGTGTTCGTACCGCAGCGCCAGGCCCCGGGCCCGGCCCGCCTGGTTCACATGGGCGGCCAGCCCCGCGTGCGAGACGCCCGCCTCGTCGAGCAGGGCGTCCAGCAGGGTGTTGGGCGGCAGCGCGGCGCCTCTTCGCGGGCTCTGCATGGTCCCCTCCGGAGGACTGGGGGTGCGCCCAGCGTAGTGGAGCCCGGTTCGCACGGGGTGTGAACGGAGTGCCCGGATCCGCACCCCGTGCGCGCTGCCGCCACGCCCCGGGCGCCGGTTGACTTGAGCCCTCTCACCGAGGAGGCCGCCCCGTCCGGGACGGCCGGGCCGCCGGCTCCCCCACGTCACCGTGCGGTGGCCCCCTGCGCGCCGTCCGTCCTGCCGGCCTGCCCGACGCTCCGAGGCAGGGCGGACGGTGCCGGCCGCACCGTCCGTCTTCAGCCGCCGCTATCGGGAGGAGGGTGCGGATCCGGCGCGGCGCAGCCCGGGCTCCAGGGGCTGCGCCGCGACCCGGGGCCGGTCGTTGCGGACCACCAGAAGCGCCACGTCGTCGGTGAGCCGGCCGCCGGTGTGGCGCAGCAGGGCCGCGTGGACCCGGCGGACCACGGCGGCCGGGGCCATCGGTGTCCCGGGTCCGTCGGCGGCTGGCAGCCCGGCGAGCAGATCGGCCAGCCGGAAGAACCGTCCGGCGCAGTCCCGGGCGTCCTCGGCCCCGTCGGTGTGCAGGAAGAGCGTCTCGCCGGGGAGCAGCGGCGCCCAGTGCGCGGGGCGGGGGTCGGCGGGCAGCGGGAAGACCCCGAGCGGCGGCAGCGGTTCGCCCGCCCCGGCCGGTACGGCTCCGCCGGGCCCGAGCCGGTAGGGCCAGGGGTGGCCGCAGTTGAGCGCCAGCACCTCGCCGTCCGGCCGGATCTCCAGCAGCAGCACGGTGACGAACTCCTCCGACCGGGAGCCCGCTCCGGCGTCCCGGGCCTCGCCCACATGCCGTCCCAGCGCCCGTTCGAGCCGCCGCAGCAGCCCGCCCAGCTCCGGTTCGTCGTGGGCCGCCTCCCGGAAGCTGCCGAGCACGGCGGCGACCGCGCCCAGCGCGGGCAGCCCGTGGCCGCGTACGTCCCCGATGACCAGCCGCACGCCGTACGGGGTGGCCACCGCCTCGTAGAGATCCCCGCCCACGGCCGCGCCGGGGGCCACCGAGAGCTGGGCGGCGGCCAGCGAGAGCCCCTCCAGCCGGGGCGGCAGCGGGCGGAGCAGTACCCGCTGGGCGGCCACCGCGATCTCGGTGACCTGCCGCAACTGCCGGGCCAGCGCCCGCTGGAAGCCGAGGATCAGGCCGGTGCCGACCGAGAAGAAGACCAGGGTCGTGACGATCCGGACGGCCGGCCCGTCCCCCTGGGCCATCGGGCAGGCGATCCGCCAGGCCACCGCCACCACGCCCCAGACCACCGGGAGCAGCACCGGCAACAGCCGCCGCCACCGGGACGGCGGGGTCTGTACCGGCGGTCTCCGGCGCAGCGCGGGCAGCACCGGGAACGCCGGCCGCCGGTCGCCGCGCGGGGACCGGAACGACAGATACGGCGGGATCGACCGAACCGGGCAGCGGACCGCCCGGGTCCCGGACCGGGACCTGGTAGGGATCATGCGGACCGCCCTTCGTCCCGGTCGTGCTCGCGGTGCGCATGATTCTGGCCAATGGTTGCGCTCCGGACTATCCCCTCCCGGGACATCTCACCCGAATGAGTGAGAAGCCCCGCACACCTCACCCGCCCGTCCCGTTCCTCCCCGCCCCACCCGTCCGGTCCCGGTGCGCGGAAAACGCGCCCGGGCCCGCTCCCGCCCGCTCCCGGTGTACGCGGAAGCGCGGCCGGCCGCCGGGTGGCACTCCGGGCGGTGAGGCCGGTCCCGCGCGCGGAAGCGCCCGCCCCGGCCCGCGCGCGGAGGCGCCGGACTCTCCGGCCCGGATACAGAGAAGCGCCGCCCCGGCCCGCGCACCCGAAAGGCGGACCCGCACACGACAGCGCGCCCGGCCTGTCGTGGCCGGGCGCGCTGTTCGTTCAGCCGTCGTACGCGGTCCGTCAGGCGCCGCGCAGGGCCGCGCCGGTGCGGTCGGCGGCCAGGGCGACGGCGGCGTCCCGGGCGGCCGAGGCCTCCTCGACGGTCAGGGTGCGGTCGGCGGCGCGGAACCGCAGGGCGTAGGCGAGCGACTTGTGGCCGGCGGCCACCTGCTCGCCCGCGTACACGTCGAACAGCCGGATGGACTCCAGCAGTTCACCCGCGCCCTCGCGCAGTGCTCGCTCCACCTCGCCGGCCGGGACCTCGGCGGCGACCACCAGGGCGACGTCCTGGGTGGCCACCGGGAACGTGGAGATCCGGGGCGCGGCCACGGCACCGGCCGAGGCCGACTCCACCGCGTCCAGGTCCAGCTCCATGGCGCAGGTCCGGGCGGGCAGCCCGAGCGCCTTGACGACGCGCGGGTGCAGTTCGCCGGCGTGGCCGACGGTCCGCTCGGCGCCGTCCACCAGGACCAGCAGCTCGGCGCAGCGACCGGGGTGCCAGGGGCCGTACTGGCCCTGGCGCACGATCAGTTCGGCACCGGCCTCGCGGGCGACGGTCCGGGCGGCCTCGACCGCGTCGGCCCAGTCGGACGGGCGGCCCCTGCCCCACCAGCCGGCCTGCTCGCGCGCCCCGGCGAGGACCACGGCGGCGTGCCGGGGCTGCTCGGGCAGCACGGCGTTGACGCGCGCGATCTCCTCGCCGGACGGGCGGCGGTCGACCGGCAGCCGGGGCGGCACGCCCTGCTCGGCGGCGGCCCGGAAGACCGATCCGGTCTCGAAGAGCGCCAGGTCGTGGCTGCCGCGTCCGTCGTTGCGGCGGAGGGTGGCGAGCAGACCGGGCAGCAGGGTGGTGCGGAGCGCCGGCTCCTCGTCGGAGAGCGGGTTGACCAGCCGGACCAGCCGGCGGGCCGGGTCGTCCGCCGGGATGTCGAGCTGGTCGAGCGCCTGCTCACCGATGAACGGGTAGCTGAGCGCCTCCACGTAACCGGCGCCGGCCAGGGCGCGGCCGACCCGGCGGTGCACCCGCTGGCGCCGGGTGAGCCCGCGGCCGGCCGGGGGCTTCGGGAGCGTCGAGGGGAGGTTCTCGTACCCCTCCAGCCGGATGACCTCCTCGGCGAGGTCGTTGGGCTCGGCGAGGTCCGGGCGCCAGGACGGGGCGGTGACGATCAGCTCGTCCTGCCCGTAGACGTCGCAGCCGGTCTCCTGGAGGCGGCGGACGACGGTCTCCCGGCCGTACGCCACTCCGGCGACCCGGTCCGGGTGGTCGGCCGGCATGGCGATGGTGCGCGGGGCCGAGGGGGCGAGGATCTCGGTGACCCCGGCCTCGGCGGTGCCGCCCGCGAGCAGCACCAGCAGGTCCACCGTGCGCTGCGCGGCGGCGGCCGCGGCCTCCGGGTCGACACCGCGCTCGAACCGGCGGGACGCCTCGGAGCCCAGCTTGTGGCGGCGGGCGGTGCGGGCGATGGAGATGGCGTCGAAGTGCGCCGCCTCGATGACGACCTCGGTGGTGCCGTGCGTCTCGCCGGTCTCCGGGTCGGTCACGGCGTCCGCGATCTCGGTGTTGGCGCCGCCCATCACGCCCGCGAGGCCGATCGGGCCGCGCTCGTCGGTGATGACCAGGTCGGCCGGGTCGAGGGCGCGGACCACGCCGTCCAGGGTGGTGATCTTCTCACCGGGCTCGGCGCGGCGGACGCCGATGGCGCCGCTGAGCCGGGTCCGGTCGTAGGCGTGCAGCGGCTGGCCGAGCTCCAGCATCACGTAGTTGGTGACGTCCACGGCGAGCGAGACCGGCCGCATGCCGGCCTTCTGGAGCCGCCGCCGGAGCCAGATCGGGGAGCGCGCCTCCGGGTCCAGACCGACGACGGTCCGGGCGGTGAAGCGGGAGCAGCCGATCGGATCGGAGACGGTGACCGGGTGGCCGTACGAGTTGGGCGCGGGCACGTCGAGCAGCGCGGGGTCGCGCAGCGGCAGCCCGTAGGCGGTGGCGGCCTCCCGGGCGACGCCGCGCAGCGAGAGGCAGTAGCCGCGGTCCGGGGTGACGGCGATGTCCAGGACCTCGTCGTACAGCTCCAGCAGCGCGGCGGCGTCGGTGCCGGCCTCGTACTCGGGCGGCAGCACGATGATGCCGTGCGAACTGTCGTCGCCCATGCCCAGCTCGTCGCCGGAGCAGATCATGCCGCGCGACACCCGGCCGTACGTCTTGCGCTCGGCGATCCGGAAGTCGCCGGGGAGCACGGCGCCGGGCAGGGCCACGACGACCTTGTCGCCCTCGGCGAAGTTCCGGGCGCCGCAGATGATCTCCTGCGGCTCACCGGTGCCGTTGGCGGCGCCGACGTCGACCGTGCAGAAGCGGATCGGCTTCTTGAACTCGGTCAGCTCCTCGATGGTGAGCACCCGGCCGACCACCAGGGGGCCGCCCAGACCGGCGCCGAGGCGCTCGACGGTCTCGACCTCCAGACCGGCGGAGACGAGCTTGGCCTGTACGTCACGGCCGGTCTCCGTCGCCGGCAGGTCGACGTACTCCCGCAGCCAGGAAAGCGGGACCCGCATCAGATCTCCATCCCGAACGGCCGGGTGAACCGGGTGTCACCCTCGACCATGTCTCGCATGTCTTCGACGTTGTGGCGGAACATCAGCATCCGTTCGATGCCGAACCCGAAGGCGAATCCGCTGTACTTCTCCGGGTCCACGCCGCAGGCGGTGAGCACCTTGGGGTTGACCATGCCGCAGCCGCCCAGCTCGATCCAGCCCTCGCTGCCGCAGGTGCGGCAGGGACGGTCCGGGGCGCCGACCGAGGCGCCGCGGCAGACGTAGCAGAGCATGTCCATCTCGGCGGACGGCTCGGTGAAGGGGAAGTAGTTGGGCCGCAGCCGGGTCGTCATGTCCGGCCCGAAGAGCGCCCGGACCATGTGGTCCAGGGTGCCCTTGAGGTCGGCCATGGTGAGCCCCTCGTCCACCGCGAGCAGCTCGATCTGGTGGAAGACCGGGGTGTGGGTGGCGTCCAGCTCGTCGGTGCGGTAAACGCGCCCGGGGCAGACGACGTAGACCGGCGGCTCCCGGTCGATGAGGGTGCGCGCCTGCACCGGGGAGGTGTGGGTGCGCAGCACCACGCCGGACTCGTCGTCGCCGGTGCCCTCGGGCCCCCGCACGAAGAAGGTGTCCTGCATCTGGCGCGCCGGGTGGTCCGGTACGAAGTTGAGCGCGTCGAAGTTGAACCACTCGGCCTCGGCCTCGGGGCCCTCGGCGATCTCGTAGCCCATCGAGACGAAGACGTCGGAGACCCGCTCCATCAGGGTGGTCAGCGGGTGGCGGGCGCCGGCCGGCACGCGGTCGTAGGGCAGCGTGACGTCCACCGCCTCCTCGACCAGCACGCGGGCGTCCCGCTCGGCCTCCAGCTCCGTCTGGCGGGCCGCGAGGGCCCGGCCGACGGCGGCGCGGGCCTGGCCCACGCGCTTGCCGGCCTCGGCCTTGGCCTGCGGGGGCAGGGCGCCGATCTCCCGGTTGGCGAGCGCGAGCGGCGAGGTGCCGCCGGTGTGGGCCGTCTTGGCGTGCGCGAGCTCGTCCAGATCGGCCGCGGCGGCGAAGGCGGCGACCGCCTCGTCCCGGATGCGCTCGATCTCTTCCGGTTTCAGCGCCTCGACCTCGACTGGGTCGTACGACTTGTTCGGTGCCGACATCTCTTCCCGTACTTCCGATGGGGTGGCTGGGATCCCCGCGCGACGACCGGCGACCACGGGTGGCACCGGGCGGACACCGGCGGCGGCCGGTGCGGGCCGGCGCCGGATCGGGAACGACCGGTGGCGACCAGTGACGGCCGGCGACGACCGGGGACACGAAGGTGCCAAAGGCCGAGTCTAACGGGGTGGGGATACGCGAATGAGCCCGTGGGCCGCGGACCGGTCCTGGCGGAGTGCCTCAGGCCAGGTATGCCGGGGTGCCCACGGGCAGGGTAAATCGGAACTGCGCGCCGCCGCCGGGCGCCCGGCCCACGGTGACGGTGCCGCCGTGCGCCTCGACGATGCCCTTGACGATGTAGAGCCCCAGACCGGTGCCGCCGCGCTTGCTGCCCCGCCAGAAGCGGGTGAAGACACGGGGCATCGACTCCTCGGGGATGCCGGGGCCTTCGTCGCTCACGGTGACGACCGTTCCCTTCTCGACCTCGATGGGGCTCTTCTCGACGGGGCCGGCGGACTCGGTGGGCCCGCCGGGCACACCGCGCCCGATGGGCCGGACGCACTCGGCGGGCTCGTCTGCTCCGGCGGGTGCCACCTCGATGGTGACGGTTCCCTCGCCGTGGCGCACCGCGTTTTCCAGCAGGTTGCCCAGCACCTGGTCGATCTTGTCCGGGTCCGCCCACAGTTCGGGCAGCGGCGGGACCACCCGGACGAAGAACCGGTCGGCGGTCTGGCCGCGTGCGATGTGCGCCTGGACGTGCCGGCCCACGGCGGCGGCCAGATCGACCGGCTGGCGGCGCACCTCCAGGCGGCCGGAGTCGATCCGGGAGATGTCCAGCAGCTCGGTGATGAGCCGGGTGACCCGGTCGGCGTCGGCGTCGACGGTCTCCAGCATCAGCCGCTTCTGGTCGTCGGTGAACCGCTCCCACTTGGCCAGCAGGGTGGCGGTGAAGCCCTTGACCGAGGTGAGCGGCGAGCGCAGTTCATGGGCGACGGTGGCGATCAGCTCGGCGTGGCTGCGCTCGGAACGGCGCCGGGCCTCGGTGCCGCGCAGGGTGACCACCACCCGGCGCACCGGCCCGGTGGGGCGGGCCCGCAGATACCGGGCGGCGACCAGCACCTCCCGGCCGCCGGGGAGCAGCAGATGCCGCTCCGGCTGCCCGGTGCGGGTGGCGAGCCCCCCGTACGGGTCGGTCAGCGCCCACCAGCGGCGCCCGGCCAGGTCCTCCAGCGGCAGCGCCCGGTCCAGCGGGCGGCCCAGCGCGGCGGCGGGGGCGAGCCCGGTGATCCGGGCGGCGGCGGCGTTGAAACCGGTCACCCGGCCGGTCTCGTCCGCGACCACCAGGCCGTCGGGCAGCTCGTCCGGGTCCACCGGGCGACCGTCCGGGAGATCCTCCGGGAGGCCGTCCGGACGGGCGCTCGCGGACAGGCCGGGGCCGGCCGCCGTGCCGGGCGCCCCGGTCTCCTCCGGTGCGGGCCCGCTGGTGCCGACCGTCATCCCCCAACCCCCTCCGAGTGGCGTGGTGGGCCGTCTCCGAGGGCGACACCTTACTAGGTGCTGGCTACGGAGCGGCACCCTCCGGACGCGCGCTGCGCACGGGCGGAGGCGTAGAGACATACGGCCGCCGCCGTCGCCAGGTTCAGGCTCTCCGCCTTGCCGTGGATCGGGACGCGTACGACGGCGTCGGCGAGGGCCCGGGTCTCCTCGGGCAGCCCCCAGGCCTCGTTGCCGAAGATCCAGGCGGTGGGGCCGCCCATGGAGCCGGAGTCCAGCTCGTCGTCGAGGTCGTCGGTGCCCGCGCCGTCGGCGGCGAGCACCCGCACCCCGGCCTCCCGCAGCCCGGCGACGGCCTGCTCCACCGGGACGCCGACGGCGACCGGCAGATGGAAGAGCGAGCCGACCGAGGCGCGCACCGACTTGGGGTTGTAGAGGTCGACCGAGGCGTCGGTGAGCACCACCGCGTCGGCGCCGGCGGCGTCGGCGCAGCGCAGTACGGTGCCGGCGTTCCCGGGGTCCCGGACGTGGGCGAGCACGGCGACCAGCCGGGGGCGGCGGGCCAGGATCTCCTCGAACGGCGAGTCCAGGAACCGGCAGACCCCGAGCAGACCCTGCGGGGTGACGGTCTGGGAGACCTCGGCCAGCACGGCGTCGGAGGCGTGGTGCACCCGGGCGCCGGTGGCGCGGGCGGCGGCGACGATGTCCGCGTACCGCTCGGCGGCCTCCACGGTGGTGAAGAGCTCGACCAGGGTCGGTTCACCGCCGCCCCGGTGCTCGACCGCCTCCCGTACGGCCTGCGGCCCCTCCGCGATGAACCGGCGGTCCTTGCCCCGGAAGTTGCGCTTCGCCAGCCGCCGGGCGGCGACGACGCGCGGGGAACGCGGGGAGATCAGCTCGGGGGTGGCCATGGTGGTCGGCGGCTCTCTCTCGTACGGGAAGGTGAAGGCCCCCAGCGGCACAGCCACGCCGTCGTGCGGTCATACGGTCGTACGGCGGTACGGGCTGCCGCCCACGACGCGGCTCGGGGACGTCCGGCGGCGGGAGACGCGTCCGTCAGCGGCGGGGACAGGCGGGGCCAGGGGTGGGGAACGCGCCGGACCCGCAGGCGCGGGGCCTGCGGGTCCGGGCGGAAAGCTCTGCGGCCTGCGGAGATCAGGCGGCCTTCGGGGCGTTGACGTCGCTCGGCAGCGCCTTCTGGGCGACCTCGACCAGCGCGGCGAACGCGTTGGCGTCGTTGACCGCGAGCTCGGCCAGGATCTTGCGGTCCACCTCGATGTTGGCGGCCTTCAGACCCTGGATGAGGCGGTTGTAGGTCATGCCGTTCTGGCGGGCGGCGGCGTTGATCCGCTGGATCCACAGCTGACGGAAGTCGCCCTTGCGCTTCTTCCGGTCGTTGTAGTTGTAGACCAGCGAGTGGGTGACCTGCTCCTTGGCCTTGCGGTACAGGCGGGAGCGCTGGCCGCGGTAGCCGCTGGCCTGCTCCAGGATCGCCCGGCGCTTCTTGTGGGCGTTGACTGCCCGCTTGACGCGTGCCACGTGTTAACTCCTTGTAGCGGGGCCGCGGGGGTGTTCCTCGCGCGGCCCGGAAACGATTGGGTCCCGGTGTCGGGCTCGCCCCCGGTCACCGGAGGCGGACGTCAGTGCAGACGAATCAGATGCCGAGCATCTTCTTGATCTTGGCGGCGTCACCCGGGGCCATCTCGGCGTTGCCGGTGAGGCGACGCGTCAGCTGGGACGACTTGTGCTCGAGCAGGTGGCGCTTGCCGGCGCGCTCGCGGAGCACCTTGCCGGTGCCGGTGATCTTGAAGCGCTTCTTGGCACCGCTGTGCGTCTTGTTCTTCGGCATCGCGCCGTATCTCCTCGTCAGTGGCGCTCCCGGCCGGTCCGGGGACCGGCCCGCGGGAGCGTCAGATATGTCAGTCGGTTTCCCGGACGGGCGGCCGTCCGGGAGGGGGTCAGGCTTCGGCTTCGGCCGGCTCGTCGGCCACGACGTCGGCCTCGGCCTCGGCCTGGGCGGGCTGGCCCTGGCGCTCGGCCTTGCGGGCGGCCTGTGCCTCACGGGCCTCGGCCATCGCCTCGGTCTTCTTCTTGTGCGGACCGAGAACCATGATCATGTTCCGGCCGTCCTGCTTGGGGTTCGACTCGATGAAGCCGAGGTCCTGGACGTCCTCCGCGAGACGCTGCAGCAGTCGGTAGCCGAGCTCCGGCCGGGACTGCTCGCGACCACGGAACATGATCGTGATCTTGACCTTGTCGCCCTGCTTGAGGAACCGGACGACGTGACCCTTCTTGGTGTCGTAGTCGTGCGGGTCGATCTTCGGCCGGAGCTTCATCTCCTTGATGACCGTGTGCGCCTGGTTCTTGCGCGCCTCACGGGCCTTCATGGCCGACTCGTACTTGAACTTCCCGTAGTCCATGAGCTTGCAGACCGGCGGGCGGGCGTTGGCCGCCACCTCGACCAGGTCGAGGTCGTACTCCTGCGCAAGCTCCAGGGCCTTGGCAAGCGGGACAATCCCGACCTGCTCGCCGCTGGGACCGACAAGTCGCACCTCGGGAACGCGAATCCGGTCGTTGATGCGGGGCTCGGCGCTGATGGATCCTCCTCGGTAGCACCACGCGACCGCCTGGCGGACGGACGCGTAACGTCTGTTTAGTGAGACCAACCGCGCCGGAAGCGAAAAAATGCCCCGGACGGGACACAGGCGGGGCTCCTGGTGATACCGGAACACCGCCGCGTCGACCGCGGGGCGTGCATTCGGGCGGCCCCATCGTCCGTACGGAACGATGGTTGCCGCCTGACCGGTGACCCGCCGCCCGGGGGGCGGTCAGGTGGGAGAGCGGAGCCTCCACTTGTGGGCCGGACACGCTGGACGTCCGGCCGGTCGTCGCTCCAGGTTACCAGCTCCCGGGGGTGGCGGCGAACCGGCGCGCGGGGCGCATAGTGTGGGGGCATGAGTGACGCCATCCCCAGCCCGGACGCCCCCCGCACGGATGCGGCGGAGACCCCCGACTTCGCCGCCATGACCCGCGACATCGCGGAGGTCCCGGCGGTCGAGGTGATCGTGACGGTCGCCGTCAATCTGATGAGCGCCGCCGCGGTGAAGCTGGGCCTCACCGAGGAGGGCGACGCCCACAAGGACCTGGACGAGGCGCGGAAGCTGATCACCGCCCTCGCCGGGCTGCTGGACGGCAGCGCCACCGAGATCAGCTCCTTCCACGCCGCCCCGCTGCGGGACGGCCTGAAGTCGCTCCAGCTGGCCTTCCGCGAGGCGTCGCTGGTGCCGGACGAGCCGGGCCAGGGCCCGGGCGAGAAGTACACCGGCCCGGTCTACGGCTGACCCCGCGCCCGGGGCCTCCCCGGGACCCGAGCTCCAGGGCCTCCCGGGGTCCTGGGCCCGAGGTTCCGCCGGGCTTCTCCCCGGGACCCCGGGCGCCTTCGGGCCCGGCGCCCCCGCACCCCGGTCCCGGCACGCCGCCGTCTCCCGAGCCCGGCCGCGTCCGCGCGGCCGGGCTCTTCGCTGCCCGCCCGGACCCGGAGCCGGGGATGTCGTACGAGTGTCCCGCCGGGAACGTACGGCAGAGCGGCGGCCACGTGCGCGGGTGCAGGGGGTTCGCGTGCTCAGCCGCGTACGAAGAGGGGCTCGCCCGGCGGTACGGCGTCCTCCGGCAGCACCGCCAGGTCCAGCCCCCGCACCAGCCGGGCGCGGAGGGTCTCGTCGGCGGCCAGCGCCCGGGCCACCCGCCCGGCGGGCCCGGCCGGGGCGACGCCGGGGGCCGGCACCAGGGCGAGGGTGCCGTCCGCGTCCGCGCCGCCCGGGCCCAGATGGGCGCGGACCACCTCGGGCTCGGCGGCCACCACCTCCCGTACCGCCGCCGCGACGGCCGGGTCGGTGAGCGGGTCGGTGCTGGTCCGGCCCTCGGCCAGGGCGAGCAGGGCGCGGCCGGTCAGCTCGTAGGCCACCGGGCCCGCCATGTCCAGCACCACGGTGTCGGCCTTCTCGTGGGCGGCGGCCTGAAGGGCCTGGTGCAGCGGCACGGCGACCGGGCGGGCGGCCGGGTCCCAGCGGGCCAGCGAGTCGGTGGAGGTGAAGGCGGGCAGCGCCCGGCGGTCGCCGGCGGTCAGCGTGGGCACCGCCATGTCGCTGGTCTTCTCCCGGCGCAGCCCGTTCTCGTCCTCCTCCACCTCACCGAGGACGGCCACCACGGGGACGAGCAACCGGGCGCCCCGGAGCGCCGCGAGGACCTCCGGCTCGGCGGACCGGTCCTGCGCCCAGGCGGCCAGCGCGGCCGCGAGCCGGGAATCGGCCGAGCCGTCGTCGTCGGAGTAACCGGGGTCCGGAATGTTCTTGAGCGCCACACGGCGAGCCTATCCGGGGCCCGGGCGGGGTCCCGCCCGGGGCAGGTCCTTCCCCGGCCCCGAGCAGGTCCTTCCCTGGTCCCGGGCGCGAGGGCCGGTCGGCCCGGCCGGGGCGGGGCCGGCCGGGCCGACCGGGGCAGAGTCCCGGGCGCGCCAAGGCAGGGTCCCGGGCGAGTCGGCACGCGCTCCGGCACCGTCCGTGGAGGCCGTCCGGAGGCGAACGCACGGCCGCCCCGGGCCGGCCGGAGGAGACGGCCCCGGGGCGGGATACCCGGGGACCCCGGCCGGCGACCGCGCCCAGGGGTCCGCCTTCCGCCGGCGCCCCGGGCGCGAGGGCGGGCCCACCGTCGTCACCCTTGACCCGTCCGGCGCCCGTCGGCGCCCCGGGCGCGAGGGCCGGTCCCAGCGGACCGCCCCGTCCGCCTCGTCCCTGAACCGACGCCCCCGGGCGCGAGGGCCGGTCGGCCGGCGGTCAGCCCCGGCGGCGGAGGCCGCCGCGCCAGAGCAGTGCGGCGGCGGCGAGCAGCAGGGCGCCGGCGCCGGCCGCGACCGGGGCGAGCGGCCCGGGGCCCCCGGGTGCCCCGGGCACGGCGTCCGGGCCGGTGCCGAAGTAGCGGCCCCGGTAGCCGGCGGTGGCCGCCCTGGGGTCGGCCGGACGGAGGGCCGCGCCCGCCTCGATGGCCGCGGCCGGGTCCACCAGGCCGTATCCGTGGTCGTCGTCCCGGCCGCCGCCGGGGCGGTCCCGGGCGGTGTCGGCGAGCAGCTTCTTGATCTGCGCCGGGGTGAGGTCCGGATGGGCGGCGCGGACCAGGGCGACGGCGCCGGAGACGAACGCCGCGGCGGCGCTGGTGCCCCAGCCCGCGTAGTACTTGCGGTCCGGGTCCGCGATGACCACGTCCACGCCGGGCGCGCTGACGGTGGCGTACCAGCGGCTGGTGGAGAAGGCGGCATGGGTGCCGTACCGGTCGACGGCGGTGACCGCGATGACGCCCGGGTAGGCCGCCGGGTACGAGATGTGGTCGCCCTTCTCGCCGCCGTTGCCGGCCGAGGCGACCACCACGGCGCCCTTGGCCAGGGCGTACCGGACGGCCGCGTCCTCGCCCGCGTCGGGGTGCGCGGACGCGCTGTCGTCGCCCAGCGACAGGTTGATCACGTCGGCGCCCTGGTCCACCGCCCAGCGGATGCCCTCGGCCAGCGCCCGGCCCCGGGTGGTGCGGGCCTTGGCCCGGGCCGGATCGGCGCCCTCCAGGATGACCCGGACCGGCAGCACGCTCGCCTCGGGCGCGATGCCGAGCACCCCGTCGCCGCCGTCCGGGCCGTGGCCGTGCCCGGCGATGATGCCGGCCATCGCGGTGCCGTGGCGGGCCCAGGCGCGGTCGCCGCGCTCGGCGCCGAAGCCGATCAGGTCCTTGCCCGGCAGCACATTGCCGGCCAGGTCGGGATGGTCCAGGTCCACCCCGGTGTCCAGGACCGCCACCGTGACACCGGCGCCCCGGGTGGTGCGCCAGGCCGCGTCGGTGGAGAGCGCCTCCAGTCCCCACTGCTGGGTGCGGATGGTGTCGGCGCGGGCCGGGGCGGCGGGCAGCAGCACCAGGGCGGCGGCGAGGGCGAGCCCGGCCGGCCGGCGGTGGCGGCCCGCCCGGAGCCGGAGCCGGAGCGGCGGCGAGAGGGTCACTCGGGCTCCTCCACGGCGGCGGCGATCCGGGCCCGCAGCCCGCGTTCGATCCGGTCGGCCAGCCCCCGGGCCTCGTTGCCGAGGCCGGACTGGGCGGCGGCGGTGGTACGGCCCTTGCGCATCGCCTCGTCGGCGGGCTCGGGGGCGGCGAACGGGCGGCCGTCCGCGAAGCCGGAGACGGCGTAGACCAGCACCGGCGCGTCGGTCAGCGCATTCACCCGCCAGCTCGCCCGCTGGGCGTCCCCGAAGCCGGCCGCGACGGTGCCGGGGGCGGCGAGGGCCCGCGGCATCAGGTCGGTGCGCCGGGCCAGGCCCTCGCGGACGAACCGGGCGCCCAGCGCGGTCATCCCGGCCCGGTCGCCCTCGGTGAGCACCAGGCCCACGGTGGTGACGTTCGACGCGGTCTCGTCGGTGTAGGTGGCGCGCAGCACCCGGGTGCAGCCGACCGGTCGCAGCGCCCGGACCAGCAGTGGGTCGAGCGCGTCGGCGCAGGGGCCGGCCGGGGCGACCGCGATCCGGGTCCAGACGCGGTCGGCGCCGCCGGGTCCGGTGCCCTCGCCGTCCACGGTGCGGGGGAAGAGGGTGTCGACCGGGGTGCTGTGCCAGAGGGTGCGTATCTCGGTGTAGCCGGTCCGGGTGGCGGGCGCGCCGTTGGCCTCCCCGGTGAGCCAGGCGCCGGCCGCCGCGCCGCCGACCAGCCCGAGCCCGAGGACCAGGCAGGCCACGGCGGCGGCCGCCCGCGCCGGGTGCCGGGTGCGGACCGGGCGGAGCCGGGTGGTGGTCTCGGCGGGCGTCTCGGGCGGCAGGCCGTACGCCCCCGGCACGTCGTACGTCCCCGGCGGGGTGGACGCCCCGGGGAGGGGGGACGCGGCCGGGACGGTGTGCGTCCCCGGGGTGGTGTACGCCTCCGAGGCGGTATTCGTCCCCGGGGCGGCGTACGTCGCCGGGGCAGTGTGCGTCCCCGGGCCGGCGGGCCTTCCCGGGCCAGTGCGCGGCTGCCGGGCGGCCCCCGGGGCGGGGGCGCGGGGGGCCGGCGGGGCGGGCGGAGGCGCGGGGCGCGGAATCCGGGGCGGGGCCGCCGGCCGGGCGGGCGGCGCGAGCGGAGCGGGGGGCGGGAGCCGGTCCTTCCCGGCGGTGTCGCCGGCCGGGGCGACGGGCGGGCGCCGTGCCTCGGTGCTCATCGGCCCCCCATCGTGCTCGTCCGCGCTCGCTCGTCACCTTCGTCGTACACCCGTTCCGAACAGGCCCGTTGCGGTCCGTTCGGCGGAGCGTGGGCGTAACTCTACGGGCTGCGCGGAGGTCTCCGGGACAGGGGACGGACGGGCCGGGACCGTTCTGACCGGAACGTCCCCCTACCCCCCGGTAGCGGGTTCTGGCACCCTCGGCGCATGACTCCGCGTGCCGCCGACCGCGCCCGGTACGACCGGGCCACCGCCCGTCTCGACGCGCCCGTGGCCGTCGTGGACCTGGACGCCTTCGACGCCAACGCCGAGGACCTGGTGCGCCGCGCTGGCGGCAAGCCGGTCCGGGTGGCCAGCAAGTCGGTGCGCTGCCGGGCGCTGCTCGAACGGGCCCTGGAGCGGCCGGGGTTCGCCGGGCTGATGACGTACACGCTGGCCGAGTCGGTGTGGCTGGCGCGGGCCGGGTTCACCGATGTGCTGCTGGCCTACCCCTCGGTGGACCGGGCCGGCTTCGCGGAACTGGCCGGGGACGCCAAGCTGGCGGGCGCGATCACGGTGACGGTGGACGACCCGGCCCAGCTGGAGCTGATCGACGCGGCCCGGGCGGGCGGCCGCGAGGAGATCCGGGTCTGTCTCGAACTCGACACGTCCTTCCGGCTGTTGGGCGGCCGGGTACGGATAGGAGCACGCCGCTCACCGGTGCGTGAGCCGGAGCGGCTGGCCGAGCTGGCGCGTTCGGTGGTGCGCCGTCCCGGTTTCCGGCTGGCCGGGCTGATGGCGTACGAGGGCCATGTCGCCGGGGTCGGGGACGCGGTGCCCGGCCGGCCGCTGCGCTCGGCGGCGGTCCGGCTGATGCAGACGGTCGCCCGCCGGGAGCTGGCGGACCGCCGGGCGGCGGCGGTGGCGGCGGTCCGCGCGGTGGCGCCGGAGCTGGAGTTCGTCAACGGCGGCGGCACCGGCAGCGTCCAGTTCACGGCGGCCGAGGACGCGGTCACCGAGGTGGCGGCCGGCTCGGGGCTGTTCGTCCCGCGCCTCTTCGACCACTACTCCTCGTTCACCGGCCGGCCGGCGGCGCTCTTCGCGCTGCCCGTGGTGCGCCGGCCCGGGGTGGGCGTGGTGACCGTGCTCGGCGGCGGCTATCCGGCGTCGGGCGTCGCGGGGACCGACCGGCTGCCCGTGCCGTACCTCCCGGAGGGACTGCGGTACGACCCCCAGGAGGGCCCCGGCGAGGTGCAGACCCCGCTGCTCGGCACCCCGGCCGACGATCTGCTGATCGGCGACAAGGTGTGGTTCCGGCACGCCAAGGCGGGCGAGCTGTGCGAGCGGTTCGACCGGCTGCGTCTGATCTCCGGCGACCGGGTGACGGCGACCGTGCCGACCTACCGGGGCGAGGGCCGGACGTTCCTCTGAGCACCGGGCCGGACCCGGACCCGGCCGGGCCGGTGCGTCAGGGCCGGTCGCCCGGCCCGGAGGGTTCCGGACCGGGCCTCCGGTCGGTGCGGTACGGCCGGCGGCCGTCCCGGCCGGGGCGGTTCCGGCCGGGACGGCTCCGGAGTCACGCCGGGACGGCTCCGGGCTACACCGGGGTGACGTACGCCCCCGCGATGCCGCCGTCCACCAGGAAGTCGGTGGCGTTGACGAACGAGGAGTCGTCGCTGGCCAGGAAGGCCACCGCCGCCGCGATCTCCTCCGCCTCGGCGAACCGGCCGGCCGGGATGTGGACCAGCCGGCGGGCGGCCCGCTCCGGGTCCTTGGCGAACAGCTCCTGGAGAAGCGGGGTGTTGACCGGCCCCGGGCAGAGGGCGTTGACCCGGATGCCCTCCCGGGCGAACTGCACGCCCAGTTCCCGGGACATCGCCAGCACCCCGCCCTTGGAGGCGGTGTAGGAGATCTGCGAGGTGGCCGCGCCCATCACCGCCACGAACGAGGCGGTGTTGATGATGGAGCCCCTGCCCTGCCGCCGCATATAGGGGATGGCCGCCTTGCAGCAGAGGTAGACCGAGGTGAGATTGACCTCCTGGACCCGCCGCCACGCCTCCAGGCCGGTGGTGAGGATGGAGTCGTCGTCGGGCGGCGAGATACCGGCGTTGTTGAAGGCGATGTCCACGCTGCCGTAGGTGTCGTGCGCGGCCTCGAAGAGCGCCTCCACCTGCTCGGCGTCGGTGACGTCCACCCGGACGAAGGTGCCGCCCACCTCGTCGGCGGCGGCCTTGCCGGCCTGCTCGTCGATGTCGCCGCAGACCACCTTCGCCCCTTCGGCGGCGAGGCGGCGGGCGGTGGCGAGGCCGATGCCGCTGCCGGCGCCGGTGATGACGGCGGTGCGGCCGGTGAGGCGGCGGCAGACGGGGGTGTCGGTCATGGGTCAGACCTCCGTGCTCAGGAAGACGTTCTTGGTCTCGGTGAAGGCGGTGAGGGCGTCGGGGCCCAGCTCCCGGCCGAGGCCGGACTGCTTGTAGCCGCCGAACGGGGTCCAGTAGCGCACGCTGGAATGGGAGTTGACGGAGAGGTTGCCGGCCGCCACGGCCCGGGAGACCCGCAGGGCGCGGCCCACGTCCCGGGTCCAGAGCGAGCCGGCGAGGCCGTACTCGGTGGCGTTGGCCAGCCGTACCGCGTCCGCCTCGTCCTCGAAGGGCAGCACCACGGCGACCGGGCCGAAGACCTCCTCGGTGGCGGCGGGCGCCCCGGGCGCGAGGCCGGTGAGGACGGTCGGCGGGAACCAGAAGCCGGGTCCCTCGGGCGCGGCGCCCCGGATGCCGGGGGCGCCCTCGGGGACGTACGACCGCACCCGGTCCCGCTGGGTCCGCGAGATCAGCGGGCCGACCTGGGTCTTCTCGTCGGCCGGGTCACCGACGACGACCTCCGCCACGGCCGGGGCGAGCAGCCCCAGGAAGCGGTCGTACACGCTCCGCTGGACCAGGATCCGGGTCCGGGCGCAGCAGTCCTGGCCGGCGTTGTCCAGGAAGGACATCGGGGTGGCGGCGGCCGCGGCCTCGATGTCGGCGTCGGCGAAGACGATGTTCGGGCTCTTGCCGCCGAGTTCCAGGGTCACCCGCTTCACCCGCTCGGCGCAGCTCGCCATGATGCTCTTGCCGACCCGGGTGGAGCCGGTGAAGACGATCTTTGCCACTCCGGGGTGGCGCACCAGGGCGTCGCCGGCCACCGTCCCGGCGCCGGGCAGCACCTGGAAGAGCCCTTCGGGGAGCCCCGCCTCCAGGGCGAGCCCGGCCAACCGGAGGGCGGTGAGCGGGGTGGTCTCGGCGGGCTTGAGCAGGACCGCGTTGCCGGCGGCGAGCGCGGGCGCGGTGCCCCAGGCGGCGATCGGCATCGGGAAGTTCCAGGGGGCGATCACCCCGACGACGCCGAGCGGCTCCAGCAGGGTGATGTCCAGCCCGCCGGGGACCGGGATCTGCCGGCCGTTGAGCCGCTCCACTCCCCCGGCCGCGTAGTCGAGCAGATCGCGGACGTTGCCGGCCTCCCAGCGGGCGTTGCCGACCGTGTGGCCGGCCTCCCGGACCTCCAGCCGGGCCAGTTCCTCCAGGTGGTCGTCGACGACGGCGGCGAACCGGCGGAGCAGCCTGGCCCGGTCGGCCGGGGCCGCGGCGGCCCACTGGCGCTGGGCGGCGGCGGCCCGGCCGACGGCGGCGTCCACCCCGGCCCGGGTGGTGGCCGGGACGGTGGCGATCACCTCCTCGGTGGCCGGGTTGAGCACCTGGTGCTCGTGCGGCGCCGTGTCGTCCCCGCCGGGGGCGGCCGGCCCCTCGGCGGCCTCGGCGGCCGCGTCGTGGTCGTGGTGACAGCTGCTGGTCAACGGGGCCTCACATGCGTTCGAAGGAGCGGCGCAGCTCCCAGTCGGTCACCGCGGCGTCATAGGCGGCCAGTTCGACCCGCGCCATGTTCAGGTAGTGGGCGACCACCTCGTCCCCGAAGGCCTCCTTGGCGATCGGGCTGTTCTCCCAGAGCTCGGCGGCCTCCCGCAGGGTGGTGGGCACCCGGGCGTACCCGGCGGTGTAGGCGTTGCCCTCGCAGGGGTCGGGCAGGTCGAGTTCGTGCTCGATGCCGTACAGCCCGGCGGCGACCAGGCCGGCGACGGCGAGGTGCGGATTGACGTCCCCGCCGGGCAGCCGGTTCTCGAAGCGCAGCGAGCGGCCGTGGCCGACCACCCGCAGCGCGCAGGTGCGGTTGTCGTACCCCCAGGCGACGGCGGTCGGGGCGAAGGAGCCGGGCTGGAAGCGCTTGTAGGAGTTGATGTTGGGGGCGTAGAGCAGCGAGAAGTCGCGGAGCGCGGCGAGCTGTCCGGCGAGGAAGTGCCGCATCACCGGGGACATGCCGCCGGGCCCGTCGCCCGCCATCACGCTCTCGCCGGGCCGGTCCAGCGCCTGGAGGGAGAGGTGGATGTGACAGGAGTTGCCCTCGCGCTCGTTGTACTTGGCCATGAAGGTGAGGGAGAGCCCCTCCTGGGCGGCGATCTCCTTGGCCCCGGTCTTGTAGACGGCGTGCTGGTCGCAGGTGACCAGGGCCTCGTCGTACCGGAAGGCGATCTCCTGCTGGCCGGGGTTGCACTCGCCCTTGGCCGACTCCACCGTGAGCCCGGCGGCGGCCATCTCGTTGCGGATCCGGCGCAGCAGCGGCTCGACCCGGCCGGTGCCGAGGATGGAGTAGTCGGTGTTGTACTGGTTGACCGGGGTGAGGCCCCGGTAGCCGGCGTCCCACGCCTGCTCGTAGCTGTCCCGGAAGACGATGAACTCCAGCTCGGTGCCGGCGTGGGCGGTGTAGCCGCGCCCGGCCAGCCGCTCCAGCTGGCGGCGGAGGATCTGGCGGGGTGCCGCGACCACCGGGGAGCCGTCGTGCCACACCAGGTCCGCCACGACCAGGGCGGTCGCCGCGTTCCAGGGCACCCGGCGCAGGGTGGCGAGGTCCGGGCGCATGGCGAAGTCGCCGTAGCCGCTGTTCCAGGAGGACATGTCGTAGCCGTCGACGGTGTTGAGCTCCACGTCCACGGCGAGCAGATAGTTGCAGCCCTCGGTGCCGTGCTCCAGCACCTCGTCGAGGAAGAACGGCGCGGCGAACCGCTTGCCCTGGAGCCGCCCTTGCATATCGGGGAACGCGAGGACGACTGTGTCGATCTCACCTTTCGCGACGAGGGCACGCAGTGCCTCCACCGCGAGCGGCGGTTTGCGGTCTGCCACGGGGAAACTCCTCCTTCGGTCAGCCGGAAGCCATAAGGTATTGCCGAAGACCATTGATTGGGAAGGGGACATCGCGAGGTGGCGAGGAAGAAGGGCGCCGAGGCCCCGCCCGGCGCCGCCCAGGAGGCCACCGGGGGTCCGGCCGCGGGCGCCCCGGAGCCGGTGGGGCCGGACCCCGTGGCACCGGAGTCGGCGGGCCCGGACCCGGCGGGCCCGGACCCGGCGGGCTCGGAACCGGCGGCGGGGCCCGGCCCGGCGGCCGGCCCGGAGGCGGCCGGGGATCCGGCCGCGCACCCCCCGGGCCCGGCGGCCGGCGACCGGCTGGCACCGGTGCTGCGGCCGGTCCGGGCGGGCAACGGCTTCGAGGAGGCCCTGGAGCAGATCCTCCAGGTGGTGCGGCTCGGCCTGGTGCCCGGCGGCGAACGGCTGCCCGCCGAGCGCGAGCTGGCCGAGCGGATGGGCATCAGCCGGGTCACCCTGCGCGAGGTCCTGAAGGTGCTCCAGGAACAGGGGCTGGTGGAGAGCCGCCGGGGCCGGTACGGCGGCACCTTCGTCCTGCACCGGGAGCGGACGCCCGGGGAGCGGGAGCCGCACCGCCGGGGTGCCGCGGTGGACCTGGAGGACACCCTCCGGTTCCGGGAGGTGCTGGAGGTGGGCGCCGCCGGGCTGTGCGCCGCGCACGGGCTGCCGGCCGGCGGCGAGCCGAGGCTGCTCGCCGCGCTGCGGGCCACCCGGGACGCACCCCTGGAGGAGTACCGGCGCCAGGACACCCTGCTGCACCTGACCCTGGCGGAGCTGTCCGGCTCACCCTCGCTGACCGCCCAGTACGCGGCCGTCCGGGCCACCGTCAACGAGCTGCTCGACCGCATGCCGCTGCTGGTGCGGAACCTGGAGCACTCCCAGCACCAGCACACCGCGCTGGTGGAAGCCGTGCTGGACGGCGACGCGGACGGGGCCCGCGAGGTGATGCGCGAGCACTGCGCGGGCACCGCGGCCCTCCTGCGCGGCTTCCTGGCCTGAGCGGGGGCCAGGGGGCCCGAGCCGAGACCCCTGAGCCGGGGACTCCCGGGCCGGGCGGCTCTCGCGGTTCCGGGGTTCCCGAGCCGGGCGGTATCCGAGCCGGGCCCCTCGGCCCGGGGTTGGTTCCGGCGTACGGGCCCGGCGTGCGGGACGGGGCGCACGGGCCGCGTCCCGGGCGTACGGGGCCGGGCGCGCGGGGCCGGGCGCACGGTCCGGACCGGAACGTCCCGGGATCCGCCGGTCCGGAAACCCGAAAGTTACGCACGGGTCTTGCGCTTCGGCTCCGCCACCGCAATGGTATGGGACCATTCCATTGGGCCCGACGCGGGAGCGCTGCTGCCATGACGCTGGAAGAAACCAAGGACCCGTCCGCCGGCCCGGACGACTATCTCCGGCGCCGGGCCCTCCGGCGCGGCAGCGCGGGCTGGCTGCTGCTCACCGGCCTCGGCGTCGGCTATGTCGTCTCCGGCGACTTCTCCGGCTGGAACATCGGCCTGGCCAAGGGCGGTTTCGGCGGACTGGCGGTCGCCACCCTGCTGATGGGCGTGATGTACGCCTGTCTGGTCTTCGCCCTCGCCGAGCTCTCCGCCATCCTGCCCGCGGCGGGCGGCGGTTACGGCTTCGCCCGGCGGGCGCTCGGCCCCTGGGGCGGCTTTCTCACCGGTACCGCGATCCTCATCGAGTACGTACTCGCCCCGGCCGCCATCTCGATCTTCATCGGGGACTATGTCGAGTCGCTGGGCCTCTTCGGCCTGGAGTCCGGCTGGCCGGTCCAGCTCGCCTGCTTCGCCCTCTTCATCGGCATCCACCTCTGGGGCGTGGGCGAGGCGCTGCGGTTCAGCCTGGTGGTGACGGCGATCGCCGTCGCCGCGCTGCTGATCTTCGCCGTCGGCGCCCTCACCGACTTCCGGGCCGGCGGTCTCGACGACATCCCGGTCGATCCGGGCGCCTTCGGGTCCGGTTCCTGGCTGCCCTTCGGCGTGCTGGGCATCTGGGCGGCGTTCCCGTTCGCCATGTGGTTCTTCCTGGGCGTGGAGGGGGTGCCGCTCGCCGCCGAGGAGGCCAAGGACCCGGTGCGCTCGATGCCGAGGGCGCTCTCGCTCTCCATGCTGGTGCTGGCGCTGCTGGCCGTGCTGACCTTCTTCGCCGCCACCGGGGCGCGCGGCTCGGCCGCCCTGGCGGACGCGGGCAATCCGCTGGTGGTGGCGCTCCAGGGCGACGGCGCCCCGACCGCGCTCAGCCGATTCGTCAACTACGCCGGTCTGGCCGGTCTGGTGGCCTCCTTCTTCTCCCTGATCTACGCCGGGTCGCGCCAGCTCTTCGCGCTCTCCCGGGCCGGCTATCTGCCCCGCTTCCTGTCGCTGACCAGCCGGCGCAAGTCGCCGTACCTGGGGCTGCTGATCCCCGGCGCGATCGGCTTCGGGCTGGCCGCCGGGACCGGCGACGGTGCCCGGATGCTGAACATCGCGGTGTTCGGCGCCACCATCTCGTACGCCCTGATGGCGCTCTCCCACATCGTGCTGCGCCGCCGGGAGCCGGGGCTGCCCCGCCCGTACCGGACGCCCGGCGGGACGCTGACCTCGTCGGTGGCCCTCGTCCTGGCGCTGTCCGCGCTGGTGGCGACCTTCCTGGTGGACCGGGACGCGGCGGTGATCGCGCTGATCGTCTACGGCGTCGCGCTCGCCTACTTCACCTTCTACAGTCGGCACCGGCTGGTGGCGAGCGCTCCCGAGGAGGAGTTCGCGGCGCTGGCGGCGGCCGAGGCGGAGCTCGCACGCGACTGAGCCCGCCCCCCGTGCCGAAGCCCCGCCCCCACCGGGGCGCCCGCCCGTACCGGAGCCCCGCACCGGGAGATCCGTACCGGAGAGCCGGATCGCCGGAGAGCCCACAGAGCCCGAGAGGAAGACTTCCGTGTCCAAGCCGCTCATCGGTGTCACCACCTATCTCGACGCCGCCCGCTGGGGGGTCTGGGAGCTGCCGGCCGCGCTGCTCCCGGCCGCCTACCCCCGGCTGGTGCGCTCGGCGGGCGGCCTGGCCGCGCTGCTTCCACCGGACGAGCCGGGGGCGGCCGCCACGATGGTGGCCCGGCTGGACGGGCTGGTGGTGGCGGGCGGCGCGGACGTCGACCCCGGGCGGTACGGCGCCGAGCGCGACCCCCGCACCGGCCCGGTGGCGGCCGAGCGGGACGTCTGGGAGCTGGCGCTGATCGACGCGGCCCTGGCGGCGGGCGTCCCGGTGCTGGGGATCTGCCGGGGCATGCAGCTGCTCAATGTGGCGCTCGGCGGCACCCTGCTCCAGCATCTGGACGGGCACACCGGCGGGCCGGGTGTCCTCGTCCCGCACGAGGTGAAGCCGGTGCCCGGCACCCGGTACGCCGAACTGGTCCCGGAGTCGGTGCCGGTGCCGTCGTACCACCACCAGGCGGTGGACGCGCTGGGCGGAGAGCTGGTGGCCTCGGCGTACGCGGAGGACGGCACGGTGGAGGCGGTGGAGCTGCCCCGGGACGGCGGCGCCTGGGCGCTGGGCGTGCAGTGGCATCCGGAGATGGGCGAGGACGGCCGGGTGATGGCGGGCCTGGTGGCGGCGGCCTCGGGGCGCTGAGGGCACCCGGTACGGCTCCGGGGCCGGCGCCGTGGACGGGTGGCGGCAGCGGAACTGCCCCGGCACGCCGGCGGCCCCCGTGGGCAGGCCGACGGGCTCCCGAAGGCAGCGGCCGGCCCGGCCCCGTACGCACGCCACCGGCCCCGCCCCGTACGCACGCCACCGGCCCGGCCCCGTACGTACACCGGCGGGCCCGGCTCCGTGCCGGAGCGCCGGAAGCCCCGGCTCAGTCCCCCGGCCGGGAGAGTCCCAGCAGATCCCGGGCCGGGCCGGTCGGCCGGTGGCCCGCCGGCCAGACCGCCCGCAGCTCCCGGCGGAACTCCGCGCCGGCCACCGGGACGGCCACCAGCCGGCGGGAGGCCAGCTCCTCGGTGACGGCCAGCTCGCTGAGCACCGCAGGGCCCGCGCCCGTCACCGCCGCCGCCTTGACCGCCGTCGTGGAGGCGAGTTCCAGCAGCGGTTCGGCGACCCCGCCGTGCCCGGCCAGCGCGGAGTCGAGCACCTGGCGGGTTCCGGAGCCGTACTCCCGCAGCACCAGGGGCGTGGCGGCCAGCTCGGCCGGGGTGAGCGGGGCGCGCCGCCGGGCCCAGGGGTGCCGGGGCGCGGCCACCACCAGGAGCCGGTCCCGGCCCACCACCACCCCGTCCAGGCCCGGGGGAACGGCCAGCCCCTCCACGTACCCCAGGTCGGCGTCCCCGGCCAGCAGCGCCTCCGCCACGGCGGCCGAGTTGCCGGCCCGCAGCGAGACGGCGGTGTCCGGGCGGCCGGCGCGCAGCGCGATCAGCCAGCCGGGCAGCAGATACTCGGCGATGGTCATCGAGGCGGCGACCCGCAGCCGGGAGTCCCGGCGGTCCCGCAGCGCCTGGGCACCCGCGTCGAACGCCTCCGCCGCCTCCACCACCCGCCGCGCCCAGTCGGTGACCAGCGCCCCGGCCTCGGTGAGCCGAGAGCCGCGCGGCGACCGGTCCACCAGGGCCACCCCGAGCCGGCGTTCCATGGAGCGGATCCGGCTGCTGGCGGCCGGCTGGGTGATGCCGACCTCCCGGGCGGCGCGGCCCAGGCTGCCGTGCCGGGCCACGGCGAGGAGCAGCTCCAGGGCGCCGAGGTCGGGGACCCGGTGGGTGAGGCTCATAAGGTCAGTTTATGGGCTCATAGTCAAAAGCTCCCTGGTCGGAGCCGTGCTCCCCGGTCAGGGTGGGAGCATGACCACGCTCGCGCCCCCGCTCCGTCCCCGCCCCCGGTACGCCCCCGTCCGCCACCTCGGCCCCCACTGGTACGCCACGGTGATGGGCACCGCGATCGTCGGCACGGCGGGCACCGCGCCGGCGCCCGGGCTGACCTGGATACCCGGCTTCCGGGCGGCCTGCGGGGCGGTCTGGGCGCTGGCGTTCGCCCTGCTGCTCGCGGTCGGCACCGCCCGGGCGCTGCACTGGATCCGCCTTCGCGACCGGGCGCTGGCCGAGCTGCGGGACCCGGCGGTGGCGCCGTTCCAGGGCTGTGCCGCGATGGCCCTGGTGGCGGTCGGCGGCGGCGCGCTGACGGCCGGCCGGGAGCTGCTGGGGCCGGCGGCGGTGGCGCTGGGCACTGTGCTGTGGACGGCGGGTACGGCGCTGGGCCTGCTGGTGGCGGTGGGGATCCCGTATCTGATGGTGGCTCGCCGGCTGGTCGCCGGGCAGCCGGGGGCCGGGACCGGGGCCGGGGGGTCGGCGGGGGCCGGGACCGGGGGTTCGGCGGGGACCGGGGCCGGGGCCGGCCCAGGGCCCGGCGCCTCGCCGGTGTGGCTGCTGCCGGTGGTGGCGCCAATGGTCTCGGCCGCCTCCGGTCCGCTGCTGGCGCAGCGGCTGCCGGCCGGGCAGCCCCGGGAGGCGCTGCTGCTGTTCTGCTGCGCGCTGTTCGGGCTGAGCCTGCTGGCGACGCTGCTGATGCTGCCGCTGATCTTCGGCCGGCTGGTGAGCGGTGAGCCGCTGCCCCTGCCGTCGACGCCGACGCTCTTCCTGGTCCTGGGGCCGCTGGGGCAGTCCACCACGGCCGCCGCCGCCTTCGCCGGGGCGGCACCCGGGGTGCCGGGCGCCCGTGAACTGGCGGTGGCCTACGGGGTGCCGGTGACGGGCTTCGCGCTGATGTGGCTGGCGCTCGCCTCGGCGGTGGTGGTCCGGTCCCTGCGGCGCGGCCTGGGCTTCTCGATGACCTGGTGGGCGTTCACCTTCCCGGTCGGCACCTGTGTGACGGGGACGGCCGGACTGGCCCGGCTCACCGGGCTCCCGGCCCTCGGCTGGCTCGCCGCCGGGCTCTACGCGCTGCTGCTGGCCGCCTGGGCGACGGCGGCGGTCAGGACGGTCCGGGGACTGGCCGGCGGAGGGCTGCTCGCAGCGCCGCGGGAGCCCCGGCCAGCGACGGCCCGTACCAGGTGAGGCGGCGCCCGTCGACCAGCGCGGCGGGCAGCGGGGCGAACGCCTCGGGCCCGTCACCGGCGGTGAAGCGGTACGGCTCGTCCGGCAGCACCACCAGGTCGGCACCGCACGCCCGCAGTTCCTCCAGCGGGACCCGGGGGTAGCGCTCGGGATGATCCGCGTAGACATTGACCGTGCCCAGCCGGGCCAGCAGATCGCCCGCGAAGGTGTCCCGGCCCAGCACCATCCAGGGCCGCCGCCAGACCGGCACCACGGCGCGCCGCGGTTCCTCCGGCCCGGCCGCACCGACCGCCGCCCACTCCCGCTCGGCCTCGTCCAGCCAGCGGGGCCGGGAAGTCGCCCCGCAGGCCCGCAGCACCCGGTCCAGCTCGGTGAAGGCCTGGTCCAGCGTCCGCACCTCGGTGACCAGTACCTCGATCCCGGCACCCCGCAGGGCGGCGAGGTCCGGCTCCCGGTTCTCCTCCTCGTTGGCGATCACCAGATCGGGGCGGAGGGCGGTGATCGCGGGCACGTCCGGGTTCTTGGTGCCGCCCACCCGGGCCACCTCCAGGCCGGCCGGGTGGTCGCACCAGGCGGTGGCCCCGGCCAGCACCCCGGGCAGGGTCACCGCGATCGCCTCGGTGAGCGAGGGCACCAGCGAGACCACCCGGGGCCCGCGCCCGCCGCGCCCCCGGCCACCGGCCGGTCCGGGGCCCGCACCGGAAGGACCGGGCACCCGGGAACGGCCCGGGCCCGGGTTCACGCCGGCTCGATGTGCTCGGCGACGGCGACGACCAGGATCCGGGTCCCCGGCCCGCTCGCCCGCCAGCGGTGCCGCACCCCGCCGGACATGTAGAGCGTGTCGCCGCGCTCCAGCCGGTACGCCCGGCCCTCGGCCTCCACCTCGGCGGCGCCGTCCGCCACGTACAGCAGCGAGTCGTTGCGGAGCACCAGCTCCCGTCCGGCGTCGTGGTCGCCGGTGTACTCGTCGGCGTGCATCTGGTGCTGGCCGCGCACCAGCGGCCGGGCGCCGCTCGGCCCCGGTTCCGGCCCGGAGCGCACCACATCGACCGTACGGGCCGAGTCGGCGGCGTCGAGCAGCTCGGCGGCGGTCGTCTCCAGCGCCTCGGCCACCCGCCGGAGCGAGTCCGTGCTGGGCCGGGCCCGCTCGTTCTCGACCTGGCTCAGGAAGGGCACGGACAGACCACTGCGCCCGGCCACCGTGGCGAGGGTCAGCCCCAGCTCCCGGCGCCTCTTCCGGACGGCCGCGCCGACGCGGGGCGTTTCCTTCTCGTCCATCTCCTCGGCTCCCTCCCTCTGCGACAACCTTACGCAGCGGCGGTAGGGGGGTGTAGCGCAACCGGGGAAGCGAGGGAGCGCCGACCGGCGTACGGAAGCCGCCCGGGGGCGGACGGAGCACTCGCCGGGTTCCCGCCGGGTTCCCGGGACGGACACGGACCGGCAGCGGATCCCCGGCCGGAGAGCGCCCGGCGGGAGCGATCCGGCGAGTGCCCGGTGAGCGATGAGTCCGCCCCGTCCGCCCGGTCTGCACAGGTGACAGGGCCCGCACCGAGGAGGGAATCGTGCTGCTGACCGGGAAGACAGCGATCGTCCACGGCGGTTCCGGAGCCGTGGGGGCGGCCGTCGCCCGGGCCTTCGCGCGGGAGGGCGCCGCCGTCCACCTCACCGGACGGACCGTGCCGCCCCTCGAAGAGGTCGCGCGTCGCATCCGGGGCGACGGCGGGATCGCCCACGTCGCGCGGCTGGACGCGACGGACCGCGCCGCCGTCGACCGCCACGCCGAGGCGGTGGCGGCGGCAGGCGACGGCACCGGCATAGACATCTGCTTCAACGCCACGTCCGACGACGACCTCCAGGGGAGCCCGCTCCTCGACCTGGCCGTCGCCGATGTGCTCCGCCCGGTCACCAAGGCGGTGACGACCACGCTCACCACGGCCACGGCGGCGGCCCGGCACATGATCGACCGTGGCGGCGGCGTCCTCCTGGTCCTGGCCGGCGGCCGCGAGACCATCCCCGGCCTGGGCGGATCGCACATCGCCTGGTCCGCCCTCACCGGCGTCTGCCGGCAACTCGCGGCGGAGCTGGGTCCGCACGGGGTCCGCGTCGCCTGGCTGCTCTCACCCGGCTCGCCCGCTCCCGGTGCGGAGAACCGCGCCGACGAGGGGGCACTCCTGACCGAGCGCCCGGGCTACGACGACGTGGCCAACGCCGCGGTCTTCGCCGCCTCCGACTGGGCCCGCACCATGACCGCCACCGAGCTCAACCTCACCGGCGGCCTCGTACCGGACTGACGGCACGGCCGCCGGGTCCGGCGCCTCGCCCCCGCCCGCCGTCCGGTCGCCCGCGCTGTCGGTGGGCTGCGGCATGATCGGGGGCGTGACCCGACGCCTGATGCTCCTCGACACCGCCTCCCTCTACTTCCGCGCCTACTACGGCGTCCCCGATTCCGTCCGCGCCCCCGACGGCACGCCGGTCAACGCGGTGCGCGGACTGCTCGACTTCATCGCCCGGCTGGTCCAGGACCACCACCCGGACGAGCTGGTGGCCTGCATGGACGCCGACTGGCGCCCGGCCTGGCGGGTCGAGCTGATCCCCTCGTACAAGGCGCACCGGGTCGCCGAGGAGCACCCGGCGGGGCCGGACGACGAGGAGGTGCCGGACACCCTCGCCCCGCAGGTGCCGGTGATCGAGGCGGTGCTCGACGCCCTGGGCATCGCCCGGGTGGGTGTCCCCGGGTACGAGGCGGACGACGTGATCGGCACGCTGGCCGGGCGGGCGGCGGGCCCGGTGGACATCGTCACCGGCGACCGGGACCTCTACCAGCTGGTGGACGACGCCCGGGGCGTCCGGGTGCTCTACCCGCTGAAGGGCGTGGGCACCCTGCAGATCGCGGACGAGGCGTGGCTGCGCGGGAAGTACGGGGTGGACGGCCCGGGGTACGCGGACCTGGCCCTGCTGCGGGGCGACCCGAGCGACGGGCTGCCGGGGGTGCCGGGAATCGGGGAGAAGACGGCGGCCCGGCTGCTGGAGAGCTTCGGGGACCTGGCCGGGATCATGGCGGCGGTGGACGATCCGGCGGCGAAGCTGACCCCGGCCGTGCGCCGGCGGCTGGACGAGGCGCGGCCGTATCTGGCGGTGGCGCCGAAGGTGGTGCGGGTCGCCGGGGACGTACCCCTGCCGGAGTTCGCCCCGGCCCTCCCCCGGGAGCCGCGCGACGAGCGGGCGCTGGGCGAGCTGGCCGCCGGCTGGGGCCTGGGCTCGTCCCTGGAAAGGGTGCTCGCCGCGCTGCGCGAGTGAGGTGTTAGCTTAGGCAAGCCTAACCATCGACCATCCGGGGAGAACACCGTGTCGGAACAGCCGGCCCGCAAAGCACCTGCCATCCACCAGGGACGAGTGGTGCGCACCGAGCGGATCACCCCGCACATGGTGCGGATCGTCCTGGGCGGTGACGGGCTCGCCGGCTTCTCGGCCGACGAGTACACCGACCACTATGTGAAGCTGCTCTTCCCGCTCCCGGGCGTGCGCTACCCGGAGCCCTTCGACATGGACCGGATCCGCGAGGAGTTCCCGCGCGACCAGTGGCCGGCCAATCGCACGTACACCATCCGGAGCTGGGACCCGGCCCTGCGCGAGGCGGCCATCGACTTCGTCGTCCACGGCGACGAGGGCCTGGCCGGCCCCTGGGCGGCCCGCGCCCAGGTCGGCGAGATCATGTACATGCTGGGCCCGGGCGGCGGCTACTCCCCCGACCCGGCGGCCGGCACCCATCTGCTGGTCGGTGACGAGAGCGCGCTGCCCGCCATCGCCGCCTCGCTGGAGCGCATGGACCGGAACGCCACCGGTCACGCCTTCGTGGAGGTCGAGTCGGCCGAGGAGGAGCAGAAGATCGACGCCCCGGCCGGGATCGAGCTCCGCTGGCTGCACCGGGCCGGCCGCCCGGTCGGTGAGCTGCTGATCGCCGCCGTACGCGACCTGGAGCTGCCCGCCGGCGACGTCCACGCCTTCGTCCACGGCGAGGCGGGCTTTGTGAAGGACCTCCGCCGCCACCTCCGTATGGAGCGCGAGATCCCCCGCGAGCGGCTCTCGATCTCCGGCTACTGGCGGCTCGGCCAGACCGACGAGGCCTGGCGCGCGGTGAAGCGCGAGTGGAACGAGCAGGTCGAGCGCGAGCAGGAGACCCAGGCTCCCACCGCCTGACCCCGCTCCCCGCCCGACCGAGGGACCCGCCCACCCCGGGCCGGGTCCCTCCGCCGTCCGGCCACCCCTCTCGCCGTACGCCCCCGGCCCCGGCCGCCCCCCATGACCCGGCGACCGCCCCGTACCCCCTCACCCGCCCCCGCTAGGCTGCGCGGATGGAACGCATCGAACGGGCTATCGGCGCCGTCCTGGGAAGCGCGGTGGGCGATGCCCTGGGAGCACCCTTCGAGTTCGGGCCCCCGGGTGCCCGGGCCGCGCGCTTCCCGGACGGCCCCGGGGAGCTGTGCGGGGGCGGCGGCTGGGACCCGGGAGAGGCGACCGACGACACCCAGATGGCCGTCCTGGTCGGGGAGTCGCTGCTGGAGCGGGAGGGTCTGGATCCGGCCGACATCTTCGACCGCTTCCGGCGCTGGGCCGCCGCCGAACCCAAGGACCTCGGCCTCCAGACCGAGCAGGTGCTCACCAGCGGCGAGCCCTGGCACCGGGCGGCGGAGGCGCACTTCCGGATGACCGGACACGCCGCGGGCAACGGTTCGCTGATGCGCGCCTCGACCTCGGCCGTGTACTTCGCGCCGGACGGGCAGGCCGCCACCACGGCGGCGGCCCGGCGGATCGCGGCCCTCACCCACGGAGACCCGGCCGCCCAGGAGGGCACAGCGGTCCTCCATGAACTGGTCCGGGTCGCGCTGGACGGCGACGACCCGCTCACCGCCGTACCGGACGCGCTCGCCCTGGTCCACCCCGCCGAGCGGGACCGCTGGGCCACCGTGCTGGCGGCCGACTGGCATCCGGACCGGGCGACCGAGGCCAACGGCGCCGTCTGGCCGTGCCTGGGGTCGGCCCTCTGGGCGCTGCGGACGACCGGCTCCCTCCCCCAGGCTCTGGCCGCAGCCGTCGACCTGGGCGGCGACACCGACACGGTGGCGGCGGTGACCGGGACGCTCGCCGGAGCGGTGTACGGCGCGGAAGCCCTTCCGCGCCGCTGGACGGCCGCGCTCCATGTCCCGCTGCCGGGTTACGGCGACCGGGTGCTGCGCGCCCCGGAACTGATCGCCCTCGCCAGGGCGCTGGCCACCCGCTGACCTCCGGGCCCCCGAAGGCCGGCGACCGCCCCGTACGCCTTCGGCCGGCCCCCGGAACACCGGCGTCGCCCGGGCGCGGGCGTACCCAATACGCGCGCGGCGGCACCCGGCGTGCGCCCCGGCCCGGGAGGCATCCGCTGCACCCGGCCCGGAAGGCGCCCGGCAGCCCCGGCCCCGAGACCGCCGGGGTCCGTTCCGCGAGGCACCGGGCCCGAAGGCACACGAGCCCGGCCGGGAGGGGTGCTTCCGGCCGGGCCCGGGCGGGGAGGCGGCCCCGGGGGCTCAGCCGAGGGAGCTGTACGCCACCACACCGCGCAGCATGGCGTCCACGGCCTTGCGGGCGGCCTTCGGGACGGTGCTGCCCTCGCGGGGCGCGGCGGCCGCTATCTGGCCGAGCACATCGATGACCTGCTTGCACCAGCGGACGAAGTCGCCGGCCGGCATCTCGGCGTCCCGCAGTACCTCGTCGAGGCCCTTGTCGGAGGCCCACTCGTGGGCCACCCAGGCGAAGCCGAGGTCCGGTTCGCGCTGTCCGACGCCCTCGGCCTGGTTGATCCGGAAGTCCTCCTCCAGGGCGTCCAGCCGGCCCCAGATCCGCACCATCTCGCCGAGCGCGGCCTTCGTCCGGCCGCCCGGCACCTTGGGCACCACCGCGTCGTCGGACTGCCGGGACTCGTAGACCAGCGCGGAGGCGCAGGCAGCGAGCTCGGCGGGGCCGAGGCCCTCCCAGACGCCGTCCCGGAGGCACTCGCTGGCCAGCAGGTCCAGCTCGCCGTAGAGCCGGGCCAGCCGCTTGCCGTGCTCGGTGACCTCGTTGCCGCGCAGATAGTCCAGCTCGGTCAGGAGCGCGACGATCCGGTCGAAGGTGCGGGCGATGGTGTTGGTCCGCCCCTCGATCCGGCGCTCCAGCTGCTGGGTGTCCCGCCGCAGCCGGTGGTAGCGCTCGGCCCAGCGGGCGTGGTCCTCCCGCTCGTCGCAGCCGTGGCAGGGGTGGGCCCGCAGCTCGGCGCGCAGCCGGGTGATCTCCCGGTCGTCCGCCGCCCCGCCCCGCCGCTTGGCGCCCCGCTCGGGCGTGAGGTGGCCCGCCTTGGTGCGCAGCGCCGATGCGAGGTCCCGCCGGGACTGCGGGGAGCGCGGGTTGAAGGTGCGCGGGATGCGCATCCGCTCCACCGGCTCGACCGGCACCGGGAAGTCGATCGACGCCAGCCGCTTCACCTGCCGCTCGGCGGTGAGCACCAGCGGGCGCGGGCCGTCGTGCTGGTCGAAGCCCCGGTGCCCGTTGGACCGCCCGGCGGGCAGCCCCGGGTCCAGCACCAGCGCGAGACCGGCGAACTTGCCGGTCGGCACATGGATCACATCGCCCGGCTTGAGCCGCTCCAGCGAACCGGCCGCCGCCGCCCGGCGCTGGGCGGCGCCCTGCTTGGCCAGCTCGTTCTCCCGGTCCTTGAGGTCGCGGCGGAGCCGCGCGTACTCCTCGAAGTCCCCGAGGTGGCAGGTCATGCCCTCCCGGTAGCCCTCGAGGCCCTCCTCGTTCCGCTGGACCTGGCGGGAGATGCCGACGACCGAGCGGTCCGCCTGGAACTGCGCGAAGGAGGTCTCCAGCAGCTCCCGGGAGCGATGCCGGCCGAACTGGTCGACCAGGTTGACCGCCATGTTGTACGACGGCTTGAAGCTCGACCGGAGCGGATACGTCCGGGTGCCCGCGAGTCCCGCGAGATGGCCCGGGTCCATGCCGCGCTGCCAGAGCACCACGGCATGGCCCTCGACGTCGATGCCGCGCCGGCCGGCCCGCCCGGTGAGCTGGGTGTACTCGCCGGGGGTGATGTCGGCGTGCTGCTCGCCGTTCCACTTGACCAGCTTCTCCAGCACCACCGACCGGGCGGGCATGTTGATGCCCAGCGCCAGCGTCTCGGTGGCAAAGACGGCCTTCACCAGCCCCCGGACGAACAGCTCCTCGACCACCTCCTTGAAGGTGGGCAGCATCCCGGCGTGGTGGGCGGCGATGCCGCGCTCCAGCCCCTCCAGCCATTCGTAGTAGCCGAGGACGTGCAGGTCCTCGCTGGGGATGGAGGCGGTGCGGGCCTCCACCAGCTCCCGGACCCGCTGCCGACCGTCCTCGTCATTGAGCCGCAGCCCGGCGTAGAGGCACTGCTGCACGGCGGCCTCGCAGCCGGCCCGGCTGAAGATGAAGGTGATCGCGGGCAGCAGCCCCGCGGCGTCCAGCCGCTCGATGACCTCGGGCCGGCCCGGGGTCCAGATCCGGGAGCGCTGGCGCCGCTCGCGCTCGCGGTCGGCCTCCCGGACCATCTTGCCGCGCCGCCGGTCGCGCGGGTTGTAGGTGCGCTGGTTCTCCATGCGCGCCAGGCGCTCCAGGTCGGGGTTGACCTCGCGCCGGCCCGCTCCCCGGCCGCCGTGGTCGGTCTCCTCCTCGAAGAGGTCGTACATCCGGCGCCCGGCCAGCACGTGTTGCCAGAGCGGCACCGGCCGGCTCTCGGAGACGATCACCTCGGTGTCACCCCGGACCGTGTCCAGCCAGTCGCCGAACTCCTCGGCGTTGGAGACGGTGGCGGAGAGCGAGACCAGCGTCACGGACTCCGGGAGGTGGATGATCACTTCCTCCCAGACGGCGCCCCGGAAGCGGTCCGAGAGGTAGTGCACCTCGTCCATGACCACGTACCCGAGGCCCCGCAGCGTCTGGGAACCGGCATAGAGCATGTTCCGCAGCACCTCGGTGGTCATCACGACCACCGGCGCCTCGGAGTTGACGCTGTTGTCACCGGTGAGCAGGCCGACCTTGTCGGCGCCGTACCGCTTGACCAGGTCGGAGTACTTCTGGTTCGACAGGGCCTTGATCGGCGTCGTGTAGAAGCACTTCCGCCCCTGGTGGAGGGCGAGGTGCACGGCGAACTCACCGACGATGGTCTTGCCCGAGCCGGTGGGCGCCGCGACGAGCACCCCCTTGCCCGCCTCCAGGGCCCGGCAGGCGTCGATCTGGAACGGGTCCAGCTCGAAGTCGTACATGTCGCGGAAGGGGGCGAACGCCGTGGCCTCTTCGACGGCCCGGCGCCGGGCGGCGGCGTACGCCTCCGCTGGCGTGAGTTCTTCTGTCATCTCGTTCCCGAGCCTACCCGCCCCCACCGACAGCAGGCCGATCTTTACGGCGCCCCCGCCCCACCGGCCGGGCCCTCACGCCCCCGATCCACCGGCCGGGGGCCTCGCCGCCCGGATCGTCTCACCCGGATCGTCCGACCGGCCGGACGATCCGGGTCACCGCTCCGTCGGGTACGGCCGTCAGGTGATGTCGTCGTAACCCTGCGGCCGGCGCTCATGGTGGCCGTCCGCCTGCTCGGGCAGGGCCGCCGGTCCCTGGACGGGCTCGATCGAGCCGATGCGCTCGGGCGTGAGGTCCAGCTCGGACGCCTCGTCGTCGTCCAGCTCCCGGTCCGGGTCGGACAGCCGGCGCCGCTTGTCGTTGAGGAGCGCGAAACCGGCGGCGAGGAAGTAGAGCAGGGCCAGCGGCCCGGCGAGCAGCAGCATGGAGAGCGGCTCACCGCCCGGCGTCGCGATCGCGGCGAAGAAGGTCAGTCCGACGATCATCCCGCGCCACCAGCCCAGCATCCGCTTGCCGCTGAGCACTCCGGTCAGATTGAGCGCGATCAGCAGCAGCGGCAGCTCGAAGGCGAGGCCAAAGACGATCACCATGCGGGTGATCAGGTCCAGGTAGTCGTCGAGCCCGATCTGGTTCTGGGTGTCGGCGGGCGTGAAGCTGAGCATGATCTCGGCCGTCTGCGGCAGGATCACGTACGCCAGCCAGGCGCCGGCCGCGAAGAGCGGCACCCCCGCCGCGACGAAGGCGTGCGCGTAGCGCTTCTCGTGCTTGTGCAGACCGGGGGCGACGAAGGCCCACAGCTGGTAGAGCCAGACCGGGGTCGCCACCAGGACGCCCGTCATCAGGGAGACCTTGAGGGCGATGGTGAACGGCGAGATCAGGGTGTCGGTCTTGAGAATGGCGCAGGGCTTGCCGTTCACATGGACGACCACCCCGCCCTCGCAGCCGACCGAGTCCAGGATCGGCCGCATGAGGAAGGCGAAGATGTCCTTCTGGAAGAAGGCGGCGACGATCGTGACGGCCGCGATCGCCAGCACGGCCTTCAGCAGGCGGTTCCGCAGTTCGCGCAGATGCTCGGCGAGCGGCATCCGCCCCTCGTCGTTCTTCTCCCGCTTGCGGGCAGACTTGAGCAACCCACTTCCCTCGTCTCGTGCGGCAACCGTCGGTGGGTGGGTGTCAGCTCTTGGTGGTGTTCGGCTCGGAGACCGGGCGGGCGCTGGTCACGTCGCCGGGCGCGGCCTGGATGGTGCGCGGCGCGGGCTGCTGCGGGGCCGGGTCGGCGGCGGTCTCGGACTCGGCGCCGTCCTTCTTCATCGCCTTCGCCTCGCTCTTGAGGATGCGGGCGGACTTGCCGAGCGAACGGGCCATCTCGGGGAGCTTCTTGGCGCCGAAGAGAAGCAGGATCACCAGGATGATGAGCACGATCTCAAGGGGCTTCAGGTTGGCGATCATGTACGTCTTCCTTCTCACCGAGGCGGCTGGGGAGGGGCTCTTGCCTTGCACCGGACGTGCGCCCGGCCTCCGTGCTGCATGCGATCGTAACGCGGGGTGGTAAACGCCGGGCAATCCCCGTGCATCGTTACGTTTGCGACCCGTACCGGAGGGACAAAAGCCGCTCCCCGCAGCGTACCGTCCCCGTTCCGGCGGCCCCGGGCGGGTTCCGCCACCGCGGCGGACACGGCCGGAACAGCGGGAAAACCGGCCGGAAACCACCCGTGGAACCGGCCGGAAGGCGTACGCCCCCGGCCCGGCCCGCATACGGAAACAGCCGCGGCACCGGCCGGGCCCTGCACCGGCCCCGGCGCGGCGCCTCAGCGCAGGTCCCGCCCGGTGCGGGCGAGGTCGGCGGCGGCCCGCTCCAGGTCTCCGGAGGCCCGGTTGATCCGGTCCGTGGTGGCGGCGACCTGGCGGCCGAGCCGCTGGGCCTCGATGAACACCCGGATGCCGAGGACGCCGAGGACGGCGATACCGAGGAAGCCGAGGGCGACGGCGAGCATGGGCCAGAACATGGGCGGGGCCTAGGGGGTTCGTCGGGCGGTGGGCTTCGGGGCGGGCGCCGGGGCGCGTCAGACGGTGGAGTGCAGGCGCAGCGTACGCACCCCGCCGCCGGTGAGGAGTTCCACGATGCGCTCCCCTGCCGGCTTGCGCACCGCGCAGCCGCAGGCGGGGCAGGTGAACGAGTAGAAGGTGGTACGGCGGCTGGCGCCGATGGCGAGCCGCAGTGAACCGGCGGCGAGCTCGAAGCGGGCCCGGCACTCCGGGCAGGCCGCCTTGAAGACGACCGGCGCCGGTGCGGGCGGGGCGGCGAGATCGTTCATGACCGGTTCACTCCCCGTCGTAGGCGGCCAGTGCCTCGGCGGCGGCCCGCCGCGCGCTGCCGGCCAGCTCCGCGGGGGCGGTGATCCGGCCGTCCCGGCCCAGCCGGAGCGCCAGCCGGCGGAGCGAGGCCGGGTCCGGGGTGCGCAGGGTGATCCGCAGCCCCCCGTCGGGCAGCTCGTCGGCGCGGTCGTGCGGGTAGTACTCGGCCACCCAGCGGCCACCGGGACCCACCTCGACCACCACCTCGGGGTCGTCGGCGGACGGCTGGACCAGACCGGCGGAGAGGTCGCGGAGCTCGATCTCGGGCGGCGCTGAGGGCTCGTCGAGCAGCCGGATCTCGGCCACCCGGTCGAGCCGGAAGGTGCGGCGCGCCTCGGAGAGCCGGCACCAGGCCTCCATATAGGTGTGGCCGACGGCGAAGAGCCGGATCGGATCCACCACCCGCTCGGTGAGCTCGTCCCGGGCGGGCGAGTAGTAGCGGAGCCAGAGCCTGCGGCGCTCCGAGATCGCCCGGTCGACCTCGGCGAAGACCCCGCCCTCGCTCTCGAAGGTGACCGAGAGCCGGGAGCTGGCGCCGGCCGCCTCGCCCGCCGCCGCCTCCAGCTTGGCGGTGGCCCGCAGCAGCGCGGCCCGGTCGCCCTCGCGCAGTCCGGGCAGGGTGGCGACGGCCCGCGCGGCCACCAGCAGGGCGGTGGCCTCGTCGGCGGCGAGGCGCAGCGGCTCGGCCACGTCGTCCGGGTTGTGCCACCAGATCCGGTCGCCGTCGGTGTCGATGTCGAGCAGGTCGCCGCCGCGGAAGCTGGTGCCGCACATGGGGAGCACGTCGAGGTCCGAGATCAGCTCGTCCTCGCTGATCCCGAAGGCCCGGGCGACGTCCGCGACATGGGCGCCGGGGCGCTCGCGGAGATAGGTGACCAGGGAGAGCATCCGCCGGGTCTGGTCGATCGCGTTGGTGGCCATCGTCGGTCGTTCTCCCTCAGCCCTTGGCCACGGCGCGCAGCCGGTCCACCACGTCGGCCCGCAGGTCCGCGGGTTCCAGTACCACCACGTCCGGCCCGAACTCGACCAGCCAGGCGTCCAGCCCGTGGCCGTACGGGATCTCCAGCTCGTCCCAGCCGTCACCGGCCTCCCGCACCGCGAGGGCGCGGGCCCGCAGCGGATAGCCGCAGCCGGTGCGCAGCCGGATCCGCGCGGAGCGGGTGGCGGTCTCGCCGGCCCAGCGCTCCACGGTCTCGCGCACGGTGGAGGCGTCCGGCACGGGCGCGGTGAAGGCACCGGCCCGGGAGCGGACCCGGCCGGTGATCCGGGAGATCCGGAAGACCCGCCCGGCGCCCCGGTCCCGGTCCCAGCCGGCCAGGTACCAGTGGCCGCGCCAGCACTCCAGCGTCCACGGCTCGACCTGGCGGGTCTCGGCGCGGGCGGCGTTGGACTTGCGGTAGTCGAAGACGACCGGCCGCCGGTCGCGGCAGGCGAGCATCAGCGGCTCGAAGGCGGCCTCGTGGACGGGGATGCGCGGTTCCAGGGCGCTGTGCGGGGTCTCGTACGCCTCCTCGGCCTCGGGCATGCCGGCCGCCCGGAGCTTCTGGAGGGCCCCGCTGGCGGCGCCGGCGAGCCGGGCCTGCTGCCAGACCTTGGCCGCCAGGCCGAGGGCGGCGGCCTCCTCGGCGTCGAACTGGATGGGCGGCAGCCGGTTGGAGTCCCGGCGGGCCAGGTAGCCGATCTCGCCGTCGAGGCTCTCCACGGTCTCGATGACCAGGCCCAGTTCGCGGAGGTCGTCCTTGTCCCGCTCGAACATCCGGTTGAAGGAGTCGTCGGAACCGGCCTCCAGGTACGCCTCGATGGAGCCGCGCAGTTCCCGCTTGCTGAGCGGACGGCGCGTGCCCAGCAGACACAGCGCCAGGTTCATCAGCCGCTCCGCCTTGGCAATGGCCATCGACGCCCCGCGCCCCTTCTCTGGTTCTCGCGGACCCCGCCGCCGGTCCGGTGACGGAGCGCGCGGCGGAGGCCCTGCCCCCTCGGTCCCGCCGGGGCTCCGGCCCCTCGGGTTTCCCGCTCAACGTACCGCTCCGGGGTCGCCGGGCCAAAGCCGAGGGCCCACGCGCGCAGGCGTGGGCCCTCGGGCCGGCCGGTACCGGCCGGAAACAGTCAGACGAACGGTCGGACGACCGGTCGGACGATCAGACCGCGACCAGGTCGCAGACGAAGATCAGCGTCTCGCCCGGGCCGATGGCGCTGCCCGCGCCCCGGTCGCCGTAGGCCAGGTGCGGCGGGATGGTCAGCTGGCGGCGGCCACCGACCTTCATGCCCTGCACGCCCTTGTCCCAGCCCTGGATGACCTGGCCGACACCGAGCTGGAACTGGAGCGGGGTGCCGCGGTTCCAGGAGGCGTCGAACTCCTCACCGGTGGAGAAGGCCACGCCCACGTAGTGAACCTTCACGAAGTCGCCGGCCTTGGCCTCCGGGCCGTCGCCCTCCCAGATCTCCTTGATCTCCAGGTCGGCCGGCGGCTCGCCGCCCGGGAAGTCGATCTCGGGCTTGTCGATGTTCACGTCTGTGCTCCTCGTACTTACTGCTGGTGGTCGCTGTCCGGCACCGCCGGTGCCGGGCTTCGCTCGGGGTGCGAGCAAAGGGACAGTCTTACATCGCTCCGATGATGTCCACGACGAAGACCAGGGTCGAGTTGGCCGGCAGCTGCGGGCCCTTGTCCTGGTCCTTGTACGCCTGGGCCGGCGGGATCACCAGCAGCACCCGGCTGCCGACCTTCTTGCCGACCAGTCCCTTGTCCCAGCCCTCGATGACCTGGCCCTGGCCGATCGCCGTGTTGAACGGCTTGCCCGCGGTCCAGGAGGAGTCGAAGATCTCCGCCTTGGCCTTGCCCTCGTTGATCTTCCAGGCGGCCCCGGTGTACTGCATGTAGACCATCTGGCCGTTCTTGACCTCGGGGCCCTTGCCCTCGATCAGCACATCGCTCACCAGCTTGGCCGGCGGGTCGTTCTTGGGGATCTTGATGGTGGCCGGCTCCTCCTTGGAGGCGTCGACCTGCGGCAGGTTCGCCGGGATGTCGGCCTGCTCGCCCTCGGCCTTCTTCGGCATGACGCCCTTGATGTCCAGGACGAAGACGAGCGTGTCGGTGCCCTTGACGCCCAGCTGCTGCTGGCCGGCCGCCCCGAAGGCGGCGTTGGGCGGGGCGACGACCAGCACCCGGCTGCCGATCTTCTTGCCGTTCACGCCCTCGGCGAACGCAGGGATGATCCCCTTGGCCCCGGCGTCGATCACCTGCGGGACGCCGCCCTGGTCGTAGGAGCTGCCCAGCTCCTTGCCGCCCTTCCAGAGCTTGACGGTGTAGTCGGCCTGGACGAGGTCGCCGGCCTTGACGGCCGGTCCGTCGCCCTCGGAAATCGTCCGGACCACGAAGGCGGAGCTCGGATTCCCCTGGGGAATGGCGATGTTCGGCTTCTTGCCCTTGTCGCCGGTGACGGTGGGCAGCGGCGAGGCGCTCTCCACGGGCTTGGGCGCGGGCGCCGCCGAGGGCGAACTCGCGTCCGGTGACGCGGAGGAGGCGTCGTCCTTCTTGGCGTCGGAGTCCTCACCGCCGCACGCGGTCAGCAACAGGGCGGGCACGATGAGCAGGGCGGCAAGTCGGCGTCGCACAGTGGTCCTCGGGGGGGTCGGGGATACGTTCCGTGCCGGTCACTCTACGACCCGGCCCCCGGCGGACGCCGTACGGTGCGGCGGCACCGCCCGCGCCGGGCGCACCCGGACCGCGCCGCACGGGACCCGGCACGGGCGCCCCGGGCCCGTCCGGCGCCCCGGGGCCATGGACGGCACGAGGGACACGTACGACACCCGGGGGCCCGTGCGGCACCCCGGGCCGCGGACGACACCGGCGCGCGTACGACACCGCGCGGGCCACGTACGGCGCCGGGGGCGCGGACGACACCGGAGGCCATGTACGGCGCCGGGCCGGGCGCGCACCCAGTGGTGCGGGCCCGGCCCGGGAGCGCCGGCGGCTCGTCACATGCCGGCGATCAGCTTCTCCACCCGGTCGTCCACCGAGCGGAACGGGTCCTTGCAGAGCACCGTCCGCTGGGCCTGGTCGTTCAGCTTCAGATGGACCCAGTCGACCGTGAAGTCCCGGCGCTGCTCCTGTGCCCGGCGGATGAAGTCGCCGCGCAGCCGGGCCCGGGTGGTCTGCGGGGGCACCGACTTGCCCTCGAAGATCCGCAGGTCGTTGCAGATCCGGGTGGCCTGCCCCTTCTTCTCCAGCAGGTAGTAGAGCCCCCGCCGGCGGTGGATGTCGTGGTACGCGAGGTCTATCTGCGCGACCCTGGGGTTCGACATCGTCATGTTGTGCTTGGCCCGGTACCGCTCGATGAGCTTGTACTTCATGACCCAGTCGATCTCGGTGTCGACCCGGTCCAGGTCCTCTTCCTCGATGGCGTCGAGCGCCCGGCCCCAGAGCTCCAGGACCTGGGCCACGGTGCCGGTGCGGATGCCGCGCCGGTCGACGAAGTCGGCGGCCTTCTCGTAGTACTCCCGCTGGACCTCCAGCGCGGACGCCTCCCGCCCGCTGGCCAGCCGGACCTTGCGCTGCCCGGTGATGTCGTGGCTGACCTCGCGGATGGCCCGGATCGGGTTCTCCAGGGTCAGGTCGCGCATCACCGTGCCGGCCTCGATCATGCGCAGCACCAGGTCGGTGGCGCCGACCTTCAGCAGCATGGTCGTCTCGGACATGTTGGAGTCGCCGACGATGACATGCAGCCGGCGGTACCGCTCGGCGTCCGCGTGCGGCTCGTCCCGGGTGTTGATGATGGGCCGCGAGCGGGTGGTGGCGGAGCTGACGCCCTCCCAGATGTGCTCGGCCCGCTGGCTGACGCAGTAGACGGCGCCGCGCGGGGTCTGGAGCACCTTGCCGGCGCCGCAGATCAGCTGCCGGGTGACGAGGAAGGGAATGAGAATGTCCGCGAGCCGGGAGAACTCCCCGTGGCGGGCGACGAGATAGTTCTCGTGGCAGCCGTAGGAGTTCCCCGCCGAGTCGGTGTTGTTCTTGAAGAGGTAGACGTCGCCCGCGATTCCCTCCTCGTGCAGGCGGCGTTCGGCGTCGACGAGCAGTCCTTCGAGAATCCGCTCGCCGGCCTTGTCGTGGGTGACCAGTTCGGTCACGTTGTCGCATTCGGGCGTTGCGTATTCCGGATGCGATCCCACGTCGAGGTAGAGGCGGGCGCCGTTCCGCAGGAAGACATTGCTGCTGCGGCCCCATGACACGACACGGCGGAAGAGGTAGCGCGCCACTTCGTCAGGTGACAGTCGGCGCTGTCCCCTGAACGTGCACGTGACGCCGTACTCGTTCTCCAGCCCGAAAATGCGGCGGTCCATGACTGAACATTACGCCTGATGGCCTGTGCTGAAACCGGCTTCGGCGGCACCGTTGCGATCATTTTCGCCGGCCGGTGCCCCGGTGGCCGAAGTGGCGCCCCTGGCGCCCCGCCCGGCGCCCGGGGGCGCGGCCAGCGCCCGCCGGGTGGCCAGCAGCACCAGCAGGGCGGCGAATCCGGCGGCCCCGGGGACGGCGAAGCTCGCCGCGGTGCCGGACAGTTCGACCGCGGGGCCGGCCACCGCGGTGCCCGCGGCCGCGCCCACGCCGAAGGTGGTGACCAGCCAGGAGAACGCCTCGGTGACGGTGCCGCGCGGGGCGTGCCGGTCCACCACGATGAACGCGCAGGCGATGGCCGGCGCCAGGAAGACCCCGGAGACGCCCGCCAGCACGGTCATGGCCGGCACCCCGGGGGTGAGCGTCAGCGGCAGATAGCCGAGGGCCAGCAGCAGCGTCAGGACCCGCAGCCGCCGCTCCGGTGCCCCGGCCCACTGGCGGGCGCCGTAGACCACCCCGCCGGCCAGCGCGCCGAGGCCCAGGGCGGCCATCAGCCAGCCGTAGGCCGACTGGTCGCCGTGGTCCTCGGCGTAGGCGAGCGCGGCGACGGTGATGGAGCCCAGGGCGAGTCCGACGAAGAAGAAGGAGCCGAGCAGGGCGAGCAGTCCGGGCGAGCGCAGCGCGCCCAGCCAGTGGGCCTCCCGGGGCGCGGACCGCCAGGTCCTGGAGGGCTCCGAGACCACCACCGAGAGGGCGCCCAGCACCCCGATCGCGTTGATCACCAGGATCGCGGCGGCCGGGGACCAGAGCGAGACCAGCAGGGTGACCAGCAGCGGTCCGGCGGTGAACATGATCTCCTGGGCCACCGCGTCCAGCGCGTACGCCCGGTGCACCCGGTCCTCCGCGCCCAGCACGCTCGGCCAGAGCGCCCGCAGCCCGCCCTCCAGCGGCGGGGTGAAGAGCCCGGCCACGGCGACGGCCGCGTAGGCGAGCGCCACCGGGGTGATGCCCAGCACGGCGAGGAGCGCCATGCCGGCCGCCGAGACCAGCGCGGCGGGCAGCTGGACCCGGGGCTGGCCGCGCAGGTCGACGGCCCGGCCGAGCAGCGGCTGGCCGAGCGCGTTGGCGACGCCGTACACGGCGGCCAGCGCGCCGGCCAGGCTGTAGCTGCCGCCCTCGGAGCGGGTGAAGAGCACGATGGCGATGGGCGCGGTGCCGTTGGGCAGCCGGCCCACCAGGGTGCCGGCGAGCAGCCGGGCCGCGTGGGGTGCTCTGAGAATGTCGCCGTATCCGCCGGCCGCCGCGGCCATGTCCGCCCCTCTCCGGTTCACGTCCGCGCGATCCCGCACCCGACGTTTTACGTATAACTACCGGCGTCATACGTACCATGTCGGCAGCGCGCGGGGCCAGTCCGCGCCCAGGATCCGCCGGACCGCCGGCGCGGAGGCAGCCGTGAACGACCCGGAGCCGGACCCCCGGCCCGCCGCCGGGGGCACGCCGGCCCGGCCCACCAGCCGGGACGTGGCGCGGGCGGCCGGGGTGTCGCAGGCCACCGTCTCGCTGGTGCTGGGCGGGAAGTGGCGCGGCCGGGTCTCCGAGCGCACCGCGGACCTGGTGCGGGAGGCCGCCCGGGGGCTCGGCTACCGGCCCAATCTCGCCGCCCGCAACCTCCGGCTCGGCCGCACCAGGACGGCACTTCTGGTGGTGCCCGCGCTGACCAGCGAGTTCTTCGCCCGGGTCTACACGGGCGCCGCCGAGGTGGCCGCCCGGCACGACTTCGGCGTGGTGCTCTATCCGTCCCCGGCCGGGATCGGGCCCGCCCGGGACCCGTTCGCCTCGGCCCGCTCGGCGCTGGACGGGGTGATCGCCTCCTCGATGGCGGCCGACGCCCTGCGGGCCATCCGGGGCACCGATCTGCCGCTGGTGATGCTGGACAGCGACCCGGACGACCTGACGGACACCGGCGCCGCCGCCTCGGTCAATCTCGACATCGCCGACGGGATGCGCCAGGTGACGGAGCATCTGCTCGGCCTCGGTCACCGGCACTTCGCCCATCTGGCGTCGGCGGTGCCCTCCTGGACCTTCGACATACGCGCGCGGGCGCTGCGGGACCGGCTCGCCCGGGAGCCGGGGGTGACGGTCCGCACGGTGCCGGCCCCGCTGGACGTGGCGGCGGGCCGGAAGGCGGCCGGGGCCGCGCTGACCGGGCCCGGGCCCCGGCCGACCGCCCTGGTCTGCGACGACGACCTGCTGGCCGCCGGTGCCTGCAAGGCGGTGCGGCGGCTGGGGCTGCGGGTGCCGGAGGACGTGTCGGTCACCGGCTTCGACGACCTGGCGCTGGCCACCGCCGTGGAGCCCGAGCTGACCACGGTCCGGCTGCCCGCCGAGCGGATCGGGGAGCGCGGTATGACGGCGCTGCTGGCCGTCCTGGAGAACCGCCCGCCGGCGACCGGCGACCTCCCCGTCACCCTGCTCCCCCGGGGCTCCTCGGGCCCGCCCCCGGCCGGCTCGTAGCACCCGCCGCCGGGCTCCCAGGCCCTCGGCCTCCCCGGACACGGCGCCGCCCCGGGCCGCGCGGGGCGGTCCGGGGCGGTGGGGCCGGCCGCCGGAACGCCCCGGCGGGGCTCCCGGCCGGGCCGGCTACTGCTGGGGCTTCTCCGGCTGCTCGTCGGAGGGCGCGTCGGTCGGGGTGGTGGCCGCCCCCTGGGCCTCCAGGAGCCGGGCGAGCTGGCGGCCCACGATCCGCTTGAACTTGCGCTGCTGCGGGCGGGTGCGGTCCAGCACGGCCACCTCCAGCCGCTCGGCGGGGATCTCCCGCTCGGCGCCGTTGGGGTCCCGGGAGAGGGCCTGCACGGCGAGGTGGAGCGCCTCCGCGAGGGTCATCCCGTCCCGGTGCCGCTGGTCGAGGAAGCTGCTGATCTGCTCCGCGTTGCCGCCGACCGCGACCGAGCCGTGCTCGTCCACGATCGAGCCGTCGTGCGGCAGGCGGTAGATCTGGTCGCCGTCCGGGACCACCCCGACCTCGGCGACGACCAGCTCCACCTCGTACGGCTTCTCGGCCGCGCTGGAGAAGATCCCGCCCAGGGTCTGGGCGTAGACATTGGCCAGGCCGCGCGCGGTCACGTCGTCCCGGTCGTAGGTGTAGCCGCGCAGATCGGCGTAGCGCACGCCGCCGATCCTGAGGTTCTCGTACTCGTTGTACTTGCCGGCGGCGGCGAAGCCGATCCGGTCGTAGACCTCGCTGAACTTGTGCAGCGCGCGGGACGGGTTCTCACCGACGAACACGATGCCGTCGGCGTACTGGAGCACCACCAGACTGCGGCCTCGGGCGATGCCCTTGCGGGCGTACTCCGCCCGGTCCTGCATGGCCTGGGCGGGTGAGACATAGAACGGGGTCGTCACCGGCTGTCCGTCCCTTTCTTCCGGTTCTTCCGGTCAATCCGGAGTGAGTCCAGTGAATCCTCGGAGGAGCGGATCACAGCAGCTCGGCCCGGGGACCGTCGGGCTGTTCGAGGCGGCGCTCCACGATCGCGCGGGCGATCCCGGAGGACTCGGTGTCGGTGAGCCGCCGGTAGCCGTCCTCCGTGATCACGGTGACGATCGGGTAGATCCGCCGGGCCAGGTCCGGGCCGCCGGTCGCCGAGTCGTCGTCCGCCGCGTCGTACAGCGCCTGCACCACCAGGGTGAGCGCCTCCTGCTCGCCGAGGTTGTCCCGGTAGAGCTTCTTCATGGCGCCCCGGGCGAAGACCGAGCCCGAGCCGGTGGCGGCGAAGCCCTGCTGCTCCTCGGAGCGGCCGCCGGTCACGTCGTACGAGAAGATCCTGCCCTTCTCGCGGTCGATGTCGTACCCCGCGAAGAGCGGCACCACGGCGAGGCCCTGCATGGCCATGCCGAGGTTGCCCCGGATCATGGTGGAGAGCCGGTTGGCCTTGCCCTCCAGGGAGAGCTGGGTGCCCTCGACCTTCTCGAAGTGCTCCAGCTCCAGCTGGAAGAGCTTGACCATCTCCACGGCGAGGCCGGCGGTGCCGGCGATGCCCACGGCGGAGTACTCGTCCGCCGGGAAGACCTTCTCGATGTCGCGCTGCGCGATGACATTGCCCATGGTGGCCCGCCGGTCACCGGCGAGCACCACGCCACCCTCGAAGGTGACGGCGACGATGGTCGTGCCGTGGGGCGCCTCGACGGCCCCCTGCACCGGCGGCAGCGGCCGGCTGCCGGGCAGCAGCCCCGGCGAGTGGTCGGCCAGGAAGTCCATGAACGAGGACGAGCCGGGCGTCAGGAAGGCCGCCGGCAGACGCCCGGTGCTCCGAGGATTGGCTTCCACGCGTTTCCTTCCGGAATGAGGCGGCGGCCCGCCGCCGGGGCGGGCCGGTGATCAGTGCTGTGCACGGACCCTACCCGTGCCGTCGGAGGTCATCCGCCCCGGTGGCACCGGCTCGCACCGGCGCCACCGGGAGTGACCCGGGGCTACTGCCCGCCCTTTTGCACGAAGGACCGCACGAAGTCCTCGGCGTTCTCCTCCAGGACGTCGTCGATCTCGTCCAGCACGGAGTCCACGTCGTCGGACAGCTTCTCCTGGCGCTCCTTGAGGTCCTCGGACGCCTGCGCGTCCTGCGCCTGCTCCTCGGTCTCCTCGGTGGAACGCGTGGCCTTCTGCTGCCCGCCGCCGGTGTCCTTGGTCGCCATATCCCTCACCCCGCTCGGTGTGCCCGCTTGGTTCGGTCTCTCAAGATCAGACCCTACAAGGCCGGTCCGACATCGGCCCCCGCGTTTCCGGAAGATCCCTCCGCAAGCCGCCGGGGCTGTCCCCATGATTCCCGTGGAGCGCCCGGCGAAGCGCCCGGACCCGGCACGATTCCCGTGGGGTTCCCCGGCGTCTCCCGGGCCCGTACGACCGCTCGTGGCCGTACCCGGGCCTGCCCCCGTACCCCGGCGCCCGCGGTGACGCCCACGGCCCTGTGCCCGGCCGGCACCGGGCGCCCGGGCGCGACGGAACCAGGGCCTCCACGGGACGCGGGCACGACCGGGCCCGGCGCGCAGCGGGCTCCGCACCCCGGCCCCGCGCCGCCGGGCCGGGGTGCCCGTACCGGCCGGGTCAGCCGCCGGAGAGGACCCGCACCAGCTCCTCCGCCGTGCGGCAGCGGTCGAGGAGGTCCTTGACGTGCTCCCGGGTGCCCCGGAGCGGCTCCAGCGTCGGTACGCGCTGGAGCGAGTCCCGGCCGGGCAGGTCGAAGATGACCGAGTCCCAGGAGGCCGCCGCCACGTCGTCGGCGTACTGGTCCAGGCAGCGGCCCCGGAAGTACGCCCGGGTGTCGTCCGGCGGCTCGGTCCCGGCCCGCCGCACGTCCGCCTCGTCCAGCAGCCGCTTCATCCGGCCCCGGGCCGCCAGCCGGTTGTACAGGCCCTTGTCGGGGCGCACATCGGCGTACTGGAGGTCCACCAGGTGCAGCCGGGCGGCGTCCCAGTCCAGGTCGTCGCGGCGCCGGTAGCCCTCCATCAGCTCCCGCTTGGCCACCCAGTCCAGCTCGCCCGCCAGGCTCATCGGGTCGCTCTCCAGCCGGCTCAGCACGTCCTCCCAGCGGGTCAGGACGTCCTGGGTCTGGGTGTCGGCGTCCGCGCCGTACCGCTCCTCGACGTACTTGCCGGCCAGCTCGTAGTACTCCATCTGAAGCTGGACGGCGGTGAGGGTCCGGCCGCTGCGGAGCGTGACCAGATGTCCCAGGGTCGGATCGTGCGAGACCTGGTGGAGGGTGCGCACCGGCTGGTCCACGGCGAGATCGACGGTGATGAAGCCGTCCTCGATCATGGAGAGCACCAGGGAGGTGGTGCCCAGCTTGAGATAGGTGGAGATCTCCGAGAGATTGGCGTCGCCGATGATCACATGGAGCCGGCGGTACTTCTCCGCGTCGGCGTGCGGCTCGTCCCGGGTGTTGATGATGGGCCGCTTCAGGGTGGTCTCAAGGCCGACCTCGACCTCGAAGTAGTCGGCGCGCTGGCTGAGCTGGAAGCCGTGCTCCCGGCCGTCCTGGCCGAGACCGACCCGGCCGGCCCCGGTCACCACCTGGCGGGAGACGAAGAACGGGGTGAGGTGGCGCACGATGTCCGAGAACGGGGTCTCCCGCTTCATCAGGTAGTTCTCGTGCGTCCCGTAGGAGGCGCCCTTGTTGTCGGTGTTGTTCTTGTACAGGTGGATCGGCTGGGCGCCGGGCAGCGCGGCGGCCCGCTCGGCCGCCTCCGCCATGATCCGCTCGCCCGCCTTGTCCCAGAGCACCGCGTCACGCGGATTGGTGACCTCGGGCGCGCTGTACTCGGGGTGGGCGTGGTCCACGTACAGCCGGGCGCCATTGGTCAGGATGACGTTGGCCAGGCCGATGTCCTCGTCGGTGAGCTGGCTGGAGTCGGCGGCCTCACGGGCGAGATCGAAGCCGCGGGCGTCCCGCAGCGGATTCTCCTCCTCGAAGTCCCAGCGGGCCCGGCGCGCCCGGTGCATCGCCGCCGCGTAGGCGTTGACGATCTGGGACGAGGTGAGCATGGCGTTGGCGTTCGGATGACCGGGCACGGAGATGCCGTACTCCGTCTCGATGCCCATTACTCGCCGTACAGTCATGCGGCCCTCCTTGCCCGGCGGCGTCCCCGTCCTGGAACGGCGCTCAAGTACCACCGGTGCTCCGGTGCGCGTGCGGCGCCGGTCCCCGCACCGCACGGACCGGCGGTACGGAAGAGCCTAGAACGCCTCTGCGCTGGTGGGGAGATCAAATACGTCATTGCTGCGGTGTCGTCGCAATTCTGGCCGAAGACCGCCGAGTAAAACGGAAGACACCGGCTGCGGAGCCCTTTCCCGCGCCTTTCGGCGGGGAAACCCATGGACGTCCGCAGCCGGTGTGCGTCCCCCGGCCCCCTTGGGGGACCCGGGTCCTACAGGTACTGTCCGGTGTTCGCCACCGTGTCGATGGAACGCCCGGTGTCCGCGCCCTGCTTTCCGGTGACCAGGGTGCGGATGTAGACGATCCGCTCGCCCTTCTTTCCAGAAATACGGGCCCAGTCGTCCGGATTCGTGGTGTTCGGCAGGTCCTCGTTCTCCTTGAACTCGTCCACGCACGCCTGGAGGAGATGGGCGACCCGCAGACCCTTCTGGTTGTGGTCGAGGAATGCCTTGATGGCCATCTTCTTGGCCCGGTCCACGATGTTCTGGATCATGGCGCCGGAATTGAAGTCCTTGAAGTAGAGGACTTCCTTGTCACCGTTGGCGTACGTGACCTCCAGGAAACGGTTCTCCTCGGACTCCGCGTACATCTGCTCCACGACCGACTGGATCATGGCGTGTGTCGCGGCCGGCTTGGAGCCGCTGTGCTCGCCCAGGTCGTCCGCGTGCAGCGGCAGCGAGGGGGTCAGGTACTTGGCGAAGATGTCCTTCGCCGCCTCGGCGTCCGGACGCTCGATCTTGATCTTCACATCGAGCCGGCCGGGCCGGAGGATGGCCGGGTCGATCATGTCCTCGCGGTTGGAGGCGCCGATGACGATGACGTTCTCCAGGCCCTCCACACCGTCGATCTCGGCCAGCAGCTGCGGGACGATGGTGTTCTCCACGTCCGAGCTGACGCCGGAACCCCGGGTGCGGAAGAGCGACTCCATCTCGTCGAAGAAGACGATGACGGGGGTGCCCTCGCTCGCCTTCTCCCGGGCCCGCTGGAAGACGAGCCGGATGTGCCGCTCGGTCTCACCGACGTACTTGTTGAGGAGCTCGGGGCCCTTGATGTTCAGGAAGTAGCTCTTCCCGGCGGGCTGCCCGGTCACCTCCGCGACCTTCTTGGCAAGGGAGTTGGCGACGGCCTTGGCGATCAGCGTCTTGCCGCAGCCGGGCGGGCCGTAGAGCAGGATGCCCTTCGGCGGCCGCAGTTCGTGCTCCTTGAAGAGGTCGGGGTAGAGGTACGGGAGCTCGACCGCGTCGCGGATCAGCTCGATCTGGTTGCCCAGACCGCCGATCTTGTCGTAGTCGACGTCCGGGACCTCTTCGAGGACCAGCTCCTCGACCTCGCTCTTCGGGATGACCTCGTAGACGTACCCCGAGCGCGGTTCGAGCAGCAGGGCGTCGCCGGGCCGGATCGTGGCCTCCAGCAGCGGCTCCGCGAGCCGCACCACCCGCTCCTCGTCGGTGTGCCCGATCACCAGGGCCCGCTCGCCGTCCTCCAGGACCTCCTTGAGGGTGACGATGTCCCCGGCGCTCTCGAACCGCATGGCCTCGACCACGTTGAGCGCCTCGTTGAGCATGACCTCCTGGCCGCGCCGGAGCTCTCCGGTCTCGATGCCGGGGCTGACGTTCACCCGGAGCTTGCGGCCCCCGGTGAAGATGTCGACGGTCCCGTCCTCGTTGGCCTGGAGGAAAACGCCGAAGCCCGCGGGGGGCTGGGCGAGCCGGTCGACCTCCTCCTTGAGGGCCACGATCTGGTCGCGGGCCTCACGGAGCGTGTTGGCCAGCCGCTCGTTCTGCGCGGACACACCGGCCAGATTGGTCTGCAGCTCGACGATCCGCTCTTCGAGAATTCTCGTGTGCCGCGGAGAGTCGGCGAGCTTGCGTCGCAGGACGGCGATTTCCTGCTCAAGATAGGCGACCTGGCCGGCTGGGTCCTCGGACCCACGCCCCGGCCGGATGCCGCGGTTGATGTCGTCGTCGTGGGCTGCCACGGTCCTCACCTCCTCCAAGGGGAGCTGGACGCTTCCTGACCCTACCTGGGTGGGTGGTGATTGAAACCCCTAGATCACAAAGACTCCAGGGGTGTGTCCGATCTTCACCCTTGCGCTCCGCCCCTCTGCACCAGGGGGATACCCACCCATCAACATCTGAAAGCGGTCGGTTGTATCGTCGGACTGGTCAACACCCGTCAGGCTTGGCCCGACTTACTTCTCAGCGCTCCACCAGAGGCACGAAACGGCAGGGGATATGACCGTGCGGCACGAGGCTCCGGCCACCGGCGACGACGAGCCGCTGGAGGTCTGGATCGACCAGGACCTGTGCACCGGTGACGGAATCTGCGCGCAGTACGCCCCCGAGGTCTTCGAGCTCGACATCGACGGACTGGCGTACGTCAAGAGCGAGGAGGACGAACTCCTCCAGGACCCGGGGGCCACCACCCGGGTGCCGCTCCCGCTGCTCCAGGACGTGGTGGACTCGGCCAAGGAGTGCCCGGGCGACTGCATTCATGTGCGCCGGGTCACGGACCGGGTCGAGGTCTACGGCCCCGACGCCGAGTGACCGCCGGGCCCTTCACCTCCGGGCCCTTCCGGGGCCCGCCCGTGCGCCTGCCCGTGTGAGAGATCGCACAGCCGGCCGCGCCCGGGCCCGCGCCCGCCCCGGGACCGGCCCCTCAGAGGCCGGCGGCCGGGGTCGAGGACCGGATGAACTTCCCGCCGCGCCAGCGCCATTCGGCTCGCTCCTCGCGGTCCGGACAGCAGCGCGGCACCCCGGCCGACGAGTAGCCGAGCAGGGTGGCGGTGACCGCTCCGTCGCGTACCGTCAGCGACCCGGTGCTCAACCGCTCCTCGGGCCGGACCAGGGTGGCCACCAGCCGGGGCGCGCCGCCCCGGTCGCGGGTGAGGACGTAGACCCCGCTGGGCGGTGTGCCCGAGCCCGCGTCGCAGTGTGCCGCGACCACCGTCTCCGGGGCGCCGTCGCCGTCCAGGTCGCCCGTCGTCTTCCGGGCCACCACGCTTCCCGCCCCGGCGCACCGCAGCGGATAGCTCACGGCGGCCGGGTCCGGCGCGACCGGGGCCACCGCTCCGGTCGCCGGGGTGTTCCCGGTCGCCGCCGGGGCCTTCGCGGCGGCCGGCGGGGCGGTCCGGGTGGCGGTGGCGGCGGCCGGCTGGACCAGGGCCGCGCCCGCGACGACCCCGGCCATGACGGCGGCGGTGGCGAGCCAGTGAACCGGGCGGGCGCGGGTGTGCGCGAGGTCCGGGAGGGCGGAGGGCGGCACGCGGAGGCCTCCTGCGGTCTGTGCGGTGCGGTGTTCAGCATCGTGCCACAGCTCACAGGGGCGCGGAACAGCCGGGGGCGGACCGCGCCGAACGCGACGGCGCCGCCGCCGAGTTCCGGGTGGGACCGGGGAACTCGGCGGCGGCGGTGTCCTGTTGCGTACGGGTCGCACGGGGGCGCGAACACGCCCCGGGCGGGGCCGTCAGCCCTTGTTGGGGCCCTCGTAGTCCTCGCCGTAGGCACCCTTGGCGGGCCGGCGGCGGCGCATCGGGGGCTCCACGCCGTCGGCCAGCCGGCGGGCGGTGAGCAGGAAGCCGGTGTGGCCGATCATGCGGTGGTCGGGACGGACCGCGAGACCCTCGACGTGCCAGTTGCGGATCATCGACTCCCAGGCGGCCGGCTCCGCGAAGCAGCCGATCTCCCGGATGGACTCGACGGTCCGGGCGAGCTGGGTGGTGGTGGCCACGTAGCAGCAGAGGATGCCGCCCGGGACCAGCGCCTTGGAGACGGCCTCCAGGCAGTCCCACGGGGCGAGCATGTCCAGGATGACCCGGTCCACGTCGGTGTCCGAGAGGTGGTCCTGGAGGTCACCGACGGTGAGCTGCCAGGCCGGGTGCGGACCGCCGAAGTAGCGCTCGACATTGCCCCGGGCGATCTCGGCGAAGTCCTCGCGGCGCTCGTAGGAGTGCAGCATGCCGCTGTCCCCGACGGCGCGCAGCAGGAAGCTGCTCAGCGAGCCGGAACCCACCCCCGCCTCCACGACGCGGGCGCCGGGGAAGATGTCCGCGAAGGCCAGGATCTGCCCCGCGTCCTTGGGGTAGACCACGGCGGCGCCGCGGGGCATGGACAGGACGTAGTCGGGGAGCAGGGGGCGCAGCGCGAGGTAGGCGACGTTTCCCGTGGTTCGGACAACACTGCCCTCGGGGGCGCCGATCAGCTCGTCGTGCGGGAAGGACCCCTTGTGGGTGTGGAAGTTCTTCCCGGCTTCGAGCGTGAACGTGTAGTGGCGTCCCTTGGGGTCGGTGAGCTGGACCTGGTCCCCGACCTTGAAGGGCCCGCGACGGCGGGCGGCACCGGTCGGTTCGGACATGTGACCAGTGTATGGGCTTCAGGAGCCGGGCCGTGCCATGGCCTGCACGAAGGCCCGCTCGACATCGGCGGTGGAGAGTACGCCGTAGATCTCGCCGGTCTCCTCGACCACCAGGTACTCGGTGGCGGGGTGGGCCCGGAGCCGGTCGAGCAGGTCCTCGCCGGCCAGCTCGGCCGGGACCCGCATGCCCTCGGTGAGGTCCTGGGCGAGGCCGCCGACCGCGACCCAGGGGCGGCGGTGCCGGGGGACGCCCACGATGGCGGTCTCCCGGACCAGTCCGGTCGGCCGGCCCTGGCCGTCCACCACGACCAGGGCGCGGGCCCCGGCGTCGTTGGCCCGGCGCAGCGCCTCGGAGAGCGGGGTGACGGACTCCACCGGGACGGCCCGGCGGGTGAGGGCGCGGGCGCGCAGCTCGGGGAGGTGCTCGCGGAGCCGGGCCATCCGGAGGCTGTTGCCGGCGCCGGTCCAGATGATCGCGGCGAGGATGGCGGCCAGCAGCGCGTCGGTGACGGTCTCCACCCCGCCGATCTCCACCGAGTCGTCGCCCAGGGCGCCGGTGTGGGTGAGCAGCGGCAGCCCGATCAGGACGGTGACCGCGAGCGCCCGGCCGACCCAGGCCGCGGCCACGGTGCCGGCCATCGGCCGTCCGGTGAGTTTCCACACCACGGCCCGGAGCATCCGGCCGCCGTCCAGCGGGAGACCGGGCAGCAGATTGAAGACCGCGACGATCAGATTGGAGATCATCAGACCGGCGAGCAGGACCGCCGGGACGGTGCCGGGCTCGACCGCGTACAGCGCCGCGTAGAAGATCCCGGCGAGGACCAGCGAGAGCAGCGGCCCGACGAAGGCGAGGACGAACTCCCGGCCCGGGGTCTCGGACTCCTTCTCGATCTCCGAGACACCGCCGAAGAACTGGAGCTGGATGCGGCGCACCGGCAGCTTGAAGCGGAGCGCGGCGACGGTGTGGGCCAGCTCGTGGACGAGCACGGAGGCGTAGAAGGCGACCGCGAAGAAGAGCGAGACCAGATAGCGGGCCCCGCCCAGCTCGGGCAGGATCCGGTCGAGCTGGCCGCCGAAGACCCAGGTGATGAGGGCGGCGACGAGGAACCAGCTCGGGGCGACATAGACGGGCACCCCGAACGGGCGGCCCATCAGGAGGCCGCCGCCGGGCCGCTCGGACCGCCGCCCGCTCCCCCGGCCGGAGGCGGCTCCGGCCGGGTCGGCGCGCGGGCGGGTGCGGTCGCCGCTCTCGTCGTCCTGGTTCACGGGGTCCCTTCGGTGGGGGGCGTCACATGACGATAAACGCAAGCCTGCGGGGTCTGCCGTCGATGGTATGCCGCTCGCTGTCGGTGGCGGGTCGTAGGGTTCTGAACCATGACCAAGAGCCCGCGACCGCCCGCCTCGCTCTCGCCGTCCCGGGCGAGCGACTTCATGCAGTGCCCGCTGCTGTACCGGTTCCGGGTGATCGACAAGCTGCCCGAGAAGCCGAGCGAGGCGGCGACCCGGGGCACGCTGGTGCACGCGGTGCTGGAGCGGCTCTTCGACACCCCGGCGGCGGACCGCACGGCCGAGCGGGCCAGGTCGCTGGTGCCCGGGCAGTGGCAGCGGCTCCTCGAGGGGCGTCCGGAGCTGGCCGAGCTGTTCGGCGAGGACGCCCCGGACCGGCCGGGCGAGCGGCTGGCGCGCTGGCTGGGCGAGGCCGAGGCGTTGGTGGAGCGGTGGTTCACGCTGGAGGACCCGACGCGGCTGGAGCCGGCCGAGCGGGAGCTCTTCGTGGAGACCGAGCTGGACTCCGGGCTGCGGCTGCGCGGGGTGATCGACCGGATCGACGTGGCCCCGACCGGCGAGGTGCGGATCGTCGACTACAAGACCGGCAAGGCGCCGCGCCCCGAGTACCGGGACGGCGCGCTCTTCCAGATGACCTTCTACGCGCTGGTGGTGCGGCGGCTGAAGGGGGTGCTGCCGCGCCGGCTCCAGCTGGTGTATCTCGGCAGCGGCGAGGTACTGACGTACGACCCGGTGGAGGCCGACCTCCAGCGGGTGGAGCGGCGGCTGCTCGCGCTCTGGGACGCGATCCGGCGGGCCACCGAGACGGGTGACTGGCGGCCCCGGCCGACCAAGCTCTGCGGCTGGTGCGACCACCAGGCGTTCTGCCCGGAATTCGGGGGGACTCCCCCGGTGTATCCCCTGCCGCTCGTCCCGGCGCAGGGAAGCCACGACGCGCAGGGCAGAATGGCCCGGTCAGCCGAGTGAAGGAGTAACCGTGGCCATCCGCGTCCTACTGGTCGACGACCAGCCGCTGCTGCGCACCGGCTTCCGGATGATCCTGGAGGCGGAGCAGGACATCGCGGTGGTCGGGGAGGCCGGAGACGGTCTCCAGGCGCTCGACCAGGTGCGGGCGCTCCAGCCCGATGTGGTGCTGATGGACATCCGGATGCCCCGGATGGACGGCGTCGAGGCGACCCGGCAGATCACCGGGCCCGGCCGGGACGGCCCGGCCAAGGTGCTGGTGCTGACCACCTTCGACCTGGACGAGTACGTGGTGGAGGCGCTGCGCGCGGGGGCCAGCGGCTTTCTGCTGAAGGACGCGCCGGCGCAGGAGCTGGTGCAGGCGATCCGGGTGGTGGCGGCGGGCGAGGCGATGCTGGCCCCGAGCATCACCCGGCGGCTGCTGGACAAGTACGCCGGCCATCTGCCGTCCGGCGAGGAGCCGGTGCCGGACGCGCTGGGCACTCTGACGGAGCGTGAGGTCGAGGTGCTGAAGCTGGTGGCGCGGGGGCTGTCCAACGCGGAGATCGCCGCCGATCTGTTCGTCTCCGAGACGACGGTCAAGACCCATGTGGGTCATGTGCTGACCAAGCTGGGCCTGCGCGACCGGGTGCAGGCCGCGGTGTACGCGTACGAGAGCGGCCTGGTGCGCCCCGGCGCCCAGTGAGCCCCGGCGGGGGCCGTTCCGGTCCCGGTGCGGGCCGCTCCCTTCCGGGCCCGGTGGCACCCTTCGCGGCCCGGGAGCCCGGTGAGGCCGGGGCGAGGAGGCCGGCTTTCCGGCGGCTCCGGCACCTCCGGCTTTCCCGCACCGTCTTCCGTACGCCCTCCGCGCCCGGTCACCGGGGCCGGTGCGGCGGCGGTGCGGTGGCGTCGGGAGCCGGCCGGTGGATACGGGAACGGGGTGCCCGGCCGCTGTGCGGCGGGCACCCCGTCGGTGCCGCTGGGCCACCGCGCCGTCCCTGAGGGGCGGGCGCGGCGGGTCAGCCCTTCTTGATCTCCCAGAACCGGAAGACGGTGGAGGCGTCGAGCGTCCACTCCAGGCCGGTGACCTTGTCGTTCGCGACCGCGTACTGCTTGCCCTGCCAGAGCGGGAGCAGCGGGATGTCCTTGGCCACCAGGTTCTGGAGCTCCGCGAAGTCGTCCTGGGTGGCGGTGCGGTCGGCGGCGGCCGACGTGGTCGGGATGATGGTCCCGGTGATCTTGGGGTTCTTGTAGTTGTTGCCGAGCACATTGCCCTCGCCGAAGAAGGGCTGCGTGAAGTTGTCCGGGTCCGGGTAGTCGGGCACCCAGCCCCGTACGTACACGCCGTACTTGCCCGCCTTGATGTCCTTCTCGTACTGCTCGAAGGTGACGGACTTGGTCGTCGCCTCGAACAGGCCGCTGGAGTTCAGCTGCTTGGCGATGGTCTCCAGCGCCTCGTCGGTCGAGGGGCCGTAGCGGCTGTGGGTGGACCAGAGGGTCAGCTTCACCTTGCCGTTGATGCCGTCGGCACGCAGGGCCTGCTTGGCCTTGTCGGGCTGCGGGGAGTCCCCGTAGGCGTCGAAGAAGGCGGTGTTGTGGCCGGTGATGCCCGCCGGGACGATCGAGTACAGCGGGGTGGTCGTGGACTGGTAGACGTCCTTGACCAGGGCGCCGCGGTCGACGAGGTAGGCGATCGCCTTGCGCACCCCGAGCTTGCCGGCGAGCGGGTCCTTCATGTTGAAGACCAGGTGCTGCACCTCGGCGCTGGTTCCCTGGACCACCTCGATGCCCTTGGCGCTGGCGTCGGCGGACTGGTCCAGGCTGGCGATGTCGTCGGAGCCCAGGCCACGGTAGGCGACGTCGACCTCGCCCTTCTTCAGCGAGGCGGCCAGCGCCTTGCGGTCGCCGCCGTAGAGCTTGAGGGTGATGCCGCCGTTCTTGACCTTGGCGGTGCCCTGGTAGCCCGGGTTGGGCGAGAAGACCGCCTCCTTCTTGCTGAAGGAGTCGAGCTTGTACGGGCCGGAGCCGACGGCCTTGCCGTCCGTGCGCAGCTCACCGGACTTGTACTCGCGGTGGTCGACTATGGAGCCGGCACCCGAGGCGATCTTGCTCGGGAAGGTGGCGTCGGGCACCTTCAGCTTGAAGACGACGGTCCGCTCGTCCGGGGTGTCGATCGAGTCGATGGTGCTCAGCAGCTGGGCCGGGCCGGCCGGGTCGTTGATGCCCCGGGTGCGCTCGAAGGAGAACTTGACGTCCTCGGAGGTGAGGGCGTTGCCATTGCTGAACTTCAGGCCGTCGCGCAGGCTGCAGCGGTAGACAGTGCTGCCGCCCCTGTCGAACTCGCACTTCTCCGCCGCGTCGGGCTCGGGCGTGACCGCGCCCTTGGGGAAGCTGAGCAAGGACTGGAAGACGTTGTTGAACAACAGCCACGAACCGGGGTCGTAACCGGCCGCCGGATCGGTGGCCACCACGTCGTCGGCCATCCCGACGCTCACCGACGCGGCGTCGCCGTCGGCGCCGCCGCTCTCCGAACCGCAGCCACTCAGCAGGGCGGCCGCCACACCCGCGGCGAGCGGGGCCGTCAGCCACTTGTTGTGTGCCTTCACAGGAACCTTGCCTCTGGAATTTCTGGCCGGCCGGGCCGGAGTGCCCGGCCGGGTACTACAGGGGTCAGGCGTTGCCTCGGCCGAGCTCCCAGAGCTGGAGGTCCGAGGACGAGTTGAGGGCCCACTCGGTGCCGTTGAGCTCGGTGCGGTGGGCGATGTACTGCTTGCCCTGCCACAGCGGGAGCACCGGGACGTCGTCCGCGACGATCTTCTGGAGCTTCTCGAAGGCTCCGGAGGCGGCGGTGCGGTCGGCCGCGCGGCGCGACGCCGGGATGAGCCCGGTGCGCGCGGTGGTGTTGACGTAGGGGGTGTTGAGGAAGTTCCCCTTGTCGAGGAACGGCGCGACGAAGTTGTCCGGGTCCGGGAAGTCCGGGACCCAGCCGAGGCCGTAGACGGCGTACTCGCCGTGCTTCTGGGCGGAGCGGAAGGCGTTCCAGCCGGTGCCCTTGACGCTGACGTCGAAGAGCTTGCTGGCGTTGAGCTGGTCGCGCAGCGCCGCGAACTCCTTGGCGGTACCCGAGCCGTAGTGGTCGGTGGTGTAGTTGAGGGTCAGCTTCACCGGGGTCTTGATGCCGGCGCCGCGCAACAGGGACGCCGCCGCGGACGTGTTGGGCTCGCCGTAGGTGTTGAAGAAGGCGTTGGTGTGGCCGGCGACGGTGGCCGGGATGAGGGAGTAGAGCGGCTCGGTGGTGGCGCCGTACACCGTGTGGGTGATCTTCTCGCGGTCGATCACCGCGGCCATCGCCTGGCGGACCGCCTTGTCCTTGACGGACGGGTCCTGGGTGTTGAAGCCGAGGTAGCGGATCTCCAGGGCGGGGACCTCGCGCAGCTCGATGTCCTTCCTGGGGTGGTCGTTGAGGTCCTTGATCTGCTCCGGCGACATGGTGCGGGTCATCATGGAGATGTCACCCGCCTCCAGCGCCTGGCCCATGGCGTCGGCGTCGCCGAAGGAGCGCAGCTCGACCTTGTCGTTCTTGAGCTTGATGTCACCCTTGTAGTGCTCGTTGCGGGTGAAGACCACCCGGGTGACCCGGTCGTCCTGGGTCTCGGCGCGCAGGGTGTACGGGCCGGAGCCGTCCACCTCGAAGCCGTCCCGGAGCTTCTTGGGCTCGTACTTCTCGCTGCTCACGATGCCGGCGACCGGGGTGGCCAGCTTGTACGGGAAGGTGGCGTCGGGCGCCTTGAGGTGGAAGACGATCTCGCTGTCGTTCTTCACCTCGATGGTGTCGATGTTCGTCAGCAGGCTCGCGGCACCGTTGTCCGAGTTGATGGTGAGCGAGCGCTCGATGGAGAACTTCACATCGCGGGCGGTCAGCGGCTTGCCGTCGGAGAAGGTGAGCCCCTCGCGCAGGGTGCAGTGGTAGCTCTCGCTGGCGCGGTCGGTGAAGCCGCACTGGGAGGCGGCCTCGGGCACCGGCTGGCCGCCGCCGCGCGGGACCCGGGTGAGGGTCTGCAGGGTCTGGCGGAGGACGTTCCAGGTGCCGCTGTCGTAGGCGTAGGCCGGGTCGAAGGGGGCGGGCGCGTCCTGGTCGGCGGTGAACTGGTCGGTGGTGCCGACGACGATGCCGTCGCCTCCCCCGCCGCCGCCCGAGCCGCCTTGGGAGGTGCCGCACGCGACGAGCACGGGGGCCAGCAAGGCTGTCACAGCCGGCAGCACCAGGGTCTTGCGGCGGTTCATCAGGACGTTCTCTTTCCTCATCCGGCCTGGGTACAGCGGTGTTCACGACTCCGCCGGGGCCGCCCGGTCGGGGCGGGGCGATCGGGCCGGTATGCAGAGCGATCGGTCCCTCGCGGTCCCGGCCGCGGGGTGGCGGGCGGGCCCGCGCGGTTGTGCGGCGAAGTCCTCCCCAGAGATTAGTGGGCCGGGCCATCCGGGCCGGACAGCCCTCTGATTGACCGATCATCAGAAAGTGATCGTTTGTATCCGTCGGTGGATCACCGCCGGGCCGCATGTTTCGTACACCGCTCCACCAATCGGGACACATGGGCACGGCCGAAGCCCCGCGATCCGGACAGGAGGGCGGTGCGGGGTCCCGGGCGGACACCACGCTGCGTGAGCAAGGTCACGCCGGTTCGCCGGGCCCCGGAGGGAACCGGACGGCCCCAGCGGAAGGCCGGCCAGCGGAGGCTCCGCGATGGCGGACCCGGGCCGGACCGGACCGGGGCAGCGGCCCCGGGGAAGTGCAGGGACGTGCGGGCGAGGCCGGGCAGTCCGGGCGGCGGGCCCGGGCCGGCGGCGGGGCCGTGTCACCGGACCGGAGGGCCCGGGCGGCGAGGGCGGCACGAGTGGCCGGGAGCGTGGCACCGGCCCCGGGACGGGTGGCCGGAAGCGCGGGCGCCGTGGCCGTACCGCCGGACCGGAGAAGGGCCCGGGGGCGGGCGGTCAGTTCAGGCCGGTGATCAGGGTGCGGAGGAAGCCCAGGTCGACCTGGTCCAGGGAGCGGACCACGGTCCGGCCGGGGGCGGGCGGGATGGGGGCCACCGAGGGCACGGCGACCACCCGGCAGCCGGCCGCCTCGGCGGCGGCCACTCCGGTGGCGGTGTCCTCGATCACCGCGCAGCGCAGCGGGTCGGCGCCGACCGAGCGGGCCGCCAGGAGGTACGGGTCGGGGTGCGGCTTGGTGCGCTCCACCTCGTCACCGGCGACGGTGACGCTGAAGCGGTCGTGGCCCAGCGAGGCCAGCACCTTGTCGATGATCCGGCGGTGCGAGGCGGAGACCAGGGCGGTCGGCACCCGGTGCGCGGCCAGCTCGGTCAGCAGCCGCTCGGCCCCGGGCATCAGCGGCACCCCGGACCCGATGCGCTCCTCGAACCGGTCGTTGAGCAGCACGGTCAGCTCGGCGAGCCCGACATCGGCGCCGGTCGCCTCGATGAGGTAGCCGGCGCTGCGGGTCATCGGCCCGCCGACCACCACGTCCCGCCAGGACTCGTCCAGGGTGTGGCCCAGCTCCGCGAAGACCTCGACCTCCGCGTCCCACCAGAAGCCCTCGGTGTCGACCAGGGTGCCGTCCATGTCCAGGAAGACGGCCTGCAGGGCCGACCCCTCGGTCGTACGGGTCAGGGACGCGGGGACCGTACGGGTCATCGGCACACCTCCGGAAGGGACGAGAGGGCCGGTCACCGCCCCGGCGGGGCGCGGCCGCCGGGAGCGGGTCCCGGCGGGCGTGCCCCCAGGGCGGGTGACCGGCCCGCGCTGGACCGACCAGTGTACGTCGCGGCTCGTCAGCGCGCGTTGAAGTATTTCGCCTCGGGGTGATGGATGACGATCGCGTCGGTGGACTGCTCCGGGTGCAGCTGGAACTCCTCGGAGAGCTCCACACCGATCCGCTCGGGCCGCAGCAGCTCCGCGATCTTCGCCCGGTCCTCCAGATTGGGGCAGGCGCCGTAGCCCAGCGAGAAGCGGGCGCCCCGGTACTTCAGGGCGAACATGTCCTCGACGTCGGCCGGGTCCTCGCCGCCGAAGCCCAGCTCGGCGCGGACCCGGGCGTGCCAGTACTCGGCCAGCGCCTCCGCGAGCTGGACGGAGAGGCCGTGCAGCTCCAGGTAGTCCCGGTAGGAGTCGGAGGCGAAGAGTTCGGCGGTGAACTCTCCGATCTTCGAGCCCACGGTGACCACCTGGAGCCCCACCACGTCGGTCTCGCCGGACTCCTCCGGGCGGAAGAAGTCGGCGAGGCAGAGCCGCCGCCCCCGGCGCTGGCGCGGGAAGGTGAAGCGGGTGCGCTCATTGCCGTCGTCGTCCAGGACGACCAGGTCGTCGCCCTTGGAGACGCACGGGAAGTAGCCGTGCACCACGGCCGCCTCCAGCATCCCCTGGGTGTGCAGCTGCTCCAGCCAGCCGCGCAGCCGGGGCCGGCCCTCGGTCTCGACCAGTTCCTCGTAGCCGGGGCCGTCGCCGGCGCGGTTCTGCTTCAGTCCCCACTGGCCCTTGAAGAGCGCGCCCTCGTCGAGCCAGGAGGCGTAGTCCTTGAGCGGGATGCCCTTGCTCACCCGGGTGCCCCAGAACGGCGGCTCGGGCACGCGGTTGTCGGTGGCCACGTCGGAGCGGACGCCCTCCTCGGCGGGGCGCTCCTCGGCCACCACCGTGCCGGCCGGCCGGACCCGGCGCTGCCTGAGCTCGGGCAGCGCGGCGCCGGGCACCCCGCGCTTGACGGCGATCAGGGCGTCCATCAGCCGGAGCCCCTCGAAGGCGTCGCGGGCGTAGCGGACCTCGCCCTCGTAGATCTCGTGCAGGTCCTGTTCGACATAGGCGCGGGTGAGGGCGGCGCCGCCGAGGATGACCGGGTAGTCGGCGGCCAGCTTGCGCTGGTTCAGCTCCTCCAGGTTCTCCTTCATGATCACCGTGGACTTCACCAGCAGGCCGGACATCCCGATCACGTCCGCCCGGTGCTCCTCGGCCGCCTCCACGATCGCGGAGACCGGCTGCTTGATGCCGAGGTTGACCACGTTGTAGCCATTGTTGGACAGGATGATGTCGACCAGGTTCTTGCCGATGTCATGGACGTCGCCGCGCACGGTGGCGAGCACGATGGTGCCCTTGCCCTCCGCGTCGGACTTCTCCATGTGCGGCTCCAGATGGGCCACCGCCGCCTTCATCACCTCGGCGGACTGGAGGACGAAGGGCAGCTGCATCTGACCGGAGCCGAACAGCTCACCGACGACCTTCATGCCCTCCAGCAGGGTCTGGTTGACGATGTCCAGCGCCGGGCGGTCGGCCAGGGCCGCGTCGAGGTCGGCCTCCAGCCCGTTGCGCTCACCGTCGATGATCCGCCGCTGGAGCCGCTCGTCCAGCGGCAGCGCGGCCAGCTCCTCGGCCTTGCCCGCCTTCAGCGACTTGGCGGTGGCGCCCTCGAAGAGCGCCATCAGCTTCTGGAGCGGGTCGTACCCCTCGGAGCGCCGGTCGTAGATCAGGTCCAGCGCCGTGGTGACCTGCTCCTCGTCGAAGCGGGCGATCGGCAGGATCTTGGAGGCGTGCACGATCGCGGAGTCCAGGCCGGCCTTGACGCACTCGTCCAGGAAGACCGAGTTCAGCAGGATCCGGGCGGCCGGGTTGAGGCCGAAGGAGATGTTGGAGAGGCCCAGCGTGGTCTGTACGTCGGGGTGGCGGCGCTTGAGCTCCCGGATGGCCTCGATGGTGGCGATGCCGTCCTTGCGGGACTCCTCCTGGCCGGTGCAGATGGTGAAGGTGAGGGTGTCGATGAGGATGTCGGACTCATGGATGCCCCAGTTGCCGGTGAGGTCGGCGATGAGCCGCTGCGCGATGGCGACCTTGTGCTCGGGGGTCCGGGCCTGGCCCTCCTCGTCGATGGTGAGGGCGATCAGCGCGGCGCCGTGCTCCCGCGCCAGCCGGGTGACCCGGGCGAACCGGGAGTCCGGGCCGTCGCCGTCCTCGTAGTTCACCGAGTTGATCACCGCGCGTCCGCCGAGCTTCTCCAGACCGGCCCGGATCACCTCGACCTCGGTGGAGTCGAGCACGATGGGCAGGGTGGAGGCGGTGGCGAACCGGCCGGCGAGCTCGGCCATGTCCGCGACGCCGTCCCGGCCCACGTAGTCGACGCAGAGGTCGAGCAGGTGCGCGCCCTCGCGGATCTGGTCGCGGGCCATCTCCACGCAGTCGTCCCAGCGGGCCTCCAGCATGGCCTCGCGGAACTTCTTGGAGCCGTTGGCGTTGGTACGTTCCCCGATCGCCAGGTACGAGGTGTCCTGCCGGAACGGCACCGTCTGGTACAGCGAGGCGGCCCCGGGCTCCGGGCGCGGCCGGCGCTCGGCCGGGGTGAGGTCCCGGACCCGCTCCACCACCTGGCGCAGGTGCTCCGGGGTCGTACCGCAGCAGCCGCCCACCAGCGACAGCCCGTACTCCCGGACGAAGCCCTCCTGGGCGTCGGCCAGTTCGGGGGCGGTCAGCGGGTAGTGGGCGCCGTCCTTGCCCAGCACCGGCAGGCCGGCGTTGGGCATGCAGGAGAGCGGGATCCGGGAGTGCCGGGCGAGGTAGCGCAGGTGCTCGCTCATCTCGGCGGGGCCGGTGGCGCAGTTGAGGCCGATCATGTCGATGCCCAGCGGCTCCAGGGCCGTCAGGGCGGCGCCGATCTCCGAGCCGAGGAGCATGGTGCCGGTGGTCTCCACGGTGACCGAGACGATCAGCGGTACGTCGGCGCCGACGGCCTCCAGACCGCGCCGGGCGCCCAGCACCGCGGCCTTGGTCTGGAGCAGGTCCTGGGTGGTCTCCACCAGCAGGGCGTCGGCGCCGCCGGCCACCAGCCCCTCGGCGTTGGCCTGGTAGGCGTCGCGCAGGGTGGTGTACGGGGCGTGGCCCAGGGTGGGCAGCTTGGTGCCGGGGCCCATCGAGCCGAGGACCCAGCGCGGGCGGCCGTCCCCGGCGGTGAAGGAGTCGGCGGTCTCCCGGGCGATCCGGGCACCGGCCTCGGAGAGCTCGTGGACCCGCTCGGCGATGTCGTACTCGGCGAGGGCCGCGAAGTTGGCGCCGAAGGTGTTGGTCTCCACACAGTCGACGCCGACCGCGAAATACTCCTCGTGCACCGAGCGCACGATGTCGGGCCGGGTGACGTTGAGGATCTCGTTGCACCCCTCCAGCTGCTGGAAGTCCTCCATCGAGGGGTCCTGTGCCTGGAGCATCGTGCCCATCGCCCCGTCGGCCACCACGACACGGGTGGCGAGTGCCTCCCGGAGGGCGGCGGCGCGGGCGGCGGCACCGGCGGAGAAGGTGCTGTCGGACGAGGGGATCGGCGACGAGGCCATGGACGGGCTCCCAGGGATGCGACGGCTGTCGGCTTTGCGGCCTCGGGAGAGGGCGCACCGGGCCAGAGTAACCATGTGCTCCTCAAGCCGACATCGTGTTCCAGCGGGCGGACGGCATCCTGTCGTGGGCGGAGGGGTCCACTCCGCTGGTCGCGGGTCCGTCCTGCGGCTGGCTCAAGGTCGACAACGACCGATAGTGTTCAGCATTGTCGAACTATGGGAGAAGGGCCGGGCGATGGCGAAGAACATCCAGTCGCTTGAACGAGCGGCGGCGATGCTGCGACTGCTCGCCGGTGGGGAGCGCCGGCTCGGACTCTCCGACATCGCCTCCTCCCTGGGGCTGGCCAAGGGCACCGCGCACGGCATTCTCCGCACCCTCCAGGCGGAGGGGTTCGTGGAGCAGGACGGCGCCTCCGGGCGCTATCAGCTCGGCGCCGAGCTGCTGCGGCTCGGGAACAGCTACCTGGACGTCCACGAGCTGCGCGCCCGGGCCCTGGTCTGGACGGACGACCTGGCCCGGTCCAGCGGGGAGAGCGTCCATCTGGGGGTGCTGCACCAGCAGGGCGTGCTCGTGGTCCACCACGTCTTCCGCCCGGACGACAGCCGCCAGGTGCTGGAGGTGGGCGCCATGCAGCCGCTCCACTCCACCGCGCTCGGCAAGGTGCTGTCGGCGTACGACCCGGTGGCGCACAGCGAGGCGATGGAGACCGAGCGCCAGGCGCTCACCGACCGGACCATCACGGACGCGGCCGACTTCGAGGCGGTGCTCGACCTGACCCGGGCGCGCGGCTGGGCGGCGGACGTGGAGGAGACCTGGGAGGGTGTGGCCTCGGTGGCCGCCCCGATCCACGACCGGCGCCGGATGCCGGTCGGCGCGGTGGCCATCACCGGTGCGGTGGAGCGGGTCTGCGACGGCGGCGACCTGCGCTCGGAACTGGTCGCCGCGGTACGCGACTGCGCCCGCGCCGTCTCCCGGGACCTGGGCGCCGGCCGCTTCTGACCCCGCTCGGACCCGGCGGCGGCCGGGCCCGGCCCGGGGACCGCCGGCCGGGGGGCGAACGGGCCGCCCGGGGCCGCCGGGCCGGGAGCGGACGGGCCCGGGGCCCTGCGCCCGCGCCGGGGCCGGGGCGGCCGGGCCGGGGGCGACCGACCCGGGAGCGGACGGACCGAGGGCCTTCCTGAGCCCGGCGGGGGCGGGGGCGGGGCGGCCGGGCCTGGAGCCTCCCCCGCGCCACGGCCGGGGCGGCCGGGCCGCGGTCTCCCATCGGTCCCGCCCCGGGGCCTCCCCCGACTCAGGACCGGAGCCGCCGGCCCCCGCAGCCTCCCGGGGCCGGGCCGCCGGAGCGCCGCCCCGGGCCGGGGCCAGTACCGCCGGTACCGGCGCCCCCCCGACACCGCACCGGCCGTCCATGGCCGGATCCGTACCCGGCGCGCGTGACTCCCGAAGCACGCGGGGCGCGCGCCGGGGCGCGCGGAAGGCGCGGGACGAGCTGCGGCGACAAGGGCCTCCGGAGGCGCTTCCGGGCGCCGGTGCCGGGCGTTTCCGGGCCGGGAGGCGCATCATCGGTAACGATCCGGCTTTGAGTTCCGCAACCCTTGACGGCGCAATGAACAGGGGGCAAAACTGCCGTGCATCGGTCGGCATTGTCGAACACCTACCGGAAATACGCGTTAGAGTGTGACAACGCCAGGAGGCCGGAAAACGCCCTCACCCCTTGAGGGCGCGGACCACCGGAGGGACCCGGTGTCCGCCTTCCCCTGGACGAAGGACAAAGGAGTCGCGGGTGTCCAGCTCCGACATCTTCATCGGCGAGACCCTAGGGACCGCCGTACTCATCCTGCTCGGCGGTGGCGTCTGCGCCGCCGTCACGCTGAAGGCTTCCAAGGCCCGTAACGCCGGCTGGCTGGCCATCACCTTCGGGTGGGGCTTCGCGGTGCTCACGGCCGTGTACACCTCGGCCCCGCTCTCCGGAGCGCACCTCAACCCGGCCGTCACCGTCGGCATCGCCCTGAAGGACAACGACTGGGGCAACGTCCCCGTCTACTTCGCGGGCCAGCTGCTCGGCGCGATGATCGGAGCGGCCCTGGTCTGGGTGGCGTACTACGGCCAGTTCCAGGCCCACCTCACCGACCCCGAGATCGTGGGCGACCCGGCCGACAAGCCGGTCGAGGGCCCGCACGAGGCGGGGACCAGCCCGGCGGGTCCGGTGCTCGGCATCTTCTCCACCGGACCCGAGGTCCGCAGCGTCTGGCAGAACCTCGCCACCGAGGTCATCGGCACCGTCGTCCTCGTCCTGGCCGTCCTGACCCAGGGCCTCAACGCCGACGGCAAGGGGCTCGGCACGCTCGGCGCGCTGATCACCGCCCTGGTCGTCGTCTCCATCGGCCTCTCGCTCGGCGGCCCGACCGGTTACGCCATCAACCCGGCCCGCGACCTCGGCCCGCGCATCGTGCACGCGCTGCTCCCGCTGCCGAACAAGGGCGGCTCCGACTGGGGCTACGCCTGGATTCCCGTGGTCGGTCCACTGATCGGTGGAGCCCTCGCCGCGGGTATCTACCAGATCGCGTTCGCCTGAGCCGTACGCCGGAGAGCCGGACGCACCGGACCACCGCACAACCGAAGAGTCCGGGCCGCCGCGACCGCGCCGCCGTCCTTCACCACAGACTTCCGGGAGCCACTTCCATGACCGAGAACACCAACGAGACCGAGACCCACTCGCCGACCGCCTCGCACGGCACCGGTCCCTTCATCGCCGCGATCGACCAGGGCACCACCTCCAGCCGCTGCATCGTCTTCGACCGCGACGGACGCATCGTCTCCGTCGACCAGAAGGAGCACGAGCAGATCTTCCCCAAGCCTGGCTGGGTCGAGCACGACGCCGCCGAGATCTGGGCCAACGTCCAGGAGGTGGTGGCCGGGGCCATCGACAAGGCGGGCATCACCTCCGCCGACGTCAAGGCCATCGGCATCACCAACCAGCGCGAGACCACCCTGCTCTGGGACAAGACCACTGGTGAGCCCGTCCACAACGCCATCGTCTGGCAGGACACCCGCACCGACGCGCTCTGCAAGGAGCTGGGCCGCAACGTCGGCCAGGACCGCTTCCGCCGGGAGACCGGCCTCCCGCTGGCCTCCTACTTCGCCGGTCCGAAGATCCGCTGGATGCTGGACAACGTCGACGGCCTGCGCGAGCGCGCCGAGCGCGGCGAGATCCTCTTCGGCACCATGGACTCCTGGGTCATCTGGAACCTCACCGGCGGCACGCAGGGCGGCCACCACGTCACCGACGTGACCAACGCCTCCCGCACCATGCTGATGAACCTCCACTCCATGGCGTGGGACGAGAAGATCGCCAGCTCCATCGGTGTGCCGATGAGCGTGCTGCCGGAGATCCGTTCCTCCGCCGAGGTGTACGGACACGTCAAGGGCGGCGTGCTGGACGGCGTCCCGGTCGCCTCCGCGCTCGGTGACCAGCAGGCGGCCCTGTTCGGCCAGACCTGTTTCTCCGAGGGCGAGGCCAAGTCGACCTACGGCACCGGCACCTTCATGCTGCTGAACACCGGCGACAAGATCATCAACTCGTACAGCGGCCTGGTCACCACCGTCGGCTACCAGATCGGTGACGCCAAGCCGGTCTTCGCCCTGGAGGGCTCCATCGCGGTCACCGGTTCGCTGGTGCAGTGGATGCGCGACCAGATGGGCCTGATCAAGTCCGCCGCCGAGATCGAGACCCTGGCGTCCTCGGTCGAGGACAACGGCGGCGCCTACTTCGTACCGGCCTTCTCGGGCCTGTTCGCCCCGTACTGGCGCTCCGACGCCCGCGGGGTGATCGCCGGCCTCACCCGGTACGTCACCAAGGCGCACATCGCGCGCGCCGTCCTGGAGGCCACCGCCTGGCAGACCCGCGAGATCACCGACGCCATGACCAAGGACTCGGGCGTCGAGCTGACCGCGCTGAAGGTCGACGGCGGCATGACCTCCAACAACCTGCTGATGCAGACCCTCTCGGACTTCGTGGACGCGCCCGTGGTGCGGCCCATGGTGGCCGAGACGACCTGCCTCGGCGCCGCCTACGCCGCCGGCCTGGCCGTCGGCTTCTGGCCCGACACCGACGCCCTGCGCGCCAACTGGCGCAGGGCAGCCGAGTGGACCCCGCGCATGGACGCGGACCGGCGCGACCGCGAGTACAAGAGCTGGCTCAAGGCCGTGCAGCGCTCCATGGGCTGGATCGACGAGGAAAACTGACGAGGAGTTGGAAACATGACCACCCTGCAGAGCGTTCCCGCCCTCGGGACGCACCCGGCTGCCGGTTCCCTGCCGAGCCGGGCCGAGACCCGGGAGAATCTTGCCAAGGCGACGTACGACCTCCTGGTGATCGGCGGCGGCATCCTGGGCATCTCCACCGCCTGGCACGCCGCGCAGTCCGGGCTGCGGGTGGCCCTGGTGGACGCCGGTGACTTCGCCGGCGCCACCTCCTCCGCCTCCTCCAAGCTGCTCCACGGCGGTCTGCGCTACCTCCAGACCGGCGCGGTCAAGCTGGTGGCGGAGAACCACTTCGAGCGGCGGGCCGTCTCCCGCCAGGTCGCCCCGCACCTGGCCAACCCGCTCACCTTCTACCTGCCGGTCTACAAGGGCGGCCCGCACGGCGCCGCCAAGCTCGGCGCGGGTGTCTTCGCCTACTCGGCGCTCTCCGCCTTCGGCGACGGCGTCGGCCATCTGCTCAGCCCCTCCCGGGCCGCGCAGGACGTGCCGGAGCTGCGCACCGACAACCTCAAGGCCGTGGCCGTCTACGGCGACGACCAGATGAACGACGCCCGGATGGCGCTGATGACGGTCCGCGCGGCCGTGGACGCGGGCGCCACCGTGCTCAACCACGCCGAGGTCACCGGGCTGCGCTTCACCCGGGGCCGGGTCACCGGCGCCGAGCTGCGCGACCGGCTGGACGGCAGCGAGTTCGGCGTGGACGCCCGGCTGGTGCTCAACGCCACCGGCCCCTGGGTGGACCACCTGCGGAAGCTGGAGGACCCGGACGCGGCGCCCTCGATCCGGCTCTCCAAGGGCGCCCACCTGGTGCTCAAGCGGACCTCGCCGTGGAAGGCCGCGCTGGCGACCCCGATCGACAAGTACCGGATCACCTTCGCCCTCCCCTGGGAGGACATGCTGCTGCTCGGCACCACCGACGAGGAGTACGAGGGCGACCCGGGCGAGGTCGCGGTCAACGAGAAGGACGTCGCCCAGATCCTGGACGAGGCCGCCTTCTCCATCCGCGACCAGCAGCTCTCCCGCGACCTGATCACCTACTCGTTCGCCGGTCTGCGGGTGCTGCCCGGCGGCCCCGGGGACACCTCCAAGGCCAAGCGCGAGACGGTGGTCACCGAAGGCCGGGGCGGGATGCTGTCGGTGGCCGGCGGCAAGTGGACGACCTTCCGCCACATCGGCCGTACGGTGATGAACAAGCTGGCCGCGCTGCCGGGCCGGCCGCTGGGCGAGGACATGGAGCCCATCGGGGAGCTGCCGAAGAAGCTGCCGCTGCCCGGTATCGCCAACCCCCGGGCGGTCGCCCACCGGCTGCTGGTGGACGGCGGCACCCCCGGCCCCCGGATGGCCGCCGACACCGCCCGCCATCTGTCCACCCACTACGGCTCGCTCGCCTTCGACATCGCGCGGATGGCGTACGAGAACCCGGAGCTGGCCGAGCGGATCCACCCGGACGCCCCGGAGATCTGGGCCCAGGTGGCCTACGCCCGCGACCACGAGTGGGCCGAGACCCCGGACGACGTGCTGCGCCGCCGGACGACGCTGACCATCCGGGGCCTCGCCACGGACGACATCCGCGCCAGGGTCGAGGACCTGCTCGGCAAGCGGGACTGACGGCACCCCGCCGGGCCGCCGCTCCGGCGGCGGTCCGGTCACCTCCGGCCGTACAGCCTCCAGGGCGGCGCTCCCCGGTGCGGGAGCGCCGCCCTCGGCGTACCCCGCGAACGGCCGGGGTCGCCGGGAACGGCCGGGGTACCCCGGAACGGCCGGGGCGGCCCGCCGGAACCCGTTCCGGAGCGTCCCCGGGGACTCCCGGCGGACGGCACCCGGGGTGGCCCGGGGTGGCCCGGGAACGGGTGCCCCGCGACGGCCGTGCACCGGGCGGGCGGGGTGTGCGCACATGGCGTGAACGGCGGTGTTTCCGCAGCCGGGATGGGTACTGGCTCCCCGTCGGGACGACGCGCCGGAGTGGCTGAACCGGTCGTGAGCCGGCGCGGCGGGAGGGTCCCGTGGAAGCCGTAAGGTTGGTCCGTACGCACGCAACGTCGGAAGGAGACCCGGGTGATCGAGCTGGAGGGGGTTCCCGAGCTGATCGACCCGGTCATGGTGGCCGCGTTCGAGGGCTGGAACGACGCCGGCGACGCCGCCTCCACCGCGGTCGCACACCTGGAGCGCGAGTGGAAGGGCGAGGTGTTCGCGGCGCTCGACGCCGAGGACTACTACGACTTCCAGGTCAACCGCCCCACGGTGTTCATGGAGGGCGGGACGCGGAAGATCACTTGGCCGACGACCCGGCTCTCGGTGGTCCGGGTGGGCGGGGAGAAGCCGCGCGACCTGGTGCTGGTGCGGGGCATCGAACCGTCCATGCGCTGGCGCTCGTTCTGCAACGAGATCCTGGGCTTCGCCCATGAACTGGGCGTGGAGATGGTGGTGATCCTGGGCGCCCTGCTCGGTGACACCCCGCACACCCGGCCGGTTCCGGTCAGCGGGGTCACCTCCGACCCGGACCTGGCCCGCACCATGGACCTGGAGGAGACCCGGTACGAGGGCCCGACCGGCATCGTCGGCGTCCTCCAGGAGGCCTGCACCCACGCGGGCGTTCCGGCGGTGAGCCTCTGGGCGGCGGTGCCGCACTACGTCTCCCAGCCGCCCAACCCGAAGGCCACCCTGGCCCTGCTCAACCGGCTGGAGGACCTCATCGACCTCCGCATCCCGCTCGGTGAACTCACCGAGGACGCCCGCGCCTGGCAGGTCGGGGTGGACCAACTCGCCTCCGAGGACAGCGAGGTGGCGGAGTACGTGCAGACGCTGGAGGAGGCCAGGGACACCGCCGAGCTGCCGGAGGCCTCCGGCGAGGCCATCGCCCGGGAGTTCGAGCGGTATCTGCGCCGGCGGGACGGTGGCCCGGGCGGCGGGACGGCCCCGGGACACGCGACGGAGAGCGGCGAGGGCTCGTACCTCCGGGACACCTCCGGCGGGCTCTCCCGCCCGAAACCGCCCCGTCCGGGGACGGACGAGGAGCCCGGCGGGACCGGCTCCGGCTCCGGCTCCGATTCCCGCTCCGGCTCCGATTCCCGCTCCGACAAGTCCTCCGACGCCCCGGACACCACGGGCACTGCGGACTCCTCGGGTGCGCCGGACACTTCGGGCAACGCCGGCACCGAGGAGACCGGCGGTGGGAGCGGCGGGGACGACAATCAGCCGCCCGGAACGCGGGATTCCGCGTCGGACGACTGAACCGCCGCGCGCGTCTCGGGTGTTCGCCCGCCCCACGCGGCACGGCGCACAGATGCGGCGAAAGGGGCGGTGCCACCGGATGACCCGGTGGCACCGCCCCTTTCTCATGCCCGCGCGCGGGCCGCAGCCCTCGCGCGGGCCGTACGACCGGCCCTAGAGCGCGACGCCCAGCAGCGCGTCGACGGTACGGGACACCAGGCCCGGCGCTCCCCCGTCCTCACCGCCCCGCTCCGTCTGGAGGGCCACCCAGCGATCCACGGCCGCCAGCGCGGCGGGCGCGTCCAGGTCGTCGGCGAGCGCCTCCCGGACCTCCGCCACCAGGGCGTCGGCGGTCGGCCCGTCCGGGCGGGAGACGGCGGCGCGCCAGCGGCCCAGCCGCTCCACGGCGTCCTCCAGGACCTGGTCGGTCCACTCCCAGTCGGCGCGGTAGTGGTGGGCGAGCAGCGCCAGCCGGATCGCGGCCGGGTCCACGCCCTGCCGGCGCAGGGTGGAGACGAAGACCAGATTCCCCTTGGACTTGGACATCTTCTCGCCGTCCAGCGCCACCATGCCGGCGTGGACGTACGCGCGGGCGAAGGGGTACTCGCCGGTGAGCGCCTGGGCGTGCGAGGCGCCCATCTCGTGGTGCGGGAAGACCAGGTCGGAACCGCCGCCCTGGACGTCGAAGCCCATGCCCAGGTGGTCCAGGGCGATGGCGACGCACTCGATGTGCCAGCCGGGCCGGCCGCGGCCCAGGCTGCCGCCGTCCCAGCTCGGCTCGCCCTCGCGGGCGGCCATCCACAGCATCGGGTCCAGCGGGTTCTTCTTGCCGGGCCGGTCGGGGTCGCCGCCGCGCTCGGCGGAGAGCGCCCGCATGACCTCGGCGTCGTAGTGGGAGACCGAGCCGAAGTGCGGGTCGGACTCGACGGAGAAATAGGTGTCGCCGTCCAGCTCGTACGCCGCTCCCGCGTCCCGGAGCCGCTCCACCAGCGGCACGATGCCCGGTATGGCCTCCACGGCGCCGATGTACTGGCGCGGCGGGAGCATCCGCAGGGCGGTCATGTCCTCGCGGAAGAGCGCCGTCTCGCGCTCGGCCAGACCGGTCCAGTCGACGCCGTCGCGCACGGCCCGCTCCAGCAGCGGGTCGTCCACGTCGGTGACGTTCTGGACGTAGTGGACCTGCCGCTTGGTGTCGAGCCATACGCGCTGCACGAGGTCGAAGGCGTTGTAGGTCGCCGCGTGCCCCAGATGGGTGGCGTCGTACGGCGTGATGCCGCAGACATAGATGCGGGCGACCGGACCGGGGGTGAGGGTCACCCGTCCCCCGGTCGCGGTGTCGTGGATCCGGAGGTCGCGGCCCGTGCCGGGCAGGGCGGGGACCTCAGAAGCGGGCCAGGCATGCATGTCATGAGCGTAACCGGATGGAGCTTCCGGATACGAACCGGACAGCCGCTCCGGCCACCCGCCCGGCCGGTGGTACGGAGCGGGGCCGACCGGTTCGTACCGATACGGGAACCTGGCGCGGGGCCCGGTGCCCCGGTACGCCGTCACGTACGCGACCCGGCTCGGGCCCACCGCGACCGGGCCGATCCACGCGGACGACCGGGGCGCGCGGACGACCGGGGCGCACGGACGAGCCGGGTCCGGTCCGGACGGCCGGGGCGCGTCTATGGACCGGGCCCGGCTCGGGAGTGGCCGGAGGGTACGGGTCAGACCGGGGGCCAGGGGATGGCCGGCCACTCGCCGGACGGCTCCGGGTGGCGGGCCGACTTGAGCAGTCCGGCGACCCGGTCCCGCAGCGCCGTGATCTCGGCGGGGGTGAGCAGCGGGGCGAGGCGGCCGGCCAGCGGCTCCCCCGGGGCCAGGGCGGCGTCCAGCCGGGCCAGCACCTCCAGGGCCTCCTCGGTGAGCGGCTCGCCCGCCCAGCCCCAGAGCAGGGTGCGCAGCTTGTCGTCGGTGTGGAAGGTGACCCCGTGGTCGATGGCGTACAGCCGGCCGTCCGGCGCGGGCAGCAGATGGCCGCCCTTGCGGTCACCGTTGTTGATCACCGCGTCCAGGACCGCGAGCCGCCGCAGCCGGGGGTCGTCGGCGTGCACCAGCAGGGCGGTGCGGTCCTCGTCCACCTGGGCGAGCCCGACCGCCTTCCACCCCTCCCCCGGCTCCTCGCCGTCCACCAGGGCCAGCAGGGAGGCGGCCGGGTCGCCCCCGATCCAGAGCTGGACCATGCCCTCGCCGTACGGACCGTCCCGGAGCACGGTCGGCGGCACGAGGTCCCAGCCGGTCGCCGCCGAGATCTCGTACGCGGCCACCTCCCGGGCGGCCAGGGTGCCGTCCGGGAAGTCCCAGAGCGGGCGCTCCCCGGCGACCGGCTTGTAGACGCAGTCGGCCGCCACCTGGGCGCCGGCGCTCCCGCCGCCCGCGCCGGGGTCCCCACCGGGGCCGCCGGCCGGCGTCACGGAGCAGAGGAGCACCGCGTTGGACGCCTCGCGCACCTGCCCGCGCACGGTCAGCTCACCGGTGGTGAGCAGCGCGAGCGGGTCCACCGTCCCGGTGGTGGCGCCCCCGTCCCCGGATCCGGGCGCGAGCGGGGAGGACGGCTCCACCGGGGTCAGACGCTCCGGCGGTATCCGTTCTGGCGCGGGCATACGTGTCCTTCCGGATCGAGCGGCAGGCTGCACAGCGGGCACGGCGGCCGGCCGGCGTTGACCACGTCCAGCGCGCGCTTGGCGAAGGCCCTCGCCTGGGCGCCGGTCAGCCGGACCCGCAGCATCGGGGGCCCGTTCTCCTCGTCCTGGAGCAGCCGCTCCTCGGCCTCGGCGAGGTCCTCGTCGGACTCCGCCTCCAGCTCGACCAGCGCCTGCGCCTCCACGATCATCCGCTGGTCCTCGCCGTCCCAGGCCAGCGCCATGGTGCCGACGCGGAACTCCTCCTCCACGGGCGCGTCCAGCGGCGCCGTGTCCGCGACCTCGGAGGGCGCGACCGCCGGTACCGGGGCATTGCCGCCGGTACGCCGGACCACCTCGTCCAGCAGCTCGTCGATCCGCTCCGCGAGCGCCGCCACCTGGGCCTTCTCCAGGGCCACACTGGTGACCCGGCCCCCGGCGGACGCCTGGAGGAAGAACGTACGGCGCCCAGGCAGCCCGACCGTACCGGCCACGAAGCGGTCCGGCGGGTCGTAGAGGAACACCTGACGGGACACGTTCCCTCTCCCTTGATACGTCAATGCTGGTGATACGTGAATGCTTGATACGTGCGTGCTCGGGTTCAGCTCGGGGCCGACGGGTCACCGGGCCTCGCGGCGGTCCACGGCGCGTCCACCCTACTGCCCCTGGCGATCACGGTGCGCCCGCGCCGCCGCCCACCTGCGCGGTGGAGCCGCCGCCGCCCTGCCGGGGCACCAGCGAGCCGAAGTCGCCGGTGTCCCCGAGGCGCACCAGGAAGGGGCGCAGCCGGGTGTAGCGGATCGCGGTCACCGAGCAGGGGTCCACATGGATCCGCTGGAAGAGGTCGAGATGGAGGCCGAGGGCGTCCGCCACGATCGACTTGATGATGTCGCCGTGCGAGCACATCAGGAAGACCGCGTCCTCGCCGTGCTCGGCGTCGACCCGCGCGTTCCACTCGCGCACCGCCGCGACGGCCCTCGCCTGCATCGCGGGCATCGACTCGCCACCGGGAAAGGCGGCGGCGGACGGGTGCTGCTGGACGACCTCCATCAGCGGCTCGTCGTTGAGCTCGGCCAGCTTCCGCCCCGACCAGTCGCCGTAGTGGCACTCGCCGATCCGCTCGTCGGTGTGGAACGGCAGCCCGGGGCGCTCGTCCAGCAGCGGCTGAAGGGTCTCCCGGCAGCGCTGGAGCGGGCTGCTGACGGCGAGGGCGAAGGGCACCTCCGCCAGCCGTCCGGGCAGCGCCACCGCCTGCGCGGCCCCCCGGTCGTCGAGGGCGACACCCGGCGTCCAGCCGGCGAGCAGCCCGGAAGTGTTGGCGGTCGAACGCCCGTGCCGTACGAGGATCAGCGTGGCCATGGTTGCCAGCCTAGGCCCTGGCCCCCGTGACCTGGCCGGGCGTGGCTCCGGGCACGGGCCGGGCGGCCCGGTGGACGCCCTCCGGGGAGCCCCGGGCACCTCCGGGAAACCCACCGGGCGCCTCCGGGAAGTCCCCTGGGCACCTCCGGGAAGCCCCCCCTCGGGCGCCCCCACCCGAAGTCATCTGAAGACATATGTGCGAGGTGGACGAGGCGGGGAAGGATACGCGCTGTGATCGTCGACTGTGCCATTTACCGGGACGGACACCGCAGCGACGGGCCGTCCGACTTCTCCGACGCCCTGGACGCCGCGCGGGCGTCCGGCGGGGACGCCTTCATCTGGATCGGGCTGCACGAGCCCACCGAGCAGGAATTCGAGCATGTCTCGAAGGAGTTCGGGCTGCATCCGCTGGCGGTGGAGGACGCCCTCAAGGCCCATCAGCGGCCCAAGCTGGAGATCTACGACGACTCACTCTTCGTGGTGCTCAAGCCCGTGGTGTACGAGCCCGAGGGCGACACCGTCTCCACCGGTGAGCTGATGGTCTTCATGGGCGACTCCTTCGCGGTGACCGTCCGGCACGGCGAGGGCGCCCCGCTGTCCGCCGTACGGAAACGGCTGGAGTCCGAGCCCGAGGTGCTCAAGCAGGGGCCGACCGCGGTGCTCTACGCGGTGAGCGACGCGGTGGTGGACCACTACATCGACGTGGCGGGCGAGCTCCAGGTGGACCTGGAGGAGCTGGAGGCCGAGGTCTTCCAGCCGGCCGGCGGAGACGCCAAGAACACCGCCTCCCGGATCTACACCTTCAAGCGGCAGGTGCTGGAGTTCCGCCGCGCCACCGCGCCGCTCTCCGCGCCGATGACCCGGCTGGCGGGGGCCGGGGTGCCGTTCGTCAGCGACAGCTCCCAGCCGTTCTTCCGGGACGTCAGCGACCATCTGATCCGGGCGAACGAGCAGGTGGAGGGGCTCGACCGGCTGCTCTCGGACATCCTGTCCGCCCATCTCGCGCAGATGGGGGTCCGGCAGAACGACGACATGCGCAAGATCTCCGCCTGGGCGGCGATGGCCGCGGTGCCCACCATGGTGGCCGGTGTCTACGGGATGAACTTCGAGCACATGCCGGAGCTGCGGGAGGCCTGGGGCTACCCGGCGGTGATCGTGCTGATGGTGGCCGTCGTCCTCGGCCTGTACGGGCTCTTCAAGCGCCGGGGCTGGCTGTAGCGCGGAGGCGTCGAGGCCGGGACGGCGGACCCGGGCGCACCGCGCCGGCCGGGCGCCGGGTGCCGGACCCGGTCGCGTGCCACCCGGCCGGCGGGGGCGGCGGAGCCGGGTGCCCGACACCGGCGGCGGGGCGGGACGGCGCAATCAGGCGCGGCTCAGACCGCCTCGGCGGCCGGTTCGGCCGGGCCGGGCGTCCCGCCGAGCGGCGCGCCACCGAGGGCGTTCCGGCGCTCAGGCATCCGGAGGGTGGTCATCCGCCGCCAGCCGCCGGCCCGCTCGTACGCGTACGCCGCCCGGATGCCGGCGGCCAGCGCGGCCGTCCTGGGACGGGGCCAGCGCAGGATGCGCCCCAGATGGGCCATGACGGCCAGGCTGACGTCCCGGTGGACGGCGATCTCCGCGAGGGCGCTCTCCCGCAGCAGGCGCTGGATGAGCCGGCCGTGTCCCGCGTACGCGAGCCGGAGCAGTTCCTCGTGGCAGTAGGCGAGGTGGTTGTCCTCGTCCGCCGAGATCATCCGGACCGCCCGGCCGATGCCGGGGTGGTCGCCGAAGTGCCGCACCAGCAGACTCATCTGGCCGGCCGCGCGCTCCTCGGTCACCCGGCTGTGGGCCAGATAGACGACGATGTCGCGCTCGGTGAGCGGCTCCTCGCGCCGGAGCTTCTCATGGGCGAGCCCGATCCCGCGCCGCTCCAGCAGCAGGGTGTAGTCGGTCTCGGGCGGTACCGGCACCGGCTCCAGGCCCCGCCGCTTGAGCAGCCCGGTGAAGATCCGGCCGTGTTTGTCCTCGTCGGCGCCGTGCCGGGTGATCTTCGGGGCGAGCCCGGCCATGGGCTCCGGCACCAGGGCGGCGATGCGCGCGTTCTCCCAGCCGCCCTGCGCCTCACCGCTGGCGGCGATGGAGCAGAACAGCTGATACGCGTGGTCGTTGTCGAAGATCTCCTGGAACAGACCGCGGGCCGAGAGCATCTGCCACCTCCGTGCGCGGTCCGTCCGCGCGTGGTCCCCCGCACGTGGATCCCCCGCGGAAACCGAGTCAAGTGCGGTACGCGGAAGGGCGCCAGCCGCAGGGCACGGCGGCTGCTCCGAATGGCGGAGGGAGCGGGCGGCGGAGGCGGACCCGGGGGTGGCCGGGCTCCCGCCCCGGTACGCGCCCGGCCGCTCCGGTGTGACCGGGACGTGGCGGGCCGGGCGGCGCGTGACCGGCGGGACAGCCGGGCGTTCGGCAACCGGGGCAACGGCCGGGCGCTCCGCAGCCGGCGGAACGGCCGGGCGCCGCGTGAACCGGGACGGCCCGGCATCGCGTGAACCGGAGGGACGGCCGGCTGGCGCGCCGCCGGGGGGCAGGGCGGCGTACAGCCCGAGGGACGGCCGGGCGGCGCGCCGCCGGCGGGCCGGGCGCCGCGTGAACCCGGGGGGACGGCCGGACTTCCGCGGCCGGAGGGTCGGCCAGGTGGTGCGCGGCCGGGGGAACAGCGGGGCGGCGCGGTGGGGCAGGGCGGCGCACAGCCCCGAGGGACGGCCGGGCGCAGCGGCGCCGGCGGGCCGGGCGCCGCGTGAACCGGAGAGACGGCCAGGTGCCGCGTAACCGGTGGTACGGCCCGGGCGGCGCGTAACCGGAGGGGCGCTCGGGCGTTGTGCAGCGGGACGGCCGTGGCGGGGCGCCCCCGAGCCCCCACCACGGCCGCCGATCCACACCGAGCCGCCGCCGTGACCCCTCACCGACCGGCCCCTCGGCCATCCACGGCCCCGTCGGCGGGCGCTCGGCGTCCGGCCGGCTGTCGCCCCCCGGCCGACCGGCGGCCCCGTCGGCCGGCCCTCGGCGTCCGGCCGGTCTCAGTCGACCAGGCCCGCGCGCTCCAGGGCGGCGGTTCCGGCGCGCAGGGCGGCCACCCGCTCGTCGAGGGTGAAACCCGCCGGGGCCAGGGTGAGGGTGGTGACCCCGGCCTCCGCGTACGCCACCATCCGGTCCGCGATCCGCTCCACGGAGCCGAGCAGCGTGGTCTGGTCGATCAGCCGGTGCGGAACGGCGGCGGCCGCGCCCGCCTTGTTGCCGGAGAGGTACTTCTCCTGGATCTCGGCGGCCTCCTTCTCGTACCCCATCCGCTGGGCGAGCTGGTTGTAGAAGTTCTGCTTGCGGCTGCCCATCCCGCCGACATAGAGCGCGGTGTAGGGCCGGAACATGTCCGCGAGGCCCTGGACGTCGTCGCCGGTGGCGAGCGGCAGGGTGGGACAGACGTCGAAGCCGTCCATGGTGAGCCCCGCCTTCTCACGCCCGGCGCGCAGCGGGCGGATCGCCGTCTCGGCGAGGTGCTCGGCGGAGGGGAAGATCAGCAGGGCGCCGTCCGCGATCTCCCCGGTCTGCTCCAGGTTCTTGGGGCCGATGGCCGCGATGTAGAGCGGGATGTGCGGGCGCTCCGGGTGGACGGTCAGCTTGATCGGCTTGCCGGGGCCGCCGGGCAGCGGCAGCGTCCAGTGCTGTCCCTCGTGGGTAAGCCGCTCCCGGGACATGGCCTTGCGGACGATCTCCACGTACTCCCGGGTGCGGGAGAGCGGCTTGTCGAACGTGACGCCGTACCAGCCCTCGGAGACCTGCGGCCCCGAGACGCCGAGCCCGAGCCGGAACCGGCCGCCGGAGAGCGAGTCCAGGGTGGCGGCGGTCATGGCGGTCATGGCCGGCTGGCGGGCCGGGATCTGCATGATCGCCGAGCCGATGTCGATGTTCTCGGTCTGCGCGGCGACCCAGGCCAGGACGGTCGGGGCGTCGGAGCCGTACGCCTCGGCCGCCCAGCACACGTCATAGCCGAGGCGGTCCGCCTCCTGCGCCACCGCCAGATTGTCGCCGTCCATGCCCGCGCCCCAGTAGCCGAGGTTGATGCCGAGCCGCATAGCCGGTCCCCTTACTCATCGCTTGGTGCTCATCGACTGGTGCTCATCGCTTGGTGCTCATCGCTTCGCGTACTGACCAGTAACGTACTCGGCGGACTGTAGCGCGCGGCCGGGTGGTCCGTCAGGAGCGCGTGCCCCCGGCCGACGGGCGGCCGGACGGCGGGGCGGCGCCCGGCGCCCCGCCGTCCCCGGCCCTTGTCCACAGCCCCGCTGCGGGCGGGCCCCGGGCCAGTACTCTCCCGCACATGGAGCAGAGGCATCTCGGCCGCACCGGCCTGCGCGTGTCCCGGATCGGGCTCGGCACCCTCACCTGGGGCCGGGACACCGACGAGGACGACGCGGCCGACCAGTTGAGGACGTTCTGGGAGGCGGGCGGGACGCTGGTCGACACGGCCGATGTGTACGGCGGCGGCGAGGCCGAGCACCTGCTCGGCCAGCTGGTGAAGCGGCTGATCCCGCGCGAGGACCTGGTGGTCGCGACCAAGGCGGGCAGCGTGCCGGACCCGGACCGGCGGTTCGACGGCTCGCGCGGCCATCTGCTCGCCGCGCTCGACGCCTCGCTGCACCGGCTGGGCATGGAGTACGTGGATCTGTGGCAGGTGCACGCCTTCGACCCGGGGACCCCGCTGGAGGAGACGCTCCAGGCGCTGGACCTGGCGGTGAGCAGCGGCCGGGCGCGGTATGTCGGCGTCTCCAACTTCTGCGGCTGGCAGCTGGCGAAGGCGGCCACCTGGCAGCTGGCCGCGCCCGGTGTGCGGTCCCGGCTCGCCAGCACCCAGATGGAGTACTCGCTGTTGCAGCGGGGCGTGGAGCGGGAGGTGCTGCCCGCCGCGCTGGATCTGGAGGTGGGGCTGCTGCCCTCCTCGCCGCTCGGCCGGGGCGTGCTGACCGGCAAGTACCGGCGCGCCACGCCGGCCGGCTCACGGGGCGCCTCCGAGCAGCTGGCGGCCTTTGTGGAACCGTATCTGGACGACGCGGCGACCCGGATCGTGGACGCGGTGATGACGGCGGCGGACGGTCTGGCGGCCACTCCGCTCCAGGTGGCGCTGGCCTGGGTGCGGGACCGGCCGGGTGTGGTGGCGCCGATCGTGGGGGCGCGCGACGCGGCGCAGCTGGCGGGGGCGCTGTCAGTGGAGACCCTTAGTCTTCCTGACGAGATCTGCCAGGCGCTGGACGATGTGTCGGCGCCCGTGCACCGCTATCCCGATCAGGACTGGAGCACGCTGTGACCGCGCCCCACCGGGGGGAGACCCCCGGCACCCCGGCCGACGACGCCCCCGTATCCGCCGCCCCGGAGCCGGTGGACTCACCCGCCCCGGACGGCCCGGCGGGCGGCTCCGGCGGAGACGACTCCGGCGCGGACGCGGCCGGCGGAGACGGTGCCACGGCGGCGGAACCGGACGACTCCGACACCTCCGCTCCCTCCGCTCCCTCTGGTTCATCCGATTCCTCGGATTTCTCTGATCCCTCCGTGCCGGACTCGGCGGGATCCACCGCGGAGGAGGACGGCCCCGGCTCCCCCGAGGGCGGCGACGGCGCCACGGAGCGCGGCGACGGCCCCGCCGAGGGCGGCGGGCTCTCGGAGGCACAGGCGGAGCTGGCCGCCCAGCAGGAGCTGCGGGCGCGGATCGAGGAGCGCAAGGCGGCCAGGAGCGCGCCGGTGGAGAGCGGCACCAAGCTGAGCGGGCAGGCGGCCGACCTGCTGGCGGCCGTACGGGCGGTGGAGAGCGGCACCACGTCGGGCACCGCCTTCTACCCGGCCCTCGCGCCCGCCGAAAGGGCCCCGGCCGCCCCGGAGAGCCCGGAAGGAGCCGCTCCGCGGCGGGCCGCCGTTCCGGCTCCCGGTCCGGTGGCGACCCCGCACCGGGCGGAGACGCCCGGCCCCGCCCCGGTGCCGGAGGAGGCGAGGGCGGCCGTCGGTGAGGTGCTGGCGCGGGGCGGTGCGCCGGAGGCGCTGGCGGGACCGGTGCTGGAGACGCTCGGCGCCCCGGCGGCGGAGCTGCTGCGGGCGGACCCGTGGCGGCTGCTGCTGGTGGCGGGGGTGCGCCCGGAGCAGGCCGACGGCTTCGCGCGGGCGCTGCTCGGGCCCGAGGCCGGCCCGGGCGACGACCGGCGGGCCGCCGCGCTGGTCGGCTGGCTGCTGGAGCGGGCGGCCCGCCGGGGGCACACGGCGCTGGAGCTGGCCGCGGTGCGCGCGGAGCTGGCCCGGCAGCGGGTGCCGGACCCGGACGAGGCGGTCCGGGCCGCCGTCGCCGAGGGTGCGGTGCTGGTCTTCCAGCCGGAGGCGGAGGGGGAGCCCGGGGCGGAGGCCCCGGAGACGCCCGCGGCCGGCCACGACGCCGACGGCGCGCCGGACGCGGCCCCGGCGGGCCCGCCGGAGGCGGAGACGGCCGGGGAGGTGCCCGTGCTGCTCGGGCTGGACCGGTACGCCCTGGCGGAGGAGAGCCTGGCCGACGGGCTGGCCCGGCTGGCCAGGTCCGGGGCGGATCCCCGCTGGGAGCGGATCGAGCCGGCCGGTGAGCTGTCCCGGGCGCTCGCCGGCCACGGACTGGTGGCGCACACGGGTGGCGAGGCGGCCCGGGCGGAACCGGTGGAGCTGGCCGGGGCGGCCGGCGCGCTCGGGCTGCGGGCCCTGGTGCTGACGCACGCCGAGAACGGCCGCCGGCGGCTGGCCGGGGCGGAGGTGGCGACGGCGACCGTGGGCGGACTGCTCTCGGGGGCGGCCGGTCCCGGGCGGGACGAGGACGGCGCCCTCGCTCTCGACCTGCTGGTCGTGCTGGACGCCCCGCAGCTGGACGTCGAGACGGCCGCGATGCTGGTGGAGGCGCTGCCGGACGGCTGCCGGCTGGTGCTGAGCGGCGATCCGGCGGTGCTGGGCTCGGCCGGCGCGGGCCAGGTCTTCGCGGATGTGCTCGCGGCCCGGGTGTGTCCCCGGATCGCCTCCCGCCGGCCGGACCCGGGGCCGGTCGGGGAGCTGGTGTCGGGCATCGGGGTCGGCGAGCTGAACCAGGTCGAGGCCCCGGGCCGGGAAGTGGTGATCGTACCGGTGCGGGAGCCGGGCGAGGCGGTGCACCGGACGGTCCAGCTGGTCGCGGACTCGGTACCGCGCGTCATCGGAGTGCCCGCCGCGCGGACCCAGGTGATCACGGTCGGCCATGGCGGCCCGGCCGGCACCCGGGCGCTCAACGCGGCGCTCAAGGAGCGGCTCAACCCGGGCCCCGGGCGGTTCGGCGGCTTCGACCCGGGCGACCGGGTGGCCTACACACCCGCGCCGGGCCGGACCGCCCAGGCGACGGTGGCCGGGGCCGACGCGGAGGGCCTGCGGCTGGACTGCGAGGGCGAGCCCGTGCGCGTACCGAGGGAGCGGGTGGAGTCGGCGGTGCGGCACGGCTGGGCGCTGACCGCGCACCAGGCCGCCGGAATGCGCTGGGCGGCCGCGGTGGTGGTGCTCCCGGGCGACGCGGCCGGAGCGCTGGACCGGGCCTGGGTCTACACGGCGTTCGGCCGGGGCGAGCGGCACCTCTCGGTGGTGCACGGCGTGGACCAGGCGCTGCCGCGCGCGGTGGCGGACGTGCCCGCCCCGGCCCGGACCACCCGGCTGCGCCCCCTGCTGGAGGGCCTGCTGGCCGAGCCCGCGACGGAGTGACGGCCCGAACGGCCCGGCGGGCCGGGCGATCCGACGGCGACGTGCCGCGTGGCCCCGGAGACCGGAAGCCGCGCGGCACGCCGCCGTGGCACCAGGGGGTCAGCGGCCGCGCCGGGTGCCGCCCGCCCCACCCGCTCCCGGCGCCTGACCGGCGTCCGGAGCGCCGGGGCCGTTCTCGTCCGCCTCGTCTCCGTCGTCCCCCTCGTCCTCCCCTTCTCCCGCTTCTTCCTCTTCTCCCTCGTAGAGATCCTCGGCGTCCTCGGCGTCCTCGGCGCCCTCGTCCTCGTCGTCCAGCTCGTCGTCCACGCCCTCGTACAGCTCGTCCTCGTCGAAGACCGAGCTGACGTCGAAGCGGCAGACGACCCGGCCGGGATCGGCCTGGTCGAACGGGGTGCTGAGCCACTCCCCCGGCTCGGGCAGCTCGTCGGCGGCCGCGACCCAGAGCGTGGAGTCGCCCTCCTCAAGGCCGAACTCCTTGTGGCGGGAGGCGATCTCGTCCGGTTCGAACTCCCCGAAGAGCACCCCGAGCGCGGCGTGCACACTCGTGCCCACCACCGCGTTCGCCCCGGCGCGGTCGTCCTCGTCCCGGTCGGCGTCCGCGATCCGCTGGGCCTGTGCGAGCAGCCGCAGCGGCTCGGAGACGGCGTAGTCGCGGCGGATCAGCACACTGAGCGCGCTGGGCTGCTCCGGCCCCTCGTACGGGGGCAGGGAGTCCTCCACTCCCGGGATCTCGAAGGGGGTGACCTCGTCGTACCGGTCGTAGAGCCGTTCGTCGTATGCCTCGGCCGCCGCGGCGAGGTCGTTGAACGCGGCGTAGACGGCGGGGTCGTCATCGCCCGTGCGGTTCTCGACCGCTTCCAGGTGGCGGTCGAGTGCGGCTTTGACCGCCTCGGCGGCGGCGCGTACCTCGGCAGCGGTGGGCTGCGCAGCATCAGACATAGTGCAGACGCTATCCGTACCGGGCCGGTGCACGCACAATAGATGCGATGCCGGAATACGAATTTGTCGATGTGTATGTACCTCGCGGTGTCTCCCGCAAGGAGGCCACCCGCCTGCTGACCGAGCGCGCCGAGTACGGGCACTGGGAACTGGACCGGCTGAGCCTGCTCCGGGACGGGAGCCGCCGGGTGCGGCTGCGCCGGCGCATCATCCGCCAGGTGCGCGCCACCTGGTGACGTCCTCGCTCGCGTGAGTGACGGTCCGGTCCACGGGCGACACGGCCGGCGGCCGGCACCGGGCGCCGGTGCGGCGATGACGCCCGGTGGGCAGCCGGTGACCGTACGGCCGACCGCCGGACGGACAGACGGCCGGGGGGGCAGGCAGGCAGAGACAGGCAGACGGACGGAGCGGGACCCGCGGACATGCGGGTCCCGCTCCGTCGGACGCGCGTCCGTATCGCACGGGCGGTCACGGACGCGCGGCGGTACGTCCCCGGGCCATAGGGCCTGTCGTTCGGATCTTGCCGGGCTCACACCGCTCCCCCAGCTTCGCCGGGAGGTGCCCCCAGGGCACCGCACTCCCCCAGACTTCGTCCGGGGGAGTTGTCGTCGGTCGCCGCTGCTCCGCAGGGACCCTCCCCCAGCCTTCGGCCGGGAGGTGCCCCCATCCTCCGCCTCGCGATGCCTCCCCTCGGCCCCGAGGGCCTGGGGATGCCCCAGGGCACCGGACGCCGCTCACTGATCCAGCCTGATCCAGACGAAAGACCCTAGACCGAGCGCGCGGCGCGGCGGGAGCGGCGGTAGAGGACCGCGCCGCCGAGCAGCAGACCGGCACCCGCCGGGATCAGCATCTCCAGCGGGGCGGCACCGGTGGACGCCAGCTGGTCGCCGGGGCCGTGCGGGGTGTCGCCCTGCGGACCGGGGTTGTTCGGCCCCTCCGGCGAGCCGGGTTCACCGGGGTTGCCGGGCTCGTGCGGCCGGTTGGGGTGGTTCGGCTCGTGCGGGTTGCCCGGCTCGCCCGGCTCCTGGGGCTCGTTGGGGTGGTTCGGCTCGTCCGGGTTGTCCGGCTCCTCCGGGTGGCCGGGGTGGTTCGGCTCCTCCGGCTCCTCCGGGTTGTCCGGCTCGTGGGGGTTGTCGGGCTTCTCCGGCTTGCCGGGCTGCTCGGGCTTGCCGGGCTTGTGGCCGGTGCCGCACTCGTTGCCGAACGCGGGGTTGAGCACACCCACCACGTCGACGCTGTTGCCGCACGCGTTGACCGGCACATGGACCGGGGCCTGGACGTTGTTGCCGGAGGCGACGCCCGGCGAATTGCTGGTCGCGCCTTCCGCCTTGGCCCCACTGCCCTTGTTGACGCACTTGTTCCCGAACGACGGGTTGAGCGCGCCCACCACGTTCACGGTGTTGCCGCACGCGTTGACCGGCACGTCGACCGGCACCTGGACCGTGTTCCCGGACGCGACGCCGGGCGAGTGCGAAGCGGCGCCCCAGGCGCCCGCGCCGCCGTTGTGGGCGGACGCGATGCCGCCGCCGAGCGCGAGCACGCCGCCCGCGGCCGCCACGATGGTCAGGCCCTTGCGCGTGACCTGTCGCATAGCTGGTTCCCTGCCTTCTAGGCTTCTCGATAACCACCGGGCACCGCGCCCGGCGGCCCATGCCCGCCGGCCCCGGGGCGCGTGGCTCGCGCTCCGGGGCCGGCCGGCTACAAGGCCCCTCGATGGGGGCATGGCGCAACGTCAGTCGTTGACGCAGGTGTTGCCGAAGGCCGGGTTCAGCAGGCCGATGATGTCCACGGTGTTGCCGCAGATGTTGATCGGCACGTGCACGGGCACCTGGAGGACGTTGCCGGAGAGGACGCCCGGGGAACCGACGGCGGCACCCTGAGCGCCCGAGTCGGCGACGGCCATGCCCGCGCCCGCGATCACCAGACCGCCGGTGGCAGCCGCGGCGGCGACAACCTTCTTGATCATTATTCCTCCTCGTAGGCAATGCGGTCCCAGCCGCGGACCGCACCACCTGTAACGAGAGGGAGGTAACCGGGCTACGGGAGATGACGGCGTTCACTCGTACCGGTCATGCGTGCACATCCGAACGATTGTGGGAGGGTCTGCTCAGCGGACAGCCCGACTGTCGGCCCGCGTCAGCCCATGCCGGTCCGTGCCGGTCGGCGTCGGGCGGTGTCGGTCGGCGTCGGGCGGTGTCGGTCGGCGTCGGGCGGTGTCGGTCGGCGTCGGGCCGTGCCGGCCCGCGGGCGCGGCATGGCGAAGGCCCGGCAGCACGCGACGGAACGCGCGCCACCGGGCCTCGTCTCCCTGTCCGCTCCTCCTGGCCCCGGTCCGCCGTGCGGCCGGGGGCGTACCCGGGCCCCGGCTTCCCGGCTTCAGCTCGCGTCGATGAACCGGTCCAGCACCCGCACACCGAATTTCAGGCCGTCCACCGGTACCCGCTCGTCCACCCCGTGGAACATCCCGGCGAAGTCCAGCTCCGGGGGCAGCTTGAGCGGTGCGAAGCCGAAGCAGCGGATGCCGAGGTCGTCGAAGGACTTGGCGTCCGTGCCGCCGGAGAGCATGTACGGCACCGCCCGGGCGATCGGGTCCTCCGCCTTCAGCGCCGACTGCATGGCGTCCACCAGGTCACCGTCGAAGCCGGTCTCCACGGCCTTGTCGGCGTGCACGTCCTCGCGCCGCACCCGGGGGCCGAGGATCCGGTCCAGGTCGGCCAGGAACTCGTCCTCGTAACCGGGCAGGAAGCGCCCGTCCACATGGGCGGTGGCCTGACCGGGGATGACGTTCACCTTGTATCCGGCGCCGAGCATGGTCGGGGCGGCGGAGTTGCGCAGGGTGGCGCCGATCATCTTGGCGATGCCGCCCAGCTTGGCGAGGGTGGCCTCCATGTCGTCCGGGTCCAGCGGGGTGCCGAGCGCGTCGGAGAGCTCGTCCAGGAAGGACCGTACGGTCTTGGTCACCCGCACCGGCCAGGTGTGCCGGCCGAGCCGCCCCACCGCCTCGCACAGCTCGGTGATGGCGTTGTCGGTGTTGGTCATGGAGCCGTGCCCGGCGGTGCCGTCCACCGTCAGCCGCATCCAGTGCATGCCCTTCTCCGCGGTCTCGACCAGGTACAGGCGGAGGTTCTCGTTGACGGTGAAGGAGAAGCCGCCGACCTCGCCGATCGCCTCGGTCACCCCCTCGAAGAGGTCCGGGTGCTTGTCGACCAGGTACCGGGCGCCGAAGGTGCCGCCGGCCTCCTCGTCGGCCAGGAAGGCCAGGACGATGTCGCGCGGCGGCCGGCGACCGCTGCGCAGCCGGTCCCGTACGACGGCCAGGGTCATGGCGTCCATGTCCTTCATGTCCACGGCGCCCCGGCCCCAGACGCAGCCGTCCGCGATCTCGCCGGAGAACGGGTGGTGCGTCCAGTCGTCGGCGTTGGCCGGGACGACATCGGTGTGCCCGTGGATGAGAAGGGCCGGCCGGGTCGGGTCCTCGCCCGCGATCCGGGCCACCGTGGAGGCCCTGCCCCGGTGGGACTCGATGATCCGGGGCTCCAGGCCGACCTCGGCGAGCTTCTCGGCGACGTACTCGGCGGCCGCCCGCTCACCCGGGCCGGAGTGGTCGCCGTAATTGCTGGTGTCGATCCGGATCAGGTCGCGGCAGAGGTCGACGACCTCGTCCTCACCGGTGACGGTCCGCCCCGTGCTCGACTCGCTCACGCTGATTCCTCCCGCGTCGCTGCTGGTGGTCCCCTCCATCCTCCCGCTCCCCCGCCCCGGCGCCCAAGGCCGCCCCGGCGGGACGGGGGCGTGATCGGGCCCTCCGAATGTTTGCTATGGTTTTCCACGTCGGAACGGCCACGGGCCGCGAGACAGACACCTTGTCCGGGTGGCGGAATGGCAGACGCGCTAGCTTGAGGTGCTAGTGCCCTTTATCGGGCGTGGGGGTTCAAGTCCCCCCTCGGACACCAGCAGAGACCCCAGTTGATCTGGGGTTTTTCTGTTTCTCCGGCTGTGGCGTGACCGCCCGGCGAGTGATGCCGGACGTCGGCGGAGACCACAACGGGGGTCTCCCCGGCCTCCAGTTACGTCGCCCGTAGACTCCAAGCCCTGTGCGGCAGGTCGGCCCCCTGCGTCGAGACCAGCGGGTAGCGGACCTCGGGGCGGAGATCGCCGCACTGGGCACGTCATGACGAGAGGGGGCGCCATGCCGCGGGTCGATGGTGCACGACTGTTCAGGGAAGCGTGGACCTCCGGGGTACGACAGCACTTCCCGGGTGAGCCCAAGCCGGGCTATGTGACCCCGTGGGAGGACATGCCGCAGCGGGAGCGCGAGGCCGCAGGGCCCGTCTTCCACCAGGTGCGCCAGTTCATCGAGGTCAGCGACGGGCACACGTCGCGGCTGTCCCGGGAGCAGAAGAGCCGGTTCGTGGCGACGTGCTGGACGGCGCAGATGCTGAAGCACTTCGAGGACCCCAAGCCGGGTTACGTCGCTGACTGGCCCGATCTCCCGACCTGGCAGCGGGAGACCGACGCCGACATCTTCGAGGCAATCGAGAAAGCCTGAACAGGCAGGCGAGGCGGGATGGTCACGTGACCAACGCATGGCCAGCAGTGCCCCGAAGCTGCAGGAAAAGCAGGAAAGAACCGGGGAAGCGCCCGCCGAAATACCGCCGTTCGGCGGGCGTTTCCCTAGGTCAGGACGCATGTGGAATGGTGCCCGAGGGACTCCTCACGACGCCCCGCCCGACCATCTGCCAGTCCGCCCCGCCCGTCTGTCTCGTACCTCTGCCGCCTGCGCCGCATCGTCCGGGCGGACGCTCCTCGCACCCCCGCCCGCCGCAGCTCCTCGGACTTCGCCTCCTCCCGCTCGCCCAGCGTGCGTCGCACTGGATCGAACCCGGGCGGCCGCGTACTTGGAGGCGCTCCAGGTGCAGCCCGATCAGGACCTCGATGATGCGGAGAGGCCACCAGCGCGGCGGCGCCCGCGGGCTGGGGCGGTCCCGGTACGGAAGCTCGCGCCGCCTGGTCCAGTACCGAGAATTCCCGGCTTCGCACCAGCGTCACCACGTCCGTGTGCCGCTCGGAGCGACCAGCCGTGGGGTTCAGTGAACTGGAGACGGAGGAGCCGCCCTGGGCCACCTCGGCATCCAGTTCGGGAACGCCCTGATGGAGGGGTCTTTTCCCACCACCTGATGGGAACACCCGAGATGACACTCGTGAGGCCGGCCGTCCGGGACATGCGTCGCACGCTGCTGATCGTCTTGACTGTGCACGACAGCAGGACGATCCTCCTGGAGCGCCGGCGGGCGGTCGGTGTGGTGGCCACTGCGTGTCGACAGGTTGATCATCATCGAACTGGCCCGCCCGGAGGGGGCGGAAGTCTTCCCGCCTCCCGCGCGGTGGTGGCCCATCACGGACGTCGTCGCCGACCTGTTCCCGCGGGAACTCGGCGCCCTGATGACCGGCTACGTCGAAGGCTGGGTCCCGGACGACTCATCCACGCCGGAGGCTTGAACCGCGATGGCTTCCCGTGCTGTCGATTGATCCCGCGGGCCATGACTGCGGTGCTGCCTGGCGGACCCCCCTCAAGGCCACGTTGAGCTCCGCGCCTTCACCCGCGCTTGACGGCGCTACTCAAACTTGTATACAAATTGGAGCATGTCATCGACGAGAGTGCTGATCCTCGGCGCACTGCTCGCTGGGCCGCACCACGGCTATGAGGTCCGCAAGAAGCTCCAGCTCTGGGGCGTCGAGCACTGGGCCAATGTCGCCTTCGGTTCGATTTACCACGCTCTGACGAAGCTGTCCCAGGAGGGACTGGTCGAGGTAGTGGAAGGCGGCAAGGGCGGCAAGACCGTCTACGCGATCACGGACGAGGGGCAGGCCGAGTTCCGGGGGCAACTCGACGGCTACTGGCGGCAGATCATGCCGATCGTGGATCCGTTCCTGGTCGCGATCACCTTCATGGACCAGCTTCCCAAGGCGGAGCTGCTGGCCGCGATCCGGGAACGCCGGGAGATTCTGCAGGCGGGCTTCGCCATGGCTGAGCGGGCGCTGGCCACCGATCACCGGAAGGGTGCGCCCCGTCATGTCGACGAGGCACTGCGCCTCACCTCGGCCGAGTTCCGTGCGCAGTTCGAGTGGCTGGAAGACGTGGCGGGCCGAGTGGAGCGGGGCGAGGTTCCCTAGCCGGGGCCACCCTCGCGTTCGGCCGACCTCACGCAGGAAGGGACAGGACGTTGATCGTTGAGGTGCAAGGTCTGAGGAAGACGTTCCGCACACGGGCGCGTCCACAGCAGCCGCCGATGGTGGTCGAAGCCGTGAAAGGTCTCGACATCACAGTCGCGCGGGGTGAGATCTTCGGAGTCCTCGGACCGAACGGTGCCGGGAAGACCACGACGATTCGCATGCTGGCCACGCTGGTGCGGCCCGATGGCGGTTCCGGCAAGGTCGCCGGTCAGGACCTTTTCTCGGCCCCTGAGAAGGTTCGGCCGCACATCGGCTACGTCAGCCAGGCGGGCGGTGTGGACGAGAACAACGGGGCGAGGGCCAACATCATGCTCGCGGCCCGGCTCAACGGGCTGCCCACGGCCGAAGCGGCGGCGCGCACCGGGGAGATGCTGGAAGCGTTCGACCTGACTGCGATGGCGGACCGCCCGGTGCGGACTCTGTCCGGCGGCCAGAAGCGACGGGTGGCTCTGGCGATCGGACTGGTCCACCGACCCTCCCTGGTCTTCCTCGATGAGCCCACCACCGGACTTGACCCGCAGAACAGGGCCAACCTGTGGGACCAGATCCGGACACTCCGGGACGCGGGCGCGAGCGTGTTGCTCAGCACGCACTACCTCGACGAAGCCGAGACGCTGTGCGACCGTCTCATGATCGTCGATCACGGTGAGGTCGTCGTCGAGGGCACTCCCACGGCGTTGACCCGCGCGACGGCGGACGACGTCGTGACCCTCGGCTTCACGGAGGAGCTCACCGCCGACGACAAGGTCAGCAGGATCGTCGCCACGCTGCCGTATGTACGCGAGACGCGGATCGACGGTTCGCTGCTGCGGATCTACCTCGACGACGGGGAGCGGGCCCTCCCGCTCCTGCTGCGAGCGTTCGGCGACCACGAGGTGGCCGTCGGGGCGATCTCGCTGAACCGGGCCACCCTCGATGATGTCTTCCTCCGCAAGACAGGCCGCTCACTTCGAGACGCCGGCTGACCATACAGCCGACCCCGCGGAACTCCCACCACAGCCTTCCAGTCAGGAAGTACCGTGTTAAAGCACACACTGATGTTCCTCGGCTATGAACTGGGAAAGTCGGCTCGCAACCCGGTGTGGCCACTCTTCGGCATCCTGCAGCCCGTCCTCTACCTGCTGCTCTTCGAGCCACTGCTGGCCAACACCACGGTCGGTGATTCCCCGTCACACGCACTCCTGCAGTTCACGCCCGGCGTGATGGTCATGGTCGCCCTGTTCGGGTCCCTCTTCGTGGGATTCGGGATGATCGCCGAGATCCGCTCGGGGGTTCTGGAGCGGCTCGCGGCCAGTGCGGCGAACCGGTCGGCCATCGTGCTCGGCCGGGTTCTCCGAGATGTCGTCATCCTGGTCGTCCAGGCACTTTTGGTGGTGCTGGTCGCGGTGGCCATGGGGATGCGTCCCGACCCGGGCGGCCTGGCACTCATGCTGTTCCTCATGGCGGTCACCGGAGTGTTCGCCTCCGGTGTCTCGTACGGACTCGCCCTTGCGGTCCGCCAGGAGACCTCCATGTCGCAGATCCTCCAGTTCTTCTCGCTTCCGCTGATCCTGCTGACTGGAATCCTGCTCCCGATGTCGCTCGCCCCGCACTGGATGCAGGTGGTCGCGAAGGCCAATCCGCTCTACTACACCGTCCAGGCCGGTCGCGCGTTGTTCAGTGGGGACTTCTCAGACCCTTCCGTTCCGGTGGCCTTCGCGCTGATCGCGGTACTGGCCGTCCTGACACTGAATTGGTCGGTCCGCTCCATGAGGAAGATCGCCGGTTAGCGACGGCCGGCCGAGTTCACCAGAAATGCAGCGATCACCAGAATAGGAATACTTGGTATGCCGACTTCACCACCTCAAAACGGCACGATGTCCGCCGCCGAGCTGCTCGAAAAGCTGTCGGACCCGGACCGCAGCGTCCGTAACACCGCGGCCCTCGCCATCGGGTCGCAGGCCGAGACGGGATGCGCCGGTGCGCTCGTCGACGCTCTGTGGGCGGAACAGGACTTCTTCGTACGGGAGACCATGACCTGGGCGGTCACCCGGCTGGAGGAGGCCACCCGGCCGGCGGTGCTCTCCGCGGTCGGGGCGGACCGGCCACGGGAGGTACGGGTCCAGGCCCTGCACACGGTCAGCAAGTTCGCCAACCCGGAGACGGTGGACGTTGTACTGCCCTATGTCACGGACCCGGACGGAGCGGTGGCCCGCAAGGCCCGGTGGGCGCTGGGCCGCATCAAGGAGCCCCGGGCGGTACCGCATCTGCTCGCCCTGCTGGGCGAGCAGGACATCGAGGAGCGAAATGCCCTGACCGACGACGTGGCCGCGTTCGGATCCGCCGCGGTGCCGTCCCTGATCGCGGCGCTCGGGGCGGACGACCACGCGGTGCGGCAGCACGCGGCGGACATCCTGTGCTACATCGGGCACCCAGACGCGGAGGGTGCGGCGGATGCCTTGGGCGCGGCGGTCGCGGACTCCGAGTCGCGGGTGGCCATGGCTGCGCTGATGGCCCTCGGTGAGCTGCGCGGAACTGCGGCCCGGCGGCAGATCGAGGCCGCGCGCGAGGCTGGGGACCCTCAGGTCAGGGGGGCCGCCGAGCGGCTGGCCGCACGCAAGCCGCGGCGCGCCTCCGTCCGAGCCCGTTCGGCCGGCTGAGCGGGAGCACCGCGACAGCCGCGACGCCCTCCCGGCCGCGGTCCCGTGACCCGCCGTGATTTCTGGTCATCGGTTTTGAAAGCGTGACCTTGCCCCCGGAGCCCGCCATGATGAAGGCCGCTCCTCGAATTCCAGGCACGAATTCGGGTTCACGCGGAGCGATCCCGTATTCATCATCAGCGGAAGGAAGTCGCCATGAACAACGAGGACTACTTCGTCGACGTCAACGACCTTTCCATCGACGTGTTCGAGGTCGTCGAGCAGGGTGGCGCGGTGACCGCGCTGACCGCCGACCACGGTATGCCGGAGGTCGGTTCGTCGACCAACTGCTTCTGCTACATCTGCTGCTCCTGCAGCTCCAACTGACCCCTGGCCGGCTCCAGGGCGGAGGCGCTCCGGCAAATCCTCCCGACAACTGAATGAGCACAGTCCCGCGGTGCCCCAGGGTGTGCCGCGGGACTGTGGAGTGCTCTCGCACGACCGGTTCCAGCCATCAGATTGATGGATTGCGTTCGACCTTGCGCTGCGGATGAGCGGCCACTAAGGTTGAACTCGGCCATCGGATTGATAATTTGATGTTCAATCACATGCCGCTCACGGGGGTGGGTGCGGAATGCTGTCGCACGAAATCTATCGGGAGAAGTGTCGGAGCTCGCGGCCGGTGAGGCTGAGAGCCTGGTGGACACCGATCTCCTGAATCGACGGATTTTCTTTTTTCGGTGGCGCGCTGAAAGCCGCCCCGAATTTCTCCGGCTGCGTCTTCACGCCGTCCGGTCAAACATGTTCCGAAATGCCTGATCAGCAGGCGAACCACGGGGGTTGTCACAGGTGAACCCTGTCCGGAATCTGTCGATCTCCTCCGGGCGGGCCGCCGTGGACGAGGTGCTCCTCGTCCGGGTGGCCGGCCTGAGCCGAGATGCGCTCAGAGGCTTTCACCACAGCCGCGTAGACCAGGTGTTGGCCGAGGAGACCGAAGCCCTCCGGTTATTGGACGAGTCCATCGAGCAGGCCGGCACGGCCCTGTTCCAGGACATCGGCGCGCACACCGGACACGAACGGACCGTTCTCGTCACCGCGCGCAGAGGAGTGCACCACGGCGACCTGCCGCGGCGGGTCGCGCGGGAGGCCGTGCCGCTGATGTCCGAGCGAGCGACCGCCGCATTCGGCTCCTGGACAGCCGCGCGGGACCGGGTGCGCTCCCTGGGTGTGCAACTGGAAGCCAGGTGGGCGGCGGCCGAGGCGGACGACCTGCGTCACCTGCGCGACATCTGCCTCGATCGGCGATTCCGGACCGGTCTTGAGGCCACCAGCCGGGAGTTGGCCGACATCGCACAGCGGTGGGCCGTGGGGACGACCGGCGCACCGCAGCGCAAGCGACTCCTCCGGCTCGCCCGGATGGCGGCCCGCGCGGCCGCGAAGACCAGCCCGTTCAGCTCCTGGATGGTGACGATTCCGGCCCGCTGGGGCCGGGCCGGCGGCGAGGCGGCCCTGGAGCGGCTGCTGATCGAGCTGGACGGCACGGTGATCGGTGCGCTGACCCGGGCCCTGCACACCGCGCTGCCGGCGCCCGCCGAGCTTGAGGTACGGGTCAACCCGAGTCTGGTGCGGGTCGACGGCGGCTGGCTGTTCCTCCGGTCCGGACGACGGGAGCAGACGGTCCGGGTGACGGAGCACCCGGCGATCGACGCGGTGCTGCGCACCCTGCGCCCCGGCGAGGCAGAGGCGGGTCTGGCCGCCCGGGTGGCCGGCGGAGCAGCTTTGGTGAGCAAGTGCCTGGCCGCCGGGCTGATCGAGCACCGGCTGCCCGTCGCCGACCACCACCCCCGGCCCTGGGCCGCCTGGTCCACCTTCGCCGACCGGCGCGGCGCTGCGAGCCTGTCCGCCGAGCTGACCGCGCTGGACACCGCGCTGGACGACTCCTCCGCGGCCGCGGAGGCCGCCGCCGAACGGGTGGGGCGCCGGCTCGGGATCGAGCTCCCCGCCGTCAAGGCGCACGAGATGTCCGTCGCCGCCGACTGGCCCTACGAACTGCCCGACCGTCCCGACGACGCGGTGCTCGACGAACTCGACTGTGCCCGCAGGCTCCTGGCGCTGTACGACCACAAGCTGCCGGCGAAGGCGGCGGCCGGGGAGTACCTGGCCGAACGGTTCGGTGCCGGCTTCGACGTGCCGCTGACCGTCGCCCTGGACAGCCTCGGCCGGGCTCGTCTCGACTCGGCCGGTGATCTCGGGCGCATCATCGGGCCGACGGTGCCCCCGTGGGGAGCCGACCTGGCGACGTGTTCGAGCAGCATGGTGCGGGAACTCGGTCGTGCCCTGTCCGGTCTCACCGGTGAGGTGCTCGACCGGGCGGCGCACGGCCCACTCGCCGTGGCGGACCTGGACCGGCTCCTCGACGACTTCCCTTTCGCGCACCCGAACCGCTCGGCCACCTTCTACCTGCAACAGGCCACGGAGGCCGGGATCCACCGAGTGGTGAACGTGGTGCACGGCGGGCACGGCCGCGGCCGGGGGCGGCTTGCCGCACAGGCGGGCCTCGCGATCGCGGACCTGGTCCCCACCATCGACGAGGACGTCGTCGAAATCAGCGGGTCACTGGGCTCCGCACTCAACACGAGGACGGCCACGGCGCCACGCGAGCTGCAGTATCCCGGGACCACGTCCGGCCGGCCGGACGGCGAGCGCCTGCCAATGTCGTCGGTGCGCGTCGTGCCCGGGCCGGACGGCCTGCCCGTACTCCGGGACACGGACGGTCGCGACGTGCGCCTGGTGCACCTCGGCATGGCCGCCGACCTCGCACTGCCGCCGTTCGTCCGGCTGTTGGAGCAGGTCTTCGGCAGCGCCTACCTGATCCACCCGAGCATCGCGGTGTTCACCCCCGCTGCACCCGGCCTGGCCGGTACGGCGCGGTCGATCGCCACTCCGCGAGTGGTGCTCGGGGCCACCGCGCTGCAGCGGACCCGCCGGCTGCTGCGCCGGGAGGAGTTCCCGGGCGGGCGCGGGCCGCGCGAATCGCTGCGGGCCTGGCACCGGTGGCTCGCCTCGCACGGTCTGGGCAGCCGGTTCTACCTCCGGGCCTGGAGCTCCGCCGATCACGGCGGGGGCCAGAGCAAAGCGCGCAAGCCGGTGTTCGTCGACGTCACCAGCCCGCTGCTGTTCGCGGACGCTCAGAAGATGCTCCGTCAGGCCGAGTACGCGATCGTCGAGGAGTGCCTGCCCGACCCGCTGGCCGGATCGGGACACGTGACCGAGTTCGCGGTCCAGGTGGGTGCGCGACGTTGACGACCTGGACTTCCTGGCATGTGCACCAGCATCAGGGACAGGACCGGCTGTTGACCGAGGCGGTCACACCATTGATCGGAGCCTTGCGGGCCGAAGGACTCGCCGGCCTGGCGTTCGTCCTGCGGTACTGGGACGGCGGCCCGCACGTGCGGCTGCGACTGAGCGCCCCTTCGGACACCGCGCTGGCGGAACTGGAGCACCGGGTACCGGCCGAGCTGGGGCACTGGTGCCGCGACCACCCGTCAGAGCGCAGCATGAGCGCCGAGGAGTACACGCTGCTGCGCGGCCGGATCGGCGGATCAGATGCGGCGACCGAGCTGGTCCCGGACGGCACGGTCGTACCCGCCACCTACTCCCCGGAGCACGAACGGTACGGTCGCGACGCCGCTTTGGCGGCGTGCGAGGAACACTTCGACGAGAGCACCCGGATCGCCCTGGACGTGCTCGCGGCGAACCCGACGGTGGCGGCTCGGCACTCCCTGGTCGTCGTGGTCCTGGCCGGCTTCTTCGCGGCGCGTGGGCCCACGCCCGGTGCCGACTGGGCCCGGCGCGTCCGGGCCGTCGGCCTTCCGCCCGGTATCCGGCTGGACCTGAGCCGGATCGCACCGCTCCTGGAGCGGCCGCCCGCCGCGGCCCAGCGTCTCACCCGCTCGCTGGAACGGCTTGAGGTCGCGCTGCGCACCGCCGCGGACGACTACCGTCCGCCCGCCCTCGGCTTCGGCGGCGTGACGTTCGCGACCGCCGATGCCGGGGATCCGATCGCGACGCTGGACATCTGCATTCACCTCTTCGCCAACCGGATAGGAGTGACGTTGCCCACCGAGCTGATGCTGCGCGCAGCACTCGCACAGGCCCTTCTCGCCGAGACAGGGGCAGACGCGTGACCGGCACACAGCAGCGGGTCGCGACCCGGGACGGCAGTCGAACCGCGGACTGGCAGGGGATGTTCGCCTACCACGACGAGAGCCGGTGGAACGCTCTGCTGCTCGGACCGGTGTGGGAGTGCGCCGAGATCGCGGAGCGGGCCGGCTGCCAGTTCCGGCTGACCCGGGAGTGGCAGCGCGGACCGCATCTGCGCCTGGGGGTGCGCGGACCCCTCGGTGCCGCGGCCACGGTGCGGGAGCGGATCGACCGGCGGCTGCACGAACTGCTGCACTCCACTCCGTCGGCGCGGACCGTGACGCTCGCGGATGTCCGGGACCGGGCGCAGCGGGCAGCCGACCGCGCCGGCGTCGAGCTGCGCGAGGACTGGCTGGCGGACAACTCCCTCACCTGGACGGCCGGGGCGGCCGCCGACGGGACGTGGGGTACGGAGCCAGAGGTGCGGGCGTTGCTCGAAGACTTCCACTACGCGGCGAGCGTGCCGGCTCTGCGGCTGCTGCGAGCCGCTCCCGCGGATCGACTCGGACCGGCCCTCGTCGACCTGATGGCGGTCACGGCCCAGGAATTCGGCCGGGGCGGGCTCGTGTCCGCCGCGCTGTCCTTCCGGTCGCACGCCGAGGCGTATTTGAACCTTGAGGCCGCGCCGGACGTGCGCGCGGCTTGGGACGCGGCCGCCCGCCGCTCGGAACCGGCGCTGCGCCGCAGGCTGCTCGCGGTGGCAGCGGGCCCGGACCGACCCGGCTACGTCCGGGACTGGCTGGACGCGATCACTCCGATGGTTCGGGCCGCCCGACAGGCGCAGTCCCGCGGCGAGTTCGCACTGCCTGCGGTGGCCGACGGTTTCTCGGCCGAGCTGACCGGGCGCAGCGCGTTCCACCGCGAGCTGGCCGGGTCGGCCCGGTGGGAGGAGGTGCGCTCCTCCGACTGGTTCCAGACCTACCGCTTCGCGATCAGCCTGCTCTACCTCCAGCTATCCCGAATGGGCGTGGGAGCGGCAGGCCGGTACCGGCTGTGCCACCTGCTGGCCACGGCCCTGGCGGAGAGCGAAAACCCGACGACCACAGAGGGGGGCGACCGATGACCCCGGCGCAGGACATCGCCGCGCAGCGGACCGAACGGCTGAGAAGGGGCGTGTTCAGTGCCGAGCGCGGCGGGCGCACCCACCTCATGGCCTGGCCTCACCACGTCAGCCTGCCCTCCGGCGCGTCGACGGCGGACGTTGTCGCGCGGCTTGCCGGCACGGGACAGCCCGCCGACGCGGAGGACCAGGTCACCGAGCTGCTGCGGCAAGGCGGCTGGCTCGACGAGGAGTTCGCCGACGACCGAGGGATCGCGTTTGTGGTGCGGCCGCTGAGGGCCTGCGGGCCGGCGCCCGCCGCCGAGGGGCGGCCCGACCTGTCCCGGTACGCGGTCATCCGGGCCGAGCACGGTGCTCTGATCTTGGAATCGCCCCTGGCCAGCGCCGAGATCACGCTCCATCGGCGGGAACTGCTGACGACCGCACTCGACCCCGGGTCCGACTCGGCACCGGCGTCCGGCGGGCTCGCGGCTGCCCTCCGCGAGCAGCTCGCGCTCACGGGCTTCCTGGCTGACCCGGAGGGTGAGCAGGCCCAGGAGTTGCGCTACCGCCAGTGGTCGCCGCACGAGCTGCTCTTCCACGACCGCAGCCGCCTCGGCTACCGCGGGTATGTCGGCGACGGATTCGGCGGAACCTGGTGGGGCCGCGCGGCCGGCTTCGCGCCGGAGCCGGCCGCCCCGCCGCCCTACCCGGGGGCCCGTGTCGGACTCGCTGTGCCGGACTTCGCGGACCGCCGGCTGAGTGAGGGCTCGTACTTCGAGGTGTCCGAGGGGCGTCGGTCTGAGCGGGAGCACGACGAGGAGTCCCCGATCTCGGTCGATCAGCTCGGTGAGCTGCTATACCGTACCGCGCGGGTGCGGCGGGTGCGCGAGGAGGACGAGGTCGAGTTGGTCAGCTCCCCGCGCCCTTCGGGCGGCGCGGTGTACGAGCTCGAGCTGTATCCGGTGGTCAACCGGTGCGCGGGGCTGGACAGCGGCTTCTATCACTACGACGCGCACCGGCACGAGCTGGAACTCGTGCAGCCCCTGGCACACCACGCGGTGCGCCGGATGCTGCGCGTCGCCTCGCAGGGATCGACGACCGGCGCCGTCCCACAGGTGCTGCTGGTCGTGGCGGCCCGGGTCGGCCGGGTGATGTGGAAGTACGAGGGGATGGGTTACGCGGTGGTGCTGAAGAACACCGGGGTGCTCTACCACGCACTCGCCGGGACATGCGGCGCCATGGGACTGGCCGGCTGTCCCCTGGGTACGGACGACGCGGTGGCCTTCACCGAGGCGACGGGCCGTGACCCGCTCGTCGAGGTCAGCGTCGGCCAGTTCATCGTGGGCTCCAGTCTCCGCCGGCGTGGGGGGCGGGGTCGATGAGCGCTCTCCGGCGGCTGAACGCCTACACGATCGACTTCGAGGGCAAGACCTACGGGCTGTCCGAATCCGGGCCGCTGGAACTGTCGACCGGCGTGTCCGGCTGGATCCGCCTGGTGTCCTCGTGGATCGACCAGGGCCGGGAGGTGGAGCAGGCGGCCGATGAACTCGGCGGCGCGCGTGCGGCGCAGGCGCGCCGGGTACGGGACGCGATGATGTCCGTCGGAATCCTGCGGCGCCCGGGCGCGCCCGGCGAAGTGAGGTTCGCGGGCGAGAGTGCCGGACTGGAGCACGCGGTCGAGCGCAGCGGGTTGTCGCTGCCCGCCGTCGTCCTGGGAGCCGGCCCCCTGCGCGGTGACTGGTTCGAAGGCGTCCGCGCCGCGGCGGGGACGGGTCGCGCGGGCGTCGTACTCTTCGCCGAGGGCGCCGCGGTGGTCGTCGGGCCGATGGACGCCGAACAACTCGACGAGGTCGTGGCCGCCTTGCGCTGCGGCGACCTGGCCGAGGGACGGCCCCACCCCACGGCGGTGCGGACCGCCGCGGCCCAGCTGGTTCGGCGGGCGGCACTCGGGACCGCGGAGGTCTGGAGCGGCCCGACGGTCACTCGGGAGGAGACGACGTCCTGGCGGGCACTGCCGCACCCCTGGCGGCCCGCGTCGGCAGGCCCGGTGGCCGAGCCGTTCGACGAGCGGGTGATGGCGGCGATCGACCCGGTCCACGGCGTCGTGCGCGAGATCGGTGAGGACGACCTGCCCCAGGTACCCCGGCACCTCGCTCGGGCCCGGGTCGCGGGCCGGGCCTCGATCCGCCCGCTGGACGCGGAGATCGTCGCGGACGGGTCCGACTACGGGCAGGCCCGGCGGCAGGCCGTGCTCGCAGCCCTCGCGTTGCACCTCGAATCGACCCTCGATCCACGTGCCGTGGTCGACGCGGCCGGGCGGCCCGCCCTCACCGACATCACCGACGACCTGTCCGCGCTGCGCGCCGCGGCGGACAGGATCGCCGACGACCCGGCGGGCCATTTCCTGCCCGCTCGCCGCCTCGCGGACGACGGCCCGGTGCTGGCGTCGGTTGACCGGGCACGGCGCTGCGGCACCGGTACCGGGCCATCGCCCGGCACCGCTGCGGCCGAGGGACGGGAGGAGGCACTCACCGCGGCACTGCTCGACCTCCTTGAGGCATGGGCGGTGGACACACCCGGCCCGGTCGTACGCGTGGAAGGCGGCGAGGAGCTGCCCGCCGAGGTGCGCGAAGCACTGGATCAACTGCTGGTAAGCGACCGTGCGGCCTGGCTCGGTCTGCTGCCGGAGGAGGCGGTCCCGACCGCGGTGGCGACCACCCGCCACGGCACCGTGTACGGCCGGGGCACCAGCCACGCCGCTGCGGCGGTCCGCGCGATGGAGCAGGCCGTGCTCACCGGCCAAGTGCTGATGCACGGCCGCGTGGACCTCGCATCGCGAACCCTGGGACAGACGCTGCCGCCGCCCGGTCGGGCGGTCGCCCTGCCCGGCGTGCCGCCGATCACGCTCATGGACCTGCGCCACGCGGTGGCGCTGCGCGCTCCCGACGCGGTCGTGGTCGAGCTCGACCACGACCCCGGCATCGCCCGGCTCGGAATCTCGGCAGTGAAGGTGGTAGCGGACTGATGACGGAGATGCTGACGAACACCGCCGACGATGCTGCGGTACAGCCCGGAGTGCTGTCCCGCAGCCTCTCCGGCGCACTCGCGGATCTCGATGTCGCGATATGGGCGAGCGACAGCTGGCAGCTCCCGGCGGACGGTCCGGGCGACCGCCCGTGGCTGAGCGTGCACACCGAGGTCGATCAGGTGGTCGTGGGGCCGTTCACCCGCCCGGGCCTGCCGGGCTGCCCGCACTGCCTCGACCTGCGGCGGCAACGCGTCGACGCGGGCAAGACGTGGCTCGCCCCCCTGCGCGAGCAGCACGCCATCCGGCTCGCGCAGGATGTGCCGCGGCTGCTCGACGAGCTCGCCGCTCAGGTGGTGGCCGAAGCGGCCGCCGCGCTGGTGGCGGACGAGTTGGCCGCCCCGGACGGCCGGCGCCTGGTGACAGTGGTCGATCTGGCAACCCTGGCCACCACCCGCCACCATTTTCTGCCCGACCCCTTCTGCCCGCACTGCGGAGTGCTGCCGGAGGACACGGCGGAGCTGGCGCAGCGCGTCCTGCGGCCCGCCCCCAAGATCACGCCGTTCGGGTCGCGGACCCGGGACGTGATGGCCGAGTTCGAGACCGTCCGCGAGCTTTACGTGGACCCGTTCAGCGGCCTGATCCGGCACACCAACCGCGGCGCGGAGGGCGGGCTCGTGATGGCCGGCGCGTCGATGCCGCTGCGGTTCGACAGCCTGGCCGAGCCCGGGTACGGCCGCAGCCGCGACTACCGGACCAGCGAGCTGACCGCGATCCTTGAGGCGCTGGAGCGCTACGGCGGTGTGGCCCCCGGGGGGCTGCGGAGCTCCGTGCGCGGCACGTGGCACGAGCTCGCACCGTACGCCGTGCACCCTGACGTGTTCGGCCACCACCCGGACGAGAGCTACGACGACCCGACCTTCCGCTACCGCAGGTTCGATCCGGACCGGCCGGTGTGGTGGGTGTGGGCGTACTCGTTCGCCTCCGGGAGCGCACGCCTGGTGCCGGAGGCCCTGGCGTACTACTACTGCCACCGGCTGCGCGGCGACGATCCGGTCTCCTACTACGAGGTGTCCAACGGCTGTGCCCTCGGCTCCTCCTGGGAAGAGGCCACGTTGCACGGAGTCATGGAGACGGTCGAGCGGGACGCCTTCCTGTGCACCTGGTACACCCGGACCACCCCGCCGGCCATCGACCTGGACTCGTGCCATGACCCGGCCGTGCCGCTCCAGGCGGGCGCGATCAGGTCGAGCACCGGTTACCGCGTCCACGCCTTCGACATCACCACGGACTACGGGATCCCGGCCGTCTGGGTGATGGCGGCTCACCCGGACCAGAGGGGTCCCGCCCTGCTGTGCACCGCGGGAGCCGGCCTGAACCCGGAGCGGGCGCTGCTGAACGCGCTGAACGAGCTGGGGCCGATCCTCAGCGACGTGATCCGGCGCTACCCGAACGAGGAGGAGCGGGCCGCCGGGATGGTGCGCGATCCCTACCAGGTCGTCACCATGCCGGACCATTCGGCGCTCTACGCGCACCCCGAGGCCGCGCACCGGCTCGACTTCCTGTTCGGTGGGCCCACCATAGCCATCGACGAGGTCGGCGGGCCGGACCGGCTGCGGCCGGATCGCGACGACCTCACGGTGGACCTGCGGGCCGCGGTGGAGCGGATCGGCGAGGTGCTGGTGGTCGACCAGACCGCACCCGAGCACCGGGCTAGCGGATTCAGCTGCGTCAAGGTCCTGGTTCCCGGCGCGGTACCGATGACCTTCGGCTACCGCAACCGGCGGGTCGACGGGCTGCCCCGGCTGCTGAGCCTGCCGCGGCGGCTCGGCCGGCTCGGCGCGGACCTGACCCGGGCCCAGCTGAACCCCGACCCTCACCCGTTCCCGTGAGGGCCGGGACGACGGCCGGGTTCCCGGTCCTCACCGAACTCGACGGCGCGGGGTGGACCAGGCTCGTGCGCTGGCTCGCCGACGCGCGGCACCACACGCCGGTCCTCGAACTCGGCGGCAGTCGCCATGTGTTCCGGGCCGAGGACGTGCGCACCGTGCTGGCGGACAGTGCGCTCTTCTCCTCGGACCGGACCCGGATGATGCCGCCCACCGCGCAGCTCGGGCGCGGCAACCTGACCATGATGGACCCGCCGGACCACACCCGGATGCGGCGGATCGTCAACCAGGCATTTACGCCCGCCTCAGTCAGCGGACTCGTGCCAGCGATCGACGAGATCGCCGAGGAACTCGTCGGCAGCCTGGCCGGGGACCGGTTCGACCTCGTCCACGACCTGGCCTATCCGTTGCCGATCCGGGTCATCTGCCGGTATCTGGGGTTGCCCGAGGACCAGATCGATCACTTCCGTACCTGGTCCATCGGGTTCAGCCGCGGTGACGCCGGGCAGATGGACGCGATGCACCGGTACCTGGCCGAGGTGGCGCGGCTGAAGCGGGCGCGGCCGGGACGGGACCTGATGTCACGCCTGGCGACCGCCGAGGTGGACGGCGCGCCGGCGACGATCGACGAGATCGCCTCGCTCACCGGCCTGATCCTGCTGGCTGGGCACGTCACCACCACCTCGTTGATCGCGGCGGCGGTCCACCAGCTGTGCGTCCAGCCGGTGGCGGATGCCCGGGTCCGCGAACACGACAGGGTCGATGATCTGGTGCTGGAGGCGTTGCGGGTGCGGCCCGCCTTCGCCCAGGTGACCCGGATCGCGGCCGAGGACGTCACGCTGTCCGGTACCACCGTGCCGGCCGGGGCACCGGTCTCCGCGTGGATCCTGTCCGCGAACCACGACCCGGAGCTGAACCCGGACCCGGAACCGTTCCTCCTCGATCGGCCGGCCCGCCGCCATCTGTCCTTCGGTCACGGCGTGCACTACTGCCTCGGCGGTCCGCTGGCGCAGTTCGAAGCGACCGCCGCCGTTCGCGCGGTCATCCGCCGGTTCGCCCGGCTGGCCGTGCTCGCCCCGGTGGAGTTCCACCCGCTGCCCACCCTCGCCATCCGGCGGCTTGAGCTTCAGGGGCGGTCCCGTGCCACCTGATCCGTTCCCGAGGCTGCTCGCCGGTGTGCACGCGATCGCGGCCCGGGAGAGCACGCTGCTGACCACCCGCACGGGCCATTACCGGGGTCCGGCCGGACTGCATCCGCTGATGCACCGCCTCGCCCCGCTGCTGGACGGCCGGACCGCGGAGTCCGCTCTGCTGACCAGGGTGCCGGAGCCCCGGCGCCTCGCGATCGGCCGATGTCTGGACTACCTGGAGCGGCGCGGTGCGCTGCGACGTGAGGACCGGCCGCGACCAGAGGGCCTTCCCGACGAGTTGCTCGCCGTCGCGGACCTCGTCGACGACGCGCCCTATACGCGCTGCTCGGCACTGCTCGCCGCCGAGGCGGCTGTGCGCGCGCCGGCCGGCTGGCTGCCGGCGCTGGACATGGGGCTTCGTCAGTTGTCGGTGCGGTCGGAGCTGTCCACGGCTCCGGGCGTCCTGGTCCGGATCGGCGAGACCGAGGTGGCGATACCGCCCGACGACGGATGGCTGGTGGAGCCGGTGGGCACGGTTGAGCGGGCCGTGGTCGCCGCGGCGGTCGCGGCGGAGGCCGTGGGCCGTTTCCTCGGCCGCCCCACCCGGTCGCTGCCGGCCGTTCGGGCCGTGCCCGGCCTCGCCCGCAGTGGCCCCCGGACGAGCCCCGACGCGCCGCTGCTGGATCAGTGGCCGACGCCGGCGCACCTGCGGGCGCTCCTGCTCGACCCGTCCGCGCTGCTGCCGACCGGCGAACTCTCCTGCGAACCTCCTGCGGCGATCCGTCCACTCGGGACCCGTACGGGGCCGCACCTACCCGCATGGCTGCGCGCCGTGCTGCGGTGCGTGCACGTCCCGCTGCGCTGGGAGTCGGGAGCCCTCGCGCACTCCGGCGGCTGGGCGCACCGCGGGATCGCCTCGGCGCGGGCGTTCTACCCGATCGAGCTCTACCTCGTGACGGACACCGGTGCCTGGTACGTCGAGCCGGGGGAGCTGCGGCTGCTCCCAGTGTCCCGTCCCGCGTCCGAGGGATCGGGCTCGGCGAGCCCGGGTTCGCCGTACACCCTGGTACTGACGGCGCGTGAGACCAAGGTCTCCTATCGCTACCACCGGTACGCGACCCGGCTGTGCCTCCAGGAGGCGGGGCTGGCCCTGGCGGCGATCGGTGACGCGGCCCGGATCGCGGGCAGCGGCGTCGACGAGGTGGTCGAGCTCGGCGCGCGGGGCCGCAGCGGGCCCTGGGGCGAACTCCTCGATCTAGAAGCGGACGAGCGGCTGGTCGGGCGGGTCATACTCGATCCGCCGCGGCACGCCGTCGACCCGTCGGCGCTCGACCGGCACCTGGAGCTGGTGCGGCGCCGGCACTCCGGACACCGGGTGTTCAACGCCCTGGGCGCGGACAGGGTCGGCCGACTCGGCTCGCTGCCCGCCGAGCTGGCCGCGTTCTCGGACGACACCCTCAGGTCGTATCTGGTCGTCCATCGTCCATGCCTCGACGACGCGGGCGACCGCTGGGAACCGGGGTGCTATCGGGTCGGCGGGCAGGGCCTCGCGCTGGTCCGAGCGGGTTCGGCACCCACCAGGCAGCTCCAGCGCGGCCAGGACGCGATGGGGTGGCTGGCACCGGACTACGCCGCCGCCTCGGCGACCGTGATCGTCGCGGCGCCGGTCAGCGAGGCCACCGCCGACCTGCGGCGGCTGCACACGGCCACCGCCGCCGCCGCGCGGATCGCGCACCGGGTGCTGCTCGGAGCCGCGGCGGCGGGGGCCGCGGGGCGCATCCACAACAGCCTGCGGGGCGACGTGGTCGCCGCAGTGACCGAGGACGCGCGGATCGCCCCGCTGTTCCAACTGATCGTCGGGTGTCCGGGGCCCGACGGCACGATCAGTGTCGATCTCGGATAGGCCGGGACAGGCCGCACGCGACGACGCCAAACGCACGACATCCACGGGGAGTGAACGATGTTGGGGGAACAGACGATGTCGATGGCCATCCGCCAGAGCACGGTCCGGCCGCTCGGCGACACGACGACCGGTCCGTTCCGCCCCGGGCAGGCGGTCAGCGACTCCTCCGGCCGTTCCGCCCGGGTCCTCGACGCCATGGTCGATCTCGTGTTGCGGATCGGGTACCCGAAGGTCAGCGTCCAGGACGTCGCCGCGAACGCGGGGATCGGCAAGGGGACGGTGTACCGGCACTGGAACAGCAAGGAAGACATCATCGACGATGTGCTGGTGCGGGAATTCGACCGGGTCCACGACCGGTTCATCACGCACCTGCCGCGCGACCGCAGGCTCGCCAGCCTGCACGCGGCCGGCTGCGTGCTGTACCAGCAGGTCATGGCCAATCCGGTACTGCGGGCCTACAACACCCGCGACACTCGCGTCCTGGGCACTCACGTGGCTCCACCGGTGAGTCCGGACGCCCTCGGGATATCGCTCGCGTCCGTCCTGGTGCGTCAGGAGTACTTGGAGTTGCTGCGCGTGAACGGCCTGATCCGGGAGGCGATCTGCTCCGAAGAGGGCCGACTGTCCATCGAAGCCGTCGTCAACGGCTTCGTCGCGCGACCGGGCGCCGCAGAGGATCCGAAGGAGTGCAAGGCGACCTCCCGCCTGCTGGCGACAGTGCTGCGCCGGGCGTTCGAACCCGTCGAGCCGCCGGCACCGGAGAACCACGACCGGATGGTTGCGGAACTGCTGGCGCTCCGCCCGCTGCGGTCCGGGACCCCGATGCGGCTGGCCGAGGCGCGCATGGCGGGCGAGCGATGACGGACCTGCGGTTGCCCCACTGGGCCCCGGCCCTCTACGAATCCCTGCACCGCACTCCCGAACTCGGATTCCAGGAGCACCGCACGGCCGGGATCCTCGCCGATGTGCTCAGCCGGGAGGGCTTCGCGGTGACCCGGGGGATCGGAGGCACTGGCCTGGTGGCGGTGCTCGACCGCGGCCCCGGGCCCGTCGTCGCGACGCGCGCGGAGCTGGACGCCCTGCCGCTCCAGGAGCGCACCGAAGCCCCTTTCGCCAGCGAGGTGGAGGGGGTGATGCACGCGTGCGGGCATGACCTGCACCTGGCGGCGCTGGCGGGGGCGGCCGCACAGCTGGCGGCCCGCCCGGCACTGCCGGGTGGACGGATCGTCCTCGTCCTGCAACCGGCGGAGGAAATGGGAAGCGGTGCCGCCAGGATGGTCGAAGACGGCCTGGTCGAGGCCGTCCCGCGTCCTGATGTCCTGCTCAGCCAACACGTGTCGGCCATGGCGCCGGTCGGAGTGCTCGCCTCCACTCCCGGGACGGCGCTCGCCGCCGCGGACACCCTCACCGTCACGGCACATGCTCCGGGCGGACACACCGGCTCCCCCGATTCCGGCCCCGACCTCGTGCTGTTCGCCGCGAATCTCACCCAGCGCCTGCACACCGTGGTGGGCCGTGACGTGCCCCCGTTCGAGCAGGCGGTGGTGTCCGTGCCCGCGCTGGAGGCACCGTCCGCGCCGGGCCTGCGCGCCCCCAGTGTCTCCGCCAGGGTGAACATCCGCACCTTCGCGGAACGCGTACGGGAGCCGATTCTCGACCGCATCAAGGCGGTCGTACGGGCAGAGGCCGCCGCAGCCGGACTCGCCTTCGGCGAGGACGTCCGGCTGACCCACGACAGCCGGGTTCCTCGGGTGGAGAACACGCCGCGGATCCGTGACCGTCTGGTTAGGTTGCACGAGAGCCGGCTGCCGGTGCGTCACCTGACGGTCCCGCCCGCCCTCGCATCGGACGACGTCAGTGTCCTCGCCGAGGCATTTGGAAGTCCGGCCGTGTACTGGTTCGTCGGTTCCGGTGAACCCGGCGGCCGGCTCGGCCCGGTGGGGCCGGCGTGCCACACCGACGCGTACCTCCCCCACCGGGCGACCCTCGCCGTCGCGGCCGCCGCGATGCGCGAGGCTCTGCTGGCCGGGCTGGCCGGTGACCTGGACGTCGGCTGACCCGTACCGTCCGCAAGCTGAGGAACCGACGCGGGCGTCGTCTCCGCGGCGCAGCGCTGGACGGCACCACCCGCGTCTACGGACTCGGGATCGGCCGGATACAGGATCGCACCCTTGCCGCCGATACGTTGCCCTACGCCACTGGGCGCCGCACGCGATGCTTCCTGGAGCAGGCCACCCGCCCCGACCTCGCCGACCAGCGGCACGGGCAGCTTGCCCGGCCGTACGGGCCGGGCCGGCGGCGGGCCTAGGGTTGGGGGGTGCGTGGGAGACGGAGGGCGCCGGGGGCGCCGTTGGGGCAGCGGGACGGGATCGACGCGGTGCGGGTGCGGTTGCCGGCGGATCCGGGCGGGGTGTGGGGGCGGGTGGGGGATCATCTGGTCGCCCGGTACGCGGGGGCGATCGGGGCGGAGCGGGTGGCCGCGATGCTGGCGGAGGGTCGGTTCGTGGGGGCCGACGGGCGGCCGGTGGCGGCGGACGAGCCGTACGAGGCCGGGCGGTGCCTCTGGTTCCACCGGGACCTCCCGGCCGAGGAGCCGGTGCCGTTCCCGGTGGGGGTGGTGTACCGGGACGAGCGGATCGTGGTGGCCGACAAGCCGCACTTCCTGGCGACGACGCCGCGCGGCAGCCATGTCACCGACACCGCTCTGGCGCGGCTCCGCCGGGAGCTGGGGGTGCCGGCGCTCCAGCCCGCGCACCGGCTGGACCGGTTGACCGCGGGCCTGGTGCTCTTCGTCGTACGGCCGGAGGACCGGGGGGCGTACCAGACGCTGTTCCGCGACCGCCGGGTGAGCAAGGGGTACGAGGCGCTGGCGCCGTACGATCCCGGTATCGCGCTGCCGGTGACGGTGCGCAGCCGGATCGTGAAGGAACGAGGGGTGCGGGCGGCGTACGAGGTGCCGGGCGAGCCGAACAGCGAGAGCCGGATCGATCTGGTCGAGCGCCGCGGCGGACTGGCCCGCTACCGGCTGGAGCCGCGCACCGGGCGGACCCATCAGCTGCGGGTGCACATGGCGTCCCTGGGGGTGCCGATCCTGGACGATCCGCTCTATCCGGAGGTGCGGGACGACGCCCCCGAGGACTTCGGGCGGCCGCTGCGGCTGCTGGCCCGGGAGCTGGAGTTCACCGATCCGGTGTCCGGGGAGGAGCTGCGGTTCCGGAGCGGACAGGCGCTGGAGTGGGGCGGGTGGGAGACGGAGAGGGCGGAGGGGTGATCCCCGCCGGCCGCCGTCCCGGTGGGGCGCGGCGGCCGGCGTCCCGGTGACCCCCGCCGGCCACCGGGCGGGAGGGGGTCCCTCCGCGCGGCGGCCGGCGGCCGGGGTCAGTGGCCCCGGTCGACCCACTCCTCCAGGTGCGGGGCCTCGGCACCGATGGTCGTGGAGTCGCCGTGGCCGGTGCGCACCTCCGTCTCGGGAGGCAGGGTGAGCAGCCGGGCGCGGAGCGAGTCGATGATGGTCGGGAAGTCCGAGAAGGACCGGCCGGTGGCGCCCGGGCCGCCCTGGAAGAGGGTGTCGCCGGTGAAGACGGTGGCGAGCCCGGGGGCGTACAGACAGACGGCCCCGGGGGCGTGGCCCGGAGTGTGCAGCACGGTCAGCTCGGTGCCCGCGACGGTGAGGACCTGCCCGTCGGCCAGTTCCCCGTCCGGGCTCCGGTCCGGGTGGGTGAGCCGCCAGAGCGGCAGGTCCTCGGGGTGGAGCAGCACCGGCGCGCCGGTGGCGTCGGCCAGGGCGGGCGCGGCGTCGATGTGGTCGTCATGGGCGTGGGTGCAGACGATCGCCCGGAGGGTCCGGCCGTTCAGGGCGGTCAGGATGGCGTCGGCGTCATGGGCGGCGTCGATGACGATCGCCTCGCTGTCGTCACCCACGATCCAGACGTTGTTGTCGACGTCCCAGGTGCCGCCGTCGAGCGAGAAGGTGCCGGAGGTGACCAGGTGGTCGACGCGGGCCGCCATCAGAACACCACCACCGAGCGCAGCACATCGCCCTCGTGCATCCGGGCGAAGGCGTGCTCCACGTCCCCGAGGCCGATGGTCTCGGTGACGAAGGCGGCCAGGTCGATCCGGCCCTGCTGGTGGAGGTCGATCAGCATCGGGAAGTCCCGGGAGGGCAGACAGTCGCCGTACCAGGACGACTTGAGCGCCCCGCCGCGCCCGAAGACGTCGAGCAGCGGCAGCTCCAGCTTCATCTCCGGGGTCGGCACGCCGACCAGCACGACGGTGCCGGCCAGATCGCGGGCGTAGAACGCCTGCCGGTACGTCTCCGGGCGGCCGACCGCCTCGATGACCACATCGGCGCCGAAGCCGCCGGTCAGCTCGCGGATCGCCTCCACCGGGTCGTCGGTACGGGAGTTGACGGTGTGGGTGGCGCCCATCTCCCGGGCCTTGGCCAGCTTCCGGTCGTCGATGTCCACGGCGATGATCCGGGCCGCGCCGGCCAGCCGGGCGCCGACCACCGCCGCGTCCCCGACGCCACCGCAGCCGATGACCGCGACCGAGTCGCCCCGGCCCACCTGGCCGGTGTTGATGGCGGCGCCGATGCCGGCCATCACCCCGCAGCCCAGCAGCCCGGCGACGGAGGGGGCGACGGCCGGATCGACCTTGGTGCACTGCCCGGCGGCGACCAGGGTCTTCTCGGCGAAGGCACCGATGCCGAGCGCCGGGGACAGCTCGGTGCCGTCGGTGAGGGTCATCTTCTGCCGGGCGTTGTGGGTGTCGAAGCAGTACCACGGCCGGCCGCGCAGACAGGCCCGGCACTGGCCGCACACGGCACGCCAGTTGAGGATCACGAAGTCGCCGGGGGCCACGTCGGTGACGCCCTCGCCCACCGACTCGACCACACCGGCGGCCTCATGGCCGAGGAGGAAGGGGAAGTCGTCGTTGATGCCGCCCTGCTTGTAGTGCAGGTCGGTGTGGCAGACCCCGCACGCCTGGACCTTCACCACGGCCTCGCCCGGGCCGGGGTCGGGGATCACGATCGTCTCGACCCGCACCGGCTCGTCCCGGCCCGGCGCGACGACCCCCTGGACCTGCTGCGTCATGCTGCGCGTTCCCTTCTCCCGATGGTCAGTCATGGTGCTCGTGTACGGGACCACTATTCCCTGTCGCGGCACCGGTCCCGGGAAGGGGTCCTTACGACGCGCGCGGCCTCGCCACGGGCGCACGACGCGCGCGGACTGGCCATGGGCGTACGACCCGCGCGCCCACGCCGCCCTCGTCACGGCGTACGACACACCCGGCCTCCACCAGGGGCCGTACCAGGCACGGCGGCCCTGACCCGGGCCGTAGGCCCTGACCCGGGCCGTATGACGCGCGCGGCCTCCGACCCGGGCCGTACGACGCACACGGCCCTCGTCATGGGCGTACGACGCGCGCGGCCCCCGCCGGCGGACCGGCGGGGGCTGCGGGAAGGGGACGTCGGGGCGGCTCAGCCCTCGGCTCGGTCCCCGCTCAGTCCTCGGCGCGGCCGGCGGCGAGCGCCAGGACCCGCTTGCGGACCATGAACCAGCCGCCGACCAGGGCGGCCGCGATCAGCGGCAGGCAGTTGACGGTGGTACGGCCGACACCGCCACCCCACCACATCAGCACGACAACGGTGGCGAGGAAGACCAGCGTGGCGATCTGGGTGTACGGCGCCCAGGGCAGCTTGTACGAGGGCCGCTCGACCGCGCCTTCCTTGGAGCGGTTCCAGAACAGCAGCGAGCAGAGCATGATCATCGCCCAGGTGCCGAGGATGCCGATGGAGGCGAGGTTCAGCACGATCTCGAAGGCGTCGTCCGGCACGAAGGCGTTGAGCGCCACGCCCAGCACGCCGAAGCCGGCGGTGAGCAGGATGCCGCCGTAGGGCACCTGGCCCTTGTTCATCAGGCCGGTGAACTTGGGCGCCGAGCCGGACATGGCCATCGAGCGCAGGATGCGGCCGGTGGAGTAGAGGCCGGAGTTCAGGCTGGAGAGGGCGGCGGTCAGCACCACCAGGTTCATCACACCGGCCGCGCCCGGCACGCCGAGCTTGTCGAAGACGGTGACGAACGGGCTCTGGTCGGCCGAGTAGGAGGTGTACGGCAGCAGCAGCGCCAGCAGCACGACGGAGCCGACGTAGAAGAGGCCGACCCGCCACATGATCGAGTTGATCGCCTTCGGCATGATCTTCTCGGGGCTCTCGGTCTCACCCGCCGCGACACCGCAGAGCTCCACGGAGGCGTAGGCGAAGACCACGCCCTGGACCACCATCAGCATCGGCAGCATGCCCATCGGGAAGATGCCGCCGCTGTCGGTGATGGTGGCGAGGCCCGGGGTGTGGCCGCCGACCTCGTGCTGGGTGACCACCAGGTAGATGCCGACCAGCATGAAGATCACCAGCGCGGCGACCTTGATGATCGCGAACCAGAACTCCATCTCGCCGAAGTACTTCACCGAGATGAGGTTGGCGGTGAGCACCACGGCCAGGGCGATCATGGCCAGGATCCACTGCGGGATGTCGCTGAACATGGCCCAGAAGTGGGCGTAGGTGGCGGCGGCGGTGATGTCCGCGACCGCGGTGGTCGACCAGTTGAGGAAGTACAGCCAGCCGGCGGTGTAGGCGCCCTTCTCGCCCATGAACTCACGGGCGTAGCTGACGAAGGCGCCGGAGGACGGGCGGTAGAGGACGAGCTCGCCCAGCGCGCGGACGACGAAGAAGGCGAAGACGCCGCAGACGGCGTACGCGACGGCCAGCGAGGGTCCCGCGCCCGCCAGCCGGCCGCCGGCGCCGAGGAAGAGCCCGGTGCCGATCGCGCCGCCGATGGCGATCATGTTGATGTGGCGGGACTTGAGGTCCTTGCTGTAACCGGCGTCACCGGCGTCGATGTGGGGGGCGCCCGCCGTCCCGGAGAGACCCGGGGTCGGGGTGTCGGCCGCAGGCATGGTGCGGTCACTCATCTAGTAGTCGCCTTTGGGTGAGGGGTCGTGCGGTAGCCGTACGCCGGTGAGGGGGTGCTCCACCGTCTGGCAAGGGTCCGGGCCCCTCCCTGCGGAGCGGGCCCAGTAGGTCATAGTCACAGCCCGTTGCCACTTTTGGCTGTGGCCGACATCACGTACGGGGGTGTTTGAACTGTTTTTGAGATCACGTCATGGAATCTCGCTCTTTGTCGGGTAAATGGCCGGATCGGTCCGGCAATCGGCGGGGAGTCCACTCCCCCGCACTCCGGGCCCTTTGAGCCCCGGGGCCCGTGGGAGAGCCACTCCGGCCCCTCCCCCGATCCCTCCGGAGGGGCCCGCGCTCGGGTGCGGACCGGCTCGCCTCATCGCGCATCACCACGCTCCGTACGCTTCGGGCCGGACGGTCCGGTCCCGATACTCCCCGTGACGACCCGGCCCGCCGCCGGGGTGTTCACGGGGCCGGGAGCCGGCGGCGGCCGCCGTCCGGGCCCGGGCGCCGGAGCCGGGCACCGGCACCGGCCGGGGGCGGGCCGGTCGTACCCGGCCCGTCGGCGGTCACGTCGGCCCGGAGCTGGCGCCGCCGCGGGGGCCCGTCCGGGTGCCGGTTCCGCCGGCCCGGAGCGCCGCCGCCGGGCGGGCTCAGGGGGCGAGGACGTCCAGCTCCCGGAGGGCGCCGACGGCGATCTGCCGGGTCAGCTCCTCGGCCCGGCGGCCGTCCCGCTCCCGTACCGCCTCCGCCACCTGGACATGCAGGGTGACGGCGGCCGGGTCGGGGTCGTCGAACATCACCTGGTGGTGGGTGCGGCCGGCGAGCACCTCGGCCACCACATCACCGAGCCGGGCGAACATCTCATTGCCGCTGGCGTTGAGGACCACCCGGTGGAAGGCGATGTCATGGACGAGGTACGCCTCCAGCTGCCTGCCCCGCGAGGTGGCGACCATGCCGAGCGCCTGCTCGGTCAGCTCCCGGCACTGCTCGGGGGTGGCGTGGACGGCGGCCAGACCGGCGGCGGCCGGCTCGACGGCGGAGCGGAGCACGGTGAGGGACCTGAGCTGCCGGGGGCGGTCGGCGCCGGCCAGCCGCCAGCGGATCACCCGGGGGTCGTAGACGTTCCACTCCTCCATGGCGCGGACGGTCACCCCCACCCGGCGGCGGGACTCCACCAGGTGCATCGACTCCAGGACCCGGACGACCTCGCGGACCACGGTGCGGGACACGTCGAAGCGCTGGGCCAGCTCATCGGTGCGCAGAACGCTGCCGGGCGGGTACTCACCCGCCGTGATGGCGAGGCCCAGGGTGTCCAGCACATGGGTATGGAGCCCCGTGGCCTGAGTCGTCATGGGCACAGCCTACGGCGCGCCGGGAGGGCCTCCGGCACCAGCGGTTTCCGGGAGGGGCCGGGGAGGGCTCCGGGGCGGTTCAGCGGTGGTCCAGGACCGCTTCGGGGCGGTTCGGCGGCGCTTCAGGGACAGCTCGGCGCGGTTCACCGACGGTCCCGGGACGGTTTCCCGGGGTGGCGGCCGGCGGTGCGGCCACCCGGAGCGACAGAGGGAGGGAGCGCCATGGGAAGGTGACCAACAGGTGCTTAAAAGTATGACTTTTTTGTCACAGACTCTTGAATACGTCGTACCACATGGGTTTCAGTGTGCGGCGACGGAATCGATGTCGAGGACGACAGCGAGAACAGCGAGGCAGTTTCCATGCAGAACCCCCCAGTCGTCGTCGTGATGGGCGTGGCGGGCACCGGCAAGACCACGATCGGTCCGCTGGTCGCCGACCGTCTCGGCCTTCCGTACGCGGAGGGCGACGACTTCCACCCCGAGGCGAACATCGCCAAGATGTCGGCCGGCGTCCCGCTGGACGACGACGACCGGTGGCCCTGGCTCGACGCGATCGGGCAGTGGGCGCACGACCGGGCGGGACGGGGCGGAGTGGTCAGCTGCTCGGCGCTCAAGCGCGCGTACCGGGACCGGCTGCGCACGGCCGCGCCCGGGGTGGTGTTCCTGCACCTGACGGGCGACCGGGAGCTGATCGGGAGGCGGATGACCGAGCGCAAGGGCCATTTCATGCCCACCGCGCTGCTCGACTCGCAGTTCAGCACCCTGCAGCCGCTGGGTGACGACGAGGCCGGCGTCGCCGTCGACGTGTCCGGCACCCCCGAAGAGATCGCCGACCGGGCCGCCGCGCGGCTGCGCCGTTCGGCGGTCTGACCGGCCTGACCGGTCTGACCCGTCGGACCGGTCAGTCGGACTGAACCCCTACTGAGCCCCTAGGACCCCCTGTGACCAGTCTCAACGTCGAGATGCTGGCAGCGGACGCCGCCGAACCGATCACCTCGGCGGGCAACGCCCAGCTCGGCATCGCCGTGCTGGCGGGCATCGCCGTCATCGTCCTGCTCATCACCAAGTTCAAGCTGCACGCCTTCCTGGCGCTGACCATCGGGTCGCTGGCGCTGGGCGCGTTCGCGGGCGCCCCGCTCGACAAGGCCATCGCCTCCTTCTCGGCGGGCCTCGGCTCGACGGTGGCGGGCGTCGGCGTGCTGATCGCGCTCGGCGCCGTCCTCGGCAAACTGCTCGCGGACTCCGGCGGCGCGGACCAGATCGTCGACACCATTCTGGCCAGGGCCGGCGGCCGGGCCATGCCCTGGGCGATGGTGCTCATCGCCTCGGTGATCGGGCTGCCGCTCTTCTTCGAGGTCGGGATCGTGCTGCTGATCCCGGTGGTGCTGCTGGTCGCCCGGCGCGGCAACTACTCGCTGATGCGGATCGGCATCCCGGCGCTGGCCGGCCTCTCGGTGATGCACGGGCTGATCCCGCCGCACCCCGGCCCGCTGGTCGCCATCGACGCCATCGGCGCCAACCTGGGCGTGACGCTGGCGCTGGGCATCCTGGTGGCCGTGCCGACCGTGATCATCGCCGGTCCGCTCTTCTCCCGGTACGCGGCCCGCTGGGTGGACATCGAGGCCCCCGACCGGATGATCCCGCAGCGCGCCTCCGAGGAGCTGGACCGCCGTCCGAGCTTCGGCGCCACGGTCGCCACCGTGCTGCTGCCGGTGGTGCTGATGCTGGTCAAGGCGCTGGTCGAGATCGTGGTCGACGACCCGGAGAACCACCTCCAGCGGGTCACCGATGTGATCGGCGCCCCGCTGATCGCCCTGCTCGCGGCGGTGCTGGTGGGCATCTTCACGCTGGGCCGGGCGGCCGGCTTCACCCAGGAGCGGATCTCCTCCACCGTCGAGAAGTCGCTCGCCCCGATCGCCGGGGTGCTGCTGATCGTCGGCGCCGGCGGCGGCTTCAAGCAGACCCTGATCGACGTGGGCGTGGGCCAGATGATCCTGGACTTCTCCAAGAGCTGGTCCATCCCCGCGCTGCTGCTGGGCTGGCTGATCGCGGTGGCCATCCGGCTGGCGACCGGCTCCGCCACGGTGGCCACCATCTCGGCCGCCGGTCTGGTGGCGCCGCTGGCCGCCGACATGTCCACCACCCACGCGGCGCTGCTGGTGCTGGCCGTCGGCGCCGGTTCGCTCTTCTTCAGCCATGTCAACGACGCGGGCTTCTGGCTGGTGAAGGAGTACTTCGGGATGAGCGTCGGACAGACGGTCAAGACCTGGTCGGTGATGGAGACGATCATCTCGGTCTGCGGGATCGTCTTCGTGCTGCTGCTCTCCCTGGTGTTGTAGCGGTGACCGCCCCGCCGGACGGCTCCGCCGACTCCGCCGACTCCGTCTTACGCCTCCGAGGGCGCCGGGAAAATCCGCTTCCCGGCGCCCTCCCGCGTGCCAGACTCCGATTGCTCGGATCACTCGGATCACTCGGATCACTCCGATCCTGGAGAGCGGAGACACGCTGGTGGGGGGCCTGGTGGGGAACGACGTGACAGACGAGCCGGTGGACGGGCTGCCGCCACAGCTGCTGGGCTTTCCGGGGCCGCTGCGGGACCGGCTGGTGGCCGTGGTGCTCTCCGGCGCCAAGACCACCACGACCGGACTGCTCGCCGAGTACGAGGCGGAGCGGGAGCCGCTGCCGGAGGTGGGCCGGCGGTCGGCGGTGCTCGACTCGTACGGGCTCCCGGTGGCCGTGATCGAGCTGACCGGGGTGCGGGTGCTGCCGCTCGGCGCGGTGGACCTGGAGCACGCCCGGGACGAGGGCGAGGGGTACGAGACGGTCGCCGCCTGGCGCGCGGGCCACGAGGAGTTCTGGCACGGCCCGGAGCTGCGGGCGGCGCTGGGCGACCCGGACTTCACCGTGGACGACACCACGATGCTGGTCACCGAGCGGTTCCGGGTGGCCGCCCGGCGGGCGGTGGCGGGGGCGGACCGGGCGGTCGCGGGTGAGCTGCGGCTGCTGGACCCGGCGGTACGCCGCTCCCGCGAGGCGGCCGGGTGGTTGCTGCACCCGGAGTTCTCGGAGGTGGGCGCCTCGGGGCGGCGGTGGAGCCGGGCGGAACTGCTGGACGCCCTGCCGGGGATGGCGGGCGCGGAGGCCGTGACGGGTACGGCGGCCGAGGGCGCGGTACGGGTCGCCGGGATGGCCGCCGTGGAGCTGGGCCCGGAGCTGGTGCACCTGACGTACGAGACGACGGGACCCGGCGGGCGGGCGCGGCGCAGCTCGCTCTGGCGCCGGTCCACTCCGGCGGAGACGGCGGCGGGGGCGGCCGAGTGGCGGCTCTACTACCACCAGGGGACACCGGCGGGGGACGGCTGAGGCCCGGGGCGGGTCCCCGGGGTGATCGGGGGCGGGACCGGGGGCACCGGAGGGCCGACAGGAACCGGGGCGGGAGCGCCTGGCGGCCGGGGCGGGGCCGGCAGGGGTGCTCCGGGTCGGACAGGAGCGGGGCCCCCAGGGCGGAGTCCCTGGGACGGGCGGGGCCGGGGCACCGGAGGGGGCCGGCGGGTCCCGGACCTGAAGGGCCGGGCATGACGAGGGCCATGCCGGGCCGCACGGCCGGGACCATGGTCTGGAGCGGCCGGAGAGGTCCGTCGCGAGCCTGCGGGGCGGGAGCCCCGGAGCCGGAGCGGGTCCCACGCGGCCGGCGGTTTCGGGGTGGACGGAGGCCGGGGAGCCCGCAGAGGGGTCGGCGTTCGAGGGCGCCCCGGGCGCAGGCCAGCCGGGGCGAGGTGAAGGCACCCCGGGGTGGCCAGAGCAGGGTGACCCGGCGGGGCCCGGGAGGGACCGGCCGGGGCTTCCGGGACCCGGGAAGCCCCGGGGGGCGGATGCCGTACGCCGGAGGCCCGGGAACCACAGGACGGTAAGCGGCCGGGGCCCCAGGGCCCCGGGGCCGAGGGCGGGGCCCAGAAGGGCGCGGCGCGGTGGGCGGCCGGGGCGGCGGGCGGGCGGTCCTGGGGCGGCTCGCACCCGGGGTCCTCAGGACACCGCGCGGGCAGCGGCGCGGCCGGCGGATGCCGTACGCCGGAGGCCGGGGAGCCCGCAGAGGGGTCGGCGTTCGAGGGCGCCCCGGGCGCAGGCCAGCCGGGGCGAGGTGATGGGCACCTCGGGATGGCAGGAGCAGGGTGGCCCCTCGAGGCCCGGGAGGAACCCGCCGGGCCTTCCGGGACCCGGGGAGCCCCGGGCCGTCGGACGTCGTGCGCCGGAGGCCCGGGAACCACAGGACGGTAAGCGGCCGGGGCCCCGGGGCCGAGGGCGGGGCCCAGAAGGGCGCGGCGCGGTGGGCGGCCGGGGCGGCGGGCGGGCGGTCCTGGGACGGCTCGCACCCGGGGTCCTCAGGACACCGCGCGGGCAGCGGCGCGGCCGGCGGATGCCGTACGCCGGAGGCCGGGGAGCCCGCAGAGGGGTCGGCGTTCGAGGGCGCCCCGGGCGCAGGCCAGCCGGGGCGAGGCGAAGGCACCCCGGGACGGCCGGAGCAGGGTGACCCGGCGGGGCCCGGAAGGGACCGGCCGAGCCTTCCGGGACCCGGGAAGCCCCGGGGGGCGGACATCGTGCGCCGGAGGCCCGGGAGCCACGGGACGGTAAGCGGCCGGGCCCCCGGGGCCGGGCGATTCCATGCGCCGGCGGCCCGGAAGGGTCCCCGGAGCCAAGGGCGGGGCCCGGAAGGGCGCGGCGCGGTGGGCGGGCGGTCCTGGGGCGGCTCGCACCCGGGGTCCTCAGGACACCGCGTGGGCGGCGGCGCGGCCGGCGGCTCGGCCGGAGAAGAGGCAGCCGCCGAGGAAGGTGCCCTCCAGGGAGCGGTAGCCGTGCACCCCGCCGCCGCCGAAGCCGGCCGCCTCCCCCGCCGCGTACAGGCCGGGCAGCGGCTCGCCGTCCTGCCGCAGCACCCGGGCGGCGAGGTCGGTCTCCAGACCGCCCAGCGACTTCCGGGTCAGGATGTTCAGCCGTACGGCGACCAGCGGGCCCGCCGCCGGGTCGAGCAGCCGGTGCGGGGCGGCCGTACGGATCAGCCGGTCGCCCAGATAGCGGCGGGTGCCCCGGATGGCGGTGACCTGGAGATCCTTGGTGAACGGGTTGGTGATCTCGCGGTCCCGGGCGACGATCTCCCGGCGCAGCGCGGCCTCGTCGATCAGCGGCTCGGCGGTGAGCGCGTTCATCCCCCGGACCAGCGCCGGCAGGTCCGGCTCCACCACGAAGTCGGCGCCGTGGTCCAGGAACGCCTGGACCGGCCCCGGGACGTCGGCGCGGGCCCGTTCGAACACCCCGCGCACCGAGCGGCCGGTCAGGTCGGGGTTCTGCTCGGAGCCGGAGAGGGTGAACTCCTTGCCGGCGATCCGGCGGTTGAGCACGAACCAGGTGTGGCCGTGGCCGGTGCGCATGATGTGCTCCAGGGTGCCCAGGGTGTCGAAGCCCGGGAAGAGCGGCACCGGGAGCCGGGCGCCGCGCGCGTCCAGCCAGAGCGAGGAGGGGCCGGGCAGGATGCGGATGCCGTGCCGGGCCCAGATCGGGTTCCCGTTCTCGATGCCCTCGGTGTAGTGCCACATCCGGTCGCGGTTGATCAGATGGGCGCCCGCCCGTTCGGCGATGCCGAGCATCAGCCCGTCCACATGGGCGGGCACCCCGGAGAGCAGCTTCCCGGGCGGGGTGCCGAGCCGCTCCGGCCACTGGGCGCGTACCAGCTCGTGATTGCCGCCGATACCGCCGGAGGTGACGATCACCGCCTGGGCCCGGTACTCGAAGGCGCCGGACACCTCCCGGCCGCTGGCGGCCCCTCGTTCGGCGGTTGACGGCTCCAGGATTTCGCCGCTCACCGTATCGGCGGCGCCCGCCGTGGTGGACAGCCCGGTCACCCGGTGCCGGAACAGCGGCCGGACCAGGCCCCGGGCCGCCGCCGCGCGCACCCGCCGCTCGAACGGGGCGACCAGGCCGGGCCCGGTCCCCCAGGTGATGTGGAAGCGCGGCACCGAGTTGCCGTGGCCGGTCGCCGCGTAGCCGCCGCGCTCGGCCCAGCCCACGACCGGGAAGAACCGGACCCCCTGGCGGCGGAGCCAGGCCCGCTTCTCGCCGGCCGCGAAGTCGACGTACGCCTCCGCCCAGGCCCGGGGCCAGTGGTCCTCGGGCCGGTCGAAGCCGGCCGTGCCCAGCCAGTCCTGGAGGGCGAGGTCGTGGCTGTCCCGGATCCGCATCCGGCGCTGCTCGGGCGAGTCGACCAGGAAGAGGCCGCCGAAGGACCAGTGCGCCTGGCCGCCGAGGGACTGTTCCGGCTCCTGGTCGAGCAGGATGACGCTCCGTCCGGCGTCGGCCAGTTCGGCGGTCGCGACCAGTCCGGCGAGCCCCGCACCGATCACGATCACATCAGCGTCGTACGCCATGGGTGTCCCTCTGCCCCTCTGTCCATCCGCTGTCCCCTGGTGGGCGCTCTCGCCGGTGGACTGGTCCGATCTTCAGTACCCGGCGGTAACCCGTCAACCGTCCGGACCGGACCGGTGGGCTCTCTCGGTGGACTCCTTCGGGGGCTGCTTTGATGGGATCATGAGCTCTGCTGACGAGATCCTGGATGTCGTGGACGAGCGCGACAGGGTGGTGGGACAGGCGCCGCGCGGTGAGGTGTACGCCCGGGCACTGCGGCACCGGTGTGTGTTCGTCCTGGCCAGAGACGCGGAGGACCGGATCTTCGTGCACCGCCGGACGCCGGTGAAGGCCATCTTCCCCTCCCGCTACGACATGTTCGTCGGCGGAGTCGTCGGGGCCGGCGAGAGCTACGACGAGGCGGCGCTGCGGGAGGCCGAGGAGGAACTGGGGGTGCGCGGGCTGCCGCGGCCGGTACCGCTCTTCCGGTTCTTCTACGACTCCGGGGAGTACGGCCATGGCTCCTGGTGGTCGGCCGTCTACGAGGTGCGCTGCGAGCTGCCGGTCTCCCCCCAGGTCGAGGAGGTCGCCTGGCACACCTTCCTCCCGGAGCCGGAGGTGGTGGCCCGGCTGGCCGACTGGGACTGGGTGCCGGACGGCGTCGCGGCCTATGAACGGCTGCGGGACTGGCGGGAGTGGCGGGAGCGGGAACGCCGGGAACGCCCGGAACGCCGGGAACGCCGGGAACTCTGTGTGCGCGGGGAGTTCGCGGAACCCGGGGAGTCCAGGGAGCCCGGTGGGCGCGGGGAGCCCGGGGGCGGGGGCTCCGCCGGATGAGTGGATCCGGTGAGCGCGGCGGGCTCGCCCGGGGGCTGCGGCTCTGGTTCGCGCCCGAGCGGATCCGGGAGGAGGGCAGGACCCCGGACTACCGCTTCTCGCTCGCCAATGAGCGCACCTTCCTGGCGTGGCTGCGCACCGCGCTGGCGCTGGTGGGCGGCGGGTTCGCGGTGGACCAGTTCCTGCCGGAGCTGCGCTGGGGCGTCCGGGTCGCCCTGGCGCTGGCGCTGCTGGGTGCCGGGGCGCTCTGCGCGCTGCGGGCGGTCAACCACTGGGTGCGGGCCGAGCGGGCGATGCGCCGGGGCGAGGATCTGCCGGTGAGCCGTTTCCCGGTGCTGCTGGGGCTGCTGGTGGGGGCGGTCGCGGCGGCGATGGTCCTGGTGGTGCTGCTGGGCCGGCTGCGGTGACGGAGTCCCGGGACCCGGGGCTGCAGCCGGAGCGCACCCGGCTGGCCTGGCGGCGTACGACGCTCTCCTGCACGGTGGTGGCGGTGCTGGCGGCCCGGCAGGGGCTGCACGACGGCCGGTCACCGGCCGGGCTGCTGGGCGGCGCGCTCTCGCTGCTGGTGTGGCTGGCGTTCCTGGGGCTGGCGCACCGCCGGGCGCGGGAGCTGGACACACCGCGCCCCCGGGCGGCCGGACTCCGGTACCCGGCGTCGGCGGCGCTCTGCGTGGTGGCGCTGGCGGCGTTCGCGGTGGCGGTGGTGGTGTGAGCCCCGGCGGTGCGGCACGGGTCCGCCGTCCGCGCGGTGGCCGGACGGCGCCCGGCCGCCGTCCGCGCGGGGGTCGACCGGCCAGTCGATCACGACGGTGTCCGGCCGGTGGCCGGCCGGTCCCGACGACGGCCGGCAGTCGGTCGGTGGCCGGCCGGCCGCCGGTCAACCGGTCCCGGCCTCCTCGACGGTGACCACGACCTTGCCGTTGAGCCCGCCCTCCTGCTGGACCCGCTGGGCCTCGGCGGCGCGTTCCAGCGGGAAGGCGCGGGCCACCCGTACCGTCACCACGCCCTGCTCGGCCAGGTCCGCGAGGGCGGCCAGGTCGTCCGGGTCGGGCCGTACGAACACATAGGCGCCGCCCAGTGAGGCGACCTCGCCGTCCGCGATGGAGGCCAGCCGCCCCTCCGGGGCCAGCAGATTGGCCGAGTCCTTGAGCGTCTGGCCGCCCAGCGTGTCGAAGGCCGCGTTCACCCCGTCCGGGGCGGCGGTCCGTACCCGGGACTTGAAGCCGTCGCCGTACACCACCGGCTCGGCGCCCAGCTCGCGCACCCGGTCCGCGCCGTGCTCCCGTACGGCGCCGAGCACCCGCGCCCCGAAGTGCCGGGCGAGCTGGACGGCGAGGGCGCCCACCGCCCCGGCCGCCGCGTGGATCAGCACCGTGTCGCCGGGGCCCACCCGCAGGGCGCCGCGCAGCACCTGGTAGGCGGTGAGCCCGGCCAGCGGAAGCCCGGCCGCCTCCTCGAAGCCCAGGTTGCGGGGCTTGCGGGCCAGGGTGCGGACCGGGGCGGCGACGTACTCGGCGAAGGTGCCGTGGCAGAGCACGTCCTCCCGCACGTAGCCCATGACCTCGTCGCCGACCGCGAACTCCGGCACCGCCACCCCGGGCTGCACCACGACACCGGAGACGTCCCAGCCGGGGACGACCGGGAAGACGGTGTCCAGGGCGGTGTCCAGATAGCCGGCCTGGGCCTTCCAGTCGACCGGGTTCACCGCCGCCGCGCGCACCCTGACCAGCACCTTGTCGGGGCCGACGCGCGGGTCGGGACGGTCGCCGTACTCCAGGACCTCGGGACCGCCGTAGCGGCGGTAGCTGATCGCCTTCATGGGTCCGACCCTCCGGCCCGGGCCCGGCGCCCGCAACCCGGCGGGTGTCCCGGCGGCCCGCGCCGGAAGCGGCGTACGGGTGTCCCGGCGGCCCGCGCGGGGGCGGACTACGGTGGGAGAGTCCGAAGAGTCCCCGGCAGCCCCCGGCGGGCGCCCCGGGACGGAGCCCGGCGGGTCTTCCCGGAAAGGGCGCTGCCATGACCGCTCCCCACCCCGAACACCCCGGCCACGACCACACCCACGGGCCGGGCCGCGGACACGCCTCCGTACCGCACGGCATCCATGACGACAGCGGGGCCTTCGCGCACGACGGGCATCCGCACCGGGAACACGCCGGCCGCGGGGACGCGTGCGAGCCCGGTGAGCACATCGCGCACAGCGGCCACGCCCATGAGCACGGCGCCGGCCGCGGGCATCCGGCCGTGCTCCACGGCATCCATGACGACGGCGGAGCCCACGCCCACGACGGCCACCGGCACGCCGCCCACGACAGGCACGGGGACGAGCACTGAATCCCGGCCTCCCGGCACCGTGGCCCGGCGCGCGGCCGGGTACCCTCTGGATGACATACCGACTGGTCGGTCAGACTGCTGCCGACCTTCACGCCGCCGTCCCCGGAGGTGCCCGCCGTGCCCGCCGAGCAGCCCGTGCCGCCCGAACAGCCGGAACGACAGCCGGAACAGTCGAAGCAGCCGGAGCGACCGGATTCACCCGAGCAGCCGGGGCCGCCCGGTCTCGACCCGGGGCGGCTGCGCGCGCTGCTGGACCGGGAGCGGCCCGGGCTGGTGTCCGGGCCGCTCACCGCCCGGCTCATCGAGGGCGGGCGGTCGAATCTCACCTATCTGGTGACCGGCGAAGGGGACGGCGGCGGTGGGGCCGGCCGGTGGGTGGTACGGCGGCCGCCGCTGGGCCATGTGCTGGCCACCGCCCACGACATGCAGCGGGAGCACCGGGTGATCAGCGCCCTGCACCCGACCGCCGTCCCGGTGCCGGAGCCGGTGCTGCTCTGCGAGGACGAGTCGGTGCTCGGGGCGCCCTTCTACGTCATGGAGTACGTGCCCGGCACTCCTTACCGGACCGCCGGTGAGCTGGCCGCGCTGGGGCCGGAGTGCACCCGGTCGGCCGTGCTCGCCCTGGTCGACACCCTGGTGGAGCTGCACGCGGTGGACCCGGCGGCGGTGGGGCTCGGGGACTTCGGGCGCCCGGACGGCTTCCTGGAGCGGCAGTTGCGCCGCTGGGGCAAGCAACTGGACGCCTCCCGCAGCCGGGAGCTGCCCGGTATCGACGCGCTGGCCGCCGGTCTCGCCCGGGCGCTGCCCGGTTCCCCGGCGCCCACCGTGGTGCACGGCGACTACCGGCTGGACAACGCCCTGCTGGGCCCGGACGACACCGTGGCCGCCGTGCTGGACTGGGAGATGTCCACCCTCGGGGACCCGCTCACCGACCTGGGGCTGCTGGTCATGTACAGCACCCCGCTGGAGCTGCCGGACTCCCCCGTCTCCACCACCGCGGGCGCCCCGGGCCATCCGCCGGCCGGGGAACTGGTCGAGCGGTACGCCGCCCGCTCGGGCCGGGACACCTCGGCGGTCGCCTGGTACACGGCGTTCGCCTGGTTCAAGCTCGCCGTGATCCTGGAGGGCATCCACTACCGGTACACCCTCGGGCAGACCGTCGGCGCCGGCTTCGACCGGATCGGCGCGCTGGTCCCGGTCTTCATCGAGCACGGGCTCACCACACTCACCACGCTCACCCCGCGTCCCACCACGCTCCGGAAGGGCTGAACCGGTATGGACTTCGCGTTCGACGCGCGCACCGAGGAACTGCGGGAGCGGCTGCTCGCCTTCATGGACGAACGGGTGTACCCGGCCGAGGAGGTGGCGCGGGAGCAGCGGGAGCGGCTCGCCTCGCCGTGGGAGACCCCTCCGGTGGTGGAGGAGCTGAAGGCCGAGGCGCGGCGGCGGGGGCTGTGGAACCTGTTCCTCCCCGACCCGGAGTACGGCGCCGGGCTGACCAATCTCCAGTACGCGCCGCTGGCCGAGATCACCGGGCGCTCGCCCCAACTCGCCCCCACGGCACTGAACTGCGCGGCGCCGGACACCGGGAACATGGAGCTGCTGGCCGAGTTCGGCGACGAGGGACAGCGGAAGCGCTGGCTGGAACCGCTGTTGGCCGGGGAGATCCGGTCGGCCTTCGCGATGACCGAGCCGGGCGTGGCCTCCTCGGACGCCACCACCGTCGAGACCCGGATCGAGCGGGACGGCGACCACTATGTGATCACCGGGCGCAAGTGGTACATCTCCGGGGCCATGCACCCGGACTGCGCGGTCTTCATCGTGATGGGCCAGACCGATCCCGGCGGCGCCGATCCGCGCCGCCGCCAGTCGATGGTGCTGGTGCCCCGGGACACTCCCGGCGTCGAGGTGCGGCGGGCGATGCGGGTGTACGGCTACGAGGACCACTACCACGGCGGCCACGCCGAGGTGGTCTTCGACGGGGCCCGGGTGCCGGCCGGCCAGCTGATCGGGGAGGAGGGCGGCGGCTTCGCCATCGCGCAGGCGCGGCTGGGCCCGGGGCGCATCCACCACTGCATGCGGCTGATCGGGATGGCCGAGCGGGCGATCGAGCTGATGTGCCGCCGGGCGCTCTCGCGTACCGCCTTCGGCACCGAGCTGGCCCGGCAGGGCGTGGTGCGCGCCTGGATCGCGGACGCCCGGGTGGCGGTGGAGCAACTGCGACTGCTGGTGCTCAAGACGGCCTGGCTGATGGACACGGTGGGCAACCGGGGCGCCCACACCGAGATCCAGGCCATCAAGATCGCCACTCCGCGCGCGGTGGTGGACATCATCGACCGGGCGGTGCAGCTGCACGGCGCGGCCGGGGTGAGCCAGGACTTCCCGCTCGCCGAGCTGTGGGCGGCGGCCCGGACCCTCCGGCTGGCCGACGGCCCGGACGAGGTGCACCAGCGTTCGCTGGCCCGCCGGGAGCTGCGCAAGTACGCCTGACGCGGCGGCGGGGACCCGGCGGGAGCCGCGCCGGTACGCCTGACGCGGGCGGAGGGCCCGGCGGGCGGCTCAGGGCCGGAGGGTGGCTCAGGGCCGGAGGGCGCGGAGGAGCAGGTCGGCGAGGTGGCCGGCGACCTGCTCGGGGCTGAGCGGGCCGTCCGGGCGGTACCAGGTGGAGAGATGGTGGACCGAGCCGAAGTGGTAGTCCACCACCAGGTCCGCCGGGGTGGCCGGGGAGAACACCCCGGCCCGCTGGCCCTCCTCGATCAGGGCCCGGAACCGCTCGTGGTAGCGCCGTCGTTCGGCACGTACCTGCTTGTTCTTCTCCGGGCTGAGGTGGTGCATGGAGCGGAAGAAGATGGCGGCGTCGTCGAGGTTCTCGATGGTGGTGACCACCACGTCGGCGGCGGCGTTCCGCAGCCGCTCCCCGACCGGCGCGTCGGCCTCCGCGAAGGCGTCGAGCCGCTCCTGCTGGAGCCGGAGCACCCGGGAGTAGACCTCCTGGAGCAGGTCTTCCTTGGAGCCGAAGTAGTGGTAGAGGGCGCCCTTGGTGACGCCTGCCGCCTCCACGATCTCCTGGACGGAGGTGCGGTCGTAGCCGCGCTCGGCGAAGAGCCGGGTGGCGGCGGCGAGCAGCCGCTGCGGGACGGGGGTGCCGCTCCCGTCCGTTGTCCTGGCCATGCGCCGCCGCCTCTCTCGCGTCTCCGTCGTCGGTCGTGGACGTGCTCCGGTGCCAGGCAGGATCTTCGCATCCGGCCGTCCGGCCGGTGCGGGCAGGCCACGCCCGGCCGCCGGGCGGGGCTCGCGGGCCCCCGCTGCCGGGCGGCGCTCGCGGACCGCGGCCGGTCACCCGGGGGCGCGGGGGTGCTCACTCCCGGTCCATGGCCTCCCACTGCCGCTGGAGCCCGTTCATGGCGCCGAGCCAGCGCTCCGGGTCGGCCGCCCGGCCCGCGTAGTACCCGGCCACCTCCGGGTGCGGCAGGATCAGGAACCGGTCCTCGGCCATCCCCGTGAACAGCGCCTCCGCGACCGCCTCGGGCTCGACGGCGGTGGGGACGAGCAGCAGCTCGCCGGCGGCTCCGGAGGCGGTGAGCATGTCCGTACGCACACCCTGCGGGCACATGGCGTGCACCTTCAGCCCCCGGTGGCGGTAGGTGAGGGACAGCCATTCCGCGAAGGCGTACGCGCCGTGCTTGGTGACGCTGTAGGGCGCGGCGCCGACCATGGTGAGCAGCCCGGCGGCCGAGACGGTGGAGACGAACCGCCCGCCGCCCCGGGCCAGCCAGCCGGGCAGCAGGGCGCGGACCGCGCGGACGTGCGCCATGACATTGACGTCCCAGGCGGCGGCCCACACCGGCTCGTCCGCGAAGGCGTCACCCGGCGAGCCGACCCCGGCGTTGGCGCAGTAGACGTCGATCTCCCCGCCGAGCGCCGCCCGGGCCTCCGCGACGACCAGGGAGGCGTCCCCGGGGACGGCGGTGGCGCCGATCCCGGCGGCGACCGACGCGGCGCGCTCCGCGTCCAGATCGTTGACCACGACCCGGGCGCCCGCGGCGGCGAACCTGCGGGCGAGCGCCGCCCCGATGCCGCCGCCCGCCCCGGTGACGACCACGCCCGCGCCCCGCAGCGTGTCCATGAAGTCCACGGTGGCCCTTCCCTCCGTCGGCCGGCCCGCCGCCGTACGGCCTGCCGTACCTCTTCGTCGCGGCTGCCGCCGTACGGCCGCCGTGCGTCCCGCCGTACGGCCGCGGCGCCGTCGGCAGACTAACCGGTCGGTATGTCATCGGAAAGGGGTGGACGGAGGGAGCCGGGCCGGGTGTGCGCGGGTCCCGTTCCCGGCGGCGGCCGGGCGCGCTAGCGTGCGAGGCGTCCACTCCGGGGCTCCTCGGCGCGACGGGCCCCGGCCGAGGAGCCCCGGAGGTGCGCCCATGGACGTGTCCAGACGAGATCTGCTGATCGCCGGCTCCACGGCGGGGGCGGCGGGGCTCACCGGCGGGAGCGCCGGGCCGGCCCTGGCCGGATCCCCCGGCCCCGTCCCCGCCGCCTCGCCGGCCGGCGAGGCGCCCCGGGTGCGGACCGGGTTCGACCGGCTGGCCGCCGGCGGCTACCGCGAGCTGGCCGGACGGCGGGTGGGGGTGGTGACCAATCCGACCGGGGTCACCCCGGACGTCCGGCACATCGTGGACGTGATGCACGCCGACCCCCGGGTGGATCTGCGGGCGGTCTTCGGGCCGGAGCACGGCTTCCGGGGCACGGCCCAGGCGGGCGGTTCGGAGGGGCGGTACACCGATCCGGCGACCGGGCTGCCGGTCTACGACACATACCAGAAGAGCGGTCAGGCGCTGGCGGACATCTTCACGGCGGCCGGTGTGGACACCGTCGTCTTCGACATCCAGGACGTGGGCGCGCGCTTCTACACCTACATCTGGACGCTCCACGACTGCATGGTGGCGGCCGGGCTCGCGGGGAAGCGGGTGCTCGTCCTGGACCGGCCGAACCCGGTGACCGGGCGGGCGGCGCTGGGGCCGGTGCTGGACCGGGCGTTCGCCTCCTTCGTCGGACGGGAGCCGATCGCCCAGGCGCACGGGATGACGGTGGCGGAACTGGCCCGGCTGTTCAACGGGGAGTTCCTGACCCGCCCGGTGGAGCTGGAGACGGTACGGATGTCGGGGTGGGCGCGGGACGACTTCTTCGGCACCACCGGTCTGCCGTGGGTGCCGCCCAGCCCCAACATGCCGACGCCGGACACCGCACTGGTGTACGCGGGCAGCTGCCTCTTCGAGGGGACCAATCTGTCGGAGGGGCGGGGCACCACCCGGCCGTTCGAACTGCTGGGCGCCGAGGGGATCGACGGGCGGTGGGCGGCGGCGGTGAACGCGCTGGAGCTGCCCGGGCTGCACGTCCGGGAGGCCTACTTCGCGCCGGTCTTCTCGAAGTTCGCGGGCCGCACGGCCGGCGGGGTGCACCTGCACGTCCACGACCGGCGGGCGTTCGACCCGGTACGGACCGGCATCGCCCTGCTGGTCACCGCCAAGCGCCTCTGGCCCGGCTTCGCCTGGCGCCCGGACCAGTGGATCGACCGGCTGACCGGCTCCTCCCGGGTGCGGACGCTGATCGACGCGGGCGCCGGTCCTGACGACGTGGTGCGCGCCTGGCGGGGGGAGCTGGCCGGCTTCCGGGAGCTGCGGCGAAGGTATCTGATGTACCGCTGAGCGATGGGCCGGACACCGCCGACCAGACATCTCGGGTGCGGTGCGGGCGAGATGGGCGAGAGCACCCCGGTGGACCGGTGGCCGGAAAATGGGTCTTCTTACCCACGAAAGTGTCGATCCGCTTTTTCGATGGATCCGAACCGGGCACCCGTACGTCCATTCCTTGATTCCCCGGGCCTCCGGCTCCTCCGGGGGCCGGGGTCTCGACGCAGAAGCATCAGCGGCGGAGGTGGTACGTACGATGGCCGGTTTCCGGAGTCTCGCCAGACAAGTCCGCGACCCCGAGTGCGATGTGGCGCTGCGACGGTACTCGCTGCGCAAGTGCCTTGAGCGGTTCGCCCCTTACGGGCACCAGGCGACCTGGCATCATCTCTGCACCCGGCACAGGTTCGGGCCCGAGGACCGGGACGCCGATCCGGCGCGGCTGGTGGCCGCGCTGAAGGAGCTGGAGGACGCGCGGGCGGTGTGGCTCGCGTACGAGGAGGAGTTCGCCGAGCGGCGGAAGCGCGAGAAGCACGACGGACTGCGCCGGCCGGGCTCCATCGACGACTGGCACCGGCGCACCTGGGGCGGGTACGGGGTGGCGCGGTGCGACGACCCGACCCTGCACCCGACGCTCCCGCTGGCGGAGGCGCTGCGCCGGCTGATCGCCGCGCTGCGGGCCGAGCCCGGTGAGCGCTGCCCGGTCTGTGCGGGCGACGAGATCGAGTGGCGGCCCGAGCTGACCCAGGAGCCGTGGTTCGGCCCGGTCTGCGCGGGCTGTGGGGTGGTGGTGCCCCAGCCGGTGCTGACGTCCGAGACGCTGCGGACCGCGAAGCGGATACAGCACCGGGTGCTGGCGTCGGTGGCGTGAGCCCGATCGGGTTCCGGGCACCCTGGTGGGCATGATTCAGGTCTGTCTCAACGGAGCACGCGGTGCGGGGGACTCCGCCGCGGTTCCGCTCTTTCCGGACGCCCTGGCCGAGTCGGCGGCGGAGGCGGTGGCGGCGGGCGCGGTGGATGTGCACGTCCACCCGAAGTCGCCGTGCGGCGCGGACAGTATGGCGCCCCGGGTGGTGGGCGCGGCGCTGGCCGCGATCCGGGCCGTGGTGGACGTGCCGGTCGGGGTCACCACGGGCGGCTGGGCCGAGCCCGACCCGGGACGACGGCTCGAACGGGTGCGCTCCTGGACGGTGCTGCCCGACCACGCCTCGGTCAACTGGCACGAGCCGGGCGCCGAGGAACTGGCCGCCGCCCTGCTGGAGCGCGGCATCGGCGTGGAGGCCGGCATCTGGTCGGGCACCGACGGCGCCCGGCTGTTCCGCCGCTCCCCGCTGGCGCCTCGGATGCTGCGGGTGCTGGCCGAGGTGACGGACCAGGAGCCCGCGACGGCCCCGGCGACCGCCCGGGAACTGCTGGCCGCGCTCGCCGGGACGGCGCCGGGTGTGCCGGTGCTGCTGCACGGCGAGGAGGGCGGCGCCTGGCCGGTCCTGCGGCTGGCGCGCGAACGGGGGCTGGCCACCCGGGTGGGGCTGGAGGACACCCGGTGCCTGCCGGACGGCCGCCCGGCCCGCTCCAACGCCGAACTGGTCGCCGCCGCGGTGGCATTGACCGGGTGAGGGGCCGGGGCCGGGGCGGGGTACGGGCGCGGGAGCCGTGGCGTACGGGGCGTACGGGCGCGGGAGCCGGGGCGGGCGTACGGGCCGGCGCGGCCGGCTCAGGCGTCCTGCGCGGTCTCCGGGGCTGTCGGGGCCTTCGGGGCACAGTCGGTGCGGGCGCGCTCCGCGAGCAGCCGGGAGCCGGTCAGCCGGGTGCCGAACACATCGCCCGGGTTGGAGAGTTCGCAGGTCTCCAGCGACAGGCAGCCGCAGCCGATGCACTCCGCGAGGGTGTCGCGCAGCCGGCCGAGCTGTTGGATCCGGGCGTCCAGCTCGGAGCGCCAGGCCGCGGAGAGCGTCGCCCAGTCCTCCCGGGTGGGGGTGCGCTCCTCCGGCAGGGTGGCCAGCGCCTCCCGGATGGTGGCCAGCGGGATGCCCACCCGCTGGGCCGCCCGGACGAAGGCGACCCGGCGGAGCGCGTCCCTGGCGTAGCGGCGCTGGTTCCCGCTGGTACGGCGGCTGTTGATCAGGCCCTTGGCCTCGTAGAAGTGCAGGGCCGAGACAGCCGCCCCGCTGCGCGCGGACAGCTGGCCGACCGTGAGCTCGGGGACCTTCTCGGGAATCTGCGGCACCTCGCCCACCCTACGGGACACCGCGCGGCCGGTCCGTTGACAGGGGCCACCCCGGCCACCATGCTGAGCAAGCGCTTGGAAACCCGTCCCCTCAGGGGCCTGCGGACCCCGGGCACGGACCGGCGCCACACTGGACGGGCAGGACGAGCAGCACCGGCAAGACGGGAGAGCGGGGCATGACGGAACCGAGGATCTTCACCACCGCCGACGAACTGCGGGCGGCGGTCGGTGAGCGATTGGGCCCCAGCGACTGGCTGGAGGTGGACCAGCGGCGGATCGATCTGTTCGCCGAGGCCACCGGCGACCACCAGTGGATCCATGTCGATCCGGAGCGGGCCGCCTCGGGGCCGTTCGGGACGACCATCGCGCACGGCTATCTCACCCTCGCGCTGCTCCCCCTGTTCGTCCCGCAGATCATGCGGGTGGAGGGGGTGCGGATGGGCGTCAACTACGGGACGAACAAGGTGCGGTTCCCGGCGGCCGTGCCGGTCGGTTCCCGGCTGCGCGCCACCGCCGTGGTCAAGGAGGTCGCGGAGGCGGGCGGCGGTCTCCAGCTGACGGCCGAGGTCACCGTGGAGCGTGCGGGCGGCGACAAGCCGGTGTGCGTGGCGGAGTCGGTCTCCCGGTACTACTTCTGACCCCGGGGCCGGCCCCGCCCCCGGCCCCCGGCCCCGACTCCGGGAATCCGGCTCCGGAGTCCGGGACGGGGGCCGGGCTCACGGCCGGGGCGGGGCGCCCACCATCCGCAGCACCAGGTCGGCGTAGAGGGCGCCCACCTCGTCGGGCGTACGCCGGCCCCGGGTGTTGAACCAGCGGGCCACGTCGATGCAGAGCGAGAGCACCGCCAGGGTGGTCCCGGGCACGTCCGGCACGTCGAACTCGCCCTCCCGTACCCCGTCTTCGAGGATCCGGCGGACGGCGGCGTCGCTCCGGCGGCGCAGCTCCAGGATCTCGGCGCGGTGCTCGGGACCGAGCGCGTCCAGCTCGTACTGGACCACCCGGGCGGTGTCGTACCGCCCGGCGTGCCAGCGGACGAAGGAACGCACGGCGTCGGCCAGCCGGTCGGCCGCGCCGCCGGGGCCGCCGGCCGCTCCCTCCAGGATCGCCAGGGCCTTGACGTGGCCGATCCGGCTGATCCGGTGGAGCAGCTCTTCCTTGGTCTTGTAGTGGATGTAGAGCGCGGCCGGGCTCATCCCGGCGCGGCCGGCGATGTCCCGGGTGGTGGTGGCGTGGTAGCCGCGCTCGGCGAAGGCCGCGACGGCGGCGACCAGCAGCCGCCGGGCCGCGTCCGGGGTCACCTCGCCCCACGGCATGTCGTCGGCCGTCTCCTCCGCCGTACCCATCGCGCGCCCCTTCCGCTCGTCCCGGGGACTCGTCCCGGGGAGGCACACCATACCCCGAGGGTGAGCAAGCGCTTAGGGTGTCCGCGCGGACGGCGGTACGGACCGGGCCGGCCGGGACCGGAGGGGGCGGGTGGCCGGGGGCCGGGGCCCCGCCGGGCCCCGGGAAGCGGCCGGGGGCCGGCCGGGGCCGCCGGTCGCGCGGGAGCCGGGGCCGCCGGCGTCCTCAGAAGGCGGAGATCCCGGTGAGGGCCCGGCCGATGATGAGCTTCTGGATCTGGCTGGTGCCCTCGTAGAGGGTCATCACCCGGGCGTCGCGCAGCAGCTTGCCGACCGGGTACTCGTCGATGTAGCCGTAACCGCCGTACACCTGGAGGGCGTTGTTGGCGCAGCGGACGGCGGCCTCGGAGGCGAAGAGCTTGGCCTTGGCGGCGGCGGTGGCGAACTCCTCGCCCCGGTCGATCAGATCGGCCACCCGCCAGGTCAGCAGCCGGGCCGCGTCCACGTCCACCGCGATGTCGGTGATCAGCTCCTGGACGAGCTGGTACGAGGCGATCGGCTTTCCGAACTGCTCGCGCTCCCCGGCGTACTCCACCGCCGCGTCCAGGGCGGCCTGGCCGATGCCGACGCACCCGGCCGCCACCGACATCCGGCCCTTGGCCAGCGCCGACATGGCGATCGAGAACCCCTTGCCCGCCGGTCCCAGCAGCGCGGACGCGGGCACCCGGACGTCCTCCAGGACCAGTTCGGCGGTGGACTGGCCACGCAGCCCGAGCTTGCCGTGCACGGGCCGCCGGGTCAGCCCCGGGGTGTCGGCGGGCACCAGGAACGCGGAGATGCCCCGGTGGCCCGGGGCCTCTCCGGTCCGGGCGAAGAGCAGCACCAGATCGGCCCAGGTGCCATTGGTGATGAACATCTTGGCGCCGTTGAGGACGTAGTCGCCGCCCCGGCGCTCGGCGCGGGTGGTGAGATGGCCGGCGTCGGAGCCGGTGCCGGGCTCGGTGAGGCCGAAGCAGCCGAGCGCCTCGCCGGCGGTGAGCCGGGGCAGCCAGGCACGCTTCTGCTCGTCGGTCCCCCAGGCGGCGATGGTCTTGGCGACCAGGCCGAGCGAGACGGAGACGATCCCGCGCACCGAGGAGTCGCCCCGGCCCAGTTCCTCGGTGACCAGGCAGTAGGTGAGGTGGTCGCCGCCCGAGCCGCCGTACTCCTCGGGGACGGTGAGCCCGAGGAAGCCCAGCTCACCGAGTTTCCACACGAGGCTCGGGTCCACGCTCTCGGCCCGGTCCCACTCCCGTACGTGCGGAGTGACCTCGCGCCGGACGAACTCCGCCGCCAGCCGCCGCGCGGCCGTCTGCTCCTCGTTCGGTTCCAGGTCCACCCGCGGCCCCCGCTTCAACTACCACTGCTAGTTTCTCGCTGCCCGGCCTACTATGTGCCGCATGGCCCGACCGCGCAAGCCCCTGCTCAGCAGAGACCGGATCGTCGCCGTGGCGGGCGCGCTGGTGGACGCGGAGGGGCTGGCCGCCGTCTCGACCCGCCGGCTCGCCGCCGAGCTGGGCGTCAGCGGGCCCTCGCTCTACAACCACTTCCGCACCAAGGACGAGATCCTGGAGGCGGTCGCGGACGCGGTGAGCGCCCGGGTCGATCTGTCGATGTTCGACCCGGACGCCGGGCGCGACTGGCGCGCGGCGCTGCACGACTGGGCCGTCTCCTACCGTGCCGCCCTGGCAGACCATCCGAACATCGTCCCGGTACTGGTCCGGGGCCCCGGCCGCCGCCCGGCCGGACTGCGGGTCGCGGACGCGGTCTTCGGCGCCATGGTGCGGGCCGGCTGGCCGCCCGCCCAGGCCACCCGGATCGGCGCGCTGCTGCGGTTCTTCGTCACCGGCTCGGCGCTCGGCTCCTTCGCCGCCGGGTTCGTGGACGACGCCTCGGCGTACGACCCGGCCGACTATCCGCACCTCGGCCAGGCCCATCTGCTGGCCGAACGGCAGGAGCGGATCGACCGGGACGCCTTCGAGACCGGGCTGCGGGCCCTGCTCGACGGCCTCGCCCTCCAGCACGCCGCGCTGCCGGACCCCGCCGGGGGCGGTCCGGGTCCCCGGGACAACCGGGGCGACCGGGGCGGCCGGGACGACGACGGTTCGGTCGCCACCGAAAGGTGACGGGAGGATCCTGAGGCGATGGCATCCAGGGGCCTCGCCGCGCCGGCGTTCACCACCTGGGCGTACGCGCCGGCCCGCACGGCGGCCGGGCGGATGGGCGCCACGACCTGCGCCGTGCCGGCCGTGGTGCTGCTGTCCTGGCTGGTCCTGGGTGAGCTGCCCCGGCCGCTCGCCCTGGCCGGGGTGGCGCTCTCCCGCTCCCGGCCGCGCGTGGAGCGAGGGGGCGAGACCCGGTCTCGTTCTTCCGGCCGCTCCCGGAAGTGACCGTCCGCCGGGGTGCCGCCGCCGTACGGCCTTCCGCCGATGGCGGCGCTCCCGGCCGGCCCGCCTCCCCGGGCGCCCGGTCCCCCCGGGGGGCGGCCCGGCGGAAGGGTGACGGCCACGCCCGGACGTGAGCCTCTCCCGACGGCCGGAGGCCGCGCGCGGGGGCCGCCGGTCAGAAGACGACCAGGGCGCGGCCACCCCGGCCGGTCAGCATGGCGTCGAAGGCGGCCGGGATGTCCGCGAGGCCGATCCGTTCGGTGACCAGGGCGCCCGGGTCCAGCCGGCCGGCCCGGATGTGCCCGGCGAGCACCGGCAGGTCCGCCGCCGGGTCGGAGTTGCCGTACACGCAACCGGAGAGGGTGCGGCCCCAGTGGAAGAGCTCCAGGGCGTTGAAGGTCACCTGCTGGTCCGTACCGCCGATGCCGACGACGGTGGTGCGGCCGCCGCGCCGGGTGGAGTCCCAGGCGGTACGGATGGCGGCGGCCCGGCCGGCGCACTCCACCGCCACGTCGGCGCCCCGGCCCCCGGTGAGCGCCCTGACCTCCTTGGCGGTGGTCGGGGAGGCGAGCAGGAAGTCGGTGGCGCCGGCCCGGCGGGCCAGTTCCTCCTTGGCCGGGGAGACGTCCACCGCGACGATCGGTCCCGCGCCGGCCACCCGGGCGGCCTGAAGGGTGGCCAGACCGACGCCGCCGGCCCCGAACACCACCACGGACTCGCCGGCCCGTACCCGGGCCGAGTGGTGGACGGCGCCCCAGCCGGTGAGCATCGCGCAGCCGAGCAGGGCGGCGTCGGTGAGCGGCACCCCGGCCGGGGCGGGCAGGACGCAGTCGGCCGCGACCACCGTCTCCTCGGCGAAGGCGGCGACATTGAGCCCCGGGTGCAGTTCGGTGCCGTCCTCGGTGACGGCGTACACCTCCCCCACCCCGGCCAGCGCGCCCGCGCACAGCCAGACCTCGCCCAGCGCGCAGTGATGACAGGTGCCGCAGGACGGCGCCCAGTTGAGCACCACCGGATCGCCGGGCGCTACATGGCTCACCCCCTCGCCCACGGCCAGCACCGTGCCGGAGCCCTCGTGGCCCAGTACGGCGGGGACCGGCACCCGCATGGTGCCGTTCGAGAGCGAGAGGTCGGAGTGGCAGACGCCCGCGGCGGCCAGTCGCACCCGGACGCGGCCTGGCCCGGGGTCGGGCAGCTCGATACGGGTGATCTCCAGCGGTGCGCCCACGGCGGGCAGGACGGCGGCACGGACCACGATCGGTTCTCTCCCGGTTGTACGCGAAACAGGATGGCCAGGGTGGACGGGACGGGCGAGGTGGACGGGGCAGAGGGGGGGGTGGACGGGGCGAGCGGGACGGGGCGGGCCGGTGCGGGCGCACCGGGCCGGTCCCCGCAAACTATCGGTGGTAATTTTCCGGCGCCAGGGGGCCCGGCCGGTTTTCGGCGCCGTTCGTCCGGCCGGGCGGCGGCTCCGAACCGGGTTCGGGCTCCCGGTCACCGCCGGGCCCGCCCGGCCGGGCGCCCAGCCAGGCCGCCGCCACCAGCAGGGCGCCGAGCAGGACGAAGGGGGCGGCAGGACCGGTGGCCCCGGCGACCAGTCCGGCGGCGGCGGGCGCGGCCACCTGGCCCAGCCGGTTGCCGGTCAGCCGCAGGGCGAGCGCGGTGGAGCGGGCCTCGTCGGGGGCGGCCCGGACCACGGTGGTCATCGACAGCGGCTGGCCGGCGCCCAGACAGAACCCGAGCAGGGCGAGCATCGGCGCCAGCCCCCAGACGGGCACCGGCAGGGCGAGGCCCGCGCAGAGCAGCCCGCCGAACAGACAGCTCCCGGCGAGCAGCACGGTCCGGCCCAGCAGCCGGAGCAGGGGCGTCAGCACCAGCCGGAAGCCGATCGTGGCGGCGGCCCGCAGGCTCAGCAGCAGCCCGACGGTGGCGGGCGGGATGGCGCGGGCGTCCCCGACCACCGGCAGATAGGCGGTCAGCACATCGATGGCGGAGAGCACCGCCAGGCTGGTCAGGATGCCCGCCGGGACGCCCCGGGTGCGCAGGATCCCCCGGACCGGCACCCGGCCGGCCCCGGCGGACGCCTCGCCGGGACGGCCCGGTCCATCGGCGCTCCGGTGCTCGATCCGCCGGAGCGAGGTGAGCCCGGCGGCGGCCACCCCGGCCGCCACCAGCAGGGCGAGGGCGCTGCTCGGGCCCATGGCGCCGTCCCGCTCGGAGACCAGCAGCCCGGCGGCGACCGGGCCGATCAGCTGGCCGACCGAGGCGCCGATGGTGAAGTGGCCGAAGTTCCGGTCCTGTTCGGCCGGCGCCGACTGGCGGGCCACCAGTGACTGGGCGCCGATCACGAAGCAGAGGTGGCCGAGCCCCATCACTCCGCTCCAGGCCGCCATCGCGGGCAGCGAGCCCGCCGTACCGCTGAAGCCGCAGCCCACCGCGATCAGCACCACCCCGGCCGGCAGCAGCGGGGCGCACCGGCCCCGGTCGGTCCAGCGCCCGAGCGGGACGGCGGCGAAGAGCGGCAGCAGGGCGTAGACACCCGCGATGACCCCGACCGCCCGCTCGTCGGCGCCCAGCGCCAGGGCCCGGTACGAGACGGCGGGCCGCGCCATCGACACGGCGCCCTGGGTGAAGCAGAAGGCGATGACGAGGCGCAGCAGCCACCGGCGCCGGCCGGCCGGGGCGGCCCGGCCGGTGCGGCCGGCGGGGTCGGTGGAGTTGGCGGGTCCGGTGGGGTCGGCGGGGTCGGCGGTCGGCACGCTCAGAGGATCCCGAAGAGCAGCCCGGCGCCCAGCACCACCAGACAGGTGAGGGCGGCCCATTTGACGGTGAACCGGGTGTGGTCGCCGAACTCGACCCCGGCCATGCCGACCAGGACGTAGACGGCCGGGACCAGCGGGCTGGACATGTGCAGCGGCTGGCCGACGAGCGAGGCGCGGGCGATCTCCAGCGGCGTGACCCCGTGGGCGGCGCCGGCCTCCGCGAGGACCGGGAGGACGCCGAAGTAGAAGCCGTCATTGGACATGAAGTAGGTGAGCGGCAGGCTCAGCACGCCGGTGACCAGGGCCATGTGCGGGCCCATGCTCTCCGGGATGGCGCCGACCAGCCAGTCCGCCATGTGCTTGACCATCCCGGTGCCGGTGAGCACCCCGGTGAAGACGGCGGCGGCGAAGACCATCCCGGAGACGTTCAGCACATTGTCGGCGTGGGCGGCGAGCCGGGCCTTCTGATCGGTCATCCGGGGGAAGTTGACGGTGAGGGCGAGGGCGGCGCCGAGCAGGAACAGGACCGGGATGGGCAGCAGCTCCATGATCATGGCGGTCAGCAGGGCCACGGTGAGGGCCGCGTTGAACCAGTAGAGCCGGGGCCGCAGCGTCGGCCGGTCCGGGTCGAGCCCCTGGAGCCTGCCGTCGGCCGGGTCCGGAGACGCGGCGGAGGCGCCCGTACCGGAGCCCGTGCCGGGGACGGCCGTACCGGAACCCGGGTCCGCGCCCGTGCCGGCCAAGCCGCCACCGCCGGGGGCCGGCGCCGTACCCGTGATCGCGCCCGCACCGGGGGCCGGGGCCGTACCGGAGGCCGTACCGGGGGCGGGTGTACCGGGCCCCGGGGCCGCGCCCGTACCGGCGGTTCCCGTGGCGGGGACGGCCGTACCGGCGGCGCCCGCCGTCACCAGTACCGGTTCGTCCGCCGGGGCCGGGACCTCGGCCGCGGCCCCGGGCGGGGTCAGCGGGCCGAGGCGTTTGCGCTCGCGGCGCCCGAGGACGTACGCCAGGACCAGGACGAAGACCAGGCCGGCCGCGAGTGCCGGGATCATCGGTACGAAGACATCGCCCGCGTCCAGCTTGAGCGCGGTGGCGGCGCGGGCGGTGGGGCCGCCCCAGGGCAGGGTGTTCATCACGCCGTTGGCGGTGGCGGCGACGCCGGTCAGCACGACCAGGCTCATGCCGAGCCGCTTGTAGAGCGGGTACATCGCGGAGACGGTGATCATGAAGGTGGTGGAGCCGTCGCCGTCCAGCGAGACGATCGCCGCGAGCACCGCCGTACCGACCACGATCCGCATCGGGTCGGCCTTGCAGAAGCGCAGGATGCCCCGGACCACCGGATCGAAGAGCCCGACGTCGATCATCACACCGAAGTAAACGATCGCGAACATCAGCATCGCGGCGGTGGGCGCCAGATTGCCGACCCCCTCGATCACATAGTCCCCGAGCTTCGCGCCCTGTCCGACGAGGACGCAGAAGAGCGCGGGGACGAGGACGAGCGCCGCGATGGGCGACATCTTCTTCATCATGATCAGGACCAGAAAGGTCGCGATCATGAGGAATCCGAGCACGGTCAGCATGGAGGACACCTCACGTTCACCTTTGAACTCCGCCGGAGACTCCACCGGGGCCCGGACCCGAGCCTGAACAGGGGGGCCTGGACGGGCGCCCGGACCCGGGCCTCGACCGGGGGCCCCGGGGGTGGTGGTCCGGATGACGTTAAGTGCGGCCATCGGCGCTCGACAAGGCCCAACGAGGCTCCGACAGGTGAGCAATACGAGCAAAACCCGAGCTCATGGCGGTGGCGCCGGTTCCGCCCGCCGGGGGCGCCCGATCCGGGGCGGCGCTCCCGTTGACGCGGGCCCGGCACATTCCTATGGTCGTACAGAGGAATGGTCGTGAGGACGGCCGCTTCGGACGGCCGCCGGGCGGCCCCGCAGGAGCAGGAGCAGGCGATGACCAACGGTGACAACGGCGGCAGCGGCGGCCGGGGCGGCACGGGTGGCGGGGGCCGCGGGGAGGACGCCGTGAAGACGGCCGAGGCGCTGGAGTACCTCTCCGGCTTCGGCAACGAGCACACCACGGAGGCCGTGCCGGGCGCCCTGCCGCTCGGCCGCAACTCTCCCCAGCGCGCGCCCCTCGGGCTGTACGCGGAGCAGCTCAGCGGCTCCGCCTTCACCGAGCCGCGCGCCCACAACCGCCGGTCCTGGCTCTACCGGATCCGTCCCTCGGCGGCACATCCGGCGTTCACCCGGATCCGCAACGGGGCCGTGCGCACCGCGCCGTTCACCGACACCGTGCCGGATCCGAACCGGCTCCGCTGGAACCCGCTGCCGGAGCCGCCGTCCGGGACCGACTGGCTGGCCGGGCTCTGGACACTCGGCGGCAACGGGGACGCGACGCAGCGCACCGGCATGGCGGTCCACCTCTACCACGCCAACGCCCCGATGGAGCGGGTGTTCAGCGACGCGGACGGCGAACTGCTGATCGTCCCGGAGCGCGGCGGACTGCTGCTCCGCACCGAGCTGGGGCTGCTCGCCGCCCGGCCGGGCGAGGTGGCGCTGATCCCGCGCGGGGTGCGGTTCCGGGTGGAGCTGCTGGACGACACCGCGCGCGGTTACGTCTGCGAGAACTACGGCGCCCCGTTCCAGCTGCCCGACCTGGGGCCGATCGGCGCCAACGGGCTGGCCAATCCACGGGACTTCCGGGCGCCGGTGGCGGCGTACGAGGATGTGGAGGGGCCGGTGGAGGTGGTCAACAAGTTCTGCGGCAACCTCTGGTCGGCCACCTATGACCACTCGCCGCTCGATGTGGTCGCCTGGCACGGCAACCACGCTCCGTACGTCTACGACCTGCGGGCGTTCAATGTGATCGGGACCATCAGCTACGACCACCCGGACCCGTCGATCTTCACCGTGCTCACCTCGCCCACCGACACCCCGGGGCTCGCGGGTGTGGACTTCGTGGTCTTCGCACCGCGCTGGCTGGTCGGCGAGGACACCTTCCGCCCGCCGTACTTCCACCGCAATGTGATGAGCGAGTACATGGGGCTGATCGAGGGCGCGTACGACGCCAAGGCGGAGGGTTTCGTGCCGGGCGGCGGCTCGCTGCACAACATGATGTCGGCGCACGGCCCGGACCGGGAGACCTTCGACCGGGCGAGCGCGGCCGAGCTGAAGCCGCAGCGGATCGACGACGGTCTGGCGTTCATGTTCGAGACCCGCTGGCCGCTGACGGCGACCGCCTACGCGGCGGAGGCCCACCACCTGCAGCGGGGGTACGACGACGTGTGGCAGGGTCTTGAGCGCCACTTCCGGCCCTGAGTCCCGGCCGTCGCCCGAGCCCCCCGCGGGCCCGGGCGCCCCGCCGGACCGGGGGCCGGGCCCCGGCGCGGCGGCCGGCCCCGGTCGGGGAGCGGCCGCCGGGCCATCGTCGTACGGAGATGTCGTGACCGCCTTCGCCCCCGACTCGCTGGTCCTGAACCGCAAGCTGCCGCTGTGGTATCAGGTCTCGCAGTCCCTGCGCGCCTCGATACTGGGCCGGAACCCGGACGCCTCGCTGCGGCTGCCCACCGAGGAGCAACTGGCCGCGCACTACGGGGTGAGCGTGCTGACCATGCGGCAGGCGCTCAAGGAACTGGAGGCCGAGGGGCTGATCACCCGGCACCGGCGGCGCGGCACCTTCATCGAGCCGGGCGCCCGGCGGAGCACCCCGCGCCGGCTGCTCGGTTCGGTCGACGCGGTGGTGGCCCAGCAGTCCGGTGAGCCGGCCACCCTGCTGGGCCACGGGCCGGTGCCGGTGCCGGGTGAACTGGCCGAGTACTTCCCGGACGTGGCGGAAGTGGTCGGCTACCGGCGGCTGCGCCGGGACGGCGAGAGCGGTGAGCCCACCAACTGGGCGGAGAACGCGGTCCGTCCGGAGGTGGCGGCGCGGATCGACCCGGCCGATCTGGAGCGCTGGCCGATGACCAAGGTGCTGCGGGACGCGGTGGGCGTGCGGATCAGCCGGATCACCGACACCGTGGAGGCCCGGCTCGCGGACCCGGAGACCGCCGGGCTGCTCCAGGTGCCGCTGCTCTCCCCGATCCTGCACTACACGGGTGTCACCTACGCCGAGGACGGCCGGGTGGTGGACGTGGCCCGCATCCGCTACCGGGGCGACCGGTTCTCCTTCACGGTGACGGTGGAGGCGGAGTGAGGCTTCGCTGCGACGGCGGAGGCGCCCCGCCCTCCGGTCCGTACGGCCCCGGGGCGGGCCGGGCGGGTGCCGGACCGGTCCCGGCCCGTACGGCTCCGGTCCGTATGATCCCGGCCCGTACGGCTCCGGGGTGGGCCGAGCGGGTGCCGGACCGGTCCCGGTCCGTACGGCTCCGGTCCGTACGATCCCGGTCCGTACGGCTCCGGCCGGGCGCCGGTCCTGGTTAGCATGCGGGGCGTGACGGAAGACCTGCCCGGGGCGGACGGACCGCCGCTGCTGGACGAGTTGCTGCCGTGGTCCGTGGCGCCGCTGCGGCTGGGCCGGCCCTGGGTGGTGGCCCCGGACGCCCGGACGCTGCGGGACCGCTGGGCGGCGCTGGTCCGGGCCGGTTCGGCCGAGCGGGAGGCGCTGTTCCGGCCCACCAGGGCCCGGGCGCTGACCAGTTCGGTGGCCGCGCTCCCCGGACAGCGCACCGGGACCGGGCGGCTGGCCCGCGAGAACGGCCCCTGCCCGGAGCCGGTGCGGCTGGCGCACGGGCCGTTCGACCTCCAGTGGCTGCTGCCCGACCACCGGTTGCTGGACGTGGCCAGGCCCGAGCTGTGGCGGGTCGCCGACGACCGGCAGCTCTTCGCCGTGGAGCAGGGGTACGCGCCCGGGCAGCCGGGACCCGCGCTGCTGGTGACGGCGGCGCTGCCGGACGGCCACTCCCCCGCCGGGCGCCCGGGCCGCATCCGCCCGCTGTACCGGCGCCCGGGCGGCCGGGAGCCCAATGTGGCGCCCGGCCTGCCGGAGTTGCTCGCCGCGCGGTACGGCTCCGAGGTCACCGCCGGCCGGCTGCTGGCCTGGGCGCTGGCGGCCGGGGTGCCGTCGCCGGCCGGGTGCCGGGTGCCGCTGCCGGCCGACCCGGAGCTCTGGGCCGCCGGGGTGGCGCTGGGGCTGCGGATGACCGGGGTGCAGCTGCGCGGCGCCCGGGGCGGGGAGCGGCCCCGGCTGCCGGGTGGGCGCCGGCCCTATGTGCGCGCCGCGCTCCCGGCCCGCCCGGAGACGCTCTCCTACGATCCGGACGAGGAGACCCTGCACCTGGGCGGCGGCCGGGTGGCGCCGGTGCCGGCCGGGGCGTGGGAGTACCGGGTGGCCGGGGCGCGGGTGCTGGAGCTCTGGTTCGAGCGGCGTACCGCTCCGGCCGGGCCCGGCACTCTGGAGGCGGTCGGCCCGGCCGGCTGGTCGCAGGAGTGGACCTCGGACCTGCTGGAGCTGATCACCGTACTGGCGCTGCTGGCCGGGCTGGAGGCCGAGCGGGCCGCGCTGGGGCTGGGCGGCCCGGACCTCGGCGGGCGCCCGCTGATCGGCCGGGCCGCGCTGGCCGCCGCCGGGGTGCTGCCGGTCCCGCCCCGGGCCCGGCGTCCCGCCTCGGTGCTGGACCACCACGAGGAGGGCCCGGAGGGACAGTTCGCCCTGCTGTAGGGCGGGCCCGGTGACCTCCCCGGCCTTCGAGCCCCTCGCGCCCCGTGCCCCTCCTCCCGTCCCTCGCGCCTCTTCTGCCTCTTGTGGCGGGAGCCCGGCTCGCGATAGGCACGGCTGCCATGGACACTCAGCCGCTGCCCCTGGACGGGATCACCGTCGTCGCCGTCGAGCAGGCCGTCTCCGCGCCGTTCGCCACCCGCCAGCTCGCCGACCTCGGGGCCCGGGTGGTCAAGGTCGAGCGGCCGGACGGCGGGGACTTCGCGCGCGGTTACGACACGGCGGCGGCCGGGCTGGCCTCGCACTTCGTCTGGTGCAACCGCGGCAAGGAGTCGGTCGCCGTGGATCTCAAGGACCCGCGCGGGCTGGCGCTGGTCCGGCGACTGATCGGCGGCGCCGATGTGTTCGTGCAGAATCTGGCGCAGGGCGCGGCGGCCCGGCTGGGCCTGGACGCGGCGACGCTGTGCGCGGCCCACTCCCGGCTGGTCGCGGTGGACATCTCCGGGTACGGGGCCGGCGGCCCGTACGGCCACAAGCGCGCCTACGACATGCTGGTGCAGTGCGAGGCGGGGCTGGTCTCGGTGACCGGGACACCGGAACGGCCGGTCAAGGCGGGGATCCCGGCGGCGGACATCGCGGCCGCCATGTACGCCTACTCCGGGGTGCTGGCCGCGCTGCTGCGCCGGACGGCCACCGGGCGCGGCGGTCCGGTGGAGGTCTCCATGCTGGAGGCGCTGGCGGAGTGGATGGGCCATCCGCTGCACCACGGCATGCACGGGGGCGCCGCGCCGGCGCGTACCGGCCTGGCGCACGCCGTCATCGTCCCGTACGACGCCTATGCCACGGCCGACGGCGGGCAGGTGCTGCTGTCGGTGCAGAACGACCGGGAGTGGCGGCGGCTGGCCGAACAGGTGCTGGACCGCCCCGAGCTGGCCGACGACCCGGCGTACGCGACCAACGCGGCCCGGGTGGCGCGCCGGGCGGCGACGGACGCGCTGGTGGCGGCGGCGCTGGCGAAGCTGGACACGGCCGGGGCGGTGGCCCGGCTGGAGGCGGCGGGTATCGCCTGCGCCCGGCTCAACTCGGTGGCGGAGCTGGCCGCTCATCCGCAGCTGGCGGCGCGGGAGCGCTGGCGGGAGGTGGCCACTCCGGCGGGCCCGCTGCGGGCGCTGCTGCCGTCGGTCACCCTGCCGGACGGCCCGGAGCCCCGGATGGGCGCGGTCCCGGCACTGGGCGAGCACACCGAGGCGGTGCTGCGGGAGCTGGGCGTCGGTCCGGAGGAGGCGACCGGGCTGCGGGCGGCGGGGGTGGTGGCCTGAGCGGGCCGCTCCCGGGTGCCGGGCGGCCGGGGTGGGGACGGGTGAGCCGCCCGGACGCGGCTCACCGGCCCGCGCGGACCGGAGCGGTGGCGCGTACGACGGCGCCGGGCGCCGCCCGGCCAGGGGCGGGGCGGCTCGGGGCGCCGGTTCGGCCGGGGTCGCCGGGGCTCAGCCGTGGTTGCCGAAGAGCGACCGGCGCAGCCGGCGCAGCGGCGCGAAGAGGCGGACGCGCGCGCTCTTGCTGGTACGGCGGTGCGCGTGGTCACGCGCCGTCAGCTCACGCATCAGCAGGGTCGCCTCGGCCGTCTCCCGCGAGGGCAGGGCAGGACCGCCCAGCACCGCGAGATGGCGGTCGAGGCGCGAACTGGTCGCGCTGCTGCCGCAGGTGATCGCAGGCACCCGTGGCCTGCTCCGGACTGTTATCTGTTCCATGTCACTCCCCACCCGTACGAGGGCACCCGGCCCGGGCAGGTTAACCCTATCCTCCCGCTGTCGTCCTCGTGCATCCGGTGGCCCATCTCCACACGTACGGGCGGACTTGACTACCCTGCGAATCCACCTGATTCCAGACCGACTTGCACCTGCCCCGCCCCCCGACCGCCAAACCCCACCCCCGACCGCCCCGGGCCGTCCGGCGGTCCGGTCCGGGGCGGTCGGGTGGTTCAGGCGGTACGGGCGGTTCAGGCGGCCGAGCGGAAGGCGGGGAGGTAGCCGCCGGACTGGCCGGCGGCGGTGGGGTGGTACGACGCCCCGAGGTTGAGCAGGTTGAGGCTCTGCAGCCAGGAGGAGCCGGAGCAGATCTCGTGGCCGGTGAAGGCGGGGGCGACGTCGACGAAGGTGAAGCCGTGGGCGGCGGCGCGGCGGGCGACGGCGGCGTTCAGATAGTCGCTGCCGTCGTTGATGGCGCGGCGCTCGTTCTCGGTGAGCCCGGCGACACAGCTGCCGCCCAGCTTGTAGAAGCGGGGATAGCCGAGGACGACGACCCGGGCGGACGGGGCCTTGGACCTGATGGCCGAGTAGAGGGAGTCGAGACGGCCGGGGAGCGTGGTGTCGTCGAAGTCCCTGGACTGGGCGACCCGGCTGAGGCAGTTGGCCTCCGACTGGAGGACGCAGGTGGTCATCACGTCCGAGAAGCCGGCGTCATTCCCGCCGACGGTGATCGAGATCAGATCGGTGGCGGCGTTCAGCGGGCCGAGCTGATTGGCCGTCACCTCGTTGATCCTGGCCCCCGCGCACGCCGCGAAGGTGAAGGACGCCGGGGTGTTGGCCGCCGCCCAGAGCGCCGGGTAGGCACGGGACGTGCGCTTGCAGTTGCCGCTGGAGCCGTCGTATTCGCCGGCGCCGACGCCGGAGGAGTACGAGTCGCCGAGCGCCACATAGTCGACGGCGGCGGCCCGGGCGGCCCGCGCCGGACCCGCCCCGGTGAGGGAGAGCACGGCGCCGAGGAGGAGGGCGGAGGAGAAGGCCGCGGAACGGGACAGTTTCATGGAACCTCCCATAACAGGTTCTCTGCCCGGACTTGGTAGCAGTCTGGACGTGCCCATGCCAATAGCGCTGCACGGGGCGCGTGACGCACGGCAGGCCGGGCGGCGCCCCCCGCGCGCCGCCTCCGGCCAACTCCTCCTGGAGCGGCACGGGTTTACCGGGAGGTGGAGCCGGGCGACGGAGGGCGGAATGCCGCCCGGGCGCCCGGCCGCGCGTTCCGCCCGGGGCGGCGCGGACCGGAGGGACACGCCGAGAGGCCGCCCGTCCGGCCCCTTTGTCATACGGGCGCCGGATGGGTCACCTACGGGTGCCCATACGGGTGTCCATGGGTGCCATAGGGGTGTCGTGCGGGCGCCCCGTGTTTCGTGGGCACCCCCGCCGGCGCGCTCCCCGTTCGGCCGGCCCCGCCACCGGTGCGCCCCGCCGGTGCGTCCCGTCGGGGTGCGCGGCGGCGGGGCGGTGCGGCGGGGCGGTGCGGGGGCCTCAGCGCGCGCGGCCGCTCAACTGGCCAGCGGACGGGTGTGGAGCAGCGCCGCCGGACGGCCTTCCCGGCGATGGCGCAACAGGGACACGTCGCCGCCGTTCGCGCCGAGGATCTCGGCCTGGAGCCGCTGGATGGCCGGAGCGGGCTCCACACCCAACTCCCGGCCCAGCACCCGGTAGAGGTGCTGGTAGGCGGCGAGCGCCTCCCCCCGGCGGCCGGACCGGTGCAGCACGGTGATCAGTTGTTCGTGGAACCACTCGTGCAGCGGGAAGCAGGCCACCAGGTCGCGGAGTTCGGGCAGCAGCTCCCGGTGCCGGCCCATGGTGATGCCGGTCTCCACGCGTAGCTCCAGGGCGCGGATGCGCAGTTCCTCCACATAGGCGATCCGCCCGGTGAGGACGTCCCCGACCGGGGCGTTGCCGAGCAGCGGCCCCCGCCAGACGGCCAGCGCCTCCGCCGCGAGACCGGACGCTCGTTCGGTTCTTCCGGCGTCGGCCTCCTGCTGGGCGCGGCGCACCAACCGCTCGAAGGCCCGGACGTCCACCTCCTCGTCCGTCACGTCCAGGACGTACCCGGGCGCCTGGGTGACGAGCAACTGCCGTTCACGGGCGTTGCTCTGGGCGTCGCCGAGCAACCGGCGCGCATGATAGACGTGCGTCTGCAGGGTCTTGGGGGCGCCCGCCGGGGGCTCCTCGCCCCACATCTCGCGAATGAGCGTGTCCGCGCCCACCGACTCGCCCCGGGCGAGCGCCAGCACCGCCAGCATCTGGGAGAGCTTCGGAGCCTTGGGGGCGAACCGCCGGCCGTCGTCACTGATGATCTCGAATGAGCCCATGAGGTTGAACCGCACTGCGCACTCAGTCCATTCCGGCGCGCTCGGCGCCCAGGTCGTTGGCTGGCCTGATGAGCGAAACAATAGGTATGGACCGGCCGGAGGACGCATGGGCCGGGGGCGAGAGTGTCACTTAACCGGACGGCAATCCGGTTTTCGTGCGCTAGCTCACGCGCAGGCGGGGCCGCGGTTCATCTCCGCTTCACGCAAGCCCGCCCGAACGGCCATGAGGTGCGCGACACATGCCAGGGTCATGTGATGGTGCCAGCCAGGGAAGGAGCGCCCGGTGAAGTCGCACATGCCCACGTCCCGGGAGACGGCCGTGCCGTCGCGGGCCACCGCGGCGGAGAGCCGGGAGAGCCCCAGCACCGCGCCGGGCGAGGAGACGCCGTTGCCGGAGAGCCAGAGTGTGCGCTCTCCCGCTCCGTCGCGCGGCCAGGCGCCGGTCAGCAGCATGCCGGCGCTCCGGGCCACCCCGGGGCCCGTCACGGGGACCGACACCGCCGTGGTGAGGCCGCTCGCCGACTCGAACCGGCGCCTCAACTGCGGCATGGCGTTCACCAGGTCCCCGGCCGGGCGCTCCCCGGCACCGAACTTGGGGAGGGCCGACCGGTCCAGGCGCAGTGGTGTGGTGGGGTCGATCCGGGTGAGGAACGGCAGGCCCAGCGCCAGGAGCTCGCGCACCAGGTCCACCGTGTGCGCCTCCGGGCAGTCCACCACCACCGGTTCACCGCCGGCCCGGCCGAACGCCACCACCTGGTGGAGCGCCTCGCGCAGGCAGTGGTCGACGGTGCCGGCCACCACCTCCGGGGGAATACCCGCGCGTCTTCGCAGCGGGGCGACGAGCCAGCGCTCCGGCAGGCACAGCTGCCAGTCCACCGGGACGACGCCCCGCTCGGACCCCAGCCAGGTGCCCACCGCCTGCTGTCCGCTCGGGGACTTGGCCCGGGCGGCTCCGACCCTGGAGTCGACCCCGATCATGTGGGGGCCGGACTTGGGTATCACCGTCGACCTGATCACCCAGGCGGCGGGAGCCAGTTCGCGGCGCACATACCGCGCCAGAGCCTCCCGGACCGGCATCCAGTCCCAGGGCGAGGTGCTGATGAAATGGTGCACCCGCTGGAGTGCCGCCTGGTCCTCCGGCCCGCCCGCGATGTTGCGGAGCGTCTTCCGCCCCGAGGAGGCCAGCAGGCCCCTGACGTACTCCTCGGCCTTGCGCCGCTGCCCTTTGCGCCGCAGCGAGCCGAAGAGCTCCTCGCTCAACTCGGCACAGTGGTCCCGTCTGCCGTCCGAAGGCGCCGATGACATTCGCTCGTGTCGCACCCGTTCCCCTCACACCCCACCTGGAACGCCCGCGCCCTCTCCCCCGAAACGGGACGTCCGTTCGGTTAGTTATACCCCGCCGGTGCGTCACATTGGGAGCGCTCTCAGCAACGAGTCGGAGGAGGTCTCCGCTTGGCGTGACGATGCGTCAGCACGCGTCGTCGGCCGCGCCGTCCCCGTCCCCCCGGGCCCCGGGCGCCCCGGTGTCACCGGCCGGTACGGGTCCGGACGCCCCGGTCCCGGCGGCCTCCCGGGCCTCCGCCAGCAGGCGCGGCGCGCGGTGCACGGTGAGGTCCAGCTTGGCGAGCACCCCGGGCGACACGACGGCCGGCAACAGCATGGCGTACAGGTCCGACACCTCCTGCGGCAGCCGGGCCGGCCGCAGCACATCGGTGACGATCTGCACCCCCGTCCACGCCCCCACACAGAGCCGGGCCACCTCCTCGGGATCGACGTGCGGCAGCAGCTCACCCCGCTCCTTGGCCTCGGCGAGCAACCCGCTGCCCACCTCCACCCAGTCGGGCCAGCGGGTACCGAACAGGCGGCGCGCCCGGGGGTCCACGGAGAGCCGGACGGCGGCGCTCAGGATGGGCTCCATGGGCATCCGGTGGGCCAGCAGCAGCCCGAGGTCCACCCACTCCTGCACCTTGAACGGGTGGGGCACCAGCCCGGTGCTGGTGACGGCCTCGTCCAGCACCGCGCGGGCCAGCTCCTCCTTGGAGGTGAAGTGGAAGTACAGCCCGCCCCGGGTGATCTCGGTCCGCTCGATCACCATGCCGATGGTGGTGGCCTCGTACCCCAGCTCGTCGAAGAGGCGCGCCGCTGCCTCCAGGATGGCCCACCGCGTGCGGTGCGCCCGCTCCTGCCGCGCCATTCGGTTCTCCTCAACCTCGTGTTCCGTCCGTGTGTTTGATCACACAAGCCGCCCCCGAAAAGCGAACAGCGGTCCGGTAATTTATGCCTTTCCACAGCGCCCGCGTCCACCGCGGGAGGACAAGGGGGGAACCATGTCCGAAGCGACCACTCCGACGTGCCCGCCGACCGCCGCACGTCCGTCCGTACGAATCCGGCACTCGACCTCGCTGGGTCCGTACAGCCACCTCAGGATCGAGCGGAACCTGCTCGTCACCGACTGGAGCGCCCTGGGGGAGGGCGAGTTCGCACTCCGGGCCCGGTGGCCGGAGGCCGGCTCCGACCCGCTCCGCGATCCGCGGCTGCTGCTGCGCACGGTCCGGCAGAGCGGACTGATCGTCGCGCACGCCGCGTACGGCGTCCCGCTCTCGCACCAGACACTGCTGCGGGCGCTGGAGTACGAGATTCCGACGCCCGTCCCCGACCCGGGCGCGCCGCCGGGCGCAGCCGGCGGGACCGGGCGGACCCATGCCGTCACGGTGGACCTCTCCGTCGCTCCGACCAGCCGGCACGGCCGGGTCGGCTCGCTGAGCATGCGCTTCCGCATCCGGCGCCCCGGGGCGCCGACGGCCCGGGCCCGGGCGACCTTCGACTATGTCTCGCCGACGGCCTACCGCCGGCTGCGGGGCGAGCGGGCGGAGGTGGCGTGGGCCGACTGGCCGGTGCCGCCCGGGATCGAACCGGAGCGGGCGGGCCGGTACGACCCCCGGAACGTGGTCCTGGCGGCCGACGGGCGGCCGCACGGCTGGCTGCTGCGCAACGACACCGCCGACGATGTGCTCTTCGACCACCCGGTGGACCATGTGCCGGGCCTGGTCCTGATGGAGGCGGCCGACCAGGCGGCCCGCGCCCGCCTCTTCCCGGTGCTGTACGCGCCCACCCGGGTGCGGATGGAGTTCAGCCGGTACGTCGAGTTCGACCGCCCCTGTGTGATCGAGGCCGAGCCGTTCCGCGAGCCGGACGCGCCCGGACTGAGCGTCCGGGTCACCGGCAGCCAGGACGGGGAGCAGGCCGTCCGCGCCGAGCTGTACGGCACCGTGGAGTGAGACCGGCCGGCCCGGCCGCGCGTGGCACCGCCCCCGCCGGGGCGTGCCGCGCGCGGCCGGGCCACGAACCCCCGGCGCCGGGTCACTGGTTGACGAATCCGCCGTCCACCGGCAGCACCGCCCCGGTCAGGAAGGGGCTGCGGTCGCTGAGCAGCCAGGCCGCCGCCTCCGCGATCTCCTCGGGCTCCGCCGTGCGCCGCATGGGCGTCACCGAGTGGACGTACTCCTCAAGGCCGGGGTTGCGGCCGAACCAGTCGGCGGTGATCTCGCTGCGGGTGGTGCCGGGCGCGATGGCGTTGACCCGGATGCCCTGGGTGGCGTACTCGTCGGCCGCCGCCCTGGTCAGGCCGATCACCGCGTGCTTGGAGGCGACATAGGGGGCCGCCGCCGGGATGGCGACCAGTCCGCCGACGCTGCTGTTGTTGACGATCGTCCCGCCGCCGTGCCGGAGCATGGCGGCTATCTCGGCGCGCAGGCAGTGGAAGAGACCCCGGACGTTGGTGTCCATGACGGAGTCGTACACCTCGTCCGCCATCAGATGGAGGGGCGTGCGGTCGCCGCCGATGCCGGCGTTGTTGAAGGCGGCGTCCAGCCGTCCGTACCGGGAGACCGCGACCTCCACCGCCCGGATCGCGTCGGCGTCCACGGTGACGTCCCCCACCGCGTACGCCGCCTCGGCGCCCTCCTCCCGCAGCGCGGCGGCGAGTTCCGCCAGCCGCTCCTCCCGGCGTGCGGTGAGCACCACCGTCGCGCCCTCGCGGGCGAAGACCTTCGCCGCCGCCGCTCCGATGCCGCTGCTGGCACCGGTGACGAGGACGACCTTGTTCGCGAGCAGACCCGTATTCATGGGCGGCAGTCTCGCAGAGCCGTTCGACGCGGCCGACGGCGCCCATCCGTATGAACCACCGGTTCTCTATGCCCTGGTGAGGGGGCGTCGGGCGGGCCGAAGCGCGGCTTGACCGAGCTTTCACCGGCGCCCTGTTGGGTGGGGTGCGGCGAACGGCGCGACGGCCCGGGCGACTTGCTGCCCCGGAGCCGTACGGACGTGCCGGCCCGGTGCTCGACTCCCCCGATCGTGGCGCGGATTGAGCACTAGTTAGAACGTTCGTCCTAGAGCTGTGTTACGTTTCCTTCATGCGGCGGGTGGAGTGATCGTTCCACCCCGCGTCGTCACCTATCCGGAGGTCCCCCGATCATGAGCAACAGCCAGTCCGTCACCCTCATCGGACTCGGCCCGATGGGACAGGCGATGGTCACCGCCTTCCTCGACAAGGGCTACCAGGTCACGGTCTGGAACCGCACCGCCTCCCGCGCCGACGAGCTCGTCGCCAAGGGCGCGGTCCTCGCGGGGAGCGTGGAGGAGGCGGTCCGGGCGAACGACCTGGTCATCCTCAGCCTGACCGACTACGACGTCATGTACTCGGTGCTGGAGCCGGCCCGTGAGGCGCTCTCCGGCCGGGTCGTCGTCAACCTCAGCTCCGACACCCCGGAGAAGACCCGCGCGGGCTCGCGCTGGATCACCGAGCAGGGCGGCACCCACCTCACCGGTGGTGTGACCGTTCCGCCGTCGGGCATCGGCAAGTCCGAGTCGAAGACCTTCTACAGCGGCCCGAAGGACGCCTTCGAGGCCCACCAGGCCACCCTGGAGGTGCTGACCAGCACCGACTACCGGGGCGAGGAGGCCGGCCTCGCCGCGCTGATGTACCAGATTGGCATGGCGATGTTCTGGCCGTCGATGGTCAGCTACTGGCAGGCCGTCGCCCTCGCCGAGGCCAACGGCCTCAAGGCGGCCGACATCCTGTCGCACGCCAACGAGACCATGACCAACATGCCGGGCTTCCTCGGTTTCTACGCCGAGCGCATCGACAACGGCAACCACGCGGGTGACGTCGACCGCCTCGCCATGGGTCTGGCCAGCGTCGAGCACGTCAAGCACACCATCGGTGACGCCGGGGTGGACACCTCCTTCCAGGACGCCGTGGTGGAGCTCTTCCGCCGCGGTGTGGAGGCCGGCCACGAGGCCGACAGCTTCTCCAGCCTGCTGGAGCTCATGCGCAAGCCCTCGGCCTGATCCGCGCGCGGCCCGGGCCGGGGTGTCCCGGGCCGCGTACCGGTCGACCGGGCGGTGCGGTGAAGGGGTGCGGACCGGGTGCCGACGGCACCCAGGACTCCGTGCCCCTTCTCCGTGCCCGTGGTCCCGCGCCGCCGTCCGCACCGGCGCGCCGGGGCCACGGGCACGGCTGTGCGGCCGGTCGCTGCCCGACCGGCCGCACCTCGCGCGCCGCCGCCCCCGCCCACTCCCCCGATCGGGACACCCCGGAGCACCCGCACCACCCGGAGCCGCCGTGGCCTCCGGGCCTTCGGCGTGTCCGGGTGCCGCCGGTCCGGACCGGTCCGGGGACGTCCGCCCGGTCCGGCACGCCCGGGCGGGCACGGGACCCGAGTGTGAACTCCGCACGCGGAAGACCTCACGCGGAAGGCCTCATGCGGAGGAGGGGAGCCCGGGCGCGCGGACTCCCCTCCTCCGGCCCTCCGGCCGGCCTGACTCAGATGTAGTCGGTGCCGGGCTCCAGGCCGAGCAGGACCCGGCCGTGCGCCTCCAGGGAGCTGACCGGCGTCAGCAGACCGTGCAGGGAGAGCGCGGCGACGTCGCGGTAGGCCCGCTGGAAGTGGTTGGTCCGCAGGATCGTGGAGGCGGAGCTGATGTTGTACAGCGTCTCCACCGCCTCCTTGGTGGCCTGGACGACATAGCCCACCTGGCCGCGGATGGCGGCCTTCTCCTCGACCGTGAGCTTCTCGCCCTGGTCGGTGCGGTCCTGAAGGACCCGCAGCCACTCGCGGGAGAGGGCGTCGCAGGCGGCGATCTTGTTGGCCGCGCGCGCCACCTCCACCTGGGTGTGCGGGTGCTGGCTCTGGTCGGTCCAGTTGGTGTACGTGATGGGCTTGCCCGGCACCCGCTCCAGGAACAGCTCCAGGGCCGCGTGGGCGATGCCCTGGTAGACCGGGGCGCAGGTGGCCAGGATGTAACTGGTGAGGTTGTAGTTGCGGCCCTTCAGCTCGGCGTTCCAGCGGTTGCCCGTGGAGGCGTCGTACACGTCCACGCCGACCACGCGGTGGGACGGGACGAAGACGTCCTTCACCGTCGAGGTGGCGCTGCCGGTGCCCGAGGCGCCGAAGACGTCCCAGTCGTCGGCCACGGTGATCTCGTCGGTCGGCACCAGGGCGAACAGCTCCTCGTGGCTGCCGTCCGGAAGCTCGGCGATCGCCGCGTGGACGTTCCACTGGGCGCCCGGCACACCGGTGTTGAAGCGCCAGGTGCCGTTGAGGATGTAGCCGCCCTCCACCGGCTTCATGGTGCCGGAGGGGGTGAAGCCGCCGGAGATCCGGACCGAGCCGTTGGCGAAGACCTCCTCCTGCGCCTTGTCCGGGTAGAGGGAGGCGATCCAGGCGGTGGACACCCACACCATCGAGACCCAGCCCGTGGAGCCGCAGCCGCGCGAGATCTCCGCCAGGATCTCCGCCTGCTGGTCGACGGGGAGGTCGAGACCGCCGAAGCGCTCGGGCGTCGCGATGCGGAAGACGCCCGCCTTCTCCAGCAGTTCGATGTTCTCGTCGAGAAGCCAGCGCCGCCGCTCCGTCTCCGCGCCGTTCTGGCGGAGGGTGGGGACGAGCTCGCGGACCGCTTCGAGCACCTTCTGGGCGTCGGCGTCACTCTGGGACATTCTTCTCACTCCGGGGTGGTGTCTGGTGGTACGGGGGTGGGTGCGGGGCGCGGCCCCGGGCGCACCGGCCGGGGCCGCGGGCCGTTCGGGAGGCGGCGGTTACTCGGGGAGCAGGCTGCCGGCGACCGGCCGGTCGACGGCCATGAGCCAGCGCCCGTCCGTGCCGCGCCGCAGCACGTCGGTGCAGTTGCCCTCCAGGTGCATGGGCTTGCCCTCGGAGTCGGTGCCGTCGATGACGAAGTGCACCCCGATGAGGGCGACGTCACCGGCGACGTACGAGTGGGTGACCTCGGCCTGGAGCTGCGGCTTGGTGGCGAGGAACTCCTTGAAGAAGGCCAGCCGGGCCTCGCCGGTGAGCGGCTCACCGGAGAAGTTCGAGATGGCGTCGTCCCGGTAGAGCTTGTCGAACAGCTCGCCGTCGCCCGAGTTGAAGACCTGGAGGAAGATCTCGTTCTGCAGGTCGGTGTCGGCGGTCAGATCCGGATTGTCGAAGTCGATGTCGACGGTGAAGGCCATGGCTTGGGAACCCCGGTTGTCTGGTGGGTGGATGGGAGGACGGCGGATCAGGGAGCGGCGAAACGGGGAGACGCGCCGGACGGGGATCCACCCGGCGCTCCCGTCACTTCTCGCCGAACGGGTCGTCGATCGCGTAACGCCAGTTGCCGTCCTCGCCGAGGCGCAGCACGTCGACACCGACGCCGGTGAGCTGCTCCGGCTCGCCGTTGGCGTCGGTGGTGTCGATCTTCCAGTCCACGATGAGCAGCGCGGTGTCGCCCGTGACGAACGAGTGGCGGGGCGTGGCGGTCATCTTCGGCTTGGCGGCGAGCCACTGCTCGACGGACTCGATCCGCGCGCGGCCGGTGAGCGGAACGCCCGGCTCCCACACGGCGACGGCGTCCTCCGTGTACATGGCGTTGACCGCGTCCGCGTCGCCCGAGTTGAACGCCTCGACATAGAGCGCGGTGTGCTTTTCGACGTCACCGGTGAGTTGCGCCATGATGGGCCTCTTCCTTTCCTGGACAGATGAGGCTGTGAGTCAGCTGTCGGCTGGTCAGCGAGCCTGTGAGTCGGCTGATCGGTGAATCGGTGAATCCGCGGAACCGGGTGACCGGGATGCGCGGAGACGGGGATTCGGGATGCTGAGGATGTCGCCAGGACGCTAACGAGCGGCCAACAACCGGGCACCCACCGGGAAGTAACACGGGACCGAGGAGCCTGCACTAACCACGCAGTTACCGCTCCATGGCCGGTCGGCCGATACGGTCGTGACTCATTTTGGCATTCCGGTACGAGGCCGCTCGGGCATCCCGGAAATGCCCGGGCCGGGTGGCCGGCGCCCCGCGGTGCCGAGCACTCGTCACCGCTCCGCATTCACTTCACTCAGGGAGCTGAGCATCCATGGCCGGCGAGGAGCGACTCCGGGACTACCTCAAGCGAGCCATCGCTGACGCGCGGGACGCGCGCGGCAGGTTGCGGGAGGTGGAGGAGCGGCAGCGCGAACCCATCGCGATCGTGGCGATGGCGTGCCGCTACCCCGGGGGTGTCTCCTCCCCGGAGGACCTGTGGCGGCTGGTCACCGAGGGCGTGGACGCCTGCACCCCCTTCCCCGCCAACCGGGGCTGGGACCTGGACGGGCTGTACGACCCGGATCCGGCCAAGCCCGGTACCTCGTACGCCCGGGAGGGCGGCTTCCTGCACGACGCCGACCTGTTCGACGCCGACTTCTTCGAGATGTCCCCGCGGGAGGCGCTGACCACCGACCCGCAGCAGCGGCTGCTGCTCCAGACGGCGTGGGAGGCGTTCGAGCGGGCGGGCATCGACCCGCGCGCGCTGCGGGGCAGCCGTACCGGTGTCTTCACCGGGGTGATGTACAACGACTACGGCTCCCGGCCCGGCCTGCCCGCCGAGAACGCCGAGGGATATCTGTTCAGCGGGAGCGCCGGCAGCATCGCCTCCGGCCGGCTGGCCTACACCTACGGCCTGGAGGGCCCGGCGGTCACGGTGGACACGGCCTGCTCCTCCTCGCTGGTCGCCCTGCACCTGGCGGCGAACGCGCTGCGGCGCGGGGAGTGCGACCTCGCGCTGGCGGGCGGCGCCACGGTGATGTCCACGCCGGTCGCCTTCGTGGAGTTCTCCCGGCTGCGGGGGCTGGCCGAGGACGGGCGGATCAAGTCGTTCGCGGCGGCGGCCGACGGCACCGCCTGGTCCGAGGGCGTGGGCCTGCTCCTGGTCGAGCGGCTCTCCGACGCCCGCAAGAACGGTCACCAGGTCCTCGCCGTGGTACGCGGCTCCGCCGTCAACCAGGACGGCGCCTCCAACGGCCTCACCGCCCCCAACGGCCCGGCCCAGGAACGCGTCATCCGCCAGGCGCTCACCGACGCGGGCCTCACCGAGACCGACGTGGACGCCGTGGAGGCCCATGGCACCGGCACCCGCCTCGGTGACCCCATCGAGGCCCAGGCGCTGCTGGCAACCTACGGCAGGAACCGCGCCGGCGCACCGCTCTACCTCGGCTCCCTGAAGTCCAACATCGGCCACTCGCAGGCGGCTTCGGGTGTCGGCGGGGTGATCAAGATGGTGGAGGCGATGCGCCACGGGACCCTCCCCCGCACCCTCCATGTGGACGAGCCCACCCCGATGGTCGACTGGACCGCCGGCGCGGTGGAGCTGCTCACCGAGCCCCGTGACTGGCCGGACACCGAGGAGCGGGCCCGGCGGGCCGGTGTCTCCTCCTTCGGCTTCGGTGGCACCAACGCCCATGTGATCCTGGAGCAGGCCCCGGCGGAGCCGGTGGCGGAAGCGGACGGGGACACCGGTCCGGCGGCGGACGCGGAGCCGGGGACGGGGGCGGGTGCCGGGGCGGAGCCGGCCGTCACCGCCTCGCTGTCGGTGCGGGAACTCCCCGTACTCCCCTGGACCCTCTCAGGCAAGACCGAACAAGCCCTGCGCGACCAGGCACAACGCCTCCTCCACCACCTCGACACTCACCCCCACCACACCCCACTCGACCTCACCCACTCCCTCACCACCACCCGCACCCACCACCACCACCGCGCCACCCACCCCACCCCCCCCACCCCCCCCCCCCCCCCCCCCCCCCCC
>NZ_JANUGQ010000069.1 GCF_024756275.1 Streptomyces pyxinae | reverse complement strand
CCGATCGCGTACGCCACCTGCACCTCACAGCGCGAGGCCAGCCCGGCGGCCACCACGTTCTTCGCCACCCAGCGCATCGCGTACGCCGCCGAACGGTCCACCTTGGACGGGTCCTTGCCCGAGAACGCGCCACCACCATGACGCGCCATACCACCGTAGGTGTCGATGATGATCTTCCGGCCGGTCAGCCCCGCGTCCCCCATCGGACCACCGATCTCGAACCGCCCGGTCGGATTGACCAGCAGCCGGTACCCCTCGGTCTCCAGCTTGATCCCGTCGTCCAGCAACTGCTTGAGCACCTGCTCGACCACGAACTCCCGGATGTCCGGCGCCAGCAGCGACTCCAGATCGATGTCCGAGGCATGCTGCGAGGACACCACCACCGTGTCCAGCCGCACCGCCTTCTCCCCGTCGTACTCGATCGTCACCTGCGTCTTGCCGTCCGGACGCAGATACGGAATCGTCCCGTTCTTCCGCACCTCGGTCAGCCGCCGGGACAACCGGTGCGCCAGATG
>NZ_JANUGQ010000068.1 GCF_024756275.1 Streptomyces pyxinae | reverse complement strand
CCGACGACGTCGCGGACCTTGTCGATGAACAGCGGATCGGTGGACAGCTTGAACGTCCGGGCCCGGTGCGGTGCCAGGGCGAACGCCCGCCAGATCCGCGAGACGGTCGACTGCGACATCCCGGTCGCCGCGGCCATCGACCCCGTCGACCAGTGGGTCGCGTTCTTCGGTGTCTCCTCGAGCGTCTTGACGATGACCCGCTCGACATCGGCATCGGTGATCTTCCGCGGGACGCCGGGCCTGGGGTCGTCGCACAAGCCTTCCAGGCCCCGATCGATGAACCGGCGCCGCCAGGTGCGGACCGTGTCCGCAGCGATCCGCAGCCGGCGTGACACCTCCGTGATCGAGTGCCCATCGGCACACTCCAGCACGATCCGCGACCTCTGGGCCAGGGCCTGGGCCGTCGTCCGGCGTCGCAACCAGCCCTCCAGAACCGCCCTCTGGGCTTCAGTGACCGACAACGGTGGAATCTTCGGACCCGGACGACTCATGCCCGACTAACCACAAACCTCTGACTCAGGTCACT
>NZ_JANUGQ010000067.1 GCF_024756275.1 Streptomyces pyxinae | reverse complement strand
AGGCTCGCGACGTACGGTACGGACTACATGAGCCTGGGGGCTGCGGATGTGCAGCGGCAGGTAAGCCGCGAATTGGTGGTCATCCAACAGCAGTTGGACACCCCGCAGGCCTGGTCGGTGGCGGCCCGCTTGATGACGCTGTTCGGGGAGACATATCCCGGTGCGGACGGTTCCAAGGCCGTCCACTGGTACACCATGGCGGCCCGGGCGGCCGACGAATCCGGAGACGAGGCAACGCGCGTCTGGGTGCGCGGTCGTGCGGCCATCGCGCTCGGATATGAAGGCGCATCCCTCGGTATTGCCGACCTGATGGCCCGGCAGGCGATGGACATTACGGGCCGGCCTTCTCTGGGCCTGCTCAATGCGGTGATGGGCTCGGCCCATGCCCACGCGCTGCGCGGTGACATGGGGGAAGCCCGCGCCCTGATGTCGCGGGGGCAGCGGCTGTTCGACGCCGTGGCCTCGCCTGAGCAGACGAGTGACTATGCCGTGCCCTGGTGGCGCTGGAACGTGTTCGTGTCACTGCTCGCGGCACGACTGGGTGACGAGCACGCGGCGGAAGAGGCTCAGGATGCCGCGCGGAAGGCGCTCCCCGCCACCCTGCCCCGGTTCGCTACGCACCTGGAGATGCACCGCGGGCTGATGCTGGCCCGGTCCGGTGATGCCCGGGGAGGTGCCGAGTACGCCAGAGCGGCTCTCGATGCCTTGCCGCCCGAGAAGCACTCGCTCACGCTGCGCATGCTGATGACGGAGAT
>NZ_JANUGQ010000066.1 GCF_024756275.1 Streptomyces pyxinae | reverse complement strand
CCGTTGGAGGCGCCGTCCTGGTTGACCGCGCTGCCCCGCACCACGGCCAACACCTCATGACCGTGGCGTACGGCGTCGGAGAGCCGCTCCACCAGGAGCATGCCCACGCCCTCGGCCCAGCCGGTACCGTCCGCACCCGCGCCGAACGCCTTGCACCGGCCGTCCGGCGACAGCCCGCGCTGCCGGCTGAACTCCACGAACGGGGTGGGGGTGGTCATCACCTGGACACCGCCGGCCAGCGCCATGGAGCACTCGCCGCCGCGGAGGGCCTGGATCGCCCAGTGCAGGGCGACCAGCGAGGACGAGCAGGCCGTGTCCACGGTGACCGCCGGGCCCTCCAGACCGAAGGTGTACGCGATACGACCGGACATCACACTGGCGGAGTTGCCGGTCCCGAGGTGGCCGTCGGATCCGTCGGCCACCCCGAGCAGCAGGTTGACGTAGTCCTGGTAGCCGGAGCCGACGAAGACTCCGGTACGGCTCCCCCGCACCGACTCCGGATCGATACCGGCCCGCTCGAACGTCTCCCACGTCGTCTCCAGCAGCAACCGCTGCTGCGGATCCATCGCCACCGCCTCACGCGGCGAGATCCCGAAGAACCCCGGATCGAACTCCCCCGCCTCATAAAGGAATCCGCCGTGCCGGGCATAGGACTTCCCCGCCGCCTCCGGATCCGGGTCGTAGATCCCCTCCACGTCCCAGCCCCGGTCCGCCGGAAACTCCCCCACCGCGTCACCACCCGAGACCACCAACCGCCACAGATCCTCCGGCGACCGCACCCCACCCGGATAACGGCACGCCATACCGACGATC
>NZ_JANUGQ010000065.1 GCF_024756275.1 Streptomyces pyxinae | reverse complement strand
GGCGAAGCTGAGAACTTAAGCGCCAGTAAACGGCGGTGGTAACTATAACCATCCTAAGGTAGCGAAATTCCTTGTCGGGTAAGTTCCGACCTGCACGAATGGCGTAACGACTTCTCGACTGTCTCAACCATAGGCCCGGTGAAATTGCACTACGAGTAAAGATGCTCGTTTCGCGCAGCAGGACGGAAAGACCCCGGGACCTTTACTACAGTTTGATATTGGTGTTCGGTTCGGCTTGTGTAGGATAGGTGGGAGACTGTGAAGCTCGGACGCTAGTTCGGGTGGAGTCGTCGTTGAAATACCACTCTGGTCGTGCTGGATGTCTAACCTGGGTCCGTGATCCGGATCAGGGACAGTGTCTGATGGGTAGTTTAACTGGGGCGGTTGCCTCCTAAAGGGTAACGGAGGCGCCCAAAGGTTCCCTCAGCCTGGTTGGTAATCAGGTGTTGAGTGTAAGTGCACAAGGGAGCTTGACTGTGAGACCGACGGGTCGAGCAGGGACGAAAGTCGGGACTAGTGATCCGGCGGTGGCTTGTGGAAGCGCCGTCGCTCAACGGATAAAAGGTACCCCGGGGATAACAGGCTGATCTTCCCCAAGAGTCCATATCGACGGGATGGTTTGGCACCTCGATGTCGGCTCGTCGCATCCTGGGGCTGGAGTCGGTCCCAAGGGTTGGGCTGTTCGCCCATTAAAGCGGCACGCGAGCTGGGTTTAGAACGTCGTGAGACAGTTCGGTCCCTATCCGCTGCGCGCGTAGGAATATTGAGAAGGGCTGTCCCTAGTACGAGAGGACCGGGACGGACGAACCTCTGGTGTGCCAGTTGTTCTGCCAAGGGCATGGCTGGTTGGCTACGTTCGGGAGGGATAACCGCTGAAAGCATCTAAGCGGGAAGCCTGCTTCGAGATGAGTGTTCCCACCCACTTGATGGGGTAAGGCTCCCAGTAGACGACTGGGTTGATAGGCCGGATATGGAAGCCTCGTGAGGGGTGGAGTTGACCGGTACTAATAGGCCGAGGGCTTGTCCTCAGTTGCTCGCGTCCACTGTGTTG
>NZ_JANUGQ010000064.1 GCF_024756275.1 Streptomyces pyxinae | reverse complement strand
CCTGCCGTTCAGCCTTGCGCTCTGCCACGGTGGGGTGCATGGATCCCGCAGAGATCGAAGGTCACGAGCGCCAGGGCCCGATCGACACCGTCCCGCTGGCGAAGGCCGGTGCGCAGTTGGAGGCCATCGCGCGGTATGTCTCCCAGGCCCGCGAGGAACTCGACCGCATCGAGGCCCTCGGCACCTTCCCGGCCCTGGATCCGGGCGACGCTGCGGATTTCGCCTTCCAGGCCCCCCAGCTCTCGCTCACCGACGAGAGCGGCAAGACCGTCGCGGTCGTGGTCTCCCCGGCTCTGCTGGAGGTGCTGGAGGACGCACTCGGCCTCGCCGAGAACGAGTTGCACAAGCTGCGTGGCACCGGCCGGCCGGTGACCACCGAGGAACTGGTCGCCCGGATCAAGGGGCAGACGGCCTCGTGAGCCGGGTGGTCTGGACGGCCGCGGCGAGCAGCGCCATGGCCAGGTACGCGAAAGAGGACCCGGCCGGTGTGAACCAGATCCTCGACAGCACCAATCTGCTGCCGGGCGACCCCCGCCCCGCCGGCGCGCGGCGCTATGCCCCCGACGAGTACCGCATCCATGTGGGCCGGTACCGAATCTGGTACGCCATCAGGCAGAACAAACCCGTCATCATCGAGGTGACCCGGGTCGGCCGTGTCGCCTGACCACCTGTCCGAGCCACGGCGACCGACCGAATTCCCGTCCAGTGGCAGGCGGTACCGGCAGGATCGCCCCGGGGCGCTCTTCGGTGATCACGCGCCCCGGCGGTCATCCCGTGAGCCTCTGCCGGTCAGTGTCGCGCTCTGCGACGGTGGGGTGCATGGATCCCGCAGAGATCGAAGGTTACGAGCGCCAGGGCCCGATCGACACCGTCCCGCTGGCGAAGGCCGGTGCGCAGTTGGAGGCCATCGCGCGGTATGTCTCCCAGGCCCGCGAGGAACTCGACCGCATCGAGGCCCTCGGCCAGCCGCCGTTTCTGGACCCCGGAAAGGCGTGGGACTTCTTCTTCCACGCCCCTCAGCTCTCGCTCACCGACGAGAGCGGCAAGACCGTCGCGGTCGTGGTCTCCCCGGCGGTGCTGGAGGTGCTGGAGGACGCACTCGGCCTCGCCGAGAACGAGTTGCACAAGCTGCACGGCACCGACCAGCCGGTGGCCATGACCGTCGACGAGATGTGCGCGCGGCTGAAAGGGCAGGCGACCTCGTGAGCGAGGTCGTCTGGGAGCCGAAGGCGCGCACGGCCCTCGACGCGTACGCCAAATCCGATCCGGGCGGCATCAAGCAGGTCGCCACCAGCATCAGACTGCTACTGCGCGATCCCCGTCCGTCCGGCGCCTATGCGTGCGGCTCCGACCG
>NZ_JANUGQ010000063.1 GCF_024756275.1 Streptomyces pyxinae | reverse complement strand
CGCCTCCCACTCCTCTCCGGTCGGACCACCTCCGAGCCGCGCCGCGAATCCCGCGTCCAAAAGATCATGAGCCGCCAGCGGAGCTATGGCCGTGGCGGCCGCATCGGCCAGAAACGTGCGTCGCTTCACATCATCCTCGAACACGGCTAGGGGCACGTCCAGGACGGCCGACAGACACCGAAGGTAAAAGGCTCCCGGCTGCACCTTGCAACGCTCCCAGCGCGCGACGTACTCCCGCGTAAGCGCCGTTCGAAACTGACGGTTGATCGCATCAGCGAGCTTGCCTTGACTCCACCCTCGCGCCTGGCGCAGTTCTCGGATCAACTGACCGACTGTCATGCCCCTATGCTGCCCCTACTCGATCCTCTAGGCAGCGCGCTTCGCCCTGCCTAACTTCTCCACCATGCTGACTACCAGGGGAAGTCGTAGCACAACTCGGAGTCACGCCGCCTTGGCGTCGGAACGATGGCGGTGGCGACGCCAGGGACCGGTGACTGGCGATCTCCGCCCGGCCAATCGCCCGGGACGTGTGGTGAAGTCGCCATGACGTACCACCGCTTCGTGGTCGGGGACGTGGTGCGGGACACCGCGCGGGATCTGGCCGGCACGGTGTGGGACCGGCGGAACGGAGTGCTCGACCTCAAGGACACCGCCGGGTACACCTGGCGGGCCCTGCCCCACCGCTGCGTCCTGCTCCGCCCGGCGCCGCCCCGCGCCTCCCGCGTCCCGCCCGGCACCGTGCCGGTCATCTGCACCCCGGCCGAGGTGCGGGTCGGGGACTACGTGCAGGTGGACGGCCGGGGCACGTACCGCATCCGGGACATGCGCTCCAACGGACCCGGCGAACGCGTGCTGCATCTGGAGGGCTACCCCCGGCCCTGGCGCATGCCCACCGGGGTTCGGCAGGTTTACCGGCCCGAGCCTCCTGCCGCATGAACCACACCATCACTCCGGCCGCCTGCGCGGTCACCGCACCGAAGCGCGAGAAGGACTGAACCACGCACATGAGTCACAGCGAAGCCGCCGAGCACATCGCCCTGCGCGCCCTGCTCAGCGAACTGACCCACAACCTGGGCGCTCCCCTCACCCCCGCCTGGGACAAGGCCTATTGGGCCGTTCCCCGCCACCGCTTCCTGCCCGACCGCATCCGCCGGACGCCGGATTACGCCCCCATCGACCGCAAGGACGCTCCCGAACGGTGGCTGTGGGCCGCCTACAGCGACGAACCCGCCGTCATCCAGCTCAACGACGGTGACGAGCCCATGAATGACGACGACCGGTGGCCTTCCTCCTCCGCCTCCGCGCCCTCCCTCGTCTTCCGCGTGCTCGACCTGCTGGACGTGGAGGACGGCCACAAGGTGCTGGAGATCGGCACGGGCACCGGGTGGAACGCCGGA
>NZ_JANUGQ010000062.1 GCF_024756275.1 Streptomyces pyxinae | reverse complement strand
TCCAGGCACCCCTGCGCCAGGGCGCTCAGTACGCCCCCGGGCCCGACCTCCACGAACGTCGTCACGCCCAATCCGTGGAGGGTCCGTACCCCGTCCGCGAAACGCACCGCCTCCCGGACATGCCGCACCCAGTACTCCGGCGTGTACGACTCCGCCAGCGCACCCGTCAGGTTGGACACCACCGGAATCCGGGGCTCGCGATACGTCAGCCCGGCCACCACCCGACCGAACTCCGCCAACATCGGCTCCATCAACGGCGAATGGAAGGCATGGCTGACCTGGAGACGACTGGTCCTGCGGCCTTGCTGAGCAAAGGCCTCAGCGATCTCCCCCACCGCGTCCTCGGCACCCGAAACCACCACCGACCGAGGACCGTTGACCGCCGCCACCCCGACCCTCTCCGTCAGCAGCGGCACCACCTCCTCCTCGGCCGCCTCCACCGCCACCATCGCCCCGCCGCCCGGCAGCGCCTGCATCAACCGGGCACGCGCCGACACCAGCGCGGCCGCGTCCTCCAGCGACAACACCCCCGCCACATGCGCGGCAGCGATCTCCCCCACCGAATGACCCGCCACGAAGTCCGGTCGGACACCCCAGGACTCCAACAGCCGGAACAGCGCCACCTCAACCGCGAACAAGGCCGGCTGAGCCGATCCCGTCCGGTGCAGCTCTTCCGAGTCGACATCGATCACCGCGTCCAGATGTGCGCACACCTCGTCGTACGCCTCAGCGAACACCGGGAACGCCCCATACAACTCGCGCCCCATACCGATCCGCTGTGACCCCTGCCCCGAGAACAGGAAACCGACCTTGCCTCCCGGCCGGCCCAGCAGCACACCGGGCGACGGTGCCCCGGCGGCCAACTGCACCAGTTCGCGTCGGAAGTCGTCATGGCTCGTGCCGATGATCGCCGCGCGGTGACGCAGGGCGCTGCGAGTGGTGGCGAGAGAGAACCCGATATCGGCCGGTGACATGTCCTCCGTGTCATCCGTGACATCCATGACGTCCGTGACAAAGGCCAGCAGCCGTCGTGCCTGATCGCGCAGCGCGGCGTTGCTCTTGGCGGAGAGCGTCCAGGGCAGGGGCCCCTCGGCAGGAGTCTCCCGGGGCTCCTCGGCCGGGATGGGTGGGGCCTGTTCGATGATGGTGTGGGCGTTGGTGCCGCTGACGCCGAAGGAGGAGACCGCCGCCCGGCGGGGACGGCCCGCCTCCGGCCACTCCACCGCCTCGGTCAGCAGCCGTACCTCACCGGCCGACCAGTCCACATGCGGCGAAGGCTCCTCGACATGCAACGTGCGCGGCAGCACGCCGTGGCGCATCGCCATCACCATCTTGATGACACCGCCGACGCCCGCCGCCGCCTGGGCGTGGCCGATGTTGGACTTCAGCGAGCCGAGCCAGAGCGGCCGGCCCTCCGGCCGCCCCTGCCCATAGGTTGCGATCAGCGCCTGCGCCTCGATCGGGTCACCCAGCGTCGTCCCCGTGCCATGCCCTTCCACCGCGTCGACCTGGGCGGGGGACAGCCCGGCGGAGGCCAGAGCCTGGCGGATCACGCGCTGCTGAGCGGGGCCGTTGGGGGCGGTGAGA
>NZ_JANUGQ010000061.1 GCF_024756275.1 Streptomyces pyxinae | reverse complement strand
CCCAGACACCCCTGCGCCAGCGCGCTCAGCACGCCCCCGGGCCCGACCTCCACGAAGGTGGTGACCCCCAGCTCATGCAGCGTGCGTACCCCGTCCGCGAAGCGCACCGCCTCCCGCACATGCCGGACCCAGTAGTCGGCGGTGTACTCCTCGATGAGCCGACCGGTCACATTGGAGACGACTGGAATCCCGGGCCGCTCGAAACGCAATCCCTCGGCCACCCGGGCGAACTCCGCGAGCATCGGCTCCATCAACGACGAATGGAAGGCATGACTCACCTTCAGCCGGGAAGTCTTCCGCCCCAGCGCGGCGAACCCACCCGCGACGGCCAGTACGGCATCCTCGTCACCGGAGATCACCACCGCAGAAGGCCCGTTGACCGCCGCGACACTCACCCCCTCGGTGAGCGCCGACAGCACCTCCTCCTCCGTCGCCTCCACCGCCACCATCGCCCCGCCACCCGGCAGCGCCTCCATCAACCGGGCACGCGCCGACACCAGGGCCGCCGCATCCTCCAGCGACAACACCCCCGCCACATGAGCGGCAGCGATCTCCCCCACCGAATGACCCGCCACGAAGTCCGGCCGGACACCCCACGACTCCAACAACCGGAACAGCGCCACCTCAACCGCGAACAGAGCGGGCTGAGCCGACCCCGTCTGATTCAGGGTGCCGGCGGCGACATCGACCGGCGCGTCCAGGTGCGCGCACACCTCGTCGTACGCCTCCGCGAAGACCGGGTACGCGCTGTACAACTCGCGCCCCATGCCGATCCGCTGCGAGCCCTGCCCCGAGAAGAGGAAGCCGGTCGTTCCTCCGGCGGCCCGCCCCAACAGCACCCGGGGGGAAGGAATCCCCTCGGCCAACTCGGTGAGTCCCAGCAGTAGTTCCTCCCGGCTCTCCCCCACGACCGTGCCCCGGTGACGCAGGGCGGCGCGGGTGGTGGCCAGCGACAGCCCGAGGTCCGCCGGCCCGCCCGCTCCCGCCGCTCCCGCCGCTCCCTGTGCGACGGGCAGCAACCGGGCCGCCTGGGCCCGCAGGGCCGCGTCGCTCCGAGCGGAGAGCACCCAGGGCAGGGGTCCGTCGGCCGGGGTAATCACGGGCTGCTCGGCCGGAGCTTCCACCGGCTGCTGGGCCGGGGCCTCCACCGGCCGTTGGGCCAGGGCCTCCACGGGCTGCTGGGCCGGGATGGGTGGGGCCTGTTCGATGATGGTGTGGGCGTTGGTGCCGCTGACGCCGAAGGAGGAGACCGCCGCCCGGCGGGGACGGCCCGCCTCCGGCCACTCCATCGCCTCGGTCAGCAGCCGGACTTCACCGGCCGACCAGTCCACATGCGGTGAGGGCTCCGCCGCGTGCAGGGTGCGCGGCAGCAGGCCGTGGCGCATCGCCATCACCATCTTGATGACACCGCCGATGCCCGCCGCCGCCTGAGTGTGGCCGATGTTGGACTTCAGCGAGCCGAGCCAGAGCGGCCGGCCCTCCGGCCGCTCCTGCCCATAGGTCGCGATCAGCGCCTGGGCCTCGATCGGGTCACCCAGCGTCGTCCCCGTGCCATGCCCTTCCACCGCGTCGACCTGGGCGGGGGACAGCCCGGCGGAGGCCAGGGCCTGGCGGATGACCCGCTGCTGAGCGGGGCCGTTGGGGGCGGTGAGG
>NZ_JANUGQ010000060.1 GCF_024756275.1 Streptomyces pyxinae | reverse complement strand
TGGAAGCGGTCCTGCATGGCGGTGAGGAAGTTGACCAGGGCTCGCTGCCCGACGACGACACCCTTGGGCAGGCCGGTCGAACCGGACGTATAGATCGCATACGCGGCCGAGTCCGCGTCCGTCCCACTCCGTACCGGGTTCGCCCCGTCGGTGTGCCGCAGCCCCTCCGCCACCGCTTCGGCGTCGAGGATCAGCACCGGCTGGCTGTCGGTGAGGATGTGGTCGATGCGGGGCGCCGGGTGATCGGGGTCGACGGGGACGTACGCCGCACCCGTCTTGAGCACGGCGAGCAGCGCGACCACCAGGTCGGCGGTGCGGGGGAGCAGAAGGGCGACGCGCTGTTCGGGTCCGGCGCCACGCTGGATCAGCCAGTGGGCGAGGCGGTTGGCGCGGGTGTTGAGCCGGCCGTAGGTGAGGCGCTGTTCGCCGCTGATCAGGGCCGGGGCGTCCGGGGTGCGGGCGGCCTGCTGCTCGAAGAGGTCCGCCACGGTGGCGTCCGTCAGCTCCCGGCCGGTGCCATTGAGCTGTTCCAGTTGCTCGCGCTCACCCGGAAGCAGCACCTCGGTGGCGCTCAGCCGGGCTCCGGGAGTGGAGACCAACTGCCGGATCAGCCGCGTGTATCGGGTGGCGAGCCGCTCCACGGTCGCGCGGTCGAAGAGATCGGTGGCGTACTCGATCCCGCCCAGGACCGTGGACCGCTCTCCCTCCCGTGGTGTCACCGGCACCAGGTTGAAGAACAGGTCGAACTTGGCTGTCCCGGTCCGCACCGGCTCCACCGTGGTCTCGACGCCCGGCAGCGACAGGTCGGGCCATCCGCCGTTCTGCCAGGCGAACATGGTCTGGAACAGGGGCTGGTACGCCGTGGAGCGGGCCGGTTCCAGGAGTTCCACCAGCCGTTCGAAGGGCAGGTCCTGCCGGTCGTAGGCGGCCAGTGAGCGGTCCCGCACCTGGTCGAGGAGCCGGTCGAAGGCGGGGTCGCCGGAGAGGTCGGCGCGCAGCACCCAGGTGTTGACGAAGAAGCCGATCAGTTCGCTGAGCGCGTCGTCGGTGCGTCCGGCGATGGGCGAGCCGATGGTGAGGTCGGTGCCGCCGCCGAGCCGGTGGAGCAGTACGGCGAGCGCGGTGTGCAGGACCATCGCGGTGGTCAGCCCGCGCTCGTGGGCCAGTCGTCCGACGGCCTCGGTGAGGTCGGCGTCCAGCCGGAAGTCGACGATGTCACCCCGGTACGAGGCGTTCGCCGGGCGCGGTCGGTCGGTCGGCAGCGGCAAGAGCTGCGGGACGGCAGCCAGTTGTTCGCGCCAGTAGGCGGACTGGCGGGCGGCCGGGCTGTCGGGGTCGGTGTCGTCGCCCAGCAGTTCGCGCTGCCAGAGGGTGTAGTCGGCGTACTGGACCGGCAGTTCGGGCCAGTCGGGCGCGGTGCCGTGGTGCCGGGCGGTGTAGGCGGTGGAGATGTCACGGGCCAGTGGGGCCATGGAGGCTCCGTCGCCGGCGATGTGGTGCAGCACCACCAGCAGGACGTGCTCCCGGGGCCCCACCCGCGCCACGGCGGCCCGCAGCGGGATCTCGCGGGCCAGGTCGAAGCCGTGCCGCGCCAGTTCCCCGGCGGTGGCCGGGTCGGTGAGCGGGACGTCGAGCCGGAGCCGGCCGGCGGGGACGATGTGCTGGTACGGCACCCCGTCGGCGTCCTCGCGGAACAGGGTGCGCAGGCTCTCGTGGCGTACGACCACGTCCCGTACGGCGGCCGTGAGCGCCTCGGTGTCCAGCTCACCGCGCAACCGCACGGCGAGCGGGATGTTGTAGGTGGCCGAGGGTCCCTCGAAGCGGTGGATGAACCACAGCCGGCGCTGGGCGTGGGAGAGCGGGAGCACATCGGGGCGTACCGCCCGGCGCAGTGCCGGGCGCACCCGGCCGGCCACCGCCGTGTCCCCCGCCAGTCGGCGGGCGAGGGCGGCCACGGTGGGCGACTGGAAGACACGCCGGATGGGGATCTCGGCGCCGAGTGTGGTGCGGAC
>NZ_JANUGQ010000006.1 GCF_024756275.1 Streptomyces pyxinae | reverse complement strand
CCGAACCCGGAAGCTAAGCCTTTCAGCGCCGATGGTACTGCAGGGGGGACCCTGTGGGAGAGTAGGACACCGCCGAACAATTATTAGCCTCGGCTCCCGCACTTCATGTGCGGGAGCCGAGGCATTTTTGCGTTGTCCCCCTTTTGTGTTGTCCCCTATCGATTGGGCTCATCGATCAGGCTTCTGGACAGCGCGCCGTTTCAGAGGCGTCCCGCTGCCTTGAGCGCCAGATAGGTGTCGGCCAGGGCGGGAGCGAGGTCGCCGGAGGCGGCGTCCGCGACCGTCACGCCGTGGCGTTGCAGCAGCTCGGCCGTGCGGCGGCGCTGGGCTCGGGCCTACGCGGCGGCAGCCTCGTACCCGGCGTCGATAGACCCGCGCGCGTCGGCCAACTGCTGGACACGGGGGTCGGCCACCGGGGCGACCAGCACGGTAGGGCGCCAGGTGACGTGGGCAAGACGAGCAGGGAGCGCCGGGGCGCATGAGCGAGGACGGCACCGCTGAGCCCGCGTGCGTCGGTCTCCACCAGGGCCGGCTTTAGGGAGGCGAAGGCTTCGACCAGGGTGGGGAGCATGTCGCCGGCCTTGAGGCCCGCTGCCTGGGCGTGGAGGCGCCGGTCGTACGCCAGGAGACCGACCCGGTCACCGGCACGGGCGGCCAGGGCACCGAGCAGCAGAGCGGCGTCCATGGCGGCTTCGATGGCCCGGGTGTCGTCGCCTGACACGTACGCACGGAGGCTGTCGAGCTCGGTGCCCTGGCTCCGGGTGAGCACACTGGTCCGGCCGTCCATTCTCCGGAGGCCGGCCAGCCGGGAGGGCAGGTGCGTGCGGCTGGTGAACGGCGGCAGCGCGCGAACGCTCCGCGGGGCGTGGTGGTTGCCCTGGGGGGCGGCGAGTCCCAGTGGTCCGTAGGAGCGGACGGTGACGTGGGCGGCGGCACGGTCTCCGCGCCGGGTGGGGCGCAGCACTGGGGTAAGGCGCCGGCGCTCTCCGGCCGGGACGGCGATCCGGTGACGCGAGGCGCTCTCTCCGGTGCCCGGAGCCCAACTGCTGTGCGGCCAGGCGTCTCTGATCCTGGCGCGGAGCGGAGGCGGTGGAGAGCAGGTCGCCTGCCCAGTTCCAGAGGCGGTGGAGGGCGCGCTGGACGATGTCCGGGTCGTCCTGGTGGGACCGCGGGTCGGAGAGTTCGCGCTCGGCCGCCTCGCGGGCGGAGACCCGTGGGACGCCGAGGGCAGGTCCCCGTCCGTCCGGCTCGGCGCCGCCGTCACCCGCCCCGGGGACCGGCACCGGGTCAGTTTCCGGGGGCTTCACCGGCTGGGGAGCCGTATCCGGACAGGCCGGCGGCGCGCGCGAGTTCGAGGTCGAGTGCCTCGCGGCGGATGCGCTGGTCCACGTAGAGGAGGGCGGTCACCCCGGCGGAGATGGGATAGGTGAGCGCGGAGGTGATCACCGCTCCGATGCCGGTGATGACCAGGAAGCTCCAGCCGAATTCGGGAGCGGTTCCGCCGGCCAGTCCGCTGAGCCCGTTGCCGTCCACCGCGTAGGCGATGGCGGTGAAGGGGATCGCGATGATCATCGAGGCGAGGAAGGTCAGCAGGCCGGTCAGGCTGAGCACGCCGAAGACGCGCCACCAGGCGCCCTGGACCAGCTTGGCGGAACGCTTCAGAGCGGCGGTGACACCCTGCCGCTCCAGCATGAGCGCCGGAGTGGAGAGGCTGAGCCGGATCATCAGCCAGAGGGCGGCGACACCCCCGGCGAGGCCGCCGGCCGCCGAGAGGAGGAGGCCGGCGCGGGAGCCGAGGAGCAGGCCGGGAAGGACGCCCACGCCGAGGAGAACGGCAGTGAGCAGGGGCAGCAGCAGGGTGAGCGCCAGCAGCTGGGGCAGCCGGGGGCGGGCCTCGCGCCATGCCTCGGCCAGGGTGACGGACCGGCCCAGGACCGACCTGCTGATGATGACGGTGACCGGGGCGCTGGTGAAGAGGGTCGCCATCAGGACGATGAGCGACGAGGGCCCGAGTCCGATCAGGGTGGACCGCAGGGACTCCACGGAGTTCTCGAGCGCCTCCGCCGGTGTGGGGTCGGGCCCCAGGGCCGGTGGCACCGGAACCAGGTAGCGCTGGACGAGGGTCTCGCCGATCTGCGCCAGGACGGAGACGGCGACGGTGATGGCGAGCACGGTCCGCCAGTGCGCGCGCAGGGTGGCGAAGGCGCCGTCCAGTATCTCGCCCACACCGAGGGGCCGCAGGGGGATGACTCCGGGCTTGGCGGCCGGCGGCGCTCCCCAGCCGCCCGGGCCCGGTCGGCCGCCCCACGCCGGGGGCGGCCCGGCGGGCGGCGGTACGGGGCCTCCGGGGCCGCCCGGCGCGGACCAGTGCCCAGCGGGTGGCTGCTCCGTGGACCAGCCGGCACCGGCCGGTCCGTCCGAGGGCGGGGCGGGGCGCGGTACTCCGGCACCCTGCTCGCCGGAGGAAGGGGATCCGGGCGAGGCCCAGCCCGGGGTGTCGTTCACAGTCGTCCACCTCGTCGGATCGTCTCGGGGCCCGTGCCGTGCCTGAGCCGGCTCGGGCACGGCTCCCGGCCGTCTGCCACACGGCCGGTCGGCAGCCATCGTGCCACGCGGCGGTGGCCGGAGGACCCGGTCCCGGGGCTCCTCGCCACCTTCTTTGTCGGGGCCCCAGCGGGCAGACTGGGCGGATGGCTGATCAGTACGCACAATTCTCCGTCGGCACTGAGCCTCCCGCGCTTCCTCCGCTCCGCTGGGAGGAGCCGCCCGAAGGGCCCGTGGTGGTCCTCCTCGACCAGACCCGACTGCCCGCCGCCGAAGTGGAACTCGTCTGCACGGACGTTCCGGCGCTGGTCGGGGCGATCCAGACGCTCGCCGTGCGGGGCGCACCGCTCCTGGGCATCGCCGGTGCCTACGGCGTGGCCCTGGCCGCGGCCCGGGGCTACGACGTGGAGGAGGCGGCCGAGTCGCTGGCGTCGGCGCGGCCCACCGCGGTGAACCTGGCGCACGGGGTGCGGCGGGCGGCCGCCGCCCACCGGGCCGCGGTCGGCCGGGGCGCCGGCCGGCGGGAGGCGGCGTCGGCGGCGCTCGCGGCGGCGCGGCAGCTGCACCGGGAGGACGCGGCGGCGAGTGCGGCGATGGCCGAGCGGGGGCTGGCGCTTCTGGACGAGCTGGTGCCGGGCGGCGGTCACCGGCTCCTGACCCACTGCAATACGGGCGGGCTGGTGTCGGGCGGGGACGGTACGGCGTTCGCGGTGGCGCTGCGGGCCCATCGTGCGGGCCGGCTGCGGCGGCTGTGGGTGGACGAGACCCGGCCGCTTCTCCAGGGCGCCCGGCTGACGGCGTACGAGGCGGCCCGGCACGGTCTGGCGTACACGCTGCTGACCGACAGCGCGGCGGGTTCGCTGTTCGCGGCGGGGGAGGTGGACGCCGTCCTGGTCGGGGCGGACCGGATCGCCGCCGACGGCTCGGTGGCCAACAAGGTGGGCAGCTATCCGCTCGCCGTGCTGGCCCGGTACCACCATGTGCCGTTCGTGGTGGTGGCGCCGCTGACCTCGGTCGATCTCGACACCCCGGACGGCGCGTCGATCGAGGTGGAGCAGCGGCCGGGGCAGGAGGTGACGGAGCTCACCGCGCTGCCGCGGATAGTGACGAGCGGCCCCGGAGCGGTGGGCGGCATGGCGGTGGCGCCGCTGGGAACACAGGCGTACAACCCGGCGTTCGACGTCACGCCGCCCGAATTGGTGACGGCGATCGTCACCGAATCGGGAGTGGTGTCGCCCGTGACGGCCACCGGAATCGCGGAGCTGTGTGCCAGCTCACGCCAGGTAACGATTAGCTAAATGGGATGATGGCCAATATGAAGGGACGCGTCCTTGTCGTCGACGACGACACCGCACTGGCCGAGATGCTCGGGATCGTGCTGCGTGGTGAGGGTTTCGAGCCGTCGTTCGTAGCGGACGGCGACAAGGCACTCGCCGCTTTCCGCGATGCCAAGCCGGATCTGGTGCTGCTCGATCTGATGCTGCCCGGTCGGGACGGCATCGAGGTGTGCCGGCTGATCCGGGCGGAGTCCGGGGTGCCGATCGTGATGCTCACGGCGAAGAGCGACACCGTGGATGTGGTGGTCGGTCTGGAGTCCGGGGCCGACGACTACATCGTCAAGCCGTTCAAGCCGAAGGAGCTGGTCGCCCGCATCCGGGCGCGCCTGCGCCGGTCGGAGGAGCCGGCTCCGGAGCAGCTGACCATCGGTGATCTGGTCATCGACGTGGCCGGCCACTCGGTGAAGCGGGACGGCCAGTCCATCGCGCTGACGCCGCTGGAGTTCGACCTGCTGGTCGCGCTGGCCCGCAAGCCCTGGCAGGTGTTCACCCGTGAGGTGCTGCTGGAGCAGGTCTGGGGCTACCGGCACGCGGCCGACACCCGGCTGGTGAATGTGCATGTCCAGCGGCTGCGTTCCAAGGTCGAGAAGGACCCGGAGCGGCCGGAGATCGTGGTGACCGTCCGTGGCGTCGGTTACAAGGCAGGACCGAGCTGACATGTCCCGCGGCAGCGCTGCTCCGAAGCCCGGGAAGCCGGGAGTCCGTCCGGGGCGGCCCGCCGCACCGGGGCGTGAGCCCTCCCGGGCCGGCCGTCTGCTCCAGGGCGGCCGGCCGTTCGCGGACGGGGCGCCCGGCGGCCGGGTGCTCCGGCTCGTCGTGCGGCTGGTCCGCCGGCCGGTGCTGCCCGCCGTCCGGCTGTGGCGGCGGAACATCCAGCTCAGGGTGGTCGTCACCACCCTGCTGATGTCGCTCGGCGTGGTGCTGCTGCTCGGGTTCGTCGTCATCGGTCAGATGCGCAACGGTCTGCTCGACGCCAAGGAGCGGGCGGCGCAGAGCCAGGCGTCCGGCGGCTTCTCGGCGGCGCAGGACCAGGCCAGTGCCGCGTCCGGCGGCCAGGACGGCGGCGCCCCGGCGGGCAGCGGGGCGCGGTCGTCGCTGAACTGGCGCTCCGACCTCGTGGTGCAGCTCGCCAGTGGCGGGCAGAGCGCCTTCAATGTGGTGGCGCTCAGCTCCGACTCGGCGGGCACCGCCCCCAGCCGGGGCGCCCGGGCCTCCGGCGGGGTGGAGCCGGCCACCAGCATCCCGGCCGAGCTGCGCGGCTCCGTCGCCCAGGGCACCGGCACCTTCCAGACGTTCACCCGCATCCGCTACACGGACGGCAAGCACTCCGAGGCCGGGCTGGTGATCGGCAAGCGGCTCAACGACATCGAGGGCAACTCGTACGAGCTGTACTACCTCTTCCCGCTCACCCAGGAGGAGGACTCGCTCTCCCTGGTCAAGACCACGCTGGCGACGGCCGGGCTGTTCGTGGTCGTGCTGCTGGGCGCGATCGCCTGGCTGGTGGTGCGGCAGGTCGTGACGCCGGTCCGGATGGCGGCCGGTATCGCGGAGCGGCTCTCGGCGGGCCGGCTCCAGGAGCGGATGAAGGTCACCGGCGAGGACGACATCGCCCGGCTCGGTGAGGCGTTCAACAAGATGGCGCAGAACCTCCAGCTCAAGATCCAGCAGCTGGAGGACCTCTCCCGGATGCAGCGCCGGTTCGTCTCGGACGTCTCGCACGAACTGCGGACGCCGCTGACCACGGTACGGATGGCCGCCGACGTGATTCATGAGGCGCGGGCGGACTTCGATCCGGTGACCGCGCGCTCGGCCGAGCTGCTCGGCGACCAGCTGGACCGGTTCGAGTCGCTCCTCGCGGATCTGCTGGAGATCAGCCGGTTCGACGCCGGCGCGGCGGCGCTGGAGGCCGAGCCGATAGACCTGCGCCAGGTGGTGCGCCGGGTGATCGGCGGGGCCGAACCGCTCGCGGAGCGCAAGGGCGGCCGGATCGTCGTCCTCGGCGACGAACAGCCGGTGGTCGCGGAGGCCGACGCCCGGCGGGTGGAGCGGATCCTGCGGAACCTGGTCGTCAACGCGGTGGAGCACGGCGAGGGCCGGGACGTGGTGGTGCGGCTGGCCTCGGCCGGCGGCGCCGTGGCGGTCGCGGTGCGCGACTACGGCGTGGGGCTCAAGCCCGGCGAGGCGACCCGGGTGTTCAACCGTTTCTGGCGGGCCGACCCGGCGCGCGCCCGGACCACCGGCGGTACCGGCCTCGGTCTGTCGATCGCGGTGGAGGACGCCCGGCTGCACGGCGGCTGGCTCCAGGCATGGGGCGAGCCCGGCGGCGGCTCGCAGTTCCGGCTGACCCTGCCGCGCACGGCGGACGAGCCGCTGCGCGGCTCCCCGGTGCCGCTGGAGCCCGAGGACTCCCGGCGCAACCGGGAGCGGGCGGCGCTGGAGGCGGACCGGGACGGGGCCCGGCCGGCGACCGTGCCCGCCCAGCCGGGCGCGGGCCGCTCCCCGCTGCCCCCGCCGCCCCGGCAGGCGTCCGCCGACCCGACGGCGCTGCCCGGCAACGGCGCGCGGGTGGTGGCGCGGGGCGGGGAGCGGGCGGCCGACGGGACCGTACCGGCGCAGTCGGCACCGGAGCAGGAGCGGAAGACGGAGCGGGAGGGCACGGGTCGTGGGCGCTGAGCGGCGTCGGTTCGGGAGGGGGCGTCCGGCGCGGGGGGCCGTGCTGCTCGGCTGCGCGGGGCTGCTGGCCGGCTGTGCCTCGATGCCGGACAGCGGGGACGTGACCGTGGTCAAGGCGTCGAAGCCGGGCGATTCGCAGGTGCGGGTCTATCCGGTGACCCCGCGCGAGAAGGCCGAGCCGGGCGAGATCGTCGACGGCTTCCTGGAGGCGATGACCGGCGACGACCCCGGCTTCGCCACGGCCCGGAAGTATCTGACCAAGCAGGCGGCCGCGTCCTGGCGCCCGGAGGAGAGCATCACCGTGCTGTCCGCCGCGCCGGCCCGGCAGACCACCGTCCGCGAACCGGAGCAGGAGGGCGCGTCGGGGCGGGTGTACCAGCTGGCGGGGGAGGAGATCGCCACGGTGGACCGCCGGCTCGCCTACCAGCCGGCCACTCCGCAGAAGTACCGGGGCGAGCCGCTTCATCTCTCCCAGGTGACGACCCCCGAGGGCAAGGAGTGGCGGATCGACTCGCTGCCGCAGGGGCTGCTGCTCGGTGAGTCGGACTTCCAGCGCAACTACCGTTCGGTGAACAAGTACTACTTCGCCGCGGGGCGGGGCTGGGTGGTGGCCGACCCGGTCTACATCCGGCAGCGGCAGGACCCGGTGACCCAGACGGTGCAGGCCCTGCTCGACGGTCCGACCGGCTGGCTCGGGCCCGCGGTCGACTCGAACTTCCCGTCCGGTACGGCGCTCAAGGAGGGCGTCCGGACACTCGCCCCCGATGACCGCAACACGCTGAAGGTGCCGCTCAACGAGAAGGCGGACAACGTCGGTCTCGACCGGTGCCGCAAAATGGCGGCCCAAGTCCTTTTCACCGTGGGGGAATTGTCGTCCACCAAGGTCGAAGAGGTGGAATTGCAGCGGTCGAACGGGTCGCGGCTCTGCGTGCTGAACGAGAGTCAGAAACAGAATTACGTCACCGACCGCAGCGTCGCCTTCCCGGAGAACCCCTATTTCGTCGACACCGCCGGAAAGCTGGCCAAGCTGGAGGTCACCGGCGACGACGTCGGCCGGCCGCAGCATGTGCCCGGCCCGTTCGGTGACGGTTCGCTGCGGCTCGGCGCGGTCGCCGTGGCCCGCGACGAGCGGCACGCGGCCGCCGTGACCGGCGAGGGACGCACCCTGCGGGTGTCGTCCATAGAGACCGAGAGCACCCCCCGGGAGCCGGTGGTCACCAGCAACGGCCCGGCCGGCCGGCGGCTGTCCGCGCCCAGCTGGGACGGGCGGGGCGATCTGTGGGTGGCCGACCGTGACCCGGCCGGCCCCCGGATCCGGCTGGTCCCCGGCGGTACGGGCAAGCCGCAGGACGTGGTCACGCCCTGGCTGCTCGACGGGATACGGATCGAGGCGCTGCGGCTCTCGGAGGACGGCGTCCGGATCGCCCTGCTGCTGAAGGAGGGCGACACCACCACGCTCCGGATCGGACGGGTGGAGCGGCGGACCTCGGGTGGCCGGCAGACGGTCTCGGTGGTGGACCTCCAGTCGGTGGCACCGCGCATGGAGTCGGTGACCTCGGTCTCCTGGGCGGGGGCGAGCCGGCTGGTGGTGCTCGGCAAGCTGGCCGGCGGGGTGCAGCAGGTGCGGTACATCCAGACCGACGGCTCCACCTCCGCCTCCGGCATCCCGGGGCTGAACGAGGTGAAGGCGGTGGCCGCCGCGAACGACGAGCGGGCACCGCTGGTGGCGGCCTCCTCGGACGACGGGATCGTCCGGCTCCAGGCCGGTGCCAACTGGCAGCCGGTGGGCGAGAAGGGCACCTTCCCGGTCTATCCCGGCTGACCGCCGGGCCGGTGCCGGGCCCGGGGCGGTTCCCGGGCCGTTCCCGCCGGCCGTCCGTTGCCGGGTCGGTGCCGCCGGGCCGTCCGTTGCCGGGCCGGTGCCGCCGGGCGGTCCGTTGCCGGGCCGGAGCCGGACGGTGGGCCGGGTGCGGCCCCGGTCCCTTCCGGGGCGTTCCGGGCGGCGTCGGCTGACCCGCCCGGTACCCGGGCCCCGGCCCCGGCCCCGGGGTTTTCCACAGGGGTGGCCGGGACGGGTCCCGCCGGGCAGGGTGGGCGCCGTGCGGAACTGGTGGCGGGAATTCTCCGAGCTGGTGCTGCCGGCCTTCTGCGGTGGCTGCGACCGGGCGGGTACGGAGCTCTGCAGGGCATGCGCCCGTGCCCTGTACGGGGACGGTGCCCGGCGGGCCGGACCGGTGCCCGAACCGCCCGGGCTGCCCCCGGTGTACGCGGCCGCGCCCTACCAAGGAGCGGTACGAGCGCTGCTCCTCGCCCACAAGGAGCGCGGCGCCCTGCCCCTCGCCCCGTTCCTGGGCGCGGCCCTCGCCGGGGCGGTCGGCGCCGCCCTGGAGCACCACGGCGGCGCCCCGGCCGACCGCCCGGTGCTGCTGGTGCCGGTGCCCTCCGCGCCCCGGGCGGTGCGGGCCCGGGGCCAGGACGCGGCGCGGCGGCTGGCCCGGGCGGCGGCGGCCGAGCTGCGCCGCGCCGGAGTGGCGGCCCGGGCGCTCCCGGTGCTGCGGCAGCGGCGGGAGGTCGCCGACCAGGCGGGGCTGACCGCGCCGCTGCGCCGGGCCAACCTGGCGGGTGCGCTGGCGGTGGCCGACGGGGGCGGCCGGCTGCTCGCGGCCGGCCGCCCGGTCCTGGTGGACGATCTCGTCACCACCGGCGCCTCGCTGGCCGAGGCGGCCCGGGCGGTGCGCGCGGCTGTCACGGGCGACGGCGACGGCGGCGGGGCAGGGCAGGGGGAGAGCGGGCGGGCGGGTCCCGGGGCCCGGAGAGTACCGGTGGTGGCGGCGGTTGTCGCGGCGCCGGCGGGGGCACTCGTCATAAACCGGAACTGAGCGGGAACGTATGACGTTGCTGGTAGTAGAAGCGTAAAAACACCTGATCGGAGGTACGCGCGGGTAGCGGGTGCCGATATCCGGCCGGGAGGGCTATGTTCGGTGGTGAGGCCCGGCGCACGCCGTGCTTCACCGATCGCACAGCCGTGCCCCGTCCGGAATTCCGGGGATCCCGGTGTTCGCACCACCGAAATCGGGTGGGATGGGGAGCAGGTCGACGGGGAAGAGGAGGGCGAAGCCGCCAAGTCGGGGATCCCGGCGCTTTCGCCGGGGTCGAGTGCAAAAGGGAGACGCCCGGTGGCCGGTGCGCCGGCCGGGCGATCCGGGAACGGAGTTCTGCGTGGACATCGTCGTCAAGGGCCGCAAGACCGAGGTGCCCGAGCGGTTCCGCAAGCACGTGGCCGAGAAGCTGAAGCTGGAGAAGATCCAGAAGCTCGACGGCAAGGTGATCAGCCTCGACGTCGAGGTGTCCAAGGAACACAACCCGCGGCAGGCCGACCGGTCCGACCGCGTGGAGATCACCCTTCATTCGCGGGGCCCGGTGATCCGGGCCGAAGCGGCCGCCGCCGACCCGTACGCCGCGCTGGACCTCGCCACCGGCAAGCTGGAGGCACGGCTGCGCAAGCAGCACGACAAGCGGAACGACCGCCGGGGCACCGGCCGGATCTCCGCCGCCGAGGTGGCCGACACCGTGCCGGGCGTCGCCAGCCTCAACGGCAGCGGGCTCGCGGTGGCCGAGGAGACGACGGACGCCGTGCCCACCACGAAGATCGGCTCCCTCGAAGTGCGGGGCGACGGCCCCCTGGTGGTGCGCGAGAAGACCCACACCGCCGCCCCGATGACGCTCGACCAGGCGCTCTACGAGATGGAGCTGGTCGGGCACGACTTCTATCTGTTCGTGGATTCCGAGACCAAGCAGCCCAGCGTGGTCTACCGGCGGCACGCCTACGACTACGGCGTGATCCACCTGGAGAGTGACCCGCTCGCCGGTTCGGAGGGCGGCGGCGCCGGCGGCGCGCTCGGCGGCTGAGCGGCGACCGGTGCGGGCCGGTGCGGCGGCCGTCGCGTGACGGCCGGGGCGGCAGCGGCGTCGGGTGACGCCTGATCCGTTCCGAGACGATGTGCCCCTGGAGTGCTTCGTGCGCCCCCAGGGGCATCATCGTGCGACCACGGAATCCCCGCTGGGGCACCCGGACGTGGAATCATGGCCGGACGCGTCAACCGGTGGCTCCCACCGGGTGGTTGACGCATCGCACATGAACTCGAGGCCCCGGCCCCAGGGGGAGGAACGATGGCGGACAGCTTCGGCCCGGTGCACCACCCGGGCGGCTCCGGCGCCCCGGACGGCATGGCGGGCGCCGGGCGCGTTCCCGGAACCGGCACGGACGACCCCCCGCCGCGCGGGGAGCCCATCCGGGTCCTGGTCGTGGACGACCACGCGCTCTTCCGCCGCGGCCTGGACATCGTCCTCGAGCAGGAGGAGGACATCACGGTCGTCGGCGAGGCCGGGGACGGGGCCGAGGCCGTCGAGAAGGCGGCCGACCTGCTGCCGGACATCGTCCTCATGGACGTACGGATGCCGAAGCGCGGTGGCATCGAGGCATGCACCTCCATCAAGGAGGTGGCCCCCAGCGCCAAGATCATCATGCTGACGATCAGCGACGAGGAGGCCGACCTCTACGACGCGATCAAGGCGGGCGCCACCGGCTATCTGCTCAAGGAGATCTCCACCGACGAGGTCTCCACGGCCATCCGCGCCGTCGCCGACGGGCAGTCGCAGATCAGCCCCTCCATGGCCGCCAAGCTGCTCACCGAGTTCAAGTCGATGATCCAGCGCACCGACGACCGGCGGCTGGTGCCCGCGCCCCGGCTCACCGACCGGGAGATCGAGGTGCTCAAGCTCGTCGCCACCGGGATGAACAACCGGGACATCGCCAAGCAGTTGTTCATCTCGGAGAACACCGTGAAGAACCACGTCCGCAACATCCTGGAGAAGCTCCAGCTGCACTCCCGGATGGAGGCGGTCGTCTACGCCATGCGGGAGAAGATCCTGGAGATCCGCTAGCCACCGGCGGCGCTGCCAGTGACCGGCGGAGCCACCGGGAGCCGCCGGCCGGTCCCCGCCGTCGGCCGGGCCGGTGCGGCGCCCGGGCCGGGGCGTTGGTCAGGTCAGCGCGGCGGTCAACTCGGCGGCCAGCTCCGGGGGATGGACGCGCTCCACCCGCACCGCGTCGCACCCCACCCAGCCGGCCGCCTCCTCCAGCGCCCCGGCCATCGGCCGCACCGCCTTGCGGCTGTCCAGCGACACCTGCCGGGCCACCAGGGTGCTGCCCTCCCGGGCCGGGTCCACCCGGCCGAGCAGCTTCCCGCCGGCCAGCAGTGGCATGGCGAAGTAGCCGTGTATCCGCTTCTGCTTGGGGACGTACGCCTCCAGCCGGTGGGTGAATCCGAAGATCCGCTCGGTGCGGGCCCGTTCCCAGATCAGCGAGTCGAACGGCGAGAGCAGGGTCGTACGGTGCCGGCCGCGCGGCTCGGTCGCCAGCGCCTCCGGATCGGCCCAGGCCGGCTTCTCCCAGCCGGCCACCCGCACCGGCACCAGCCCCGAGTCCGCCACCACCGTGTCGAACTGCTCGCCCTTCAGCCGGTGGTAGTCCGCGATGTCGGCCCGGGTGCCGACCCCCAGCGCCCGCCCGGCCAGCGCCACCAGCCGGCGCAGGCACTCGCGGTCGTCCAGCTCGTCGTGGAGCAGCCGGCCCGGGACGGCACGCTCGGCGAGGTCGTACACGCGCTTCCAGCCGCGCCGCTCCACGCAGACCACGTCGCCGTACATCAGTGCCCGCTCGACGGCGACCTTGGAGGCGGACCAGTCCCACCACTCGCCGCCGTTCTTGGCGCCGCCCAGCTCCGTCGCGGTGAGCGGCCCCTCGGCGCGCAGCTGCTTGATCACCGACTCGTACGCGCCGTCCGGCAGCGCGTGGTACCACTGCTTCTGGGCCCGGTAGGCGCGGCGGCGGAAGGCGAAGTGCGGCCACTCCTCGATCGGCAGCACACAGGCGGCGTGCGACCAGTACTCGAAGGCGTGGCCCTCCGTCCAGTACGCCGTGTCGACGGTCCGGCGGCCCACCGCGCCCAGCCGGGCGTACGGCACCAGCTCGTGCGAGCGGGCCAGCACCGAGATGGTGTCCAGCTGTACGGCGCCGAGCCGGCGCAGCACCCCGCGCACCCCCGCCCGGCGGTCCGGCGCCCCCAGGAACCCCTGGGCCCGCAGCGCGATACGGCGGGCCTCGTCGGCGGAGAGCTCCAGCACCGGGGCGGGACCGGGCGCGGGGGAGGAGGCCGGAGCGGAGCCGGAAGACGGATCGGGTGGCGGCAGGATCGTCATGCCGGGAACCCTAGACGCCGGCACTGACAACCCGGCCCCCGGCCCGGGCCGTGCAAGGCCGTGCAAAGCCCTGCAAAGCCCTGGAAAGCCGTGGAAAGCCGGGAAGAGGGGCCCGGTCGGCCGCACCCACCGACCGCCGCGCCCGTGCGGCAAGGACCCGGGCCGTGCTGCGAGAACCCCGGGCCTCCGGCAAGGCGTCCCGGCCGGCCGCTCCACCGGCGCCCCGGTTGCCCCACCGGCCGCCGGGCCCCGCCGCCTCCCCTTCACCCGCGCGGTGGGAGGTACGCCACCGGTCCCGGCAGCCCGAGGTCGCCGGGGAGCAGGGCGCCGATCCAGCAGTCCCGCAGCGTCCCGTGGTTGAGCAGTCCCGCGCGCCGGACGCCCTCGTACCGGAACCCGGCCCGCTCCGCGACCGCCCGGGAGCCCGCGTTGCCGACCTCGGCCCACCACTCCAGCCGGTGGCAGTCCCGCTCGGCCAGCGTCCAGCGGGCCAGCGCGGTGACGGCCTCGGCGGTGTACCCCCGGCCCCGGTGCTCGCGGGCCGTCCAGAAGCCCAGCTCCCAGACCCCGCCGCCGTCCCGGTCACCGCGGTCCGGGCCGCTCCGGCGCCGTACCCCGGCGGCGCCCAGCAGCGGGCCGCCGCCCCGGAGCCGTACCGCGAAGTCCAGCGCCGCACCGGTGCGCCAGCCCTCGGCCACGATCCGGTTCAGGAAGTCCTCCGCGTGGTGCCGCTCGTACGGGGAGGGGACCGTGGTCCAGCGCTGGATGTCCGGGTCCTGGCAGGCCGCGTACACCTCGTCGGCGTCGGACGGGGCGAGCGGGCGCAGCGACAGACGGTCGGTGATGAGGACGACGGTGCCGGTGCCGGCGGGACCGGGGGGCTCGGGGTTCTCGGGGCTCATGGGCCCGATTCTGGGGAGCGGCGCGGCCGGGCGCGAACAGTTTCCGGGTCTTTCCGGGCCGGGCGGCACCTTCCGCGTGTCCCGCGCGTTCTCCCTGTGGGCGGCGGACCGTGCCCCGGCGGTCCCGGCTCGTGCGCACCTCCCGGCGTGACGGGGTCCTCGCTTACGATGGCCGTTGCGGTGGGGTCCACCTGCCGTGCCCGTGCCAGTGTCCCGACAAGACCCAGTGCCAGGCCCGACCGGCAAGGAGACCAGCCTCAGTGTCCGTCTTCAACAAGCTCATGCGTGCAGGCGAAGGCAAGATCCTGCGCAAACTGCACCGCATCGCGGACCAGGTCAACTCCATCGAAGAGGACTTCGTCAACCTCTCCGACGCCGAGTTGCGGGCGCTCACCGAGGAGTACAAGCAGCGCCACGCCGACGGCGAGAGCCTGGACGACCTGATGCCGGAGGCGTTCGCGACCGTCCGTGAGGCGGCCAAGCGGGTGCTCGGCCAGCGCCACTACGACGTCCAGCTGATGGGCGGTGCCGCGCTGCACCTCGGGTATGTCGCCGAGATGAAGACCGGTGAGGGCAAGACCCTCGTCGGCACGCTGCCCGCGTACCTCAACGCGATCTCGGGCAAGGGCGTCCACCTGATCACGGTCAACGACTATCTGGCCGAGCGCGACTCCGAGCTGATGGGCCGGGTGCACAAGTTCCTCGGCCTCCAGGTCGGCTGCATCCTCGCCAACATGACCCCGGCGCAGCGCCGCGAGCAGTACGCCTGCGACATCACCTACGGCACCAACAACGAGTTCGGCTTCGACTACCTGCGCGACAACATGGCGTGGTCGCAGGACGAGCTGGTCCAGCGCGGCCACAACTTCGCCTGTGTGGACGAGGTCGACTCGATCCTGGTGGACGAGGCCCGTACGCCGCTGATCATCTCCGGTCCGGCCGACCAGGCCACCAAGTGGTACGGCGACTTTGCCAAGCTGGTCACCCGGCTGACCAGGGGCGAGCCGGGCAACCCGCTCAAGGGCGTCGAGGAGACCGGCGACTACGAGGTCGACGAGAAGAAGCGCACCGTGGCCATCCACGAGGCCGGGGTCGCCAAGGTCGAGGACTGGCTCGGCATCGACAACCTCTACGAGTCGGTCAACACCCCGCTGGTCGGTTATCTGAACAACGCCATCAAGGCGAAGGAACTGTTCAAGAAGGACAAGGACTACGTCGTCATCGACGGCGAGGTCATGATCGTCGACGAGCACACCGGCCGTATCCTCGCCGGCCGCCGCTACAACGAGGGCATGCACCAGGCGATCGAGGCGAAGGAAGGGGTGGACATCAAGGACGAGAACCAGACCCTCGCCACGATCACCCTGCAGAACTTCTTCCGCCTGTACGAGAAGCTGTCCGGTATGACCGGTACGGCCATGACCGAGGCCGCCGAGTTCCACCAGATCTACAAGCTGGGCGTCGTCCCGATCCCGACCAACAAGCCGATGGTCCGCGCCGACCGCTCGGACCTGATCTACCGCACCGAGGTCGCCAAGTTCGCGGCCGTCGTGGACGACATCGCGGAGAAGCACGAGAAGGGCCAGCCGATCCTGGTCGGCACCACCTCGGTCGAGAAGTCCGAGTACCTCTCCCAGCAGCTCTCCAAGCGCGGCATCCAGCACGAGGTGCTCAACGCCAAGCAGCACGACCGGGAGGCGACCATCGTCGCCCAGGCCGGCCGCAAGGGCGCCGTCACCGTGGCGACCAACATGGCCGGCCGCGGTACCGACATCAAGCTGGGCGGCAACCCCGACGACCTGGCCGAGGCGGAGCTGCGCCAGCGCGGCCTGGACCCGGTGGAGCACGTCGAGGAGTGGGCCGCCGCCCTGCCGACCGCGCTGGAGAAGGCCGAGCTGGCGGTGAAGGCCGAGTTCGAGGAGGTCAAGGAGCTCGGCGGGCTCTATGTCCTCGGCACCGAGCGCCATGAGTCGCGGCGCATCGACAACCAGCTGCGCGGCCGTTCCGGCCGGCAGGGCGACCCGGGCGAGTCCCGGTTCTACCTCTCGCTCGGCGACGATCTGATGCGGCTGTTCAAGGCGCAGATGGTCGAGCGCGTGATGTCGATGGCCAACGTCCCGGACGATGTGCCGATCGAGAACAAGATGGTCACCCGCGCCATCGCCTCGGCGCAGTCGCAGGTCGAGCAGCAGAACTTCGAGACCCGTAAGAACGTCCTGAAGTACGACGAGGTGCTCAACCGCCAGCGCGAGGTCATCTACGGCGAGCGCCGCCGCGTCCTGGAGGGCGAGGACCTGCACGAGCAGGTGCGCCACTTCATGGACGACACCATCGACGCCTACATCCAGGCGGAGACGGTGGAGGGCTTCGCGGAGGACTGGGACCTGGAGCGGCTCTGGACCGCCTTCAAGCAGCTCTACCCGGTCAAGGTCACCATCGAGGAGCTGGAGGACGCGGCGGGCGACCGCGCGGGCATCACCGCCGAGTTCATCGCGGAGTCCGTCAAGGACGACATCCACGAGCAGTACGACGCCCGGGAGAAGCAGCTCGGCTCGGAGATCATGCGCGAGCTGGAGCGGCGGGTGGTGCTCTCGGTGCTGGACCGCAAGTGGCGCGAGCACCTCTACGAGATGGACTACCTCCAGGAGGGCATCGGCCTGCGCGCGATGGCGCAGAAGGACCCGCTGGTCGAGTACCAGCGCGAGGGCTTCGACATGTTCACCGCGATGATGGAGGGCATCAAGGAGGAGTCCGTCGGCTACCTGTTCAACCTGGAGGTCCAGGTGGAGCAGCAGGTCGAGGAGGTTCCGGTGCCGGAGCAGGCCGAGCGCACCTCGCTGGAGAAGCAGGAAGCCGTCCCCGCGGGCGCCGGCCGCCCGGAGATCCGCGCCAAGGGGCTGGACGCCCCGCAGCGGCCGGACCGGCTGCACTTCTCCGCTCCCACGGTGGACGGCGAGGGCGGCATCGTGGAGGGCGACTTCCAGAACGGCGACAACGGCGACGAGGACGGCTACCGCTCCGAGAGCGACGGTCTGACCCGCGCCGAGCGCCGCAAGGCCCAGAAGGGCGGCCGCCGCCGCAAGAAGTGACGGCCGGGCCGTCGTCCGGCCCCCTCCGGGCCCGTCCCCGGTCTTCCTTCGGGCCCCGTTCCCGGTCTTCTCGGGCCCCGCGCACCCGTGCGGGGCCCGAGGGCTTTTCCGGTACTTCCGGGACGGGGGCTTTTCCGTTCGGACCCCGTACGGGCCCCGGGCCCCCGGCCGTCTCCGGGGGGCCGCACGGCGGGGGCCGCCCGGTTGAGGAGTGGCCGAGGTGACGCGGGCGATCGCTGGATGTGTCACGTCCGTGGGGCCGCCCCGGACCGTGCCCGGTTGCACGCCCGAGGACGGGCTCGTGTGAGTCCCGGGGCGACCCCGTCCGTCGGGAGGGCCGCGCGGGCCTCCGGCGACCACCCGGCTGAGGGGGAGCCCGAGCCACGAGGGCCATCGCCGAACGTCACGCCCGCAGGGCCGTCCCGGGCGCTCTCGCCCGGGACGCGTACGCCCCGGGGACGGATCACGCGTGTCCCGGAACAGCCCCGCTCGGTGGCGGGCCCCGGTTCTCCGGGGGTCTGCGCGACACCGGAAGGGCCGTATGCCCGTCGGGCGCCCGTACGGCCTGGGGCGGCGCGCAGTCGTCCAGGCGTCCGTCCGGGGCCGTACGACGGCGGGGCGCGGCTCCCGGCGCCCGTTCGCGGGCTCGCGTCCTCTCGGGCTTCCCGGCCCAGGGGACGCGTGCCGCCGGGCGAGGAGGCGTAACGGCCGCCGCGGGCGGTGACGTACGACGTCCCGGAGGCGCGGGGCGCCCGCCCACCCCGCACGTCCCGGGGTGGGCGGGGCAGCCGCTGAAGCCGCCGGGCCTCGCCGCGGGCGGGTGGGTTCACGGTCCTGGCGGTACGTCCCCGCGCGGAGCGGGTACGTGCCCGGGGCGGCTACCAGGTCCAGCCGGCGGGGCCGAGGTCTACGGCGGAGCAGCGCCATCTGCGGTCCGGGCCCCGCTCAAGGCGGAAGGCCATGGCCCGGACCCGTCCGCCCGCTGTGACGCTCGCGTACGCCTCCACCAGGTCCGGCCCCAGCGGGGCGGCGCCGCAGCGGCGCAGCACCGGCCGGACGCCCGGGGCGGCCGGCGGTCCGGCGGGGGCGAGCCGGGCCAGCTGCTCGTACGCCGCGCCCACGGTCTGGCCGAGCATCCAGTGCACCGGTCGCTCCCCGGTCAGCACGGCGATCAGCCGTTCCGCGAAGAGCACATGCGGCGGGACCGGCCGGCGGGGCGGCCTGGCCCCGCCGGGGCGCCGCTGGTCGCGCCGTCCGCCGGGCCGGGTGGACCCGGGCCGGGCCACCGGGCCCCGGGCGGGGCTCGGGGAGGTGGGGGAGACAGTCGCCTGGACCGTGCCGGCCATGGGTGCCCTCGTTCCGTCGGTCCCGGTGCTCTACCGGGGGGTAACTTCGGTCGGGGATCTTGTACGGGGCCGGAGGGCGGCGAGGCAAAGCGCCGCTCGCCGCCGGCGGAGCGACCGGGCGGGTCACCTATCCGGGTAAGGGCCGCCTCGCGGTTCCGGGGCACCGGGCCGGCCGGCCGGAGCCGGGTGGACGGCGGCCGGAGCGGGCGGGGCGCCCCGAAGGGGGACCTCGCACGTATCCTGATGGGCGTCCCGAGATCACCGAGAAAGCGGCCGACATGCGCGTCTACCTCCCTCTGACCCTCGCCGGTCTCGCCCGCGCGCACGCCTCGGGCGAGCTGGGGCCCGGCCCGCTGACCGCCTACGCGGTGACGCCCGGACTGCGCGAGTGGTACGTCTCGGACGACATCGAGGAGCTGGAGTACGCGGCGCTGAACCGGGCGGCCGCCGCCTCGCTGCGGCTGATCGCGGGCGACCCGGGCGCGGCGCGCCGCCGGGTGGTCGTCGCGGTCGACGTACCGGACCGGGCTGCCACCGCCGATCCGGGCCCGGGTCTCGACGCCTCGTCGGTCGGCGAGGTGCGGCTGGCGGACGCGGTGCCGCTGGCCAAGGCGGCGGCGGTGCACGCGGACGCGTCGGACGCCGAGCCCGACGTGACCGCCGCGGCGGACGCCCTGGGCGCGGCCGACCAGGGCGACGACGACGCCCAGTTCGTGGTGGACGGGGCGGAGGACCACGAGCTGCTCTGGTTCGGTGTGCAGGAGATCCCGGGCCTGATCGCCTGACCGGCCGCCGCCGGAGCCCGGCGGCGCACCCGTACCAGGGGCCCAACCCCCGGTCTCCCCAGGTCGGCGGGCGGTCACGGAGCGTTGTCGGTGGGCGGGGGTACCGTCGTGGGCATGGGGAAGCACCACGCGCATCTGGTCTGGGACTGGAACGGGACACTGCTCGACGACATCGACACCGTCATCGGGGCGACCAATGCCGCCTTCGCGGAGCTGGGGATGGCCCCGATCACCCTGGCGCGCTACCGCGAGCTGTACTGCGTGCCGGTGCCGCTCTTCTACGAGCGGCTGATGGGCCGGCTGCCGACCGGTGACGAGTGGCTGGTCATGGACGAGGCGTTCCACCGGCACTACTGGTCGCGCGCCGAGGCCTGTGCGCTGGCCGAGGGGGCGGCCGAGCTGCTGGCCGCGCGGCGGGCGGCCGGGCGCACCCAGTCGCTGCTGTCGCTGGCCCCGCACGAGCACCTGGTGCCGATCGTGCGGCGGCACGGCATAACCGAGCACTTCGTCCGGGTGGACGGCCGGACGGGCGCGTCCACCGAGGGCAAGGCGGAGCACATGGTGCGGCATCTGCGGGAGCTCGGCCGGGTGGTGGACGTGGAGCGGGTGGTCGTCATCGGGGACGCGGCGGACGACGCCCGGGCGGCCGCGCACGTGGGAGCCAAGGCGGTCCTGTACACGGGCGGATCGCACAGCCGGGCCAGCCTGGAGGCGGTCGGCGTGCCGGTGGTGGACACGCTCACCCATGCGGTGGAGGTGGCGGAGGAGCTGGCCGGGTAGCCGGGGTTCATGAGCGGTGTGCACGGCGCCGGCGGAGGGCATGGCGCGAGCGGTGAGTGCGCAGGCGGCCCCGGCCGGAGCGACGCCGACGGGGGCACGAGCGGCATCGGCCGTGACACGGGCGGTGACCGCGCCCTGGACCGCGGCCGGGGCATGACCGATGGCACCGGCACGAGCGGCGTCGGCCGTGGCAGGAGCGGCGACCGTGCCATGGGTGTCGCTCCCGGCGCGGTCGGTGGCCGGGATGTGAGCGGTGACCCCGGTACGGGTGCCGTCGGCCCGGACACCCGGAGCGCGACCGGCCACCCCGGCACGGTCGGCGGAGGGACATGAGAGCCGGGCCCGGCTCGGCCGGTGGCCCGGGCGCGGGCGGCGGCCGGGACATGAACGGTGACCCGGGGCGAGCGCCGACCGGGGCCACGACCGGCGGCCCCGGCAGTCCCGGCGCACCCGACCCGGCCGGCGGCCTCGGCGGTCCCAGTGGGCCCCGGCCCGAACGGCGGTCCCGGTGGTCCCGGTGGCGGCGTGGGCGGGGGGTGCGGCGCGGGGGTGCGTACGGTGCGGCCGGTGTGTCCCTCGTCACGGAGGCGGGAGGGGCGGGTGCGGAGCATGGCGGGAAAGCGCGGCCCTCGGAGAGCGGAGGAAACCGGCAAAACCGGCGATTGGCGGGAGCAAGTGCGAGAGAAATGGCCGGAACTGCACCATCAATCACAGGATTCGCTGTCCAAAGCGTCAAACTTCGCCCCCTGCTTTTGTACGCATGTGGACCATGACGGGGCGGGGGTGGAGGGCGATAGCCTGGACCCGTGATCAGCGCGATACGCCGTGGGGGCAGCGAGGCCCCCGGCATGCGCCCGGTTCGCCACGGCGGCCGGGTGGGCGCTGAGTTCTCCGCTCCGGCCCGGCGGCCGTATGTGGCCGATAACGGCCCGGACATCTCCCATTCCGGCATAACGTCGCCTCAGACCGGATACCCCGCGTCGTGGCGTTGTGCTCCCTTCTTCACCTACGTCACGCAACGGCGCGCGACAGGAGCCAGAGGACATGCAGACCAAGCTGGACGAAGCCAAGGCCGAGCTGCTCGAACGGGCTGCCCGGGTAGCTGAGAACAGCCCGGTCGGGGGGCAACTCCGGACCGGGCCCGAGGACGGGGAGCACCCGGACCGGGACACCGTGCTCGGCTACCTCCAGCACTACTACCTGCACACCGCGCCCGAGGACCTGGCCGACCGCGACCCCGTGGACGTCTTCGGCGCCGCGCTCTCGCACTACCGGCTCGCCGGGAACCGGCCGCAGGGCACGGCCAATGTGCGCGTGCACACGCCGACCGTCGAGGAGAACGGCTGGACGTGCAGCCACTCGGTGGTCGAGGTGGTCACGGACGACATGCCGTTCCTCGTGGACTCCGTCACCAACGAGCTCTCCCGCCAGGGCCGGGGCATCCATGTCGTGGTGCACCCGCTGGTCGTGGTCCGCCGCGATCTGACCGGCAAGCTCATCGAGGTGCTGCCCGCCGAGGCCGCCAAGAAGCGGGACGACCTGCCGCACGACGCGCTCACCGAGTCGTGGATCCATGTCGAGATCGACCGGGAGACCGACCGCGCCGACCTCAAGCAGATCACCGCCGACCTGCTGCGGATCCTCTCGGACGTCCGGGAGACGGTCGAGGACTGGGGCAAGATGCGCGACTCCGCGCTGCGCATCGCGGACGAGCTGCCCGCCGAGCCGCTCGCCGGTGACCTGCCCGGCACCGAGGTCGAGGAGGCCCGCGAGCTGCTCCGCTGGCTCGCCGCCGACCACTTCACCTTCCTCGGCTACCGCGAGTACGAGCTCACCGAGGACGACGCCCTCAAGGCGTGCCCCGGCACCGGGCTCGGCATCCTCCGCTCCGACCCGCACCACAGCGGCGAGGAGGCCCACCCGGTCTCGCCGTCCTTCGACCGGCTGCCTCAGGACGCCCGCGCCAAGGCCCGTGAGCACCGGCTGCTGATCCTCACCAAGGCCAACAGCCGCGCCACCGTCCACCGGCCGTCCTACCTGGACTACGTCGGCGTGAAGAAGTTCGACGCCGAGGGCAATGTGGTCGGCGAGCGGCGCTTCCTGGGCCTGTTCTCCTCGGCCGCGTACACCGAGTCGGTCCGCCGGGTGCCGGTGATCCGCCGCAAGGTCGCCGAGGTGCTGGACTCCGCCGGCTTCTCGCCCAGCAGCCACGACGGCCGCGACCTGCTCCAGATCCTGGAGACCTACCCGCGCGACGAGCTGTTCCAGACGCCGGTGGACCAGCTGCGCTCCATCGCGACCAGCGTGCTCTACCTCCAGGAGCGCCGCCGGCTCCGGCTCTACCTCCGCCAGGACGAGTACGGGCGCTACTACTCCGCCCTCGTCTACCTGCCGCGCGACCGGTACACCACCGGGGTGCGGCTGCGGATCATCGACATCCTCAAGGAGGAGCTCGGCGGCACCAGCGTCGACTTCACCGCCTGGAACACCGAGTCGATCCTCTCCCGGCTGCACTTCGTCGTCCGCGTCCCGCAGGGCACCGAGCTGACCACGCTGACCGACGCCGACACCGACCGGATCGAGGCCCGGCTGGTGGAGGCCGCCCGCTCCTGGGCCGACGGCTTCGACCAGGCGCTCAACGCCGAGCTGGGCGAGGAGCGCGCCGCCGAGCTGACCCGCCGGTACGGGCACGCCTTCCCCGAGGGGTACAAGGCGGACCACTCGCCGCGCGCCGCCGTCGGGGACCTGGTCCAGCTGGAGCAGCTCACCGAGGGCGAGCGGGAGTTCGCGCTCTCGCTGTACGAGCCGGTGGGCGCCGGTCCCGGCGAGCGCCGGTTCAAGATCTACAAGACCGGGGCGCAGGTCTCGCTCTCGGCCGTGCTGCCGCTGCTCAACCGGCTCGGCGTGGAGGTCGTGGACGAGCGCCCGTACGAGCTGCGCTGCGCCGACCGCACCCACGCCTGGATCTACGACTTCGGGCTGCGGATGCCCGCGGTCGCCGGCAGCGGCGACTATCTGGCCGACGACGCCCGGGAGCGTTTCCAGGACGCCTTCGCCGCCGCTTGGACCGGTGACGCGGAGAACGACGGCTTCAATGCCCTGGTGCTGAGCGCCGGGCTGACCTGGCGGCAGGCGATGGTGCTCCGCGCCTACGCCAAGTACCTGCGCCAGGCGGGTTCGACCTTCAGCCAGGACTACATGGAGGACACCCTCCGCAACAACGTCCACACCACCCGGCTGCTGGTCTCGCTCTTCGAGGCCCGGATGGCGCCGGAGCGGCAGAAGGCCGGCCGGGAGCTGACCGACGGCATCATGGAGGAGCTGGACGGGGCGCTCGACCAGGTCGCCTCGCTCGACGAGGACCGCATCCTGCGCTCCTTCCTCACCGTCATCAAGGCGACCCTGCGGACCAACTTCTTCCAGAAGGCCGAGGACGGCAGCCCGCACCGCTATGTGTCGATGAAGTTCGACCCGCAGGCCATCCCGGACCTCCCGGCGCCCCGCCCGGCGTTCGAGATCTGGGTGTACTCGCCCCGGGTCGAGGGCGTCCACCTGCGGTTCGGCAAGGTCGCGCGCGGCGGTCTGCGCTGGTCCGACCGGCGCGAGGACTTCCGTACCGAGATCCTGGGCCTGGTCAAGGCGCAGATGGTGAAGAACACCGTCATCGTGCCGGTCGGCGCCAAGGGCGGCTTCGTCGCCAAGCAGCTGCCGGACCCGGCGGCCGACCGGGACGCCTGGCTGGCCGAGGGCATCGCCAGCTACCGGACGTTCATCTCTGCGCTGCTCGACATCACCGACAACCTGGTGGCGGGCGAGGTCGTGCCGCCCGCCGACGTGGTGCGCCACGACGAGGACGACACCTATCTGGTCGTCGCCGCCGACAAGGGCACCGCGACCTTCTCCGACATCGCCAACGAGGTCGCCACCGCCTACGGCTTCTGGCTGGGCGACGCCTTCGCCTCCGGCGGCTCGGCCGGCTACGACCACAAGGGCATGGGCATCACCGCCCGGGGCGCCTGGGAGTCGGTGAAGCGGCACTTCCGGGAGCTGGGCCACGACACCCAGACCGAGGACTTCACGGTCGTCGGCGTCGGTGACATGTCGGGCGACGTCTTCGGCAACGGCATGCTGCTCAGCGAGCACATCCGGCTGGTGGCCGCCTTCGACCACCGGCACATCTTCCTGGACCCGAACCCGGACAGCGCCACCTCCTACGCCGAGCGCCGCCGGCTCTTCGAGCTGCCCCGCAGCTCCTGGGCCGACTACGACACCGCGCTGCTCTCGGCGGGCGGCGGCATCCACCCGCGCACCGCCAAGTCCATCGCGGTCAACGCCCAGGTCCGGGCGGCCCTCGGCATCGAGGACAAGGTCACCAAGCTGACCCCGGCCGAGCTGATGAAGGCCATCCTCCAGGCCCCGGTCGACCTGCTGTGGAACGGCGGCATCGGTACGTACGTCAAGGCGTCCACCGAGTCGCACGCCGACGTGGGCGACAAGGCCAACGACGCCATCCGGGTGGACGGCGAGCAGCTGCGCGTCAAGGTCGTGGGCGAGGGCGGCAACCTGGGCCTCACCCAGCTCGGCCGGATCGAGTTCGCCCGCCGGGGCGGCCCTGAGGGCCACGGCGGCAAGGTCAACACCGACGCCATCGACAACAGCGCCGGGGTGGACACCTCCGACCACGAGGTGAACATCAAGATCCTGCTCAACGCCCTGGTGGCGGACGGCGACATGACCGTCAAGCAGCGCAACAAGATCCTCGCGGAGATGACCGACGAGGTCGGCTCGCTGGTGCTGCGCAACAACTACGCGCAGAACGTGGCGCTGGCCAACGCCGTCGTCCAGGCCCCCTCGCTGCTCCACGCCCACCAGCGGTTCATGCGCCGGCTGGGCCGCGAGGGCCGGCTCGACCGGGCGCTGGAGTTCCTGCCCAACGACCGCCAGATCCGGGAGCTGCTGACCAACGGCAAGGGGCTCAGCCAGCCCGAGCTGGCGGTGCTGCTCGCCTACACCAAGATCACGGTGGCGGACGAGCTGATCTCCACCGACCTGCCGGACGACCCGTATCTGCGCGGGCTGCTGCACACGTACTTCCCGTCCAAGCTGCGGGCCGAGTTCGCCGAGCAGATCGACGCCCACGCCCTGCGCCGCGAGATCATCACCACGGTGCTGGTCAACGACACGGTGAACACCGGCGGTTCGACCTTCCTGCACCGGTTGCGCGAGGAGACCGGGGCCTCCATCGAGGAGATCGTCCGGGCGCAGACCGCGGCCCGCGCCATCTTCGGGCTCGGTGAGGTCTGGGACGCCGTGGAGGCGCTCGACAACAAGGTCCCGGCCGACGTCCTGACCCGCGTCCGGCTGCACTCCCGCCGGCTGGTCGAGCGCGGCACCCGCTGGCTGCTGGGCAACCGGCCGCAGCCGGTGCGGCTCGCGGAGACGATCGAGTTCTTCTCCGAGCGGGTCGAGCAGGTCTGGTCGAAGCTCCCGCAGCTGCTGCGCGGCGCCGACCAGAAGTGGTACGAGTCGATCGTGGCCGAGCTGACCGGGGCGGGCGTCCCGGAGGAGCTGGCGCTGCGGGTGGCCGGCTTCTCCTCGGCCTTCCCGACGCTGGACATCGTGGCCATCGCGGACCGGACCGGCAAGGACCCGCTGGCCGTCGCCGAGGTCTACTACGACCTGGCCGACCGGCTCTCCATCACCCAGCTGATGGACCGGATCATCGAGCTGCCGCGCTCCGACCGCTGGCAGTCGATGGCCCGTGCCTCCATCCGCGAGGACCTGTACGCCGCGCACGCCGCGCTCACCGCGGACGTGCTGGCGGCGGGTGACGACACCGCCTCGCCGGAGGAGCGGTTCCGGGCCTGGGAGGAGAAGAACGCGGCGATCCTGACCCGGGCGCGTACCACCCTGGAGGAGATCCAGGGCTCGGACACGTTCGATCTGGCCAACCTCTCGGTCGCTATGCGGACGATGCGCACCCTGCTCCGCACCCACGGCTGACCGAGCCCGGCCGACAGGCCGTACGGCACCCGGAAGGGCGCCCCGCCGACACCGGCGGGGCGCCCTTCTCGCGTGTACGGCTCCGGGGAGCGTGTACGGCTCCGGGGGTCGCGTACGGCTCCGCCGACCCCTGCCGGGTGCCGTCCGTGCCCGTCCGTCCCGGTGCGCGCCCGGCCGGCCGGGGGGCTCAGGCCCGTACGCCGAAGGTGTCGTCCAGCCAGTCGAAGATCCGGGCGTACGCGAGGCGCTGGGCGCCGGCCTGGCAGTGGGCGTCGGCCCCCTGCTCGGCGGTGAACTCCAGCAGCGTCCGGGGACAGGTCAGGTGCTCGTACAGCAGCTCGGGCTGGCCCCGGAAGAAGCCGTCGTCGGCGCCGGAGCAGACCAGGGTGGGGCAGGCGATCCGCTCGGCGACGCCGTCGCGCAGGTGGTAGTCGAGATAGGCGGCGGCGAAGGCGCGCGGGGTGGCGGCGCCCAGGACGTACATGCCGTGCTGGACGGCCCAGCGGACCATGGGGTCGGCCGCCATGCCCGCCTCCATCGCGGCGTCCAGCTCGGGGTCGTGCTCGGCGCGCAGCCGGCGTTCGGCCTCGGCGCGGTCCCCGGGGACGGAGGCGGTGGCGATGGTGCCCAGGTCGTAGACCCCGTCCAGGGCGATGAGCGCGGCGATCCGGTGGTCGAAGGCGGCGGCGCGCGGGGCGAGCAGGCCGCCCATGCTGGTGCCGAGCAGCGCGATCCGGAACGGGTCCACCTCGGGGAGCGTACGGGCGTGGTCCAGCACCGGTCCGACCACGTGCTCCCAGTCGGGGCGGAAGGTCAGGCCCTGGTGGTGGCGGGTGCCGGGCTGGCCGGGGCCGTCGAAGGTCAGCACGGTGTAGCCGCGCTCCACGGCGGCGGCGGCCCCGCCGAAGTGCATCTCCTCGGCGCTGCCGTCGAAGCCGTTGAACATCACCACCGTCGGCCGGGGCCCGCCGGAGTCGTCGGCCCGGTAGAGATAGCCGGGCAGGGTCGTGTCCCGGTAGGGGATCCGGACCGGTTCGACGGCCGGGGCGAACAGCGCCGCGGCCTCCCGGAAGCAGGCGACCGAGGCGTCGTAGGCGTGGTGGATGCGCGGGTCCGTGGGGTCGCCGTGCAGAAAGAACTCGGCGCTCCGGTAGTAGTTCGACGCCCGGAGGAAGGCGTCCCGGGCGCTGACCGGGTGCCCGCCGGCCAGCGCCGAGCGTCCCTCGGCGGCCACCCGGTCGGCGGTCGCCAGCCATTCGTCGTGCCAGCTGTCGTAGTCGCCGGCGATGATCCGCTCGGCGGTGACCACGGTCTCCCCGAAGTCGGCGCCGCCGTAGGCGATGTGCCCGAAGGTCCGCAGGGTCTCGAACCAGAACTGGGAGTCGTCGGGGAAGAACAGGGGTTTCATGGCTGCCTCGGCTCCTAAAGCAGTTGACGGCTGCGTTTGGTGCGACTGTAGAACCCTCGGACGTGTAAACGCAATCACTTGCTGCGTTAAGGTGGGGTCATGGTGAGGGAAGAGGGGCCTGCGGCAGTGGGGGCGAGCGAGAGCGGACCCGTGGCGGCGGGCGGGGACCTGGTGGAGAAGCGGCCGGCGCGCCGGCCCGGTGGCCGCAGTGCCCGGGTGCGGGCGGCGGTGCACCGGGCCGTCACCGAGCTGGTGGCCGAGCGGGGGTACGGCAATGTCACCGTCGGGGAGGTGGCGGCCCGCGCGGGCGTGGCCGACACCAGCGTCTACCGCCGGTGGGGCAGCCTGGAGGCGCTGCTCACGGAGGTGGTGATGAGCTGGCTCACCGACCAGTCACCCATCCCCGACACCGGGAGCCTGCGCGGGGATCTGCGCGCCTTCGCGGCCCAGGTGGCCCGCGATGTGACCGGGCCCGACGGTCTCGCGGTCGTCCGCCTGGTCATGGCCCTGTCGGCGGCGGGCGAGGAGGGCGCCCGGGCGCGCGACGCGTTCCTGGCCGAGCGCGCCCGGCAGCTGACGGGCATGCTCGACCGGGCCCGCGAGCGCGGTGAGGAGCCGCCCGGGATGCTGGAGGTGGTCGACCACATCCTGGCCCCGATGTACATCCGGGTCCTCTTCGGCGCGGGCCCGCTCACCCCGGAGTACGCCGAGGAGCTGGCCGACCGGCTGCTGCCCCCGCCCGCCGGGCCCGCGGTCTCGTAGGGCCGCGCGCCCGGTCCGGCCACCTGCCTCGGGCCCCGTAAGGGCCGCGCGTCCGGCGGACCGCCGCGAGACCCGGAGCCGCGCGCCCGGCGCCGCGCCCGGGAGCCGCGCGCCCGGTCCGGCAGCCTGCCCCGGGAAGCCCTGGGCCCCGGAGTCGCGAGCCCAGGAGCCTGGAGCCGCGCGCCCCGCCCGCCCGGCACCGCGCCCGGCACCGGGCCCCGGCCGCTCGCCGCCTCAGGGGCCCGTCGTCGAGCGCCAGAGGCGGCGGCAGGCGAGGAGGGTGGCGGCGATCAGCAGCGCGTTGCGGGCCACCATCACCGCGCACCCCAGCGGATCGACCGCCAGCACGTTCTCGTAGAGCACCGGGTAGGCCAGGGTGCTCAGCGCGGCGGCCGGGAGCAGCAGCAGCGCGACCGGGCGCAGCGCGGTGTCCCGGCGGGTCAGGCAGACGGCGGCGAGGCCCAGCAGCCAGATCAGGTACTGCGGGCTGATCACCCGGCTGGTCACGGTGAACAGCAGGACGGCGGTGAGCGCGGCGTCCGCCGGAACGGCCGGCCCCCACCGCCGGGCCCGCAGCCGCCACGCCAGGAGCCAGCCGAATCCGGCCACCGTGAGCAGCAGCGCCAGCCGGGCCACGCTCGACACATACGGGCCGGTCAGCTCGAAGGCCCCGTAGCGGTAGGTGACCGCCCCCGGCCACCCGGCCAGCCGGGCCAGCGACAGCGCCGTGCCGCCCAGCGACTCGATCTGCACCCCCCGGTCGCCCTGGTGGCGCAGGAACTCCAGGGGATTGGGGAAGACCAGGAGCAGCACGCCGAGCAGCCCCGCCGCCGCGGCCGCCGCCGAGGCCCAGGCGCGCCGGGTCACCGGGCCCCGGTCGGTGCCGATCAGGGCGAGAACCGGCCAGACCTTGACCAGCGCGCCCACCCCCGCGAGCGCCCCGCCGAGCCCCGGCCGCCGCGCCCGCACCGCCAGCAGGGCGAGCACGGCGAACGCGGTGACCACCACGTCGTAGCGGGCCAGCGGCAGATGGGCCAGCAGCGGCAGCCCACCGACCCACAGCCAGGCGCCCCGCCCGCCGTTCCGGTCGGCCCGCGCCAGCGCGTACGCCACGGCCGCGTCGGCCAGCAGGGTGAGCCCGACGAACGCCCGGTAGTAGCCGAGCGGGGCCAGCAGCCCGGGGGCCAGGATCACCAGTCCGGCACCCGGCGGGTACTGCCAGGTGACGTCGCCCGCCGGGTACGAGCCCGCCGCGAGCTGCTCGTACCAGTGCCGGTACAGCACATGGACCTCGCGCCCCAGGCCCCCGATCCCCAGGGAGTCGTCCCAGAGCAGCACCAGCATCGCGGCCCGGGAGGCCGCCCACACCGCCACCAACGGCAGCGGCGCGGGCCGCCCGCCCGCGCCCGGCCGGCCCTCCCGCCGGACCCTGCGGCCGAGGCCGCTCCGCGGCACACCCTGCCGGAGACCGTTCCGCAGCATCCCCTGCCGGAGGCCGTTCCGGTGAACTCCGAGGCCGGGATCGTCCCGGCGAATCCTCCGGCGGAGGAGATTCCGGAGGAGATCTTGGAGGAGGACCCGAAGGGGGGCCCGGGGGTACGGGCCGGGGGCCGGGGGCCGATGCGTCGTCCGGGGCGTCTGCGTCGTCATCGGAGCGCACTGTAACTCCGGATTTGTCCATCGGTGCGCTTTAAGGCGCCGATGTCACCCGCGTTCGTACGCGGCGATCACCTCGTCCGCCGGACCGTCCATCAGCAGCCGCCCCGCCTCCAGCCAGAGGGCCCGGTCGCAGGTCTCCCGGATGGTGGAGTTGCTGTGCGAGACCAGGAAGACCGTGCCGGCGTGGGCCCGCAGCTCCTCGATCCGCTCCTGGCTGCGCGCCCGGAAGGCGGCGTCCCCGGTGGCCAGCGCCTCATCGATCAGCAGCACGTCGTGGGACTTGGCGGCGGCGATGGAGAACCGGAGCCGGGCGCCCATGCCGGAGGAGTACGTCCGCATCGGCAGCGAGATGAAGTCGCCCTTCTCGTTGATGCCGGAGAAGTCCACGATCTCGTCGTAGCGGGCCCGGACCTCCTCGCGGGTCATGCCCATCGCGAGCCCGCCCAGGACGACGTTCCGCTCCCCGGTCAGATCGCCCATCAGCGCCGCGTTGACGCCGAGCAGCGAGGGCTGGCCCTGGGTGTGGATCCGGCCCCGGCTCGGCGGGAGCAGCCCGGCGACGGCCTTGAGCAGGGTGGACTTGCCCGAGCCGTTGGAGCCGATCAGCCCGATCGCCTCACCCTTGTACGCCGCGAAGCTCACTCCCTTGACCGCGTGCACGGTACGGGTCCCCGAGCCCGGAGCGTCGGCCGCCGGGCGCCGGGAGAGCAGCCGGCTCAGCGCCCCGGTGGCCCCGCCCCGGCCGCTCCGGGCCGCGCCCTGGACGGTGTAGGTCACATGGACGTCGTCCACGACCACGGTCGGCACCCGCCCTCCGGCGGCGGGGACGACCGGGGCGGTCTCGGGGACGACCGGTGCGCTCTCGTTGGTACGTGTCTCAGCCACGGCCGTACGTCTCCTCCGCCTGCCAGAAGTAGATGAACCCGCCCACGAAGGCGAGCAGCGCCCACCCGGTGGCGATCGCCCAGACGTGCGGCGGCAGCTGGGCGGAGGTGAAGCTGTCGATGAGCGCGAAGCGCATCAGGTCGATGTAGACGGCGGCCGGGTTGCACTCCAGCGCCAGCAGCAGGGCGTGCGGCAGATGGTTGTGGGCCAGCACGTGCTGGACGCTCCACATCACCCCGGAGACGTACATCCAGGTGCGCAGCAGGAACGGCATCACCTGGGCGACGTCCGGCGTCCGGGCCGCGATCCGGGCCATCACCAGGGCGAGCCCGGTGTTGAAGAGCGCCTGGAGCAGCAGCGCGGGTACGGCCAGCAGCCAGGACCAGTCGGGGGTGACCCCGAAGCAGAAGAGGATGACGACCAGCGCGCAGAGCGAGAACACCAGCTGCTGGAGCTGTTGCAGGGCCAGCGCGATCGGCAGGCCGGCGCGCGGGAAGTGCAGCGCCCGGACCAGCCCGAGGTTGCCGCTGACCGCCTTGGTGCCGGCCATGATCGTGCCGGCCGTGAAGGTCCAGATGAAGACGCCGGTCACCAGGAACGGGACGAAGTCCGGCACCCCGCTCTTGGTGTTCATCAGAACGCCGAAGATGAAGTAGTAGACCGCCGCGTTGAGCAGCGGGGTCGCCACCTGCCACAGCTGGCCCAGCCGCGCCTGGCTGTACTGGGCGGTCAGCCGGGCGGTGGCGAAGGCGGTGATGAAGTGGCGCCGGCCCCAGAGCTGCCGCACGTACTCCGGCAGCGTCGGCCGGGCCCCGCTGACCGTCAGCCCGTGCCGGCGGGCGAGCGCGCCCAGGTCCTCCTCGAAGTCCGGGAACGCCTCCGGCGCCGGGGATGCCGAGGCGGGCGCCGGGGGAGAGGCCGGGGGCGGCGCGAGGATCGGAGTGCTCACGGCGGCGGTCCCTTTCGCTCGAAGTCCCTGGTGGGGGGCGCTCGATGTCCCTGCGGGGAGCTCCCTGCCGGGGCGGCGCGACGGAACGGTCCCGTTTCGTCGCCACGGCGGCAGCGTAGGCGCGCTGACGTCGGAACGCAACCGTGTCGTCGTAACGTAAAAACCGGGTTATGATCCGGTCATGACCTCACCGCCGCCCGGAACCCGACGCCGCGCCCCCGCCGGAGCCGCCGTACTCCGGGAGGACGTCACCGACGCGATCCGGGCGGCCGTCTTCGAGGAGCTGGCCACCGTCGGCTTCGCCCGGATGTCCATCGAGGGCATCGCGCGCCGGGCCGGGGTGGGCAAGACGGCGGTCTACCGCCGCTGGAAGTCCAAGCTCTCGCTCGTCCTCGATCTGCTGACCGTCTTCGCCGCGCAGGGGCTGCCCGCGCCCGCGACCGGTTCGCTCCACGGGGACGTGCGCGCGCTGCTCGAAGTCGCCGCGCACGCGCTGCGCCATCCGGTCGCCTCCCAGGTCATCCCGGACCTCCTGGTGGAGGCGGCCCGCCAGCCCGAGATCGCGGACACCATCAAGGCGACCCTGCTCGACAGCCAGCAGGGCGTGGCCGCGCTGGTCGTCCGGGACGCCGTCGCCCGGGGCGAGCTGCCCGCCGCCACCGATCCCGGCCGCGCCCTGGACCTGATCATCGGCCCGCTCTACTGGCGGCTGGTGGTCGTCCGTACGCCCCTGCCCAAGGGGTACCTGGACGACCTGGCCACGGCGGCGGTCGCGGCGCTGAAGTCCTGAACCGCGCGAAGTCCTGAGCCGCGTACCGGCTCCGGGGCCCGGGTGCCGGGCCCTCCGGGTGCCGGCTCACCCGTCCGGCCCCGCCCCCGGTGACGCGGGGCCCGTCCGTCCGTTGGGCCCGCCGACATCCACGGCGGTACGGGAAGGACGGTGGGCCAGATGCGTGAACTGGGCATCGAGGGCGCGTGGCTCCGGGAGCCGGAGGTCTTCGAGGACGACCGGGGCAGCTTCCACGAGTGGTTCCGGGCGCCCGACCCCGACGACGTGACCGGGGCGGCCGGGGTGGCCGCCGCCGGGCCCGTCCTGCGGCCGGTCCAGGCCAACTGCTCGGTCTCCGTCCGGGGCACCCTGCGCGGCATCCACTTCGCGGCCGTGCCGCCCGGCCAGGCGAAGTACGTGACCTGTGTGCGCGGGGCCGTGCTCGATGTGATCGTGGACCTGCGCACCGGCTCGCCCACCTACCGCGCCTGGGAGGCGGTACGGCTGGACGACCGCGACCACCGGGCCGTCCAGCTGGCCGAGGGGCTGGGCCACGGGTTCCTGGCCCTCACCGACGACGCCACGGTCGTCTACCTCTGCTCCCGGGGGTACGCCCCCACCCGCGAGCACGGCGTCCACCCGCTCGACCCGGAGCTCGCCATCGACTGGCCGCCGGGCATCACCCCGCTCCTCTCGCCCAAGGACGCCGCCGCCCCCACCCTCGCCCAGGCCGAGCGCACCGGCCTGCTCCCGTCCTACCGGGCGTGCGCCGACTGGTACGCCGGCCTCCGCACCGGGCCCGGCGCGCCCCCGGTGCCCCCGGCCCCCCGGGAGGGGGAGGCGGCGGAGCCGTACGTCAAGGGGCGGAACGGCCGGCGCTGACCACCCCCGGCAGCGCCGCCGCCAGCGCCTCCCGCCAGGGGCGCGGGGGCTTCAGGCCCGCCGCCGCCCAGCGGTGGTGGGCCAGGGCGCTGTACGCGGGGCGCGGGGCCGGGCGGGGGAAGGCGGCGCCCGGGACGGGGCGCACCCGCCCGGGGTCGGCCCCCAGCAGCCGGAAGGTCTCCCGGGCGAGGCCGTACCAGCTGGTCTCGCCGGAGTTGGTGGCGTGGTAGACGCCGGGCGGGGCCCCCGTGTCGCCCAGCGCCACCAGCAGCCGGGCCACGTCGGCGCTCCAGGTGGGCTGGCCGCGCTGGTCGTCGACCACGTCCACGGTGGGGCGGGTCGCCGCCAGCCGGGCCATCGTCCGGACGAAGTGGGCGCCCCCGGAGCCGTACAGCCAGGCCGTCCGGACGACGAGACCCCGCTCGGGGAGCAGCTCCAGCACGGCTCGCTCGCCCGCCAGTTTGGTGCGGCCGTAGGCGGTGCGGGGACCGGTGGGCGCGTCCTCCGGATAGGGGGAGCGGGCGTCGCCGGGGAAGACGTAGTCGGTGGAGACGTGCAGCAGCCGGGTGCCCGACTCGGCGCAGGCCCCGGCGAGATGGCGTACCGCCGTGCCGTTGACGGCCAGCGCCTCGTCCTCGCGCGTCTCGGCCTCGTCCACGGCGGTCCAGGCGGCGCAGTTGACCACATGGGTGGGCCGCAGCGCCGCCAGGGCCGCGCGCACGGCTTCCCGGTCGGTGAGGTCGAGGGCGGTACGGGGCAGGCCGACGGCCCGGTCACCGAGGGCGGCCAGCACGTCCCGGGCCAGCATCCCGCCCGCGCCGGTCACCAGCCAGGGGCGCGAACCGGGCCCGCTCGCCGGGCGGTTCACCGGGCCGTCCGGCCGAGCAGCGGCTCCCACCAGGCGCGGTGGTGCCGGTACCAGGCGACGGTCTCGGCCAGTCCGGCCGCGAAGTCCCGCCGGGGCCGGTAGCCCAGCTCCTCGCGGGCCCTGGTCCAGTCGACCGAGTAACGGCGGTCGTGGCCCTTGCGGTCGGGCACCCGGTCCACGCTCGACCAGTCGGCCCCGCAGGCCGCGAGCAGGCACCCGGTCAGCTCCCGGTTGGACAACTCGGTGCCGCCGCCCAGGTTGTAGACCCGGCCCGCCCGGCCCCGGGTGCGGACCAGCTCGATGCCGCGCACATGGTCGTCGATGTGCAGCCAGTCGCGGACGTGCGAGCCGTCGCCGTAGAGCGGCACCCGGCCGCCGTCGAGCAGCCGGGTGATGAAGAGCGGGATCACCTTCTCGGGGAAGTGGTGGTGGCCGTAGTTGTTGGAGCAGCGGGTCACCCGGACGTCCAGGCCGTGGGTGCGGTGGCAGGCCAGGGCGAGCAGATCGCCGGACGCCTTGGTCGCCGCGTAGGGGGAGTTGGGGCGCAGCGGCTCTTCCTCGGTCCAGGAACCGGTGTCGATGGAGCCGTACACCTCGTCGGTGGAGACCTGGACGAACACCTCGGCGCCGTTGCGCAGGGCCGCGTCGAGCAGCGTCTGGGTGCCGAGCACATTGGTGCGGACGAAGGGCCCGGCGTCACCGAGGGAGCGGTCCACGTGCGACTCGGCGGCGAAGTGGACGATCTGGTCGTGCTCGGCCGCCAGCTTGTCGACCAGGGGCGCGTCGCGGATGTCGCCGTGCACGAAGGCGAATCCGGGGTGGTCGCGGACCGGGTCCAGATTGGCCGGGTTGCCCGCGTAGGTGAGGGCGTCCAGCACGGTGATCCGGACGCCGTCCGTACCGAGCCGGGGGTTCAGCAGCGTACGGACGTAGTGCGAGCCGATGAACCCGGCACCGCCCGTGACCAGGACGCGCGTGACCGGAGCGGCCGGAGGGATGGTCAGGGGGGCGGTCATGAGGAGATCTGCACCTTGCTGTGATCACCGAGCACCAGTCGGTGGGCGGCCGGAATGGGCGGGGCGGGGGTGATCTCGACGCTACGGCCGATGAGCGACGCCTCCACGCGCCCCACGCCGAGCAGTGAGGAGCCGCTGAGCACGATGGAGTACTCGATCTCACTGCCGGTGATCCGGCAGTTCTCCGCGATCGAGGTGGAGGGGCCGATGTACGAGTTCTCCACCACCGTGTCCGCGCCGATGATCACCGGCCCCACCAGCCGGGAGCCGCGCACCACGGCACCCGGGCCGATGCGCACCCGGCCGATGATCTCGGTGTCCCGGTCGACCGTGCCCTCGTTGCCGGGGGTGAGCAGCTCCAGCACCGAGCGGTTCACCTCCAGCATGTCCGCGACATTGCCGGTGTCCTTCCAGTAGCCGGAGACGATGGTGGAGGCGACCGTGCGCCGCTGGTCGATCAGCCACTGGAGGGCGTCGGTGATCTCCAGCTCGCCGCGCGCGGACGGCCTGATGGCGCGCACCGCCTCGTGCACGGCCGGGGTGAAGAGGTACACCCCGACCAGCGCCAGGTCGCTGCGCGGGCACGCGGGTTTCTCCTCCAGCCGGGCGACCCGGCCCTCCGGGTCCAGTTCGGCCACCCCGAAGGCGCTCGGGTCGGGCACCTTGGTGAGCAGGATGCGGGCTGCGGGCCGCTCGGCCCGGAAGCCGTCGACCAGTTCGGTGATGCCGCCGACGACGAAGTTGTCACCCAGATACATGACGAAGTCGTCGTCCCCGAGGAACTCCCGGGCGATCAGCACCGCGTGGGCCAGTCCCAGCGGGGCGGGCTGCGGAAGGTAGGTGACCGCCAGGCCGAACCGGGCGCCGTCGCCCACCGCGCCCCGGATCTCGGCCGCCGTGTCGCCCACGATGATGCCGACCTCGCGGATCCCGGCGGCGGCGATGGACTCCAGTCCGTAGAAGAGCACCGGTTTGTTGGCGACCGGGACGAGTTGCTTGGCCGAGGTGTGGGTGATGGGGCGCAGCCGGGTTCCGGCGCCGCCGGAGAGGACGAGTGCTTTCACTGGCTCTGCTCTCGGATCTCGGAAGTCTCGTTCGGAGGCCTCGTTCGGAAGTCGTTCGGAAGTCGTTCGGAAGTCCGGTGCTGAGGCCCGGCGCTGAAGACTGGTGAGGACCTGGCGGACCTGATCGGGCCGGGTGGGGTTCGGTGAGGCCCGGTGGGTCCGGCGGGGCGTGCGACGCAGAAGCGTTTCGGCGCAGCCATATGGGTGATTTCGCTTATCACTTCTGTGCTGATAACCAGCCTGAAACGACCTTCATAGCCCCTTTAATGTGTTTATCGGTGCTTCGTTTGTCCCGGTGAGTGTTGCTACGTTCCCCGACCATGAACGCCCGAATGTCGTCCCTGCCCTTTCTATCGTGGGATGTACGGAAAGCAAGGATTGTCGTACTCGTCGTCGCGGCGCTCGCGTTCGCCGCCAAGATGGCGCTCGCGGCGGCGACCCGGGGCCCCGCCGATGTGCGCTTCTTCTGGGGCTTCGCGCGGGCGATCGCCCGGACCGACCCGGTCCACGTCTACGCCGAGCCGCTGACCTGGCTGCCGGTCTACAACCACCCGCCGCTGGCGAGCTGGATGCTGCTGGTCCTGCACGAACTCGCGGTGAACGGCGTGCCGTGGACCTCGCTCATCCGCTTCCCCGCCTGTCTCGCCGACTTCGTCACCGTCCTGCTGGTCTTCGAGATCGTCCGCCGGCGGGCGGCCCTGCGCACCGCCGTGAGCTGCGCGCTGGGCGCGGCCCTCTGCCCGGTGCTGGTGGCCACCTCCGGCTACCACGGCAATACGGACTCGGTCGCGGTGATGTTCGCCTTCGCCGCCGCCCATCTGCTGGCCGACCGGGGACGGCCGCTCGCGGCGGGGGCGGCGGCCGCGCTCTGCGTCAGCGTGAAACTGATCCCGGTCGTCGCCGTACCGCTGTTCTTCGCCGCCGCCTGGCGGGCGGGCCGTCCGGTGTTCACCCGGTTCACCGCCGCCGCCGGGCTGCTCTTCCTGGCCGTCTGGGGGCCGGTGATCGCCGCCGTGCCGGGGCCGCTCAAGGCCAAGGTGCTGGAGTACGCGGGCGGCGACTTCAGCTTCTGGGGCGTGGTCCGCTTCGCCCGCTGGGCCGGGGTGCCGGAGGAGTACGTACAGCTGCTGCGCGGACCCGGCCACTGGCTGATCGTCGCCGCCGTCATGGCCACCGGCGTCTGGCTGGTCCGGCGGCGCCCGGCCGAGCTGCCGGTCGCGGTCGCGGTGGTGCTCGGGCTGCTGCTGCTCCTCAGCACCGCCTCCGGGGTGCAGTACCTCGCCTGGCCGGCCGCCGGGCTGTTCGTGATCGGCCTCTGGCAGGGGCTGGCGTACGGCGTGGTCGTCGGCGGGGTCACCGCCTCCGTCTACACGGGCCAGCGGCCGGTGCACTGGACGCTCACCGAGATGGCCTTCGGGGCGCTCGGCTGGCTGGTGCTCGCCGTCTGCGTGGCCACCGGTGTCCGCCGGGTGCTCACCGCCGCCCGGCGGGAGGCCCGGGCGCTCCCGGTCATCGCGGGACCCCGCACCGGGAGCCGGCCGACCACCCCGACGGCCAACTGAGCCCGGGGCCGACCGGGCCCGGAGGCCGACCGGGCCCGGCCGCCGGACCCCGGTTCCGGTTCCGCCCCGGACCCCTCGTCCGTACCCGGTCCGTACCTCGTCCGTGCCCAGCCCCTGCCTCGTCCGCACCGACCGATCCCCTACGCAGAGGAGAGCCCGTGCCACCGGCCCAGAGCCCGCAGCCCAGGATCGGCATCCTGGTCGTGGCGTACAACGCGGAGACCACCCTGGAGAAGACGCTCGACCGCATCCCGGCCGGCTTCCGCTCCCGGATCGCGGAGATCCTCATCCTCGACGACGCCAGCCATGACGCGACCTTCACCGCCGGCTGCCGCTGGTCGCAGCTGGAGGGCATGCCGCCCACCGTGGTGATGCGGCACACCAAGAACCTCGGCTACGGCGGCAACCAGAAGGCCGGCTACGCGCTCGCCGCCGAACGGGGCCTGGACATCGTGGTCCTGCTGCACGGCGACGGGCAGTACGCCCCCGAGCTGCTCCCCGAGATGGTCGAACCGCTGGTGCGCGGGGAGTGCGAGGCGGTCTTCGGCTCCCGGATGCTCCGGCCCCGGGACGCCCTGCGCGGCGGGATGCCGGTCTACAAGTGGCTGGGCAACCGGGTGCTGACCGCCCTGGAGAACCGGCTGCTCGGCTCGGAGCTCAGCGAGTTCCACTCCGGCTACCGGGCCTACCGGGTGGACGCGCTGCGCCGGCTGCCGATCGAACGGAACACCGACGCCTTCGACTTCGACACCCAGATCATCGTGCAGCTGGTGAACGCCGGGATGCGGATCCGGGAGATCCCCGTGCCCACCTACTACGGCGACGAGATCTGCTACGTCAACGGGCTGCGGTACGCCAAGGACGTGGTGAAGGACGTGCTGGAGTACCGGCTCGCGAAGAAGGGGTTCGGCACCTGCGGCTGGATCCCCAAGCCGGCGGCGTACGCCTTCAAGGAGGGCGACAGCTCCTCGCACGCGGTCATCCTGGAGCGGATGCGCGGGCTGCCGCCCGGCCGGGTGCTGGACATCGGCTGCTCGGGCGGCCTCTTCGCCGAGCGGCTGGAGGCGCTGGGCCACCGGGTCACCGGCGTGGACGTGGTGGAGATCGACGGGGTACGGGAGCGGTGCTCCGAGTTCCACCGCGCCGACCTCGAACAGGGGCTGCCGGAGGCGGTGCTGGCGGGTGAGCGGTACGACCATGTGGTCGCCGGGGACGTCATCGAGCACCTGGCCCGGCCCGAGCGGCTCCTCGCCCAGCTCCGGGGCGTCCTGCGGCCGGACGGCCGGATCCTGCTCTCGGTACCGAACTTCGGGCACTGGTACTCCCGGCTGCGGGTGGCGCTCGGGGCCTTCGACTACGACCGGCGCGGCATCCTGGACGAGACCCATCTGCGCTTCTTCAGCCGCGCCAGCCTGCGCCGCACCGTCCGGGCCGCCGGGTACGACCTGCTGTCCCTGAGCGCCACCGGGGCGCCCTTCTGGTCGGTGCTGGGCGGCGGGCCCGCGGCCCGGGTGCTGGGCGCCCTGTCCCGGCTGCTGACCCGGGTCCGGCCGACCGTCTTCGGCTACCAGTACGTCGCCCTGCTCACCCCGCACGCGGCGCGCACGATCATCGCTGGGGAGCACATCGATGTCCAGGAGATCCTCAACCGTCAGTACGTCCCCGAGGACCGTCCCGCCACCCGCCCGGCCACCCGGGCCGGGGTCTGAGCCCGCGTCCGGGTGCGCGTCCGTGCCCGGGGGTGCGCCGGAGCCGGGGGCCGGGCCTGGATCCGGGGGGCCCGGGTCCGGGGCGGCCGGCGGCGCGGAGGACGACGCCCCGACGAGCCGGCGGAGGCCGCGCATGACCCTGTCCAGCCTGTTGCTGCTGCTCTTCGCGGTCTTCTCGTCGGCGGGCGGCCAGATCATGCTGAAGCACGGCATGCGCACGGCCGCCGCGGCCGTGGAGCGGGGCGGCGGCTCGCTCGCCGCCCGCGCGGCGACCACCCCCTGGGTGGTGGTCGGGCTCGCCGTCTTCGCGGTCTCGGCGCTCGCCTGGATGACCACCCTGGCCCGGGTGCCGCTCTCGATCGCCTATCCGTTCAACGCGCTCGGCTATCTGCTGATCGTGCTGGCCGGCTCGATCCTGCTGGACGAGCGGACCTCGGTCTGGACCTGGGCCGGGTCGCTGCTGGTGGTGGTCGGACTGGTCACCGTCTTCGCCGGCCAGCGGAACTGAGCCGGGGGCGGGGGTGGGGGTGGGGGTGGAGGTGAGGCCCGGGGGCCGGGGGGTCGCTCGGCCCCGGGCCCCTGGTCCGCCTCCGGCCCCGGTCGCGTACCGCGTTTGGCCCCCGGCCCGGTCGCGTACCTCCGGCTCCCCGGCCCGGTTCCGTGTCGCGTCCGGCTCCCCGGCCCCCGGCCCCGGTCGCGTACCGCCTCCGGCACGCGGCCACCCGGCCCCGGTTCCGTATCGCGTCCCGCCCCGGCCCCCCGGCCCCGATGATCCCGGCCCCCGGCCCCCCGGCCCCCGACAGCCCCTCCCCCGCCGGGCTGCCGGTGAGGACCGCCGTCCGGGAGGGTGCCGCGACCCGGCAGACGGCGCCGCTGCTGGCCCGCATCCCGGAGCTGACGGCCTGGGAGGAGGAGAACTTCGGCCCGTACCCGTTCTCCTCCACCGGGGCGATCGTGGACCCGGCGGTGGACACCGGCTACGCCCTGGAGACCCAGACCAGGCCGTTCTTCCCGGTGGGCACCTTCGACACCGCGACCCTCGTCCATGAGCTGGCCCACCAGTGGTACGGAGACTCGGTCTCCCCGAAGTCCTGGCGGGACATGTGGCTCAACGAGGGCTTCGCCACCTACGCCGAGTGGCTGTACGACGAGGACTTCGGGGACAAGCCGGCCGGGGAGAGCTTCCAGGAGGCGTTCGAGGACGACGCGGCCTGGGAGTTCCCGCCCGCCGAGCCGCCCGGGCCCGAGGTGCTCTCGGAGACGCCCGTCTACCGGCGCGGCGCCATGGTGCTGCACCAGGTCCGCGAGGCCGTGGGCGACGAGGCGTTCTTCCGGCTGCTCAAGGGCTGGCCGGCCGACCACCGGGGCGGCAACGCCTCGACCGAGGACTTCACCCGGTACGCCGAGAGGACCACCGGTAAGGACCTGAGCGCGGTGTGGGAGGTCTGGCTGTACGGCGACGAGCGCCCGGAGGAGCCGGACGGCGCCGACGGGAGCTGACCGGGCGGGCGCCCGGTACGGCTCAAGGGGCCGGACACGGTACGGAGCGGTACGGCCCCGGGGCGGGGAGCGCCGCCGGGGCCGTACCGGACACCGTGTACCGGCCTCGGCGGGCCGGACACCGTGCACCGGGCCCGGCCGTACCCGCCGTCAGGTGTCTCAGATGTTGACGCCGAAGTCGCGGGCGATGCCCTCCAGGCCGGAGGCGTAACCCTGGCCGACCGCGCGGAACTTCCAGTCGGCGCCGTTGCGGTACAGCTCGCCGAAGACCATGGCGGTCTCGGTGGCGGCGTCCTCGCTCAGGTCGTAGCGGGCGATCTCGGCACCGCCCGCCTGGTTGACGATGCGGATGTACGCGTTGCGGACCTGGCCGAAGTTCTGCGAGCGGGTGACCGCGTCGTAGATGGAGACCGGGAACACGATCTTGTCGACATTGGCCGGGAGGCCCGCCAGGTTGACGTTGATCTGCTCGTCGTCACCGCCACCCTCGCCGGTCCGGTTGTCACCGGTGTGGACGATGGTCTGGTCCGGGGTCGACTTGTTGTTGAAGAAGACGAAGTGACCGTCGGAGACGACCCGGCCGGCCGCGTCCACGCCGATCGCGGAGGCGTCGAGGTCGAAGTCGGTACCGGTGGTGGTGCGGACGTCCCAGCCGAGGCCCACGGTGACGGCGGTCAGGCCGGGCGCCTCCTTGGTGAGCGAGACGTTGCCGCCCTTGGACAGGCTTACAGCCATGGGAAGTCCCTTTCCTCGTGTGCTCGGTGCCGCCGGGGGCCGGCGTCACCCCCCATAACGCGGCGGCCCGCCCCCTGGTTCCAGCCCCACCGGACTCGCGCGCCAGGGCCGGGTCCGGAGCCGCCGGACCCCGGGTCACCGGGTGCGCCCGGGTCCGCCCGGGTAATCGGGGTGACGTGGACACGGTGGTGCGGGGACCATGGAGGGCATGTCCGGTCCCCATGTCATCCGCGGTTCGGTCTGCCTCCCGGAAGCCGAGCTCAGCTGGCGCTTCTCACGCTCCTCCGGGCCGGGCGGGCAGCATGTCAACACCAGCGACTCCCAGGTGGAGCTCCGCTTCGACCTGGCCCGCACCCGGGCGCTGCCCCCGGTCTGGCGGGACCGGGCGCTGGAGCGGCTCGCGGGCCGGCTGACCGACGGGGTGCTCACCGTACGGGCGTCGGAGCACCGCTCCCAGTGGCGCAACCGCGAGGCGGCGGCGGTACGGCTGACCGCGCTGCTGGCCGAGGCGACCGCTCCGCCGCCGAGGCCCCGCAAGGCCACCAGGATCCCGCGCGGCATCAATGAGCGGCGGCTGCGCGAGAAGAAGCAGCGGGCCGATACCAAGCGCGGCCGCTCGGGCCGCGACTGGGGCTGAGCCCTGGGCCGCGCCCTGGGGGCCGGGTCCCGGGGGCCGGGCCCCGGGCGGGCCCCCGGGACGGCCCGCTCCGGCCCGGAAGGCCGCCGCCCCGCCTCCGGGTGCGGCCCATCTCCGGGTCCGCCCCATCTCCGGGTGCGGCCCTCCTCCGGGTCTGGCCCATCTCCGGGTGCGCGGCCCGCCTCCGGCCCACTTACGGGCCCGGCCCGGCGAGGAGAGACCGGCCCGGGGAGACCGGCCCGGGGACCGGTCCGAGCCCGGGGAGACCGGTCCGGCGAGGGCCGGCCCCCCGCTACTGGCACCGGCCCCCCGCTGCCGGCACCGGCCCCCCGCTGCCGGCACCGGCCTCAGCCCAGCCGCCGGTACTTCCCCCGGAAGTAGGCGAGCGGGCTCTGTTCGGCGGCCGGGAAGCCGACGGCCAGCACCCGGCCGACGACCAGCGTGTGGTCGCCCGCCGTCACCCGCTGTTCGGTGCGGCACTCCAGTACCGACAGCGCCCCGTCCAGCAGCGGCGCCCCGCAGATCTCGCCCCGCCGGTACGGCAGGTCGGCGAAGAGCAGCCGGTCGCTGATCCGCCCCTTCATGGCGAACCGGCCGGCGATCGCCCGCTGGTGCTCGGAGAGGACCGACACCCCCCAGAGCGGCTGCTCGGCCAGCAGGTCGTCCATCCGCGAGCCCTCCCGGAGGCTCACCATCACCAGGGGCGGGTCCAGCGAGACCGAGAGGAACGAGGTCGCGGTCATCCCGACGTCCTCGCCCCGCGGTCCGTCCGCGCTCAGCGGCGGCTCCTGGGCGGTGACCAGCACCACACCGGCCGCCAGCCGGGACATGGCCGCCCGGAACTCCTCATCGCTCACCCCCTCAGCATGCGGCACACCGTCCGCGGGCCGGTCGGGAACACCGGGCCGGTCGGAAACACCGGGCCGGTCGGGGCCACCGGCCTCGGCGGAAACACCGGGCCCGGCGGGGTGGGCGGGTTCGGGGGCGGGGGAGGTCGTCGTCCGGTACACACCGGCACGCTAACCGCGTCTCTCCGGGCCCCGCATCGGGCCGGGGAACGAGCGAAGGCCTAGGTCTGGAGCCCCGTGACCCCGGGGTCCGGAGCCGGGAGCCCGGCCGGGCCCGCGCCGGCCGCGGTTCGCCCGCCCATCCCCGGGAAGATCCATTTGCGTTCGGCAAGCCTGACACACCTGTGAGGCTGCTGTGACTTGAGTCACAGAGGGCAGGAATTGTTGACCCTGTGTACCGGGTGCACAGCTCATTGTGATTCAGTGGCGAGGCAGGACCAGATGAGTGTCGATGAGAATCCTGGAGTTGCTGTCGAGGTCTCGGGGAGAGCGAACAATGGAGACCGAGTCGGAGCCGTACGTCCGCCTGGCCACCCTGCGGCAGCTGCATCAGGTCGTCGCCAATCTCCATACGGCCCGGAGCCTGGCCGAGACGCTCCAGACCGTCGCCGACGGCATCACCGCCGGTCTCGGCTATGAGCTGGCGTGCGTCAACCTGGTCCGCCCCGACGGCGATCTGGTGGTCGCCGCGTTCGCCGGCAGCCCGGCCGCCGAGGCCCTGATCACCGGCCGGGTCGGCTCCCGGGCCTCCTGGGAGCGCCGCCTCTCGATGGGCGAGGCCTGGGGCGACCTGCGGTTCATACCGCACACCGAGGGCTGGGCGCTGATCGACGACGACGTGCCGCAGTGGTACACCGATGGTCCCGATCCGCGCTTCGAGGACGAGTGGCACCCCCGGGACCGGCTCTACGCCCCGATGTACGCCTCCGGCAGCGGCCGGGAGCTGCTGGGCGTCATATCCGTCGACAGCCCGCGCAACGGCCGCCGCCCGGGGGCCTGGGGGCGCGAGGCGCTCCAGATGTACGCCTCCCAGTCCGCCATCGCCATCGGCAACGCCCGTTTGCGCGCGAATATGCAACGCGCCCTGGTCCGGCTGGAGCGGGAGCAGCAGGCGCTGCGGGCCAGCGAGGAGTCGTTCCGCCAGGCGTTCGAGTACGCCCCGTCCGGCATGGCCATCGCGGAGATGGGCGGCGACCAGCACGGCCGGCTGCTCCGCGCCAACGACGCCCTCTGCCGGCTGCTCGGCCGGCCGGCCGCCGTGATGCGCCGGCACTCCTTCGCGGACCTGGTCCACCCCGAGGACGTGGGCACCCTGCTCCGTACGTCGGCCGAGGGCGGCCGGGCGGAGCTGCGGCTGGCCCGGCGGGACGGCACCCATGTCTGGGTCTCGCTGCGGAACTCCGTGGTCGCCGACACGGCCGACGGGCCGCGTTTTCTGCTGACCCATGTCGAGGACATCGAGGAGCGCAAGCGCCATGAGCTCCAGCTCGCCCACCGGGCCTCGCACGACGCGCTGACCGGCCTGCCGAACAGCGCCGAGCTGCGCGCCCGGCTGAGCGCCCGGCTCTGCGCCCGCCCGCACGCGGTCCGCGCGGCGGCGGGCGCCTACGACTCGGGGGCGTACGAGCCCGGGACGTACGACACAGGGGCGGGGGCGTACCCCGGCGGACACGGGACCGGGCCGGCCGGCGCCGCGCTCCCGGCGCGGCATCCCGCGTACCCCGGGTACGCCGCGTGTCCCGAGTACGCGGAGTACACCGAACACCCCGAGTACGCACCCGCGCACCCCGAGTACGCACCCGCGCACCCCGAGTACGCACCCGCCGGTGCCGGCTACGGCGAGCAGGCCGCGTACGGCGGGCAGGACGGCCCGCACGGTCAGCAGGGACACGACGGTCACCAGAGTCACGACGGTCACCAGGGACACGACGGCTACGAGGCCCACGACGGTCATGAGAGCCACCAGGCCCACGGCGGTCACGAGGGTCACCAGGGCTACGACGGTCACGACGGTTACGGGAATCACGACGAGGGTCACGGGGGCCAGGACGATCACGGGGGCCAGGAGAGCCACGACGGCCCCGGGTACGACGGCTACCGGGGCGGGGGCGGCTACCGGGGCGACGGCTTCGACTTCGCCGGGGGCGGGTTCGCCGGGCCGTACGACCACCATGTGCACGCGGTCGCCCCGGCCGGCGAGGTGGACGACGGCACCAAGGGGCTGGCGGTGCTCTTCTGCGACCTGGACGGCTTCAAGTCGATCAACGACCGGTTCGGCCACCACACCGGGGACGCCGTCCTGATCGAGGTGGCCCGGCGGCTCACCGCCGGGGTGCGGGACGGGGACACGGTGGCCCGGCTGGGCGGTGACGAGTTCGTGGTGCTCGCGGACGGGCTGGGCGCGGCGGACGCGGCCGATCTCGCGGCGCGGCTGCGCAACGGCATCCTGCCGCCCATCCGGGTGGACGGCCGGGCGGTCCGGGTGGGCGCCAGCTTCGGCATCGGCTGGGCGGAGTGCGGCATGTCCGTGGAAGAGGTGCTGAACTCCGCCGACCAGCGGATGTACCTGGAGAAGCGGTCCCGCTCCAAGGTCCACCGCCGGGCCGGCTGACCGTTCGGGGGCCCGCGCGGCGCCTCCGCGGGGCCCGCCCCGGCGCGGCCGGGAGGGATCATGGGGGCGATCATGAAAGGACGGCCGCTCGGCCGTTCGGGGTAGGCTCGCCGGGTCGGTGACCGCTGGCGAGCACGATAGGAGTGACCGGGATGGCTGCCGGTAACAACGGCGCGAGCACGCCCGAGGACGACGATCCGTTCGGCTATCTGTACGCGGACGGACAGCCGGCGGGCGCTCAGCAGGGACGCCAGGGCGGCGGCTACGGCTACCCGGGCCCGGCGGCCCAGCCGGGGGTGCCCCGGACGTCGTACAACCAGGTCAGGGCCGTCGGCGAGCGCCAGTACGGCCAGCTCCCGCCGCAGCAGCCGTACGCCTCCCAGCCGGGGCAGTCCGGTCAGCCGGGCCAGCAGCCCCAGCAGCCGTACGGCCCCGGGGCCCAGCAGCCGCCCTACGGCGCTCCCCAGCAGCCGTACGGGGCGCCGAACGCGCAGTACGCCGCGCCCGAGACGTACCCCGGTGCCCCGCAGCACCAGGCCGCCCCGCCCTATCAGGAGCGCGGCGGCCGGAGCGGCGGGCCCAACACCCGGGGCCTGCTGATCGGCGCCATCGCGGTCGTCCTGGTCGTGGTGGCGGGCATCACGGTCGCCCTGGTGACCAACAACACCGGCAAGAAGGACGACAAGGCCGGTCCGGGCCCGAGCGCCTCCGCCGGCGAGCAGCAGCCGTCCCCGAGTAACGAGCCCTCCGGGGGCGCGGACGACGGCGGGAGCGGCGCCGACAAGCCCGTCGAGCTGCCCAAGCAGGACGCCGCCACCCTTCAGCTCGGCGCCCCGGCGGCGCTGGCGAAGGACGTGAAGGGCGCCGAGGGCGCGGACGGCGCCTATGTGACCAACTTCAACTCGGTCGGCGCCTCGGTCACCTGGCGGGCCAAGGTCCAGCGGGCGGGCGAGTACCGGCTCTATGTGCGGTACGCCATCCCCGCCCAGGACGCCAACGCCACGCTGACCGTGAACGACAAGGCCAACTCCAACCCGCTGGGGCTGAAGAACTTCATCGGTTCCTCGGACCCCGACCTGGAGAAGAACTGGCAGACCACCTGGGCGCCGGTGACCCTCCAGAAGGGCGAGAACACCCTGAAGATCTCCTGCGAGCAGGGCAACCAGTGCAACGCCATGTTCGACTGGCTGGAGGTCCGGCAGCCGTAGCCGTGACACGGCCTGTCAGGCCGCCGCCGGTGTCTCTTCCACCGTGACCTCGGCGCACAGCCGCCGGTACGCCTCCGCCGCGAACTCCCCGGCCGCCGGGGCCAGCACGGTGGCGGCCGAGAGGGCGACGGCCCGGACCAGCCGCTCGGGCCAGGGCAGGTCCATGACCAGGCCGGAGAGCAGGCCGGCCACGGCGGAGTCGCCGGCGCCCGTGGGGTTGCCGGCCACCGGACGGGGCGGCGCCGCCCGCCAGACGCCGTCCGGGGTGACCGCCAGCAGACCGTCCGGGCCCAGTGAGGCGACGACCGCCCGGGCGCCCCGGCGGCGGGCGTCATGGCTGGCCAGCAGCGGTTCCCGGGCGCCGGTCAGCCGGGCCAGCTCCTCGGCGTTCGGCTTGATCAGCTCCGGCCGGGCGGCGACCCCCCGGCGCAGCGGCTCCCCGCTGGTGTCCAGCAGCACCGGGACCCCCGCCGTACGGGCGCGGCGGATCAGCTCCGCGTAGGCGCCGACATGGACGCCGGGCGGGAGGCTGCCGCAGAGCGCGACCGCCCCGGTGCCGGGCAGCAACTCCTCGTAGCGGCCGAGGAAGGCGGCCCATTCGGCCGGGGTCACCTCGGGCCCGGGCTCGTTGAGCTGGGTGGTGTCCCCGGTGGCGGCGTCCACCACGGCGAGGGTGCGGCGGGTGGTGCCGGCGATCGGGACCAGGGCGTCCCGGACCGGCAGCGGGGCGAGCAACTCCCGTACGACGTCCCCGGTGGGGCCGCCCGCGAAGCCGGTGACGGTGGTCTCATGGCCGAGCGCGGCCAGCACCCGGGCCACGTTGAGCCCCTTGCCGCCCGGCCGTTCGGCCACCTCGGTGACCCGGTGCGAGGCGTGCGGGATCAGGGCCGGGACCTGGTAGGTGACATCGAGCGCCGCGTTGAGCGTGACCGTCAGGATCACCGGTGACACCCCCGGAAGTGCGCGATCGGTTGCGATGGACGGAATCCGGCGGCCGGACCCGTCCGCGAACCCGGCCCCGGACCCGGGTAACGGGCCCGCCGTACGCGCCCGTTGAACCGGTCCGCCGAAGGGGCCCGCCGAAAGGCTCCGCCGCGCGGGTCGGTCGAGCGAACCCGACGGACACCCCGGCGGACGAGCCGACGGACACCCCGGCGGACGAGCCGTCGGCCGAACCGGCCGAACAGGTCCGCCGTACCGGCCCGTTGCCCGGCTCCGCCGGACGGCCCGGGCGAACGGGTCGTCCGTACGGGCCCGTTGGACGGGTTCGCCGGACGGATCCGTGCGACGGGAATCCGGCCCCTCGGCCCTGATCATGCCAAATACCGGCCGATCGGCCCAGTCCCCGGGCGTGCCGCCGTCCGGTGCCGTGCGTCCCGGCTCACTGGTGCCGCGTTCCCGGCCGGGCCGCCCGGCGGCCGTCAGACGCGGGGCGGTTCGACCACCCAGCTGCCGCGCCGCATCACGCCCACCAGCCCGAAGTCGGCGTCCAGGACCACCAGATCGGCGTACTTGCCCGGCTCCACCGAGCCGATCTCGTCGTACCGGCCCAGCAGCCGGGCGGGGTTGGCCGACAGGGCGCGCACGATCGACTCGACCGGCAGCCGGTCCACGGTCGCCGCCCGCCGGAAGGCGGTGTCCAGGGTGAGCGTGGAGCCCGCGATCGAGCCGCCCTCGACCAGCCGGGCGACGCCCTCGCGCACCTCCACCTCCAGCGGCCCCAGGTGGTAGATCCCGTCGCCGATGCCCGCCGCGTCCATCGCGTCCGTGATGAACGCGACCCGGTCGGCGCCCGCGTGATGGAAGGCCAGTCCCAGCGCGGCCGGGTGGAGATGCGTACCGTCGTTGATCAGCTCGACGGTGACCCGCTCGTCCTCCAGCAGGGCGGTGATCGGGCCGGGGGCGCGGTGGCCGATGGCGGGCATCGCGTTGTAGAGGTGGGTGGCGACGGTGGCGCCCGCGTCGATCGCGGCCACCGTCTGCTCGTAGGTGGCGTCGGTGTGGCCGACGGCGGCGATCACCCCGTGGTCCGCGAGCAGCCGTACGGACTCGATGCCGCCGGGCAGTTCGGTGGCGAGGGTGACCATCACGGCCCGGCCGCGCGCGGCGTCGATCAGCTTCCGGACCTCGGCCGGCTCCGGGTGGCGCAGCAGCGTCTCGCTGTGCGCCCCCTTGCGGCAGGGCGAGATGAACGGGCCCTCGAAGTGGATGCCGGCGATGTCGCCCTGCTCGGCCAGTTCGGAGAGGAGCCCGGCGCGCTCGGCCAGGGTGTGCAGGTCGTCGGTGACGGTGGAGGCGACCAGGGTGGTGGTGCCGTGCAGCCGGTGGGTACGGACGCCGTGCAGGACGTCGTCGGCGGTGCCGGAGGTGAAGGAGCCACCGCCGCCGCCGTGGTTGTGCAGATCCACGAAGCCGGGCACCAGCCAGTGCCCGGTCAGGTCCACGGCCCCGGGCTCCACGGCGCCGGGCGCGGCGACTCCGGGCTCCACGGCGTCCAGGGGCGGGGCCACGGCGGTGATCCGGCCGTTCTCCACGGTCACCCGCCCGCCTTCGACCATGCCGGACGGCAGCACCACACGGGCGCCGGCGAGAACAGTGCGATCGGCCATCAGGCGGAAACCTCCCGGTCGGGGGTGGACTCGGTCTCGTTGGTCTCGTCGGACTTGTGGGACTCGGCGGACTCGTCGGACTTGTGGGACTCGGCGGACTCGGAAACGGTGTACGACCCGGGCCCGGCCGTCCCGGAACCGGCCGACGCCCCGGGCCCGGCGGGACCGCCGTCCGGACCGGACCCGGCGGGACCGGAGCCCGCCCCGTGCCCGGCGGCCCCGGCGTACGACCCGGGCCCGGCGGACCCGGTCAGCAGGTCCCAGGCGAGGAGGCCCGCGCCCAGGCAGCCGGCGGTGTCCCCGAGGGCGGCCGGCACGATCGCGGGCAGCCTCTGGAAGGTCACCCGCTCCGCCATGGCCGCCCGCAGTGGTGTGAACAGGGTTTCCCCGGCCTCGGCCAGACCGCCACCGATGATCAGGGTGCGCGGGTCCAGCAGGGTGACGGCGGTGACCAGCCCGTCGGCCAGCGCCGCGACGGCCTCCCGCCACACCCGTACGGCTCCGGGGTCGCCCGCCGCGACGGCCCTTGCGCAGTCCGCCGCGTCCGCTCCCGGGACGCCGCTCGCCGCCGCCCAGGCCCGGCCGACCGCGCCGGCCGAGGCGAGCGCCTCCAGACAGCCCCGGTTGCCGCAACCGCAGGCCGGGCCGCCGGGGCGCACCACGATGTGGCCGATCTCGCCCGCGTACCCGTGCGCCCCGGCCTCGGTGGCGCCGTCGATGCCGATGGCGCCCGCGATCCCGGTGCCCAGCGCCACGAACAGGAACCGGTCGGTGCCCCGGCCCGCTCCGACCCGGCCCTCGGCCAGTCCGCCGGTGCGCACGTCGTGGCCGAGCGCGACCGGTACGCCGGCCAGCCGTTCACTCAGCAGGGCGCGCAGCGGCAGGTCGCGCCAGCCGAGGTTGGCGGAGTACTTCGCGACGCCCCGCTCGGAGTCCACGATTCCGGGTACCGCGACCCCGGCGGCGACGGCGGGCCGGCCGTACCGGTGGTGACCGTGATCACGCAGCTCGGCGGCGAAGTCGAGGATCCCGGCCACCACGGCCCCGGTGCCACGCTCCCGGCCGGTCGCGCGGCGGGCCTCGTACAGCAGCGTCCCGTCCGCTCCGACCAGGGCGGCTTTCATTCCGGTGCCGCCCACATCGAGGGCGATGACGTGTTTCACGGGGACCAGTGTCGCCCGCCGGGGTTGAAAGGTCTAGTCCACTTGCGCGATTCCCGGAGTGGGGCCTGAGTTGCGCCGGAGCGCCGGACTGGTGTAGACCTCATCGTCTTATTGTCGGGTTAATTGCAGCTCAAAGTAGAGCCAGAGGTGGATAGCTGTGCGGCGCCGCAACATGGGGTGGATCGCGGCGGTGGCCGCGTTGGGCATGGCGGCGACGCTGTCCGGCTGTGGGGGCGAGGCGGGCGGCGGTGACGTCACCCTGAAGCTCGTCGCCGCCGACTACGGCAGCACCGATGCCAACACCTCCAAGCGCTACTGGGACGACCTGGCCCGCGCGTACGAGAAGAAGAATCCGGACACCAAGGTCGAGGTGACGGTCCTGTCCTGGAAGGACGTGGACCGCGAGGTCGCCAAGATGGTCAAGGAGGGCAACGCCCCCGACCTGGCGCAGATCGGCGCCTACGCCGACTTCGCCAAGGAGGACAAGCTCTACAAGGTCCAGGACATGGTGTCGGTGACCACCGAGGCCAACTTCCTGCCGCTGCTCAGCCAGGCGGGCGAGGTCCACCGGGTCCAGTACGGCCTGCCGTTCGCCTCCAGCACCCGGCTGCTCTTCTACAACGAGGACCTCTTCACGAAGGCCGGCGCCAAGCCCCCGACGACCTGGGCCGAGCTCCAGGAGGCCGCGCAGAAGCTGAAGGACAAGGGCGTGAAGTACCCCTTCGCCCTGCCGCTCGGCTCGGAGGAGTCCCAGGCCGAGACGCTGATGTGGATGCTGGCCGGCGGTGGCGGCTACCGCTCCAAGAACGGCGACGGCTATGCGATCGCCTCCGAGGAGAACGCCCACACCTTCAGCTGGCTCCGGGACAACCTGGTCGGCAAGGGTCTGACCGGTCCGGTCGCCCCCGGCCGGCTCGACCGCCAGCCGGCCTTCGACGCCTTCGCCAAGGGCGAGGTCGGCATGCTGAACGGCCACCCCACCCTGATGGAGCAGGCCGAGAAGGCCGGCATCAAGGTCGGCATGGTGCCGCTGCCGGGTGAGAAGGGCAAGGCCAAGGCCGCGATGGGCGTCGCGGACTGGATGATGGCCTTCAAGCAGAACGGTCACCGCAAGGAGATCGGCAAGTTCCTGGACTTCGTGTACCGGGACGACAATGTGCTGAAGTTCTCCGGCGACTACGACCTGCTGCCCGTCACCGTGACGGCGAGCCAGCAGATGACGGACGACCCGGCGCACAAGGAGCTGAAGCCGTTCCTCCAGGAGCTGCCGACCTCGGTGCTCTACCCGGTCGGTGAGACCTCCTGGGCGGCGGTCAGCAAGAGCATCAAGGCCAACATCGGCAAGGCGGTCGAGTCCAAGGGCGACCCGCAGGCCGTACTGGACCGGATCGCCACCGACGCCCAGAACGCCGAAGCGGCGGAGTGAACGCCGAAGCGGCGGAGTGACGGCCTGACGGCCGGGCCGGTACCTGGATCCTGAAGGCCGGTACCCGGGCCCGGCCGGTACCCGGGCCCGTCGGCCGGACCTGGTTCCTGACGGCCGGGGCCGGGGCCTGACGGTCGGTACCAGGGTTCTGACGGCCGGGGCCGGGCACCGACGACCGACCGTCCGCGCCCGGCCCCGTGCCGTACCGGCGGCTCCGGTCCCGGGGGCCGTACCACCGGCTCCGGTCCCGGGGGCCGTCTCACTTCCCGGGGCCCCGGCCCCCGTGCCCGTACCGTCTCCGGCCCGGAAGAGGCCCCGCCCCGGGCTCCGGGCCGTACCACCGCCCGCGCCCGGCCCCGTGTCGGTATCCACCCCGGCCCCGGGCCCCGGCCCTCGTGTCCGTACCGCCCGCCCCCGGGCCCCGGAGAGGGCTCCGTCCCGGCCCCCGGGAGGGCTCCCTCCCGGCCCCCGGGAGGGCTCCCTCCCGGCCCCCGGGAGGGCTCCCTCCCGGCCCCCGGGAGGGCTCCCTCCCGGCCCCCTCGGGAACGCCGTGCCCCCGGAAGCGTTAGGTTGCCGCCATGACCCCGTCCGATCCCGGCCCAGGCCCCGCCCCGGACGACCGGACCGCCCCGGCCGGCCGGCCGGCCGCAGGCGAACCCACCTCCGGCCCCGTGCCGGGCGCAGCCGCCTCCGGCCGCGCCCCCCGGCGGCTCACCGCGCGGGACCGGGCGGTGCTGGCCCTGGAGCGGCGGTCCTGGCCCGGGCCCGGCGCCAAGGAGCGGGCCGTCCGGGAGGAGCTGGGGCTCTCGCCCGTCCGGTACTACCAACTGCTCAACGCCCTGCTGAACGACCCGGCCGCCCTGGAGCACGACCCGGTGACCGTCAACCGGCTGCGCCGCCTTCGCGCCTCCCGCGAGGACCGCCGCTGAGCCACCGGGGACCCGGACGCGAACCGCCGGGCGGCCCCGGGACCGAGGTGTGCGCCCCGGCGACCGGGGATAGGTTCCCCCACATGGGCAGCACCCCCGACGACATCACCCCCGACGTCTCTCCCGACCGCACCACCGTCCCCGGCACCACCGCCCCGGACCCCACCGGCCCCGGCGCCCCCGCCGTCCCCGGCATCCCGGAACCGGCCACCCCCGCCGGGCGGGCCGGGCTCGACGCGCTGCTGGCCGACCCCGGCCGGGCGGTCGTCGCGCTGGACTTCGACGGCACCCTCGCCGACATCGTGGCCGACCCCGAGCAGGCCCGCGCCCACCCCGGCGCGGTGGAGGCCATCGCCCGGCTCGCCCCCCACCTGGCCGCCGTCGCCGTGATCACCGGCCGGCCCGCCGGGGTGGCCGTCGAGTACGGCGGCTTCGCCGGAGTGCCCGGCCTGGAACACCTGGTGGTCCTCGGCCACTACGGCGCCGAGCGCTGGGACGCCGGCACCGGTACGGTCCGGGCCGCTGCCCCGCACCCGGGCGTGGCCGCCGTCCGCGCCGAGCTGCCCGGGGTGCTGGAAGGGTCCGGCGCCGGTCCCGGCACCTGGATCGAGGAGAAGGGCCGGGCGGTCGCCGTCCACACCCGCCGCGCCGAGGACCCGGCCGCCGCCTTCGAGCTGCTCCGCGGCCCGCTCACCGAGCTGGCCGCCCGGCACGGGCTGGTGGTCGAGCCGGGCCGGATGGTCCTGGAGCTGCGCCCGCCCGGCATGGACAAGGGCGTGGCCCTCACCGAGCACCTGCGCGAGACCCGGGCCCGCTCCGTGCTGTACGCCGGCGACGACCTGGGCGACCTGCCCGCCTACGCGGCGGTCGGGAAGCTCCGCTCCGACGGCCTCCCCGGCGTCCTGGTGTGCAGCGCCAGCAACGAGGTCCCGGAACTGGCCGACCGCGCCGACCTCCGCCTCCCCGGCCCCGCCGGAGTCGTCGCCTTCCTGTCGCGCTTGGCCGACACCCTGGAGACCCCGCCCGCCGCCTGAGCCCCGCCCGGGGGCGCGAGCCCGGGCGGGGCCCGGGCTCGCTACGCGGGCCCGCTACGCCGTCGCCGCGCGGAGGGCCTCCAGCTGGTCGAGGAACCAGCGGGCCGGGGGAAGGGCGGTGGCGGCGGCGGCCAGCCGCTTGGAGCGTTCGGCGCGCTCGGCCGGGGGCATGGAGAGCGCCTCGTGCAGGGCGGCGGCCGTGGCGGTGATGTCGTACGGGTTCACCGTCACCGCGTCCTCGCCCAGCTCCTCGTACGCCCCCGCCTCCCGGGAGAGCACCAGCGCGCACCCCTCGTCGGAGACGACCGGGACCTCCTTGGCGACCAGGTTCATGCCGTCCCGGATCGGGTTGACCAGGGCCACGTCGGCCAGCCGGTAGGCGGCCAGCGAACGCGCGAAGTCGTCCTTCACGTGCAGCACCACCGGCGTCCAGTCGTCCGTGCCGTACTCGGTGTTGATCTCCTCGGCCAGCCGGGCCACCTCGGCCGTGTACTCCCGGTAGACCGCGAGATCCTGGCGGGAGGGATAGGCGAAGGCGACGTGCACCACCTCTCCACGCCACTGCGGGTACTCCGCCAGCAGCGTCCGGTAGGCGTGCAGCCCGCGCACGATGTTCTTGGACAGCTCGGTACGGTCCACCCGGACGATCGCCTTGCGGTCCCCGATCTGCTCCCGCAGCGCGGCCATCCGCTCGTCCACGTCCGGCCGGCGCGACCGCTCCCGGAGGAACTCCGCGTCCGCGCCCAGTCCGTGCACTCCGATCTCGGTGGAGCCGGTGCCGCCCAGCAGCCGCTCGCAGCAGCCGGCGAAGGCGTCCGCCCAGCGGCGGGTGAGGAAGCCCAGCCGGTCCGCGCCGAGCATGCCGCGCAGCAGCTCCTCGGCCACGTCGTCCGGGAGCATCCGGAAGTAGTCGGCGGGCGCCCAGGGGGTGTGCGAGAAGTGCCCGATCCGCAGGTCGGGGCGGAGCTCCCGCAGCATCCCGGGGGCGAGCGTCAGATGGTAGTCCTGGATCAGCACGGCGGCGCCCTCCGCCGCCTCGGCCGCCAGCGCCTCGGCGAAGGCCCGGTTGTAGGCGCGGTACGCCTCCCACTGGCGGCGGAACTCCGCGTCGAAGACCGGCTCCAGCGGCGTCTGGTACAGCAGGTGGTGGACGAACCAGAGCACCGAGTTGGCGACCCCGTTGTACGCGGCGGCGTGGGTCTCCGCGTCGATGTCCAGCATCCGTACGCCCGGCTCGGAGATCCCGCGCCGCACTGCCTCCCGGTCGCCCTCGCCCAGCGCCGAGCAGACCCAGAGCGCCCCCGCGTCCGGCCCGATCGCGGAGAGCCCGGAGACCAGTCCGCCGCCGCCCCGCCGGGCCTCCAGCGAGCCGTCGTCTCGGGGGGTGTAGCTGATGGGACCACGGTTCGACGCGACAAGAATCTGGGCTGCCATGGCAACGAACCTAGCCCGCCGGGGAACCACTCAAACGTACGGCGATCCGGCCAGACGCGTACCCGCCGACCCGCTGGTCAGCACCCCGCCACCCCCGGCCCCGGCCTCCCGGTCCCGCCCCCCGGGCCCCGCCGCCCCGGTCCCGCCCCCCTCGGGCCCGGCTCCCCGGTCGGCCCCCGGCCCCGTCGCCCGGCCCTGCCGCCCGGTCCGCCACCCCCAGGCCCGGCCTCCCGGCCCCGCCGTCCGGTCCGGCCCCGGCCCTGCCGCCCGGCCCCGGCCCCCTCGGGCCCGGCCCCCCTCGGCCCCGGTCCCCCCGGCCCCGCCGTCCGGTCCGACCGTCCGGCCGCCCGGGTCCCGGTCGTCGCTCAGGCCACCCGGCGGCGGCGGGCGTACTCCGCGATCTCGGCCATCGGCGGCCGTTCCTCGGTGTCCACCGGGCCGGTGGACGGGACGAAGCCCTCGGCGCCGCGCTCGAACTGGGTCAGCCTCGGCCGCACCAGATGCCCGCGCGACAGCCGCACCTGGGCCGTCCGGTAGATCGCCGCCGCCATCCGGCCGAGCGCCCGTTCATCCTGGTGCCGGTGCAGCCGGACGCCCACGTCCACCTGGGCCAGCGCGTCCAGCCCCACCGTGTGCAGCGCGTCCACCAGCAGCGCCAGCTCCACCCCGTACCCCACCGGGAACGGCAGCCGTTCCAGGAGCGTGCGGCGCGCCGCGTACTCGCCGCCCAGCGGCTGTACGAAGCCGGCCAGCAGGGGCCAGTGCAGATTCAGCAGCGGCCGCGCCACCAGCTCGGTCACCCGCCCGCCCTGCCCGCCGCCGGAGCCGGCCCCGGCGGCGGGCCCGGGACCGGCCCCGGCGCCGATCTCGGCCCCGGCCCCGGAGCCGCCTCGGTAGGGCCGGTCGTACATCGCCTTGACGAACTCCACCGAGGGGTCGGTCAGCAGCGGCCCCACGATCCCGGTCACGAAGTCGGCCGAGAACTCCCGCAGATCCGCGTCGACGAAGCAGACCACGTCCCCGCTGGTCGCCAGGAGCGAGCGCCACAGCACCTCGCCCTTGCCCGGCACCGCCGGTATCCGGGGCAGGATCGCGTCCCGCGCCACCACCCGCGCCCCGGCCGCCGCCGCCACCTCGGCCGTACGGTCGGTGGACCCGGAGTCGACCACCACCAGCTCGTCCACCAGCGGCACCGCGTCGGACATCAGCTCGCGCCGGATCACGGCGACGATCTCCCCGACCGTCGCCTCCTCGTTCAGCGCGGGGAGCACCACACTGACCGTGGTGTCCCGCTTGGCGGCCAGCAGCCGCTCCGGCGGGCGGTCCCGCACCGTCCAGGACCGCCGGGCCAGCCAGCGCTCCACCTCATCCAGCACGTGATCTCCATCTCGCGGTGCGGACGACCGGTCCGGTCGTCCAGGGGTTCGGTTACAGTCTTGAACAACGTGGCCGGCCACCGCATGGCGGGGGTCGCACGCGCATCGCCGAAGAGGCACCCGCGCACCACCGAAGACAGACAACCGAAGAACCACAACCGCATACCGCTCATCCAGAGGGGCAGAGGGACACGGCCCGTTGAAGCCCCGGCAACCCTCCAGCCGGCACTCGTGAGATCGCCTGACGATCGCACCGCGAGGCCCCGGCTAGGGAAGGTGCCAATTCCGTCTCATGGCGAGATGCGCCATGAGGAAGATGAGGAGAAAGGGCCTCGCCTCCATGGCTGTTCAGACCGTTGACACCCCCCGGACGCCCGGTACCGGAGAGGGCCACGGCCCGGCCGTCGATCTCGGACCCGCCGCCGCGCTGTCCTGCCGCGAGTGCGGCGAACGCTTCGCGCTCGGTCCCATTTTCGCCTGTGAGCTGTGCTTCGGCCCGCTGGAGGTCGCGTACGACCTGCCGGCCGGTGACCCCGAGGCGCTGCGCGCCCGTATCGAGGCCGGCCCCACCAGCATCTGGCGGTACGCCCCGCTGCTGCCGGTCCCCGCCGACGTGGCCGAGCGGCCCAATCTGAACCCGGGCTGGACCAAGCTCGTACGGGCCGACAACCTCGCCCGCGAACTGGGTGTCGAACCCGGAAAGCTGCACATCAAGGACGACTCCGGGAATCCGACCCACTCATTCAAGGACCGGGTCGTCGCCCAGGCGCTGGAGGCCGCGCGCGCCTTCGGCTTCACCACCCTCTCCTGCTCCTCCACCGGCAACCTGGCGGGCGCGGTGGGCGCCGCCGCCGCCCGCGCGGGCTTCCGCTCCTGCGTCTTCATCCCGCACGACCTGGAGCAGGGCAAGGTCGTGATGGCCGCGGTCTACGGCGGTGAACTGGTCGGCATCGAGGGCACCTACGACGACGTCAACCGCTTCTGCTCCGAGCTCATCGGGGACCCGGCGGGCGAGGGCTGGGGCTTCGTCAACGTCAACCTCCGCCCGTACTACGCCGAGGGTTCCAAGACGCTGGCGTACGAGATCTGCGAGCAGCTCGGCTGGCGGCTGCCGGACCAGCTGGTGATCCCGATCGCCTCCGGCTCCCAGCTGACCAAGATCGACAAGGGGCTGCGCGAGCTGATCGAACTGGGCCTGGTCGAGGAGAAGCCGTACAAGATCTTCGGCGCCCAGGCCGAGGGCTGCTCCCCGGTCTCCGCCGCCTTCAAGGCCGGTCACGACGTGGTCCGCCCGCAGAAGCCCGACACCATCGCCAAGTCGCTCGCCATCGGCAACCCGGCCGACGGCCCCTATGTCCTGGACATCGCCCGCCGCACCGGCGGCGCGGTGGAGGACGTGAACGACGAGCAGGTGGTGGCGGCGATCAAGCTGCTCGCCCGCACCGAGGGGATCTTCGCCGAGACGGCGGGCGGGGTGACCGTGGGCGTGACCCGGAAGCTGATCGAGGCCGGTCTGCTGGACCCCACGCTCACCACCGTGGTCCTCAACACCGGCGACGGGCTGAAGACCCTGGACGCCGTGGCTCCCACCACCGGCCCCACCGCCACCATCCGTCCCAGCCTGGACGCCTTCCGCGCGGCCGGCCTGGCACACTGACCGGCCGCCCGGGCGCCTGACGGCCCGGGCGTTCCCGGGCGCCCGGGCGCTCCCGGCGCTCTCGTGCCCGCGTCCGCGCCCGTGTCCGCCGTCGTGTGTCCACGTGCCCGCGCCCGCGCACGCCGTCGCGCGGCCGGGCGCGGCGGCCGTACGGCGCCGGGGGCGTACCGCCGCCGCGGGAGCGGGCCGGAGCGTGTACGGCCAGGGGGGTACCGCGGCTCCGGAGCCGCCGTGCCGGTGCCCGGCGCGGCGCCGGATGCCCGTACCTTTCCGGCCATCGCCCGAGCCGCCGAACCCCGCCCTGTCCCCCCGCCGCCCTGTCCCCCCGCACATCCCACCGAGCCCGATCGATCACGCCCGGACGAGCCCGTATCCGAGGGCACGAGGGCGAGAAAGCAGGACCCCATGAGCGTCAGCGTCCGCATCCCCACCATCCTGCGCACCTACACCGGCGGCCAGGCCGAGGTCACCGCCGAGGGCGCGACCCTCTCCGAGGTCATCGAGTCGCTGGAGCGCGACCACCCCGGCATCGCCGCCCGCGTCCTGGACGACCAGGGCAAGCTGCGCCGCTTCGTCAACGTCTATGTCAACGACGACGACGTGCGCTTCGAGAACGGTCTGGCCACCGCGACGCCGGACGGCGCCGGTGTCTCGATCATCCCCGCCGTCGCCGGCGGCTGCTGAGCCGTACGGCGCGTCGTACGGCCGGCCGTACGACCGGTTGTACGGCCAGTTGTACGACCGGAGACGGCGGCCGGCGGGCGGCGGGGAGCCCGCGACCGCCGTTTCCGGCCACGGAATCGCCCCCTTCGGGTGTCCTGAGCGAAGGGGGCCGTTCCGCATGGTTGAGCGCGGTAGAGTTGGGGAAGCCCGCGCCGCCGCTCATGTCACGCGCATATGAAAAGGCGCCCCGGCCCGACAAGATGAAGTCAAAGTGGCCCCGCGACATGCGGAGTTTGCCCGCTTTTCCCGGCCCGAGTTGCCCGGGATTCCGCCGAAGCGCGGAGTAGGTCCGTTCCCGCCTGCCCGGATTTCTCGTCCGACTGACCTGTTGCAGACGGCAGTTGGGCAGATACATTCAGCGGCGGTCGACGCGTTCCGGCGCACACCCCCCACCTCTCGGCCCCGGCGCCGGGGGGCCTGTTCGGGGGTGAGGTCTGACCCGGGTCCGCGAAGTGCGGTCCTGTGCAAGGGCCAGTAATAGGGGAGTTAGGCATGGCTCAGGGCACCGTCAAGTGGTTCAACGCGGAGAAGGGGTACGGCTTCATCGCGGTCGACGGTGGTGCGGATGTATTCGTCCACTACAGCGCGATCCAGATGGACGGCTACCGCACCCTTGAAGAAGGTCAGCGAGTCGAGTTCGAGATCTCGCAGGGCCAGAAGGGTCCGCAGGCGGACATGGTCAAGCTCGCCGTTGGCTGAGTGCCGCGCGATCGACCATTGACTCAGCAGCGCGCCGAGGGGTTCGTGTCCGAGGAGGGGCACGGGCCCCTCGGCGCGTCTCCGCCCCGGTCCGCCCCGGTCCGGTCCGGTACACCCCGCCTCGCCCCGGTCCGCCCCGCCTCGGTCCAGTCCGGTCCTGTCGGTGGTGCGCCCCCGCCCGCTTCCCGCCCCCGGCGCGAGCGTGCCCGGTATGCCCCGGCCCACGTCCCGCCGCCGGCGCGTGCCCGGCCCGGCCCCGGGCGCGTGTTCGGCCCGGCCCCGCTCGGGCTCCGGCGCGTATGCGTCCCTCCTCTTCGCCCCGCCCTCCGGACGGGTGTCCGGAGGGCGGGGTTCCACTGTCCGGAAGCCGGGCGGGCGCGCGGGATTCGCTTGCACTCGCAGGGGTCGAGTGCTAATCATTGGCGTTAGCACTCGACGAGTGAGAGTGACAACCGAGGATCGGGTCGGTGAGGCCCGCGGGCCAGTGGGGCAAGGAACCACAGGGGTCGCGAGCCGTCCGTCGCGGGCACCAGCGCGGTCCGGCTTTTCCACCCCGTCCGGGAGGACCACTTCACATGGCCAAGATCATCGCGTTCGACGAGGAGGCACGGCGCGGCCTCGAGCGCGGCATGAACCAGCTCGCCGACGCCGTCAAGGTGACCCTGGGCCCCAAGGGTCGCAACGTCGTCCTCGAGAAGAAGTGGGGCGCCCCCACGATCACCAACGATGGTGTCTCCATCGCCAAGGAGATCGAGCTCGAGGACCCGTACGAGAAGATCGGCGCCGAGCTGGTCAAGGAAGTCGCCAAGAAGACGGACGACGTCGCCGGTGACGGTACGACCACCGCGACCGTTCTCGCCCAGGCGCTCGTCCGCGAGGGCCTGCGCAACGTCGCCGCCGGCGCCAACCCGATGGCCCTGAAGCGCGGTATCGAGAAGGCCGTCGAGGCCGTCTCCGGCGCGCTGCTGGAGCAGGCGAAGGATGTCGAGACCAAGGAGCAGATCGCTTCCACGGCCTCCATCTCCGCCGCCGACACCCAGATCGGTGAGCTCATCGCCGAGGCCATGGACAAGGTCGGCAAGGAAGGCGTCATCACCGTCGAGGAGTCCCAGACCTTCGGTCTGGAGCTGGAGCTCACCGAGGGTATGCGCTTCGACAAGGGCTACATCTCGGCGTACTTCGCCACCGACATGGAGCGTATGGAGGCGTCCCTCGACGACCCGTACATCCTCATCGTCAACTCCAAGATCGGCAGCGTGAAGGACCTCCTGCCGCTCCTGGAGAAGGTCATGCAGTCCGGCAAGCCGCTGCTGATCATCGCCGAGGACGTCGAGGGCGAGGCCCTGTCGACCCTGCTGGTCAACAAGATCCGCGCCACCTTCAAGTCCGTCGCCGTCAAGGCCCCGGGCTTCGGTGACCGCCGCAAGGCCATGCTGAACGACATCGCCATCCTCACCGGTGGCCAGGTCATCTCCGAGGAGATCGGCCTGAAGCTGGAGAACGCCGGTCTCGACCTGCTGGGCCGCGCCCGCAAGGTCGTCATCACCAAGGACGAGACCACCATCGTCGACGGTGCCGGTGAGAGCGAGCAGGTGCAGGGTCGCGTCAAGCAGATCCGCGCCGAGATCGCGAACTCCGACTCGGACTACGACCGCGAGAAGCTCCAGGAGCGTCTGGCGAAGCTGGCCGGCGGCGTGGCCGTCATCAAGGCCGGTGCCGCCACCGAGGTCGAGCTCAAGGAGCGCAAGCACCGCATCGAGGACGCGGTGCGCAACGCCAAGGCCGCCGTCGAGGAGGGCATCGTCGCCGGTGGTGGCGTGGCTCTGATCCAGGCGTCCTCGGTCTTCGAGAAGCTGGAGCTGTCCGGTGACGAGGCGACCGGCGCCAACGCCGTGAAGCTCGCCCTGGAGGCCCCGCTGAAGCAGATCGCCGTCAACGGTGGTCTCGAGGGCGGCGTCATCGTCGAGAAGGTGCGCAACCTGCCCGTCGGTCACGGCCTGAACGCCGCCACCGGCGAGTACGTCGACATGATCGCCGAGGGCATCATCGACCCGGCGAAGGTGACCCGTTCCGCGCTGCAGAACGCCGCCTCCATCGCCGCGCTGTTCCTCACCACCGAGGCCGTCATCGCGGACAAGCCGGAGAAGGCCGCCGCGGCCGCTCCGGGCGGTATGCCGGGCGGTGACATGGACTTCTGATCCTCCGGGATCACTGCCGGTCCGGTCTCCGGGCCTCCGGAACTCCCGGACCGGCGAGTCCTCCGGATCGCGTGCCCTCCCGGCCGCGCGACCCGTACACCGAGGGCGGCACCCCACTCCAGGGGTGCCGCCCTCGGGCGTTCCCCGGCCCGGGGTTCCTTGCCCCCTTGTTGCCGCCCGGCCCCCTGGGAGGGCGTCAACGGGCGTAGTTCTTCAGCCTTTCCGTGTCGAGCGTGACCCCCACGGGGTCCGGCAGCCGCAGACTCGCGCCGTACGCGTGGCTGGTACGCCGCCGGTAGTCGCCGCTCGCCGGGTCGCTGTGCACGACCACCCGGCGTCCTCGCCGGTCGACGAACACCTGGACGGGCACCCCCGCACGGGCGTAAGCGCGGCGCTTGGCCCGCCGGTCGCGGGGGTCGCCGGGGCGGAACGAGCTGACCTCCACCGCCATGAGGCCGCCGTCCGCCGGGTGCCATTCACGCCGGCCGGCGAAGTGCCCGAGCGGCGCCAGAAAGCCGTCCGGGCGGAGCCGGGAGGGCGGGTCGGTGCCGACGCGCAGGCCTGGCAGCAGGAACAGGCCGAGTGCGGGCCGCTGTTCCCGGCACCGTCGCAGCAGCCACTGCAGAATCGCGCCGTGGTCGCCGTCCCGGGGCGGTTTCTCCCGCAACCGGCCCTCGATGAGCTCCAGTTCCACCGTTTCGGGGGCGCCGTGCGCCAGCTCCTCGAAGTGCTCGGTGATCACGTACGGCACGGCTCCGGCGGCAGGCCGGTCGCGGCTGCCCGGGCCCGGGCAGCGTGGGCGCGTACGCGGGCGGGGGAGAGGAGGCGGGCGGACGGTGGTGGGGCCGGCCGGCCCCGGCAGGGGCCGCATTCGCCGTCGAGCAGCGCCTCGGGGCGGGCCGGGTCGCCGCAGCGGGCGCATTCCAGCACCCGGAGCGGCGGGCGGACCGGGCGGATGCGCTCGGGCGGGATCTTGTCGGTCAGCCGCCGGTGGAGCAGGGCGAACGGGTGGTGGATCACCGGCGGCAGCCCGGTCGTCAGGGCGTACCGGACCTGGCGCTCCTCGGCGCCCCGGTCGAACCACGCGGTGACCAGCGGCGCCAGCCGGGTGCAGTCGGCGGACGACAGGGTCAGTGCCGGGGTCTCCCGGGTCAGCGCGGCGAGCAGCACGAAGGCCCGGGAGAGCGTGGTGCGTTTCGGCCGGTCCTCGTCCGGGACGTCCCCGCGCTGGAAGGCCGCCCACCAGGCGTCGTCGCGCGGGGTCCGCGACCACCAGGTCCGGGTCACCCACCGCGGGCCGCCCGAGGTGTCCGTCTGCTCCCGCCCCCGGCGCAGATACCCGGCCCTGACCAGGTTGTTCAGCGCCGTACTGACCGCCTGCTGGCCGTAGAGCGGCAGCACCGAGGCCAGCGTCTTGTGGCCGATGTCGGAGCCGTCCGGCAGCCGGTCGATGTATCCGGCGATGTACTGCTCACGGTGCGGAAGCTCCGCGAAGTCCGCCGCCGAGCGGGGACGTTGGCCCGGCGCGGACCGTTTGCCGTAGCCGGGACTGGCGAGCGGGTGCGCGGCGGCACTAAGCTGGCTCTCAGCCATGGGATCGCTTTCTTTCAGGTTCGACGATCTCGACGGCCAGGCCCTCGAAGGTGTTGCCGCACCTCGGGGGCTGTCGTCATTCGGGCACGTTAGAGCCTCTTCACCGTTCGTGGCAAATGCGTCGCTCCGCGTCAAGCCCTCGCCAACTGCCGGGGTGGGCGGGTGGGTTCATCCAGGCCCTTTACCCATTCCTTGCAAAGAGAGCCCGGCCCCCGAAGCTCAAGCCCCGGAGTGATCCGGCCCGGACGGCGGCCCCGGAGGGCGTCCCGGTGGGCAGTGGCTCAGTCGCCGGTGGGTCCGGCCGCCGGACGAATGGCGGACGCCGACGGGATCGCGAAGAAGACCAGAACCGCGAGACCCGCCACCCCCGCCGCGAGCGCCAGGGCACCCGGGAGGGACCGGGCCGCGACCGGTCCGGCCACTGAGGCCCCCACGGCGAATCCGGTGATCTTCATACTGGCGCCGGTGGTGAAGATCTGGCCGCGCAGCCGGTCCGGGGCCTCCCGGTGACGGACCGCGAACAGGGCGGCCAGCTGGGGGCCCTCCCCGGCCCCGGCCAGGAGTACGGCCGCGACGAGCGCGGTGGGCCGACCCGTCACGGCCAGCGCCAGGGCGGCGGCCTGGACGGCGGCTCCGGCCCAGATGACGGTGTCGGGGGCGACCGAGCGCGGAAACCGGGCGAGCACGGCGCCGGCCAGCAGCGCGGAGACCGCCGGGCCGGAGAGCAGCAGCGCACCGCGACCGGCTCCGCCCAGGGCCCGTTCCCCCAGAAGCGGGAGACAGGCCGTCAGCATGCCCTGGGCGACACAACAGACCACCGAGGTGGCGGTCGCCCGGGCCAGGGAGGGCCGACCGGCGACGGCCCGCAGACCGGCGGCGAGGTCCCCGGCCACCGAGGCCGGGCGGGCGCCCCGTTCCCGCCCGGCCTCGGTGGGGCGGGCGCCCCGCTCTCGGCCGGGACGCGCGGGCAGCCGCCACGCGGCGGGCAGCGCCAGGGCGATGAGCCCCACGGAGACCACCACGGCCGACCGGGCCCCCAGCAGTTCCGCCACCCCGCCGGCGAGAGCCGGACCGGCCAGACTCGCGGCGCTGAACGTCATGGCGTCCAGCGCGGTCGCCCGGGGCAGCCGGTCGCCCGCCACCACCCGGGGGAGCTGGGCCGTCCAGCCCCCGGAGAGGGCCGGACCCGTCAGCCCCGCCACCACGGCGACCAGGAGGGTGACGGCGAACGGCAGGCGGCCGAGCCCCGCCAGGACCGCGCCCAGGCCCACCGCGTACAGGAGGAGGGCGCCGGCCAGCAGACGGCCCGGCCGTTCCGCACGGTCGAGGAGCACCCCGACCACCGGCCCGCCGGCCGCGGCGGAGACCGTGATGCCCGCCAGCAGCGAGGCGGCGTCGACGGCCGATCCGGCCAGGGCGAACTCCGCCGGCGTCAGCGCCGGCCCCGACATCTCGTCCCCGGCCCGAGCCGTCACGGCCCCGGCGACATAGGGGGTCGAGGAACATCGGAACGGAAACCGGCGCTAAGCCCTTCCGCCCTCTGTGAGGGCTTTGACCTGGGCTTCTGCGGTGGCTGAACCTTCGGCAGTCGTGTTGATCGACTGTTTTGGAGGTCCTGGGTGCCGGTCGAGTCTTTGACGGATGAGCAGGCTGCCGCGTACGCGGCGTATCGCGGGGCGCTACCCCGTACGGAGTTGGAGCGGTTCTTTTTCGTGGACGACACGGATCGGGAGCTGATCGAGTCCAAGAGGCGGGCGCACAACCGCCTGGGGTTTGCGGCCCAGCTCACGACCGCGCGGTATCTCGGGGTGTTCCTGGACGACCCGGCCGAGGTGCCGCCGGAGGTCGTGGGCTACCCCGCCGAGCAGTTGGACATCGGGGACCCGCCGGTGCTCAAGGCGTACGGCGAGCGGGAGAACACCCGGCTGGAGCACGTACGCGAGCTGCGGCGGGTGCTGGAGTACCGGGAGTTCACCGAGGCGGAGGGCGAGCTGCGGGAGTGGGTGGACGCGCGGGCCTGGACGACTGGCGAGGGGCCGAAGGCGTTGTTCGACGCGGCGGTGGGGTGGCTGCGTGAGCGGCGGGTGCTGCTGCCGGGGGTCACGACGCTGACGAGGCTGGTGGCCTCGGTGCGGGAGGCGGCGAACCAGCGGCTGTGGGACACCTGTACGGGATGCTCGGGGTGGGGCAGCAGGCGGTGCTGGACTCCCTGCTGACGATTCCGCCCGGTGAGCGGGTCTCGGAGCTGGACCGGCTGCGCCGGGCCCGGTGCGGGTGTCGGGCCCGCAGATGAAGAGGGCCTTGGAGCGGGCGGAGGAGATTGCCGCGCTCGGGATGGGCGCGGTGGATGTGTCGGGGATACCGCCGCGCAGGTTGGCGGAGCTGTCGCGGTACGGGGTGGACGGCAAGACGTCGCTGCTGCGCCGGCACTCCGACGCCCGCCGCCTGGCGACGCTGCTGGCCACCACCGTCTACCTGACGTCGCGGGCGGTGGATGACGCGCTGGACCTGCTGGAGGTGCTGATCGCGACGAAGCTGCTGGCGAAGGCGGAGCGCGAGAGCGCGAAGGAGAAGCTGAAGACGCTGCCGCGGGTGGAGCGGGCGTCGGCGAAGCTGGCGACCGCCTTCCAGGTCGTGTTCGACACCACCTCCGAGCAGGTCGACACCGACACCGGGGAGATCGCCCCGCCGAAGGTGGAGAGCCTGGAGGCGATGTGGGCGGCCGTCGAGCAGGTGGTGCCCCGCAACGAGCTGGCCGCTGCGATCGCCGCGCTGTTCGAGCTGACCCCGCCGCTGGACTCCGATGCCGACGAGGCATGGCGGGCCATGCTGGTGGGCCGGTTCGGCACGGTCCGCCCGTTCCTGAAGCTGCTGGTCACCGTGGTGGACTTCGACGCCACTCCGGAAGGCGAGGCCGTACTGGGCGCGCTGCTGTCGCTGCCGGAGCTGATGGGCCGCAAGAAGGTCGGCCCTGCCGAGATGGACACGGGGCTGCTCACCGGGTCGTGGCGTCGCCTGGTGCTGTCGGCGCCACATCTGGAGCCGGGCACGGTGGACTGGAAGGCGTACACGTTCTGCGTGCTGGAGCAGCTGCACCGGATGCTGCGCAGCAAGCAGGTCTTCGCCCGCAACTCCTCGAAGTGGGGCGACCCGCGGGCGAAGCTGCTGGCCGGTGAGGCGTGGCAGCAGGCCCGGCCGACCGTGCTGGCCTCGCTGAACCTGCCCGGGGAGGCGGGCGGGCATCTGGCGGCGCGGGCCGCGCTGCTGGACGGCACCTATCGGGAGGTCGCCGGCCGGGTCCCGGACAACGCGCAGATCGTCTTCGACGACGACGGCCGGCTGCACTTCGCCGCCCTGGAGCCGGAGCCCGAACCGGCCTCCCTGCTCGATCTGCGGGCTGCGGTGAACGCGATGCTGCCGCGGGTGGACCTGCCCGAGGTGTTGCTGGAGGTGTTCTCCTGGACCGGTGCCGACGCCGCGTTCACCTCGGTGACCGGCGGCGAGGCGAGGTTGAAGGACCTGAACGTCACGATCGCCGCGCTGCTGGTCGCCCACGGCTGCAACGTCGGCTACACCCCGGTGATGGGCGGCGCGGACGCGCTGAAGCACGGCAGGCTGTCCCACGTTGACCAGACGTATCTGCGGCCGGCAACGTACCGGGCCGCGAACGCGACCCTCATCGACCACCAGGCGTCCATCGGTCTCGCGCAGACGTGGGGCGGGGGCCTGGTCGCCTCGGTGGACGGGATGCGATTCGTCGTCCCCGTCCCCAGCGTGTACGCGCGGCCGAACCCGAAGTACTTCGGGCGCCGGGGCGGCGCGACCTGGCTCAACATGATCAACGACCAGGCGGCGGGTCTGGGCGGGAAGGTCGTGGTCGGCACCCCGCGCGATTCCCTGTACGTGCTGGACGTCCTCTACGACCGTGACGGCGGCAAGCGTCCGGAGATGATCGTCACCGACACCGCCTCGTACAGCGACATCGTGTTCGGGCTGCTCACCCTGGCCGGGTTCGCCTACGCCCCGCAGCTCGCGGACCTGCCGGACCAGAAGATGTGGCGGATCGACCGGAGCGCCGACTACGGCGCCTTCCAGGACGCGGCCCGCGGCCGGGTCGACCTCGCCCGGATCGAGCGGCACTGGGAGGACATCCTGCGGATCATCGGCTCCATCCACACCGGAGCCGTCCGCGCGTACGACGTGATCCGGATGCTGTCGCGCGACGGACGCCCCACCCCGCTCGGCGACGCGATAGCGCACTACGGGCGGATCGCGAAGACCCTGCACATCCTGCGTCTGGCCGATGAGCCCGGCTACCGGCGCCAGATCAGGTGCAGGCCAACCTCCAGGAAGGCCGCCACGCCCTGGCCCGGAAGATTTTCCACGGCCGGGCCGGACAGCTTTACCAGCGCTACCAGGACGGCATGGAGGATCAGATCGGCGCCTTGGGCCTGGTCCTCAACGCGGTCGTGCTGACGTGCTGGGCCGCTATTCCTTCCAGCTTCCCGACCTGCCCGGCGGCCTGCGGCCCCTGCGCGACAAGCACGCCACCGACAACGGCTGACCGGGGCCGACGCCGAGGAAGGTCGCAACGGGCCTTCCCCGATCCGGACTCGTTGACCAGCACGGACGCCATCGTGAACCGGACGTGAGCCCGGCCACGGTCCGCAGGGGGGCGCCCCGGGGCTCCTACCTCCGGGGCGCCGCAGGAGGGATCAGAGGCCGAACGCGGCAGGGTACTGGATGGTGCCGGTGGGGACCGGGCGGGTGTCGTCCAGGGCCATGGCCATCATGGCCTCGTCGGGTACCTCGAAGGGGGCTCGGATGCCGAAGCGGGAGGCGGGGGTGAAGCCGAACCGCGGGTAGTAGTCGGTGTGCCCGAGGACGAGGACGAGGTTTTCTCCCATGGCCCTTGCGGCGTCCAGGGCGGCGCGGATGGCGGCGGAGCCTGCGCCGGTGCGCTGGGCCGAGGGCCGTACCGCGCAGGGGGCCAGGGCCAGGGCGGGTGCGCCGTCGACGTGGCAGCGGGTGAGCAGGGCGTGCCCGACCAAGGTGCCGTCGGGGGCCTCGGTGACCATGGACAGGCCGTCGATCCATGCCTTCGGGTCGGCGCGCAGGGCGTCGACGAGGTCGGCCTCCTCGGCGGCGGGGAATGCGGCGAGGTTGATGTCGCGGACGGCGGTGATGTCCTCGGCGGTCTCGGGGCGGGTGGTCCAGGTGGTCATGGCGGTTCCGTTCTGGGGAGTGCGAGGGGAGCGGTCGTGGGGCTGGAGGAGGTAGGCGGCGTAGTCGTAGTCGCTGCCGTGTTCGCGCCGCATGGTGATCTCTGCCCGCAGCGCCGCGAGTGCCTCGGGCCTGCCGGGCTGGTGCTGGTCCGCTTCGGCGATCCGCTGGGCGAGCGGCGTGTAGTACTCGTCCCACCAGTCGCTTTCCGGCAGCGGCCGGTGCGCGCGGAGGCGGTAGCCGGCGGCCTGCGCGGCGTCAGTGTTCGCGGCGTGGGTACGCAGCGGGTAGGCCGCGTCCCAGTACGCGCGCACCGGTCCGGCGGGTTCGGGCACGGTCCATTCGATCTCGGTGACAACGAGGACACCGCCCGGTGCGAGCAGGCGGTGCCAGGCGCGCAGGGCGACGTCGAAGCCGACGGTGTAGACCGAGCCTTCGGCCCAGATCACGTCGAAGCTGTGATCGGGGAAGGGCAGCTGGTCCATCGAGCGGTTGAGGACCGTGACCCGGTCGCCCAGGCCCCGGCGGGCCGCCTCGGCGGCGAGGCCGTCCAGGAAGGGCTGGTGCAGGTCGACCGCGGTCACGTGCGCGCCGGTTTCTTCGGCCAGCAGCAGGGTGGAGCGGCCGGGTCCGCAGCCCGCGTCGAGCACCCGAGGGCGCTCGGGCAGTGGCCCGGCCGCCTCCAGCAGGCGGCGCGTGGTGGCGTCCGAGCCGGGGCCCTGCCGGGGTAGGCCGTGGTGCAGGGCGATGAACGCCTCGGTCACCGGATCGGTGCCAGGAGTGTGGTCAGGTGTGTTGGTGGCGTTCACAGCTGGCGCTCCCGGAACTGGTAGGTGGCGCGCAGTCTTTGCGCGATGTCCTTCTTGGCGGCCTCACGTCCGTTCCGTAGCCGCGCGTCGGTGCGCGAGGCGGCGTAGGCGTTCTCCCGCAGCAGCCGGTGGTAGCTGTCCAGACGGCGCCGGGGAGTATCGCCGGCCTCGATGGCGGCCAGGACCGCGCAGCCCGGCTCGCGTCCGTGACGGCAGTCGGTGAACCGGCAGTCCTGGGCGAGGCGTTCGATATCAGCGAAGGTCTGCTCCAGTCCGTCCTGGGCGTCGTGCAGGCCGATCGCGCGCAGACCGGGGGTGTCCAGCAGAACCCCGCCGCCGGGCAGCGGCAGCAGCTCCCGCCACGCGGTGGTGTGCCGGCCTTTGCCATCCGCCTCGCGCACGGCGCCGGTAGCCAGCCGGTCCTCGCCCAGCAACTGGTTGCCCAGGGTGGACTTGCCTGCTCCGGAGGGGCCGAGCAGCACGATGGTGCCGTCCGCAACAGCCGTCAGTGTGTCCAGACCCTGGCCGGTCAGGGCGCTGGTGACCAGCACATCCGTACCCGGTGCCACCTCGGCCACCTCGGCCGCGGCCAGTTGCGCGTCGGCGCACTGGTCGGCCTTGGTGAGCACCACGACCGGCTGCGCGCCGCTCTCCCAGGCCAGGGCGAGCATGCGCTCAATCCGTCCGTGCTTGAGCGGGGCGGCCAGGGACGCGGTCACCACGACCGTGTCGACGTTGGCAGCCAGGAGATGGCCGTGCGAGGTTCGCGAGGCGGTGGAGCGCACCAGGACGGTGCGCCGTTCCAGTACCGAGTCCACCACCGGCGCGTGGCCACCAGCGGCGGGGCGCAGAGCGGCCCAGTCACCCGTGCACGGCGCCGAGAGCGGATCGCCAGTGCCGGCGGAGACCGGAATCTCCGCGCGCGCCGGGCCGGTGTCGGTGACGGCCTGGCACAGGCCACGCTCGGCCCGCACGATCCGGGCGGGAATCAGCCCGGCAGCCCGGTGCGGGGCGAAGGCGTGCTCGCACGCCTCGTCCCAGCCGTAGTCCGCCAGAGAGTGCGGTGATGGGAGGGGATTGAAGGAAGGTTGAGACAACGTAGAGACCCTTGAACAAGGACCCCGATAGGCACGAAGCACTCGCCTCCCGCAGACCGACAGACTCGGGCGGGGGCGGAAACGTCAGGTCAGACCGGGGCCCGGGACGTGAGGATGGTCCGGCGGGCACTGCACACGGCAGCGGCCTCTACGACAGTCATCAACTCACCTCCCACTCAGTCTCCGCAGTCGACCCTGTTGCCTCTGCACTCCAAACGCTAACACGCCCGTCCCCCGGTGTCGGACGATGCCGGGCCGACGGGAACTCAGCGCCGTGCATCGCCGGGTGCGAGGAGGCTGGTCAGCTCCGAGATCGCCGCGTGGGACGGCTTGAAGTACCGGCGGACGTTCTCCGGCTTCTTGTGCCGCGACTTCGCCATCAGCATCAGCAGGGACGCGCCCTGCTCGCCGAGGTGCGTCAGTGCACCGTGGCGGTACTCGTGAAGGTCCCAGCCCGTCCCCGGCCCGCGCACGGCCGTGTGCTCATCGAGAAGGGCACGGGCCTGACCGTAGGAGAGGCGGGCCAGGCCGGTATCCGGGCATACGTCGCGCGGGCTGAGAATCTTCCCCGGGCCAGGGCGGCGGTGGGTGACGAATACCGGACCGCAGGTACGGTCGCGCAGCAGCCGGCGCAGCAGCCGGCGCAGCAGCCGGGGCAGCAGCCGGGCGGTGCCGGCGTCCCAGTAGACGGTCTCCAGCACGAAGTCCTCGCGCGTCTGCCCGCGGCGGCGGACCTTGCTCCGGGCGCCCTTGGTCTTCACCGGGCAGCGGCGGGCGGCGAGGTCCAGGTCCTCGATGTTCACGCCGAGGACCTCCTCCGCGCGGGCGGCGGTCTCGTAGAGCATCCGCCACAGCGTCTTCTCCCGCAGGTGGACCTCACGGCGGGCAATGAGCCGGTCGATGGCCATCTTCGAGCGGGCCGGGGTCTCGGAGTCCGGCACCGCCAGCCGCTTCGTCCAGGCCGGGACCGCCGGGCCGTCGTAGCCGTACGACTCGCACCAACCCAGCCGGGAGAGCACCGCCGCCCGGCGGGCGTTCCAGGTGTTGACCGCCGCGGTACCCCACAGCAGTTCCAGGGCCTCGCCGATCTCGTCGTCCGCGACCGACCCCAGCGGGCGAGCCTCCCCGATCTGCTCGACGGTCTTGCCGACGCCGACTCCGTAGCTGCGGACGGTGTTCGGGTTGCGGAGCGAGTCGAGGAAGGCGTCGGCCGCCGCGCGGACGGTCATCGCCTTCCCAGCCGGCAGTTGCACGACGGTGGGCACCGCTTCCGGCTTTGCCACGGATAACAGGGCCACTTCACGTATGGCCCGGGAAACGTCACCGCAGGTGACGAATCAAGCTCCCGCAGGTAATAGGGCGTTATCCGTGGAACAACTTCACACCGGCCCTGCGACCGACGTCCCGTCAGCCACCCACCAGGGACGACGAGGGCTTAGCGCCGGTTTCCGTTCCGATGTTCCTCGACCCCCACATACCAGCGGAGTGGGTAACGCCTTGTCATTCCAGGGGCGTTACAGAGGTAACCCAAAACCCATCAATACGCGTTACATTGGCCGGGTGCCCTCCCCCGACGACCCCACCCGCCCCGCCGGCCCCGGTGCCTCCGGTGGCCCCCGCCGCCCCGCCGGCCCTGGTGCCTCCGGTGACTCCGGCGGTTCCGCCCGTTCCGCGGGCGACTGGTCCACCCGGCATTCCGTGCTGGCCACGGCCCGGCGGACCGCCGCCCTGGTCAACGCGCTCGCCGGCGACCGTCCCGACCCGGCCGGCGTGGCCGCCGTGCTGCGTGCCCACGGCGAGGCGGAACCGCTCGACCTCACCGGCGACGATGTCACCGCGATGCGTGCGGCCGCCGACCTGCTGCGCGAGGTCTTCGCCGCCGAGCACGCCGACGCCGCCGCCGTGGTCCTCAACCGTCTGCTGCGCGAGCACACCGGGCCGCTCCGGCTGACCTCGCACGGCGGTACCACCCCCTGGCACCCTCATCTCGACCACGACGACAACGCCCCCTGGGACGAGTGGCTCCTCGCCTCCTCCTGCATGGCGCTGACCGTCCTTCTCTGGGACGACCAGCTTCCGCCCGGCGGGAGCTGCGCGTCACCGGGCTGCCGGAACGTCTTCATCACCCGGGGCAGCGGGCCGGAGCGCCGCTACTGCTCCCGCCGGTGCGCCACCCGAGAACGGGTCGCGGCCCACCGCCGCTCGCGCGCTGCCCGGAGCGCGGACGGAAGCCGGTAGGCACCCGGCCGGAGGGAGCCGATAGGCGCTCTGCCGCCAGGAACCCGGTGGCCGCCCGGACGGGACCCCCGTCGGGGCGCCGCTCAGCGGCCGTCGAGCAGCCGGCGGAACCGGGCGTTGCTCGGTTCGGCTTCCCGGGTGCCGATCGCGGCGGTCCAGTGGCGGCAGGTCACCGCCACGAACACCTCCACCGCCTTCGGCTCCGCCGCCCGCCAGGCCGGGAACCGCTCCAGCCAGCCCAGGGCGGCCTCCGGCGGGTGGCCGCACTCCATGAGCCGTACCGCCGTGTACGCCAGGTCCACCCAGGCCGGGCCCAGGACGGGCATGGCCCAGTCCACGACATGCGCCCGGCCGTCCCCGTCCACCAGCAGATTGGCCGGGTTGGTGTCGGTGTGCAGCAGATACGGCCCCGCCAGCGCCTCCGCCTCACCCGCCGCGGGCAGTGCCCCGAACCGCTCGGCCAGGGGCGGGACCCGGAGCCCGGGCGCCCGGAGCCCGCTGATCCGGGCCAGCGCCCCGGCGACGGCCTCCGTGTCCCGGGACCCGGGGCTCAGGTCGGCGTGGCCGCCGTCGACGTGGTCGAAGAGCAGTCCCCGCCACCCGCCCGCCCGGAGCACGTGCCGTATCCGGGGCGCCACCGCGGTGACGGCTCCGTTCACCCGCTCCTCGTACTCCAGCGCCGCCACCCCGGGGCGGTCAGTCTCGGGGACCCCCTTCAGGAAGAGCCGCCCCTCCGCCGTGGCGAGCACCAGCGCGGCCGCGCAGTTCAGTCCCTCCCCCACGGACTCCGCCGCGACGACCCCGCCGGCCCGCCGCTCCACCGCCGTACGCAGCGGCGCCGGGAGTTCCTGCCACTCCGTGCGCTCGATCATCCGTACCCCTCCCCACCGGGGGCACCGCACCGGGCGCCCCCGAGTCCCGTCGCCCCCGCTACGGCAACTTCTTGGTGACGCCGCACTTGCGGCAGCGCTGCTTCCCGCTCCAGCCGACCCACTCGTGGTCGCACTCGCCCAGGATCCAGGGCCTCATCTCCGTCCTCCGCTCTCTTGTTCTCATCGGTCTCGTTCTCATCGGTCCGGCCGGCGAGCGGTCACTCGCGGGCGCTCAGGCGTCCGCGACGTCCGCGCTCAGGCGTCCGCGACGTCCGCGCTCAGGCGTCCGCGCTGCCGGGTGGGACGACCCACTCGGCGGGCTGGCCGGTGAGGGACGCGATCTTGTCGAAGTCGCTGTCGTAGTGCAGGACGGTCCGCCGGTTCAGCTCCGCCGTGGCGGCGACCAGCAGGTCGGGAAGCGACAGAGCGCGGTGGAAGCCCGCGTTGAGGGCATGGCGCTGGGTCTCCAGCGCGCGGGCGAAGACCTCGTCGTCGCTGTGCAGGTAGTCGAAGGCATGGAGCCAGCTGCTGATGCGGGTCGCCTCCGAGCTGTTCCGCGCCGAGTGGATCATCTCGTACTCGGTGGGTCGGCACACGGCCAGGAGACAACGCTCATGAAGCGGCTTGAGCACGTCCTTGACGCTCGGCTTCGTCCAGCGCGCCAGTGCGGACTTGTCGATCACATAGCGGTCCTGCATCAGGCGGCCCGGCCCTCGCTTTCGCGGCCTTCGCGCTTGAGGGAGCCATCGGCGTTGCGGGGGCCGGTGCTCTCCACGATCTCGCTGAAGTCGACCTCGCCGGCGTCCATGGCGTCGAAGAACTCCTGCCGCAGATGCCGTTTGACGGCGTCCTCCATGGCGAGACGCACGGCCTTGGCCTTCGTCTTGGTGCCGAAGATGCGCATGGCCTCGGCGACCATGCTGTCGTCCAGATCGATGACGGTTCTGGCCATGTCGATGGTCCTCCCGCAGGCATCATGACGGCCAAAACGATATCACTGTGGAGTGAATTTCGATGTCTTTTGCTGAGCGGGTGCGGCGGACGGGGTGGTCGGGGTGGCCGGCTCGTCGGGGGTGGTGGGGGGTGTGGAGGTGCGGGGGAAGCCGAAGAGGCAGGTGGCGAGGAAGCCGGTGACATAGCCGGTCAGCAGGCCGCCGCCGTAGATCGCGACAACGGTGCCGGAGAGGCCGTGGCCCCCGTCGAGCAGCGGGAAGAGCGCCCAGCCGGAGGGGCCGATGGCGGTGGAGCCCACCCGGTCGCCCAGCATGCTGAACAGCCCGACGAAACCGCCGCCGAAGGCCCCGCCCACGCAGGCCGTGACAAAGGGGCGGCCGAGCGGCAGGGAGACGCCGTAGATCAGCGGCTCACCGACCCCGAGCAGGCCGGCCGGGAGCGCGGACCTGATGGTGCGGCGGATCGCGGTGTCGTGGCGGAGCCGTACATGGACGGCGAGGGCCGCGCCGACCTGGCCCGCCCCGGCCATCGCCAGCATCGGCAACAGCACGGTGCTGCCCTGCTGTTCGATGAGGGTGGTGTGGATCGGGATGAGCGCTTGGTGCAGCCCCAGCATGACGAGGGGGAGGAAGAGGCCGCCGAGTACGAACCCGGCGACCGCGCCCCCGTGGGCGAGCAGCCAGTTGGCGGCCTCGCCGGTGGCGGCGGCGACCTCCCCGGCGGCGTACATCAGGCCGTAGAGGGTGATCAGCCCCGGCACCAGGACGGTGAGGGTCGGTGTGAGCAGGACGTCGAGCGCCTGCGGCACATGGCGGCGGCACCACTTCTCCACGTACACGGCGAGCAGGGCGGCGGCCAGCGCGCCCAGCACCCCGCCCTGGCCGGGCGAGAGCGGCCGGCCGAAGACCTCCACCCGGGCCACCCCCGCGTACACGACGATCGCCGCCACCGCGCCGCCCAGGACCGGTGTGCCGCCGAACTCCTTGGCGGTGTTGATTCCGACGAAGACCGCGATCAGTGCCATGAAACCGGCGGCGACGGCGGCGACGGCGGGCGTGAGGGAGGGCAGCCAACCCAGGTTGATCAGCAGGCCGTTGAGTCCGGCGATGATGCCGCAGCCGATCAGGGCGGGGATGAGCGGGACGAAGATGTCCGCGATACGGCGCAGCAGCAGCTTGACGGGCGTGGCGTTGCGCGCCCTCCGCCCGGCGCGCAGGGCGGCTCCCCGGGCGGCGAGCGCCTCGGCGGTGGTGGGGGCGGTGTCCGGCCGGTCACCGGGCTGCGGCGGTGGGGGAGCGGCCCGGACCAGGGCCTCGAACGCGGGGGTGACACGGGCGACCGCCCCGGGCCCGAGCACGATCTGGTACGTCTGCCCGTCCTCCACGACGCCGAGCACCCCGTCCTCCACGACGCCGAGCACGGCGGGCAGGGCGCGCAGTTCGGCGTCCCGTACCCGGCTCCGGTCGCGCAGGCCGAGCCGGAGGCGGGTCATGCAGTGGGCGACGGAGGCGACGTTCCCCGCGCCGCCGACGAGCGGCAGCAGGGCGGCGGCGATGGCGGCGGAAGGGGAGGTGGGAGCGGCGGGGGAGGAGCCGGGGCGCGCGTCGTTCATGGGGACCTGGCCTTGGGATGTGGTGCGTGCGGCGCTGTTCCTGGGGGTGGGGAGCGGGGGGGGGCAGGGGGGCGGACGTGTCAGGGCTTGGGGGCGGTGGTGAGGGCGGCGCGGAGGTGGCCGTCGGAGGACTTCAGCAACTGGTCGGCGGTGGTGGTGTCGGCGCCGGTGAGCAGGGTGAGGATCGCCGTCTTCACCTCGCCGTCGGCCGCCGCCAGCGCCGCCTCCACCTCGTCGGGCGGGGCGTCGGTGGCCAGGGCCACGATCCGGCGGGAGCGGGCCCGCAGCTTGTCGTTGGTGGCGCGCAGGTCGACCATCAGGTTCCCGTAGGTCTTGCCCAGCCGGATCATGGTGATGGTCGAGATCATGTTGAGCACCAGCTTCTGCGCGGTGCCCGCCTTCAACCGGGTGGATCCGGTGAGGAGTTCGGGGCCGACGACCACTTCGACGGCGTGGTCGGCGGCGGCGCCGAGCGGGCTGCCCGCGTTGCACGCCAGGCCGATGGTGAGCGCTCCGAGGGCGCGGGCGTGCTCCACCGCCCCGATGGCGTACGGGGTACGGCCGGAGGCGGACACACCGATCACCGTGTCGTCCGGGGTCGGCCCCAGGGCGGCCAGGTCGGCGGCGGCCAGCGGCTTGGAGTCCTCGGCGCCCTCGACGGCCTCGCGCACGGCGGCCGGGCCGCCCGCGATGAGGCCCACCACCCGGGACGGGTCGGTGTTGAAGGTGGGCGGGCACTCGCTGGCGTCCAGGACCCCCATCCGGCCGGCCGTGCCCGCGCCCGCGTAGATCAACCGGCCGCCGCGCGCCATCCGTTCGGCCACGGCGTCGATGGCGGTGGCGATCCGGGGCAGCTGTGCGGCGACGGCGGTGGGGACGGTCTGGTCCTCGCCGTTCATGAGGCGGACGAGTTCGGCGGTGGGCAGGGTGTCGATGTCGGCCAGCTCGGGGCGGAACGCCTCCGTGGTGAGCGTGGCGAGCTGGGCCTGGAGGCCGGAGTCCGGCCGGGAGGTGCGGGGCGGCATGGGCGTCATCGGTTCGGTCCCCGGGGGTGGGAGGGTGCGCGGGTCAGCGGGACCCTGATTTACCGCCACGGGGGGCGTGGCGGTGGGCCAGGGCCTCGTAGGAGGCGGCGAGCGCGGGTGCCGCGGTGTCGTACGTCCGCTGGAGCACACCGGTGAAGAGGCAGTCCACCACCAGGAGTTGGCTGGTCCGGGAGGACATGGCGGCGGGGCGCAGTTCGCTCTCGCGGGCCGTGGAGGTGGTCAGCACATGATCGGCGTACTGGCTGACCGGACCCTCCGGGCGGCCGGTGACGGCCACGGTGGTGGCGCCGTGCTCGAAGGCGGTCCGGAGCGGCTCGATGACATCGCCGGTGGAGCCCGAGTGGGTGATGGCGATGGCCACGTCCCCGGCCCGGAGCTGTACGGCGTTGGTGACGGCGAGGTGCGGGTCGCTGTGCGCGTGGGCGACCAGGCCGATCCGCAGCAGCTTCTGGGCCAGGTCCTGGGCGACCAGGCCGGAGGCGCCGACGCCGTAGATGTCGGTGCGGCGGGCGGCGGCGAGGGCGGTGACGGCGGCACCGAGCTGGACGGTGTCCAGAGCGGCGGCGGTGTCCGCGAGGGTCTGCTGCTCGTCGTGGGCGAGCTTGGCCACCACATCGGCCAGCGGGTCGTCCACCGCGATGTCGGCGGTCACGGCGGGGGCCCGGCCCGACTGCTGCTGGGCGGCGAGTCCGGCGAGGGCGAGGCGGAGGTCGCGGTAGCCCGGGTAGCCGAGCAGCCGGGCGGTGCGGACGACGGTGGCCTCGCTGGTGCCGGTCCGTTCCGCGAGCCCGGTGACGGTGAGGGCGGCGCACCCGGCCGGGTCCCCGGCGACGGTCTCGGCCACCCGCTGCATCGACCGGGTCATGGTCGGGGCCAGGGTGCGAACCTTGGCGGTGAGCGCGCCGGGCACGGGCGCGCGCGGGGCGGGCGGCCCGGGCGGGGTGGAGGAGGAGGCCGTCAGGACGTGCGGAACCGGGACCGGCGGGCCGGGGTGCCCGGGGTGCCCGGGGTGGCTGGGGTGGTCGGGCGGGTGGACAGGGGGAGCGGCACCGGGGGGCAGGGGCGGGGATGTGCCGCTGAAACTTTTCTTCGCCTCAGAGTTCACGTATGAAAGGTATTTTCACACCGGTGGAGCGTCAACCCCTCGTCCCCGTCCCGCCCGACCGCGCGACAATGGGCCCATGAACACCGTGGACCCCCTGGAACAGGCCCTGCACGCGGCGCGCGCCCTGGTCCTCGCGGATCTCATGGCGCGGAATGTCGCCGAGGCGGAGGTCGTGTCCCTGGTGGAGGAGGCGGTGGCGCACCGCCGTTGGTGGGTGGAGCAGTGGCCGGACGGGGCCGCGTACGTCGCCGGTCTGGTCGCCCAGGACGTCCAGGACGCGCTGCTGGAACGGTTCGGCCGCTGGCCGATCTGCCCGGTCTGCTCCTCGGGCGAGCCGCACGCGCTGGACGTGGAACCGGAGCTGGGGCCCGACCCGCACTGGGTGTGCGGCAAAGCGGGCGTGGTGGTCGCGCCGGTGGGCGGGCTCGCATGACCGTCTACATCGACCCGCCGAACTGGCCGGGGCACGGCCGGATGTGGTCGCACCTGGTCAGCGATGTGTCGTTCGACGAGCTGCACTCCTTCGCCGCCGGGATCGGCGCCCCGGGACGGGCCTTCGACCGTGACCACTACGACCTGCCGTCCGAGCGGTACGCCTCGGCGGTGGCGGCGGGCGCGGTGGAGGTCGGCTCCAAGGAACTGGTCCGGGTCCTGCGGAAGGCCGGGCTGCGCCGTCCCAAGCACCAGGGGGACGGCCCGGGGCGCTGACGGCTCGGACGCGCCGATGGCCCGGGCGCCGACGGTCCGGATCGCTGATCCGCCCGGGGCGCTGACGGTCCGGCGCGCCGGCGGCCCGGGGGCCGGGCCCGGCGCGGGTGGGGCGCGCGGTGTCCACGTACCGGCGGGAAGTCCTCCGTACAGGTGAAAAGAGGCCGGTCCGGCGCCGGGCGGCGCGGCGGGGCTGAAGACTGGGTGTTCGTCCGGCCGCGTGCTGCCGGTCCAGCCAGTTCTGTGCAGTTCCATGCAGTTCCATGCGGTCCCAGGCAGATCAGCCAGTCCGGCCAGTCCGGTCAAGGAGAGGCGGCGGCCCGATGAGCGACGGCTTCCGGCCCACCACGGGGGAGGAGAACCGGGACGAGACCGGCTTCGTCGACCTCCCGGCCCAGTACGGCTCCGTCCCCCGCGCCCCCCGGCAGCCGCCCCTCATGGGGTGCCGGCGCTGTGGCTCCCCGGTGGAGGGGCTGCCCGAGGGGCGGCTGGTCCGCTGGCACTGCGGCCACTGCGGGTACGTGATCCATTCCTGACGCCTGACCTGACCGGGACCGTACCGGGCCGGGCCGCACCGCCCCGGTGGCCCGACGGCCCCGTCGTGACCGGGCGCCTCGGTCCTGGTCCCTGATCCGGCGCCGGGCCCCGGTCGTGGTTTCTCAGTGGCCCCGGCCCCGGCTCTCAGGAGCGGGCCGGCTCCCGGGCGGTGTCCGGGGCCCCGGCCGAGCGGGCCACCACCCGGCTGCGGTTCGTCCCCGCCGGCGCCGTCGTCCGCTCCGGTCCCGGCTTCGTACCGTCGCCGGGGTCGCCGTCCCGCCGGTGCAGGCGCAGGGCGAGGGCGACCAGCGCCAGGGCGGTCAGGGTCATCGCGGCGCCCGCCCAGGCGGTGGCCGGGTAGCCGAAGCCGGCGTCGATGACCGTGCCGCCCAGCCAGGGGCCTCCGGTGTTGCCCAGGTTGAACGCGGCGGTCGCGGTGGCTCCGGCCAGTGTCGGGGCCGCGCCCGCCACCCCGAACATCCGGGCGTTCAGCGCGGGTGCGGTGAAGAAGGCCGAGACCCCGATGAGGAACGACAGCGTCACCGCTGCCACCGGCCGGTCGCCCAGCAGGGCCAGCGCGGCCAGGAAGACGGTGGACGCGGCCGTACCGGTCAGCAGCACCCCGAAGAGGTGCGCGTCCGCGACCCGGCCGCCGATCGTCGTGCCGACCAGCGCGCCGATCCCGAAGAGGGCCAGCACCGTCGGCACCCAGCCGCTGTCCAGCTCGGCCACCCGGGTGAGCAGCGGCGCCAGGTAGGAGAAGGCGCAGAAGACGCCGCCCGCCGCCAGCGCGGTGACCGCTATCGCCAGCCACACCTGCCGGTCGCGGTAGACGGCCAGCTCCCGCCGCACCTCCGGCCGCTCGGCCGGCGGCGCGATGCGCGGGACCAGGGTGAGCACCCCGGCGACGGCGAGCACGGTCGCCGCGGCCACCGCCCAGAACGCGGACCGCCAGCCCAGGTGCTCGCCCAGGAAGGCCCCGGCCGGCACGCCCAGCACATTGGCGATCGACAGCCCGCCGATCATCACGGCCATCGCCCGCGCCCGCGCGCCCACCGGGACCATGGCGACGGCCACCGCCGCGCCCAGCGCCCAGAAACCGGCGCACGCCAGCGCGCTCACCACCCGGGAGACGAAGAGCACGGTGTACGAGGGGGCCACCGCGCCCGCCAGCTGGCCGAGCCCGAAGACGGCGAGCAGCGCCACCAGCGTCGGCTTGCGCGGGAGCCGCAGGGTGGCCACGGCGAGCAGCGGCGCCCCGACCACCATGCCGATGGCGAACGCGGAGACGAGCAGCCCGGCGCGCGGGATGGAGACGCCCATGTCCTCGGCGATCGGCGGCAGCAGCCCGGAGAGCATGAACTCACTGGTGCCCAGGGCGAAGACGGAGAGGCCCAGGATGTAGACGGCCAGCGGCATACGGGCGGGCGACGCGAGACCGTGATCGGACGCGGGTGCGGACGGAGACGGGGACGCGGGCGCGGGTATGGGCGCGGAATCGGGCGGGGATGAGGGCATGATCGGTGCCAACACCACCGGCTCCGCTCGCATTCCCACAGGTGGGAGGGGTGCTCCCGGGGAGGGGGAGAGGGAGAGGAGGGCAGGGGGCGGCTCAGCCCGCCGTGGCCCCCGCAGAACCGTCCACCGGGCCGTCGGCCGTGTCCCGGGCGGATGCCGCCGGGCTGTCGGCCGTGTCCCGGGCGGATGCCGCCGGGCTGTCGGCCGTGTCCCGGGCGGATGCCGCCGGGCTGTCGGCTGCGTCCCTGGCCGGTACCGACGGGCCGTCGGCCGGGCCGGCCGCGGGGTCGTCCGTCCGGTCCCGGGCGGTGCTCGCGTCCTGCGCGGTGAGCAGGGTCAGCTCCGTGGTGAGGTTCTGCCGGGCCGGCTCCTCCCACTCCCGGACGCCGTGCGGGGTGCGGAACAGCCGGGGCAGCTCCAGCAGCCGGCGCAGCACCGCCGCGCGACCCTCCCGGAAGGCGTCGTCCGGGACGAAGCCGTACTCCTCCCGTACCGCCGCCGCGTAGGCCGCGTACGCGTCGGGCGCGCCGGCCAGCACCGCGAGGTCGGCGTCGCACAGCACGGCGCCGTCCCGGTCCTCGTCGTCGGGGTCATGGGTGAGCGTCAGCAGGACCAGCCGGGCGACCTCCGCCGTACGTGCCGGGGCATGGCCCAGCTCGGTGAGGGCGCGCTCCGCGAGCCGGGCGCTGCGCTCCTCGTTGGTGGAGCGCTCGGGGAGGTAGACGGCGTCGTGGAACCAGGCCGCGAGACGCACCAGATCGGGGTCGTCGGCGTACTCCGCCAGCTCGTCGATCCGGTCGAGCACCGCCACCAGATGGTCGGTGGTGTGATAGCGCCGCTGCGGCTCGGCCCAGCGTCCGAGCAGGTCATCGGCGTACCGGTCGAGCTCCACGGCCCCCGGGCCCGGCTGCGGTGAGCCGGCCGGGCCGGCCGCCGTGTCGGACTCCGGGCCGGGCCCGGACGCGGGCAGGGCCACCGACACGGCCGACCGCCAGCGCCGGCGGAGGTCGTCGTGGGCGGGGTGCTCGGGGAGTACGGCCATGCGGCTCATTGTGCCGCGCGGACGCCTCGGAACCGTCCGGGGGCCGGTGTCCGTCCCGGTGTGCGGAAGGACGCCGGGGCCCCGCCCGCGCGCCGGCGCCGAGCCATCCCACAGATGCCGGAAGTGGGCGGCCCGTGATCGACCCGCCGACCATGACACTGCCCCGGTCACGGCAGGCGCCCAGCGGTACAGCCGCGACCGGCCGCGTACCGGCATCCAGGACCATCGTGCCGGACGGACTGCGGGTGATGGGCGCGCCGATGGTGGTGGCCTGGCCCACCACTGTCCGGGCCCTGGGTGGTGGCTGGTCGGCCTCCGTTGGGCCGGCCTCTTCCCTCGCGCGTGCCCGGTGGCGGCTCGGCCGCCACGCGGACGTGGCACACTGGGCCCCCCTCTCCGGAAGACAACCCCGACCGGCTGAGCGAGCGCCCGCTCGCCCGCCCGCTGCGGCGCAGGCTCTCCGCGGGGGTGGCCGAAATACTGAAGCTGTCCGACAGATGAGCCGCCCGGAACGCCGGATGAATCGCTTCTGCTCGTAGTCGCGCCCCAGGACGGCCGCTGGTCCCGGCTCGTCCGTCCTGCGCCTTTCCGCAGATGTTCCGAGTCTTCCGGGGCTTCCGGCTTTTCCGGGGCTTCCGGTCGCCGGTGGCGGGCCGTGTTCCGGGCTGCCTTTCCGGCCATGGGCGCCGGTCGCCGGTGCCGGGCGCCGGGGCGCCCGGCGGTCCGTCCGGCTGGCTGCCGCTGCCGGTACGGCGCTCAGCGGGCCGGGGTCGCTCCGCTGAGGGCCGGCTCGTCAAGCGCGGTGCGCCAGGCGCGTACGGCGGTGGGGGAGACCGGGGCGGTCCAGCCTGTCGGCCGGGCGGCGCCGCCGATGTGGAAGGCGTCCACACCCGCCGCCAGCAGGGTCGGCAGATGATCCAGCCGGAGCCCGCCGCCGACCAGCAGCTGGGGCTCGTACCCCGGCTCGCCCCGCCTCGCCGCCTCCGCGAGCAGGGTCGGCAGACCGTCGTCCACGCCGGTCGCGGAGCCCGCCGTCAGATAGGTGTCGAGGCCCGGCAGCCCGGCCAGCTGCCCGCGCAGCGCGTCCCGGTCGACCGCCCGGTCGATGGCCCGGTGGAAGGTCCAGCGGCAGTCCGCCAGCTCCGCCACCAGCAGCTCCACCGCCGCCAGATCGGCCCGGCCGTCCGCGTCCAGGAAGCCGAGGACGAACTCGCCGGCCCCCTCCTCGCGCAGTTCGCGCGCCGCCCTGACCAGCGCCTTGACGTCCCCGGCCGCGAATCCGTCGGCCAGCCGCAGCATCACGCGCAGCGGGAGGTCCACGGCGGCGCGGATCCGGGTGTAGGTCTCCCGGGACGGGGTGAGGCCGTCCGCCGCCATGTCGCTGACCAGCTCCAGGCGGTCCGCCCCTCCGGCCTGCGCGGCGATCGCGTCCTCGGCGTCGAGGGCGATCACCTCCAGGACTGCACGGTTGCTCATGGGTTCCATCCTCCGGCCGATACGGGGCTCGATACGTCCCGCGCCCCGCTTCGGGCCCGGGTCGCGGGTCCGACGGGGATTCTGGGCGCTCACAGGTCTAGTCCACTCACCAGATTAGTGCCGTTGTACGGGGAAGGCACCCGAACGATCACGCCAACTAGGACGGGGAGTGAGCCGAGGGCCCCGGAGTGCGCCGTCGCTGCGCCCCGAGCGCGTATCTCCTGACAAGTGCCGGGTCCGTCCGGGCGGGTGCGCTCGCCCGAATGGACTATGGGCGAGGACCTCGGGCGGCGGGACAGTGAGGTGGCTCCCCGGGCCCCGGGCCCCTCGAAACCGGGCTTCGCCGCCGACCCGACCGTCGACGGCAAGGGTCAGGTCCTCGTGGCGTACGCCCCGCGTGTCCGTCGGCACACCTTCTCCGTGGTCCGCGCCCCCGCGCTCGCGCCGGGCGGTGCCCTCCGGCGGGGGCGGGGGAGGGCCGGTCCCAACCGTCCCGCCCGCTCCTGTCACGCCGCTCCTGTCATGTCAGCCCTGTCATGACAGCCCCGAACACCACCCCCTGGTCCCCCTGGAGGTCTCCCATGCGTACTTCTTCCCGGCTCGGCGCGCTGCTCGCCGCTCTGTCGGCCCTGGTGGGGGCGGTCGCCGCGCCCGCCACCGCCGCCGCCCGGCCGACGGCGGCGGTCCTGAACGTCATCTGTCCGGTGGGCTCCAACATCTCCACCTACACCCCGGGCCTGACGTACACCGCCAAGCCGACCCACTTCGCCGCGACCGGCCAGGTCTCCGGCTGTGTCTCACTGGGCAACCCGACCCTCACCGGGGCCAATTTCACCGCCGCCGGTGACGGAATCGCCAGCTGCATAGCCGGCTCGTTCACGAACACCGGCGTGTACCACTGGAACACCGGGCAGAGCAGCACCGTCGTGGGCACCGGCTCCATCGATCTGAGGCCCAATGGGGAGACCGTCTTCGTGCTGGTCGGCAAGGTCACCAGCGGCCTGTTCAACGGCGCCAACGTCGTGCAGACCAAGATCCTGCTCTCCACCGACCTGACCGCGTGCCTCACCCCGCAGGGCCTGACCAGCATCGCCGGTCCCATCACCCTCACGATCACCTGACATCTGCCCCCTGACGCCTGCCCCCTGACGCCCGACGCCCGACGCCGGCTGTCCGAGCGCCAGGCGGCGGGTCGTCCGGCCGGTGCCGGCCCGGCCGCCGCTACGGCAGCGGTCCGGCCGGGGCCAGCTGGGGCGGCAGCGGCTCGGCGTGCAGCACGGTCAGCCCGGAGACCGCCCGGGTGAGCGCCACGTACAGCCGGCGCAGCCCGGTCCGCTCGTCGGGCTCGCCCGCCACCACCGCCGCGGGCTCGTCCAGCACCACGTAGTCGTACTCCAGGCCCTTCGCCAGCGAGGCCGGCACCAGGGTCAGCCGGGACTCGGCGGTCGTCTCGTCGCCCGGCGACAGATACGGCAGCCCCGCCTCCGCCAATGCCTCCGCCAGCTCCGGCAGCCGGGCGTCGGCGGCGATCAGGCCCACCGAACCCGCCCGCCCCAGCGCCGCCCGGCAGGCCGCCACCACGTCCGCCGCGCCGGCCCCGGTCCGCACCTCCAGCGAACCGGGGGCCTCCCGCACCGAGCGCACCTCGGCCAGTCCGGGCGCGATGTGCGGCAGCAGCCGGGAGGCGTACGCGATCACCTCGCGCGGCACCCGGAAGCCGGCGGTCAGCTCCTCCACCAGCGCCTCCGGCTTGCCCAGGTGCTCCAGTGCCCGGGCCCAGCCACTGGTCGCCCACGGGGTGGTGCCCTGCGCCAGGTCGCCCAGGACCGTGGCGGAACCGGTGCTGCACCGGCGGCCGACCGCCCGGTACTGCATCGGGGAGAGGTCCTGCGCCTCGTCCAGCACCACATGGCCCAGCGAGTGCGTCCGGGAGACCAGGTCCATCGCCTCGTCGATCAGCACCGCGTCCGCCGCCGACCACCGTGCGGACCGCACCGAACGGGGCGGCTTCGCCCAGCGCACCGCCCGCTGTTCGGCCTCGTCCAGCAGCCCCTCGGCGTGCTCGGCCAGGAACTCCGGGTCCGACAGCAGCCGCAGCACCAGCCTGGCCGGCTCCACCTGCGGCCACACCGCCTTGACCAGCGCCTTCACCGCCGGGTTCCGGGCCACCGCGTCCTGCGTCCGGTCGTCCGGCGCCTCGCCCGCCTCCTCCATCCGGGTGAGCACGGCGTGCGCCACCCGCTGCGGCAGGGCGTCCCGGGCGGCGCCGTACCGGATGTCCCGGTCCAGCAGCTCCCGTACGAGCTCCGCCAGCTCGTACGCCGGGACCCGCCAGCGCCGGGAGCCGCGCACCACCACCAGCGCCTCGGCCGGCGTCGTCACCTGGGAGCGCAGCGCCCGGCGCAGCACCTCCGCCATCCGGGCGTCGCCCTTGACCAGCGCGGCGGCCGGCTCGTCCGTACCCCGCACCTCGACATGGGCGACCAGGTCGTCCACGGTCGCCTGGCGCACCTCCAGCTCGCCCAGCGCGGGCAGCACCTGCTCGATGTAGTGGAGGAACGAGCGGTTGGGGCCGATCACCAGCGTCCCGGTCCTGGCCAGCCGCTCCCGGTGCGCGTACAGCAGATAGGCCACCCGGTGCAGGCCGACGGCGGTCTTCCCGGTCCCGGGGCCGCCCTGCACACAGACCGTGCCGGCCAGCCCGGAGCGGACGATCTCGTCCTGCTCGGGCTGGATGGTGGCGACGATGTCCCGCATCGGGCCGACGCGCGGCCGCTCGATCTCCGCCCGGAGCAGCGCGGAGGTGTGACCGGCGGAGGCATCCGACGCGGCGGCCGGGTCCGGCGCGGCGGCCGGGCCCGGCACCCCGGCCGCCCCGGAACCCGGCCCGGCGGCCCGGCTCGGCGGTTCGGTGAGGGCCTCGTCCTCGTACGCGGTGAGCTCTCCGCCGGTGTAGCCGAACCGGCGGCGCAGCGCCACGTCCTGCGGGTCCGCGCGGGAGGCCCGGTAGAACGGCCGGGAGACCGGGGCCCGCCAGTCGACCACCATCGGATCGCCGGCCCCGTCGTGCACATGGCGCCGCCCGATGTAGAAGCTCTGCCCCTCCTGGGCGGCGGGCAGATAGTCGAGCCGGCCGAAGAAGAGGGGCGTGTGAGCGAGGTCGGCCAGTGCCTTGATCCGGTCCTCGACCTGGGCCTCCAGCACCGCCGCGTTCACCCAGTTGGCGGTTACGTCGCGGATGTCGAGCGCCCGTACGTCCTCCCGCATGGCCCGCAGCGCGGCCCGGGACGCCGCCAGATGCGCCCGCTCCCGCCCGAGCGGACCGGAATCCGGAGCCTCGGCCGGCCCGGGATCCGGAGCGTCGGCCGGCCCGGGATCCGGAGCCTCGGCCGCGGTGGCAACGGACGTGCCGGTACCGGCCGGTCTGCCTTTGGACGCTTCGGATGCTTCGGGCGCTTCGGACGGGTCGCGCTGTTCGGGTGCGTACGCGGGCATGGCGGAGCCTCCGGCTGCTGCTGGTCACGAGGGCTGGCGGGCCGTCCGGTACCGACCGGAGGGCAGCACTCCGCGAGGGGAGGCGGGCAAGCCGGGAAGTCTAGCCACCGACCCTCACCGCCCGCGAACCCTTTTCCGCCCGCACCCCCCGGGGCCCGGGCTCGTGGTGGTTCCGGCCCATCACCCCCGACGGCCCCTGAATTCGGGGTGTCCCTTCGTACTACTCCAGGTAGGGGAGGCCGTCCGCAGCGAGATGTACGCGGGCCCGGGGCCGATTCGGTCCCGGGACCGATGTGACGGGCGGAGGCGGAAACCACCATGGAGACATGACCCCACCCACATCCACCGCGCACCACTCCGGAGCGACCGCCCTCGGGACCGTGCCGCACTCCCCGCACCGCCTGGGCAACGCCCTGCGCGCGCTCAAGGTCTACGCCGAGGCGGCGCTGGAGGTCGTGGTCCTCGGTGAGTACGCCGAACAGGCGGGCGTCCGCCACCGCTGACGCCGACCGCCCCCGGCGCCACCGCCGCCGCGCCCCGGAAGCCCGGGACCGGCGCGGCGATGTGCCCCGGGCCCGGGATCAAGCAGCCGCGAGCCTCAGGACGCGTCCGGCTCCGACGCCGCCTCCGGGGAGTCGTCCCGGCCGGACGGCTCCGGTCCGCCCGCCAGCAGGTCGCTCGCGTCCACGATTCGGTAGGCGTACCCCTGCTCGGCCAGGAATCGCTGGCGGTGCGCCGCGAAGTCCTGGTCGATGGTGTCCCGGGCGACCACCGAGTAGAAGTGCGCCTGGTGCCCGTCCGCCTTGGGCCGCAGCACCCGGCCGAGTCGCTGGGCCTCCTCCTGGCGCGAGCCGAAGGTGCCGGACACCTGGATGGCGACGGTCGCCTCCGGCAGGTCGATCGAGAAGTTGGCGACCTTGGAGACCACCAGCACACTGATCTCGCCCGTCCGGAAGGCGTCGAAGAGCTTCTCCCGCTGGGCGTTGGAGGTCTCGCCCTTGATCACCGGGGCGTCCAGATGGGCGCCCAGCTCGTCCAGCTGGTCGATGTACTGGCCGATCACGAGGGTCTGCTGCCCGGCGAACTTCCGCACCAGCGCCTCGGTGACCCTCCGCTTGGTGGCGGTGGTGGCGCAGAAGCGGTACTTCTCCTCCGTCTCGGCGGTCGCGTACGCCAGCCGCTCCGACTCGGTCAGATCGACCCGCACCTCCACGCAGTCGGCGGGCGCGATGTACCCCTGCGCCTCGATCTCCTTCCACGGGGCGTCGAAGCGCTTCGGGCCGATGAGCGAGAACACGTCCGACTCCCGGCCGTCCTCCCGCACCAGGGTGGCGGTCAGCCCCAGCCGGCGGCGGGCCTGGAGGTCGGCGGTGAACTTGAAGACCGGTGCGGGCAGCAGATGCACCTCGTCGTAGACGATCAGGCCCCAGTCACGGGAGTCGAACAGCTCCAGGTGCGGATAGACGCCCTTCCGCTTGGTCGTCAGCACCTGGTAGGTGGCGATGGTGACCGGGCGGATCTCCTTCCTGGTGCCGCTGTACTCGCCGATCTCGTCCTCGGTCAGCGAGGTCCGCTTCACCAGCTCGTGCTTCCACTGGCGGGCCGAGACGGTGTTGGTGACCAGGATCAGCGTGGTCGCCTTCGCCTGGGCCATCGCACCGGCACCGACCAGCGTCTTTCCGGCGCCGCAGGGGAGCACGACGACCCCGGAGCCACCGTGCCAGAAGCCCTCGACCGCCTGCCGCTGGTACGGCCGGAGCGCCCAGCCGTCCTCGGCCAGCTCGATCCGGTGCGCCTCGCCGTCCACGTACCCGGCCAGGTCCTCGGCCGGCCAGCCCAGCTTCAGCAGCGTCTGCTTGATCTGGCCCCGCTCCGACGGGTGCACCACCACCGTGTCCGGGTCCACCCGAGCGCCCACCAGCGGCTGGACCTTCTTGGAGCGGAGCACCTCCTCCAGCACCGGCCGGTCGGTGGTGGAGAGCACCAGGCCGTGCGCCGGATGCTTGGTGAGCGTCAACCGCCCGTACCTGGCCATCGTCTCCGCCACGTCCACGAGCAGCGCGTGCGGCACCGGGTAGCGCGAGAACTCGACCAGCGCGTCCACCACCTGCTCGGCGTCGTGCCCGGCCGCCCGCGCGTTCCACAGCCCGAGCGGGGTGATCCGGTACGTGTGGATGTGCTCGGGCGCCCGCTCCAGCTCCGCGAACGGCGCGATGACCCGACGGCACGCGTCCGCCCGCTCGTGGTCCACCTCAAGCAGGAGTGTCTTGTCGCTCTGGACGATCAGTGGTCCGTTCACGCTTCACCTTTCCGGTCCCGGCGGCTCCCCGGCGGCCGGTCCGACGCCGGCCGCACGCCCGCTGCCGCGCCACGCCACCGGGTGGTGCTTCGCGTGGATCCTCGCGGTTCGCCGCGGTTTCCTCGCGTCCCACCGCTTCCGGTGGCGCGGCCAAACCCCCAGTGTCCCGCATCGGGCCGGTGAACGGGGGTGACACCGGACACTGCGGAGCGGCCGGGGCAGGTCCGTCCTCTTCGGCCAGGTCGGGCCGGGTCAGGCCGGGTCAGGCCGGGTCAGGCCGGGTCAGGTCAGGCCGAGTCGTCGGGATCGTCGGGGTCGGCGAGTTCGGAGACGCCGGTGACGCGGTGGAGGGGGTAGGTGCGGACCTCGTCAGCGGTGTGGTCGTAGGCGGTGACGAAGCCGCCCTCGACGCGGACCGGGGCGATGACGCGCTGGCTGGCGGTGCCCTCGGCGTTGACGTAGCCGATCCAGACGGCGGAGCCGGTGAGGGCGGCGGCCTGGACTGTGGCCAGCGTCTCGGCGGCGGAGGTGCGGGGCAGGCCGCCGGGGGTGCGGGCGGGTTCCGCCGCGGCGGGCTCCTTGCGGGGGACGGTGGCGGCCAGGTCGCCGGCGCGGATCGCCCGGACGGCGGCGCCGAGCAGGGTGTCGTCGGGCAGCGGCGGGCCGTCCGGGACGGGGGCGGGGGCGGCCCGGGGCGGGGTGCGGTGGGCGTCGGCCCGGGTGATCAGCACATCGCCCTCGGCGGATTCGGCGGCCGGGGCGTACCCCAGGGAGCGCAGCCCGTCGAGGAGGGTGGCGGGGTCGGTCTGGGCGGCCAGCACCGTCGGGGCGAGGCGGCGCAGCCGCAGGGCGGCCGAGCGGCGGTCGGCGAGGATCTCCCCGAGCAGGGCGTCGTCGTCGCAGCGCACATAGGCGGCCGCCGCCCCGACCCGGAGGTGGCCGTGGCGGCGGGCCACGTCGTCGATCAGATAGCTGAGCGGCTGAGGGACCGGCGTCCGGGAGTGGGCGGCCAGGAAGGCGTGCAGGTCGGAGGCGGCCCGGCCGGCGTCCAGGGCGCGGCGCACCGAGCCGGGGGTGAAGCGGTAGACGGTGGCCCCGCCCTTGGACTCCACGTCCGCGAGGACGGCGAGCGTCTCGGCGAGCGGACGCTCCAGCGGACCGGGGGCCACGGCGGTGAGGTCGGCCTGGAGGAGGACGTGGTCGACGGGCTCGGGGAGGAGGGGGGAGAGGAGGGCGGCGGGGGAGCCCAGGGAGCCGGGGCCGGAGCCCGGGCCGTGATCGGCACCTGCACCGGAACCGGCGCCCGGGCTGGAACCGGCGCCCCCACTGGAACCGGCGCCCGGGCCGGGGGCGGCACCCGCGCCGGAGCCAGGGCCCGAACCGGATACGGGGCCGGAGTCGGGGGCGGGGCCAGGAACGGGAGATCCGTCGCGGACCCGGTCGAGGAGGGCTCGGCCGTGGGTGGCGAGGGCGCCGCGGCCGGTGACGCCGAGCAGTTCCGCCTCCGCCAGGGTCCAGCGGGCCAGCCGGGCGCGCAGGTCGGCCCCGGTGCCGGGCGCGCCGGCCGGGGCGCCGCCCCGGAGCGGGCGCTCCCAGCGGAGCCGGGCCAGCAGGGACTCGGGGTCGGGTGAGGCCCCGGCCGGGAGCCCCGCGAGGAGGGCCAGCACCCGGGCCCGTACCTCCGGGGCCGCACCCCGGTCCAGGTCCGGGCCGAGCGCCGCCAGGGTGCGGCCCTTGGCGTCCTGGCCGCCCACCAGGCCGGACGTCCGGGTGGCCACCAGCCAGGCGTCCGCCAGCCGGGCCCACCGCTCGGCCGCCGGGAGTTCCAGCCACGCGTCGTATGCGGGCGTGGGCGCGTAGCGCTCGTCGGCCTCGCCGTCCGAGGCCAGCAGCCCGGCCCCGTACGCCAGCTCCAGCCAGAACGCGGCGGTCGCCTCCGGCACGTCCAGCACGGCCGCCGTACGCCGCAGGTCGCGCACGGCCAGACCGCCCGCGCGCAGCACCGCCGGACCGCCCTCGTGCCACTCCCGCAGCAGGTCCTCCACGGTCGTCAGCGCGGTGTACGCCTGGCCCGCCGCCGCGCTGTCCACAACCTGTGGACGGTGCTCGTGCGCCGGTACCACCTCGGGCGCCAGCGGCTCCGGCGTCCGGTGCGCGCGCCCGGCGCGCAAATGCAGCGCGGCCTCCCGGGGCAGTACCACCGTGCGCGCCGACACCGGCAGCAGCAGCCCCCGGTCGCGCAGCCAGCGCACCGGTGGCGTCGGGTCGGCGGTCACCTCCCCGTACGGCGGCCCCCACACCAGCCGGTCCAGCACTTCCAGGGCGCCCGCCGGGGCGGAGTCCAGCAGCGCGGCCATCCGCACCCGGTCGGTGAAGAGGCCCGTCAACGCGGCGACGGCAGACACCGGATCGTGTGTATTCGGCAGCCCGGCCTCGGCCAGGATCTCCTGGAGCCGGCCCGGCGACATCCCGGCCGTCGCCTCCGCCACCGTCGGACCGAGTCCGGTCGGCGAGGGGTGCTGCGGCGACGGCACCAGCAGCTCGCGCGCCGTCCGCACCAGCCGCAGCCGGTCGTCGTCGCCCCAGACCAGGGCCTGTTCGCGCAGCACCTCCAGCGCCGCCGGCAGCGCGCCGGCCACCTCCGGGTCGCCGTCGTCCCCGGCCAGCAGCGCCCGCAGCACCGCGTACGGCGCCGGGTCCGGGGCCACCGCCAGCGCCTCGGCGGTCTGGAGCGCGAACCGGTCCAGCCGCTCCAGCGCCCGTACGACCGAGGCGCGGGTGCCCGCCCGGGTGGCCAGCTGGGTCATGTCGCCCGGCACCGGAACCAGCAGGTCGGGGCGGGCGCGCAACAGTGCCGCGAGCCCCTTGTCCCCCCGCGCGCGCAGCGCCTCCGCCAGCGTGCGGGGAGCCGCCGCACCACCCCTGCCGCCGGTGCCCCCGGGCAGGTGCGCCGCCGTGCCGCTCCTGTCCCCGGGCAGGTGCGCTGCCGTGTCACTCCTGCCTCCGGGCACATGTGCCTCCCGATCGAGCCCACCGGTCGCCATCCGCACCACGTTAGCCCCTGCGCAGGCGCTACCGTCGGGTCAGGACGGCAGCGCAGGGCCGTGGAGGGGCACCGTGGGGATCGAGAGCGACCAGCTGGTCTTCGACTATCTGAGCCGGGTCGGTGACCTGGCCCACCGGCAACAGCTGTCGTCACACGACCGGATACGGCTGGTGACATCGCTGCGGGGCGAGATCGACCGCCGCCGCGCCCAGGACTCCGCGAGCGGTACGGAGGGGGTGCGTTCCATCCTCGCCGCCCTCGGCACACCGGACGAAGTGGTCGCGCGCGTCGCGGAGGGCAGCCCGCCGCCCGCCCGGTTCGGGAGCACCCCGGCCCCGCCGCCGTCCGCGCCCCCCGCCGGAGCGCCGGACGGCTCCGCCGTGCCGTCCGCCTCCGCGCACACCGCCCCGCCGGCCCCGCCGGCCGGCCGGACGCGCCGGCTCGTACCCCGCCCCGGCCGGGCCCCGGGCGAACAGCGGCAGCGGCAGCGGGAGAGGCGAGCGGGGAAGTGGTTCGGCGCCGGGACGGGGAAGACGCCCGCCGAGCCCGCCGGTGCCTCGGCCGACGGGGAGCCGGGGTTCTCCGCGGGGCCCGCCCCGCAGGGGCCGCATCTGATCGGGCTGGACGAGATGGGCCCGGCCGGCCGGGCGCCGCGCTGGTGGAGCATGGCCGACGGGCCGTTCGGCGACGGGGCCGGCGGCTTCGGCGGGGTCGGGGAGCTCGCACCCGGGTTCCAGGGCGGCTTCGAGATCCCGGAGATGCTGAAGCCGCCGCCCGGCCCGAAGGACGAGGCCGGCAAGGAGGGGGACGAGGACGACGGGGACGACGGGCCGCCGCCGCCCGGGCGGTTCGGGGTGCTCTCCGACCTGGCCCAGGTCCGCCGCATCCGCCGGGAGCGGGCGGCGCTGGCCGGGGCGGAGGCGGCCGGGGAGGTGCCCGTCGTACCGGAGGCGCCCGCGCCCCGCGCGTCCTGGGGCAACCCGCTGCTGCTCATCGCCGCCGGACTGCTGGTGGCCGGGGCGGTGACCGGTTTCTGGCCGGTGCTCGTGGTCGGCTGGCTGCTCGCGTACGCGTCCCGCCGGCTGAGCCGTACCGAGGCCAAGCTGGCGGTGTTCGGCGTGCCCGGGACGGTCGCGGTGGGCGCGGGCGTCTGGTTCTGGGGCCGGGCCGGCGGACGCTGGGGCGAGCCGCTGCCGCCGGGCCAGGGCGCCCTGAGCGAGGCGCTGGGCGGGGCGTTCCCGGTGGTGGTGCGGATCGCCGCCGTGGCCTCCGCGCTCTACCTGGTGTGGCGGGCGCGGAGGCTCTGAGGATCGGGGCCCGGTGGAGGGGGACCCGCTGCGGCCATGGCGCTCTGCCGAACTGGTGGCCACGGCCCTCGGCGGTCGTACTGGTGGTCGCGGCCCCTTCGGTGGCGGGGCCCGGTGGCCATGGCTTTCGGCGGCGGGCCCGGTGGTCGCGGCCCCGGGTGGTCGGACTGTCGGTCACGGCCCTCGGGGGCCGGACCGCCGGTCACGGCCCTTGGCGCCGACCCGGTGGTCGTGGCGCTCGGCGCCGGACGGTCGGTCACGGCCCCTTCGGTGGCGGGGCCCGGTGGCCATGGCCCTCGGCGGTCGTGCCGGTGGTCGCGGCTCTGGCCGGCCCGGTGGCTGTGTCGCTCGGGTGGCCGACCGGTGGGCGCGGCCGCCCGGGAGGTCGACTTGGAGCTCGCGGCTCTCGGGGGCCGGACCGCCGGTCACGGCCCTTGGTGCCGGCCCGGTGGTCGTGGCCCTCGGCGGCCGGATTGGTGGTCGCGGCCCCTTCGGTGGCGGGACCCGGCGGTCATGGCCCTCCGCCGCCGGAGCGGCGGTCACCTCGCCGGGCCCGCCGGGTCCGCCGGAGCGGTGGTCGATTCGCCGGGCTCCATGGGGAAGCGGTGGTCACTTCGTCAGGTCGGTCCGGAGCTCGTCCAGGATCCTGCCGGCGGCGGTGTAGCCGATGCCCTGGATCCAGAGCTGGTCCTCGACCGGGAAGACCTTGCCCTTCTTGACGGCGGTCAGGCCCTTCCACAGCCCGCTGCCGAGCGTCGCGGTCCGCTTGGCCTTCGCCGGGTCCCCGTATGTCGCGTGGAAGATGACATCGGCGTCCGCGAGGTCGATCTTCTCCGGGCTCACGTCGTACGAGAACCCGTCCTTGGCCCGGTCGGTGACGGGCGGCCGGCCCAGGCCGACGTCGGCCAGGATGGTGGCGATGTAGTTGCGCTTGCCGTAGATGCGGATGTCGGCGCCCTCCACGAACCGGACCACATTGACCCTGGTCGCCGCCGCCTTCGCCGTGCCGCCCAGCGCGGCGGTGACCTCGGCGGCATGGGCCCGGTACGCCGCGACCGCCTTCGCCGCCTCGGTCTTCCTGCCCAGCGCGTCGGCGTGCAGCTGGAAGTTCTCCCGCCAGGGGAAGCCGGTGTTCTCGGTCATCACGGTCGGGGCGATGGCGCTCAGTTCCTTGTACTTGTCCCCGTGCCGGACCTTGCTGGTGAGGATCAGATCCGGGTCGAGCTCCGCGATGGCCTCCAGATTGGGGTTCATCATCTCGCCCACGTCCTTGACGCCGGCCAGCTTCTCCCTGGGCAGATACGCCGGGAAGCCGGAGGCCGCGTCGGTGTGGGTGGCGCCCACCGGCTTCACCCCGAGGGTGAGGGCGGAGTCCAGCTCGGCGGTGTCCAGGACGACGACCCGCCGGGGTGTCTCCGCCACCTTGACGTCACCGAACAGCGTCCGGACCGTACGGGTCTTCCCGCCGGACGAGCCGCCGTCACCGGTCTCACCGCCACCACCGTCCGAGGAGCCGCAGGCGGTGAGCGCCAGGGCGGCGACGAGCGCGAACGCGCAGGCGGCCGGCGGGACGGCGGTCCGGCGGCGAGGGAGGGGAAGAGGGAAGGGGAGGGGGAGGGTTCGGCGCATCTGAGGGCCCTGCCTTTCGACGATGGGGCGGTGCGGTCGACTCTTCGGTTCTTCAGGTTCTTCTTGCTCTTCGACTCTTTGGCTCTTCGGTTCTTCGGATGTCCGGCTCTTCGGATGTCCGGTTCTGCGGTCGTTCGGTTCTGCGGTGGTCCGGCTTTCCGTGGTGGTGACGAGACGGGGTGTACGGGCGAGTGCGTCGCGCAGCGCCGGGGCTACGGCGGGGGCCCGCCCGACCAGGGGGCGGCCGGGACGACCAGGGGGGAGCCGGTCACCGGGTCCGGGACGACCACCGCCTCCAGCCCGAACACCTCCCGGACCAGGGCGGCCGTGACCACCTCCCGGGGCGGGCCCTCGGCGGCGATCCGGCCGGCCCGCATGGCGATCAGGTGATCGGCGTACCGGGCGGCCTGGTTGAGGTCGTGCAGGACCAGCACCACGGTCCGGCCCCGGGTGCGGTTGAGGCGGCGGATCAGGTCCAGCACCTCCACCTGGTGGGCGATGTCCAGGAAAGTGGTGGGCTCGTCGAGCAGCAGCAGCTCCGTCTCCTGGGCCAGCGCCATCGCCAGCCACACCCGCTGGCGCTGGCCGCCGGACAGCTCGTCCACCGGGCGGTCGGCCAGCGCGGTCACCCCGGTGCGGGCCATCGCGTCCGTGACGGCCCGCTCGTCCTCGTCCGACCACTGCCGCCACCACGCCTGGTGCGGCTGGCGTCCGCGCGCGACCAGATCGGCGACGGTGATGGCCTCCGGGGCGACCGGGGACTGCGGCAGCAGCCCGATGGACCGGGCCACCCGCCTGGTCGGCAGCCGGGCCAGCTCCGTACCGTCCAGCAGTACGGCGCCGCCCCGGGGCCGCAGCAGCCGGCCGAGCGCCCGGAGGGTGGTCGACTTGCCGCAGGCGTTGGGACCGACGATCGCCGTCACCCGGCCGTCCGGCACCGCCAGCTCCAGGCCGTCCACGACCGTCCGGTCGTCATAGGCGAGCGTCAGCCCGCGTGCCGTCAGTCTGCTCACGCCCCGACTCCCTTGCCCGGCCGGTCCGTTCCCCCGGCCGCCGTACGGTCCACCGCATGCCTCCGTGGGCGGGACCGGAGCCCGCGCCCACCTCGTACGGATCCGGTCCCGCGCCCACCCCGTGCGGAACCGGTCGCGCGTCCGCCCCGGCGGATCAGCCAGATCAGGTACGGCGCGCCCACCGCCGCCGTCAGTACCCCCACCGGCAGTTCGGTGGGCGCGAACAGCCGCCGCGCCAGCAGATCGGCGGCGACCACCAGCAGCGCCCCCAGCAGCGCCGAGCAGCCGAGCGGCAGCGCGGCCGTACGGGTCAGCCGGCGGGCGATCTGCGGGGAGAGCAGCGCCACGAACTCCACCGGCCCGGCCGCCCCGGTCGCCATCGAGGCCAGCACCACGCCCAGCGACACCAGTCCCAGCCGCACCCGGCCGAGCCGGACGCCCAGGCCGGTCGCCGTGTCGTCGTCCAGCGCCACCGTCCGCTGGGCGCGGGCCGCCCATCCCACCGCCGGGAGCAGGAACAGCAGCGTCCAGCCGAGCGGCGCCGCCTCGTCCCAGCCGCGTCCGTTGAGCGAACCGGTCAGCCAGATCTGCGCCTGCTGGGCCACCCGGTAGTCGCCCTTGGTCATCAGCAGGGTGGTCACCGACCGCAGGGCGATGGCGCAGCCGATGCCGATCAGCACGAACCGGATCGCGTGCAGCCCGCCGCGCCAGGCGAAGACGTACACCAGCGCCGCCGCCGCGATCCCGCCCGCCACCGGGAGCCAGGGGAGTACGGAGCCGGATCCGGTCTCGGCTCCGGCTCCGGCTCCGAAGGTGAGCGCGGCCACCGTCACCGCGCCCGCGCCCTGGCTGACACCGATCACGTCCGGGCTGGCCAGCGGATTGCGGGCGACGGTCTGGATCAGCGCGCCCGCCACCCCGAGGGCCGCGCCCACCAGCAGGCCGGTCACCATCCGGGGCAGCCGCAGCTCCGCCACCAGCAGCCGGCTCCGGGACGGCTGCCCGGCCAGCACCCGTAACACCTCGCCGGGCGGGACGAACCGCTCGCCCGCGCAGAGGTACGCCACGCACACCGCCGCCAGCAGGACCGCCAGCAGCACCCCGGCGAGCAGGGCGCGCCGGTGCAGCAGAAACGTCCCGCGCCCGGCGCGCACCACCGCGTACCCGGCCGGGCGCACCGGGGCGGGTTCCACCGGCGCGACCGGTGCCCTGGGAGCCGCCGTCATGCGGGCACCTCCCCGGGTTCGGGCCGGGCCGCCGTCATGCGGGCACCGCCTTGCGGCGCACCAGGACGATCAGGAACGGCACCCCGAGCAGCGCCGTCATCACCCCGGCCGGCACCTCGCTCGGCGGGAAGACCAGCCGCCCGGCCACATCGGAGAGCAGCACCACCACCGGGCCCAGCAGCGTCGCCATCGGCAGCAGCCGGCGGTGGTCGGCGCCGGTGACGGCCCGGGCGATGTGCGGCACCGCGAGGCCCACGAAGGCGATCGGCCCGGCCGCCGCCACCGCCGCACCGGTCAGTACGGTCGCCCCGAGGCCGCCGACCACCCGGACCAGCGCCACCCGGCGGCCGAGCCCCTTCGCCACGTCCTCGCCCAGCGCCAGCGCGTCGAGCCCCCGGGCCACGGCCACCACGAGCACCCCGCCGGCCAGCAGGAACGGCCACACCTGGGCGACCACGGCCCCGCCCCGGCCGGCCACCGAGCCGACCTGCCAGAAGCGGAACTCCTCCAGCGCCGAGCCCCGGGTGGTGAGCACCGCCGTCGTCACCGAGACCAGCAGCGCGTTGATCGCGGCGCCGCCCAGCGCCAGCTTGGCCGGGGTCGCCCCGCCCCGGCCGCCGGACGCGACCGCGTACACCGCGACGGAGGCCAGCGCCGCCCCGCCGAAGCCGAACCAGACATAGCCGCTCAGGGTGTGCGCCCCGGCGAAGGCGATGGCCAGCACCACGCCGACCGCCGCGCCCTGGGCGATGCCGAGCACCCCGGGGTCGGCGATCGGGTTGCGGGTGATGCCCTGGAGCGCGGTGCCCGCCACCGCGAGCGCGGCGCCGACCAGCAGTCCCAGCAGCGTCCGGGGCACCCGCAGCTCCCGCACCACCTCGGCGTCGGGGGTGTCGCCGCCGTGCAGCAGCGCCTCCAGCACCGCCCCGGGCGCCACCACCCGGGCGCCCACCCCGAGGCTCAGCACGACGGCGACCAGCAGGGCGAGCAGGACCGCCGAGGTCGCGACGAGTCGGGTGGAGCGGCGAGCGGCGGACATCGGCCCCCAACGGTCCGGCCCCGGGACGCCCCGGGCGCGCGAGCCCCACCGGACCCGGTAAGGCTCGGCTAAGTCTACGGAGCCTGATCGCCACCGTCCGGGAAAATCCGCCGACCCGCCACCGCCCCCGGCGGCTGGATCCCACCACAGAACCCGTCCCGGCCGAGTCCATCCCCGGCCGAATCCACCCCCGGCTGGATCCCACCACCGGGCCCGCCCCCGGCGAACCCGCCCCGGCCGAACCCGCCCCCGACCGGTCACGCCGGCGGCCGGTCACGCCCTTCCCGGCCGGTCACGCCGCAGCCGGTCACGCCCTTCCCGGCCGGTCACGCCGCAGCCGATCACGCCCTTCCCGGCCGGTCAGGCTCGCGGCCCGGGAACCCGCGCCCCCGGCCCGGGAACCCGCGCCCCCGGCCCGGGAACCCGCGCCCCCGGCCCGGGGTCCCTCGCCGGGGGCCCGGGGGCCGCTCGGCAGAATGGGGGGCATGGCTCCGCGAACCTCCCCGCTCACCGTCGGCTTCGACCTCGACATGACGCTCATCGACTCGCGCCCCGGCATCCGGGCCGCCTACCGGGCGCTCGCCGCCGAGACCGGGGTGGAGATCGACGCGGACCTGGCCGTCACCCGGCTCGGACCGCCGCTGGAACAGGAGCTGGCGCACTGGTTCCCCGCCGAGCGCATCCCGGCGACCGCCGAACGCTACCGCGCGCTCTACCCGGCGTACGCCGTCACCGCGACCTGCGCCCTGCCCGGTGCGGGGGATGCGATTCAAGCCGTTCGCGCGGCGGGTGGCAGGTCCCTGGTGGTCACCGCCAAGTACGAGGCCAACGCCGAGCTGCACCTCGCCCACCTCGGCCTGAAACCGGACGCGCTGTTCGGCGGGCTCTGGGCCGAGGGCAAGGCGGAGGCGCTGCGGGCGCAGGGCGCGGGCGTCTACGTCGGGGACCACACCGGCGATGTCCGGGGCGCCCGCGCGGCCGGGGCGCTGTCCGTCGCGGTGGCCACCGGACCGTGTGACGCCGAGGAACTGCGGGCGGCCGGCGCGGACGTGGTGCTGCCCGACCTGACGGCCTTTCCGGCCTGGTGGGAGGCGTATCGGGCCCGGCTCGGCTGAGCGCGGGACGGGGCTCCGGCGGGCTACCCGGCGGACCTGGCCCGACGGCGCTGGACCGCGATGGAGCGCAGCACACCGGCCGCCGCGATCAGAAAGCCGAGGCCCATCAGCATGCACACCCCGTAGGCGACCGGGGGGAAGGGCTCGGTGCCCAGGAAGAGCGGTGCGACGGTGACCAGGGTCGCCACCGCGCCGATCAGGAAGACGATCGCACCGGCCCGGACGAGGCCGTCCCCCGGCCCCGTGCCGTCCGTGCTGTTGGAAGGGGTTTCACTACGCATTCGGCCAGGGTAGTTCCCCGGCCGGAGGGCAAACCCGGGGACGTCTTGTCACCGGCCCCTGGACCATTAGCCTTGGTCCTTGGCGGGTCGGGCGACCCGCTGTAGTGCTGTCCAGAGCCGATTTATCCGGCGTCGGCGCTTCACCCATCGAGTACGAGGACGAGGACAGACGTGCCTACCGGCAAGGTCAAGTGGTTCAACAGCGAGAAGGGCTTCGGCTTTCTCTCCCGCGACGACGGCGGCGACGTCTTCGTGCACTCGTCGGTGCTCCCCGCCGGAGTGGAGGCACTCAAGCCGGGCCAGCGCGTCGAGTTCGGTGTGGTGGCGGGCCAGCGCGGTGACCAGGCCCTTTCGGTGACGGTCCTCGATCCCGCCCCCTCGGTGGCCGCGGCCCAGCGGCGCAAGCCGGACGAGCTCGCCTCGATCGTCCAGGACCTCACCACCCTGCTGGAGAACATCACGCCGATGCTGGAGCGCGGCCGCTACCCGGACAAGGTGCACGGCAAGAAGATCGCGGGCCTGCTGCGCGCGGTCGCCGATCAGCTGGACGTCTGACCGGACCGACGAGGCCGGCCGGCGCCTGACCGGCCGGGCCGGACCGACCGGGACCCTCTCACGGGAAGCGCAGGGCCTCCGGGGCGAGGGGCGGCACCAGTCCCTCGGCGGCGGCCCGGGTCAGCAGCCCCCGTACCGCCGCGTAGCCGTCCTCGCCCAGGTCGGCCGTGAACTCGTTGACGTACAGCCCGATGTGCTGGTCCGCCACGCCCGGGTCCATCTCCTGGGCGTGCGCGCGGACATAGGGGCGGGAGACCTCGGGGTCGTCCCAGGCCATCCGTACCGAGGTCCGGGCCGACTCGGCCAGCAGCTTCAGGGTGGGCTCGCCCAGCGAGCGGCGGGCGATGATCGCGCCGAGCGGGATCGGCAGCCCGGTGGTGGCCTCCCAGTGCTCGCCCATGTCCGCGAGACAGTGCAGGCCGTAGTCCTGATAGGTGAACCGGGCCTCGTGGATGACCAGTCCGGCGTCCACCCGGCCGTCCCGCACGGCGGGCATGATCTCGTGGAACGGCAGCACCACGATCTTCCCGACCCCGCCCGGCACGGTGTCCGCCGCCCAGAGCCGGAAGAGCAGATAGGCGGTGGAGCGCTCGCTCGGCACCGCCACCGTCCGCCCGGCGAGACCGGCCCCGGTGCCCGGCTCCCGGGTGAGGACGAGCGGCCCGCACCCCCGGCCGAGCGCCCCGCCGCAGGGCAGCAGCGCGTACTCGTCCAGTACCCAGGGGAGCACCGCGTACGACACCTTCAGCACGTCGAAGCCGGGCGAGCCGGCCTCCGCGAGCCCATTGGTGACGTCGATGTCCGCGAAGGTCACGTCCAGCTCGGGCGCGCCCGGCACCCGGCCGTGTGCCCAGGCGTCGAAGACGAAGGTGTCATTGGGGCACGGCGAGTACGCGATCCGCAGGGTCACAGCCTCTCCTCCGGCGAAGTCACGGGTGGCGTGGGGGACACGGGTGTCATGGGAGACACGGGGGTCGTGGGGGTCTCGGGTGTCACGGGGGCCGCCGGGGTCACGGGCGCCGTGGGGGACGTGGCCGCCCCGGGCGGCACGGGGGCTCCGGAACCTCCGGGTCCCCCGGGCCGCCCGGGCCCGTCGGAGACTCCGGATCCCCCGAATTCGTCGGAAGCCCCGGGCTCTTCAGGTCCCCCGGGCCCCGGAGGCCCCCCGGATCCGCCAGCTCCCCCGGATCCCCCCGATCCGCCAGCTCCCCCGGATCCCCCGGATCCGCCAGCTCCCCTGGATCCCTCGGATCCGCCAGCTCCCCCGGATCCCCCGGAAAGGAGATCCGTCGGGGACTCCGCCAGGAGGACGGTGCCGCTCAGCAGCTCGAAGGCGTACCGCAGCGCGTCCAGCGCCGGGCCGATCCGCCAGGCCGCCCGGTCGCGCGGGCCGATCGCGTTGGAGACCGCCCGCAGCTCCGCCACCGGCACACCGTGCAGGGCCGCGGCCTCCGCGACCCCGAAGCCCTCCATCGCCTCGGCGGCGGCGCGCGGGTGCCGGGCGGCCAGTTCGGCGGCGCGGGCGGCGGTGCCGGTCACCGTGGAGACGGTCAGCACGGGCGCGACCAGCTGCGACAGGCCGCCCGCCGCCAGCACGGCGGCGAACCGGGCGGGCAGCCCCGGCGGCGGCAGGTGGACCGAGCGGCCGAAGCCCAGCTCCTCGACGGCGAGGTAGCCGTCCGGCGTACCGGCGCCCAGATCGGCGGCGACCAGGGCGTCCGCGACGACGACCGAGCCGAGCGGGGCGCCCGGCGCGAACCCGCCGCCGATGCCGGCCGAGATCACCAGGTCGTACGGGACCGGCGCGGCGGCCAGCACGGTGGCCGTCGCGGCGGCCGCGGCGGCGGGCCCCACCCCGCCGGCCAGCACGTCCACGGTGTGCTGCGCGCGCGCCGGCGACCCTGCCGGCGGTGCGCTCCCCGGTACGGCACGGGGGGCGGCGTCCGGAGGCGGGAGGGCGCGGTCGTAGCGGCGTACCGAGGGCGTCCCGGAGCGGTACGGGCCGGCGGCCGGAACGGCGACCGGGCCGGACCAGCCGGTCAGCCCGCGGCCGACGGAGTCCGCCTCCGCCGCCACCGCCGTCACCACCAGGACCCGCAAGGTCAGGACGACTTCTTGAGCTTGAAGTGCCAGACGCCGGTCAGCTTGTTGCCGCTGCTCTCGACGATGCTGATGTTCTGCTCGGTGGTCGCCTCGCCGGACTGGGTGGAGAAGAAGGCGTTGGCCGGCAGCGTCCGGTACGTCTTCTTGTACGGCTCCTGCTCCGCCTGCTGGCCGCCGATGAAGATCGTCCAGCCGCGATCGGCGATCTCGGGGTCGACGCCGAAGCGGATCTTGTCGTCCGTCGAGACCTTGACCGCCTTCCCCTCCTTCTTCGTCAGACAGTCCTGGATCACCGACTCCTTGAGCGCCTTGCCGTCGTTGTAGCAGGCGGCCTCGGAGTTGACGGATTCCGACCCGACCGTCACGGTCGCGAGCGGGGTCGGCTTGTCGCAGGCGGACAGTACGAGGAGCCCGGCGGCGGCAGCGCCCAGCGCGGCCCCGGCCCGGCGGGCCCTACCGGAGAAAAACGCAACGGTCATGGGGCGAAGGCTATCGGGCGGTCCCGATCGCGCCACGCGCGGGTACGGCGTGCCGCCTCACGCCACCGTGCGGGTACGGCCCGCGCGCCGCCTCACGCCACGCGCGGGTACGGCGTGCCGCGCCGGGCGGCGGTGAGCAGACCGCGCAGGGTGGCCGCCGCGCCCAGCGCCAGGATCGCCGCCGCCACCGACATCCCGAGGCTTCCGTTGAGCGGCAGCGCGATCCCGATGGCGCCGCCCACCACCCACGCCATCTGGAGCAGCGTCTCCGAACGGGCGAAGGCCGAGGTGCGCACCGCCTCCGGCACGTCCCGCTGGATCATCGCGTCCAGCGACAGCTTCGACAGGGCCTGCGACAGACCGGCCACCGCGCCCAGCACCGCCACCGCGAACCCGCCGAAGAAGACGGCGGCCACGATCGACGCCGTCAGCGCCAGGGCCAGCATGGTGGCGATGATCGCCTCCGGGGCGCGGGACCGGAGCAGTGCCCCCACCGCCGTGCCGCAGGCGTTCCCCACCCCGGCCGCCACGCCGACGATGCCCAGCGACACCGCCGCGCTCTGCCCGGCCAGTGGCTGCTCCCGGAGCAGGAACGCCAGGAAGAAGATGAGGAAGCCGGAGAGGATCCGGTGCGCGGCGTTGGCCTGGAGCCCGTGCAGCACCGAGGGCCCCACCGTCCGCAGGCTCGGCTTCCGCTCGCCGTGCGGCAGCATCCGCACCCGGCGCTCGCCCTTGGCCGAGTCCACCTTGGGCGGCATGGACAGCGCCAGGAACGTTCCGGCGACGAAGAGCGCACAGGCGCCGTAGAGCGGCCAGCCGGGCCCGATCCGCTGGAGCCCGGCACCGATCGGCGCCGCCGCCCCGGTGGCGAGCAGCCCGGCCAGGGTCACCCGCGAGTTCGCCTTCACCAGCGAGAAGGCGGGTGGCAGCAGGCGCGGCACCACGGCGCTGCGCACCACCCCGTACGCCTTCGACGCGACCAGCACGCCCAGCGCCGCCGGGTAGAGCTCCAGGCCGCCGGTGGCCACCGCGCCGGACATGGTGAGCGCCAGCACCGCCCGGGTGAGCATCGCCCCGGCCATCGCGGCGCGCCGACCGTGCGGCAGCCGGTCGAGCAGCGGACCGATCACCGGAGCCAACAGGGTGAACGGGGCCATGGTGATGGCCAGGTAGAGCGCCACCCGGCCGCGTGCCTCGTCGGTCGGCACCGAGAAGAAGACGGTGGAGGCGAGCGCGACGGTGACCAGTACGTCCCCGGCGCCGTTCACCGCGTGCAGCTCGATCAGCTTGCCGAGCCCGGATTCCCCGGCGCCGTGGGCGTGGGTGGCTCTGCGGATGCCGCGCGCCGCGCCGGTGAACGGCAGGCGCAGGACACGTACGACCGACCGGCCCGCCCTGCGCAACGGCCCGGCACCCCTGCCCTCACCCTCGCCCCCGGACGAGCTCGCGGCTGCCATCTCGTCATAGTGCCCCAGGACCCCGCCGCACGAACCGGCCGACGGGCCGTGGCGGATCACCGGCGAGTCATCGGCGGACGACTGGCGGACGACCGGCGGATTGTCGTCGTGGACAGATCCGGCCACCGGCGGGTCCGATCGCCGTCCCGGCCGGATCGCCGGTACAGGCTGAACGCGGGTGGGCCGCCGGAGCCGCCCGTACGGGCTGAGCGCCGGGACGGGGCTGCTCGCCGTCGGAGGACCGGATCGCCGGCACCGGGGCTGCTCGCCGGAGGAGGGCCGGGTCCGCCGGTACGGGGGCCGGGGGACGGCCACCGGCGAGCAGGCGAGGCGGCGAGCAGGGGAGGCGGCGAACGGGGGAGACGACGAACGGGGGAGACGACGAACGGGGGAGACGACGAACGGGGGAGACGGGGCAGTGGCCGGGCGGCGGCCGGGGGGTTCGGGGCCGGCGAGACGGGCCGTCGGGGCGGGGGCGGTGGGCGCGGGGCGGCGGAGGAGGTAGCGTGCGTAGCGCGCCACCGGCGGTCCTTTCCGGCCGCGCGCCTCTTCGGCATCCCGCAGAATGGTTGACGTGAGGTGTGCCCGGTTCAGGTCGGGCGCGGACGTCGATGCGGCCCTCTGGTCCGCTCCGCCCGCCGCCCGTACGCCGTGATCCGGCAGGCGCATCCGTGAGACGGCGTAGAGAGAAGCGAGACCTGTGAGTGCTGCGACGACGCGAAGCCGTACTACGCGTACCCCCGCCCCCGACCGACTCTGCGCCGAGGCGGTCGAGCTCGCCCGGGAGGCGGCCGAGGAGACCGCGGCTCCCGGTGTGGTCGGCGAGCACGTAGGGGTCGAGGCGGACGGCGACCGGGTCGTCACGCACTTCTTCGAGTGCAAGGAGCCCGGCTACCGGGGCTGGCGCTGGGCCGTGACGATCGCCCGCGCCTCCCGCGCCCGGGTGGTCACCCTTGATGAGACGGTTCTGCTGCCCGGCCCCGACGCCCTGCTGGCCCCCGCGTGGGTGCCCTGGAGCGAGCGGCTCCGCCCGGGGGACATGGGCCCCGGCGACCTGCTGCCGACCGAGGCGGACGACCTGCGTCTGGAGCCCGGCTGGACCGGCGCCGACGAGCCGCTGCCCAATTCGGCCGTCTCCGACGAGGTCCGGGGCCCCGGGGACACCCCGGCGGCGGGCCCGGAGGCGTACGAGGACGGCAGGGGCGCGGCGGACGCCGGAAGCGCGGAAGCCGTCGGTGCTGCTCCCGCCCGGGGTGCCGTCTCCGCCGTCGCCGAGGAGCTGGGGCTGCGCCGGTCCCGGGTGCTGTCCCGGTACGGCCTCCATGTCGCCGCCGACCGCTGGGAGGAGGCGTTCGGCGCCAAGGCCCCGATGGCCCAGGCGGCGCCCGCGCCCTGTGTCTCCTGCGGCTTCCTGATGCCGCTGGCCGGCTCGCTGCGGCAGGCGTTCGGGGTGTGCGCCAACGAGTTCTCGCCCGCCGACGGCCGGGTGGTGTCGCTCACCTACGGCTGCGGCGGCCACTCCGAGGCGGCCGTCATGCCCCAGCCTCCGCGTCCGGCGCCGCCGGTGCTGGACTCGCTGGGCGCCGACGCCTTCCCGCTCCGGCCCGACCGGGACGCCGGTTTGGTCCCGGCCGCCGCCCCGGACGCGGAGGCGGAGGACCTGGGCCACTCCTGAAACCCCGGGAGCGCCCGGAGCACCCACGGCACCGGAGCATCCGGGCGTACCCCGTGGCCAGCCGCCGGCGGTGACGGTCTCGTGGCCGCCGTCACCGAACGGCGAGACGCGCAGACCGGTGACGCCGGCCGGGAACGAGTCGCCCGGGGAGATCCGCGGCCGATGGCTGCGCCGGGCGCCTTCCGCCGGGGTCCCGGTGGTCGGCCGGGCCCCGTGGCCCGAGCCGCCGGCCGGGCCCGCGGGCTTCCCGCCGCCGTCGGCCGGGTCGCGCGGTGACACCCGCGGGGCGCCGGGCCCGAGCGTGCCCAAGCCCCCCTTCACGGTGAGGGTCAGGATGCCGGCGGCCCGTTCCACCGGCTCGCCGCCCGTGGTTCCACCGTGGCGGTGAGGACGGCCGGGGTGCGCCGCCCGTGGTCGGTGCGAAGGTCCCGTGAGGGTTCCGGTACGCGCCGGTCGGCCGGGTCGTCGTCCGGCCGGCCGGCTCCCTCCGTCGACCGGACGGCTCGTCACGGGTGGGTGGACGCCCGCCCCTCGCGGGCGTTGTGGGCGACCCCCCTGGGCGTTGCGGGTGACCGGACCGGGCGTTGTGCGGGTGCCCCAGGTGTTGCGGGCGCTCACTCCTCCGACCCGCCTCCCCGGTTCCTCGGGGCCCCGGGCCCCGGTTCGCCCGGTCCCCCCGAGACATGGTCCCGGCTCCTCCGGGGACACGGTTCTGGCACCCCAGGGCGTCGGTGCCGGCTGCACGGTGGCCGTGCGGGGGCGATCCGGGGTACGCGATACCTTCGGCAACGGAGCCTCTACGGACCCGGCGGAAGCCGCCACGGCCGAAGCCTCTACAGAGCGGAGCACAACGTGAACGGGTGGGCGACGGCGGCCGGCGGGGCGGACCCCTTCGGGACCGCACGGCTGCGGCGCGGGGTGCTCGACTCCTGGGGCGCCGGACCGGCCCGGTTCCGGGAGGACGCCAACGCCGAGGAGGACCTGGCGCTCGGCGGCTACCGCGACCGGCTCGTGGTCGAGCTGGCCCAGAACGCCGCCGACGCCGCCGCCCGCGCCGGGGTGCCCGGCCGGCTCCGGCTCACCCTCCACCCGGCGGGCCCGGGGACCCCCGCCGTGCTGGCCGCCGCCAACACCGGGGCGCCGCTGGACGCGACCGGCGTCGAGTCGCTGAGCACCCTGCGCGCCTCCGCCAAGCGGGAGGGCCACGAGAGCGCGGTCGGCCGGTTCGGCGTCGGCTTCGCGGCCGTGCTCGCGGTGAGCGACGAGCCCGCCGTGCTGGGCCGCCACGGGGGCGTCCGCTGGTCCCTGCGTGAGGCCCGGGAACTGGCCGCCGACGCCGCCATGTTCAGCCCTGGCCTCGGGGACGAGCTGCGCCGCCGGGACGGCCATGTGCCGCTGCTGCGACTGCCGTTGCCCGCCGAGGGGGCCGCGCCCGAGGGGTACGACACGGTGGTCGTGCTGCCGCTGCGCGACCCGGCCGCCGAGGGCCTGGCCGAACGGCTGCTGGACGGGGTGGACGACGCCCTGCTGCTCACCCTGCCCGGGCTCGCCGAGGTGGTCGTGGAGACCCCGGGCGGCGGCACCCGGGTGCTCTCCCGCGCCCAGCAGGGCCCGTACACCGTGATCCGGGACACCGCCCGGGACACCGACCGGGTCGAGCGCCGCTGGCGGACGGTGACCCGCACCGGCGCCATCGCCGCCGAACTGCTCGCGGACCGGCCGCGCGAGGAGCGGCTGCGCCCGCACTGGACGGTGACCTGGGCCGTGCCGGTGGACGGCGAGGGCGCCCCGGTCCGGCCGGACACCGCCCCCGTGGTGCACGCCCCGACGCCGACCGACGAGCCGCTGGGCCTGCCCGCGCTGCTGATCGCCACCTTCCCGCTGGACACCACCCGGCGCCATCCGGCGACCGGGCCGCTCACCGACTTCCTGGCCGCCCGCGCCGCCGAGGCGTACGCCGAACTGCTCGGCGCCTGGCGGCCGGTGAGCACCGGCACCCTGGACCTGGTGCCCGGGCCGCTCGGTACCGGCGCCCTGGACGGGGCGATCCGGGCCGCCGCGCTGGAACTGCTGCCCCGGGTGCCGTTCCTGGCCCCGGCCGCCGGGCCGACTGCCGGATCGGACGCCGGGCACGCCGCAGGATGGGACGCCGGGCAGGCCGCCGGGCCGGTCACCGACGACCGGCCGGAGGCGGCCGACGGGGCCGAGGCGGACGAACACCCGCTCGCCCTGCGGCCGTTCGAGGCCGAGGTGGTGGAGGGCGCCGGCGCCGACACCGTACGGGTGCTCGCGGAGGTGCTGCCGACCCTGCTCCCCGCCGGGCTTGAGCGCCGGGCCGAGCTGCGGGCGCTCGGGGTGGGCCGGCTGCCGCTGGGCGACGCCATCGACCGGATCGCCGGCGTGGAGCGGGCCCCCGAGTGGTGGCGGCGGCTCTACGAGTCGCTGGCCGGTGTCGACCCGGACCGGCTGGCCGGGCTCCCGGTCCCGCTGGTCGGCGGGCGCACCGCCACCGGCCCCCGCCAAGTCCTGCTGCCGCTCCCCGACATGCCGGTGGACCTGACCCGGCTCGGGCTGAAGGTCGCCCACCCGGACGCCGCCCACCCGGTCCTGGAGAAGCTGGGCGCCCTGCCCGCCACCCCGCGCGCGGTGCTCACCACGCCCCAGGTGCGGGCCGCCGTCGCCGCCTCGCTGGACGACGGCGAACTCTGGGACGAGGACACCCCGGACGCCGAGGAGCTGGCCGAGATCGTGCTGGCGCTCGTCCGGGAGGCCGCCCTGGAGCCGGGCGACGAACCCTGGCTCGGCGCGCTCGCCCTCCCCGACGAGGACGGCGAACTCGCCCCGGCCAGTGAGCTGGTGCTCCCCGGCAGCCCCTTCGCCGCCGTGCTGCGCCCCGACGAACTGGCGCTCTGCGACGCGGAACTGGCCGAGCGCTGGGGCGAACAGCCGCTCACCGCCTGCGGGGTGCTGGCCGGCTTCGCCCTGGTCCGGGCCGCCGACGTGGTGCTGGACCCGGACGAACTGGAGCCCCGGGACACCGACTTCCCCGAGCCCGACGACGCCGGGCTGCTGGACGCCGTCGACGTCTGGTGCGAGGACGTGCTCGACCGGCTGCCCGAGTCCCCGGTGCCGCCGGTCGCCACCGAACTGACCGCCGTACGCGACCTGGAGCTGGTGGACGACGACGCCTGGCCGCAGGCGCTCGCCCAGCTCGCCCGGCCGCCGCTGCGGGACGCGCTGGTCCAGCCGGTGCGGGTGCTGCTCCCGGACGGCACCACCGAGAACGTCCGCTCCTACACCGCCTGGTGGCTGCGCGGCCACCCGGTGCTCGACGGCCGCCGCCCGGCCGGTCTCCGCGCCGCCGGGGCCGATCCGCTGCTGGCCGGGCTGTACGACGCGGCCGACACCACCGGCTTCGCGGACGCCCAGGTGCTGCGCGCCCTCGGCGTCCGTACCTCGGTCGCCGCCCTCCTCGACGAACCGGGCGGCGCCGCCGAGCTGCTGGCCCGGCTCGGGGACCCGGACCGCCCGGTGTCGGGCGCCCAGCTGCACGGGCTCTACACCGCGCTGGCCGGGCTCGACCCCGAGGAGGTCACCCTCCCCGACGAGCTGCGCGCGGTGGTGGACGGCGAGGTACGGGTGGTGGACGCGGCCGACGCCCTGGTGGCCGACGCCCCCGACCTGCTCCCGCTCACCGCCGGACTCCCGCTGCTCCCGGTCGCCCCGGCCCTGGCGGGCGCCCTCGCGGAGCTGCTCCAGGTCCGGCGGCTGGGCGAGGCGGTGGTGGCCGAGGTGACGACGGACGGCGAGGAACACGACGTACCCGATTCGGTGCACGCGCTCCTCGGGCCCGGCACCCCGGCGACCTACCAGGAGCACGAGGAGCTGCGGGCCGGCGGGGTCGAGCTGGACTGGCGCCGGACCCCCGACGGCACCCTGCACGCCGCCACCCTGGAGGGCGTCGCCGCCGGTCTCGCCTGGGCCGCCGGCCAGTGGCCCCGCCGCTTCGAGGTCGCCGCGCTCCTGGAGGACCCGTCCCGCACGGCGGAGCTGGCCCGGGACCGCTGGTTCGACTGACGGGCGGTACGGGCGCCGGCGGCGGCGTACGAGAACGTACGAGAAGGGGGCCGGCGGCGTACGAGAGGGGGCCGACGGCGTACGAGAGGGGGCCGGGCCCGGTTCCACGACCGGGCCCGGCCCCCTCCCCGTACGGCCTGCCCCGTACGGCCTGCCCCGTACCGGCATGACCCGTACGCTCCTACCTCTTCGCCTCCGCCGTCTCGGTTGCCGCCTCCGCCTCCGCCACCCGCAGCCGGCGGTCCGCCTGCCGCCAGCCGAGCTCCAGCAGCACCGCGCTCACCGCCGCGACGGCGACCGCCGTCCAGGGCACCACCGTCCCGACCAGCCGCAGCGCGAAGAAGTTCTGGAGCCAGGGCACCACCAGCACCACCAGGAACGCCCCGCCCATCGCCGCCACCAGCGCCACCCGCCACCAGGTGTAGGGCCGGGCGATGATCGCCAGCACCCACATCGACACCAGGAACAGGGTGAGCGTGGCCGCGCTGGTCTCGGCGCCCAGCGCGTCCGTACCGGTGTAGTGGTGGCGGGCGAACAGATAGGTGGCGAAGGTGGCGACCGCCGCGACGATGCCGCTGGGGACCGCGTACCGCATCACCCGGCGGACGAAGTGCGGCCTGGCCCGCTCGGTGTTGGGCGCCAGCGCCAGGAAGAACGCCGGGACGCCGATGGTGAGCGTGGAGAGCAGCGTCAGATGGCGCGGCAGGAACGGATACTCGACGCCGGTGCAGACCACCAGGATCGCCAGCAGCACCGAGTAGACGGTCTTGGTGAGGAACAGGGTGGCGACCCGGGTGATGTTGCCGATCACCCGCCGCCCCTCGGCCACCACCGACGGCAGGCTGGCGAAGCTGTTGTCGAGCAGCACGATCTGGGCGACCGCCCGGGTGGCCTCGGAGCCCGAGCCCATCGAGACGCCGATGTCCGCGTCCTTGAGCGCGAGCACGTCGTTGACCCCGTCGCCGGTCATGGCGACCGTGTGCCCGCGCGACTGGAGCGCGCCGACCATCTCCCGCTTCTGCTGCGGGGTGACCCGGCCGAAGACCGCGCCGTCGTCCAGCGCCCGGGCCATCTCGTCCCGCTCGGCCGGCAGCTTCCGGGCGTCCACGGTCTGCTCGGCCCCGGCCAGCCCCAGCTTTCCGGCGACCGCGCCCACCGAGACGGCGTTGTCGCCCGAGATGACCTTGGCGGCCACCCGCTGGTCCGCGAAGTAGCCGAGGGTGTCCGCCGCGTCCGGCCGGAGCCGCTGCTCCAGGACGACCAGGGCGGCGGCCCGGGCGTCCCGGGTCACCTCCGGGTCGGCCAGCCCGCCGGTGACCCGGGCCAGCAGCAGCACCCGCAGCCCCTGCTGGTTCAGCTCCTCGGTCTCGGCCAGCACCGGGTCGCCGTCGGCCAGCAGCACATCCGGCGCCCCCAGCAGCCAGCGGCTCTCCGCCCCGCCCCGCGCCCCGGCGTCCCCGTCCCGCGTTCCGGTCCCGGCGGCCTCCTCGCCCCGCGCCCCGGTCCCGGCGGCCCGGTGGCTCGCGCCGCTCTCGCCGCTCTCCTCGAACACCGCGCCGCTGTACTTGCGGGCCGAGGAGAACGGCAGCGCCTCGGCGCACCGCCAGCCGTCGCCGTCCGGGTAGGCGTCGATGATCGCCTGGAGCGAGGCGTTGGGGCGGGGGTCCGCGCCGCCGAGCGCGCCCAGCACCTTCCGGGCGTACGCCTCGTCCGTGCCGTTCAGCGTCCGCAGCTCGCTGACGTCCATGCCGCCCTCGGTGAGGGTGCCGGTCTTGTCCAGGCACACCACGTCCACCCGGGCCAGCCCCTCGATGGCGGGCAGCTCCTGCACCAGGCACTGCTTGCGGCCCAGGCGTACGACCCCGATGGCGAAGGCGACCGAGGTGAGCAGCACCAGCCCCTCGGGGATCATCGGCACGATGCCCCCGACGGTCCGGGCGACCGAGTCCCGGAAGGCGGCGTTCTGGGCGACCAGCTGGCTGATGACCAGCCCGATCGCGGTCGGGACCATCATCCAGGTCACGTACTTGAGGATGGTCGAGATCCCGGAGCGCAGCTCGGAGTGGACCAGGGTGAACCGGGACGCCTCCTCGGCGAGCTGGGCCGCGTACGCCTCCCGGCCGACCTTGGTGGCGGTGAACGCGCCGCCGCCCGCCACCACGAAACTGCCGGACATCACCTGGTCGCCCGGCTTCTTGACCACCGGGTCGGCCTCGCCGGTGAGCAGCGACTCGTCGATCTCCAGGCCGTCGGCCTCGCTGATCTCGCCGTCCACCACGACCTTGTCGCCGGGGCCCAGCTCCACGCAGTCCCCGAGGACGAGCTCCGAGGTGGGTACCGCGACCGCCGCCCCGTCCCGCCGGACGGTGGGCTTCGACTCCCCGATGACCGCGAGTCCGTCCAGGGTCTTCTTGGCGCGCAGCTCCTGGATGATGCCGATGCCGGTGTTGGCGATGATCACGAAGCCGAAGAGGCTGTCCTGGATCGGCGCGACGAACAGCATGATCACCCAGAGCACGCCGATGATCGCGTTGAACCGGGTGAAGACATTGGCCCGGACGATCTCGGCGGTCGTGCGCGAACTGCGCACCGGTACGTCGTTGACCTCGCCGCGCGCCACGCGCTCGGCCACCTCGGCCGCGCTCAGCCCGCCCGCCCGGTGGTCCACGACGCGTTCCGGCCGGTCCTCACCCGTCCCGCCCGGCCGGGCGTCCGGCCGCTGCTCCACCGTCCCGCCCGCCGTCCCGTCGTCCGGCCGGTGTGCCGCCGTCCCGTCCGCGTCCGCCGCGCCGTCCACGTCCGCCGCGCCGTCCGCGTCCGCCTTGCCGGCCGTCGTCCCGCCCGTCTTGTCGCCCGTCACCCGCTCCGTCATGGTTCCGACGGTACGGGCGGTGCCCGCGCCGCGCGGCCGGAGCAGGGCCAAGATCCGACCGGCGGATGACCAGGACCCTTCTCAGGTCGGACCCCGGGTCCCTTCCGCCCGGCCGGCTACGAGGCGGCCGGGCCGGGCCGCTCCGCCCGGGCGGCGTCCCGCTTGATGGCGGCGTCGCGGCGGCGTACGTACCAGATGCCGATCAGCCCGAGCCCGGCCCCGGCGAGGCAGGTCCAGATCCACCAGGTCAGGTCGCGGTCGGCGTACCAGCCGTAGAAGGGGACCTGCGCCAGGAAGAGGACGAACCAGATGATCGTGCCGCCGGTGATGGTGGCGACGACGGGCCCCTCCAGGGGTTCCGGCGCCTCGTACTTGGGGGTCCACTTGGCCATACGCCCAGTCTAGGTGCCCCCTGTTCCGGCCCCACCGGGCACGGCCCGGCCCCCACCGGACACCGCCGGGTCTCGATTTCCTTTCTGTCTACGCGCGAAGATGGCGATCTTCGCCTTATCTCTTCATACTGAAACAGCTTGCTACTGACCGGTTCTGTTCGGATGAACCTCCAAAGAACGGGTAAAGATCCCGGGTCGCTCCGGGGCGCCGCGTCCCCGGGTCGCTCCGGGGCGCGGAAGAGCGAGCCCCACCGTCCCTCCCCGCACCCAGAGGTTTCGCATGCCCTCCTCGGCCACCGCTCCGGTGGACGCCGGCGCCCAGCCGCCGTCCCCCCGGCAGCCGACCAGCGGCCTGGACCGCTTCTTCAAGATCTCCGAGCGCGGCTCCACGGTCGCCCGGGAGGTGCGCGGCGGGTTCGCGACCTTCTTCGCGATGGCGTACATCATCGTGCTGAACCCGATCATCCTCGGCAGCGCCAAGGACATGTACGGCCACCAGCTCGACAGCGGCCAGCTGGTCACCGCGACCGTGCTCACGGCGGCCTTCTCCACCCTGCTCATGGGCGTCATCGGCAATGTGCCGATCGCCCTCGCCGCCGGGCTCGGCGTCAACACCGTGGTCGCCCTCCAGCTGGCGCCCCGGATGTCCTGGCCGGACGCGATGGGCATGGTCGTGCTGGCGGGCGTGGTGGTGATGCTGCTGGTCGCCACCGGTCTCCGCGAGCGGGTCATGAACGCCGTGCCGCTGGGGCTGCGCAAGGGCATCGCCATCGGCATCGGCCTGTTCATCCTGCTCATCGGCCTGGTCGACTCCGGCTTCGTCTCGCGCATCCCGGACGCCGCGCACACCACCGTCCCGCTCCAGCTCGGCGGAAACGGCCATCTCACCGGCTGGCCGGTGCTGATCTTCGCGCTGGGCTGTCTGCTCACCCTGGCGCTGATCATCCGCAAGGTGCCGGGCGCGATCCTGATCTCCATCGTGGTGATGACGGTGGTCGCGATGGTGATCAACGCCGTCGCCACCGTCCCGTCCTGGGGCCTGACCACCCCGAAGTGGCCGGGCAACCCGGTGGCCTCCCCCGACTTCGGCCTGATCGGCAAGGTCAGCCTCTTCGGCGGCTTCGAGAAGGTCGGGCTGCTCACCGGCTGTCTCTTCGTCTTCACCGTGCTGCTGTCCTGCTTCTTCGACGCGATGGGCACCATTCTGGGCGTCGGTGACGAGGCCGAGCTGATGGACAAGGACGGCAACTTCCCGGGCATCAACCGGGTGCTGCTGGTGGACGGCCTGGCGGTCGCCTCCGGCGGCGCGAGCAGCTCCTCCGCCGCCACCTGCTTCGTCGAGTCCACGGCGGGCGTCGGGGAGGGGGCCCGTACCGGCCTCGCCTCCGTCGTCACCGGCGGGCTCTTCTCGGTGGCGCTCTTCCTGACCCCGCTGGCCACCATGGTGCCGTCCCAGGCCGCCACCCCCGCCCTGCTGGCGGTGGGCTTCCTGATCCTGGCGGGCTCGGTCCGGGACATCGACTGGAGCGACTTCACCATCGCGGTGCCGGCGTTCCTGGCGATGCTGATGATGCCGTTCACGTACTCGATCACCCATGGCATCGGCATCGGCTTCATCGCCTTCAGCGTGCTGCGGCTGGCCGCCGGGCGCGGCCGGGAGGTCCCGGTGGCGATGTACGCCGTCTCGGGGGTCTTCGTCTTCTACTACGCGATGCCGGCGCTGGGCCTCACCTGAGCGTCTCGCGTATGTACGCGGGTGAGCGTCCCGCGTACGTGTCGCACGAGCCCGTCCCGCGCGAGCGCCCCGGACCACCCGGTCCGGGGCGCTCGCGCCGTCTCCGGCGCCCGTACCGGCCCGGCCGGCCGCGCCGTTTCCGCTCCGCGGGCACCCCGGGTGCGGGTGGTCAAGGCCACGTCCGGCGGCGGTCGTTCCGGTGGTATTTAGCCAGGGTAATGAGTTAAGCTAAGGACATGCCAGTCCTCTTCCACGGCGACCCGGCCGACACGGCTGCCGTGAACTCCCTTCGCTCGGCCGTCATGCGGCTGGGCCGACGCCTCAAGCACCAGCGGGTGGACGAGTCGCTGAGCCCCACGGAGATGTCCGTGCTCGGCACCCTCGCCCGCTGCGGCTCCGCCACCCCCGGCGAGCTGGCCCGCAAGGAGCACGTCCAGCCGCCGTCCATGACCCGGATCGTGGCGCTGCTGGAGGCGAAGGGCCTGGTCGGCCTGGAGCCGCACCCCGAGGACCGGCGCCAGAAGGTGGTCAGCAGGACCGAGCTGGCCGAGGCCATGCTGGAGGAGTCCCGCCGCAAGCGGAACGCCTGGCTGGCCCAGCTGGCCGAGGGCCTGGACGAGGACGAGTGGCAGAAGCTCCGCGCCGCCGCCCCGGTCCTGGAGAAGCTCGCGCACCTCTAGCGCCGGCGCTCCCGGGCACCCGTACCTCCCCTCCTGTTCTCCCACCCGCCCACTCCCCTGATCCCACGGCCCGAAGGACGTCCCACGAGTCACCCCACACCGCACCCCGCCCACCAGCGACCGAGGAGGCGAACCCCTTTGAGTTCGGGACCCGGAGCAGACTCCGCCCCCGCACGCAACCACGACGACGACATCACGACGACGCCTGCCGCCTCGGGGACGTTCTCCTCGCTCAAGGTGCGCAACTACCGTCTCTTCTTCAGCGGCGCCATCGTGTCCAACACCGGCACCTGGATGGCCCGCATCACCCAGGACTGGCTGGTCCTCAGCCTCACCGGCTCCGCCGCCGCGGTCGGCATCACCACCGCGCTCCAGTTCCTGCCGATGCTGCTCTTCGGGCTGTACGGCGGAGTCGTCGCGGACCGGTACCCCAAGCGGCGCCTGCTGCTCGCCAGCCAGGGCGCCCTGGGCCTGCTCGGCCTGGTGCTCGCGGGCCTCACCCTCTCCGGGCACGTCCAGGTCTGGCACGTCTATCTGATCGCCTTCCTGCTCGGCATGGTCACGGTGGTGGACACCCCGTCCCGGCAGTCCTTCGTCTCCGAGATGGTCGGCCCGGCCCAGCTCCGCAACGCGGTCAGCCTCAACAGCGCCAACTTCCAGTCCGCCCGGCTGGTCGGCCCGGCGGTCGCCGGTGTGCTGATCGCCTCCATCGGCAGCGGCTGGTCCTTCCTGGTCAACGGCCTGTCCTTCCTCGCGCCGCTCGCCGCCCTGCTGCTGATGCGCCCCGAGGAACTGCACAAGGTGGAGCGCGCCCCGCGCGGCAAGGGCCAGCTCCGGGAGGGCCTGCGGTACGTCGCCGGGCGCCCCGAGCTGATCTGGCCGATCGTGCTGGTCGGCTTCATCGGCACCTTCGGCTTCAACTTCCCGATCTGGCTGACCGCCTTCTCGGACGGTGTCTTCCACGTCGGCGCGGGCACCTACGGCTTCCTGAACACCCTGATGGCGGTCGGTTCGCTGATCGGCGCCCTGCTGGCCGCCCGGCGCGGCAGCTCCCGGCTGCGGATGCTGGTGGTCACCGCCATGCTGTTCGGCGGGCTGGAGATCGCGGCCGCCTTCTCGCCGTACTTCTGGCTCTTCGCGGTCCTGCTGGTGCCGGTCGGCATGCTGGGCCTGACGGTCAACGTCACCGCCAACTCGTCGGTCCAGATGGCGACGGACCCGGTGATGCGGGGCCGGGTGATGAGCCTGTACATGATGGTGTTCGTCGGCGGTACGCCGCTGGGCGCGCCCCTGCTGGGCTGGGTGACCGACACCTTCGGCGCCCGGATCGGCTTCGCCACCGGAGGGGCGGTCTCGCTGGCCGCCGCCGCCGTGATCGGCCTGGTGCTGGCCCGGGTGGGCGGCCTGAAGCTGCGCTTCGAGATGCGGCACGGTCACCCGCAGGTGCGGTTCGTCCCGCGCGAGCGCCTGGCGACGGCGGCCTGACGCCGTGCGGCTCTTCGCGGCCGTGCTGCCGCCGCCGGAGGCCCTGGCCGAGCTGTCCGCCGAGGTGGAGCGCCTCCGCGCCCGGGAGCTGCCCGGAGCGGAGGCGCTGCGCTGGACCGGGCCGCCCGGCCGGCACTACACGCTGGCCTTCATGGGCGAGGTGGAGGAACGGCTGCTCCCGGAGCTGGGCGAGCGGCTGGGCCGGGCCGCCCACCGCACCGCGCCCTTTCCGCTGGCCGTGCACGGGGGCGGGCGGTTCGGCCGGCGGGTGCTCTGGGCGGGTGCCTCCGGCGGGGTGGACGCGCTCCGGGTGCTGGCCGGCCGGGCGGAGGCCGCGGCCCGGCGGGCGGGCGTCCCGATGGCGGAGCCCCGCCGCTACCAGGCCCACCTGACGCTCGCCCGCAGCCGGGTGGACGTCGACCTCCGCCCGTACGCCGAGGAGCTGACCGCCTTCGCGGGTACGCCCTGGCGGGTGGCCGAGCTGGTCCTGGTCCGGAGCAACCCGCCGGCCCCGGGCGTGCCGGGTGCCCGGCCGCGCTACGAGGCGGTCGGTTCCTGGCCGCTCGGCGGCGCCGGTTAACCTCGGACGGTGGACCCGAAAACCCGTAACCGCGTCATGGCGGTCGTGCTCGTCCTGATGTTCGTGATCATCGCCGTGGCCGCCGCGTTCAACTGACCGCCGGCCGGGGCCGCCGGCCCGCCCGTCTGCCTCCCCCGACCGCCCGGGTGGCCCGGCGCCGACCGTGAGCCCCCGGGGCCGCTCAGGCCGCGAGCCCCCGGGTGGCCCGGCGCCGGTGAACCCCGGGGCCGCTCCGGCCATGAGCCCCGGGTGGCCCGACCGGCCTCCGGATGACCGCCCAGGTGGCCGGCCCCGGCCGTGGCTCCCGGACCGCTCAGGCCGTGAGCCCCCGGGTGGCCCGGCCATGAGCCCCGGGTGGCCCGACCGGCCTCCGGATGACCGCCCGGGTGGCCCGGCGCCGACCGCCAGCCCCCGGGGCCGCTCAGGCCGTGAGCCCCCGGGTGGCCCGGCGCCGGTGAACCCCGGGGCCGCTCTGGCCATGAGCCCCGGGTGGCCCGACCGGCCTCCGGATGACCGCCCAGGTGGCCGGCCCCGGCCGTGGCTCCCGGACCGCTCAGGCCGTGAGCCCCCGGGTGGCCCGGCGCCGGTGAACCCCGGGGCCGTGTGCGTGAACGCCCGGGCCGCCCGGTCCGTACCTCTCCAAGACGGGCGCCCGGCCACTCCCTCCCCCCTCCGGGCGCCCGTCCCGCCTGTCTCCCCCGGGTCTGCCCACCGGGCCGAGGCCCCCACCGGGCCGAGGCCCCCACGAGGCCGAGGCCCCCGCCAGGCCAAGCCCCCAGCCCCCACCGCCCCCTGTCAGGGCCCGGGGCCCCTACCAGGCGAAGGCCTCCGGCGAGGGACCGGGACCCGGGAAGATCGCGTCCAGCCCGGACAGCACCTCGTCGCTCAGCTCCAGCTCCGCCGCCCGGAGCGCCGAGCCGAGCTGCTCGGCCGTCCGCGGCCCCACGATCGGCCCGGTCACGCCCGGCCGGGTGAGCAGCCAGGCGAGCGCCACCTCGCCGGGCTGGAGGCCGTGCTTGTCGAGCAGGTCCTCGTACGCCTGGACCTTCTCCCGCACGGCCGTGTTGGCCAGCGCGTCCGCCGAGCGGCCCGAGGCCCGGCGCTTGCCCTCGTGCTCCTTCTTGATCACCCCGCCCAGCAGTCCGCCGTGCAGCGGCGACCAGGGGATGACGCCCAGGCCGTACTCCCGGGCGGCCGGCAGCACCTCCATCTCGGCGCGCCGCTCGGCCAGGTTGTAGAGGCACTGCTCGCTGACCAGTCCGAGGCTCCCGCGCCGGGCGGCCAGCTCATTGGCCTGAGCGATCTTGTAGCCGGGGAAGTTGGACGAGCCGGCGTACAGGATCTTGCCCTGCTGCACCAGGACGTCGACCGCCTGCCAGATCTCCTCGAACGGCGTCTTCCGGTCCACGTGGTGGAACTGGTACAGGTCGATGTGGTCGGTGCCCAGCCGCCTGAGGCTGGCCTCCACCGAGCGCCTGATGTTCACGGCCGAGAGCTTGTCGTGGTTGGGCCACCACTCCCCGTCCGGCGCCATCGAGGCGTACCCCTTGGTGGCCAGCACCACCTTGTCCCGCCGGTCCCCGCCCTTGGCGAACCAGGAGCCGATGATCTCCTCGGTCCAGCCCTTCCGGGCGCCCCAGCCGTAGGCGTTCGCCGTGTCGAAGAAGTTGAGGCCCGCGTCCAGCGCCGCGTCCATGATCGCGTGGCTGTCCGCCTCATCGGTCTGCGGGCCGAAGTTCATGGTGCCGAGGACGAGTCGGCTGACCTTGAGTCCGGTACGTCCGAGCTGCGTGTACTCCATGCCCGCCAGCCAAGCCCTTCGAGCCCGCTCCAAGCAAGAGCCCCCGCCGCGCCGCCCCTCAGTCCCGGGGGAAGTCGCCGGTGTCGAGCGTGATCCCGGCGGGCGTACCGGTGAGGTCGACCGGCTCGCCGAAGTCGACGGTCGTCCGCACCCCGTACGCTCCCTCACTCGGTCGCGTGGCCAGATGGGAGCGGCCCCGGCCCCGGGTCGACGATCAGATACCCAGGCACGCCTGCCCGGGCGCACACGTCCTTCTTGAGCCCGTAGTCACGGGCAGCGGTACCCTCCGAGGCCACTTCCACCACGAACTCCACCCTTTCGTACCGGCCCCGACCCCTCGTGTCCTTCTTCTCCTCCGGCCCCTCCGCCTTCTCCTCCGCCCGCAACTGGGCGGCGTCCGGGCAGGAGCCGTTCAGTCGCCCCGGAAAGCCGATCCGCACATTCGACAGCAGGCGCTGCCTCGGATGGACGCCGCGCAACTGCTCGACGACACTCAGCAGGATCTCCCGGTGCCCCTCTGCCTGCGGCGACATCAGTACGGCCCCCTCCACCACGTCCACCCGGTAACGACTGAACTCGGGCACTGCCTCCACCATCTCGAACAGGGAGTCCAGCATCCGCTGATCGTCCTCGTCACCCTCCATGCGTCCACCCCTCCGGCACCCGCCCGCGACCCTTCACCCCCCCAACGGCCCCTCACGCCCCTCCGACACGGTTGGACCGGCTGCTGTGGGCCCTGTGGCCGAAAAGGGATGTCGACTGCGAAAGGGCGGGACAGACGCCTTGGGTGTGCGTCATGGTCCCGGCATGAAGAAGGTCGCAACGCTGTCCGTGACAGCCCTCGGTGTAGCGTCCCTCCTGATCTGCCCCGCCGCGTCTGCGCAAGCAGCGCCCTACTGGAACAAGGCCCGGGCAAGCACAACATCAAGAAGTGCAAGGTGGTCAACGGCCCCCTCAACGGCAAGCCGGACAAGGTGAGCGGTGCCCGCCTGGAGTACTGGGGCTATGCCATCAGCGGCGGGCGTCAAGTGAAGATCATCGTCATCGCGCAGTACGCGCGCAAGACGTCTGACGGGAAGTACGATGCCGGCCCCGGCCAGAAGATCGGCGTCATCACTGCCTACTGCAAGGGCATGAACAAGTGCCCCAACTGGATCAACGAGTGAGCAGTATGTGTGAAGAGATCACCAGGCGGCAGGCGGACATCACCCGCCTGCTGCTGCGCCACATCCAGGCGCCCCTCTCCGGTGACCTGTGCCTCCGGGGCGTCCTGCCCGCCCCGGCCGCCGCCGATGCCGTCCGCGTCGTCGTGGGGCCCCCGGGCGCCCACGCCCCGGACGGTTGCACGGCCTACGAGATCCCTCTCCACACGGGTGACGACGAGGCTCTGACGGGGTACGACGTCATCGGCCTGCTCCGCGCCCTGGGCGCGAGCACGCACATTCATCCCAGCGACCGGGTCAGCGTCGTGCTGGGCATGACCCTCGTCCGGATCGACCCCGCCACGCTGAGGCCGGCTCCGCTCACCCGCGACGACAACGCCCTGACGATCCTCCGGACCCTCGTCCACCCCTATACCGAGGAACAGCCGGACCCCCGTCTGCTCGGCTTCCTCTTCCTGGGGGAGGACCGGCTGCGCCTCTACCTCGACGCGCAGGATGTCCCCGGCGTGGTCGCGGCGGACGTGGGCCTCTTCGGTGCCGTCACCGCCCTGCTGGCGGCCCTGCCGGCCCTGCTCACCGAGGAGGAACGCGCGACGGTGGACCCCGCGGACCCGCACTGCTCCCGCCTGGTGGACCTCACCCACTGGTGAGCGGCCCGACCTACCGGGCCCGCCCCACTGGGGCCGTCATGCCTGCGCGATCGCCTCGAAGATGTCGGCGTCGGTCTCTCGCTGCCAGGCCGGCAGGTCGGGCCGGTCCGCGCCTTGGGCCGGCCCGCTGATCCGCCCGGCCGGGGGAGCGGCAGGTGTACCGGGCGGCCGGGGAGCGGGGCGCGTGAGGACGCCGGCCGGCCGTAAAAATACGGCGCCCGGTGCACCCTCTTCCGCCTCCGGGGCCGAAGTGGATGCGGAGAGGCGGCAATTGACCTTCCCGAGCGAACGGAGGCCGAGCCGCTCTACCGAACGACCATCGAGCCACCGACGAAGGCTGACGCACGACCATGAACCACAGCGAAGCGGCCCGGCAGACCGCCCTGCGCGCCCTGTCGCGCGAGATCACCCACGACCTCGGCAAGCCCCTGGAACCCGCCTGGGACAAAGTGTTCTGGACCGTACCCCGGGAACGGTTCCTGCCGGACCTGATCCACCAGGGCCCGGACCTCACTCCGATCGACCGGTCCACCGACCCGGAGCGGTGGTTCTGGGCGGCGTACGGGGACGAGCCCGCGATCACCCAGCTCAACGGCGGCGACGAGCCGGGAGCCGGGGAGGTGCGGTGGGCCTCCTCCTCGGTCCCGGCGCCGTCCGTCGCCTTCCGGATGCTCGACATGCTGGACGTACGCGACGGTCACCAGGTGCTGGAGATCGGCACCGGCACGGGCTGGAACGCCGCACTCCTCGCCCAGCGGGTCGGCGCGGAGAACGTGACCAGTGTCGAGGTGGACCCGCTGCTGGCCGTGCGGGCGGCGGAGAAGCTGCGGGAGAACGGCCAGGACGTGGAGGTGATCTTCGGGGACGGGGCCGTCGGCCACCCCCGCAACGCCCCCTACCGGCGGGTCGTCGCCACCTGCTCGGTGCGCCGGGTGCCGTACGCCTGGATCGAGCAGACGAAGCCGGGCGGGATCGTTCTCACGCCCTGGAGTTCACCCTGGTTCGACTACGGGCTGTTGCGGCTCACCGTGGACGGCCACGGGCTCGCCTCCGGCTGGTTCGCGCCGGACGCGGTCTGCGCGCCGCTGGCCCAACAGCGGTCCTATGGCATGGATTTACGGAACCTGGTACGTCAGGAGGGCGCGGCCGAACGGTCGTTCACCAGGCTCTCACCCTGGGCGGTCACGGGGGACGAGTGGAGCGCCCGGTTCGCCGTCGGCCTCCAGGCCCGGGACGTCCGGCACGTCTGGGACGAGGACGGGCCGGCCCTCCGGCTCTGGCTGGCCACCACCGACGCCACCTCCTGGGCCGCCGTGGACGACAACGGGGGCGGGGAAGGGCGGTACGCCGTACGCCAGTTCGGGGTCCGTCGGCTGTGGGACGAGGTGGTGGCCGCGTACCACTGGTGGCGCGGCGCCGGTGAGCCCGGACCCGGGCGCTTCGGCCTGACCGTCCACCCGGGCGGAGGCCACGTCCCCTGGCTCGACACCCCGGACCGCCCGGTCCCGGTGACGGGTTAGGTCCGTTCCCGGGCAGGACCGGCAGTGGACCCGGGGCCGGACGCGCACCCGGGAAGGGGCGCGGACCCGGGAGGGGTGCGTGCCCGGGAAGGGGCGCGGACCGGGAACGGGTGTGGTGGCTACCAGGGCACGACCTGGCCCTGGTGGTCGACGAAGTGGAGACCGGGCTTCCCCCGGTGGTTCTCCATGGTCTCCACCACCCCGGGAACGGACTCCTCCACGCTCAGCTCGGCGTACGGACCGCCGAGTTCGGTGCGCACCCAGCCCGGGTCCATCAGCAGCAGGGCCCGCGGGTCCTCGGCGTTGCGCGCGGCGTAGCAGCGCATCAGCTGGTTCAGCGCGGACTTGCTGGCCCGGTACAGGTCCTGTCCGCCCCGGGTGTTGTGGGTGATGCTCCCCTGGTCGGAGGACATGACGCCGATGGTTCCGTCCGGCGCGACCAGCGAGCGGAGGGTCTCCACGACGCGCATCGGGCTGAGCGCGTTGGTGACCATCACCTCGGTGAACATGTCCGTCGGCACCTCACCGATCGGCAGGTCGCCGCGCGTGATGGCGGCGCTGACGAAGAGCAGGTCGAGGGTGCGCCCGGCCAGCCGGTCGCGCAGGGCTGAGATCTGCTCGGGCTCGGTCATCTCCAGCGACTCGACGGTCAGCCGTCCGCCGGAGGTCTCGGCCAGGTCGTGGAGGCCGGTGCGCCGGCTGCCGCGCACGGTGCCGATGACGTCCCAGTCCCGGCGGAGGTACTCGGCGGCGATGCCGAGGCCGAGGGTGCGGGAGGCCCCGACGACGAGAGCGGTCTCGCGGGTGTCAGTCATGTGGTCCGGGTCCTTCGTGGATCGGGTGGCCGGGCGGCCGGGTGGTCTGCCCGGTTTCGGGCGGCCGGATGGTCGTGGGCCGGGTGGTCTGCCCGGCTTCGGGCGGTCGGGTGGTCGGTGGCCGGGTGGGCTGGACGGGTCGAAGCGGTCGGGGCCGGCGCGAGCGTCGTCCACGGCCGTTTCCGGGGTCCTCGCTCCGGGCGTGCGACCGGCCGTCCGGGCGTCCGGAGCACGCGGGTCGTCCGGTACGGCCGCATGATTCGGAACACCCAAGTCGTCCGTATCGACCGGGTCATCCGACCTGTCCGGGTCGCCCGGTTCAAGTTTCCGAGTGGTCCGGCCGGGCGTCCAATACCCTTTCCGACCCTTCCGGCCGCATTGATACCGTCCGGGCATGGACCTGGATCTGCGCAAGCTCCGCTACTTCGTCGCGGTCGCCGAGCACCGGCAATTCGGCCGGGCGGCACAGGCGTTGTTCATCACCCAGCCGGTCCTGAGCCGCCAGATCCGGGCGTTCGAACAGGAGTTGGGGTGCCCGCTCTTCACCCGGACCACCCGCAGTGTCGAACTGACCGCCGCCGGGCGGCAGCTGTACGACGAGGCGCGACTGATCACCTCGGTGGTGGACACGGCCCTGCGGCGGGTGCACGAGGCCGAGCGGGGTGAGCAGCGGCTCGTCGTCGCCTTCGCGCCCGGTCTGCGGGTGTCCGACGCGATACGGGCCTTCACGGCCCGCCATCCGGAGGTCGGGATCGATCTCTTCCCGCTCCGCTGGTGGGAACAGGACGCGCCGCTCCGCGACGGCCGGGCGCATGTCGGCTACGTCAGGCGCCCGTTCGACGACTCGGGTCTGCGGACCGTGCCCATCGGACACGAGACCAAGGTGGCGTGTCTGCCGGTGACGCATCCGCTGGCCGGCCGTGACTCGCTCACCTCGGCCGACCTGGACGGCGAGCCGATGCTCGACATCAGAAAGCGGCGGACGTTCTCCGCCGAGGAGAAGTTCGAGGCCATCGCCTCCGGGCAGGGCATCGCGCTCGTCCCCGTCAGCGTCGTGGGCTGGTACTCCCGCCCCGACCTGGTCTATCTGCCGGTCACCGACCTCCGGCCGGAGGAGACGTGCCTGGCGGTGCCGGAGGACGGCCGCGCGGATCTCGTACCGGCCTTCCTGGAGATCGCCACCCCCACCCTGCGCGGGCTCTCCGCCGGCGCGGCGACCGGGCAGGGCTGAAACAGGGGCTGAAACGGCCCCAGGACCGCGTGATCCCCCGCGTCCATCAGGGCCCCGGCGGGCCCCGCCGCGTCGCCTCAGCGGCCCTCGTACGCCCCGCCCAGCCCCCAGGCCTGGTGCATCGCGGTGGCGAAGGCGGCGGCCAGCTTGTGTTCGCCGGACGGGCTCGGGTGGGTGCCGTCGTAGGTGTCGGCGCGCAGGTCGTACGCCTCCGGGGGCGAGGCGAGCAGCAGCGGGGAGGCCGGGGTGTCCAGGTCGGCGACGGCCTTGGCGAGCAGGTCGTTGAAGCGGGCGCACTCGGCGGCGAAGGGGGCGTCGGCCAGGGCGCGGGAGTTGGGGATCACCGGCAGCAGCACCGCCCGGACGGACGGGTTGGCGGCACGGGCCCCGGCGAGGAAGGCGCGGACGTTCCCGGCGGTCTGGTCGCTGTTGGTGTAGAAGCCCAGGTCGATCAGGCCCAGCGACACCAGCAGCACATCGGCCTTGGTGCGGGTGACCGCGGGGCCGATCAGCGGCGCCATGTGCTGCCAGCCCTCGCCCCAGCCCGCCAGGTGCTTGCGCGCCTTGTCGGGGAAGGCGGGGTCGGCGTACGCGTCGGAGACCGGGGCGCCGGCGGCCGGGTCGTACAGCTCGGAGCGCGGGCCGACGATCCGGTAGGGGCCGCCGAAGGTGGCGTTGAGGTGCTGCCACATGCGGTAGCGCCAGGTGTAGTCGCCGGCGCGCCCGATGGTCATGGAGTCACCGACGAACAGGAAACGCATGTCGGCCATCATCCCCGACCGGGGCCACCGGCCGGGAGGCGAGCGGTGTGACCATGGACACTGGGACCATGCGTCCGCTGCGTACCGTCCCGGAGAGCCGGGGTCGGGTCCGGGGCCCGGCCCGGGACCGGGCCCCGCGTCCGGCCCGCCTCCGGGCCCTGCCCGCCGCCCTGCTGCTCGCCCTCGCCCCCGTACTCCTCCCCCTCTCCGTGCTGCTCCCGGCCGGGCCGGCCGCGGCGGACGACGGCGACGGGGGATTCACCCTCCGGGACCCGCGCATCACCGAGTCCAGCGGCCTCGCCGCCAGCCGGGCGCACCCCGGGGTCTACTGGACCCACAACGACCAGGACGGCCCCCGGGTCTTCGCGGTCGACGGGCGCACCGGCCGGACGGTCGCCACGGTCACCCTGCGCGGCATCGGCACCCCCCGGGACATGGAGGCGATCTCGGTGGGCCCGGACGGCGACGTCTACGTCGGGGACATCGGGGACAACCGCAACGGCAGCTGGCCCCATGTGTGGATCTACCGCTTCCCGGAGCCCCGCGAGCTGCGCGACCAGACGGTGAACGCCACCCAGTTCACGGTGGTCTACGCCGACGGCCCCCGGAACGCCGAGGCGCTGATGGTGCACCCGAAGACCGGCCGGGTCTACATCGCCTCCAAGAACGAGGACGGCGGCGGGCTCTACGAGGGCCCCGAGCGGCTGTCGACGGGTGGCAAGAACGTCTTCCGGCGGATCGGGGAGGTGCCCTGGGTCACCGACGGCGCGTTCTCCCCGGACGGTACGGAACTGGTGCTGCGCAGCTACTTCAGCGCGCGGGCGTACGCCTGGAAGGACGGCCGGCCGGGCGCCGAGAAGCCGGTCCCGGCGCCGTTCCAGCGGCAGTCGGAGTCGGTGACGTACACCCCGGACGGCTCGGCGTACCTCTTCGGCTCCGAGGGCGCGGGCAGCGGCGTCACCGCCGTGGAGCGGGAGGGGCGGCGCGAGGGAGACGGTACGGCTCCGGGGGCGTCCGGCGCTCCCTCCGCGTCCGCCTCCGGCCCGTCCGGGAGCTCGGCCGGGGGCGGGGACGGCGGCGGTACGGGGAAGGGGAGCGCCACGATCGGCGCCCTGGTCCTGGCGGGCGCAGCCGCCGTCTGGTTCACCACACGCAGGCGCCGCCGGCAGGGCTGAGCGCGGCTCCACCGGCAGGGGCTGAGCGCGGGCGCCGCCGGCAGGGGCTGAGCGCGGGCGCCGCCGGTCCGGCTCGGAAGCCCTGACAGAAGCTGTCGATCAGGTGGCTGCCGGCTCGGTCGGTCGTCGGTCTTGTCGCGTCGCGTCGCGTCGCGGGGAAGGGGATGGCGCGGCCTCGGATCGTCTCGGACGAACTGCGGTCGCTCATCGAGCCGTTGCCGCCCGTGCCGGGTCCGAAATCGGTCGAGGGCGGATCGCGGGTCCCGGATCGGCAGACGTTGTGCGGGATCCTGTTCGTCCCGCACACGGGCATCCAGTGCCCGCACACGGGCATCCAGTGGGAGTACCTGCCGCAAGAGCGGGGAGTCGCTCGGGCACGACCTGCGGGCGGCGACCGGCCGCGCGGAACGAGGCCGGCGTCCGGGGCCGCCGCTACGACCTCGGGCCGGATGATCCCTCGCGCACTGCCGCGTCGAGGTTCTTGCTCCGGAGCCAGGTGCGGATGGCCTGGACGTGCTCCGCCTTGCGTTCCAGCGGCAGCCAGTGCCCGGCGGGCAGACGCGTGACCGTGAGGTCCGAGCAGGCCGCACGCATGGGGTCGCCCTGGCGGTTTCCCGTGATGTTGCAGATCGCGTCCCACTCGCCGTTGACGAACAGCACCGGCTGCGACAAGCGGCCACCGTGGGGTGCCTCGCGCGCGTAGGCGATGTTGGCGTCATCGTTCGTGTACCACGCGGAGGGGCCGCGGAAGCCGCGCGCCGTGAACGCCCGGACCAGCACGTCGAAGTCCGCCGGTGGCCAGAGGCCCGGGTCGGCCGGAGTCGGCGCGGCGCGGTGCGCGGCGCCGAAACGGCCGCCGTCGCGCGTGACCGTCGCTGCCGGCGAGACCTCGCCGGTCGCGGCGGGGCTGCCAGGCCGGTAGACCGAGGCCAGCGTCGCCGCCTGGTCTGCGTCGAGGTCGGTGACGGCCGCCTCGAAATGCGTCGTGTAGTAACGGTAGTAGTCCCATTGGCCATCCGGATACCGGTCTGCCGGATAGACCGTTCGGTCGACCAGCGGCACGAGGGTGGCCAGGCTGGTCGCGTCGGGAAAATACGCCCACGACGTCAGCACGACGCCACGGCAGCGCGCGGGCTCGTGCGCGGCCAGCGCACCGGCCACGGCGCTGCCCCAGTCGTGGCCGACCCAGATCGCGGTCTCGCCGCCGAGGTGGTCATGGAGTTCCGCCATGTCGGCCACGACTTCGCTGACGGTGTAGGCGTCGTTGGCCGCCGGGGCGGAAGATCCGCCGTAGCCGCGCAGGTCAGGAGCGACACAGTGCCAGCCATCGGCGGCGAACGCGTCCATCTGGGCGCGCCACAGCAGACCGATGCCCGGCCAGCCGTGGAGAAAGATCATCAGCGGCCCGTCGGCCGGCCCGCACTCGAGGTAGTGCGTTGTCTGCCGAGGCGTGCCGAACGTGCGCGATGCCAACGCCGGGGACGCGTCCGGCCGAAGCCCGTTCTCGCCGGCCCGCCGGCTCGCCCGGACGATCCCGGCGGCCGTCGCGACCAGAACCAGCGCGATGTCCGACACCCCGTACGCGACGGCTGTCGGCTTGAGCCCGAACCGTTCGACGGCAAGCCCGGCCGCGAGCGCCGGCACGCTGAACGCGAGGTAGCTGACGAGGTACATCGTCGCGTACACCTGCCCTCGCCGGGCGGCCGGCGCGGCCTCGCCGAGCGCGTTCACGGCGAACCGGAACGCCGCGCCGAAGCCGAGTCCCGCGACTGCCGATCCCGCGACGTAGAGCGCCGGCGCACCCATCAGCAGCGCCGCGATCGTGACCAGCACGCCGGCGGTGAGAGCGCCGTAGCCGAACCACTCGCGCAGTCGCGGCGGCAGGGCTGCCGAGACGACGGTGCCCGCCGTCCCCGCGGCGAAGAACACCCCGAGCACGATGCCCACGACGAAGTGACTGCGCACGCCGAGGACGGTGCCGAGTATCGACGACCCGAGCGACAGGTACAGGCCGGCGAGCGCCCATGTCGCGCCGATCGACGGAACCAGTACGAAGAAGGCCGGCCGTGTGCCCCGGGGAAGCCCGGCGCTCGGCAGAAGCGCCTGCCGGATCGATGCTCGCGTCACCGGCTCGGGGCGAGCGCGTTCGGGAACCAGCCATACGAGCGCCGCGAGTACCAGATAGGCGGCGGCGAGGATCCAGAAGACGAGTTGGCGAGGGCGGGGCGCGAACTCCACCAGGGTGCCGGCGAGGATCGTCCCGATCGCTATTCCCAGCGCGGGGACCGCGCTGCTGACGATCGACCCGAACCGCGGGTTCGGCGCGGAGTCCATGATCATGGCGGTAGTGGTGCCGGCGGCGGCGCCCACGGCGAAGCCCTGCACGATACGCGCGGCCATGAGGCCCCCGGAGCCTCCGGCGATCGCGAAGAGCAGCATGCCCAGCGCGAGAAGCATCAGGGCTCCGGAAGCGACCGGCCGTCGGCCCACCCGGTCGGAGAGCGAGCCGACGGTCAGCAGGGCGGCGAGCAACGCGAAGACGTAGACGGCGAAGACGACCGTCAGCGTGAACGCGGAGAAGCCCCAGAGGCGCTGATAGATCGGATACAGCGGCGACGGCGCGGAGGCGGCCGTCAGCGTCGCGGCGCCGGTGGCCCCGGCGACGAAGAAGGAGACTGGACGGTTGAGCACAGGACCTCCGTCATAAAGCAATGATCTTTGCTTTAATCACGGTAGAGCACGGCCTGGTAAAAGCAAAGGACTTTGCGTAGGGTGGTCATGTGCCTTCTCACGCAGCTGCGCGTCGCCCCGGAGGGCGGAGCGGACGGGTCCTGGCCGCGATCCACGCGTCGGTCGGCGAACTCATGGGCGAGGGCGCCGACAAGATCACCTTTCCCGTCATCGCGGAGCGGGCCGGGGTCAACCCGACGACGCTGTACCGACGTTGGAGCAACGTCAACGCACTCCTCGAGGAAGTCGCGGTAGCCGCACTGACGCGAGACGGGGAGTCGGCACCCGACACCGGATCGCTTGAGCGGGACCTGACGGAGTGGGCGGACATCATCGCCCGCGACATCACCCGCCCCGAGCGGGTCCGCTACCTGCGCGCGATGCTGGCGGCCCGCGTCGAGGCCGTCTCGCACTGTCCGGTCACGGAGACCCGCCGCGACCAGGCGGCGGAGATGGTACGCCGCGCCCGCGAACGCGGAGAGCCGACGCCGACGGCCTCGCAGATCCTCGACCACGTCATCGCGCCGCTCTATCACCACGTCGTCTTCGCACTGCGCGTCGATCACGAGTACGCACGACGGCTGGTCCGCGACGTACTGGCCATGGTCCGCTGAGCCGGTGTCGGGGGCTCGTCCGGGGTGCCCTGGTGCCGCCGCCGTCCCGCTGAACGCCACCACGGGCCGGACCGGGGACAAGGATCGCGAGGCACGCCTTGTACGACCGCGCCGCCGGCTGTTCGGGCGCGCCGCCGGCTGTTCGGGCGCGGCACGCCGCCTTTGTCAGGATCTCCGTCAGGGCCTCTGTCAGGACCTCTTGGGCGCGGCTTGCCGGTCCTCGCCGCCGGTGGACTGCCGGTCGCGCGCGGCGACCTGCGCCTCGACCCCGCGCAGCAGGGCGGCGAGACCGAACTCGAAGTGGTCGAACTCGTACGAGAAGGAGTCCTCGGAGAGCCCGGCCATCGTCGGGAACTCCCCGCTCTCCATGGCCTGGACGAGGAACGGTTCCTGCCGCTTCCAGAACTGGTCGATCGCCATCCCGGACTCCCGGACGGCCGCCGCGGTGTCGGCCTCCAGCCGGGCGATGCCGGAGACGAAGGCATGGACGGAGATCACGACGGAGATGGTCTCCGGGTCGCTCAGCCCCATGCCCCGCAGTCCGCGCAGTGACGCCTCGAAGCTCCGGAGCGTGCCGGGGCCCAGCACGGTCCGGGCCTCGTTGACCTTCAGCAGCCAGGGGTGGCGCCGCAGGAGGGCGAGTTCGGCGCGGGCCATCAGCTCGACGGCGGCCCGCCAGTCGCCGTCGGCCGGCCGGGGAGCGTCGGGCGGCGGCGTCTGGAGGTGGTCGAGCATCAGGTCCAGCAGTTCGGCCTTGCCGGGGACGTACCGGTAGAGCGACATGGTGCCGACGCCCAGCTCGGCGGAGAGGCGGCGCATCGAGACCGCCTCCAGTCCCTCGGCGTCCGCGACCTCGACGGCGGCGGTGACGATCCGCTCCAGGGTCAGCCCGCGCTTGGGGCCCCGGGTGGGCCGCTCGGCGGTACCCCAGAGGAGCTCCAGGCTGCGGGTGATGTCCCCGCCACCGCCCTTGTCGCCCCCGGGGGCCTTCGGGGTCGCCCTGTCGCCGCCACCGCTGCCGTTCATGCCGAACAGATTAAACCGTGACAGCGAGACTGAGTACGGTGTACTCTGCGGCGAAACAGCGTACGGCGTACTCAGTGATCGGGGCATCGCCGTATGCCGGCTGACCGCTGTCTCCGAGGGGGCGAGGACATGCACGACTGGGCGGTACGGGCCGAGGGCCTGGAGAAGAGATACGGCGAGAAGCGCGCCCTGGACGGGCTGGACCTGGCGGTGCGGCCCGGCACCGTGCACGGACTGCTCGGGCCCAACGGAGCGGGCAAGTCCACGGCGGTGCGGGTGCTGGCGACCCTGCTCCGGTTCGACGGCGGGCGCGCCGAGGTCGCCGGGGTCGATGTGGCGCGCGAACCCCGGCGGGTGCGGGGCCTCATCGGGCTCACCGGGCAGTACGCGGCGGTGGACGACCAGCTCACCGGCCGGCAGAACCTGGAGATGTTCGGCCGCCTGTTCCATCTGGGCGGCCGGTCGGCCCGGAGCCGGGCGGTCGAGCTGCTGGAGCGGTTCCGGCTGACCGAGGCGGCCGACCGGGGTGTCGAGAGCTACAGCGGCGGCATGCGGCGCCGGCTCGACCTGGCCGCTTCCATGATCCTTTCTCCCCGGGTGCTCTTCCTGGACGAGCCGACGACCGGGCTCGACCCACGCGCCCGGGGCGAGGTGTGGCAGTCCGTCCGGGACCTGGTGGCAGCGGGTACGACGGTCCTGCTCACCACCCAGTATCTGGACGAGGCGGACCAGTTGGCCTCGCGCATCACGGTGGTGGACCGGGGCCGGGCCATCGCGGACGACACCCCCGAGGCGCTCAAGAACCGGGTCGGCGGCGACCGGATCGAGGTCGTGCCGGTCGAGGCCGCCGACCTGCCGGCGGTCGCCGGGGTCGTCGCCCGGGTCTGTCTCGGTGAGCCGCGCGTGGACGAGGCGGCGCGCCGGGTGCACGCCCCGGTCCGCGACCGGGTGTCCGCGCTCTCCGAGGTGGTCCGGGCCTTGCACGACAAGCGAGTCGCCGTCGAGGACGTCGGGTTGCGCAGACCCAGTCTGGACGACGTCTTCCTGCGCCTGACCGGGCGGGAGGCCGTCACCGTATGAGCACCACCGCAACCGCATCGTCCGCATCGTCCGCATCGACACCGACCGGGCGCGGCAGGCTGTACTGGGCCCTGGCCGACAGCTGGACCGTCGTCCGCCGGGTCCTCACCCACTACCGCCGCAAGCCGGTCCTCATCGCCTGGCAGCTCGGCTTCCCGATCGTCTCGGTGCTGCTGTACGGCTATGTGCTGGGCGGCGCCATGAGGCCGCCCGGCGGCGGCGAGGCGGCCGACTACCGGAACTACCTCCTCCCCGGCATGTTCGTGATGACCATGAGCTTCGGCTTCATGCACACGGCCACCGCCGTGGTGCACGATCAGAGCAAGGGCGTCATCGACCGCTTCCGGTCCATGCCCATGGCCCCGTCGGCCGTCGTCACCGGGCGCGGGCTGACCGACCTCATCGTGGCCTGCGCCGAGCTGTCCATCCTGCTGGCCACCGCCCTCGCGATGGGCTGGCGCGCGGAGAGCGGGGTCGCGGGGGCGGCCGGCGCCTTCGGGGTGCTGCTCCTCCTGCGGTTCGCCCTGACCTGGGTCGGTGTCTGGCTCGGGCTGCTGGTGCCCAACCCCGAGGCGGCCGGCGGGCTCTTCGTGGTGGCCTTCCCGCTCACCATGGTCTCCAGCGTCTTCGCCGCGCCCAGCACCATGCCCGGCTGGCTGGGCACGGTGGCCGCCTGGAACCCGCTCTCCGCCACCGCCGGCGCGGCCCGAAGCCTGTTCGGCAACGAGATCGGCAGCGACGGCAGTTGGGTCCAGGAGCACGCGCCGCTGATGGCGGTGGTGTGGCCGCTGGCGATCACAGCCGTCTTCCTGCCACTCGCCATCCGCCGCTACCAGCGGCTGAGCCGCTGAGGAGGGGGCGGGTGGGCCCGGCACAGGGGGGGAGTGCGGGGCCCACCCGAGAGGGGGGATGCCTCCCGGCTACCCCGCCCCGCCCCACTCAATCAGCCCGATTCTCAAAACCCGACCACCCCGGCCCGCCGGAGCCACCACGTCCTGGCCCGCCCCCGGGGCCGAGCCAGTACGAGGCCGGCACAGCTCCGCGCCCGAACCGGGTGCTGGCCCGCCACCCCGCGCGTGCGGGGACGACACCGATGAGGAGATCGAAGGACTCGGCCTGCTCGGACCACCCCCGTGCGTACGGGGATGACCACTAGGTCCGTGAACATCGCCATGCGGGCCTCGGACCACCCCCGTGCGTACGGGGACGACCACCCCCGGGAGCACCGGGAGGTAGTAGACGCAGGAACACCCCCGTGCGTACGGGGACGACGGGCCGGTGGGGAGGGGCGGCAGATGCTCCGCCGGAACACCCCCGTGCGTACGGGGACGACACTTGCTGAGCTGCAGCGATGCTAGCAAGTGCGCCGGTTTTCGTTTACCGGCTCACAATGCTTCTTGGCATCAAACTGCGTGAGAAAGCACCCCATTTGCTCTCACTCCGTGCTTGCGCCGAGTCCCTCGCCGCCAGTTGGCGAGCGAGTCGAGGAACGGGGAAATGAGGAGCTGGGCCGTCGTGGCGGGGTCGATGCCGAGGATGCCGCCGACGACCGGGTTCCAGTTCTCCTGGGTGGCCTCGGTGACCTCGCCCACCTCAAGGGCGGAGTAGACGGCCACCCTCTCGGGGTTTCCAACGAGGACGCGGAAGTGCGCCCCGGGCGCCAGCCCCTCGGGCTCCTCGAACACCTGGCCGTTGAGGCGCATGCGTGTGGTCGGGTCACCACCGAAGTCGAGGATCAGGCCACGGTAGGAGTCAGCCATTGAGCACTCCCGGTGCGGTAGCGGGAAGCGGGGAGAAGGAGATGAGAGTGGTCGTCAAATATCCCTGAGGACGGGCCCAGTGACCAGAGGGCAGGCAGGCCGGGGCCGAAGCCGCGTCAGTCGGGCGTTGGGATCAGGGCTGCCGCACGGGCCGGACCATCGCGGCGAACACCGGAGAGTCGGGAAACGGTTGCTGTTCCCGCAGCTTTCGATAGCCCCACGCCTCGTACACGGCCTGCACGGCGCCGTCGCCGGCGGAGGGGTTGACCAACAGGGTGACCCGCTCCTCGCGGCGACACGACAGCCACGCCTCGTGGATCTGCCGGGCCACCCCGCGCCCGCGCCAGGGCTTGCGGACGACGATCTCGTTGAGGGCCACGGTGCGCTCTCCGTCTTCGCGGACGGCCTCCGGTGGGAGCTCAGTGATCATTGGCCTCCACCAGCGAGTGTCAGCGCCGAGTGTCATACCGAAGCAGAATCCCACCGGTTCACCGCCCTCCCGGGCGAGTGCGGCGGTCCATCCAGGGCGCGAGGCGTATGTGCTCAGGCGCTCGTCGAACCGGGCGACGGAGTAGAAGTCCCCGGTCAATCCGAAGTCCCGGTGCCGGACCTCGGCATGGATAGCGAGGATGTGCTCTCTGATCTCGCCCAGCCGGGCCACGTCGTAGTGGTCGATCTCCGCCGTCACTGAGGGTGCCCCCTTCGCTCGGTGTGACCATTTGTCCATTCCCTCGCACAGCGCGTTCCACCCACCGTGCTCGCCCCCCCCGCTGAAGCCGGCCAACAGCTCAAGCGGGGACTGCGTAAGGACTTTTGCCTCGATGGCGCGGCTGTGCGGGGAGCCGAAGGACCGACGCGGGAGCATTCGTCAGAAGACGGGCGCTTGCCACTCCCGCTCCAGGATGGCGTGAACGACGGAGTCCCGCCATCGGCCGTTCTTGTTGATGTGCTCGCGAATGGTGCCTTCTTCCACCATCCCGGCCGCGCTCATGGTGCGCGCGGAGGCGATGTTGTCGGGTGCCCGGGCACCCCAGACGCGATGCAGGTCCAGTTGCGCGAAGGCCAGGCCCAGCAGCAGGTGCACGGTTTCGAGTCCGTACCCGCGCCCCCAGACGTCCGGGCGGAGAGCGAAGCCCATGGTCGCCGCCCGTGGCTGATGCGGATCGGAAGCCAACCGGGCGAAGCCGATCAACCCGTGCCCTGGGTCCCCATGCACTGGGCCGATGACAGCCAGGGCGTACTCGCTGCGGGGGTTCTCCCGAGCAGCGGCAAGCGACCGCTGCACGATGCCGCGCACCTGTTCACGGGTGCGCGGCCCGAACGAGAGGTGGGCGGTCGCCTCGTCGCTCCCGTAGATCGCGAGGACGGCGTCGGTGTCACCCTGCCGGAGTTCACGGAGCCGCAGACGGGGGCCCCTACGCGATACCGGGTTCACGAGCGCACCGTACCGGGTCAGTTGCGGCGCCCCGCCAGCAGGGCCGGCCGCTGCGGTGGGAAGGAGTCGATCTCCTCCCGCAGCTGCCGCGCACCGGCGGCCGTACAGGCAGGCCCGAGCGTCGAACTGCCTTTGCATCACCCTGGGATGGTGCAACGGAACCCGGTGTCGTCGTCGAGCATGTCGGCGCTCGCGGTGTTGCGCAGCGAGGGGGTGGCGCGTTCGAAGGGACTGGTGAAGGCGGAACCCTTCAGCTCGTACCGGCCAGGTCCGTCAGCTCCTGGGCTGGAGCACCACTCCCAGACGTTGCCGCACAGGTCGAAGACCCCATAGGGGCTGATCCCGCTCTGGTAGCGGGTGACGGGCGTGGTGGTGTCTATCCCGGCCTCAGCGGTGTTGCATTTGGCGGCGGTAGGCTCGTTGCCCCAGGGGTAGGTGCGTCCCTTCGTTCCACGTGCCGCCTTCTCCCACTGCTGTGCGGTGGGGAGGGTTTTGCCGCACCAGTGGGCGTATGCAGTGGCGTCGTGCCATGTCACCCAGACGACGGGATGCCCGCCCAGGCCCTCGGGGCATTGTCCATCGGGCCAGTGGGGCGGAGTGCGGTGGCCGGTGGCATGGACGAAGCGTGCGTAGTCGAGGTTCGTCGTGGGATGGACGTCGATCAGGAAGCTGGCGATCCATGTGGCTCGATTCTGGGGACCTGCGAGGTAGATGCCCTCTTCGACGGGGACCATCAGCTTGCCGTCCCCGGAGTGCCGGATGGTGCGCGGGTCGCGGCGCAGCAACTGTTCCGTCCGTGCGTCGTGGTCAGCGGCGGCCGTCTCGGTGAGCAGCGCGGCGAAGCGCTGCTGCGCGGGGATACCGGCGCGGGCGAGGAGGGTGTCGAGGGCCTCCTGGTTACCGGGGCGCAGCCGGATGCCGGCGCCCCGGTGTTCCCAGGTGACGACCTGGCGTTGGCTGACGCCTACCAGGGCGGCGAAGTCTCTGCCGCTCTTGCGCATGGCCGCGCGTAAAAGAGCCACTTCTCGACCGGTCCATCGGGGCACTCCTGACATGCCGCCCGCCTAGATAGTGTCGCCGGGGATGGCGCGGTAGGCGTCGCGCAGGGTCGTGAGCACGGGGTGCTCTATGGCCAGGGGGGTGTGGTCGATGGCGGAGATGGCTCGGACGCCGACGGAGACATTGGTGGCGAACGCGGCCTTCATGCCCTTGGCTTCGTCGAGCGTGATGGGCGTGACCTGGTGGGCAGCGTGCTGCTGGAGCAGAGCCATGGTCACTCCGGGCAGGACCGGGGCCTGGGGCCACACGACGGAGTCGTTCTGATCGATGAAGCCGATGTTCCAGGTGACGCCCTCGCTGACCCGGTCGTCGGGCCCGATGAACAACGCGTCGTCATAGCCGGTTGCCTGGGCGGTACGGCGGATGTGCAGGGAACCGAAGAGACCGGTGTGCTTCACCAGTGGCAGGTCGCGTTCGTACCGGACACTGCGAACGCGCATGGGCGGGGGTGACAGCTCACCGGCCGGGCGCACGGTCACCAGGACGGCGGGCTCAACCGCGTCCACCGGGCGCCCCATGTTCACGGCGGGGTCGTAGACCGTCACCCGGATCGTGCACGGTACGTCGTCCCGACCTTCCAGGGCGAGACGAATGTGGGTGAGAACGCAGTCGGGGTCCAGGGTGGCTCCCCAGACCACCTCGCAGTCCCGTACCAGGCGCTCCAGATGCATGGACAGACCCCGTACACGGCGTTCAGCGTCCACGCGCATGGACGTGAAGTGTCCCAGGCTCGTCAGTGCCAGAGGCAGCAAGTCCTCAGCTGTGGCGGGCCTTCCGTTCAATGTGGCCATGCCCGACAGCATGTCAGGACAGACGGGCACATCGATGCCTGACGGGCGTTACTGACGAGTCAACTTCATCGCTACTTCCTTCCACTGCCCTTCCCTGTGGGTGTTCTCTGGTCACCAGCCGGACACACAAGGTGATCGCCTTGGAGGCGCGCCCAAGTGGTCCCTCCTGTGCTCCTCGTCACTGGAGACCCCGCATGCCCAAGACCTGCACGTACGACCTGTCGCCGCGCACTTTCGCGACACCCATCGCCATTGGGTGTCAAACGGCGGCCATACAGGACAGCAGTGATGCCAGGACGCGCCGATGCGCTTGGTCGCGCAACGACGACCGCTCCGGTGCCGGGGACACCAACGGCTGGGCGCCGATCCACTCGGACGACGAGTTGGCTCGGATGGCCGACCTTCTCCGGGTCGGGCAGCCGGTGGAGCCGCTGTACGACGTGCTGGAGCTGCTCCTTGGGCCCAGCGGCGCGTTGGCCGACGCGGAGATCGAGGGGCTGGTCGGGCGGCTTCAGGGCGTGCCGGGCCGGCTTGCGGCCGTGGTGGTGGAGTGGTTCAAGGGCCGGCCGGAGGGCCGGGCCGGGCGGTTGGTGGAGCGAGCTCGGGCGCTTGAGCGGGACGACGAGGCCGTGGCGGTGGGTGGTCCGCTGGGGTATCTGCGGCGGCTCGCTGTGGTCACCGAGGGGCTGCTCGACGTGCTGTTGGAGGGCGCGCCACCGGTGGTGGTGGCATGAACGGCCGGCGGGTTGTCGCTTCCCCGGTGCACGAGGCTTTCGCCGCGGTGATCCCGGGTGACCTCGCGGAGATCGCGGGGGCGCGGGAGTCGCTGGAGCGGCGGGTGGTCAAGTGGGGGTGGCCGGAGCCGGACGCCGTGGTGCTGGTGGCGCACGAGCTGGTGGCCAACGCCGTCCGGCACGGGTGCCGCAGCTCCGGGGACACGGTGCGGCTGGCCGCTCATCGCGCGGAGCGGCTGCTGCTGATCACGGTGGAGGACCCCTCCCCGGACCCGCCGGTGCCGCGCTCGGCGGGGCTCGGCGCCACGGACGGGCGGGGACTGGCGCTGGTGGACGCGCTGACCACCTGCTGGGGTTACGGACCGGCTGCGGAAGGCCCCGGCAAGCAGGTCTGGTGCCTGATCAGCGACGGCAGTTGCCCGCCCTGAGCCGCTGTGGACGGCCCCACGCCCTCTTCGCCGTCCTGCACCCGGGCCGTACCCGCTTCCTCCTCGGACACGGCGGCTCCATCCCACTTCACACGCCCATGGCAACGGGACCAACTTGTGATCATCAAGGACCACCACGGATCCGGCATGACCGGACCGTACGCCCCCGCCTCCTTCACTGGCCCCCGGTGGTCCCGGTGAGGCGGCTCGGGTGGAAGAAGCCCCGGCTCACCGAGGAACAGCGGAAGGTGCGGCGCGATCTGGAACGCATCTTCTTTCCCCGCCGCAGGGTGCGCGACTGGGCGCTGCGCCCGGTCTGGTGGGCGGAGGACTGGTGGAGCCGGCACGTCCGCCACCGGGAACTCCACCGCATGTTCGACGTCATGCGGGCCCGGGTGGATGCCGCCACGCCTCCCGAGTGGCGTACGCCCGAGCACGCCCGCCGGGGCCTTCAGCGGCTGCGGAGCGAGCACGCCGACCACAAGCGCGAGGTGATCCGGCGGGCGGTTGCCGAGGCCGGGCCGGACTCCCTGCCGCCGGGGACCGGGCCGGGGGACGCGCCGTGACCGGCCCCGGGCGCACATGCCTCCCGTACTCGGCGCCGGGGGGCCGGAGTCGGAGGAGCGGGTGCTCGTGCTGAGCGCGGAGGGCCACGACGACCGGCTTACAGCCGACTGGGTGCTGGACGGCCGCCTCCAGGACCTCGTGGAACGCGTACGCCGCGACTGACCGCCCGCCGGGTATGGCGCGCGCCCGCCACCGGGGCCCCCGGGCCCTGCGCCGGCGGGCGCGCGTCGGCTGCCTGCAGCCGGAGGGAGGCGGACGGCTGGGCCGTGTTTTGAAACTGGCGCACGATGGGGACGACCGCGTTCCGATCGAAAGAAGCCTCGTGGTTGACTCCGTGCTGAAGCACTCCTTGCGCCGTCTCCGCTCTGTGAAGTCGCAGCGGCCGCCCACAGCGGACTCCGTCGAGTTCGCTGACTGGCAGGAGGAGGTCGCTGATGCCTTGGACGCGTTGGCCTGCGTGCTGGTCTTCGAGGACGATCGAATTCGTGCCGGAGCGGAGGCAGCCGCTGCGCGGGAGCACGCCGCGGAGATTCGATGTCGGTGCGGGGGCGGGGCCGGCGAGCACTGATGTTGCGGGCGGCCGTCCAGACGGTGAGGTCGCGGGCGATGTCGTCGATGCTGGTCGAGGTGGCGACCTCGTGCTCGTTCCGGGTGGTGTCGCGGCGGACGATCTCATAACCGCCTTCGTCCAGACCGGAGGCCTCCCACCGGCCTTTCCGCGTCGCTTGCGGTTCCTGGTCTGGTCGGCCGGCTCCGGAATCGTGCCCCGGATCCCGCGCTTTCGCAGGTGAACCCGGTTGGCGCGAAATGAGCACGCCTTGTCGCCCCTCACCCGCAGTGGACGGACTCGGGAACGGCCTGGCCCGACGCGAGGGCCCCGGATGCCTTCAAGGATGGCCGTGAACTACGGGCTGTCGCCGCGCTGCCCGGCGGTGACCAGAAGGGACAGCGGCCGCTGGCCCTGTTCGCAGGCCAGGTGGACCTTTGTGGTGAAGCCCCCCGGGACCGGCCCAGGCCGTGGTCGTCCGGCTCGGTGCCGACCCCGCCCGGCGGTTCCTTCTGGTCTTGGCCGTTGTGGCGGGCGCCTGCGGCAACGACGACCGCCCGGGCCTGCCGCTTGGTCACACCACCGGCCGGGTGCCGTCCCGCTGCCAGCGACGGAAGAGTCCGTAGACCGTCTGCCAGGGTCCGACTCCGACGGGAGATCCCGCCACGGAGCACCGGTCCGCACCCGCCACCGGATCCCGTCGATCAGCTTGCGCCGGCCTACCGAGGGCCTGCCCAGGACCGTCACCGGCAGCAACGGCTCCAGCAGAGTCCACTGCTCATCGGAAAGATCCCCTCGTCCCACACCCAGATCATCGCGATGCGGGACGAGGAGCGGAGCCCGCTTCCCCCACACAGCCTAGGCGGGCAGGTTCTCGATGACGTGGTCCACGCAGGCGGTCAGGGCCTCGACGTCGGCCGGGTCGATGGCCGGGAACATGGCGACGCGCAACTGGTTGCGGCCGAGCTTGCGGTACGGCTCGGTGTCCACGATGCCGTTGGCGCGCAGGACCTTGGCGATCGCCGCCGCGTCGATGTCGTCCGCGAAGTCGATGGTGCCGATCACCTGGGAGCGCTTGGCCGGGTCGGTGACGAACGGGGTGGCGTGCTTGGACTGCTCGGCCCAGCCGTACAGCGCCCGGGCGGAGGCGGCGGTGCGGCCGGTGGCCCACTCCAGACCGCCCTGGCCGTTCAGCCACTTCAGCTGCTCGTTGAGGAGGAACAGGGTGGCCAGCGCCGGGGTGTTGTACGTCTGGTTCTTCAGCGAGTTGTCGATGGCGGTCGGCAGCGAGAAGAACTCCGGCACATGGCGACCCGAGCCGTGCACCCGGGCCGCGCGCTCCAGGGCGGCCGGGGAGAAGACGCCGATCCAGAGCCCGCCGTCCGAGGCGAAGGACTTCTGCGGGGCGAAGTAGTAGACGTCGGTCTCGGTGATGTCGACCGGCAGGCCGCCCGCGCCCGAGGTGGCGTCCACCAGGACCAGGCTGCCCTCGTCGGCGCCGGCCGGGCGGCGGATCGGCGCGGCGACACCGGTGGAGGTCTCGTTGTGGGTGAGCGCGTACACATCGGTGCCCGCCTCGGCGCGCGGCTCCGGGTGGGTGCCGGGGTCGGCGGAGATGACGGTGGGCTCGGCCAGCCAGGGGGCCAGCTTGGCCGCCTTGGCGAACTTGGAGGAGAACTCGCCGAAGGAGAGGTGCTGCGACTTGTTGTCGATGAGCCCGTGGGTGGCGACGTCCCAGAAGGCGGTGGAGCCGCCGTTGCCCAGGATCACCTCGTACCCGTCGGGCAGCGAGAACAGCTCGCGCACACCCGCGCGGACCTCGCCCACCAGGTTCTTGACCGGCGCCTGGCGGTGGGAGGTGCCGAGGAGGGAGGCACCGGTGGCGGCGAGGGCGTCCAGCGCCTCCGTCCGCACCTTGGAGGGGCCCGCGCCGAAACGGCCGTCGGCGGGCTTGATGTCAGCGGGAATCCGGATCTCAGCCACGGTCCGGAGCCTAGTGCCTCCGGGTGGGGGCCGAGAGCCATGTCCGTGACCTGAGACGTCGACCTGAGACGACGATCTGAGACAACGAATCGGGCTGAGACATGGCTGGGGCCGGTCGGGACGGGACGGGGGAGGCGGAGGGCCGGTACGCCTTTCCTGGACGCCTGGACGCCTGGACGCCTGGACGCCTGGACGCCGGGTGCCCGTCCCGCTCGCCGGGCGGGGAGGGCTCAGCGGAGGCGTACCGGGAGTTCGTGCAGGTCGTTCTGGGTCACCACCGGCTTGTTGCGCAGCTCGGTGGCCGGGACCGCCAGGGCCAGGTCCGGGAAGCGGGCGTAGAGGGCGGGGAGGGCGATGCCCGCCTCCAGCCGGGAGAGCGCGGCGCCCGGGCAGACGTGCGGGCCGTGGCCGAAGGAGAGGTGCCGGTTGGGGGAGCGGGTGAGGTCGAAGGCGTCCGCCGTCGGGCCGTACTGGGCCGGGTCGCGGCCGATCGCGGCATACGAGACGATCAGCGCCTCGCCCGCCGGGAGGGTCCGTCCGGCCACCGCCACGTCCTCGGTGGCGAACCGGATCAGTACGTGCGAGGTCGGCGTCGACCAGCGCAGGGTCTCCTCCACCACGGCGTCCCAGCCGGCCGCCCCGGAGCGGACCAGGGCGAGCTGTTCCGGATGGGTGGAGAGGTTCACCACGGCGTTGACGATCAGGGAGATGGTGGTCTCATGGCCGGCCGCCACCATCAGCTGGAGGGTGGAGACGATCTCCTGGTCGGTCAGCCGGTCGCCGTTCTCGGAGGCGAGGATCAGCGCGCTGGTCAGGTCGTCGCCGGGCGTGGCGCGCCGGTCGGCCACCACCGCGGCCATCATCCCGGCCAGCTCCTCCAGGGTGGCCACCACCTCGGCGGGCGGTGTCTGGGTGGAGAAGAACTTGTCGAAGAGGATCTTCAGCCGGGGGTGCCCGGCCGGGTCGACACCCATCAGGTCGCTGATCACATACATGGGCAACGGGTGGGCGAACTCCGCCTTGAGATCGACGACTTCGCCCGCCGGGCGCCGCTCCAGCGCGTCCAGCAGGCCGGCCGTCAGCTCGGTGATCCGGGCCCGCATCCGCTCCACCCGGCGCGGGGTGAGCGCCTGGGCGACCAGGGAGCGCAGCCGGCGGTGGTCCTCGCCGTCCACGGTGAGCATCGAGCGGCCCGGGTTGGCGAGCCCGATCAGCGGCCAGTCCGGCGGTATCTCGCCGCGCTGCCAGGCACCCCAGACGCCGATGTCCTTCACCAGCCGTTTATCGGTGAGGAGTTGGCGGGCCTCGGCATGGTGGGTCACCGCCCAGACCGGCACCCCGCCGGGCAGCAGCACCCGGGCGAGCGGCCCGGCGGCACGCAGCCGGGCCGTCTCCCCGGCCAGGTCCCGGACGAACGGGTCCAGAGGGATGGGGTGTTGGGCTCCGTCCGGGGAGGCCCCCGGTACGTGTCCGGCGGCCCCGGGCGCGGCGCCCGCACCCGGCCCGGTGCCCAACCCCGGCCCTGCGCCCGCGCCCGGCCCGCCACCCGCCCCCGGCCCTGCGTCCGCACCCGGTACGGGTCCGGTGGCCCCAGGCACGCCACCCGCCCCCGGCCCGCCACCCGCCCCCGGTACGGGTCCGGCGGCCCCGGGCGCGGCGCCCGCCCCAGGCCCCGCCGCCGTCATACGGCGCCGCCGAGTGCCGGGGTCGGGGAGAAGGTGACCGGCAGCTCGGTGAGGCCGCGCAGCCAGGGGGAGGGGCGGCGGGTGAGGGAGTCGGCCGGTACGGCGAGGTCCAGATCGGGCAGCCGGTCGAGCAGCACCTCGATCCCGGTCCTGGCGATGACCTCGGCCACCTCCTGGGCCGGGAACGGACAGCGGTGCTCGCCGTGGCCGAAGGAGAAGTGGGCGCTGTTGCCGCCGGTGAGCGCGGTGTGGTCGATGTGCACCTGCGGGTCGGCGTTGGCGGCGGCCAGCCCGAGCAGCAGCAGGTCCCCGGCCCTGATGTGCCGGCCGCCCAGCCGGGTGTCCCGGGAGGCCCAGCGCCCTGCCACGTTCTGGGTCGGGGTGTCGGCCCAGAGCACCTCGTTCATCGCCTCGGCCACACTGTGCCGGCCGCCGGAGAGCGAGGCGGCGAACCGGTCGTCGGTGAGCATCAGCCGCAGCGAGTTGCCGATCCAGTCGGCGGTCGGCTGGTGGCCCGCGGCCATCATCACCATCAGGTCCTGGGCGACCTCCTCCACCGTGAAGCCGGACGGGTCCTCCAGCATCCGGGAGGCCACCGAGTCGTCCGGTTCGGCCTGTTTGGCGGCGAGCAGCGCGAACATCGAGCCGGCCAGGTGCTGTTGGCCGGCGAGCGCGCGTTCCCGGCCGTCGATCATGTCGTTGAGCGCGGTGACCAGGGCCGGTCCCTCGTCGTCGGGCACGCCGTAGATCTTCACCAGCACCCGGACCGGCAGCAGCATGGCGTACCGGGCCACGAGGTCGGTGTGCCCGACGCCGCAGAAGGCGTCGATCAGCCCGTCCGCGTACGTCTCCGCGTACTTCCGCAGCGTGAACGGATCGACCGACTCCAGCGCGTCCCCGATCATCCGCGCCCGCTGCCGGTGCCGCTCACCGACGGTGTACAGGATCGAGGGCTGCCTGCGGCCGATCATCGGCAGCAGCGGCCAGTCCGGCGGGATGTTGTCCCACTGGTTCCACAGCTCCGAGTCGCGGCTGAAGAGCACCGGATCGGCGGTGACCTGGTGGAGTTCGCGGTAGTCGAGCACCAGCCAGGCCGGGACGTCGCCGTCGAGCAGCACGGGCGCGACGGCTCCGTGCTCCCGCCGTATCTCCCGGTAGAGCTGGGTGGGCTCGGTCTGGAACCGGGGCCCGGACAGGGGCACGGGGGCGGTCATGTTCTGGTCTCCCGGAGGGCTTGGGCCTGGAGGTGTTCGAGGAGGGTGATCAGGACGTACTTGCTGGACGAGCGGTCGCGGGCGTCGCACTCCACCAGCGGTACGTGCTCCGGGAGGTCCAGCGCCTCGCGGATCTCCTGCTCGGTGTGGACCGGGCCGCCGAAGTCGTTGCAGGCCACGATGAACGGGGTGCCGTGGTGTTCCAGCCGGTCGATCGCGTACCAGGAGTCCGCGAGCCGCCGGGTGTCCACCAGCACCACCGCGCCGAGGGTGCCGGAGAAGAGCCGGTCCCAGAGGAACCAGAACCGTTCCTGGCCGGGGGCGCCGAAGAGATAGAGGACGTTGCGGGCGTCCAGGGTGATCCGGCCGAAGTCGAAGGCCACGGTGGTGGCGGTCTTGGTGCCCACCCCGGTGAGGTCGTCGACGCCCTCGCCCGCGCGGGTCATCGTCTCCTCGGTGTTGAGGGGACGGATCTCGCTGACCGAGCGGACCATGGTGGTCTTGCCGACCCCGAAGCCGCCCACCACGACGATCTTCAGCCCGTTGTCGGCGGTCCCGGCCAGCGGCGTACGGGCGTGCCTGCCGGTGCGCGCGCCGGTGTCCGGACCGGCGTCCGGGGCGCCGGTGTGCGTGCCGGAGTCCGTGGCGGTCGCCGGGGCGCCGGTGCCCGTGCCGGGGGTGCCGGTGACGGAGGGGGTGGCGGTCGGGGTGCCGTGCGCGGGGTCAGAGGTTGCGGAGTCCAACGAGCACCTGTTCCAGGAGGTCGGGGTCGGGGAGGCCGTGTGTGCCCGGGTGCCGGGAGGTGCGCGGGTGGCGGGCGCTGATCCGGCCGGTGGCGAGCAGGTCCGCGAGCAGGATGCGGACGATGCTCACCGGCAGGCCCAGTTCGGCCGCCACCTCCACCACGGCGGTCGGCCGCCGGCACAGGCGCAGGATCGTCCGGTGCTCCGACTGCATGCCGGGCACCGGCTCGGACTCGGTCACCACCAGCGTGACCAGGTCGAACGGCGTGTCGTCGCCGGCGCGGGTACGGCCCCCGGTGACCGTGTAGAGGCGGTCCGGGGACTCGTCGCGCGGGCCGGGGGCGCTCATGTGGCGCGGGGCTCGGCGTGCAGGTACTCACCGAGCTGCTCGACCAGTTCGCTCATGTTGTGGCCGATCAGGCCGACGTCGGAGTCGTCGGCCGCCACCACCGCGAGATGGGCGCCGGCACCCGCCTCCACGATGAGCAGGACACCGCCGTAGAACTCGGCCATCGCCGACCGCACCCCGCCGCTGCCGTCACCGAACTCCATGGAGGCGCCGTGCGACAGGCTCTGGATGCCCGCCGATATGGCGGCCAGCTGGTCGGCCTGGTCGACGGAGAGTTCGGGCGTACGGCACAGCTTGAGGCCGTCCCGGGAGAGCACCAGGGCGTGCCGGGTGCCGGGGGTGCGCTGGAGGAGGTTCTCCAGCAGCCAGTTGAGCTTCTCGTCGGTGGTGCTGGACATGCCGGTCATCAGGGGGTGCCTTCCGTGGTGGTGCGTACCGCTTGGCGGAAGCTGCTGAAGCGGGCCGCCGCGGTCCGGTGCCCGGCGGGCACCGAGCCGTCGGCGGGGGCGGCGGGGGCGGTGGGGGATGCCGTGGAGGCCGGGGACGCGGTGGAGGCGGTGGACGCCGTCGATCCGGCGGCCGTGTCGTCCGAGCCATCCGCGCTCGGTGCTCCGGTACGGGCATGGCGCCCGGTCGCCGGTCCGGGGAGGGGCTCGGTGCCCGGGGTGGCGGGAGCGCCGGCCGGGTGGGCGGCGGCCAGCGTCTGGCCCCGGCGCCGCTTGGGCAGCCCACCGGGGGTGGTGGGCCCGCCGGAGGCCACGCCGGCCCCGGTGCTCGGGAACGCGGTCGCGGTCATGGCCGTCGCCGTGGCCGTGCTCGCGGGCTCCGGAGCCGGCGCCGCACCCGGTCCCGGCTCCAGGGCCAGCGGGCCGCGGCCGGCGGCGCGCGCCGGGAGCGCGGGCGTCCCGTTCGCCCGGTCCGCGCCGGCCGGCCGGTCCTCGGGGCGGTCGGTGCGCACCACCAGCTCCTGCGGCAGCATCATCAGGGCGCCGGTGCCCCCGCGTGCCGAGGGCCGGAACGACACGGTCAGCCCGTGCTTGCGGGCCAGCCGGCCGACCACGGCGAGACCGAGGCGGGTGCCGGAGAGGCCGGTCAGGTCGGTGCTCTCGGCGGTGACCGCCCGTTCGGCGCGCCGCAGTTGGACGTCGCTCATCACCAGGCCGCTGTCCTCGACGGTGATGACCAGACCGGCCGGGACCTCCTCCACATAGACATGCACCTCGGCGGTGGGCGGCGAGAAGTTGGCCGCGTTGTCGAGGAGTTCGGCGAGCGCGTGCATCACGCCCTCGGCCGCGTGCCCGGCGATCGCCGCGTCGCTGGTGGAGTGGAGCCGTACGCGACGGTAGCCGCCGATCCGGCCCATGGCGCCGCGCAGGATGGACTCCATCACGATCGGCCGGGCCCAGCGGCGGCCGGACCGGGCGCCGGTCAGCACCGCGATGGAGTCCGCGAGCCGGCCGGCCTGGGCGGTGCGGTGGTCCAGGTGGAGCAGATCGGTGAGCACGTCCTCGTCGGTGTGCCGGTGCTCCATCTCGCGCAGGTCGGCCAGCATGCCGGTGGCCAGCGCCTGCATCCGGCCGGCCGCGTTGGCGCAGGCAGCCACGGCGGCGGCCCGGTTGGTCTCGCTGCGGGTCGCCTCGCGCCGGGCGCGTACCGCCTCGGCGCGGGCCTCCGCCATCTGCCGGTCGGCGGTCTCCCGGGCCTCGCTGATCCGTTCGTCGGCGCTGCGCCGGGCCTCGCTCACGGTCCGCTCGGCGCCCGCCCGGGCCTCCACCACCCGCTGCTCGGCGCTCTCCCGGGCCTCGTTCACCGCCCGGTCGGCCTCGGTCCGCACCCGCGCCATCTCCTGGTCGGCGGTGGTCCGGGCCTCGGTGACGGCCCGTTCGGCACGGCTGCCGGCCTCCGCGACCGCCTGGTCCGCCCGGGAGCCCGCCTCCGCGACGGACCGGGCGGCCTGGGCCTGGGCCTCCGCCGTGACCCGCGCGGCCTCGGCGGTGGCGCGGGCGGCCCGGTCGCGGGCCTCGGCGACCGTGCGGGCGGTGTCGGCCGCCCGGCGCTGGGTCTCGTCGGTGAGCCGAGCCCGTTCGTCGCGGAGCTGCCGGGCGGTACGCAGCCCGTGCGCGGCGACGGTGACCGCGGCGGTCAGCGCCACCGCCGCCGCGACCGCCACCCACAGCACCGCGTCCCGCCCCGCCTCCGGGGCGGCGGCCACGGCCACCACGCAGAGCAGGCCGGTCACGGCCGCCGTTGTCAGCAGGACCGGTACGACCGGCCGGAAGGAGGAGTGCGACACGTCAGTCCTCGGAGCGTGGGCGGACAACTGGAGCCGTCGAATCCCGACAAACTCTGGTCACTATAGGAGAGTTGACGATCACTTTGGGAAGTCTCCTCGCTCCTTGTGGGCTTTCTTACGTCCCGCTCCGCGCACGGCTCCGCGTACGGCGCTGTGCGGCTCTCCGTCCGGCCGCACATCCGGCCCGACGTCCGGCCCCCGGCGGGCCTTCTCACGGGCCCGTGGCTGAGAACCCGTGAAATGTCCAAGAGTAGGTGTTGACAACACCCATCGGACGCCCGGGGTCGCCGCGGCCGACTCCCATGGACCCTGTCGGTCACGGCGGGCCGCCCGTACGTCCTCGCGGGTACGGAAGTCTCAGCTCCGGTCCCGGACACGCAAGCACGGCGGCGAGAAACCGAGTTGGGGCCGAGTGGGCGCGGGGGACGCCGGCCGCCGTCGTGTCACCGGTGCGCGGGCGGGTACATCAGTCTGTACCCGCACCTTCCGCGCCACCCGCCCCGTGCGCGTCAGTGGCCGACGCACAGACGAGGAATGGACGTGCCCTCATACCTCAGCCGGCGCCGGACCAGGACATGGCTCTCCCGGGGCCTCGCGTTCACGGGACGGCTGCTGGACGAGTACCCGGAGCGGGTGACCCCCGAGGGGAGGCCCGGACAGCTGGCCTTCATCTGCGGAGTCCCGCTGGGGATCATGACTCTGGTGTGGGCCGCCTGCGCGGCCGAGGGACTGGCAACGGCCCCCGGGTGCAGCCCGGCGACCCTGCTGCATGTGGCCGTCCCGGCGGCCGGGGACGGCGTCACGGCCTGCCGGACGCTCCCGCTCGTGGCCGATCTCCCGAGCGCCGCGCTGGGGTTCACGTCGACGCTCGCCGTGACGCTCTATCTCACCTTGATAACCCGGCTGGCGCGGCTGAAGGAGGAGATCGTCGAGTCCGGCCTGGTGCGGTCCCCGGACCTCGCGGCGGGAGACCTCGCCCGCCGTCTCACCGCACTGGAGACGCGCGTCCGCATAGGGCGGCCGGCCAAGACGGCCCTGGCGTTCGCGTGCGTGGCCGGCAGCGCCGGGCTCTACTTCTGGGCCTACGACGGAGGCCGGGCCTTCACCGATCTCTCCGCGGTCTCCGCGTCGCACCCCTCGATGGAATCGATCAGGGTCTCCTGGTGGGCGAACTATCTGGAGCACCCGCTGATGGCGGCCATCTGGATTCTCATCGGATCGCTCGGCCTCTACTTCGCCGCCAAGCAGGGCTACATCTATCAGCGGCTCCTCGCGTTCTCCTGGGGAGCGCGCGGGATGTGGGACTTCCAGTATGTGTCGCGAGCCCAGAACGACGACTTCGGCTGGAAGCCGGTGGGCCGGGTGATCACCATGGTGTACCTGGGCTTTCTCAACTTCACCGTCTCGCTGACCGCCGCCGCCTATCTGCTGCGCGGGGAGTCCGGCGACTGGAAGAACCCGGTCGTCGGTGTCGTGGCCCTGGTGGGTATCTGGGCCAACGCGGGAATCCTGCTGGCGCTGCTGACGGTGATGATCAGGAACCACCGCTCCGTCGTGGAGCGGCAGCGGAGCGCGGTCGCCGCCGAGATCGCCCGGGTCCGGGAGGAGGCGCGCTCCGGTGCGGTGACCGACGACGCCAGGCTCGCCCTGCTGACGGCCGAGGGCGGCCTCCTCTACGAGGCGCCCCGCTGGTATCCGCTGCGGGGCCGGCTCAAGCCGATCTTCTCCCTGCTGCCGATCCTGCTGACGCTCTACAAGTTCAGCGAGGAGTTCACCAAGCTCAAGTGAGCGGCGCGGGGATCCGCCGGGGCGGGCCTTTCGGCGGCGGGCGCTGTGCCGCCGGGTGCTCGGGGTGTGTCCGGGTGGGGCGAAAGTGGCTGGGGTGGTTCGGGGCTGTGGTCGTACGGTGGGATGAATGCGCGACGAGTGATGAGTGACCTGTCACGAGCGATCTGTGACCCATGATCTGTGGCCCGAGACCTGTGACCCGTCACGAGCGACAAGCGACCCGTGCCCCGTGCCCCGTGCCCCGTGATGAAGGCTGAGCCGTGAACGACACCACCCGAACCGGAGGCCCGGCGGCGCGCGCCGGTGCCGTGGAGGATCCGGCCGCCTCGGCCGTCGTGCTGCCGGAGGCCGCCGCGGCGCGGTCCGGCGGACCGGTGCCGGGCGGTGGGCGGCGGGGGCCGCTCGGGCCGGTGGCGCTGGTGGTGGCGGGCGGGCTGTCGGTGCAGTTCGGGGCCGCCGTCGCGGTCATGCTGATGCCCCGCGCGGGCGCCGTGGGGGTGGTGACCCTGCGGCTGGTGCTCGCCGCCGTGGTGCTGCTGATCGCCTGCCGCACGAGGCTGCGCGGCCACTCGCGGGCCGACTGGGGCACCGTGGTGGTGTTCGGCGCCGCGATGGCCGGGATGAACGTCCTCTTCTACCAGGCGGTCGACCGGATCCCGCTGGGCGCGGCCGTGACGCTGGAGGTGCTGGGGCCGCTCGCGCTGTCGGTGCTCGCCTCCCGCCGGCTGGTCAATGTGGTGTGGGCCGGGCTGGCGCTGGGCGGGGTGGTGCTGCTGAGCGGCGGCGGCTTCGACCGGCTCGACCCGGTGGGCGCCGGGTTCGCGGTGGCGGCGGGCGCGATGTGGGCGGCGTACATAGTCTTCAGCGCCCGCACCGGCCGCCGCTTCCCGCAGGCCGACGGGCTGGCGCTGGCGATGGCCGTCGGCGCGCTGCTCACCCTGCCGCTGGGCGTCGCGGAGGCGGGCGGCAAGCTGCTGGACCCGGTGACGGTGGGGCTCGGCCTCGCGGTGGCGCTGATGTCCTCGGTCCTGCCCTACACCCTGGAGCTGCTGGCCCTGCGCCGGCTGCCCGCGCCGACCTTCGCCGTGCTGATGAGCCTGGAACCGGCCATCGCGGCGACGGCCGGGTTCCTCGTGCTGCACCAGGCGCTTTCGGCCACCGACGCGCTGGCCGTCGCCCTGGTCGTCGCGGCGAGCATGGGCGCGGTCCGTACGCAGGCCAGGGGTGGCGCCGGGCGGCGGGGCGAGGCGCGCGGCTGAGGGCGCGTCCCCGGGAGGCCCTCCGCGGGCCCGGGCCGATGCCGTCGGCCGATGCAGCCGTCCGAGGCCGGCCGCGCCGGCCGGAGCCCGGCGGAACTCGGGCGGAACACGGCCGGAGATCGGCCGAAACCTGGCCGCAATCAAAGCAAGCATGCTTGATTGTTTCTGGCGGCGCTGCCATGCTCCGGGGCACACCGCCGCGTCCGGGGGCTCCGTCCGCCGGGTCGTGACACCGCCGTGCCGCCGTGCCGCGTGCCCCGGAGGGAGCGCACCGTGTCCGAAGCCCCCGCTGTGCTGGACGATCTGCGCGAGGAGAGCGAGGAGCTCGACCGGCTGGTCGCGGAGCTGCCGCCCGGCGCCTGGGCCACGCCCACCCCCGCGCCCGGCTGGACCGTCGCCCACCAGATCGCCCATCTCGCCTGGACCGACGAGGCGGCCCTGCTCGCCGCCACCGACCCCGGGGCCTTCGCGACCGCCGCCGAACGGGCCGCCGCCGCGCCGGACCGGTTCGTGGACGAGGGCGCCGAGGCGGGCGCCACCGCCGCGCCGGACGCCCTGCTCGCCCGCTGGCGGGAGGGCCGGGCCCGCCTCCACCGGGTGCTGGCCGAGGCCCCGGCGGGCAGCCGCTTTCCCTGGTACGGGCCGCCCATGAGCGCGACCTCGCTCGCCACCGCCCGCCTCATGGAGACCTGGGCGCACGGCCAGGACGTGGCCGACGCGCTCGGGGTCGCCCGGCCGCCGACCGCCCGGCTGCGCCATGTCGCCTGGCTCGGGGTGCGGGCCCGGGACTACGCGTACGCCGTACGGGGGCTCCCCGCCCCGCCCGGACCGTTCCGGGTGGAGCTGCGGGCCCCGGATGGCAGGGAGACCTGGGCGTACGGCCCCGAGGACGCGCCCCAGCGGGTCACCGGGCCCGCCCTGGACTTCTGCCTGCTGGTCACCCAACGGGTCCACCGCGACGACACCGCGCTCCGGGCCGAGGGCGCCGAGGCGGACCACTGGCTCACCGTCGCCCAGGCGTTCGCCGGGCCGCCGGGTCCGGGACGGGCGCCCGCGGCGGGGTCAGCGCCTTCGGCGGGACGGGCACCCGCGACCGGGCCGTCACCCGTGACGGGGCCGTCGCCTTCGGCGGGACGGCCACCCGGGACGGGACGGGCCGGGGCCGGCGGGCGGGGCGGGGCATGAGGGCCCCGCGGGCCCCGCTGCGGATCGGAAACGCGTCCGGGTTCTACGGCGACCGCTTCGGAGCCGTACGGGAGATGCTCACCGGCGGCGCGCTGGACGTGCTCACCGGCGACTATCTGGCCGAGCTGACCATGCTCATCCTGGGCCGCGACCGGATGCGGGACCCCTCCCTCGGGTACGCCAGGACGTTTCTGCGCCAGATGGAGGAGGGGCTCGGCCTCGCCCACGAGCGGGGCGTCCGCATCGTCACCAACGCGGGCGGCCTCAACCCGGCCGGGCTCGCCGCCGCCCTGCGGGAACTGGCGGAGAAGCTGGGGCTGCCGGTACGGATCGGGTACGTGACGGGCGACCGGCTCCCGGCGCCCGACGGGGTGCTGACCGCCCACGCCTATCTGGGCGCCGGCGGCATCGCGGCCTGTCTGCGCGGCGGCGCCGAGGTGGTGGTCACCGGCCGGGTCACCGACGCCGCGCTGGTCGCGGGACCGGCGGCCTGGTGGTTCGGCTGGGACACGGAGCGGGTGGACGGCCCGCAGGCGTACGACCGGGCGGCCGGGGCGGTGGTCGCCGGGCACGTCCTGGAGTGCGGCGCCCAGGCGACCGGCGGCAACTACGCGTTCTTCCACGAGCACGACCCGGCCGCGCTGCTCCGGCCCGGCTTCCCGCTGGCCGAGGTGTACGAGGACGGTTCGGCGGTGATCACCAAGCACCCCGGCACCGGTGGCTTCGTGGACACCGGCACGGTCACCGCCCAGCTCCTCTACGAGACGGCCGGCGCCCGCTACCCGGGCCCGGACGTGACGGCCCGGCTGGACACCGTACGGCTCACCCAGGAGGGCCCGGACCGGGTGCGGGTCTCGGGCGTCCGGGGCGAGCCGCCGCCCCCGCTGCTCAAGGCCGGGCTCAGCCGGCTCGGCGGCTGGCGGAACGAGGTGGTCTTCGTGCTGACCGGACTGGCGATCGAGGCCAAGGCGGAGCTGGTCCGGGCGCAGATGGAGGCCGCGCTGGACGCGTCCGGGGCCCGGCCCGCGGAGGTGCGCTGGGAGCTGGTCCGCACCGACCGCCCGGACGCCGCCACCGAGGAGACCGCCTCCGCCCTGCTGCGGCTGGTGGTGCGCGACCCGGCGCAGGACGCGGTGGGCCGGTCGGTCACCGGGGCCGCCGTCGAGCTGGCCCTCGCCGGCATCCCGGGCTTCCATCTGACCGCCCCGCCCGGCAAGGGCGCGCCCTACGGTGTCTTCGAGGCCCGGTACGTCGAGCCCGGCGAGGTCGAGCACCTGGCCGTACTCCCGGACGGCGAGCGGCTGGTGGTGCCCCATCCGGCCGGGACCCGCCCCCTGGAACCGGTGGCCGACCCGCCGCTCCCGGCCCCGCTCCCGGCCGGACCGGTGCGCCGGGCGCCGCTGGGCCTGGTCGCGGGGGCCCGGAGCGGTGACAAGGGCGGGGACGCCAATGTCGGTGTCTGGGCCCGCTCGGAGGACGGCTGGCGCTGGCTGGCGCACACCCTGACCACCGAGCTGTTCCGCCAACTGCTGCCGGAGACAGCGGCCTTGGATGTCACCCGCCACCCGCTGCCCAACCTCCGCGCGCTGAACTTCACCGTCGCCGGGCTGCTGGGCGAGGGCGTCGCCGCCCAGGCCCGTTTCGACCCGCAGGCCAAGGCGCTCGGCGAATGGCTCCGATCCCGTCATCTCGACATCCCGGAGGCGTTGTTGTGAATCCGTACGCAGGGGAGGGGCCACCGGCCCCGGTTCCCGACCCGGTCCCGGCCCCGGTTCCGGGGGATGCCCCGGCCCCGGCCCCGGCCCCGGTCTCGGCCCTGGCCCCGGGGGAGGTCCCGGCTCCGGCCCCGGAACCGCAGGGCGACACCGCCGGGAGGTCCCGCCGATGACCGTGCTGCGCACCGCCGTCGATCCGGCCGCGCCCGAGTACGCCGCCCATCGCGCCGCCATGCTGGAGAAGCTGGCCGCCCTGGAGACCGAACACGCCAAGGCGCTCGCGGGCGGCGGCGAGAAGTATGTCGAGCGGCACCGGAAGCGCGGAAAGTTGCTCGCCCGGGAGCGGATCGAGCTGCTCCTCGACCCGGACACCGCCTTTCTGGAGCTGTCCCCGCTCGCCGCCTGGGGCAGCGACTACCCGGTGGGCGCCTCGCTGGTCACCGGGATCGGCACCGTCGAGGGCGTCGAGTGCCTGATCACCGCCAACGACCCGACCGTGCGCGGCGGCGCCTCCAACCCCTGGACGCTCAGGAAGGCGCTGCGGGCCAATGAGATCGCGTACGCCAACCGGCTGCCCTGCGTCAGCCTGGTGGAGTCCGGTGGTGCCGATCTGCCCTCCCAGAAGGAGATCTTCATCCCCGGCGGGGCGCTCTTCCGGGACATCACCCGGCTCTCGGCCGCCGGAATCCCCACCGTCGCCGTGGTGTTCGGCAACTCCACCGCCGGTGGGGCGTACGTCCCCGGCATGTCCGACCACACCGTGATGATCAGGGAGCGGTCGAAGGTCTTCCTCGGCGGCCCGCCGCTGGTGAGGATGGCCACCGGCGAGGAGAGCGACGACGAGTCGCTGGGCGGCGCCGAGATGCACGCCCGGGTCTCCGGGCTGGCCGACCACTACGCCCTGGACGAGCCGGACGCGATCCGCCGGGCGCGCCGGATCGTCGCCCGGCTCAACCACCGCAAGGCGCACCCGGATCCGGGCCCGGCCGAGCCGCCGAAGTACGACCCGGAGGAGCTGCTCGGGATCGTCCCCGGCGAGCTGCGCACCCCCTTCGACCCGCGCGAGGTGATCGCCCGGATCGTGGACGGCTCCGACTTCGACGAGTTCAAGCCGCTCTACGGCACCAGCCTGGTCACCGGCTGGGCCTCGCTCCTCGGCTATCCGGTCGGCGTACTGGCCAACGCCCAGGGGGTGTTGTTCTCCGCCGAGTCGCAGAAGGCCGCGCAGTTCATCCAGCTCGCCAACCAGCGGGACATCCCGCTGCTGTTCCTGCACAACACCACCGGCTACATGGTGGGCCGGGAGTACGAGCAGGGCGGCATCATCAAGCACGGCGCCATGATGATCAACGCGGTCGCCAACTCCCGGGTCCCGCACCTCTCGGTCCTGCTGGGCGCCTCCTACGGCGCCGGGCACTACGGCATGTGCGGCCGCGCCTACGACCCCCGGTTCCTCTTCGCCTGGCCGAGCGCCAAGTCCGCCGTGATGGGACCCCAGCAGCTCGCCGGGGTGCTGTCGATCGTGGCTCGCGCGTCGGCCGCCGCCAAGGGACAGCCCTATGACGACGAGGGGGACGCGGCGCTGCGGGCGATGGTGGAGCAGCAGATCGAGGCCGAGTCGCTGCCCGCCTTTCTCTCCGGGCGGCTCTACGACGACGGGGTGATCGACCCGCGCGACACCCGCACCGTCCTCGGGCTCTGCCTCTCCGCGATCCACACGGCACCGGTCGAGGGCGCGCGCGGCGGCTTCGGCGTCTTCCGGATGTGAGGGACCAGATGGCTGAAACCGGTATCAGGAAGCCGGAGTCGCGGTCGATCCGCACCCTGCTGGTCGCCAACCGGGGCGAGATCGCCTGCCGCGTCTTCCGCACCTGCCGGGAGCTGGGCATCGCCACCGTGGCGGTGTACTCCGACCCGGACGCGGACGCCCTGCACGTACGGGAGGCGGACGCGGCGGTACGACTGCCGGGGGCCGCGCCCTCGGAGACGTACCTCCGGGGCGAGTCGATCGTGCGGGCCGCGCTGGCGGCGGGCGCCGACGCGGTGCACCCGGGGTACGGATTCCTCTCCGAGAACGCGGAGTTCGCCCGCGCGGTGCTCGCCGCCGGACTGATCTGGATCGGCCCGCCGCCCGAGGCGATCGAGGCGATGGCCTCCAAGACCCGGGCCAAGGAACTGCTGGGCGTGCCACCGCTCACCGAGGTCACCGGGGCGGAGCTGCCGGTGCTGGTCAAGGCGGCGGCCGGCGGCGGCGGGCGCGGGATGCGGGTGGTCCGGAAACTCTCCGAGCTGGAGGACGAGTTGGCGGCGGCCCGGGCGGAGGCGCTGGCGGCCTTCGGGGACGGTGAGGTGTTCGTCGAGCGGTACGTGGAGCACGGCCGCCATGTCGAGGTGCAGGTGCTCGCCGACGGCCAGGGCACGGTCTGGCTGCTCGGCACCCGGGACTGCTCGCTCCAGCGCCGCCACCAGAAGGTGATCGAGGAGGCCCCGGCACCCGGTCTCGGCCCGCGCCTCACCGAGCGGCTGTACGAGCTGGCGGGGCGGGCCGCCCGGGCCACCGGCTACCGGGGCGCCGGGACGGTCGAGTTCCTGGTGACGGGGGGTGGAGCGGACACCTCCGACGGCGCCGAGGGAGAGAAACCGGGCGGCGGGGCCGACGACACCTCCGGCCACAGTGCGCCAGGTGCCTTGGGGGACGGCGACCGCGAGGGCGCGGAGCCGGGCGACGGCACCTCCGGCTCCCGTGCGCCGGGTACCTCCGGCGGCGAGGCGCACTTCCTGGAGATGAACACCCGGCTCCAGGTCGAACACCCGGTCACCGAGGCGGTGTACGGCATCGACCTGGTGGCCTGGCAGATCCGGATCGCGGAGGGCCGGCCGCTGCCCTCGCCCGAGCCGCCACCCGCCTCCGGCCACGCGGTGGAGGCCCGGCTCTACGCCGAGGACCCGGCCGGTGGCTGGGCACCCCGCACCGGCCCGCTGCACCGGCTGGAGCTGCCCCGGGGTCCCGGACTGCGGGTGGACACCGGGTACGCCTCCGGGGACACCGTGGGCGTCCACTACGACCCGCTGCTGGCCAAGGTGGTGGCCCGGGCACCCGACCGGGCGGAGGCGCTGCGGCTGCTGGCCCACGCCCTGGAGCGGGCGGTGGTGCACGGGCCCGGCACCAACCGGGAGCTGCTGGTCCGGTCGCTGCGGCACCCGGAGTTCCTGGTCGGGGGCGCCGACACGGGCTTCTACGACCGGCACCTGCCCGCGCTCACCGGGCCGGAGCCGGACGAGGACCTGGCCGCGGTGGCCGCCGCGCTGGCGGTCGCGGCCGGGCGGGGCGGGCCGTTCGGGGCGTGGCGGAACCTCCCCGCCCGGCCCCAGCTCGGCCGGTACGGCGACCACGAGGTGCGCTACCGGCCCACCCGGGACGGCTCCTTCGCCGTGGAGTCCCACCCCGGGGTGCGGGTGGTGGCGGTCGCTCCCGACCGGGTGCGCCTGGAAGTCGCCGGAGTCGTACGCCGCTTCGACGTGGCGGTGTACGGCGGCCACGTCTACGTGGGCCCGCACCGGCTGGCCGTCCACCCCCGCTTCACCGACCCCGCCGCGCGGGCCGAGCCCGGCTCGCTGCCGGCGCCCATGCCCGGCACCGTGGTGCGGGTGGCCGAACTGGCTCCGGGCGACCGGGTGGTGGCCGGGCAGCCGCTGGTGTGGCTGGAGGCGATGAAGATGGAGCACCGCATCACCGCCCCCGCCGACGGCACCCTCACCGCCCTGTACGCCGTCCCCGGCCGCCAGGTCGAGCTGGGCACCCTGCTCGCCGTCGTCCAGGCCGCCACCCCCGAGCCGCCCGGCGCTCCCGAGCCGCCCGGCGCTCCCGGGCCGTCCGGCCCTTCCGGGCCGTCCAGTGCCGCCGAGCCGCCCGGCACCTCCGGGCCGTCCGGTGCTCCCGCCGGCCCGGAGCCGTCCGGTGTTCCCACCGGCCGGCGGAGCCCGTAGTCCCTGCCTCGCCCCACCCTCTCGTATGCCCACCCCCCACTCCGCCCCCACCGCCCGACTCGACCGGAGGACCAGCCATGTCCGCAGCCATGTCCGCAGTCATCGAGACCGAGGAACAGTCCGCACTGCGCGCCGCCGTCGCCGCGCTCGGCCGCCGCCACGGGGTGGCGCACGACCGGGACGCCCTCTGGGCCGAGGCGGGCAAGCTCGGCTACCTCGGGGTCAACCTTCCCGAGGAGTACGGCGGCGGAGGCAGTGGCATGGCGGAACTCTCCATCGTGCTTGAGGAGTTGGGCGCGGCCGGCTGCCCGCTGCTGATGATGGTGGTCTCGCCCGCCATCTGCGGCACGGTCATCGCCCGGTTCGGCACCGAGGAGCAGAGGGCCCGCTGGCTGCCCGGGCTGGCGGACGGCAGCCGCACCATGGCGTTCGGCATCACCGAGCCCGACGCGGGTTCCAACTCGCACCGGATCACCACCACCGCCCGCCGGGACGGCGGCGACTGGGTGCTCACCGGCCGCAAGGTGTTCATCTCCGGTGTGGACCTCGCCGACGCCACCCTGATCGTCGGCCGCACCGAGGACGCCAGGACCGGCCGGCTCAAGCCCTGTCTCTTCGTCGTCCCACGCGATGCCGAAGGGTTCGGTCGCCGGGCCATCCCGATGGAACTCGACGCCCATGAGAAGCAGTTCGAACTGACCCTGGACGAGGTGCGGCTCCCCGCCGACGCGCTGGTGGGCGACGAGGACGCCGGGCTGCTCCAGCTCTTCGCCGGGCTCAACCCGGAGCGGATCATGACCGCCGCCTTCGCCCTCGGGATGGGCCGGTACGCGATCGGGCGCGCCGTCGGTTACGCCAAGGAGCGCCAGGTGTGGAAGGCTCCCATCGGCTCGCACCAGGCCATCGCGCATCCGCTGGCGCAGGCGCACATCGAACTGGAGCTGGCCGCCCTGATGATGCGCAAGGCCGCCCACCTCTACGACACGGGCGACGACCTGGGCGCGGGCGAGGCGGCCAACATGGCCAAGTACGCCGCCGCCGAGGCGTGTGTCCGCGCGGTCGACCAGGCCGTGCACACCCTGGGCGGCAATGGGCTCACCTGTGAGTTCGGGCTCGCCCGGCTGATCACGGCGGCCCGGGTGGCCCGGATCGCCCCGGTCAGCCGCGAGATGATCCTCAACTTCGTCTCCCACCAGTCCCTGGGCCTCCCCAAGTCCTACTGAATCCGTCAGGTCCGTCGGATCCGTCGGACCCGTCAGGCCCGTCAGATCCTGCCGGGCGTCCCCGGGGTGTTCGGGGCGCGCGGTCCGGGGGAGAAGGAAACTCACCGGGGACGGCGTGCCCGCCCGCATGTCCGGGCAGGCGTCCGGGCAGGCCGCCCCGTACGAGAAGTTCCGGCGCGGCGCCCTGGCGGCGGGCGTGCCACCGGTCGCGTCCGGGAAGCACCCGCGGCGCACCCTACGGGAGGGCGAAGGCGCATGACCCTGGTCACCACCGCGTACGAGCGCGGCATCACCACCCTGACCCTGGACTCGCCGGAGAACCGCAACGCCCTGTCGGCGCGGCTGGTGGCCGAGCTGGCGGAGCAGCTCGCGCGGTGCGGCGCCGACCGGTCGGTGCGGGCGGTGGTGCTCGCCCACACCGGCTCCACCTTCAGCGCGGGCGCCGATCTCAAGGCGCCGCCCAGCCCGTACGCCTTCGTGGCGCTGCTCCGGCAACTGCTGGAGCTGCCCAAGCCGGTGCTGGCCCGGGTCACCGGCAAGGTCCGGGCGGGCGGGCTCGGTCTGCTGGGCGCCTGTGACCTGGTGGCGGCGTCGGCGGACGCGGAGTTCGCGCTGACCGAGGTGCGGATCGGGGTGGCGCCCTCGATGATCTCGCTCACCCTGCTGCCCCGGCTCGACCCCCGGGCGGCGGCCCGCTACTGCCTGACCGGCGAACCGTTCGACGCGGCCGAGGCGGCCAGGATCGGCCTGGTCACGGCGGTGCCGGCCGGGCCGAAGGAGGACGTGGACACCGTGCTGGCGCCGATGCTGGAGGGGCTGCGCCGGGCCTCGCCGCAGGGGTTGGCCGAGGCCAAGCGGCTGGTCGCGGCTAGGGTGCTGGAGACCTTCGAGCGGGACGCCGAGGATCTCGTCCAGCGCTCGGCCTCGCTCTTCGCCTCGGCGGAGGCGCGCGAGGGCATGACCGCCTTCCTCGAACGACGGGACGCCGCATGGGTGTTGTGACCTCCGAGACCTCCCGTACCCCCGGCGCGCCCGGACCCGCCGGAGCCCCCGCTCCGTCCGGCGCGGCCGGGGGTACGGAAGCTTCTGGTCCGTCCGGGGCGGCCCGGGGGCCGAAGCAGGACCGCAGCCGGGCCACCCGGCGGCGGCTGCTGGAGGCGGCGGTGGCCTGTCTGGCCGAGCGCGGCTGGCAGGGCTCCACCGTGACGGTGGTCGCGGAACGGGCCGGTGTCTCCCGGGGCGCCGCCCAGCACCACTTCCCGACCCGGGAGGATCTGTTCACCGCCGCCGTCGAGTACGTCGCCGAGGAACGCTCCCACGCCCTGCGCGAGCTGCCGGGCCAGGACCGTCCGGCCGTGGTGGCCGCCCTGGTCGACCTCTACACCGGCCCGCTCTTCCGGGCCGCCCTCCACCTCTGGGTCGCCGCCTCCGACGAGGAGCAGCTCCGCCCGCGCGTCACCGAGCTGGAGGCCCGCGTCGGCCGCGAGACCCACCGGATCGCCGTGGAACTGCTGGGCGCCGACGAGTCGCTCCCGGGTGTCCGCGAGACGGTCCAAGGCCTGCTGGACATGGCCCGCGGCCTGGGCCTCGCCAACCTCCTCACCGACGACCGCCCCCGCCGCGACCGGGTGGTGGCCCAGTGGTCCCGGCTGGTCGAGGACGCGTTGCGCGCCCCCGCCCCCTGACCGGCGGGCTCGTCAGGCGTGGCGCCGGAGGTCGCGCACCCGGCAGCGGATGCCGGGAGCGCTCGCCAGTTTGGCGTCCAGCGTGATGACCTCGGCGCCCAGGCTCTCGGCCAGCGCGATGTACGACGCGTCATAGGGCCACATGTTGTGTCGTAGCTCCCAGATGCGTGGCAGCAGGGACACATGGTCATAGCGACGCAGCCGCATGCGCCCCAGCAGCGTCAGCGCGCGTGCGGCCTCGTCCTCACTCAGCTTTCCGCCTCGCACCAACCCGCGCAGGACGGAGGTGCACTCCAGATCCACCCCGTGGGGAGCCGCCAGCCGGGCTCCTGCCGTGGATGTGCGAATGAGTTCGGCGGTGGCGTCGGCCCCCACCAGAAACTCGACCAGCGCCGACGTGTCGAGGACCAGAACCCGTGTCACCACGCGCGTGACTCGCGCAGGTCCTCGACAACTCCAATGACGTCATCGGCGGTGACATGGCTTCGCGCCGCGATCCCGCGTGCTTCCTCCGCCGCCTCCACCGGGGTCAGCAGGCTCGCCTCGTCGGCCAGGAGCTGATGCACATATGCCTGGAGTGACTGCCCGGCCCGTGCCGCACGCACCTTGAGGGTCGTCAGTATGTCGTCGGACACGTCACGTACATGGATCGTCGCCATGCAAGCATTCTAGTCCCATTGGGGCCAGACTGCACGCTGTACGCGTGGACGGCGCCGCGCCCGGGAGCTCCGGGCGCGGCGCCGTCCGTCATGGCGGGACGGGAGTCCCGGCGGAGCCCGGCGTCAGCCGGTGATGGCCTCGTGGCCGGGGACCTCGCGCGGGTCGCGGGCGCCCGGGCCGGTGTAGCGGGCGGAGGGGCGGACCAGGCGGCCGGTGCGCTTCTGCTCCAGGATGTGGGCGCTCCAGCCGGCGGTGCGGGCACAGGTGAACATCGAGGTGAACATGTGCGCCGGGACCTCCGCGAAGTCCAGCACGATGGCCGCCCAGAATTCGACGTTCGTCGCCAGCACCCGGTCCGGGCGGCGGTTGTGCAGCTCTTCCAGGGCGGCCTTCTCCAGCGCCTCGGCCACCTCGAAGCGCGGGGCGGCCAGCTCCCTGGCGGTACGGCGCAGCACCCGGGCGCGCGGGTCCTCGGCGCGGTAGACCCGGTGGCCGAAGCCCATCAGCCGCTCGCCCCGGTCGAGCGCGCCCTTGACGTACGCGGTGGCGTCGCCGGTGCGCTCGATCTCCTCGATCATGCCCAGCACCCGGGAGGGCGCCCCGCCGTGCAGCGGGCCGGACATCGCGCCGACCGCCCCGGAGAGCGCGGCGGCCACGTCGGCGCCGGTGGAGGCGATGACCCGGGCGGTGAAGGTGGAGGCGTTCATGCCGTGCTCGGCGGCCGAGGTCCAGTAGGCGTCGACGGCCTTGACGTGCTTGGGGTCCGGCTCCCCGCGCCAGCGGATCATGAACCGCTCGACCACCGAACGGGCCTTGTCGATCTCACCCTGCGGCACCATCGGCAGCCCCTGGCCGCGTGCCGACTGGGCGACGTACGAGAGCGCCATCACGGCGGCCCGCGCCAGGTCCTCGCGGGCCTGCTCGGCGTCGATGTCCAGCAGCGGTTTCAGGCCCCACACCGGGGCCAGCATGGCGAGCGCGGACTGCACGTCGACCCGGATGTCCCCGGAGTGCACCGGGATCGGGAACGGCTCGGCGGGCGGCAGCCCGGGGTTGAACGCCCCGTCCACCAGCAGCCCCCACACATTGCCGAACGAGACCTGGCCGACCAGGTCCTCGATGTCGACGCCGCGGTACCGGAGCGCGCCGCCCTCCTTGTCCGGTTCGGCGATCTCCGTCTCGAACGCGACGACTCCTTCGAGCCCGGGAACGAAGTCGGACATCAGGCGGCTCCTCGTGGTGAGTGCGACAACTGGCCGTGCGACAACTGGCGACAACGTGCGACGACCGGGGGTCGGCCGTCCCGTCTTCCAGCCGTCCGGTCGTGGAAAGGTCACAGTGACCCGGCCTAGAGTCTGTACGGTTCCTCCGATGCGGGGAAGCGTGACGTCCGGCACACTGCCCCGAACCGGTCAAGAAGGATTGGCGGCCTTTCGTACGGGGCAGACTGGACCGGCCCGGAAGGCCCCGCCGGTGCGGCAGGATGGCCGGGTGACCGACGCCCTGGACCCCGCCGCCCTCGACCCGGCCGCCATGCGTGAGCAGTACCGCACCCGGGAGCTGTCCGAGGAGGATCTCGTGCCCGAGCCGATGGACCAGTTCGCACACTGGTTCGCGGAGGTGGCGAGCAGCCCCGCGATCCACGAGCCCAACGCCATGGTGGTCGCCACCGCCACCCCCGACGGCCGGCCCTCCACCCGTACGGTCCTGCTGAAGCACTACGACGCGCGCGGCTTCGTCTTCTTCACCAACTACACCTCCCGCAAGGGCGCCGAGCTGGCGGCCAACCCGCGGGTCTCACTTCTCTTCCCCTGGCATCCGGTCGCCCGCCAGGTCATCGTGACCGGCACGGCCGCCCGCACCGGCCGGGACGAGACGGCGGCGTACTTCCGCACCCGTCCGCACGGCTCCCAGCTGGGCGCCTGGGCCAGCGACCAGTCCTCGGTGATCGGCTCCCGCGAGGAGCTGCTCGCCCGGTACGAGGAGCTGGCCGCCCGCCACCCGGACGGCGAGCCGGTGCCGGTACCGCCGCACTGGGGCGGCTTCCTGGTGGTGCCGGAGACCATGGAGTTCTGGCAGGGCCACGAGAACCGGCTCCACGACCGCCTGCGGTACGTACGCCGGCCGGACGGCGGCTGGGAGACCGAGCGCCTGGCTCCCTGACGACCCCGGCGGAAAAAGAAGGGGGGCAAAAGGGGGGATAAGGGGGCAAGCGGAAACCCGCGGGCCCTTTCCCGGCTCCCGGAGCGGGGCTCCGGAGACCGGGGTGTCGGCCGGATGTGCCGACGGGCCCGCGGGTCGGTGACTGCTTGGTTTGCGGCAGGAGGCCTGCCGACATTGCACAGAGTGCGACGACAGGCCTTAGCCCGCAGTCACCTCACGCATCCGAAAAGAAACCACTTCCGGATCACCTCCTTTCTCGTGTGCTCCACACCCTAGGAACCGGCCCCGGCGACCCACAACCGCTTTTTCGGGAGAGCCGGGGACGGCCGCCGGTACCGCCCGGCCGGCACCCGCCCGCCGGCTCGGCGCCCCGGCGCTTCGGTGCCCCACACCTCGGTGCCGGTCAGTTCCGGAAGCCGGTACCGGTCAGCGCTGGTCAGTGCTGGTCGGCGCTGGTCAGTTCCGGAAGCCGGTGCCGGTCAGTACCGGAAGAAGATCCGGTCGCGGTTCTCGCGCAGCACCCGGCCGTTCCACTCGTGGCCGCCGTCCACATTGCCGGAGCGCAGCAGCGGCGGCTGGACGCCCCGGGCCGCCAGGGACTCGGCCGCCGCCGCCATGACGGCCTGCATCAGCGCGCTGGTGACGACCGTGGAGGCGGGGGCGAAGGGGGCGTCTATCCCCTCGTGCGTCAGCTCCGCGTCCCCCACCGCGATCTTGGAGTCGAGGACGAGGTCGCAGTGGTCCTTGAGGAAGGTGCCCGAGGAGTGCCGGGAGCGGGTCTCCGCCGCGTACGCCAGCGAGGTCACCCCGATCACCGTCAGACCCAGCGCCCGGGCGTTCAGCGCCATCTCGACCGGCAGGGCGTTCCGGCCGGAGAGCGAGACGACGAAGAGGACGTCCCCGGCCGCCGCCGGGGAGGAGTCGAGCACCGCGCCGGCCAGACCGTCCACCCGCTCCAGCGCCGAACCGAGCGTGGCGGGCATGACGTCCACCCCGACCGCGCCCGGGACCGCGAGCAGGTTCATCACGGCGAAGCCGCCGGCCCGGTAGACCACGTCCTGGGCGGCGAGCGAGGAGTGGCCGGCACCGAACGCGAAGAGCCGCCCGCCGGAGGCGACCGCGTCGGCCACCGCCACGCCGGCCGCCGCCACCCGGGCCGCCTCCTCCTCGCGCACCCGCTCCAGCAGACCGATGGCGGCGTCGAAGAACCGGCCGGCCAGCTTGCTCTCGCCCATCTCGCCCATCTCCGAAGCCCCTTCCGTCGTGTCGCGGCTCACGGTGCGGTCCGGACCATTGCTCTGTCAATACGGTGCCGCGCCGTCCGCGCCCCGGTTGTCGGAGCGATGCGTCAGAATTGGCGCAGGGCCAGCGCACGATTCTTATCGAGGGGCATGTATGTCCGGACTGATCGACACCACGGAGATGTACCTCCGCACCATTCTCGAGCTCGAAGAGGAAGGTGTGGTGCCCATGCGCGCCCGTATCGCGGAACGGCTCGACCAGAGCGGCCCCACCGTCAGCCAGACGGTCGCCAGGATGGAGCGCGACGGTCTGGTGACCGTCGCCGGCGACCGGCACCTGGAGCTCACCGACGAGGGCCGCCGGCTCGCTACGCGCGTCATGCGCAAGCACCGGCTCGCCGAGTGTCTGCTGGTCGATGTGATCGGCCTGGAGTGGGAGCAGGTGCACGCCGAGGCGTGCCGCTGGGAGCATGTGATGAGCGAGGCGGTGGAGCGCCGCGTCCTGGAGCTGCTCCGCCACCCGACCGAGTCGCCGTACGGCAATCCGATCCCGGGCCTGGAGGAGCTGGGGGAGAAGGCCGAGGCCGAGGCGTTCCTGGACGAGGGGATGGTCTCGCTCGCGGAGCTGGACGCCGGCCCCGGGGGCAAGACGGTGGTCGTCCGCCGGATCGGGGAGCCGATCCAGACCGACGCCCAGCTGATGTACACCCTGCGCCGCGCGGGGGTGCAGCCCGGCTCGGTGGTGAGTGTCACCGAGTCGCCCGGCGGGGTGCTGGTCGGCAGCAGCGGTGAAGCGGCCGAGCTGGACGCCGAGGTGGCGTCGCACGTCTTCGTCGCCAAGCGGTGAGCCGAGCGGTGAGCCCGGCGCCGTGCGGCCGGTGACACCGTGAAGCCGCGAGGGCCGCGGAGCCGCGGAGGCATGAAGCCGTGAAGCGGTGGTGTCGCGGAGCGGTGACATCGTGAAGCGGTGAGGCGGCGGCCGACGGGGCGGCGCGCTCGGGGTGCCGAGCCCGCGACGGCGCGTGCGAGGCGGGGGTGGTCCGCCCCGGATCTTCGGGTCCGGGGCGGACCACCCCCGCTTTCGCGTTCCGCCGCGGTGCTCCTCACGGTGGGACTTCGCGGTGGGTCTTCCCGGCCGGTTCTTCACAGCCGGTTCTTCACGGGGCCCGTCGCGGCGGGTCCTGCGTGGTGGCCCCTCGGGTGGGACGTGTCGTGGAGACGGCGGGTCTTCCGATACGGCTTCCGCCACGGCTCCGGGGGTACGGAGTGTTGTCGGTACGGCTCCGGTGCCCCGGCTCCGGGGCGCGTGTCCGGAAGGGCCGAACCGGCGCGGCACGCCGGGCGCGCGTGCCAGTCTGGTACCGGCATATGACCGCCGGCGCGGACCGGCCGGCCGGGACGGGAGGAGCGGAGCATGGACGGACGCGGAGGGTGCCTGCCGCGGAGGGCCCCGGCGCCGCGCGGCGCCGGGGCCTCGCCTCCCCTGTGCTGACCCGGAGCCCCGAGCTCTCAGGGTCGATCCCCACGGACCGGTTTTCCCCGAGCGGTCCGCCTCCTGCTGGAGATCTCCCCTCGACCGGGGGCATCAACCCTTGAGCGGTGTCACTCGAAAGAGCGGTATTTCCGGGTGATCACGGGGTATCGAAAGTAAGTTCGATAGTGTGCGGACGGCACTGATGGTGTTGACGGCACCGGTGGTGCCGATGGTTCAGGGCAGTGCCGGATCGGGACCCGCGCCCGGACCCGGTGCCGGAGCCCGGTGCCGGACGAGCCGGCGGAGAAGGCCGACAGACCGGCCGACAGACAGGGGGTGCCAGAGCGGATGGTGCGACGCACCGACCTGGCCGGGACCGGCGGCGTACGGCTGGCGGCCTGGGAATTCACCGACCGGCCCAAGAGACGGGCGGCCGGGTCCGGGCACGCGCCCGGCGTGCTGCTGCTCCACGGGCTGATGGGCCGGGCGGCCCACTGGGCCACCACCGCCCGCTGGCTCGGGGAGCGGTACCGCCCGGTCGCGCTCGACCAGCGCGGTCACGGCCGCAGCGGACGCCCCGCCGACGGGGCCTACCCACTGGAGGCGTTCGTGGCCGACGCCGCCCTCGCCGTCGAGCGGCTGGACCTGGCCCCGGTCGCCCTCGTCGGCCATGCCATGGGCGCACTGGTCGGCTGGCGGCTCGCGGCCGAGCGCCCCGATCTGGTCCGGGCGCTGGTCATCGCGGACATGCGGCCCTCCGCCCGGGGCGCCGCCTCGCAGCGGGAGTGGGAGGAGTGGGTCCGCACCTGGCCGGTCCCGTTCGCCACCCTCGCGGACGTACGGAAGTGGTTCGGCGCCGACGACCCGCACATCGAGCGGCCCGATCCGGCGCGCGGCGCCTTCTTCGCGGAGGTGATGGCCGAGCGGCCGGACGGCTGGCGCCCGGTCTTCTCCCGCCGTCAGATGCTGCGCGCCCGGGCCGGCTGGGCGTACGACGCCCACTGGGAGTCGCTGGCCCAAGTGCGCTGCCCCACCCTGGTGGTGCGCGGGCTCGACGGGGAACTGGGCCGGGCGGAGGCCCAGGAGATGGTCCGGGTGCTGCCCCAGGGGCGGTACGCGGAGGTGGCCGACGCCGGGCACTTCCTCCACTACGAGCAGCCCGAGGGCTGGCGCGCGGCGGTCGAACCGTTCCTCACGGAGACGACCCAGCCACCGCCCCCGGCCTCCTGACGATCCCCCGGCCTTCTGACGGCTCCTTGGCGGGGGCGCCGTCCGCCGGACCCCGCCCGCCCGCCACGGCCGCCCGACCGGGGCGGGCAGGCGGACGACGCCCCCCCCCCCGCACCGGGCGCCGGCGGCCCGGAAGCCCCCGGCGCCGGAAGGGGACGGCCGGACGGATCGGCGCCGGAACGGGCCCCGAACGACCTCCGCCGGAACGGCCCACCCGAACGACCTCCGCCCGGACGGGCCGCCGGGGCCGGGTGGTCGGGCGGGGCCGGCCGGGTCAGCCGAGCCGGGCGGTGCGGGCCGCGGCGGCGTCCCGGCCGCAGGCGTAGGCGAGCGGGCTGATGAGCTCCTCGGCGTCCGGCAGCCAGCGGTTGGCGGGTGTCGGGCGGCGCGCCCACTGCACCGCGCCCCGGCCGCCGATCCGGGTCGGCGGGGCGGCCACGTAATGGCCCTCGCCACGACCGGCGAGGTCGATCCCGGCCGGCGCCCAGCCCAGCTTCCGTACCAGCCCGGCCACCTTGGCGGCGCCACCGGGCAGCACGAGGAAGAGCATCCGCCCGCCGGGCACGCAGACGACCGGCCCCGTCGGCAGCTCCATCCGCTCCAGCCGGGCCAGCGCCAGAAAGCCCGCCGGCTCCGGCACGTCCAGCACGTCGAAGGTGCGGCCGGCCGGAAGCAGCACCGACGCCCGGGGCTGCTTCCCCCACAGCCGCCGCACCGCGACCGCGCTGCCGGTCGCCTGGCTCGCCCAGTCGGGGCGCGTGGGGTGTGCCCCGGGCGCGAGGCACCCGGAGTCGTCGCAGGAGCAGCGCTCGGTCCCGTCCACCACCTCCAGCCAGGTGCCGGGGAACACGTCCCAGTGCCGTTCTTCCGCGTATCGCACGGCGCTGTCCAGCAGTTGTTCGCCACGCTGCCGGGGGATGGGCGCGGCTTCGGTGACTCCCACGGTCTCTTCGGTCTTCTCCACGAAAAAGCTCAACTTCCCACCCGAATAGCGGTTACGGGGCGCGGGGAGGGAGGTCGGGGAGCACCGATCCGCCGTCCGGGGCGCATGGGTGCATGGGCGGGGGCGCGCACGAGCGGCCGAGGCGGCGACAGGGTAATCACTGGCGTCGGGGGCGACGGATCACCGGGCAGGCACGGGGCGACCGGGCCGACCGGGCTCACCGGCCGGGCGCACCGGGCGGCCGGGCAGGCGCGGACTCACCGGGCAGGCACGGACTCACCGGGTGGGCCGGCCGGACCGGGGGACCGGGTCGGCCGGGTCGGCCGGGTCGGAACTGGAATCCGGCCGGTTCGGCTTTGCGGGTCGCTCCGGGGGCTCGCCGGATTTTTCCGGTGCCCTCCGGTTTTTCCCGGACAACTTCTGCATTCTCGGCATACCAGCCGGGCAGTGTTCCACGCACTGATCACCCGGCATCTGGGGGTAGTAGGCATGGCAGCGAGGCCACTTGTCGCCCGTCAGCCGAACGAACGGCTGCAGGCTCTCATCCAGGAAGCGGGGTGCTCCAACGCCGGGCTGGCCCGTCGCGTCAACATGGTGGGCGCGGAACGGGGGCTCGATCTCCGGTACGACAAGACCTCCGTGGCCCGTTGGCTGCGCGGACAACAGCCGCGCGGCCGCGCGCCCGGAATCATCGCGGAGGCGCTCGGACGCAAACTGGGGCGCACGGTCACGATCGACGAGATCGGCATGGCCAACGGCAAGAACCTCGCCTCGGGCGTGGGGCTGCAGTTCTCGCCGACCGTGCTCGGCGCGATCGAGCAGGTCTGCGAGCTGTGGCGGAGCGACGTGGGGCGCCGGGACTTCCTCTCCGGTTCGGCGGTGGCCGCCTCGGCGCTGGTCGAGCCCAGCCGGGACTGGCTGATCACCGCCACCGACCCGCAGGTGGCCCGGCAGGCCGGCGCGCGGGTGGGTGCCTCCGACGTGGCGGCGGTACGGGCGATGACCGACGCCCTGAACGATCTCGACCACCGGTTCGGCAGCGGGCATGTCCGCCCGGTGGTGGTCCACTACCTGAACAGCGTCGTCTCCGGTCTGCTGGCCGGCTCCTACCGGGACTCGGTGGGCCGCCAGCTCTTCGCCGCCGTGGCGAGACTGACCGAGCTGGCCGGGTACATGGCGGTGGACACCGGCCAACCGGGGCTCGCCCAGCGGTACTACATCCAGGCCCTCCGGCTCGCCCAGGCGGCCGGCGACCGGGCCTACGGGGGCTATGTGCTGGCCGCGTCCATGAGCCACCTCGCCGCCCAGCTCGGAAACCCGCGCGAGATCGCCCAGTTGGCCCGGGCGGCGCAGGAGGGCGCACGGGGGCACATCACCCCGAGGACCGAGGCGATGTTCCTGGCGGCGGAGGCCCGGGGACACGCGCTGATGGGCGACGCCCGCACCTGTGACACGGTGGCCGCCCGGGCGGTCGCGGCGCTGGAGCACGCCGACCCCGAGGCGGGCGACGACCCGGTCTGGATCAGCCACTTCGACCAGGCCTACCTCTCCGACGAACTGGCGCACTGCCACCGGGACCTGAACCGTCCGGACGCCGCCGCGCGGGCCGCCCGGGAGTCGCTGGACGGCCACCCGGAGACCCGGGCCAGGAGGCGGGCGATCGGCCTGGTGCTGCTGGCCACCGCCCAGTTGCAGCGGCGCGAGGTGGAGCAGGCGTGCCACACCGGCACCCGGGCCGTGGAGTTGCTGGCCGGGCTGCGCTCCTCGCGCGGCACCGAGTACCTGGAGGACTTCCAGCAGCGTCTTGAGCCGTACGGAGAGGAGCCCGCGGTACGGGAGTTCGGCGCCCGGCTGGAACTGGCGGTGGCCTGAGCCGGAACGGCCGGCGGCCCGAACCGGGACGGGCAATGGCCCGAGCCGGGACCGTCGGCGCCCGAGCCCGAACGGGCGGCGATACGAGCCGGGACGGGCGGCTCGTGCCCGAACGCGCCGCGACCCGGGCCGGGATGGCCGGCGGTCCGAGCCGGAACCGGTCGGCGGCCCGACCGCGGGCCCGGCCACCCGGCCGGTACCGGGCGCCGGGAAACGGGGGATTGGTCACACCGCCCCGGCGCAAGCGCTGATCACCCGGCCCTTCAACAGCGTTCGGACAGAGGTTCTTGTTACTGCGCCCGGGAGCGGGTGCGAGGCCCCCGACCCACCCGGTAGCGTGAACCGACGCTTCAGCAGCTCGAAAAACAGCTCGAAAAATCTCGGACACGAATCACAAGGTTCACAAGGTTCACATGTGGGAGTCCCGGTGACGCACAGCGGACAGGGCCAGGGCCAGGAGCCGCACCATCCGCAGCGGCCCGCGCACGAGGGCATCGTGCTGCCCTCCGACGGCGGCCCGGCGTGGCACCCGTCGGCGGGCGCCGTACCGGCGGGCGGGCAGGCCTGGAGCGGCGACTGGGGCCCGGCCGGCGACCGGCCGGGACCGTACGGCGGTGAACCGGCGGCCGGCCAGCACGGACAAGCCGGGCAGCACGGGCAGCACGGGCAGGGCTCGTACGGCGGCGCACCGGAGGCCCCGGGCCCGTACGGCGGAGCCCCGGAGAGCCCCTCCCCGTACGGCGGGCAGTCCGAGCAGCCGGCCTGGGGAGCGCACTCCGGCCAGGCACCGTACGGCGGCGCGTCCGGGCAGTCGTACGAGAGCTACTCCGGTGTCTCCGGGCAGCCGGCCCAGGGATACGGCTCCGGCGCCCAGCCGCTGCCGCCCGAGGTGGTCCCGGGCGCGGCGGCCGACACCGACGCCACCCAGTATCTGCCGCCCGTCCCGTCCGGCTCCGCGCCCCCGCCGGGCGGACGGGCCGGGGACGCCACCCAGTACCTGCCCCCCGTCCCGGGCGCGTCCGGACAGCAGGGGCAGCCGGGGCAGTCGGGGCAGCACGGCCGGCCCGGCCCCGACGCCGATCCGACCCAGTACATACCGCCCGTCCCCGGCGGCCAGGAGCGGCGCACCCCGGCCGAGTTCGACAACTTGTTCCGCAGCGATGACGCCGGGGGCGCGGGAGCCGCCGGGACGACCCGCCCGATCCCGCCCTACCGGGACGCGCCGCCGGAGCCGTACCAGGAACAGCGGCACCACCAGCCCCCGCAGCCGCCCTACGGCACCGAACCGGCCTACGAGGGGCCCGGATACGAGCCCGAGCCGCGCAAGCGCCGGTCGTCCAAGGCCCCCTTGATCGCGGCCGTGGTCGTGGGCTGCGCAGCAGTCGGTCTCGGCGCGGGCGCGCTGCTCGGCTCCGGGGGCGACGACGAGCCGAAGGCCGGCACCGACAAGACGGGTGTCGCCGCCGCCTCCTCGCCCACCGCCCCGGCGTCCGGCGGCTCCGCGCAGCCGGCCCCCGACCCGGTCAAGGCGCAGGCGACGGCGCTGGACAAGCTGCTCGCGGAGAGCAACGACAGCCGGGAATCGGTGATCGGGGCCGTGGAGAACATCAAGTCCTGCCAGAACCTGGACCGCGCCGCCGCCGATCTGCGCGCCGCCGCCGGACAGCGGCGCGGACTGGTGACCAAGCTGGGCGGGCTCTCCGTCGACAAGTTGCCCGACCACGCCGCGCTCTCCGCCGCCCTCACCAAGGCGTGGCAGGCGTCCGCCGCCGCCGACGACCACTACGCGGCCTGGGCCACCCAGGTCAAGGGCGCCCATGGCTGCAAGGACGGGCACGCCCGCAACACCGCCAGCTTCGCCCGGGCCAACCGGTCCAGCGGCGAGGCGACCTCCGCCAAGCAGCGGGCCTCCGGCCTCTGGAACGCCATCGCGGCCACGTACGGCCTCACCTCCCGGGGCCCCGCCCAGCTCTGAGCCCGGGGGCCCGGCCCGGCGCACGGCCGTCCCCCGGGACGGCGCGTGACCGCCATGTCGCCCCGGGACGGCGCGTGACCGCCCGGTCGCGGCCACCCGGGTCCGGGGCCGGCCGTTTCAGCCCTTCCGGCCCTTCCGGCCCTTCCGGCCCTTCCGGTCGTTTCAGCCGTACGAGACGTCCCGGAGCGTCCGGCCCACGTCCACGAATCCCTGGCGCTGGGCCACCAGCCGGCCGGCCCGCACCACCTGGAAGGTCACGTCCCGGTTGACGATCCGGGGGTAGCCGGGCATGCCCAGCAGATCCTCGTACCGCCAGCGCAGCCGGGGCGTGAGCCCGCCGGTGTCCACCGTCACGCCCCGGTTGAGCGTGTACGAGAGCCGGTGCGGTGTGACGTCCTTGTCGCCCAGCGACTCCACCGCCGCGCGGAGCACCGTATAGGCGATCCAGGTGGTCTGGACGCCCGCGTCCGCCGGATCGATCCGGTTGTCCCCGAAGGCGTGCGCGCGGATCACCCGCTTCATCGGATTCCAGCGGGCGTCCCCGGCGTCCGGGTACCAGCCGGTGATGTACGCCCCCTCGAAGGGGCCGTGCGCCCCGCCGGTCCGGTCCACCAGCGGCTGGTCCACGCTGCCGAGGACCGAGGAGACCCGGATCGCGCGGCCGTCGGACGGCAGCCGCCGGAAGGAGTCGAAGAAGTGCTGCGTCCGCTCCCCGAGGGCGGCCGTGACGCAGCCGCCCCTCTTCCCCGCCTCGCGCCGCGCCTGCTCGGCCGCCTCGGTGTACTCGCCCGCGTCCTCGGCGGCCGGGATGTCGGTGGCGGTGTCCCGAGTGCCCTGCGAGAGACCGGAGTTCAGCAGATAGCGCAGTTGGTCACCGGCGATGGTGTCGGGCCGGACCAGCGAGACCCGTGCGCAGGAGGCGGCGAGCTGCACCCCGTTGCCCGCGAGCAGCGCCGCCTGGCCGCCGTTGACCGGATAGGAGAGATAGCTGGTGAACTCGTCGGCGGAGACGCCGTAACCGCCGATGTACGGGATGCCCGCCGCCTCCAGCGGAGCCATGAAGGCCCGGCCGTTCTGGCTGTACGAGCCGACGACGGCGGCCACGCCCTCCGCCACCGCGCGCCGGGCGCAGTCCCCGGCGGCCCGGGAGTCGTTGCGCTCGTTGCAGGTCAGCACGCGCAGCTCCCGGCCGCCGATGCCGCCCCGGGAGTTGACCCAGCGGGCGTACGCCTGCGCCATGGCCGGCATTCCGGGCATATTGGTGGCGCGGGTGTCCTCGGGCGCCCAGGTCATCACGGTGAGGGGCGCCCTGGACCCTCCGGACCCGCCGGTGAACGACTGGAGAGCCCCGCAGCCGGTCAGTCCGGCCGCGCCGCTCAGCACGGCCGCCGTGACGAGCGCGGCGCCCCGGAGGGGGAGGCTCCGGGGACGTTTCCCGGGCCGGGTCCGGAGGGAGCTCCGGGTGGGCCGGTGGGGAGGGGTGGAAGGGGAGGGAACGGATCGCCTGCCGCTGCCGGTCATGTCCCCACACGGTTCCCGTTCCGGGGTAACGGGATGGTGGAGGTTGTTCAACCCACGGCGACGGCCGGGTGAATTGCGGAGGCGGCGGCTCGCCGGGAGGCGCCCGCGGTGGGCGGTGGCTCGCCGGAGGGGCACCCCGCGGCGGGAGGGCCGGGGCGGACACGGGGCGGCGGGCACGGGGGCGATCCGTCCGCTTCGGCGGGGAAGGGGAGGGGAGGGGAAGGCGTGATTCGCCGCCGAGGGGAGCGCGAGGGGAACGTACGATCGAAACGTGTCCGCTTCCGTGAACCCTTCCCGTCGTGGCCGCCGCTCCTCCACCATGGGCGGCATGCCCTTGAACGACATGCCGTGGTGGCGCTGGCGCAGCAATGTGCGCTCGGCGCTGCACATGCTCTCCGACCCCGCCTTCCAGCGGGACTGCTGGCTGGCCGGCCGCCCGGGGTACGGGGACGTCACCGACGCCGTCTACCGGCTGGTCGAGGACACCTGGCTGGACAACTGGTCGGCCGAGAAGTACGTCGGCACGATCTTCCGGGACTCGGGCGAGGCCGCCCTGGTGGACGTGGCGGTGCTGCGGGTGCTGCGGATCATGCACCAGGTGGGCGCGGACGCCCCGGTCAGCGCGTTTCTGGAGCACCACGGCTGGCCGGAGGCGATACGGGCGGCCCGCGAGGCCCATGTCCGGCTGGCGGCGAACGACGGGGACGACCCGGACACGCCGCCCGCCTCCCTGGACGCCCTCGGCGCCATGACCCGGGCGGCGTGAGGCCCGACCCGGTCCGGGTCCGGGCCGTTCCGGCCCCCGCCCGCCCGCCCGCTCCGATCCGGCCTCCCGGTTCCGTCCGGCCGGGCCCGGCGCGTTCCGGCTTCCCGCCCCCGCTCTCCGGCCCGGTCCGGGGAACGGACTGGTGGCGGCCCGGGGGCGTCCGGTATGGCATCCTGCGAGGATGACTGACCAGTACGTCCTCACCCTCTCCTGCCCCGACAAGCAGGGCATCGTGCACGCCGTGTCGAGCTACCTCTTCATCACCGGCTGCAACATCGAGGACAGTCAGCAGTTCGGCGACCGGGACACCGGTCTGTTCTTCATGCGCGTCCACTTCTCCGCCGAGTCCCCGGTGACCGTGGAGAAGCTGCGGGCCAGCTTCGCCGCCGTGGGCGACTCCTTCTCGATGGACTGGCAGATCCACCGCGCCGAGGAGCGGATGCGGGTGGTGCTGATGGTGTCCAAGTTCGGCCACTGCCTCAACGACCTGCTCTTCCGCTCCCGGATCGGCGCGCTGCCGGTCGAGATCGTGGCCGTGGTCTCCAACCACACCGACTTCGCGGAGCTGGCCGCCTCCTACGACGTCCCGTTCCGCCACATCCCGGTCACCAAGGACACCAAGGCGGAGGCCGAGGCCGAGCTGCTGGAGCTGGTGCGCGGCGAGAACGTCGAGCTGGTGGTGCTCGCCCGGTACATGCAGGTGCTCTCGGACGACCTCTGCAAGCAGCTGAGCGGCCGGATCATCAACATCCACCACTCCTTCCTGCCGAGCTTCAAGGGCGCCAAGCCCTACCACCAGGCGCACACCCGGGGCGTGAAGCTCATCGGCGCCACCGCCCACTATGTGACGGCCGACCTCGACGAGGGCCCGATCATCGAGCAGGAGGTCGAGCGGGTCGGCCACGACGCCACCCCCGAGCAACTGGTCGCCGTCGGCCGGGACGTGGAGTGCCAGGCGCTCGCCCGCGCCGTCAAGTGGCACGCCGAGCACCGCATCCTCCTCAACGGCCGCCGTACGGTCGTCTTCCCCTGACCCTGACCCTGCCTCCGGGGCCCCCGACCCTGCTTCCGGGGGCCTGACCCCGCTTCCGGGGCGCCCCGCCCCGGGGGCGCGGCTTCCCCGGGATCGGCTTCTCCCGGTGCCGGCTCCCCCGGCCGGCTCACAACCGGCTGAGCGAGGCCGCCGCGTGGAGGACGTCGTGGATCGCCTCGCGGTCGCCGCGCCGGCCGAGCGCGGCCTCCTCGGGCGGGACGTGCCCGGCGACCAGGCGGCAGAACTCCTCGCCCTCCACCGCGACCTGGGCCACGGCCCGGTCGGGCGCGCCGAACGCCGCCGGGGAGTCCAGCGCGATGTACCAGTCGCCACCGCCCGCGCCCTCCACCTCCAGATGCAGCGAACGGCCCGGAGCGCCCGGCACCACCAGGTGCTGGGCCGGACCGGCGAGTCCGGCGCGGCGGCGGTGGGCGAGCGCGGCGGGCAGCAACCGGGCGGCCAGGTCGATCATGTGGTGCAAGTGGGCACCGCTGGGCGGGCCGTACGGATACGAGACCGCCTGCGCGATGTCGTCCGCGTGCATCCAGCACTCGAAGGCCCGGTCGAGCAGCGCGTCCCGCAGCGGCAGGGAGAAGTCCCCGTAGGAGACGGACAGGTCGGCCACGCCCCGGCCCGCGAAGGAGACCGTCCGGATCAGGGCGTGGCTCTGCTCCCGCCAGGGCGTGTGCACGGCCCGGGTGAGCGGATGCCGCCCGCCGTCCCAGTACGCCTCGGTCCGCTCGGCCGGGGCACCCGGCGGAAACCCGGCGTCGGGGCCGGGGACCGCGGTGGTGGCCCCTGACGCCCGGTCCGGCGGCCGGAGCGTGATCAGCGGGTCGTCCAGTCCCAGCGCCGAGGCGACGATGCCGTCCACCGCCGTGAGATGGCCGATGACCCCGGCGACCGTGGTGCGGCGGCTGGCCGGGCGCTCGCCGTCGAACCAGCGGAGCCGTACCGGGGCGTGCCACTCCGGGGGCCCGATGTCCCGGAGCAGCGCGTCCAGCCGGGCGGTCTCCGCGTCGTACGGCTCCGCCCAGCCGGGTACCGGGATCCGGGCGGGCCGGCGGCCCAGGCAGTTCTCCAGCACCCGGGAGCGCAGCAGCGGGTCCAGGTCGAGTTCCCGCTCGCGGGGGTGCAGCAGCCCGACGGCGTCCCGGAGCCGCAGCGCCTCGTCGGCGCAGGGCGCGCACTCGGTGAGGTGCGCCTCGACCGCCGCGCTCTCCTCGGCCGAGCAGGCGGTCAGCGCCCAGGCGCCGAGCAGTGACTTCAGCAGCTGGTGCGGGAGCGGCCCCGGTTCCGCCGGCCCGGACGACGCCGCGCCGGGCGGGCGCTCCGGGTCCGGTATGTCCACCGACGGGACAGAGGCGCGGCCCTCGGTGGCGGTGTCGTTGCCGTCGTCGGCGACGGGGACGCCGGATGTGCCGCAGGCGTTCACGACACCATCGGCTTCACCGGCTTCATCGGCTTCATCGGTGTCACGGTGGTCATCGGCCGCCCGCCGGGGTGCCGGTATGCGGGGCACCGCCGCGTGCGCCCGCGCCGGATCTCCGGGACCACGGGGGACCCGGGGTTCGTCCGGGCGACGCGGACCCCGGGGATCCCGGCGTTCGTCCGGATCGTGCGGGCCGTGCGGGTCCCGGTGTTCGTCCGGATCGTGCGGGCCGTGCGGGTCCCGGTGTTCGTCCGGGCCGTCCGGGCCGTGCGGGCCCTGGGGGTCGTCCGGGCCGTCGCAGGGGTCGGTCACCGGGGCCCTCCGGAGGCGGGTGGCGGCGTCAGGCCGTCCAGCGGGCGGGTGTGGGCGGTGGACAGCAACTGGAGTCCCAGGCGCAGCCGGCGCCGCGCCTCGTCCTCGGTCACGCCCAGGTCGGCGGCGGTCTGCCGGTAGTCCCGGCGCTGGAAGTAGGCCAGTTCCAGAGCGGCCCGGAGCGGGGCCGGCATGGACGACACGATGTAGTCGGCGCGGGCGGCCACCGCCGCCCCGTGCACCTTCCGCTCCACCTCGTCGGGCGAGCCCCCGCCGCGCTCCGCGAACGCCCTGGCCTCCGTCTGCCGCAGCCGGTGCACCGCCTGCCGGCTGGTCAGCCGGGCGACCCAGGAGCGCAGTGAACCCTCCCGCCTGGGGTCGTACGCGTCCGGGTTCTCCCAGATGTAGCCGAAGACCTCACGGGTGACCTGGTCGGCCGCGTCGTCGTCGCCCAGCACCAGATGGGCCGTGCCGTGGACGAGCGTGGCGAAGCGGTCGTACAGCTCACCGAGCGCGGCCGCCTCACCGCGTGCCAGCCGCTGCTGCATCAGGCGGTCCCGGCGCGGTGGTGTGTCCTTGGCCATACCGAGCCCTCCGAGTCCTCGACGCCTCCGCCCCGTGCTCCACCAACCGTTCCCCGCTTCCGAATGTAGTGCGCCGTCCCGACAGCGCACTCCCCTTTGCCGCAAGTGCGCCCCCCATGCCGGTCCACGGTGGTAAGGGCCGAGGTAAGGACGGGGTCAACTCCGGGGGCATCGTGTTTCATGGAGGGGGCGGCCGGGCAGCAGCCGCCAGCAGGAAGCCGGACTTCCGCATCCCCGGCCTCAGGGGCCCCACGGGGCGCTGGATTCCCGGGACGCGGTGATCCCGTGGCGCGGGAAGCGGGAGGCACGGCCCGGCGGTCCTCGGGCCGCTGTCCGCGGGCCGTCGGCCCTCGCCCGCCGGCCGTATGTCCTGTTCAGTTCCATGACGAAAGGTGAGGCGCGTGACTCTCACGGTGGACGTGACCGAGCACGGTGCCTGGACCGTGCTGAGCATCAAGGGCGAACTGGACCTGGTCTCCTCGCCCGTCGTCCGCCGGCGGGTGCACGACGCGGTGGCGGACGGACGCCACGACGTGGTGCTCGACCTGTCGCAGGTGTTGTTCTGCGACTCCAGCGGAGTGGGCGTACTGATCGCGGCCCGCCGGCTGCTCCACTCCTGCCGGGGCAGACTGCGGCTGATACTGCCCGCCCGGGGCGCCGTGGAGGGTTCGCACGTCAACCGGGTGATGAGCGCCCTCGGCGTACGGCGGCTCTTCACCGTGTACGCGGATGTGGCCGCCGCCACCGGGGACGACGCCGAGCCCCTCTCCGCCTGACGGCGACGCGGCGGCCGGGAGCGACGGGCCCGGGGGCCGGGTGCCCCGGGTCGGGGCGCGCGTGACCGGGTGCCCCCGGGTCCGGGCGCGCGTGACCGGGTGCCCCCGGGCCCGGTGCGCGTGACCAGGGGGCGGGCCGTATCGGTTTGCTCCGGCCGGGCCTTGCGCGGCGCGCCCGTGGGTACTCTCCCGGCATGGACGCAGAGGACTTGTACCAGCGCCGGGTCGCCGCCCGGTTCGGCGCCTTCGATCAGGACGGCAACGGCCATATCTCCCGCGAGGACTTCACCACCGCGGCCACCCGGGTGCTGGCGGAGTTCGGGACGCCGTTCCGCTCCGACCGGGGCCAAGCCGTCTCGGGCGGCGCCGAGGCATTCTGGCAGGGCCTGGCCGGCATCGCGGACGTGGACGGGGACCAGCGGGTCAGCCGGGGCGAGTTCGCGCACGGCGCGGTGAAGCGGCTGCGGGACAACCCCGACCGGTTCGCGGAGATCGCACGCCCCTTCCTCCGGGCGGTGCTCGCCCTCGCGGACCCGGACGGCTCCGGCGCGGAGACCACCGGGGTGGCACGGGCCCTGCGGGCGCTGGGCGTCGAGGCGGACGCGGCGGAGCGGGCGGCCAAGTCCCTGGACCCGGAGGGCACCGGCCGGGTGGCGGAGAAGGAGGCGGTCACCGCCTTCGCCCGCTACTTCGTGACGAAGGAGCCCTGACCGGAGATCCCGGCCGGAAACCCCGGCCGGGCCCCGGCCCGTGAGCCGGGGGTGACACACAGTCGTTCCTGTGTTCTGCCCCCGGCCGGGGGCCGTCACGGGCCGGAGTCGGGGCGGCGCTCCGGTACGCTCCATGGGATGCGCGTGGTTCTGGAGCCGGGATGTTCGGGTGGGGTCCGTGCGGCGGCTCCGCTGCCGGGCCGCCCTGCCGTCGGCGCCGCCGGAGACCGCTCCGGGCGTCCTCGTTCGACTCCCGGGAATGCGCGTCGCACAGTATGCGGTACGCGTACTCCTTCGCGCTGGAATATGCCCGAAGCGCTTGTTGTGGTGACGGAACGTCAACCATGCTTTTCCGCAAGGAAATCACGGTCGGTGACGACTGTGACTCATGGGACGCATGTCGCCGTCGCGAGGCGAGGGGCGATGTGTCCGCCGATTCGGATGGTGTGAGCGGTGCAGGTGCTTCAGGTTCAGTTGGAGATCGGCCCCGACCCCGCCGAGGTGGGCCGGGCGCGCAGATGGGCCCGTTCCAGGCTGGCCGGATCGGGTGTGCGGGCCGACGAGCCCCTGGCCGAGACGCTGGTGCTGCTGATCTCCGAGCTTGTCACCAACGCCGTGGTGCACACCGGCTGTCCGGCCGTGCTGCGGATGCTGTTCGGCACGCCGGAGGGCGGTGACGGCGGCGCGGAGGAGGGCTGTCCCCTGGTCGGTGCCGGCACGGTCCGGGTGGAGGTGGCCGACGCCAGCGCCGTACCGCCGCGCCCCCGGTGCGCCGCGGGGGACGACACCAACGGCCGGGGCCTGGAGCTGGTGGACGGGCTCGCGGACCGCTGGGGCTGGAAGCGCGAGGGCGGCGGCAAGAGCATCTGGTGCGAGGTGGACCGCGCGGCCCCGGTGATCCGGACGGCACTGCGCGAACCGGCCGACCGGGACCGCGCCTTCGCCCGTTGACCCGCCTTCCCGGGCCGGCCCCCGGAGCGGATCCCCGCTCGGGTTCCCGGTCGGATCCCCGCTCGGGTTCCCGGTCGGATCCCCGCTCGGGTTCCCGGACCGCGTCCTCGGGCCGCGTCGTCGGATCGCCTTCCCGTTGGCCGGAATGAGCCCCCTGTGCGCCGTCAGCAATCGGGCAAAACAGGTAAACCCCCGGTGAACTGTTGACGGCAGGTGGTGGGGTGATCACCCTGGGGAGAGCGATTCGTGGCGAGGGGACGCCGAGGGCCGACGTCCTCGGCGAGTGCGGGTCGTGGTCCGGCACGGCCCGCTCAGGAGCCACACAGGGCCCGCCGGCGCAGCGGGTGGCGGCCGTACGCGCCGTGCTCGGGGTGCGCGCGACCGCGCCGCCATCCGCTGTCGGCCCCCTCGGTCGTCTCGCCCCCTCCGCCCTCCCCGACCTCCCGCCTCTCGGCCTTGTCGGCCTGCTCCGCCCGGTCGGCGTCCTCCGGAGCCCGGCGCGGGGAATTCCGGTGGACGTGGGGGTCCGGTCGGCCGTTACGGTCCCCGCATGTCCTACCGTTCGCTCCTCACCCGTCCCGTACTGGCCTGGTGCGCCGTCAGTGCGGCGGCCCGGGTGCCAGTGGCCATGGCGCCGCTCGCCCTTGTCTTCCTGGTGCGGGAGCGCCCCGGCGGGTACAGCCTCGGCGCGGTGCTGGCCGCCTGCTACGTGGTGGGGGAGATCGCCGGAGCGCCGCTGCTCGGTGCCCGGCTCCGCCCCGAGCGGGCCCGGCGCCAGTTGGCCGGCGGACTTGCCGGGGGTGCCGCCGCTTTCACCGGGCTCGGGCTGCCGCACGGGGCGCATCCGGTACTGCTGGGCGCCCTCGCCTGTGTCGCCGGGGCGGCGCCTGCCGCGGCCGGGGGCGGGATGCGGGCCCTGCTGACCGCCCTGGTGCCGCCCGGTGCCGTCACCCGGGCGATGAGCCTGGAGTCCATGCTCGGCTCCGGCGTCTGGGCCGCCGCGCCCGCCGCCACCACCGGGCTGGCGCTCGGCGCGGCACCGTACGCCCCGATGCTGCTCGCGGGAGGACTGATGGCTGCCTCGGTCGCCGGGCTGTGGCTGCTCCCGGGCGGCTGGGCGGCGGACGACACCGACCGGGGCGGTGCCTCGGTGACCCGGCTGCTGGCCCGCGCCTGGCCGGTCTACCTGCTCGGCGCCGCGAGCATGACCCTGTTGGCGCTCGCCGAACTGGTTCTCCCCGCCCTGCTGGAGCAGCGGGGCGTCGCGGTCGGCTGGGCGGGGCCGTTGCTGGTCGGCTACGCGCTCGGCATGGGGGTGGGTGCCTTCCTCTACGGGCTCCGCCCCTGGCCCGGCCGGCTGCCGGTGCAGGGCCTGGTGTTGCTGGCCGGGGTGACCGGGTGCGTACTGGTGCTGGCCCTCGCGCCGTCGCCGGCGGCCGTCGCGGCGGGTCTGCTGGTGGGCGGGGTGCTCCAGGCGGGGGTGTCGCTCTCCCGGAACCTGACCTTGCGCCAGGTGCTGCCACCCAGCGTGCTGGCGGCGGGCTTCTCGGTGATGTACGCGTCGGTGGGCGCCGGCTACGCGGTGACCGGCGCGCTCGCCGGCGGGCTGCTCCGGGTGGCGGCCCCGTCCACCGCCATCCTGGCCGGGGTGGGGCTGACCGTGCTCGTCGCGGGGGTGGCCGCGGTGGCGGAGCACCGGACGTACCGGGCCGCCGCCTCGTCCGGACCGGTTCAGGAGCCGGTGTCGGAGGCGGGCCCGGCTGACTCGGCGGATCCGGGGGCGGTGGCGCGGAAGGTGCGGCGGTAGGTGGTGGGGGACACACCGAGGGCGGCCACCAGGTGCTGGCGCAGGGACTGCGCGGTGCCGAAGCCGGCGCGGCGGGCCACCTCGTCGATCGAGAGGCCGGTCGACTCCAGCAACTGCCGTGCCCGCTCCACCCGCTGGCGGGTCAGCCACTGGCCCGGGCTGATCCCGGCCTCCTCCCGGAAGCGGCGGGTGAAGGTCCGTACGCTCATCGCCTCCCGGGCCGCGAGGTCGCTCAGCCGCAGCGGTTCATGGAGCCGTTCGAGCGCCCAGGCGCGGGCCGCCGTGGTGGTCGCGGTAAGCGGCTCGGGGAGCGGGCGCTCGATGAACTGCGCCTGGCCGCCGTCCCGGTGGGGCGGTACGACGGTGCTGCGGGCCACCTCGTTGGCGACGGCCGCGCCGTGGTCCCGGCGCACGATGTGCAGGCAGAGGTCGATGCCGGCGGCGACCCCGGCGGAGGTGAGCACGTCCCCGTCGTCGATGAAGAGCACGTCCGGGTCGACCCGCACCGACGGGAAGAGCCGCTGGAAGTGCTCGGCGTGGAACCAGTGGGTGGTCGCCGGGCGGCCGTCCAGGAAGCCGGCGGCGGCCAGGACGTAGGAGCCGGTGCAGATGGAGACCAGCCGGGTGCCGGGCCGGATCCGGCCGAGCGCGGCGGCCAGTTCCCCGGGCAGCCGCCCCTCCTCGTACGCCGTACCCAGCGCGTGCGAGGCGGGCACCACCACCGTGTCGGCGGTCTCCAGCGCCTCCGCGCCGTACGCCACATCGACCGTGAAGTCGGCCTCGGTACGGACCGGTCCGGCGGTCACTCCGCAGGTGACGATCGAGTAGAGCGGCCGGCCGCCGGGGGTCCTCGCGCGGCCGAAGATCCGGTGCGGGATGCCCAGTTCGAACGGGATCAGCCCGTCCAGGGCGAGGACGGCCACCCGGTGGGGCGGCGGAGTGCCGTCGCCGGGCGCCGGGCCGTCCGGTCCGGAGGCGGGCGAGAGGCGGGGGCTGGTCGGGCTGGTCGGACTCATGGCCCGATCCTATCGAAAGCTGTCATTCGGGCCAGTGGTTCCGTGTTCACCGAATCAGCAGGATGAGGATGTGACCCAGACGACCCCGCCGCCCGCCGCCCCGGTGACCGCCTCCGGCTCCGTGCCCACCTCCGCCTCCGGCTCCGCGAGTGCTCCTGTGAACGCTTCCGCTCCGGGTGGCCCGCCGGGCCGGAGACGGTTCCGGGTGCACCGGGCGTGGTCGGTCGCCGCCGTCACCTTTGTGACGATCATCGGCGCCGCCGCCTTCGGCTCCCTGCCCGGTCTGCTGATCGAGCCGCTCCACCAGGAGTTCACCTGGTCGCGCGGGACCATCGGGCTCGCCGTCTCCGTCAATCTCGCGCTCTACGGCCTCACGGCGCCGTTCGCCGCCGCGCTGATGGACCGGTTCGGCATCCGCCGGGTGGTGGCGGTCGCACTCTCGGTCATCGCGGTCGGCTCGCTGCTCACCGTCTGGATGACCGCCGCCTGGCAACTCGTCCTCTACTGGGGCCTGTTGGTCGGCATGGGCAGTGGCTCCATGGCGCTGGCCTTCGCCGCCACCGTGACCAACCGCTGGTTCGCCGCCCGGCGCGGGCTGGTGACCGGCATCCTCACCGCAGCCGGCGCCTCCGGCCAACTGGTCTTCCTGCCGCTGCTCTCCTGGCTGGTCCAGGCGCACGGCTGGCGCCCGGCGGCCGTCACGGTCGCGCTCTCGGCGCTCGCCGTGGTGCCGTTCGTCTGGCTGCTGCTCCGCGACCACCCGGCGGACGTGGGCCTCGCGCCCTACGGGGCGACCGAGCCGGTGCCCCGGCCCGTGCCGGTGCCGGGCGCGGCCCGCCGGGCGGTCACCGTGCTGCTCTCCGCCGCCCGTACCGGACCGTTCTGGCTGCTCGCGGGCACCTTCGCCATCTGCGGGGCGTCCACCAACGGGCTGGTCAAGACGCACTTCGTGCCCGCCGCCCACGACCACGGGATGCCCATCACGGCGGCCGCCTCGCTGCTCGCGGTGATCGGTGTCTTCGATGTCGCCGGCACCATCGCCTCCGGCTGGTTCACCGACCGCTTCGAACCGCGCCGGCTGCTGGCGGTGTACTACGCCCTGCGCGGCATCTCGCTGCTCTTCCTGCCGATGCTGCTGGCACCGGCCGTGCACCCGCCGATGGTCTTCTTCATCGTCTTCTACGGGCTGGACTGGGTGGCCACCGTGCCGCCGACCATCGCCCTCTGCCGGGAGCAGTACGGCGACGACTCCGCCATCGTCTTCGGCTGGGTGCTCGCCTCCCACCAGGTGGGCGCGGCGGCGGTGGCCTTCGCGGGCGGTCTGGCGCGGGACGCCTTCGGCTCGTACGACGTGGTCTGGTACGCCTCCGGCGCGCTCTGCGCGGCCGCCGCCCTGATGGCCCTGGTCATCCGCCGCCGCCCCGCCCGCGCCCAGGCCCCCACCCCGGCCGCCGTGGCCCCGGCCGCCTGACCCGGCGGCCGGCGGACACCCGGGAGCGCGGCGGTGGACGGCGGCGGGGGCGCACCCCCTGACCCGGCGGCCGGCGGTTCCGGCGGGTGCCGGGCTCAGTGCCCGGCGGCGCGCAGTACGGCGTACGGGCCCCGCCGTCCGGCGTCCTCCGGGAGCCAGCCGGCGGTGACCCACCCCAGCACACCGGACCCGCCGGGTGTCCCGGGGCGCAGCGCGCGGACGATCGTGAGGGTGACCGGACCGGTCGCGGTCTCCACCGTCACGTGGGTGCCGTCCGGTCCGTCCACCACCGCCGTCGGCCCGGCCGGGTCGGTGAGGGCGGTGCCGCCGAAGTGCGGGACGACGGAGGGGTCGGGGGTGTCCGAGACCCGCTGCATCTGCGGTTCGGCGGCCCCCTGGATCAGCGCCAGCAACTGGCCGACCAGCACCGGGTCATGGGCCCCGTCGTAGACCCAGCGCTTCCCCAGCACGCCGTGCTCGGCGGTGCCGACCAGGCCCTCCTCCGCCCCGTCGAGCGGCGCTCCCCGGTAGGTGAGCGGCACGTGGTAGACCGCCGTCGGGCCGCCCGAACCGTCCGCGATCGCCATGAACTCCAGGCCCACCTCCCCCGCCGGGTCGTCGAGCCGGAAGCCGCCCGCGCGCTCCGGGCGCGGCTCCCGGTCCCCGCCGGTGTACCAGGGGCGGCCGGGCAGCCAGTCGGCGAGCAGTTCCAGCTTGCCGGGGGTCAGGGTCGTCTGATGAATGACAGCCATGCGCCCGAACCTACGCCGTCCGGCCCGCCGTTGCCGTCGGGGCCCGCCGGGGCCGGGGTGCGGTACGGGCGATGGAGCGGGCTATCCGGCGGGCGTCCAGGCCCAGTTCACGCAGGGTGCCGCTGATCGGGGTGGTGAAGCCGGTGAAGTAGAGGCCCCGCGCGTGGTCGGCGGTCCGGGCGCCGTGGGTCCGTGGCAGCCCGCGCCGGTCCAGTACGCCCAGCTCGCCGGCCAGCGCCTCCAGCCCCCGCCGGTACCCGGTCGCGGCGATCACCGTGTCGGGGGTGATCCGGGTGCCGTCCGCCAGCACCACCGTGTCGCCGTCGAAGGACTCCACCGCCGCCACCGGCTCCACCCGGCCGCTCCGTATCGCCCTGATCAGTCCGGTCCGTCCGGTGTCCTGCACCGGGATGGCGCCCTGCCGGGCCCGTGAGTAGAGCCCGCCGGCCGGCCGGGGCAACCCGTGCGCCGACAGGTCGGGCACCGAGAGCCGGGCCAGCACCCGGGCGCCCGCGTCCACCAGCCGTACCGGCAGCCGGCGCACCAGGACGGCGGTCGCCTGGGCGGGCCAGCCGAGGGTGGAGCGGCGTACCAGGTGCGGCGGGGTGCGCACCGCGAGCCGTACCCGGGCGGCACCGCCCCGGGCGAGGTCCACCGCCAGTTCGGCACCGGTGTTCCCGGCGCCGACCACCAGGACGTCCCGGCCGGCGAAGGGCGCCGGATTCCGGTAGTCGCTCGCGTGCAGCAGCTCGCCGCCGTACGACTCCAGGCCGGGCCACCGCGGCAGGTGCGGCGTGTGGTTGTAGCCGGTCGCCACGACCACCGCCCGGCCGGTCAGCAGCCGCCCGCCGGTGGCGTGCAGGGTCCACAGCCGCCCGACCCGCACCAGCCGGGTGACCTCGACGCCGGTGACGACCTCCAGCTCGTGCGCCTCGGCGTACTTCTCCAGGTAGCGCACCAGATCGTCCCGGGCCACCCAGCGGCCGAACCGGCGGGGCAGCCGCAGCCCGGGCAGCGACGACCGGCGCCGGGTGGTGTGCAGCCGCAGCCGGTCGTAGTGGCGGCGCCAGGAGTCCCCCAGCGCGTCGGACTTCTCCAGGACGACGGCCCGTACGCCCCGTTGGCGGAGCGCGGCGGCGACGGCGAGTCCGCCGGGGCCGCCGCCGACGACGTACACCGGGTACACGGGGTACAAGGAGTACGGGGACATGTCCTGGGTGAGTCCGGCCATGGACGCCCAGCGTAATGATCCGCTCACACCGTGGGTCTCGGTCGCGAGGGCATTCGGTTGCGATCCGGTCACGCCGCCAGGGCCGGGAGCGGTTCCCGGGTCCGGCCGCCTGGACCGGAGCGGTTCCCGGGTCCGGCCGTCAGGGCCAGAGCAGTTCCCGGGTCCAGCCGCCGTCGTCCGCCCGGCGGTAGCGCAGCCGGACATGGCGCCGGCGGGCGTCGCCCTGGAAGAACTCGACCTCGGCGGGCGCCAGGGTGTACACCGTCCAGCTCTCCGCCCGCGCCTCCGGTTCCGCCTCGGCCCGCGCCCAGGCGGCGTCGAGCGCCCGGTCCAGCTCGGCCGCCGACGGCAGCGGTTCGCTCTGCCGGCCCGCCAGCGCCGAGGCCAGCGCCCCGGTCGAACGCACCCGCAGATCGGCGTCGGCCTCCTCCCAGGTCCCCGGGGAGACCCGGCCCCGCACCCGCACCTGCCGCCCCTGGACGGACCAGTAGAAGCCGAGCGCCGCGTCCGGGGCGGTGGCGAGCTGGTGGCCCTTGGCGCTGGTGGCGTGCGAGGCGAAGTGCCAGCCGCGCTCATCCGCGCCGTGCAGCATCAGGGTCCGTACGTCCGGTCGTCCGGTGGCGTCCACCGTCGCCAGTGTCATGGTGTGCGGCTCGGGCTGCCCGGCCGTGGCCGCCGCGACGAACCACGCGTGGAAGAGCGGCAGGGGCGCCTCGGGGGCGCCGTCCGGATCGAAGGCGGGCAGCTCGGTGTCCCAGACCCGCTGCGCGCGCAGGGTCTCCTCGAACTCACCGGGGCTGACGGAGGGGTACGGGTGCTCACTCATGGAGCCATCATGAGCCGCCGCCCTCCCGTACCGCGTCTGCGCATCGCCCTTACGGCCGTAGGACCGGATGCGCGCCGGGAACGCACCACGCCCGGGGGCGGGCACCCCGGGGGGCATCCGGAAAAGTCGTTCCGGAAGGCCATTCCGGCAGTTCATGGCCGGCAGTTCATGCCGAAAGGTGCCGGGAATATGTCGGGAGAGGGGCCGGAGAGATGAGGGAAAGGGCGCCGGAAAGGCCCTTCGGGGCGGGCCCGGCGCCCGTTACCGGGACGGCTTCCTTCCGGTGATGCCGAGATGGACCAGCAGCGCCAGATTCGGGCGCAGTTCGGCCTGTTTGACTCCCCAGGTCTGAAAACCCTTCTGGTGCGAGGCGACCGCCGCCAGCATCGTGACCAGTGCGCCGGCCATTGCCGCCGGATTGATGTCCTTGTCGAGCCTGTTCTTCGCCTGGAGTTCCCGCACGGAGTCCGCGAGCGAGGTGGTGACCGAACCCAGGATCTTCATACGGAGTTTGTAGAACCGCTTGTCGCCCTCGGCCGCCCCGAGATCGATCACCCGGAGAATGGCGTCGTTTCTCCGCCAGAAGTCCATGAAGCCGTCGACCAGTTCCTCCGACGACTGCCAGCCGGCCTTGCCGGCCCAGGACCGGCCGGCGACCAGTTCGGTCAGTCCGGTGCCTTCCCGGGCCATTTCTTCCGCGATCTCCAGAACGGCGCCCTCGACGTCCGGGAAGTACTGGTAGAAGGTCGCGGGGGACGTGCCCGCCTTCCGGGCCACGTCGATGACTTTGACGTCCCGGTACGGCGAGGAGCTGAGCATCTCGCTGAGGCAGTCGAGCAGCTTCTGCCGCGTCGCCTGACCACGCCGACCGGCCACGCGGCCGTCGACGGTGCGTACTTGTCCTGTCATGTCGTCAGCTTACCGAGGGGTGATCGGACCGCGATTCGGCCGACTGCAAATGGGTGCGACCCGGTACGGGACGGGTACGTACCGGAATTCTCCCCCTGCGGCTCCCGTCCCGCGCCAGTAGCGTGAATGGAGGCGCCGCCGCCCCGCCCCTCCCCGGGAAGGAATCCGTCCATGAGCGCATTCACCGAGGGCACTCCCTGCTGGGCCGATGTGCTGCTCCCCGACCTCGAAGCCGGAAAGCGCTTCTACGGGGGCCTGTTCGGCTGGACGTTCCCCGGTGACCGGCGGCCCGGAACGGAAACGCCGGTGGAGCCGGGAACCGGGAAAGGGACGGGAACGGGCGCGGGCGGCACGAGCGGCGCGAGCGGCGCGAAAACCGGGGGCGCCGCCGGGGCGGCGTACGGCCGGTACGCGGACGCCTACAGCGACGGCAGACGGGTCGCCGCCCTGGCCGCCAAGCGGGACGGCCGGATGCCGACCGCCTGGGGCGTCTACTTCGCCACCCCGGACGCGGTCGCGCTCACCGCGCGGATCAAGGACGCCGGCGGGCGGATGGTGACCGATCCGGTGGCCTTCGCCGACCGGGGCGTGCTGGCGGTCGCCGCCGACCCGGGCGGTGCCGTCTTCGGGCTCTGGCAGGCGGGCGCCCTGAGCGGCTTCGAGAAGCAGGGCGTGCCCGGTTCGTTCTGCTGGACCGAGGTCTACACCCGGGCCAAGGACGCCGTCGACTCCTTCTACGAGGCCGTCTTCGGCTTCCAGGTGCGCGATCTGGAGGACGACCCGGCCGTGGACTTCCGGGTCTGGTCACCGGCCGGGACCCGGGCGAGCGACGAGACCGCCGTCGGTGGCCGCAGCGTCATCACCGACGCCTTCCCGGCCGAGATGCCCGCCCACTTCCTCACCTACTTCGCGGTCGAGGACTGCGACGACACCGCCGCCGGGGCCGAGCGGCTGGGCGGCCGGGTGACCGAGCCGCCGTTCGACACCCCGTACGGCAGGATCGCGGTGATCGCCGACGACCAGGGCGCGGTCTTCGCCGTCCTGGCGGAACCCCACGCCGCCTGACCCCACACTGCCTGCCCCCGCCCCGCCTGCCCCCGCGCTGCCCGGGCCTGTCCCGCCCGTCTACCGTGTCCGCCCGGCCGCCGTGCCCGGCCACCCGCCGTGTCCGCCCATCCCGCCCGGCGGCCCATCGCGCCCGCCCGTCCCGCCGTCCGTCCGTGGCTGTCCGTGGCTGTCCGGTTTCGGGACGAGACACCCCGATCCGCCCCCTGGGTTCGCAACCGCCGCCCCGGACAGGAAGAATCAGGGGGCACGGGGCCGTGATCGCACGGCCCCGACGGGGAGGTGGCTAGCAAGTGGATCAGCTGACGCAGCACGACCCGCGGCGTATCGGCCCGTTCGAAGTGCTCGCCCGGCTCGGGGCCGGCGGCATGGGGCTGGTGTACCTGGCGCGGTCGGCCTCGGGGAGGCGCGTCGCGATCAAGACGGTCCGGACGGAGCTGGCCGAGGACCAGCTGTTCCGGGTCCGCTTCACCCGCGAGGTGGAGGCGGCCCGGGCCGTGTCCGGCTTCTACACCGCAGCCGTGGTGGACGCCGACCCCCGGGCCGCCGTGCCCTGGCTGGCCACCGCCTATGTCCCCGCGCCCTCCCTGGAGGAGATCGTCAACGAGTGCGGCCCGCTGCCCGCCCAGGCGGTCCGCTGGCTGGCGGCGGGTATCGCGGAGGCGCTCCAGTCGATCCACGGCGCCGGCCTGGTCCACCGCGACCTCAAGCCGTCCAATGTCCTGGTCGTCGAGGACGGGCCCCGGGTGATCGACTTCGGTATCGCCTCGGGCGTCTCCAACACCCGGCTCACCATGACCAACGTGGCCGTCGGCACCCCGGCCTACATGTCCCCCGAGCAGGCCCGGGACTCCCGCAGCGTCACCGGCGCCAGCGATGTCTTCTCGCTCGGCTCCACCCTGGTCTTCGCCGGCACCGGACACGCACCCTTCCACGGTGCCAACCCGGTCGAGACCGTCTTCATGCTGCTGCGCGAGGGCCCCGACCTCACCGATCTGCCGGACGAGCTGCGCCCGCTCATCGAGTCCTGCATGCAGATGGACGCGACCCGCCGCTCCACCCCGGCCGACCTCCAGACCCAGCTGGCCCCGCACCTCTTCGCGGGCGGCGACGACAGCGGTTCCGCGTCGGCCTGGCTGCCCACCCGGGCGACCGCCATGATCGAGCACCGCCGGGGCGGCGGCCGTACCACCCCGCCGCCCCCGGTCGCCCCGCCCCGTCCGGCCGGGCCGCCGCCGGGCCCCGGCGCCGGGACCGGCTGGGAGCCGGCCGCGCCCGGGGGCGACCCGCGCACCGGCCAGGCCCTCCCCGCGCCCGCCCGTGGCCCGGTGGCACCCGCCCGCCCCGCCGGACCGGGCGCCGCTCCGGTGCTCACCGGCCCCGGAGGAGGGCCCGGCGGAGGCTCCGGCCCCGCCCCCGACGGGGCCCCGGTACGGCTGCCGGGCGCCGCCGTGCCGATCGGCCCGGGGCCCCGGGTCTCCGACACCACCCGGGCCGCCGCCCTGCCGGGTGCCGGGGCCACCACCGGCTGGGTGCGCCCGCCGGCCGGCGCCACCGGGGTCGCCGAGCCCGCGCCCACCGGTCCGCCGCTGCTCACCGCCCCGCCGGCGCCCGCGCCCGAGGCGGCCGACCCGGGCCACTGGCGGCCCTGGCGGTTCCGGATGTCCAACGACGTGTGGGGCACCCCGGTGGTCGCGGGCGAGCTGCTCTACGTCACCTCCTTCGAGGTGCATGCCCTGGACACGGGCAGCGGCCGGCGCCGCTTCAAGACCCGGGACGTGGCCTGGTCCATGGCCGTGGACGGCGGCCGGATCCACGCCTCCGACGGCCCCTCGCTCTACGCCCTCGACGCCCAGGACGGCAGCGAGCGCTGGCGGCTGAGCACCGACGCCTGGGTGTACGCCCTCCAGGCCGACCGGGGCACCGTGGTCACCGCCACCCGGGGCGGCGGCGTCCAGGCGTGGGAGGCGTCCAACGGCGCCAAGCTCTGGGAGATCACCGGCGCCCAGACCGACTTCGAGACCGCGGAGGCCGGCCCCTCGGTCCACGGGGACACCGTCTTCGTCTGGCAGAACGCCCGGCTGCGCGCCCTGGACGCCCGCAGCGGCACCGAGCGGTGGTCGTACCCGATCGGGGACGCGGCCTCCTGCGGCGGCGTACCGGTGCGCCTCACCGTGGCCGAGGACGGCTGTGTCCACGTCGTCGCCGGCACCCGGGCGCTCTCGGTGGACCTGCGCTCCGGCCAGGTGCGCTGGCACTTCGAGGCCCCGGCGGTCTTCCTCTCGCCGCCCGCCTTCGCCCCCGGCCCGGCCGTCACCGGCGGCGGGGTCTATCTCGCGGACTACCTGGGCACGGTGTACGCGCTCGACGCCGCGACCGGCAAGGACCGCTGGCGGATCGCCACCGAGGCCCGCCAGTCCGCCGAGCCGGTGCTGGTGGCGCACGGCAACGTCCATGTGGGCAGCGGCAGCGCGCTCTACACCCTGGACGCGGTGACCGGCACCCCCAAGTGGCGGTTCGCGGCCGGCGGCCCGCTCGTCGGCGCCCCGGTGGTGGCCGACGGCCGGGTGCACTTCGGCTCGGCCGACCATGTGCTCTACACCCTGGACGCGGGCGGCGGCCAGCTCCGCTGGAAGCTCACCACCGGCGGCGAGATCACCGGCTCGCTGGTGGCCCGGGCGGGCGTGGTGTACGCGTGCAGCAAGGACCGCTGCGTCTACGCCTTGGACGCCGCCAAGGGCACCGCCACCGGCCGCGGCCCGGCCCCCCGCTAGCCCGCGCCCCGATCCGTGCCTCCCGGCTGTGGGTCCGGTGGCCCCAGGGTCCGGTGACCCGTGCCGGTCAGCCCCGGCGGGGTCCCTCGCTGGGCGCCCCCGGCTCGTCCCCGTACGGCCGCCGCCGCTCGTCGTACGGGCCGCGCTGCTCGTCGTACGGCCGGCCCTGCTCGTCGGTGGCTGGCTGCCGCCGCTCGTCGTACGGGCCGCGCTGGTTCTCGTACGGGCCTTCGCCGGTGCGGGGGAGCGGCTGGGTGGGCGGGCCGTCCGGGGGCCCACCGGGCTGCTGCCCGTACGGGGCGGGCTCGTACGGCTCCTCGTACCGCTCCTGCCGCGGCTCTCGGTACGGCTCCTGGTACGGCTGGTCGTCCCGCCGGCCGTACGGCTGCCCGGTGTCCTCGTACGGCTGCCGCCCCGGTTCGCCGTACGGCGCTCCCGCCGCGTCCGGTGCCGGTTCCCGGCGGGCCCGGCTGCGGGGGCGGCCGCTCATCACCGCCGAGGCCAGCAGCAGAAGCACCCCGCCCCCGGCCGCCGCGGCGACTCCCAGGCCGAGCCCGGAGCCGTCGGAGTCCAGGCTCAGTTCGCCGGCCGCCTGGCCCTGCCGGACCATCCACAGCACGGTGAAGCCCAGCACCACCACACCGGCCAGCGCGACCAGCGGCCGTGACCGCAGCAGCAGGGCGATCAGCGTCAGCAGCGCGGCGCACGCGAACGGCAGCAGCAGGGAGGTGGCGAGGTCCGCCCGGGCGGCGCCGATGCCCCCGAACAGATCGGCGACCCGGTAGTCCCGGCCGTGACGGCCGTCGTACCAGGCACGGAAGGGGCTCCAGACGGCGGCCGCCGCTCCGATGAGAGCCAGGACGCTGCCGAGGACGTTGCGGATCATCGTCGGTCTCCTCCGGTCCGGCGCGGCCCTGGGGCCCGGTCCGACTCCCGGTCCCGACGCTACGCCCGCCGGGTCCCCACCGCCACAGGGACGCCGGCCTTGCTTCTGGCCCCGACTCCCGGGGGCACCCCGCCCGGGGCCGCCCCGCCCGGACCCGGCTCCGGACGCGCGAAGGCCGCGACGGCTTCCCCTTCGCGCCGTCGCGGCCTGCTTCCCTACGGAGCGGGACGGATCACTTCACGGGCTCGGCCGTGGCGTGGATGTTCCCCAGCGGCTCGATGCCGTCCGCCAGGGAGGTGCCCAGCGCGGCGCCGTCCAGGACGGGGTCCTCGTCGTGACCGATCGGCTCGGTGGCGGCCGGGCCGTTCCTGGTGATCAGCCGCTCGGCCGGCGAGCCCGTGGCGTGGATGTTCTTGATCTCGATCCCGTCCGCCGCCGCGACCGTCTCCGTGCCGGTGGCGTGGATGTTCCCGGGCTCGGCGACCGGCTGGTCCAGAGTGACCTGGGTGACCTCGCTCATGATGGGTTCCCTCCCGTTGTCGTGCGTGTTCCGGTGGTGCGTAAAGGCCCGCCCGGCTGCTCCCCCGAGCGCTGCCGGACGGGCCTCAGGCGGGGCCGTTCCGTGGAATCCGGAGCCGATGGCCCCTCCGGCGACCCGCCTGCCCCCCGACGCGACGGATCGTTGAGACAGAGCATGCCGGGGGGCGATAAACGAACGATGAACGCCCTGGCCGGGGTGTCACCCCTGGGCGACGGCCGGCTCGTCGACGGAGACGTCGGTGAAGGCGGTGTCCCCGAGGGCGGGGTCCTCCAGGCCCGACTCCTCGAAGTCGGCGTCATCCGCTCCGCCGAGCCCGCCGAAGAGTCCCGACAGGACCTCCTCCGGCTTCAGCTCGGTGGCACCGGTCGGGGCGATCGGCTTGGCCGCCGCGCCACGGCCGACGCGCAGGGTGAACCCCAGCTTGTCGATCTTGGCCTTGGCCTTGGCCGGGATCTCCTTGTCCGACTTGGCCAGCTCGGTGAGGTCCACGGACATCTCTTCCAGCGCGCCGTTCTTCAGCTGGAAGTTGGCCGTCACCTTCCCGGTCGGGGCCTCCTTCAGGTCCTTGGCGGTCGGCAGCGGAGCGCTCATCGGCAGCTCCTTGGCCATCGGCCGGATCGCCTCGACCAGCTCGGTCACCAGGGTGCGGAAGGGGGCGACGGCGCTGATCTGCTCCGTGCCGTCCTTCGCGCTCGCCGTGGTGAAGTCGACCTCGCGGGAGACGACGGCGCCCACCTTGTCCAGCAGCTTCTGCTGGGTCTTGGCGTCCATCGAGGGCTCGGGCGACGGCTTGCCGGAGCCCTTCGGGCCGCCCAGCGCCCCCTCGCGGGCCTTCTTCGCCTCGTCCAGGGAGAGCTTCACCCACTCGCCCTGGAGCAGCTTCTTGAACCCCGCGGCCTGCGGCGGCAGTTCGTCGGCGCTCGGCAGCGGCGCGCCGGCGACCTTGCCGAGGGCCTTCACATCGGCCTTGACGTACATGATGTCGTCGACCAGCCGGTAGTCGATCAGGGTGCCTTCCGGGCTGGTCAGCGTCATGCTCATGCCGGTGTAGTCACCCTCACCGGACTCGCCCAGCGGCTTCTTGGACTCGATGGACACGGCGAGCTTGGCGCCCATCAGGAAGTCGGCGGCCTGCGGCGGCATCTTGTCGTCCGGCGCCGAGTCGGAGTCCAGCGCCTGAAGCGTCTGCGCGTCGGTGTCCAGGTCCAGTTCGAAGGAGAGCGACTTCTCCTTGCCGAGCTGGTCGAAGGCGCGGTCCAGCTTCTGGCCCGCGGACAGGTTCTGCACCGTGCCGCACGCGGCGGAGCCGGCGAGCACGGTGGCGACGACGGCGGTGGCAGTCAGGGTCTTTCGTATGGCGGTGATGACCGTCTCCTTGGGAAGGTGACCACAGAGGGTGGTCACAGGAAAGACTTACGAACCGCTTACATGGTTGCAATCGAAAAACCCCCGCGGCCCCCCGGTTTCCCCGGTGAAGGACATCCTGGCACGCCCCACTGACAGTGCTGTCAGCGCTGACAGCCGCGTCGGCCCCGGCAGGGCGGCCCCCCTGCCGGGCGGCTCCCACCGGGCGGCCCCCGCGTCTCAGGCCCCCGCCGGGCGGCCCCCGCGTCTCAGGCGCAGGCCATCGGCCGCAGCAGGGACCGGACTTCGGCCGCCTCGGGGGCGTCCAGCTCCTCGTAGATGCGCAGCGCCTCCTGCCAGCAGACCTGGGCGCGGCCGCTCTGTCCCACACTGGCTAGCGCCCGGCCCAGCACGGTGAGCACATTGCCGCGCCGCCACTCGCCGCCGATGCCGTGCAGCACGGTGAGCGCCATCTCGGCGCGGGCGGCGGCCTGGGCGGGACGGCGGGCGGTGATGTCCACCTCGGCCAGCCGGAAGAGCGTCATGCCCTCCCAGAGCCGCTGCCGGCTGTCCCGGAACACCTCCAGCGCCTCCCCGAGCCGGTCGGCGGCGGCGGTGAGGCTCCCGCTCTGGGTGAGCGCCAGGCCCAGCGCGTACCGGCCGTTGGCGCCCTTGAGGGCGTGGCCCATGGTGTCGTACATCTCGGTGCCCTGCTGGGCGAGGGTGACGGCGCTGTCGGTGCGGCCGGTGGCGAGATGGATCCGGGACAGGTTGCAGAGCGCGCTGGCCTCGCCCGCCCCGTCCTCGCAGGTGCGGAAGTCCCGGATGGCGCGGGCGAGATGACGCTCGCCCTCCTCGTACCGGTGCTGGTACAGCGCTATCACGCCGCTGGTGTTCGCCGCCCAGCAGCGGACCAGCAGGTCGCCGGTCTCCCGGGCCAGCCGCAGCGCCTCCCCGGCCTCCGCGTCGGCCAGGTCGAACCGGCCCGTGACGTGCTGGACATAGGCCAGGCAGATGGCGGCGCGGCCCTCGGTGCGGGGATCGGCGTGGCCCCGGGAGGCGTCCCGCAGGGCGGCGGCGACCGTCTCGTACTCCTTGGAGTTGGCGCCCGACTCGGCCAGGTCCAGGGCGGCCCACAGCAGATCGACCGCCCGTCGCAGGGTGGCGCCGCCGGCCGACTGGCGCACACAGGCCAGCAGGCAACTCGCCTCGGCGTACAGCCAGTCCTGGGCCGCGTGCCGGTCGCCGAAGGCCAGCCCGGGGCGGGCGGCGGGCTCCAGATGGTCGGCCAGCCGGTCGCCGGGCCGCTCGATCGCGTACACCCGGGCGGTGGTGGCCAGATAGAAGTCGAGCAGCCGGGAGAGCACCGACTCCCGCTCGCCCGGCGGCTGTTCGTCACGCTCCGCGCAGGCACGCGCGTAGAGTCGTACGAGATCGTGGAAGCGGTAGCGGCCGGGTGCGGCCGACTCCAGCAGCGAGGTGTCGACCAGCGACTCCAGCAGGTCCTCGGCCTCCTGCTCGGGCAGGTCCAGCACCGCCGCCGCGGCCGCCAGCGAGATGTCCGGCCCGTCCGCGAGGCCCAGCAGCCGGAACGCCCGGGCCTGGGCGGGCTCCAACTGCCCGTAGCCCAGCTCGAAGGTGGCCTTCACCGCGAGGTCGCCCGCCTGGAGCTCGTCCAACCGCCGTCGCTCGTCGGCCAGTTTGGCGGCGAGCACCGCGACCGTCCAGGTGCGCCGGGCGGCCAGCCGGGAGGCGGCGATCCGGATCGCCAGCGGCAGGAAGCCGCAGGCGGCCACCACGTCCAGCGCGGCCTCCCGCTCGGCCCGCACCCGCTCGCCACCCACGATCCGGGTGAAGAGCTGAAGCGCCTCCTCCGGCGACATCACGTCCAGGTCCACCAGATGGGCGCCGGCCAGGTCCACCATCCGGATCCGGCTGGTCACCAGCGCCGCGCACCCCTCGGTGCCGGGCAGCAGCGGGCGGACCTGGGCGGCGTCCCGGGCGTTGTCCAGCAGTACCAGCACCCGGCGGCCGGCGAGCGCGGAGCGGTAGAGCGCCGACCGCTCCTCCAGCGAGTCGGGCAGCGCCCCCTCCGGGGTGCCGAGCGCCCGCAGAAAGGCGCCGAGCACCGTCTCCGGCTCGGCCGCCCGCGCCGCCGTGCCCTGAAGGTCCACATAGAGCTGGCCGTCCGGGAAGTGCGGCCGGGCCGCGTGCGCCACATGCACGGCCAGGGTCGTCTTGCCGACCCCGCCGATGCCGGCCAGCGCCGAGACGGCCATCACCGAGCCCTCGGCACTGGCCAGCCGGTGCCCCAGCTCCCGTACGAAGGGTGCGCGGCCGGTGAAGTCCGGCACGGTCGCCGGGAGTTGTGCCGGTCTGGCGACCACGGGCGCGGGTGCGGCGGCGGCCTCCGGCGGTGCGGCCAGCTCCTCGTCGGCGCGCAGGATGCGCTGCTGGAGCCGGGCCAGCTCGGGGCGCGGATCGACACCCAGCTCCTCCGCCAGCAGCCGCCGGGTGTCCGTGTACACCGCCAGCGCCTCCGCCTGCCGGCCGCTGCGGTAGAGCGCCAGCATCAGCAGCTCGCGCAGCCGCTCCCGCAGCGGGTGGGCGGCGGTCAGCGCGGTCAGCTCGGAGACGGCCTCGGCGTGCCGGCCCGCCTCCAGGTTCATGTCGAGCCAGGTCTCCAGGAGGGTGAGCCGCCACTCCACGAGCCGGGCGCGCTCGGTCTCCGCGTACGGGCCCGGCACCGAGGCCAGCGGCTCGCCGTCCCAGAGCTCCAGCGAGTTGCCCAGCAGCTCCCGCGCCCGGCCCTGCTCGCCCGCCGCCCGGGCCTTGTCCGCCTCGGCGGCCAGCTCCCGCGCCACATGCAGGTCCAGCGCGTCCGGCCGGCTGCGCAGCGCGTACCCGCCCGACTCGCTGACCAGGGTGCCGGTCGGCAGCACCTTGCGCAGCCGGGAGGCGTACGTCCGGACCGCCGCCAGCGCCCTGGGGGGCGGCTCGGTGCCCCAGATGGCGTCGATCAGCTGGGCGGCCGTCGCGGTGCGGCCGTCGCGCAGCAGCAGGGCGGCGAGCAGCGCGCGCTGCTGCGGCGACCCGGGCGACAGGGCCTCCCCGCCGCGCCAGGCGCGCACCGGGCCCAGCACGGCGAACCGCAGGCCGTTCGCCGCGCCCTGCCGAGGCCCGTCCTCGCGGTCCATAGCTCCCCCTGCCCCGTACCTTCCGTACCCGCCGGTCCGTACCGCTGGTCTCGCCCCCCGACAGTCTGCCCTGCCGACACCGACCCCGTCAGCAACGGCCGCCCGGCCTTCGCCGACCGGCCGGATCGCCCGGTCGGCCGGTCGCCCGATCGGCCGACCGCCGGTTGCCCGGCTGGCCGCCCGACAGGCGGTGCCGGGCGCGCGGAGGCCGGGTGCGGGGACAGGCACCGGGGGCCGGGTGCGGGCGGTCAACCCGTCACCCGTACCCGGCACCCGCGTGTACCCGCTCCGGGCCCGGCGGAACGCCGTACCGCCGGACGCGCCCGATTCCCCCGACGGGGCCGAGGGGTCCGGCGGTTCCGTCGGGGCCGCTCAGACCCCGCGGACCCCCAGGACCCCGCGAACCCCACAGGGCACGGGTCAGAGAACGCCCGACTCCGCGATGGTGACCTTGGCCGACGGACGGCCGCTCTGCGAGCCGAGGCCCTCGATGCGCTTGACCAGCTCCATGCCCGCCTCGTCCGCGACCTCGCCGAAGACGACGTGCTTGCCGTCCAGCCAGTCGGTCACGATCGTGGTGACGAAGAACTGCGAGCCGTTGGTGTTGCGGCCGGCGTTGGCCATCGAGAGCAGGCCCGGGCGGTCGTGCTTGAGCTGGAAGTTCTCGTCCGCGAACTTCTCGCCGTAGATGCTCTTGCCGCCGGTGCCGTCACCGCGAGTGAAGTCACCGCCCTGGAGCATGAAGTTCGGGATGATCCGGTGGAAGGAGGAGCCGGCGTAGCCGAAGCCCTTCTCGCCGGTGGCGAGGGCGCGGAAGTTCTCCGCGGTCTTCGGGACCACGTCGTCGAAGAGGTTGAAGGTGATCCGGCCCGCGGGCTGGTCGTCAATGGTGATGTCGAAGTAGACCTTGGTCGTCATGGCCCCATCCTGACATTCCGCCGCCGGGCGCTTGTCAGTGGCGGTCGGTTCAATGGCTCGTATGGGCGATGTGACACGCGACGAGGACTGGTACGGACGGACGCTGGGCAGCGAGGTCCGCCACGAGGAGCGGACCTTCTACGACACCGACTGGACCGAGGTCCTGGCCGAGGGCGCGGTCTTCGAGAGCTGCGTCTTCTCCGGGGTGCGGTTCAACGCCTCCCGCCACGAGGGCGCCGCCTACACCAACTGCGTCTTCCGCCGCTGCTCCTTCTTCGACGCCCGGTTCACCGGGTGCAAGGCCGTCGGCAGCCGCTTCGACGACTGTACGTACGGTCTGCTCACCGTCTCCGGCGGCGACTGGTCCTACACCTCCTGGCCGGGCGCCCGGCTCGGCAAGGCCGTCTTCGAGGATGTACGGCTCCGCGAGGCCGACCTCACCGGTGCCCGCCTGGACGGCGCCGCGCTCACCCGCTGCGACCTCGCCGGCGCCCTGCTGCGCGGCGCCTCGCTGACCGGCGCCGACCTGCGCGGCTCCACCCTCCCGGACCTCGACCCCCGCACCCTGGCCGCCACCCGCGGCGCCCGCATCGACCTGGCCCAGGCCGCCGCCCTCGCCGCCGGCCTCGGCTTCGACGTGGGCTGACCGGGACGCGGCCCCGGCCCACCCGCCGACCCGGCCTTCCGCATGGCCCCCGGCACACGTCGTCCGGTGCGCGCTTCCGGATGGCCCCCGGCACACGGCGGCCGGTGTGCCCTTCCGCGCGTCGCCCGGCACGGCGGCCGGTGCGGCCTCGGTGCGGCAGCCGGCCCGCCCTTCCGCGTGGTCCCCGGCGGGGCCGCAGGAGCGACCCGCAGGCGCGGCCCGTCAGCGCGGCCCCCGATGTGACGTCAGTGTGTCGCGAGCCAGGCGAATCCGGCGCCCCCGACGGCCGCGCCCGCGGCCAGCGAGAGCGGCCGGTTCCGGCGCAGGCTGTAGGCCACCACCAGCGCGGTGGCCACGACCACCAGCGAACCGACGACGCCGCTCAGCCACCCGCCGCCGAACCCGTACTCGTCACCGTGCCGCCACAGCCACGCCAGCCAGGCAAGTCTCATGTGTCCCCCCGAAGTTGTCCCCGGGGATCCTAACGCGCGCCGGCCCCCGCCGATCGCCGCCGCCCTCCGCCGTACGGGCCTCCCGCGCCCCGCACGAGAAGCCCGGCCGCCCGCTCCACCTCGGCCTCCGTGGTGCCCCTGCCGACCCCGAGCCGGAGGTGTCTCGCCGGGCGGTTGTGGTTCAGCGGTTGCCGGTCCAGACGATGCGGTCGGCGAAGCCGCCTCGTTCACGGGCCTTGGTCTGACGGATCGCTTCCAGCGCGGCCGGGTCCATGCCCAGGTCCCGCGCGAGCGCGTGGACGACTTCCAGTATGTCGGCCAGTTCGTCGGGTGCCGTCGAGCTGTCCGCCGCGAGGAACTCCTGGACCTCTTCGAGCAGTTTGTCGCGCAGTCGGCCGCGGTATTCGTCCGCCCCGGCCGTATGAGTCATCGGCTCGGCGCCGTCCGCGCGGATGATCTCCGGGATGCGGTCCCGTACGAGCTTGCCGCGGCTGTTCATGTCTGCGCTCCCGGGCTCGTCCTTCGTGGCCGCGGAGTGGTGTCGGCCGGCCTGCGTCGTGCGGTCTCAGCGTAGGGGCCGCCTCGGAGGAGGGGGGCCGGTCAGGTCAGGGTGGCGAAGAAGGCACGGAGGTCGGTGACGAGGAGGTCGGGGGCCTCCATGGACAGGAAGTGGCCGGCCCGGCCGAGTTCGGTCCAGCGGACGATGTGGTGGTCGCGCTCGGCCCAGCGGCGGACGGTCACGTCGTGGGCGGAGACCAGGACGGCGGTGGGTACGGAGCCCCGGGTGTCGGTGTCGGCCGGGGTGGTGGCGGACTCGGGCCGGGCGTTGGCGGTGATCTCCTCGTAGTAGATCTGGGCGGCCGAGACGGCGGTGCCGGTCAGCCAGTACAGGGAGACCTGGGTCAGGATGCGGTCCCGGTCGATGCCGTCCTCCGGGAGGCCGTCCGCCGGTTCGGTGAGTTCCTTGAACTTTTCCACCATCCAGGCGAGTTGGCCGACCGGTGAGTCGGTGAGGGCGTACCCCACCGTCTGGGGGCGCTTGGAGTTGCACCGGAGATAGCCGTCGTTGAAGCCCCGCATCGCCTGCCGGCGCCGCTGCTCGGTCTCGGTCAGGCCGTCCGTCTCGCCCTCGGCGCCGGACGGGAAGGCGAGCAGGGCGTTGACATGGATGCCGATGACCCGGTCGGGGTGCTGCCTGCCGAGGTGCGGGGCGATCCAGGAGCCGGTGTCGTACCCCTGGACGCCGTACCGCTCGTAGCCGAGCGTCTCCATCAGGCCGGCGCACACCCGGGCCATCGCGGCGGCGTCCATGCCGGGTCCGGCCAGCGGGGTGGAGAAGCCGAAGCCCGGCAGGGACGGGACGACCAGGTGGAAGGCGTGCGCCGGGTCGCCGCCGTGGGCGCGCGGGTCGGACAGGGGCCCCAGCACGTCCAGGAAGTCCGCGACCGAGCCCGGCCAGCCGTGCAGCAGCAACAGCGGGGTGGCGGCCGGCTCGGGGGAGCGCACCTGGAGGAAGTGCAGGTTCTGGCCGTCGACGGTGGTCAGGAACTGGGGGTGGGCGTTGAGCGCCGCCTCCTGGGCTCGCCAGTCGTAGCCGTCGGCCCAGTACGCGGCGAGGCCCTTGAGGTAGCCGACCGGGACGCCTCTGCTCCAGCCGGTGCCCGGCAGCTCGGCCGGCCAGCGGGTGGCGGCGAGCCGGGCGCGCAGGTCGTCCAGCGCTTCCTGGGGGACGTCCACCCGGAAGGGGCGGGGACTCGGAAGGTTCGCCGGAAGGTTCATGGGGGCGACGGTAGAAGGGGGCGCGGTCAGTTCCGGTCCGGTACGCGGGGAGAAGCCGGATCCGCCGGGCGGAAACTTCCACGGGAAAATCGCGCGGGAAAATTTTGAACCGGGCAAATCGGGCGGGGGTGCGGTTCTCGCAGGAGGTACTCCGGGTAACCGAGCCTGGGATCGGCACGTTTGGTGGCCGTGTCGACCTTTCTTCTGCTGGCTGAGTGCCCTGCGTGGGCATGCAATGGAAGGGAAAGATCGGCGCCTTCGGCCTTCCGGATACCGAAATCGCAGCCCTTAGCGTCCTGGCCATGACTCAGGTGGAAGCACGGCCCCGGGCCGGAGACGCGGTGACGACGGCGCCGGACGCCGCCGTGCCGGGCGGCGCGTCCGACGCCGGAGGCGTACGCGGCAAGGGGCTCGGCGGGAACTCCGTCGGGCTCGTCGGCAGTGCGGTCATCGGTGTGTCGACCGTCGCCCCGGTCTACTGCCTGACCTCCACCCTGGGCTCCACCGCCGGCGAGGTCGGGCTCCAGATGCCCGCCGTCTTCCTGGCCGGTTTCCTGCCGATGCTGCTGGTGGCCTTCGCGTACCGGGAGCTCAACCGGGCGATGCCCGACTGCGGCACCTCGTTCACCTGGACGGTCAAGGCCTTCGGGCCCCGGGTCGGCTGGATGTGCGGCTGGGGGCTGGTGATCGCGACGATCATCGTGCTCTCCAACCTCGCGGGCGTCGCCACCTCGTACTTCTGGCTGCTCGCCGGGGAGCTCACCGGCGACCCGGGCGTCGCCGCGCTGGACGGCGACAAGGCCGTCCACATCCTCACCTGTCTGGGCCTGATCGCCGTCGCCACCGCCATCAGCTACCGGGGCATGACCGCCACCAAGAGCGTCCAGTACACCCTGGTCGGCCTCCAGCTCGCGGTGCTGGCCATCTTCGTCGTGCTGGCCTTCGGGAAGGCGGGCGACGCCGCCTTCCCGACCGGCGCGGAGTTCTCCTGGTCCTGGCTGAATCCGTTCGCCGTCGGCTCCTTCTCCGCCTTCACCGCCGGGCTCTCGCTGGCGATCTTCATCTACTGGGGCTGGGACGCCTGCATGGCCACCAACGAGGAGACCACCGGCAGCGACCGCACCCCCGGCCGCGCCGCGCTGATCACCATGGTGGTGCTGGTCGGCTCGTACCTCGCCACCGGCATCGCCGCCCAACTGGTGGTGGGCTCCGGCGACCGGGGCCTCGGCCTCGCCAACCCGGACACCTCCGACAATGTCTTCGCCGCGCTCGCCGGTCCGGTGATGGGCGGGGCGCTCGGCGTCACCCTCTTCGTCGCCGTGCTCGCCTCCGCCACCGCCAGCCTCCAGACCACCTTCATCCCGGTCGCCCGCACGGTCCTGGCGATGGCCACCTACGAGGCCCTGCCGCACTCCTTCACCCGGGTGCACCCCCGGTTCAAGACCCCGGGCCAGGCCACCGTGGTGGCCGGTGCCGCCACCGGCGTCTTCTACACGGTCATGACCCTGGTCAGCGAGAACGTCCTGGTCGACACCATCTACGCCCTCGGGCTGATGATCTGCTTCTACTACGCCCTGACCGCCTTCGCCTGTGTCTGGTTCTTCCGCGCCGAGCTGACCCGTTCCGTGCGGGACGCGCTGCTGAAGGGCGTACTCCCGGCCCTCGGCGGGCTGATGCTCACCGCCGTCTTCGGCAAGACGCTGTACGACATGTGGGACCCGGCGTACGGCTCCGGCTCCGCCGTTCTCGGCGTCGGCTCGGTCTTCGTCATCGGCGTCGGGCTGCTGCTCCTGGGCGTGGTGATCATGCTGGTGATGCGGCGGCGCAGCCCCGCCTTCTTCCGGGGCGAGGTACTGACCCGGGAGACCCCGTCGCTGGTCGTCCCCGACTGAGGGAGCCCGCCACGGCCGGGTGGCCGGGGCGGGCTCCCTGCCGGGCCGGGCGGCCGGCGGCCGTCGTGCGGGGGACGGCGCCCCGGGGCAACCTGGACGGTATGAGCGACTCGTGCGACCTCCACGCCATCGCCGGTGAACACCTGGCCGCCGCCCGGGACAGCGAGCACGGCCGCAGCGCCCTCCTGGTCCTGCGGCAGCGGCCGCTCCGCCAGACCGTCATCGCCCTCACCGCCGGCACCTCGCTGGACGAGCACACCACCCCGCCGGCCGCCTCCCTCCAGGTGCTGCGCGGCACGGTACGGGTGACCACCCGGTCCGGCGACACCGAGCTGACGACCGCCGCGCTCCATCTGCTGCCGCCCGAGCGGCACGGGGTCACCGCCGTGACGGACGCGGCGATCCTGCTGACCGCCGTCAACGACTGAGCAGCTGTCTACGACTGAGCGGCGGCCGACGACCGGGTGGCCGGCGACGACTGAGCGGCCGGCGACGACCGGGTGGCCGGCGACGGCGGCTGCCGTCGAAGACTGGTCGGCCGTCGAAGACTGGGTGGCCGTCGAAGACTGGGTGGCCGTCGGCGGCCGGCCGCCGACGACTGTGGGGCCGCCGACGACCGGGTGGCCGCCGGCGGACGACTGAGCGCCGTCGGACGACCGAGCGGCGGCCCGGAAGGCCGCGTCCTCACCGCCGGGCGCGGACCAGCAGATAGAGGAAGTACGGGGTCCCCACCACGGCGGTCATGACCCCGGCGCCCAGCTGGGAGGGGGCGATCACGGTACGGCCCAGCAGGTCCGCCCCGGTGACCAGGGCCGCCCCCAGCAGCAGGGCCACCGGGACCACCCGGACGTGCCGGCGGCCCACCAGGGCGCGGGCGGCGTGCGGGGCGACCAGGCCCACGAAGCCGATGGTGCCGGTGGCGGCGACCGCCGTGGCGCTGAGCAGCACGCTCACCACCAGCATCCCGAGGCGCGCCCCGGCCGGCCGCAGCCCGAGCAGCCGGGGGGTGTCCTCGTCCAGGGCGATGAGGTCCAGCTCCGTACGGCGGCCGACGGCCACGGCGACGGCGGCGGCCAGGACCAGCGCCACCGGCACGGTGTCGGGCAGGGTGCGTCCGTACGTCGAGCCGGCCAGCCAGGTGAGCGCCCGGGTGGCGTTGAACGGGTCGGTGAGCACGATCAGCAGGCTGATCAGCGCCGCCGTCCCGGCCGCCACCCCGATGCCGACCAGGACCAGCCGGTTCTGCTGGAAGCCGCCGCGCGCGGCCAGTCCGAAGACCACCACGGCGGCGGCCGCGGCCCCGGCGAAGGCGGCCCCGGCCAGCCCCCAGGACCCGGCCACCGGAACCGTGGTGACCAGCAGTACGGCTCCGAGGGCGGCGCCGCCGGAGACGCCGAGCACCCCCGGGTCCGCGAGCGGGTTGCGGGTCACCGCCTGGACCAGCGTGCCGGAGAGCGCCAGCGCGGCCCCGGCCAGCAGCGCGGCCACCACCCGGGGCACCCGGGTGTCCAGGACGAAGGTGACGGCCTGGCCGGAGCGGCCCGTCGCCCAGTTGGCGACGTCCCCGAGCAGCAGTTTGGCGTCGCCCAGCAGTACGGCGGCGATCGTCACCCCCACGAGCACCGCCACCAGCAGCAGCAACGTGACCAGGAAGGCACCCCGGCCGGGGGTCCGCATCCGGTCCGGCTGGGCGGCCCCGGGCGTCTCCCGGGTGCGCAGCGCCATCACCACCAGGAAGCCGGCGCCCACCACGCTGGTCACCACCCCGGTCGGCACCGCGACCGCCAGGTCGCTCGGCACCAGCGCCCGCAGCAGCACGTCGGAGCCCAGTACCAGCGCCGCGCCGGCCAGCCCGGCCACCGGCAGCCCGGCCCGGGCCCGCAGCAGTCCGCGCGCCCGCCGGCCCAGGGGGCGTACCAGCGCGGGGGCGCAGAGCCCGACGAAGCCGACCGGACCGGCGAGTGTCACCGCCGTGGCCGACAGCAGGGCCGCCAGGGCCACCACGGTCGTCCGGGTGGTCCTGACCGGCACCCCGAGGCCCCGGGCCGCGTCGTCACCGAGCCCGAGCGCGTCCACCCGGCGGCCGAGGAGCAGCAGCCCGGCCAGGGCCGCCAGGGCCAGTGGCGCGGTCTGGAGCACCCCGTTGAAGCCGTTCTGCGCGATCGAGCCCTGGCCCCAGTGGTAGAGGCCCTCGGCGTGCTGCGGGAACAGCAGGAGCAGCGCCTCGGTGACGGCTCCCAGGCCGAGGGCGAGGGCGCTGCCCGCGAGCACCAGCCGGACGGTTCCGCCGCCGGGTCCGGAGAGTCCGAGCACCAGGACGGCGGCGGCGAGGCCGCCGGCGAAGGCGACCCCGGAGGAGGCGAGCAGCGGCACCGTCACTCCGGTGACGCCGACGGCGGTGAGGGCGAGGTAGGCGCCGGCGTTGACGGCCAGGGTGTCCGGCGCGGCGAGCACATTGCGGCTCACGGCCTGGAGGGCCGCGCCCGCCGCGCCCAGGGCGACGCCCACCAGGATTCCGGCGGCGGCCCTCGGCAGCCGGGAGGCCACCACCACGGAGGCGTCACCCGCGCCGGCCCGGCCGGTGAGCGCCCGCCACACCTCGGCCGGGCCGGTGGCGGCGGTGCCCTGGGTGATGTCGACGGCGGCGAGCAGGACGATCAGCAGCACCAGCGCGGCCGTCACCGCGACCGTTCCGGCGGGGGACCGGCCTGCGGGAGGCCGGCCGGCCGGGTTCGGCCGCGCGTGCCCGGCGGGCGCGGTCGGGGCGGTGACGGCCATGGCGCTACCGCTTCTCGGCCGCGGTCTTGGTCAGCGCGCCGACCACACTGTCGACGTATGCCGACATCGACCCGGGGCCGCCGAACATCCAGATGCCGTCCTTCAGCCGGTGCACCCGCTTCGCCTTGACGAAGGCCAGCGAGTTCCAGACCGGGTTCTTGACGAGCGCGGTGGAGACCAGGTCGCCGCCGTCGCTGTCATTGGCGATGTAGGCGAACCGGACGTCCTTGCCGAGCCCGGTCAGTCCCTCCACATCGGTGGTGGCCAGGCCGTAGTCCTTGTCGCCCTTCATGGTCCAGGCGTTCTTCAGGCCGAGCGCCTCATTGACCCCGCCGAGCAGCGAACCGCTGGTGTACGGGCGGATGCTGACCTGGTTGGAGACGACATAGCCGTCCGCGAAGGCGATCTCCTCGCCGCTCAGGCCGGCGTCCGCGAGGGCCTTCTTGCCGGCCGCGAGCTTGGTCTCGAAGGACTTCTTGAGCGTGGCCGCCTGCGCGGTCCGGCCGGTGGCCCGGGCTATCAGGTCCAGGTTCTTGTTCATCTGGCCGAGCGGGTCGGCCGCGTCGCCCGGACGCACCTGGATCACCTTCGCCACCTTGCGCAGCTGCGTGACGGCCGCCGCCGGCAGATCGGTGGTGGCGATCACCACGTCGGGGCGGAGGGCGGCGACGGTGTCCATGCTGGGCTCGCCGCGCAGCCCGATGTCCTTCGGGGCGTTCCGGAGCGGTACGGCGCTGTCCCACGCCTTGTAGCCCTTGACGTCCGCCACGCCGACCGGGTCCACACCGAGCGAGACCAGGGACTCGACGATGTTCCACTCGGTGCCCACGACCTTGGTGGCCGGGGCGTCGAGCTTCACGGTGGCGCCGGTCGCGTCGGTGACGGTGACCGGCCCGGTGGAGGCGGAGGCGGAGGCCGCCGAGTCGCCGGGGGCGGACTCGGTCGTACCGCAGCCGGCCAGCAGCAGCGCGGCGGCGGTGACGCCGGCGGCGACGGAAGAGGAGGAGGTGAGGAGGCGTCTCATGAGCGGGTACGGGACCTTTCCGGACGGTGCTGAGCCGGGGCCGGCAGCGGGTTCTGGGGGTACGGGGAGTGTGTGGGGACTACGGGGAGTTCTGTGAGGTCTGGGGAGTGTGTGGGGTGTGCGAGACCGGGGGGATCCGGGTTTCCTGCTGGACTCGGGAGGTCTGCGTTCCCCAAGGCCCCTGCGGACCCCGGGAATTCAGCGGGTCCTGAGGGCTCTGCGGGCTCTGCGGGGCCTCCGGCGTCCGGGAGCGTTCCTGGGACTCCGGGGGCCGGGGGTGCTCCGGGGCTTCCGGGGACTGAGCCCGCGGGGCCCGGGCGGGCTCGGGGGGCTGGTCGCCGGCGGCGCCCGGGGCCCGGTCCCCGGCCCCGCCCCGGGAGTGGTGCCGGCCCAGCGCCCGGGTGCGCGGGCGGCCGGTCAGCGGGTCGGTGACGACATCGATCCGGATGCCGTACATCTCGGTCAGCCGGTCCCCCGTCAGCACCTCCTCCGGCGTCCCGTCCGCGACGATCCGCCCCGCCCGAAGCAGGGCGATCCGGTCCGCGACGGACGCCGCCTGGTCGAGGTCGTGCAGGACGACACCGACGGCGATCCCGTGCTCGTCCGCCAGGTCGCGCACGAGGTCGAGCAGTTCGATCTGGTAGCGGAGGTCGAGGTAGGTGGTCGGCTCGTCGAGGAGCAGCACCCCGGTCTCCTGGGCGAGACAACTCGCCAGCCAGACCCGCTGGAGCTGCCCGCCCGAGAGATGGTCGGCCTCCCGCTCGGCGAGCTCGGTGACCCCGGTCAGGGCGAGTGCCCGGTCCACCGCGGTACGGCCCCGGGGGTCGGGTCTCCCCCAGCGCCCCCGGTGCGGATAGCGGCCGAACTCCACCAGGTCGCGGACGCGCAGCCCGCTCGGGGTCGGCCGCCCCTGGGTCAGCAGCGCCACCCGCCGGGCGAACTCCCGCGCGGACAGCGCCAGCCCGTCGGCCGCCTCGGGGCCGCCCGGGTCGAGCTCCAGCCGCCCGCTCCGGGCGGTCTGGAGCCGGGCGAGCGTCCGGAGCAGGGTGGACTTCCCGCTGCCGTTCGGGCCTACCAGCGCGGTCACCTCGCCGGGCCGGAGGCGGAGGGCGGCGCCGTGCACGACGTCGTCGCCGTCGTACGCGACGGTGACGCCCTCGGCCGCCAGCTCATGCCCGCGCGGCCCGGGTTCGTCTTGAACCGGAGCTCCCGATTCCGCTTTCCCTGGATTCACGCGGCGAAGGTTAGCCTAACCTTACAAGAGTGCGGACCCCCGGGCCCCGCCGTCCGGCCGCTCCCGCCCCAGGAACACCGGATTGGTGAAGGCCGCCATCGCCCCGGGCAGCCCGGGAAGCGTCGCCGGGTGGCGTACCTCGGCCCGGACGTACGCGGCGTAGCCGGCCGTCGTCGTCCACTCCACCACCGCTGCCGCAGTCCTGGCTCCTGTCCCGATGGCGGCGCCCGTCGCGGTCCCGGGTCCGGTCGTGGCGGCGGCGCTCCTCCCGGACCCAGGTCCGGTCGTGGCGGCGGCGGCGCCCGTGCCCGCTCCGGCTCCCGGGGGCGGGGTCGGTCCCGGGAGCGCGGCCGTCCGGAGGACCCCCTGGTCCGTCACCAGCCGTGCCGTGCAGCCGGGCGCCGCCCCGGTCACCGCCAGCCGTACCGTCACCGGAGTGTCCGGCGCCACCCGCAACCGCTCGCCGGGCCCGGCCACCGCGCCCCGGCCGCCCGTCGCGGTCAGCTCCACCGAGAGCGCGGCGGACTCGGATACGTACGAGCGTCCCGCCCGCAGCCCGGCCAGGATCGCGGCCCGGCTCAGCTCGTCGGCGAGCACCACGGTCTGCGGCAGGCCCACGTGGTCCGGCTCCCGGTGCGCGTCGCTGCCGCCCATCGCGGGCAGCCACCGGCCGCTCCCGGTCAGCCGGGCGTCCCAGTCCCCGAGCGCCAGTTCGTCCTCGGCGGTCCAGGGGCCGTTCCACACCTCCACCGCGTCCGCCTCCGCGTAGCCGTGCTTCCAGGCGCACCCCGGGCACCCGGCGTGCGGATGCGCCGGGACCACCAGTCCGCCCGCCCGGTGGATCCCCCGCGCCACCCGCCCGAACCGGCCGTCCCGCGCCCGGTACCGCCAGTCCGCGAAGGCGCCCGGGTCGGTGCCGATCGCCACGGCGTGGCCGGTGCGGGTGGTCACCTCCTCGCCGGTGAGGATCAGGAGATCGTCGCCCCAGAGCCCCTCCCAGGCCGCATGGGCCGAAGTGGTGTTGTGCTCGGACGAGTTGATGAAGTCGAGCCCGGCGGCCCGGGCGGCGGCGGCCACCTCCGCCGGGGTGCGCCGCCCGTCCGAGTGCACGGTGTGCAGATGGCAGTCGCCCCGGTACCAGGCCCGCCCCCGGCCCCGCGCCCGTCCGGGCGGATGGACCGGCTCGGGCGTCCGGCCGGGCGGGCCGAACCGCAGGGTGACGGTGAGGGTGTACGCCAGCCCACCGGGCGCCACCGTGTACGGCGCCAGCACCACCTGCCAGGTGCCCGGCCGGACGGGACCGGGCAGATAGCCGGGCGTGGCCGCCTCCGCCCGTACCGAGAACTCCGACCGGGCCCCGCCCGACCAGCCCCGGAACCCCTCGGCGCCGGTGCCGCGTTGGTCGAAGAGCCCGATGTCCAGGGCGTTGCCGGGTGTTCCGGCGGGCACGGGCGGCCGCTCGTAGGTGTAGGAGACGGCCAACTCCCGCACCCCGGGCGGGACCTGGAGCGGCACATAGACATAGTCCGGGGCGCCCGGCGGCAGGTTCCCCCGGACCGTGTACGTCCGCTCGCCGCCGGCCGGGCGCCCGTCGCTCCCGTCCCCGCCGTCCGCGTACGCCGCCGGTGCCGAGGCCAATCCCGGGGCCGGGCCTTCCGCGAGCACCGCCCCGGCCCCGGCCGCCACGAACGCCCGCCTGCCGAAGGCCGGTTCGGGCCCCGCTTCCCGGCGCCGGACCTTCCCGGTGCGCCCGGCCGTACCCCTGTCCGTACGCCCGGCCGTGCCTTCGCCCGTACGCCGGTCCGTACGTCCGGCCGCATCCTCGTCCGTACGTCCGGCCGCACCCTGGTCCGTACGCCCGTCCGTGCCCTCGGCGGCCGTACCTTCGTCCGTATGTCCGTCCGTCAGTTCGCCTCTGCGCTCGTACCCGCGCTCGTCCATGGACCCACTCTCCGCCCATGGCGACCGTCAGGGGTCAACTCCTCGCCAACTGGCGGCGAAACCCTCGCGTTACGGCACCGAACACTCCGCGCCGGACGTACGTTGGCGGTATGCGCATTGCCACCTCGATGTTCCTCACCGACGAGACCATCACCCCCGTACGGCTCGCGCGCGAGCTGGAGGAGCGGGGCTTCTCCGGGCTCTACGTCCCCGAGCACACCCACATCCCCGTCGAGCGCACCAGCCCCTATCCATTGGGCGGCGACCTGCCGCCGGAATACGGCCGTACGCTCGACCCGTTCGTGGCGCTCGCCCAGGCGGCCGCCGTCACCGAACGGCTGACGCTCGGCACCGGGATCACCCTGGTCGCCCAGCACGACCCCATCCACCTGGCCAAGCAGGTGGCCAGCCTGGATCACCTCTCCGGCGGCCGGTTCACCTTCGGCGTCGGCTACGGCTGGAACCGCGAGGAGGCCGCCGACCACGGGGTCGTGTGGAAGACCCGGCGGGAGCGGGTGCGCCGGCACTTCGATGTGATGCGCGCCCTCTGGTCGGCCGAACCCACGGCGTACGAGGGTGAGTTCGGCTCGGTCCGGGCCTCGTACGCGTACCCCAAGCCGGCCGGCGGGGCACCCCGGATCCTGTTCGGCGGGGTCGCCGGCCCCACCGTCTTCCGGCACATCACGGAGGTCGGCGACGGCTGGCTGCCGATCGCCGGCGGCAGCCTGCCCGAGGACCTCGCGGCGCTCCGGTCGGAGTGGGAGGCGGCCGGCCGCGACCCGGAGGCGCTGCACATCCTGCCGCTCGTCCCGCGCCCCGGCGCCGAGAAGCTCGACCGGCTGGCCGACCTGGGGATCCGGGAGGTGGTGCTCCAGCTCCCGCCGGCCGGGGCCGACGAGGTGCTCCGCGCCCTGGACGCGTACGCCGAGCACCTCTAGGGCCGGTGGGCCCCGGTCAGGTCCTCCGGCGTCACCCGAACGCGTTCTCGCCGCAGTAGCCGTGCGCGGTGCCGAGGATCTGCGAAACCTGCTTCCCGGTCAGTTCGAGCTCCTGCTTCGTCTTCAGGGCCTGGTCGACGAGGGCCTGCCCGCGGGCGACGCAGAGCGCGTCGCCATGAGCGACGAGTGCGTCGTCGCTGACGCGGTCCAGATCCGGATAGTGTCCGCGGATCGTCTTGAGGTAGAGCTTGGCGGACAGCCCGGTCGGCTTGTGCCCGTCGGCGGAGCCCGCCGACGGGCCGCCGGACGGGGCGGCCGAGGCGGACGCGGACACGGGTGCGGACGGCGGCGCGGACGCGGTGGCCGGTGTCACCGGGGCGCCCGGGCCGTGATCGCCGGACGGGCCGCAGGCCGAGGCGCCGAGCGCGGCGAGTGCGAGGCAGGCGGTGAGCAGGGGCAGACGCTGGTGCATGGATCTCCTGGGACAAAGACGAACAGAAGGATCTTGCCCCATGCCCGGAGTGCTCCACGACCGCGTTTCCTCGTGAACCGGGCGGGTCACACCGCCCACGGAGTACGACTCGTCACCTACGCCGGTGCTCGGCGGCCCTCCAGTCTCCGGGGATTCCCCGGTCTCCGGGGGCTCACCGGTCCCGGAGGGCCCTCTTGCGCCGGCCGGGGGCGTGTAGTGCGCTGACCCCCATGAAAACGAGGAGCGTTGCCACCCTGACCGCCGCTCTGGTCCTCGGGACCCTGCCGGCCGGGGTGGCCCAGCCGGCCGCGGAAGCCGCCGGGCCCCGGGCTTCGGAAACCGCCGTTCACGCGGATGGGACGACCGCCGGAGCGGTTCCGCCGGTGGTCGCGTCCGCGTCGGGGGCCATGTCCGCGTCTGCGCCCACGCCGCCCGCGTCAGCGGCCCCGTCCCGGCCGGGGGTCGCGCCCCGGCTCCCGGGGGTGGATCTCGACACCGTGACGACACCGGAGCTGCAGGCCCGGATGGCGAGCGGCTCGCTGACCTCGGCCGAGCTGACCCGGACCTATCTGGGCCGGATCAGGGGCATCGACCCCCGGCTCCACGCGGTGCTCCGCACCGACCCGACCGCGCTCCACCAGGCCGCCGCCAGCGACGCCAGGCACCGGCGCGGTGCCGTCCTCGGACCGCTCGACGGCATCCCGGTGCTGCTCAAGGACAATGTGGACACCCGGTCCATGCCGACGACGGCCGGCTCGCTGGCCCTCGCCGGGAGCCCGCCGGACGCCGACGCCGTCCTGGTCACCCGGCTGCGGGAGGCGGGGGCGGTGATCCTCGGCAAGACCAATCTCTCCGAGTGGGCGAACTTCCGGGCCGCCAAGCCCACTTCTGGCTGGTCGGCGGTGGGCGGCCAGACCAACAACCCGTATGTGCTGGACCGCAACCCGTGCGGGTCGTCGGCCGGTTCGGCCGCCGCGCTCGCCGCCTCGCTGGCCCAGGTGGCGATCGGCACCGAGACGGACGGCTCCATCGTGTGCCCGGCCGGGATGAACGGCGTGGTCGGCCTCAAGCCCTCCCTCGGGCTGGTGAGCCAGTCCGGTGTGGTGCCCATCTCCGCCGAGCAGGACACCGCCGGGCCCATGGCACGCAATGTGACCGACACCGCGCTGACCCTCTCGGTGATCAGCGACCCCGGCGGCCGGACGCATCCTCGGGGCCGGACCGCCAACGGTGTTCCCGGTACCGGTGCTCCGTACGCCCCCACACCCTCGGCCGGGCTGCGCGGCAAGCGGATCGGGCTGTGGCGGCTGCCCTCGCTCGGCCCGGAGGTGGACGCCCTGATGACCGGCACGGCGCGGCGGCTGCGGGACGCCGGAGCCGAGGTCGTGGAGGTGACCCCGCCCTACCAGGACCGGCTGGCGGCGCTCGAATTCCCGGCGCTGCTCAGCGAGTTCCACCGGGACATCGACGCCTATCTGGCGACCCGCCGGGGCCCCCGGAACCTCGCGGGGCTCATCGAGTTCAACCGCTCCCACCCGGCGGAACGGACCTGCTTCGCCGGACAGGAACTCTTCGAGCAGGCCCTCGCCGCGCCGCCCACCAGCGATCCGGAGTACCGGGCGGCCCGCGCCGAGCTGCGGGACCTCTCCCGGCGCTCGATCGACGAGACCCTGGCCGCCCACCGGCTGGACGCCATCGCCGCCCCGGCCAATCCGCCCGCCTGGACGACCGACTGCGCCCGGGGTGACAACGACATCGTCCCGTCCTCCACGCCCGCCGCCGTGGCCGGGTATCCGTCGCTCTCGGTGCCCGCCGGCTTCGTGGGCGAGCTGCCGGTCGGGCTGCTGCTGACGGCCGGCGGCCACCAGGACGTCCGGCTGCTGTCGCTGGGCGGTGCGGTGGAGCGGGAGCTGCGCGCCTGGCGGGCCCCGCGCTACCTCCCGACCACGGGCCCCGCCGCCCGGCACTGAGCCGTCGCGTCCCGCGGGCCGTGCGCCCGGGGCCGGGCTTCCGGCCGGCCCCGGTCCGGCTCGTCCCCGCCCGGCCCGGTCCGGCCCATCCCGTCCCGGTCCGATCCGGCCTGTTCCGGACGGGTGGCGGGAGTGCGCGCCCGCTGCCCGGGCCGTCGGCCGGGCGCTCGTATGCTCGGTGGATGACCACCACGGGAAACGGCAACAGCACCGGGGCGGCGCCGACCACGCCGCCCACCGCCAACGCCATGCGCCGGGCGCTGCGGCGGGCGCGGGACGGGGTCGCGCTCGACGTCACCGAGGCCGCCGTGCTGCTCCAGGCGCGCGGGGACGACCTGGCGGACCTCACCGCCTCGGCGGCCCGGGTGCGGGACGCCGGGCTCGCGGCGGCCGGGCGGCCCGGTGTCATCACGTACTCCAAGAGTGTGTTCATCCCGCTCACCCGGCTCTGCCGGGACCGGTGCCACTACTGCACCTTCGTCACCGTGCCCGGCAAGCTGCGCCGGGCCGGGCACGGGATGTTCATGTCCCCCGACGAGGTGCTGGACATCGCCCGGCGCGGCGCCGAACTGGGCTGCAAGGAAGCCCTGATCACGCTGGGCGACAAGCCCGAGGACCGCTGGCCGGAGGCCCGGGAGTGGCTGGACGCGCACGGCTACGACGACACCCTGGCGTACGTCCGGGCCATGTCGGTGCGCATCCTGGAGGAGACCGGGCTGCTGCCCCACCTCAACCCGGGGGTGCTCTCCTGGACCGACTTCCAGCGGCTGAAGCCGGTCGCCCCCTCGATGGGGATGATGCTGGAGACCACCGCCGAGCGGCTGTGGAGCGAGCCCGGCGGCCCGCACCACGGCTCCCCGGACAAGGAACCGGCCGTCCGGCTGCGGGTGCTGGAGGACGCCGGGCGTTCCTCGGTGCCGTTCACCAGCGGGCTGCTGATCGGTATCGGGGAGACGTACGAGGAGCGCGCCGACTCGCTGTTCGCGCTGCGCCGGGTGGCCCGGGCGTACCACGGCATCCAGGAGCTGATCATCCAGAACTTCCGCGCCAAGCCGGACACCGCGATGCGCGGCATGCCGGACGCGGAGCTGGACGACCTGGTGGCCACCGTCGCCGTCGCCCGCCACATCATGGGCCCGTCCGGCTGCATCCAGGCCCCGCCGAACCTGGTGGACGAGGAGTACGGGCGGCTGATCGGCGCGGGCATCGACGACTGGGGCGGGGTCTCGCCACTCACCCCCGACCATGTGAACCCCGAGCGCCCGTGGCCGGAGATCGACCTGCTGGCCGAGCGGTCGGCGGCGGAAGGTTTCCGGCTGGCCGAACGGCTCTGTGTCTACCCGGAGTTCGTCACCCGGGGTGAACCGTGGCTGGACCCCCGGGTGCTGCCGCACGTCCGGGCGCTGGCCGACCCGGAGACCGGTCTCGCCCGGCCGGACGCGCGGCCCGGGGGACTGCCGTGGCAGGAGCCGGACGAGGGCTTCACCCCCTCGGGCCGCACCGATCTGCACCGCACCATCGACACCGAGGGCCGCACCCACGACCGGCGCGCCGACTTCGACGCGGTGTACGGCGACTGGGCGGCGCTCCGCGAGGCGGCGGCGCCCGGGATGGTCCCGGAGCGCATCGACACCGATGTGCGCGGAGCCCTCGCCGTCGCCGCCGACGACCCGACCCGGCTCACCGACGCCGAGGCGCTGGCCCTGCTGCACGCCGACGGGCCGGCCCTGGACGCGCTCTGCCGGGTCGCGGACGACCTCCGCAAGTCCGTCGTCGGCGAGGACGTCACGTACATCGTCACCCGCAACATCAACTTCACCAATGTCTGTTACACCGGCTGCCGGTTCTGCGCCTTCGCCCAGCGCCGCACCGACGCCGACGCCTACACCCTCTCGCTCGACCAGGTGGCGGACCGGGCCGCGCAGGCGTGGGAGGTGGGCGCGGTGGAGGTGTGCATGCAGGGCGGCATCCACCCGGACCTGCCCGGCACCGCGTACTTCGACATCGCCCGCGCGGTGAAGGCCCGGGTGCCCGGCATCCATGTGCACGCCTTCTCGCCCATGGAGGTGGTCAACGGGGCCAGCCGTACCGGACTCTCGATCCGCGAGTGGCTGACCGCCGCCCAGGAGGCCGGACTCGACTCCATCCCGGGCACCGCCGCCGAGATCCTGGACGACGAGGTGCGCTGGATCCTCACCAAGGGCAAGCTGCCCGCCGCCACCTGGACCGAGGTCATCAGGACCGCCCACCAGGTGGGCCTGCGGTCCAGCTCCACGATGATGTACGGCCATGTCGACCAGCCCCGCCACTGGCTGGGCCACTTCCGCACACTGGCCGCCCTCCAGCAGGAGACCGGCGGCTTCACGGAGTTCGTCACCCTCCCCTTCATCCACACCAACGCCCCGGTCTATCTGGCCGGCATCGCCCGCCCGGGCCCCACCACCCGCGACAACCGCGCCGTCACCGCCATGGCCCGGCTCCTCCTGCACCCGCACATCACCAACATCCAGACCAGCTGGGTGAAGCTCGGCGCGGAGGGCGCCGCCGAGATGCTCCGCTCCGGCGCCAACGACCTGGGCGGCACCCTCATGGAGGAGACCATCTCCCGGATGGCCGGCTCCTCCTACGGCTCGTACAAGTCCGTACGCGACCTCACCGCCATCGCCGCCGCCGCGGGCCGCCCCGCCCGCCCCCGCACCACCCTCTACGGCGAGGTCCCCGAGGAACGCCGCCGGGCCGCCACCGCCTCCGACGGCCACCTCCCCCGCCTGCTCCCCGTCCTCACCGACTGAGCCCGCCCGAAAGGAACACCGGCAGCCGTGCGGCTCCTCTTCCAGGTCACCTTCGCCGTGGCCACCCTGCTGGAGATCGTCCTGATCGCCGTCCTGATCCGCCGGTCGGTACGGAAGACCTCTCCGCGCCGCACGGTGAGCGGGGGCGAGTGGCTCTCGGCGGCCGGCTACTTCGCCGGTCCCATGGTGATCGTCCAGCTCCTCGTCCACGGCTGGGACACCCTCCACCCCACCGACATCGCCCTCTTCGCCGCCACCTTCGGCCTGGTCACCGCCGCCCTCACCGAACGCCTCCGCCCCCGCCACCCCACCGCCGCCCTCGCCACCCTCACCCTCCCCGCCGCCCTCGGCCTCCTCGGCGGCCTGGTGGGCCCGGGGCTGTGACGGGTACGTGCCGATCGGCGCCCCTGTCGTGGGGCGGGGGTCACCGGACCACCGCCCAGACGGTCTTTCCCCGGTGGTGTTCCTCGATCCCCCACGACTGCGCGAGCGCCGACACGAGGGCCAGTCCGCGTCCGGTCTCGTCGTCGTGGCCCGATGCGCGCGGCACGGGAAGTACGCCGGAGGAGTCGGTGACCGCCACCCGGACGGTCCGCCGTCCGGTACGGTCGATGGCCACCGCGATGTCGTCGCACCGTGCGTGCCGCACGGCGTTGGACATCAGCTCCGAGACGATCAGCGCGGTGGGGTCGGCCAGTTCCTCCAGGGCCCAGGTGGCGAGCGCGACACGGACCAGACTCCGGGCGGTGGCCGCGCTTCCGGGGGCGGGCGGCAGGGTACCGCCGTAGCCGGGGCGGCAGGCTGGCTGCGCGGATTCCCCCGGTGAGGGTTGAGCCATCGTCGTCTCCTTTGACTTTGACGGTGGTGTGGGCATCGCCGCACTGCGGCGCCGATGCGGGTGGCTGACTCCCGGTACGGGCGCGGCCCCGGCGGGTGGCGTACAGGCCTCGGGCTCTCGACGGGTCCGGTCAAGGCCCGCGCGGCTTACGCCCTGGCCTCGACGTGGGTCAGAGCCGGCCGAGCACGGTCCAGGTGAGCAGCAGCGTGGCCGTGGCGGCGACGACCGCCGTCAGTGCCCGCCACCCGGGGCCGTCACCGGTCACGGACGGCCTGCCGATGCAGCCGGGCGAGGGCGGCGAGCTGCCGCTCCTCGTGCGCGGTGGGCCGCCGCAGCTGTGCGAAGGCCGCGAACCAGGGGTGGCCTCCGGGACGTACGAGCGTCACTTGCTCGGCACCCGGCCGGACGGCAAGCACCCGGCCGGCCTGGCCTTTCCGCTGGTCGAACCACACCTCTCCGGCCTCCGGGTCGGGTCGCTCGGGCATCCGGGAGTTCCTGCGCCGCGAGGCCGGGGCGTTCGCCGTCCCGGAGCTTCGCCGCTGCACCGGTCGGCCGTCACCGGCTCCGGCGGCGGTGTGTGCGGCGACGGCGGCGAGCTGCCGCACCTCGGCCTCCGTGGCCGGGCGCGTCCTGGCTCGCTCCGCCGTCCACGGTTGCCGGCCCGGCCGTACCAACGTGACCCTGTCCGCCGTGACTTCCGCGACGCGCCCGGCAGCCTCCCGGGCCCGGTCGAACAGCACCTCGCCCACTTTCACCGGACGCAGCGGCAGACGCGGCCGACCCCTTCGGTTCATGACCGGCCCCCGTCCGTACGCCGCCGGCGCGGGTGCTGCCGGACGACCTCGTGCTGCGCCTCCACGCCGGTGAACTCGCGCGCCCCGTAAGCCTGGTGTCGGTACTCGCCGGCTGTCGTGCAGACCTCGCACTCGGACCCGGCGACGGGGTCCAGTTCCTGCGCACGGTCCGTCCTCCTCCGGCGGAGCCCGGCCTCGACGGCTTTCGGCGTGGCGTGGTCGGGGACCGTGGTGACCGGCGTCGGGAAGGTGAAGGTGCCGGCCGCGTACGCCTTCAGGACTTCGTCCGGGACCGGTACGCGGGTGCCCGGCGGTAGCGGCACGGACGGAGGCGGCGACGGAGACGGGCGCCCGCGCCGCATGAAAACGCTCATGGTCGAGACCTTCCTGTCGGAAACTCGTTGCACAGGAAGAGAGTCGGTTCCGTGGCCCAGCATCTGAAGGTGCGCACGCCGCAACCTGCACGGTGAATTCCCCGGCATATGCAGGGGTGTTGTCACCTGCGGAGACGTTCCGGCTGCCAGTCGTGTGCATCCTCGCGAGAAGGGGGCAAAATGGACGTGGAACGCGTGGACGATCCGCTGATGGCTTTTGCTGAGCGGCTCAAGCAGGATCGTGAGTTGTACCCCGAGCGTCGGCTCACGCAGGCCGATGTGGCGCGCATGGTTCACATGTCCTCGTCGACCATCAGCCGGGTCGAGTCCGGGAGGTATCCGATCCCGGACGGCCTGCCGGCCCTGCTCGACCGGATCTTCAACACGGACGGGGTGTACAAGCGGCTGTACGAAGCCAGTGTTGCCGCGAGCTTTCCGGTGCTCTTTCAACGACGGATGCTGCTGGAGCGGAACGCGGAGGCGATCTGGGAGTGGTCACCGTGCATGGTGCCGGGTCTGCTGCAGACGAGCCGGTACGCCCACAGCCTGATCCGCAAGTGGGACCGGTTGGCCAGTGCCACCGAGGTTGCCCGACTGACGGCGGCGAGGGTGGATCGCCAGGAGGTCTTCCGTCGAGCCGCACCCCCCGACGTCCGGATGGTGCTCTGCGCATCGACGCTTCTGCGCCGCCCTGTTGAGCACGATGTGATGCGCGAACAACTTGCCGCGCTGTTGACCCATGCCCAGCGGCCCACGGTCAGGCTTCATGTCCTGCCACTGGACGCGCCCGCCCACACGCTGATGGACAATCCCATCAGCATCCTGACTACCTCGACACACGAAACCGTGATCTGTGTCGAGGCGTACGAGACGGCAGCCATCATTCAGGACTTGGACAAGGTTCGGACGGCCGTTCGCGCCTACCATGACTTGTCGGAGGAGGCGCTATCGGCTCGCGCCAGCGCGGAGTTCATCAGAGACCAGATGGAGAAGCTGTGAATACGTTCCTGCGGTGGGTCAAGTCCTCGTACAGCGGTCCGGCGGGCGGCAACTGTGTCGAGTGGGCCCCGGACGCGGTGGGCGCGACCGGTGCGGTGCCCGTCCGCGACAGCAAGGTTCCCGGTCCGGTCGTCACGGTCTCGGCCGGTGCCTGGGCGGCCTTCGTCCGTGTGGTGCGTTCCGAGGACTGACTCCGCCCGCACGCGATCCGGCGGCTCTGCTCATGATCCGCCGAGTGAGCCGGGTAAGCCATGTTCCCCACCTTGGAGTTGGCAAGGAGTGACGTGGAGCGCCGGACCTTCCTCACCGCCTCCAGCGGATACGCCCTGGGTGCTCTGGGGTTGCCCGACCCGGAGGGTGTGCTGCGCCGGGCCGGGCGTCCCGTGGCCGGAGCCGTCCGGGTGGGGCAGGGGGAGGTGGCGGCGGTGCGGCAGATGGTGAAGTCGTTGGGGGACTCCGCCGCGGAACTCGGTGGCGGGCATGCCCGGCATCTCGCCGTCCGCTATCTGACGGAGGACGTCGCCCCCTGGCTGGCGGGGCGGTTCGGTGAGGCCACCGGACGGCGGCTCTTCGGAGCCGTCAGCGAACTCGTGCACCTGGTGGGCTGGATGGCGCAGGACGAGGGGGACACCCCCGAGCTGCGGTGGCTGGCGCAGGCGTACTACGCGCATGCCTACCGGCTGGCCGCCGAGGCGGGGGATCCGGAGCTGTCCGCGACCGCGCTGCGGGGCCTGGCCGTTCAGTGCGGGGAGCTGGGACACCGCGCCGAGGCCGTCCAACTGGCCGAGGCGTGCGTGGAGCACGGGCGGCGGGTGGACCACCCACGGGCCGTCGCCTACTACGAGGCCACGCTCGCCCAGGCGGCCGCGCAGGACGACGACCGCCGGACGGCCACCCGCCATCTCGCGGCCTCCGAGGCGGCCATCGGGCGTTCCGCGGACGTTGCCGGAGATTCCTGGGCGGCCCACTACTCGCCGGGCCGCTGGGCCCATGAGAGCGGCACGATCCTGGGGCGGCTCGGTGATCTCGACGCGGCCGAGGAACATCTGCGGCTGGCGCTCGGGATCCACGGGCTGGACCGCAGGCGCACCCGGGCCATCGTCCTCGCGGACCTCGGCACCGTACGCCTGCGCCAAGGGGACACGGACGGCGCGTTCACCGCCTGGGACGGCTTCCTGGACTGCGCCGAAGGCATCCGGTCGGTCAAGGTGCGGGCCGCCCTGCGGGAGCTGGGGATCCGGCTGCGGCGTTACGGCGGGCTCTCCGAGGCGCGGACGCTGTGCGAACGGGCCGCCCGGGTGGCGGGGGCGGCGGGGGAGTGAGCCGGGGACATGGGCGCCGACCGGCCACCGCCCCTCGACGCGACATGTGTGGCCGTGGGCTCCACCCTGCGGCTCCGGAGGCAAGATCAAGGAGGGCCACATGACCAGAGGGTTTGGCCTCGTCGTCCGGTTCACCCTGCGCGACGCGGAGGCGGCGGAGGCGTTTGACGCCCTGGTGACGAAAGTGCTCGAAGGCATCCGGGCCCAGGAACCGGGCACGCTGGCCCATGTCGTGCACGCGGTGGCGGGGGAGCCCCACGCCCGTCTCTTCTACGAGCTCTACGCCGACCGGGCGGCGTTCGACCACCATGAGCAGCAGGAGCACACCCGCCACTTCCTGAAGGAGCGGGAGAAGTACGTCTCCGACGTACACGTCACCTTCCTGCGGAGCCAGGACGCTGCCGGGGCGTGGACGTGACCCAGACGGGATGCCGTGCATGTCGGAGCACGGGTCACCGATCCGAGGGAGCAACGCGGATGCGCACATGCCCTGTCGGCGGAGGTGCTGTCGGCCCACGCCTGCGCGAAGTTCATCAGGGACCAGAGGGAGAAGCTGTGGATACGTTCCTGCGGTGGGTCAAGTCCTCGTACAGCGGTCCAGCGGGCGGCAACTGTGTCGAGTGGGCTCCGGGCGCGGTGGGTGGGGTACTCGTCCGTGACAGCAAGGTCACCGGACCGATCGTCACGGTCTCGACCGATGTCTGGGCGACCTTCGTCGGCGCGGTGCGATCCGAGAGCTGATCCGCGCGGGCGGCCCCGGGTGGAGGGTGCCGGTCCGGGTGCGGGGAGCGGGGGGCGGACGGGGGCGGGGTGGTCGGTTACAGTGCTGGGCCAGGCGTACGGTGGCGGCCGACGGAAGGGGCTCGGTGGGTACTGTCTGGGGCCGGGCCGAGCAGCAGGACTTCCGTGCCCGGGTACGCGGCTGTCTGCTGGGCGCCGCCATCGGGGACGCCCTCGGGGCGGGGGTCTCCGGGCTCTCCGTGGAGGCCATCCGGGACGCCCACGGGCCGGACGGGCTCAGCGATCTCACCCCCGCCCACGGCCGGCGCGGCGCCGTCACCTCGGCCACCCAGCTGACCCTGTTCACGGTGGACGGGCTGATACGCGCCCAGGTGCGCCGTGACACCGGTGCCTGGCATCCGCCGACCGACATCCACCGGGCCCACCTCCGCTGGGCCGCCACCCAGCGCGACTGGGGCCCGGACGAGCGGCGGAAGGACAACGGCTGGCTCGCCTGCGAGGAGTGGCTGTACGCCCGCCGGAACCCGGCCCGGGCCACCCTCACCGGGCTCGGGGACGAGGTACTGGGCACCCCCGACCGCCCCAAGAACCCGGCCGCCCGGGACGCCGGGGCCGTGGTGCGCTCGGCGCCGTTCGGGCTGCTGGTCGGCTGGGAGCCGGAGCTGGTGTGCCGGCTCGCCGTGGAGTGCGCCGCGCAGACGCACGGGCACCCCTCGGCGTACCTCGCGGCCGGTGCCTACGCCGTCGTGGTGCACGGTGTCGCCCGGGGCGAGACCATCGAGGCGGCGGTGGCCCGGGTGCCCGCGCTGCTCGCCGGGTACGCCGGGCACGAGCCAGTCGCCGGGGCGCTGCGGGGCGCGCTCGGCGCCGTACGGCAGGGGGTACCGGGGCCGGACCGGATCGCCGCGCTGGGCGACACCGACGGCGAGGCGGCCGAGGACGCGGTGGCCATCGCGGTCTACTGCGCCCTCGTCGGGGCGGACATGCGGCACGGGCTGCGGCTGGCGGTCAACCACGACGGGCCGTCCGAGACCACCGGGTCGCTCACCGGCGGGCTGCTCGGCGCCCTGCACGGCGAGACCGCGCTGCCGCCCGCCTGGCTGGCCGAACTGGAGGGCCGGGCCACGGTGCTGGAGCTCGCCGACGACTTCGCCATGGAGATGACCCAGGGCCCCGCGCTGCACGGCCCCGCCGTCTCCGCCCCGGGCTGGCTGGCCCGTTACCCACGGGGATGAGGACCGGGGTGAGAAAGGCCGGCCGACGACGACGGACGGGGGTGCCGGAGCCGGGTGCGGGCAGGACGGAGCCCCCTCGGCCTGGTCGGCGGTAATCCGGTCGAGAGGGCTCTGTGGGTGATGCGATGCAGCGATGACGCGGTGATGCGGTGATGCCGTGATGCCGTGAGATGGGGGGCGGGGCCGCGAGTCTCCGGGCCCGGGCCTGCGGAACCCGCCGGTTCTCAGCGGGTGCCGGTGCCGACGTCGCGTACGAAGGCGTTCCAGGACCCGGGGACGAAGGTGATCGACGGCCCGGCGGGCACCTTCGAGTCGCGCACCGAGATCGCCGCCACCAGCGGTGACTTGACCTCGACGCACGCGCCGTTGCCGCAGGAGTACGAGGACTTGGTCCAGGTGTTCAGGGCGCCCTGGGTAATTGCCATGATCTTCACTCCGGTTCCGAGGGGTGAGGGGCTGCCGGCGGTCTCCCGGCGGACCGCCGGCGGCGGCCCGGGACGACCGACGGACAGCGGTGACGCGCGCCGGCCCGGGCTCCGGGCCCGTGCGCTCGTCACCGACATCGTTCGACGTCGGCATCGACGCTACTGGCCAACGCGGGCCCGTGCGGCGGCCGTTCACCCGACCGGATGGCATATTCCAGGTGGACTTACACCGAGAACCGGGCCGGTGTACGGTGCCGACCCCGCCGGCCGGTCCGGGGCGCCCGAACCGGCCGGGACCGGGGGATCGACCGGGCCCGGTGCACCGGGCTCAGCGGGCGTACTCCTTGGTGATGTCGACGATGAACTGCCGGGACTGGTCGACGTTGAGCGACTGGGCGCGCAGGTGTTCGTACATGACGCTGTACCGCTGCACGTCGTGGGCCTTCTCCAGGTACAGGTCGCTGGTCACGCCCTCGATGTAGACGGCCGACGAGTCCGACGCGTCCGGGAACTCCAGGATCGCGTAGTGCCCGCACACCCCCGGATGCGCGCCCATCTCGAACGGCAGTACCTGTACGGTGACATGCGGCAGGTGGGACTGCTCCACCAGGTGCTCCAGCTGCGTGATCATCAGCTGCTTGTCCCCGACCACCCGGCGGAGCGCGGACTCGTCGATGACCGCCCACAGCCGCAGCGGCTGGTCGGTGTCGTTGATCCGCTCCTGGCGCCGGACGCGGACGTTCACCCGCTTCTCGATGTCGGTCAGCGAACTCTCCGGCAGCGCACCGGTGATCAGCGCCTCCGCGTACTGCCGGGTCTGGAGCAGTCCGGGCACCACCTGCGGCTCGTAGACCCGCAGCGAGGCCGCGTCGGTCTCCAGGCCGATGTAGACGCTGTACGGGATGTCGCCGAAGGCGTGCCACCAGCCCTGCTGGCGCGAGTCCTTGGCCATCTGCATCAGGGAGTCGACGATCCGGAGGTCCTCGACCTCGTACACCCCGCACAGATCGCGGACGTCCCGCTGGCTGATGGAGCGGCGGCCGTTCTCCAGGCGGCTGATCTTGGACTGCGAGACGAGCAGCCGGTCCGCCACCTCCTCCGCCGTCATGCCCTTGAGTTCGCGCAGCCGCCGGAGCTCCTGGCCCAATCTGCGTCGCCTGACGGTGGGGTTGACGTTCGACGCCACGGGAAACTGCACCTCCGACTCGGGTCGCTGTGCGTATCTACTGCTCAGCAGATTGCCACCGAGGGGGCGCCCCGCGCTGGGAAATGGCTACACGCGTCAACGGGGTGCCCCCCGGGGGGCAGCGGCCGGGACACCCGTACCGACGGGACACCTCCGTCATTACGGCACAAGCGCGCGGGGCGACCGGTCGGCCGCCCCGCGCTCCTGCGGTGCCGAGGACCCGGGTGAGGCCGGGGTCGGGTCGTACCGGGCCGGGGTGGTACCGGGGCCCGGTGGGGTGCGCACCGGTCCGTCGGCCGGGCGGTGCGGTGATGCGGTGATGCGGTGGGTGGTTCCGTGGCGGATCCCTGGTGGTTCCGTGGTGGGTCCGTGGGTGGTTCCGGCCGTGCGGTGGGCCGCCCGGCGCCGTGGTGCGGTGGCGCTGTGGTGCGGTGGGTGTCGCGGTGCGGCGCGCACCCGTGGGTGGACGCGGTGTGCGGTGTGCCGTGTGCGACGGTGTGGTGCGAGCCGGTGGGCCCGTGACCTGGTGTCGCGGTGTGTCCGGTGGGCCGGCCGCGGCCCCCGGCTGCCCTCAGTGGGCGACGGCCCGGACCATGGACCCGCCCCGGGCGCCCGGCTGGATGGGCACGCCCGACGTGGCCGTCCTGCCGGAGCCGCCCGCGGGCGTGCCGCGCCGGGGCTGGGCGGCCACGCCGTTCTGGACGTCCATCACGGCATGCGCCACCAGGCCGCCCATGGGGTCGTGGCGGATCAGATCCCGGAGGCGGGAGCGCGAGGAGCGCCCCTCGTTCCCGGGGTAGAGATGCTTGCCGAGCCCGACCGCGTGGGCCAGCGCGGCGAGCGCCGCGGTCCGTGGGTCCGGCGGCACACCGGTGCGGATCGCGCTGTCCAGCCGGGCCCTGATCTCCCGGCTGATCGCCGTCTCGGTCGCCTGGTAGCGCGTCGTCGGCAGCACCCCGCACATCTGGCTCTCGACGGCATGCACCATGCCGCACCGCTCCAGGTGTGAGAGATACGTCTGGCGGAGCCCCAGCCGGGGCCCGCCGATCCAGTGGACGGCCCGTACCGGGCTGCCGCGCCTGCGCAGCAGTTCCAGTGCGGAGTCCAGTGTCGGATCTCCGGTCGGCCGTGGCATCACCACGGCGATACGATCCCCGTCCGGGGCTATCCGTCCCGCCAGAGCCAGCTCCACTAGCTGTGCTCCGGCAAGGCCGAGGTCGAGCGACTGCGGCTGCGCTGTGGTACCCGTGGCCGGGTCCAGAGCGAGCAGCAGAAGCTCCTCCGGAAGTGTTCTGCGGCTCCTGCCCATCCATGCCTCCCCGCGTGGATGAATGACAGGGTGACCCCTCTCACATTCATCTGTCGAGAGCGCCTGGGTGCTTTGTGCGGGAACCGGGCCGTATGTCGTTCTCGTCTAGCACGGGGGCTTACGGCTCACACAGGACACTGATACATGGTTCGGACAACGCGTTGTTGAGGAGGCACGGTGGCGGGCGAGTCCCCGGACAAGTCGGAGCAGCAGAAGTCGTCCGGGAGGACGGCTCCGGGTGAACGTGACCCGCGGCTTGCCGTGCTGGGTGACGAGCGCACACCGGACCGGAAGGACCAGTCCGACCGGGCCGCGAAGCCGGTCGACCAGCCGACGGCGGTCTTCCGCGCGCCCGGGAAGCCGGCGGCCGGGGAATCCGGGGCCGGAAAGGCCGGGGCGGACGAGGCCGCGGCGGGGAAGACCGGAGCGGGAGAATCCGGGGCGGAGAAGGAGCCTGCGGAGAAGGACGCCACCGGGAAGGACTCCGCCGCCACGAAGGGCTCCGCCAAGGAGGACTCCACCGCGAAGAACTCCACCGCGAAGGGCTCCGCCGGTGGCGAGGGTGATGAGCGGCTGAAGGCGGCGGTGGCGGCCTGGGTGGCCGAGGACGCAGAGGACGCCGAGGACGCGGAGGAAGCCGCAGAGGCTGGTGAAGCCGAGGACACCGGCGGCGCCGAGGGTGCCAGTGACGCCGACGCCGCCGAGGACACGGGCGGTGTGAGAGGCGCCGGGGCGGAAGGTTCCGGCAGCGGGAGCGACGGGGTCCCGGGTGCCCGGACGACGGCGGACGACGCGGAGGCGGGCGGCGGGGGCCTGAAGGACGGGGCGGCCGGGGTGGGCCGACCGGGCGGAGAGGCGCGGCCCGCCGACCGTACGAAGAAGGACACCGACGGCGAAGGCACCGCCGAGGAGGCCGGGGAGGGCGCCCCCGGGGAGGCGCGGGTGGACCAGCCCACCGCCGTCTTCCGGGCGGCGCCGCGCAAGCCGGTCGAGGACCAGCCCACCACCGCGCTCAAGGCGGTGGCCCCGGGTGCGGCGGCCAAGGCGTCGGATGCGGCGCCCGCGGAGTCGCCCGCCGAGCGGACCAGCAAGTTCGTGCCGCTGCGGGGGGACGACGTGCGTCCGGCGGTCGGCGGTACGGCGCCGAAGACACCGGCGGCGCCGGCGACAGCGGTGTCGCCGAAGACACCGGCGCCGTCGAAGGCCGAGCCGTCGTCGAAGGCGGGGGCCGGGGCGGCCGGGGCCGGGGCCGGGACGGCGGCGGGGGCCGGGGAGCCGGCCGCGCTGACCGGGGCCGAGCGGACCACCCAGCAGCCGATGCCGCCGCGCCCGCCGCTGGACCTGCTCGCGGAGCTGACCAACACGCCGCCCCCGCCGGAGACACCGGTCCGGACCCTGGTGCGGCGCGTCAAGATCTGGACCCCGCTGGTCGTGCTGCTGGTGATCGTCTTCGCGGTCGTGCAGGCCGTCCGGCCGCTGCCCGCTCCGGAGCTGGCGCTCAGCGCCGAGCCGACGTACACCTTCGGCGGCGGCAAGCTGGAGATGCCGTGGCCCACCGAGGGTCAGGGCGCGGTGGAGGTCGAGGGTGTCGGCCGGATCGGCACCTACGGGGAGCAGAAGCCGGCGCCGATCGCCAGCGTCGCCAAGACGATGACCGCCTACATCATCCTCAGGGACCACCCGATCAAGCCCGGCGCCAAGGGGCCGGTGCTGACGATCGAGAAGCTCACCGAGGAGCAGGCGAGCAACCCGGACTGGTCGGTCGCGGAGGTCAAGGAGGGCAAGCAGTACACCCTGGAGGAGATGCTCCAGATGCTGATGCTCCGCTCAGCCAACAACGTCGCCCACCAGCTCGCCCGCTGGGACTCCGGCACGGAGGAGAAGTTCATCAAGAAGATGAACGACACCGCCAAGGAGCTGGGCATGACCGGGACCACCTACACCGACCCCAGTGGCTTCGACAAGACCACCGTCTCCACCCCGCTCGACCAGATCAAGCTGGCGAAGGCGGCGATGCAGGACGCCGTCCTCCGGAAGACCGTGGACCTGCCGCAGGTCGAGATGCATGATGTCGGCCTGCTCTACAACGGCAACAAGATCGTGAACAATCCGGGTGTCATCGGTCTGAAGACCGGTTCCTCCACCCCGGCGGGCGGCAATCTGCTGTGGGTCGCGCGCACCATCGTGGACGGCAAGGAGCGCCGGATCTTCGGTGCCGTGATGGGTGTGCAGAATGCCTCCGGGGTCAGCGCGAGGCTGGAGAAGGCCACGCGGGTCTACAGCCGCGGCCTGGTCGAGAAGGCGCAGAGCGACATCGACTCGGCGGTCGTGGTGAAGAAGGGCGCGGTCGTCGGGTACGTGGACGACGGCCTGGGCGGTCGTACGCCCCTGGTGACGACGGCCGACCTGAAGGCCGTGGGCTGGCCCGGGCTGAAGGTCGACCTCCGGCTGACCGGCAAGAAGGACGGCGTGCCGCACGAGGCGCCGCGGGGCACGGTCGTCGGCGAGCTGTCGATCGGCTCGGGCACCGGCAAGACCGCCGTGCCCGTCGTCACCCAGCAGGCGCTGGCCGAGCCCGGCTTCGGCGCCAAGCTGACCCGGCTGGGCTGAGCGGGGACTGGCTCAGCGGGGACTGTTCGGCCTCCCGGGTCGCCGGGGCCCGGGGCCGGAGCCGTCGTGGGCCCGGACCGTCAGGGGCGGGTGACCGTCACCCGGCGGGCGGCCGGGGCGCCTCGGAGCCGGGTGATCCGAGCCCCGGTCCGGCCCGGGCGGCCGGGGCGACTCGGGCCCGGCCTGTCGGTTCGGGCCCGGGGGTGCCGGGCCCGGGCGGTGCCGGCTCGGGCCCGGGTGGTGGCTCGGGCCCGGGGGCGGTGCCGGTTCGGGCCCGGCCTGTCGGCTCGGGCCCGGGCGGTGCCGGTTCGGGCCCGGGGGGTGGCTCGGGGACCGCGCGCCCGGGCCCCGGTCCGGGCCGGGTGGCCGGGGTGGCTCGGTGGCCGGAGGGCCGCGCGTGCTAGCGTCCGGGCGCATCGCCGCCGGACGCGCGGGACCCCGGGGCGCCCGTGCCCCGGCCGGTACGCGGCGGCAGCGGTACGGGCCCCGGGCCGTACCGGCCGGTGCCGCCCGATAGGCGGCGACACGGGGACGACGCTCATACGGGGACGACGCAGACGACAGGGGAGCCGCGGTGACCACCACTGAGCCGACCCGGGCGCCCGATCCCCCGGCGACCGGCCCGTCCATCGCCGTACCCGCCGTGCCTGTCGCCGTACCCGCCGTACCTGGCGTGGGGTCCGGGGCGCCCGCCGCCGGGTCCGGACCGGCCGACCCGGTCGATCCGGCCGACCCGGTCGATCCGCCCGCGCCGCGCTCCGGCGCCGGAGGGGCCGCACGCCGGCCGGCCCGGCTGCTGCGGGCGCGGGCGCTGGGCGGGCGGCCGGCCGCGGTGGCGACCGGGGTGGCCGCGCTGATCCACATCGTCTGGGCGCTGTTCATCGCCAACAGCGGCGGCGACCTGGCCGCCCAGGACGCCTGGGCCGAGTTCGTCGGGCGCCATCCGGACTCCGCGTACAACCTCGCCTGGTACGGCGGGATGCACCCGGTCTCGTACAGCGTGGTCTCGCCCTATCTGATGTCCCTGCTGGGCGTCCGCACCACGATGATGATCGCCGGTACGGTCTCCGCCGGGCTCACCGCGCTGATCCTGGTGCGGGTCCGGGCGGTGCGCAATCCGCTGGCGTGCGCGCTGGCCGGGGTGTTCGCGTTCCTGTGCAACGCGCTCTCCGGCCGGGTGACCTTCGGCCTCGGCATGATGTTCGCGCTGGGCGCGGTGGCGGCGGTCTTCTGCTGGCCGCACCGCTGGCGGCTCCGGCGCGGGGCGAAGGCCGCGGTCGCCGCGCCGCTGGCCGCCCTGGCGACGGCGGCGAGCCCGGTGGCCGGGCTCTTCCTGGGGGTCGCGGCGGCGGCGCTCTTCCTCAACAAGCGGCGCCCCGGGGCGTACGCGCTGGGGCTGGCCCCCGCCGTGGTGGTGGCGCTCTCCGCCTGGCTGTTCCCGTTCTCCGGTACGCAGCCGATGTCCTTCGCCTCCACCCTGCTGCCGTTCGGCTTCGGCGTCGCGGTCTTCCTGCTGGTCCCGTCCGAGTGGCGGACGGTGCGCGCCGGGGCCGCGGTCTACTCGGCGGGCACGCTGCTGACCTGGGCGGTCGACTCGCAGATCGGCTCCAATGTCACCCGGCTGCCGATGCTCTTCGCCGGGGTGGTGCTGCTGGCCGCCCTCCCGTACGCGGCGCCGCGCAGCCGTCGCCGGTACGCGGTGGTGCTGGCGTTCGTCGCGCTCAACGGCTGGATCGGCTTCAAGAGCGTGGACGACATCGTGCGCACCGCCCCGGACGCCTCCTGGGCGCGGGAGGCCGCCCCGCTGATCGACCAGTTGCAGCGGCGCGGCGCGGAGCGGGCGCGGGTCGAGGTGGTCCCGGCGCGCAGCCACCGGGAGGCGTCGGCCCTGGCGCCCTACATCAACCTGGCGCGCGGCTGGAACCGCCAGGCCGACATGGAGCGCAACCCGCTCTTCTACGACGACACCCTGAACGCCGCCACCTACCGCGACTGGCTCCACCGCTGGGCCGTCCACTACGTGGTGCTGCCCAAGGGCGAACCGGACACGGGTGCCCACGAGGAGGCGGCGCTGGTCGGGGCCGGGCTGTCGTACCTGAAGCCGGTCTGGTCCGACGCCAACTGGCGGCTGCTCGCGGTGGAGGCGCCGACCCCGCTGGCCGACCCCCCGGCGACGGTGGACCGGGCCGCCGCCGAGGAGGTCACCATCCGGCTGCGCTCGGCGGGCCGGGTGCTCATCCGGGTGCCGTACTCGCCGTGGCTGGCCCTGCTGGACGCGGAGGGCCGCAAGGTGGAGCCGCCGCAGGAGACCGAGGCGTCCAAGGCGCGGAGCGGCGGCCCGAAGACCTTCACCAATCCGCACGGCTGCCTGCTGAAGGCGGAGGAGGACGCCGAGGGCGACGAGTGGACGGAGCTGGTCGCCCCCCGGGCCGGGACCTACCGGCTGGCCGCCCCCTACAAGCTCTTCCCGCGCGGCACGGCCTGCCCGGAGGAGCTCCGCTGAGGGCGGGCCGCCTCCGGGAGACGGCGGGCCGCCAGCGTAACCGGGCCGGGGCGGGCGCGGGGACCGGGGCCGTACGGGACCGAGCGCGTACGGGACCGGGGCCGTACGGGGCGGGAGCCGTACGGGCCCGGACCGGGCCGGGGGGCTCGTACAAGGCCGGAGCCGGGCCGGCCCCGGGGCCCGGCGGCCCCCACTCCGGCGGCGCCCGCCGGTCCCGCGCGTCCGCCCGGCCGCTCACTCCATGACGATCTCCGGCTCGTACATGTCCAGCCACAGCGCCAGGTCGAGGGTGCGCTCCAGGCCGCGCCGGGACGCCTGGGTGATCTGCGGCAGGTCGCGGCGGGCGACGCGCCCGACGGCCTCGCGGTCGAGCAGGTCGAAGACCCGGTGCGAGGGCCGGGACAGCAGGTCCTTGGCGTGGTCCTGGAGCGCCACCGCGTACTTCGGGTCCTGGGTGGACGGGTAGGGGCTCTTGACCCGGTCGTACACCGACTTCGGCAGCACATCGGCCGCCGCCTCGCGCAGCAGGCTCTTCTCCCGGCCGTCGAAGGACTTCAGCGCCCAGGGCGTGTTGTACACGTACTCGACCAGCCGGTGGTCGCAGAACGGCACCCGGACCTCCAGCCCGGTCGCCATGCTGGCCCGGTCCTTGCGGTCGAGCAACACCCGGACGAACCGGGTCAGATGGAGGTGGCAGATCCGCCGCATCCGGAACTCGAAGTCGCTCTCGCCGTCCAGCCGCCGGATCCCGCGCACGGCGGCGGCGTAGCTGTCGCGGACGTACCCGTCCAGGTCCAGCCGGTCCGTGAGGTCGGCGCGCAGCACGCCCGAGTCGTCGCCGAAGTGCTGGGCGAACCTGACCAGCCAGGGGAAGGTGTCGGCCGTGCGCGCCTCCTCGTCGAAGAACTGGAGGTAGCCGCCGAACACCTCGTCGGCGGACTCCCCGGAGAGCGCGACCGTCGAGTGTTCCCTGATGGCCTTGAAGAGCAGGTAGAGCGAGGCGTCCATGTCCCCGAAGCCGGCCGGGATGTCCCGGGCCCGGATCACCCGGGCGCGGACCTCCGGGTCGGCCAGCGCGTCCGAGTCCAGCACGATGTCGCGGTGGTCGGTGCCGGCCAGCTTGGCGACGTCGTGGACGTACGGGGTGTCGGGGGTGCCGCGCAGCTCGTCGGCGACGAAGTTCTCGGTCTGGCCCACGAAGTCGACGGCGAAGCTGCGTACCGTCTCGCCCCGCTCGGCGAGTTGGCGGGCGGCGAGCGCGGTCATGGCGGAGGAGTCCAGGCCGCCGGAGAGCAGGGTGCAGCGCGGCACGTCGGAGACGAGCTGGCGGCCCACGATGTCGTCCAGCAACTCCCGGACCCGGCCGATGGTGGTGGCGCGGTCGTCGGTGTGGGCGCGGGTCTCCAGCGACCAGTAGGTGTGCCGGCGCAGGCCCGAGCGGTCGACGGTCACGACCGTGCCGGGCTCCACCTCGCGCATGCCGTCCCAGAAGGCGTGACCGGGTGTCTTGACCAGGGTGAACAGCTCCCGCAGCCCGTCCAGGGTCACCCGGGAGCGGGCGAGCGGGTTGGCCAGGATCGCCTTGGGCTCGGAGCCGAAGAGCACGCCGTCGGGCGTCTCGTAGTAGTAGAACGGCTTGATGCCCATCCGGTCCCGGATCATCACCAGCTTCTGGACCCGGCCGTCCCAGACGGCGAAGGCGTACATCCCGTTGAGCCGCCCGGCCAGCTCCGCGCCCCACTCCAGGTAGCCCCGGAGCACCACCTCGGTGTCGGAGTCGGTACGGAACTCATGCCCCCGGCCCGCCAGTTCGCGGCGCAGCTCGGTGAAGTTGTACGTCTCTCCCGAGTAGACCAGCGCCACCGTGCCCTCGGGCGTCTCGGCGGTCATCGGCTGGCGGCCGCCCGGCAGGTCGATGATCGCCAGCCGCCGGTGGCCGAGCGCGGCCGGTCCCTCGGCCCAGGTGCCCCGGTCGTCCGGACCACGGCAGGCCATGGTCTCCGTCATCGCGTCCAGCGCCTCGGCCGAGGCGCGCAGGTCACGGTCGAAGGAGACCCAGCCGGTGATGCCACACATGTCCTACCTCCTGTTTCCCGGTGCACCGGAATCCGCCGCCGGCGGGCGCGTCCACGGGGTCCGCGAAAAGTCCGCGAAAAGTCCGCGAACCGCGGTGCACGCACGGTGAGTGCGCGAAGGGTTCGCGGTCGGTGCGTGGTGGGGTGCGCCATGGGGGTGCCCGCCCTCGGAAGATTCAGATGTACATAGCATCTATCTCTCCTCGAGGGTGCTCCTCGGTGAGCGGCGCGGTCAACCGGTCCGTCATGGCGGTGTCACACGGCACCGATCGATTCCGGCCGGAGATGACCAGAAGATGACGGGAGGCGCCCGGACTCAGGTTCCCCGGCCTCGCCCGAGCCTACGCAGGGTGAAGTCGTACTTCTCCCTCGGAGAACATGGCCTCAGGGCACCCTGGACCTCAGAAAACAAGCCACAGGCAAAATCTCCGTCACGCCGGGCCCACTCCACCCGCCCCACCCCTCATCGACCCCCCTCCCGACGGCAGTTGACCCCGGGCGGCCGTCACCGGTGGCACCGGCGGTCCGGCTGGGTACTCTCGGGGCCCGGCCGCTGCCGCCACCCCTCCAGCGGCCCGTGACCCCGCCCCGGAAGCCGGTTCCGGATCGAGCGAGCAGGAGGTCAGCGTTGACACCCACGCCCCTGGCGATGCCCAGCCGCAGACCCGCGGCCCCGACTCCCGCACGGGAGCGGGCCGATTACACCCCGGAGGAGTCCCGCGCCGAGAACCCACTGGTCTACCGGGCCGTGCTGCCGGTCCTCGGGGCCGACCAGGAGCAGATGTTCGCCCGGGCGCGGACGTGCTTCACCTCCTGGCTGGAGAGCAAGTCGCTCACCGCGCAGCTCTGTTCGGGCATCCACCGGTTGACCGACACCGCCACCCTCACCATGACCGACTCCTACGACGGCGACGGCCAGCAGGCCGCCCTGCGCCTGCGGCTGCGGGAGGACAAGGAGGACCGGCAGGAAGGGACCTGGCAGACGACGCTCACGTCCGCCGTCGACCGTGCGGCGGGTGAGGCGTACGCCGGTACCGAGCGTGCGGCGGGGAAGGCGTACACCGGCACCGACCGTGCGGCGGGGGAGGCGTACATCGGCGTCGACCTGGAGCACTACCCCAGCCCGGGCAGACGGCAGACCACGCCGTTCCCGCCCGGACTGGTGCGCGAACTGCTGGAGCACTTCACCGTCATGGACGGGACGACCCGTCTCTCCGCGGCACCGCACCGGATCGACACCGGGTCCGTCGGCCGGCTCCATGCCGCGCTCACCGCCCCGGAGCGGGGACTGCCGCTGGTGGTCGCGGCGGAGCCGCCGCACGACGACCCGCAGTGGGAGCGGCTGCTGACCAAGTTGATCAGGCGCCTGACCGGAATCTCCTCGGTGTACCGGCTGGACCGGGACGCCGTCCCGCTCTTCCGGGAGGCGACCGGCGACCGGCACGACGTCTTCCCCGGCCAGATACGCACCTACCTCCCGGACGTCGACCTCGCGTCCGCCGAGGACGGGCGCCGGCACCGCCTGCTGACCCACCGGCGGCTCCGCGACCCGGATTTCCGCGACGCGGACGTCCGGATCTCCCGGTATCCACGGCTCTACGCGGTGACGACACCGCAGCCGGCCCTGCTGGACGGGGCCGCCTTCCCCGGGATCGAGGAGGTCCTGGAAGACCTCCGTGCGGCGCGTACTCACACGTCACAGCCACGGGACGACGGGGACACCGACACCCTGCGCGCCCAACTCGACACCGCCAACCGGACGATCGACAAGGCGCTGGAGAAGCTGGGCGAGGTCGCCGGTGCCCGCGACCTGGCGGAGCGCGGCAGGCGGGCGCTCGACCAGCAGCTCCAGGAGGCGATCGACCGGTACCAGGACGAGATCGCGGACCATGACACCACGCAGGCGGAGCTGTCCCGGCTGCGCCAGCAGGTCGCCGTGCTCCAGCAGCGCCTGGTGGCGGCGGGCAGAGCCGAGGACGCCTACACACCACCCGCCGAGGAGGCGGCACCGGTGTCCTTCTCCGGGCTCAACGACCGTGCCCGGGGCCGGATGCCGCATCTCGTCCTGACGTACGACACCAGCAAGGCGGAGGACCTGGACGACGACATCAAGGGTTCCACCTGGGCGTCGAAGGTGTGGGACGCGCTGCTGGCGCTCGACTCCTACAGCGCCCTCCGGGCGACCGAGGACGGCTTCGACGGAACGTTTCGGGACTTCTGCGCGGCCGGACCGCAGGGGAGGCGCACCTATCCGCTGACCCGGGTGGCCATGGTGGAGTCGGACACCGTCCGGAACGACAAGAAGTACCGGCGCCAGCGCGAGTTCGCCGTCCCACCGCACGTCGACGTCTCGGAGAAGCTGTTCATGGAGGCCCACATCAAAATCGACAACAAGGGCCGGACCGCGCCCCGCGTCCACTTCTACGACGACACCGCCGGATCCACCGGAAAGGTGATCGTGGGCTACATCGGACCACACCTGCCCAACACCCAGACGAACTGACCGGCCGGCGGGCGACCGGCCCGTCGCTGACCAGGAAACCGTGTAGCCGCCCGCGAAACCGTATAGCCGCCCACGAAACCGCGTCGTGGCCCCGGCACCCACCCCGCCGGGACCACGACCCCGGCCCCGCCCCGGCCCCACCGCCCAGGAGCCGGGCAGGCGCCCGGCCCGGCGTCGGCTTCCCCCCCGGCCCCCGGCCCCGCCTCGGGCCCGGCCTCAGCTCCGCGACCTCGGGCCCGTGGTCCCAGGCCCGCAGCCTCGGGCCCGCAGCCTCGTGCCCGGGGTCTCGGGCCCGAGGTCTCAGCTCCGCAGCCGTCCGTCCCCCGGCCTCATCCCCTCAATATCCCCTCATCCCTCGCTCCCCGTCCCCCCGTCCCCTCAATCCCTCATCCCCTGACACGGATCTCGCCGGCCCGGGCCCGGTCGGCCAGGTCCGTCCAGAAGCCGGCCTCCACACCGGCCGCCGTCCGCTCCGTGGTCCAGCTCTTCTGCAGATTCGCGGCCGGCGCGGCCATCAGCTTCCAGAGGCCGTCCGTGCTCCCCTTGGCCGACTCGGCGGTCTTCTGCCAGCTCGACGCCCGCGCCTCGGCCACCTGCTGCTCCGCCAGCCAGGTGGCCCGCGCACCCTCCGCGTGCTCGGCCACCACCTGCCAGGCCTGCTCGGTCTCCGTACGGGCCTTCGCCGGATCCTCCGCCGACCGCAGCGCGTTCTCGGCGGACACCGCCCGGGCGATCAGTGCCGGCAGCGCGTGGTGGCGCCGCACGTCGGCGTCGGCCCCGCGCTGCCGGTACGCCTCCATGTCCAGGGTCGCGCCCATGGCCCAGCCGTAGCCGAAGAACTCCGCGATGTCCGCGTCCGTGGCGCCGGGGCGCAGCGCCGAGCCCGCCGCCGCTCGCACCTGCTCGCCCAAGTCGCCTTCCGAGAGCGCCCGTACGGACGCCCGGTGCTGCTCGGTGACCACCACCCGGCGCTTGGGGTCGGCCTCCCGCGCCAGCCGGTCCCGCCGCTGAGCCTCGGCATAGCCGGTCTTCATGAAGGCGGCCCGGTCGGTCTCGGTGCCCCGCGCCGCCCGGTCCGCGGCCGCCCGCACCTCCGGGGAGAACGCCGCCTGGTGGACGCCGAGCACCCGCGTGGAGAAGTCCCGGCCGACGGTCCGGGGGTCCCGCATGAGGGTCTGGGCCACCTCGTAGCCGCCCTGCGGTCCGAAGAAGTCCGCGATCGCCGCGTCCCCCGTCGTCCGGCGCAGCGCGTTCGACGCCGCCGTGCGGACATGTCCGGGCAGGTACGACAGTGCCATCCGGTGCACGCGCTCCCGTGCTCCGGCCGCCGCCGCGTCGGCCACCTGCTGCGCCTGGTCGGCCGGTTCTGCCGCCGCCGACCGTACCGGCACGCCCGCCGTGCCGTTCCGGACGCCACTGTCGGCCAGGGCCGCCCCCGGCGTGAGGGTGCCGGTGACGGCCGCCAGGACGGTGGCGGACACCAGTCCGCGTACGGCGATCCGCCGCATGCGCGCGGAGGCGATGTATGCGCTGTTCATGGTGGTACGAGACTCCTCCGCCGCCGCGTGACGGCGGCTCGATGTGAGTGGGATGGAGTGGGGTGGAGCGGGATGCGGGCGCGGGCAACCGCGCGGACCTGACCACGGCCGGGTGCGCCACCGGGCTGCGGGCCCCTTGAAGCCGGAACGGCCCAGCGACACACGCCTGTTGGTTTCCATGAACCGGGAAGAATCCTGGCTCGGCCCGGACGGCGAAGTGCCGACGCGCGTCAGAGAATCCCGAAGGTCGGCAAGGCACTCGTCGGCATACGGCGCACCGGCACACGCACGGCGCGCGTGGACTCACGCTTCACAAATCCCCCGTTGAGCAAAGAAACACGCTGGGCGCCCCGGTCCGTCCAGGGCATCGCTGCCCCGTCGGTCCCCTCCGGCCAACCGCCCGGTCAAACTGGTCGCCAGCACCCTAACCCGCATGTGCATGCCCAAGCAATGATCTTTCCGGCCCACCGGACGAACGACGCAACCGCAGGTCACGGACCCGGAGATCAGACCTCACCGCCCCCGCCACCGGCAGCGACACCAACCCCCGCACCCACGTCGGGAATCCGGCGGTGGACATCCTGCACCAGGTTGCGCATCGCCGTCCGGAAGACCTCGGCCTGGTGGTCACCGATGAAGGAGGTGTGCCCGAACACCTCCAGGACGACCAGTCCGTGCAACTGCCCCCAGGCACTCAGCAGCAGGGCAGCCGCCGGTGCGGGCAGGTCCCCCAGGCTGTCCGGTGAGAGCTGCTCCAGGTGTGCCCGGAGCGGGGACGACAGAACGGGCATGTCCGCGGCAGCCAGTTGGGCCGGGGTGAAGCCGTCGAACAGCGCGCGCTTGATGACCGCGGCCACCCGGCGCATCGCCCGGGTGGTCGGGCCGCCGGCCGGTGCCGAGTAGTGGCGCAGCGGTGTCCCGTAGATGAGCTGGAACCGCTCGGGATGGTCGACGGCCCATCGCCGGTAACCCTCGGCCGCCGCCACCAGACGCGGTACGGCCGGGTCGTCCGCCCCGGGTTCGGTGGCCGCCCGTACGGCATCGGCCAGTTCGTCGTACGCCTCGGTGACGAGCGCCGTGACCAGGGCGTCCCGGCTCGGGAAGTAGTGGTAGAGCGCCTGCACCGTCATGCCGAGGCTCCGGGCGACCGCGCGCAGGGACAGGTCCCCGAGACCCCGCTCGGTGACCAGCTTCTCGGCGGCGTCCAGGATCTCCCGGGTCGCGACGGCCCGGCGCCGCTCGCGCAGCGAGAGCGGGAGCGGCGCGGCTTTCTCTGTCGGCATCCAATGACCGTAAGGCGCCAACCCGCCCAGGTCACCCCCGAGTTCCCCCGCCGTGAAAAAAATCTCACACTGCCAGATTTTCCACTACCTCGTTAACGTCGACCGCAGAGCCGAAAGGCCACCCGCCCCACGGCCTCTCCCCCTCCCTCCTCGCTGGTCGGCGGCTACCGGGCCGCGCTGCTCACCACGGCGGCCGTCGCCGCCGCCACCGCTCTCCTGTCCCTGTTCGTACGCCGCCTCCGGACTCCCACCACCCACGCCGAAGGAGCCACCTCATGAACGCGAACCAGCCCCCCAAGCCCTATCTCAGCGGCCACTACACCCCGGTCACCGACGAGATCACCACCACCGGTCTCACCGTGCGCGGCACCATCCCGCCCGAGCTGTCCGGCCGTTACCTGCGCAATGGCCACAACCCCAAGCCCGGCGTGACGCCCAGCCACTGGTTCAAGGGCAGCGGCATGATCCACGGCATACGGATCCGGGACGGCCGCGCCGAGTGGTACCGCAACCGCTGGGTGCGCACCCCCGCCTTCACCGAGGACGCGCCGCTCCTCCGTCCCGACCACTCCGTCGACCTCGCCGCCAGTGTCGCGGCCACCCATGTCATCCAGCACGGCGGCCGGCTGCTGGCCCTCCAGGAGGTCAACCTTCCCTGGGAGCTGAGCCCGGAGCTGGACACCGTCGCGCCGTTCGACTTCCACGGCAAGCTGAAGTCCGCGATGACCGCGCACCCCAAGGAGGATCCGGTCACCGGGGAGCTGCACTTCTTCGGCTACTCACCCTTCCCGCCGCACCTGATCTACTACGTCGCCTCCCCGGCCGGCGAGATCGTCCGCACCGAGATCATCGAAGGCGCGGGCCCCTCCCTGATGCACGACTTCGCGATCACCCGCGACCACGTCGTCTGGATCGACCTCCCGGTGGTGTTCAACCCGGCCGAGCTGTCCGGCATCCCGTACCGGTGGAGCGACGACTACCCGGCCCGGCTCGGCGTGATGCCGCGTACCGGACCGGCCGAGGTCACCTGGTTCGAGGTGGACCGGGGTGCCTTGCTGCACACCACCAACGCCTACGAGGACGAGGCCGGCCGGATCGTCCTCGACGGCCCGCGCTACGACCGGGCGGCGTGGGAGACGAGCTGGAAGTGGTGGACCGGCGCCCCCGGCCATGGCACCACCCCGGGCACCGGCTCGGTCGGCCGGCGCTGGACCCTGGACCCGGCCACCGGCAAGGCCACCGAGGAGCCGACCGACGACCTGGTCACCGAGTTCCCGGCGATCGACGACCGGCGCACCGGGCTGCCTCACCGGCACTCCTACGCCCTCGCCTTCCCCGGCGCCGGCCTGCGCGACTACCACCTCGCCAAGTACGACCACCGCACCGGCGCCCGCCAGTTGTTGTCGCTCGGCGCTGACCGGATGCCGAGCGAGCCGTGCTTCGTCCCCGCCGAGGACGGCACCGCCGACGACCACGGCTATCTGCTGACCATCGTCAGCGACCTCGCCCGGAACGCCTCCGAGCTGCTCGTCCTGGATGCCTCCGACCTCCGCAAGGCCCCCCTCGCCGCCATCGAGCTCCCCCGCCGCGTCCCCGCCGGCATCCACGGCTCCTGGATCCCCGACACCGCCCTCGCCCGGGCCGACTCTCCTCCGAACCGGATGGTCACCGCGTGATCGACATCTCAGAATGCTGGAATCACCACCGGAGCCAGCCATTCCAGTTAGCCGTCGAGCAAAGAGCGACTGCCCGAAGTGTCCCGATCAGTGTGGATTCATCATCCGCCGATATATCGGACTTGCGGTCTGTTTCCGCTTTTCTCTTCCCGCATGCGAATTGCTTAATTAATCTTGACATCGGTCTGCCAGAAATCGCATGATCTCCCGGCGCCGCAGCACTGGCGCCTACAACGGGAGGATGAAGAATGCGCAAGACGTTGACCGCGGTCTTGACCGGACTGTTCGGCATCGCTCTGTTCGCCGGCTTGCCGGCGAACCACACCGAGGCCAGGGCCATGACGTTCGACCCGAACGCCTGCCTCGACCTCAGCGAGGTCATGCAGTGCAAGAACCACGTTCTCTGGAAGCATGTGCCCGTCGCCGGCCCGTACCCGAAGGGCACGTGCCGTCCGTACGTCGCCGTGAAGGCCGGCAAGTGCTGATCCCCGCACCGCGCTGACACCGGCGCACCGCTCATGCGAAGGGCCCCGGACCGCGATCGGTCCGGGGCCCTTCGTCCGGTGCCCCCGGCAGGATTCGAACCTGCGACACCCGCTTTAGGAGAGCGGTGCTCTATCCCCTGAGCTACGGAGGCGGGGTCTGAGCGAAACGCGGCGGAAACCCGGAGGGGCTTCTGCCGCGTGGTGTGGCCGCGTGATGGTGCGGCGCTCCCCCCTCAGCGTAGCGGATGGGGGAGGGACGGAGGAGCAGGAGGGGGCCGTGGGCCCTGGAACCGGTGGGTCCCGTGGGTCACCAGGCGCCGTGGTGGGTCAGGCCCAGGGCGAGGGCGGCAGCCGCGGTGGCGAGGAACACGATGCCGCCCGCGATGTCGCGGGAGCCCACCCGCAGGTGGGCGATGATCGCGCCGATGAAGTACAGCACGAGGCCGGCGGCGGCGAGCGTGCCCAGCAGCGGCACGGCGAGTCCGGCCAGCAGTCCCAGGGTGCCCGCCGCCAGCAACGCGCCCAGCACCGGTACGTACTTCCGGGGTATGCCCTTCATGTCCGCCTGGGACTTGGGGTATTCGTGGCCGATCAGATAGGTGACGGCGGCGGCGCCGTTGAAGAGCACGCCGAGGACGGTGACCGTGACGAAGGCGGTGTGCACGTTCTCTCCGATCTGCGAGGGCGAGGTCGGGCGCCCCGGTGCGGAGTGCCGTGCACGGGATGACAAGTGGGCGACTCGTTTGGTGACAGGGGTGGGGGCGGCGGGGCGCTCCGGCCGTGACCCGGCGCGGTGGCGTCGCCCCGCACCGGGCGGCGGGGGCGGGTCAGGCGGGGGTGGGGTGGGCGGGGGTGAGGACGTGGCGGACTCGGCGGAGGGCGGCCAGGTCGGTGCGGGGGTCGCCGTCCACGACGATGAGGTCGGCGCGCATGCCGGGGGCGAGGGTGCCGGTGTCCCGGAGGCCGAGGGCGTGGGCGGCGTCGGTGGTGGCCATGTCGAGGATCTCGGAGTTCTCGAAGCCCAGGGAGGCGAAGAACTCGAGCATGCCGACGTAGTCGCCGAACCGGGCGCCGGGTACGCCGGCGTCGGTGCCGGCGATGAACCGGACACCGGCCTTCCGCATCTCCTTGATCACTTCGGCCATCGCCCGGGCGCGTTCGGGGCCCATCTGGCTGAGGAAGAGTTCCCAGTCACCGGAGACGCAGCGGCAGACGGCCACGTCGTTGTCGACGATCCGGCTGGTGATCGCCGGGTCGTAGGTGATGCCCTCCGCGGTGCGCCAGGAGCAGTGCTCGATGGTCCGGACACCGGCGTCCACGCAGTGGGCGATGGTCTCGGTGCCGTGCGCGTGCGCGGCGACCGGCAGCCCGTGGCGGGTGGCTTCCCGGACGATCAGGCTCAGTTGGGCGGGGGTGAACTGCGGCTCCCACATGCGGGGGCCGCCCGGGGTGAGCGCGCCGCCCGAGGCCATCACCTTGATCAGGTCGGCGCCGGCCGCCGCGTTGCGGGCGATCTGAGCCCGGATGTCGTCGTCCGTGCTCACCTCGCCGCCGAGAAAGCCGCAGTGGCCGCCGCGCGAGGTCAGCGGCGCGGTCGCGGCGACGATGCGGGGTCCGGCGACGGTCCCGGCGCTGACGGCGGCGCGCAGCGCCAGGGTGAGATCGTCGCGGTCACCGAGGTCCCGTACGGTCGTCACCCCAGCGGCCAGCAGCTGCCGGGCGCGGTCCGCCATGGCCGCGGACAGCTCGGCCGGGTCGGCGGCGGCCACCGCGCCGATCGGGTCCGGTCCCGCGTCGAAGGTCAGGTGTACATGGCAGTCCACCAGGCCGGGCAGCACCGTCGCCCCGGGGCAGCGCAGCCGGGGCACCCGGGGGTCGGTCGACGCGTCCAGCCCGGCCGAGGCGCCGACGGCGACGACGACCCCGGAGTCGACCAGAACGGCACCGTCGGCGGTCACCCGGTCCGCGGGGCCGGTGATGACGGCGTCCGCGGTGATCAGCAAAGTGCTCACGATTTCCTTTCGTTCCTTTCGCGCAGGGCGTCGGACACGGCGATAAGTTCCCGCGCGTCGGCCTCCGGGTCGCCGCTGACGGGCGCCGCGACGCGGACGGCGGACCCGGGGCGCGTGGGCTCGGCCGCCGACCGCAGGGCCAGCGCCTCGGAGATGTACCGGGCGAGCCGGTCGGCCGGCACCTGGGAGAGGTCGGCGCCGGGCGCGACCCGGGCCAGGTGCGGGCTGAGGCGTATCAGCCCGTCGCGGCATTCGATGAGCCGCCGGTAGAACTGCCGCCCGGTCGCCGGGCGCCGGTGGAGGAGGCGTCGGCGCGAGCCGGTCGGCGGTCCGTTCAGGACGAGTTCGGGGTAGGCGGTGGTCAGGGCCGTCCACAGGGGGGTCAGCTCGTGGTACATGCGGCGGTGCCGGGCCATCGACCGCAGCCGGGCGAGCAGTTGGGCGGAGGCCGAGTAGCAGATTCCGGTCAGCGCGATCCCCATGCCCCAGTTGGAGAGGGACCAGTTGACCGCGTTGAACGCCTCGTGCGAACCGGGTTCACCGATGCGCAGCACCACCAGGATCAGCCGGTTGACCGAGGCCACGGCCAGCCCGAGCAGTCCCAGGGCCGTGATCAGCAGGCCGATCCCGAGGTGCTGCACGGCCTTGCGGGCATAGCGCAGGGCCCACCAACCGGCGGTCAGATAGGCGAAGATGAAATAGGCGTTCCCGATGACATAGAACGAGGCGATACCCGGTTCCGCCATGTGCGGGGTGCTGAGCGAATGGGCGCGGAATGCCTCGGGGGTGGCCAGCAGGGAAAGGGCCAGCGCGATGACGACGGCAGCGAGAATTCCGGTGTGTGTTCTCCGGTGCCGCCGGTAGGTCCCGGCCGCGCCGCGTACGGCACCGGCGAAGAAGAGATTGAGCGCGCACAGGCCGGACAGGTAGATCGCGTTGAACGCCAGCTTTCCGGCGCCCGCGGCCGAGACCGCGTCGATCGCGGCATTGACTTCCGGAAGGCTCAGCACCTCACCGGCCAGCAGCAGCACCAGACAGGAGACGAGGAGGCGCAGCACCCGGTCGTGCGGGGCGCGCGCCAGGTCGAAACCCTTCCACAGCACCCCGACGCTCAGCAGCGCGATCAGCGGCAGCTGGAACATCACATCCACCCCCACCGGGGGTGCAGCGCGAAGCGCAGCGGGCCCAGGGCGGTGTCCTCCGGGTCCCGGGGCGTGACATGGCTCAGCACCGTGGACCACTCCAGAATGGTGGTCGCGATCAGCTCGGCCTCACGCTCGCGTTCGTCCTCGTAGGCGGTCCGGCGCAGCGCTCTCCTGATGGCGTCGTACGAGAGGGCCGGCAGCAGGGACTGCCAGACGACGGGGTCGTCCTCGTCGCTCGTGTCGTCGGCGAGGATGTGACCGACCTCGTGCAGGATGATGTGATCCTGGTGCAGCGGGCTGGTCTCCTGCTGGTAGAAGATGAGATCCACCGTGTCCGTGGCGATCCACAGCCCGAAGGGTCCCGGCGCCGGCAGGGCGTAGGGGACCAGCTGGATGGGACGGCCGCGGTAATCACCGAGCAGCCGGCACAGTTCCCGCACGTGGAGCGGAGGGCTCACCCCGAGGTCCCGGAGAATGCGCTTGCAGCGCTTTCGCAGGCTTCGCCGGCTTCGCTTGTTCACAGTGTTTCTCCGCTCGCAGGTCCGCCGAACGCGCCGCCTTCCCCTTCTCGTGGAGGTCATGTGCGGGCGGTTGCGGGAAGGGAAGTGGGCGGTGGTGACTCCGGGGCCATGGATAACGATGGGCAACTGTTGTGTCGAGGGCAAGGGGGAAATGGTCCGGGAGGCGCTTTTGGCGCAAAAGCCCCGCGTGTTCGGCTCGACCCGCGTCTTCGGCGCACGGGAGTAGGGGCGAGGACGGGTGGCCGGGCCTGCCGGCGCCGGGCGGCGAGCATTCTCATGGCTGATACATGTTCTTGACGGGCGGGGAACGGGCGCATAGCGTCGCGGGACGGACTGAGCAAGCGCTTAGGGAGTGGCAACGGTGCCGTACGCCGCCGAGCGGGACATCCAGGGCCCGCATGAACTGCTGACCGCGCCCGGGGCGCCGTTCGCCGTGCTGGCGGGGGAGGACGGCCGGCTCGGGTACGCGGAAGGGCCGCGCACGCTGCGGGAGTTCGCGGAGGTCACCTGGGCGTACGGCGAGCGGCCGTTCCTGGTCGCCGGCGAGGTGACGTACAGCTACGGGGAGTTCTTCGCCGCCGCGTGCGCGCTGGCCCGGCGGTTCACCGAGGTGTACGGGCTGCGCCGGGGCGACCGGGCGGTGGTGGCGATGCGCAACCACCCGGAGTGGCAGATCGCCTTCTGGGCCACCCAGCTGGCCGGGCTCGTCGCGGTGCCGCTCAACGCCTGGTGGACCGAGGAGGAGTTCACGTACGCCCTCGACGACTGCCGGCCCCGGATCCTGCTGGTGGACGGGGAGCGGGTGGCGCGGGTGCGGAGCTGGGCCGGGCGGGAAGGGGTACCCGGGATCGTCTTCCACGCGGAACCCGGCGAGGAGGCGGCGGCCGGCTTCGAGCGGTACGAGGAGCTGGGCCCGGCCGATCCCGCGCTGGGACCGCCGGAGGTCGAGGTCCGGCCCGGCGACGACGCCACGATCATCTACACCTCGGGCACCACCGGCCGGCCCAAGGGCGCCGTCGCCACCCACTTCGCCCAGGCCGGCGCGGCCCAGAACCCGCGCTACCACGCCGCGCTCGCCGCCCTGGAGCGCGGGCTCGTCCCGGGGCAGGGGCCCGCCCCGGTGACGCTGGCCACCTTCCCGTTCTTCCATGTCGCCGCGTTCACCGCCGTCTACTCGGCCATGGCGGTGGGCGGCACCCTGGTGCTGATGCGCAAGTGGGACGCCCGGGAGGCGCTCCGGCTCATCCACCGGCACCGGGTCACCCACTACGGCGGGGTGCCCACGACGGCCCTGGGACTGCTGCGCGCGGCGGCCGAGACGGGGCTGGGGCTCGGGCCGCTGACCCACCTGAGCACGGGCGGGGCCGCCGCGCCGCCCGGGATCGTGGCGGGCTGCCCCGAGGAGGTCGAGCCCCGGAACGGCTACGGGCTCACCGAGACCAGCGGTGGCGTGCTGGCCAACTGCGGGGACAGCTACCGCCGCCTCCCCGGCAGCGTCGGCACCCCGACCCCGGCCACCGAGGTCCGGATCGCCGGGCCGGACGGGCGGGCGCTCCCCGACGGCGAGGTGGGCGAGCTGTGGCTGCGCGGCCAGTCGCTGGTGCGCGGCTACTGGGGCGACCCGGCCGCCACCGCGGCGGCGTTCACCGAGGACGGCTGGTTCCGCACCGGCGACCTGGCGACCGTGCGCGAGGGCTTGGTCAGCGTGGTCGACCGGCTGAAGGACATGGTCGTCCGGGGCGGCGAGAACGTGTACTGCGTCGAGGTCGAGACGGCGCTCTTCGGCCACCCGGACGTGGCGGACGCGGCCGTGCTCGGGGTGCCCCACCCGGAGCTGGGCGAGGAGGTCGCCGCGGTGGTACGGCTCCACCCGGGCGCCACGGCCGGCCCCGAGGAGCTGCGGGCCCATGTGGGGCGGTCGCTGGCCGCCTTCAAGGTGCCCGCGCACCTGCTCGTACGGGACGAACCGCTGCCCCGCAACGCCACCGGCAAGGTGCTCAAGCGCGAGCTGCGGGCGGGGGTGGAGGCGGCCCTGCCCTCCTCCTGAGCCCGGGGAATCCGAATCCGGCTCCGGCGGAACGCGGCCGGGTCGGGACCGGACGACGGCCCGAGACCGGCGGAACGCGGGCGGGGCAGGACCGGAGGACACCTCGGGCCCCGGTCACCGGCCGGCGCGGGTCAGGCCCCGGCACCGGTCACCGGCCCCGGGCCCCGGGGGAACAAGGCCGGGTCAGGACCGGGTGATCCGGATGCGGTAGCTGCCGGTGTCCGGCTCCTCGGAGAGCACGGTGATCCGGATGCCGCCCTCCTCGTCGGCGAAGGACTCGCCGGGCCGGAAAGGGGCGTCGGAAAGTTCGGCGTGCACATTGGGGCGGCGGGTGCAGCCGCCGCTGTCCTCGTCGCTGTCGGCCACCGTGATCGGCCCCTGCCCGGTGTCCACGTCCGACTGGACCCGGTAGATCAGCACGCCCGGCTCGCAGACCGCCTCGTCGTTGCCCTCCCGGGTGCGGACCTCCACGGCGTACCCGGACTCGCCGTCCACCGGGACGAACGCCAGCTTGGTCCCGCCCGTCGTGCCCAGCGGCGTCAGCGAGTAGATCCGGCTGCCGGGCGCCGACGCGCAGCGCACCTGGTCGTTGTCGAGCCAGCCGAGCTTCCACTTGTGCCAGCCCAGCAGATCGTTGTTGGCGCCCCAGTCCTCGGACATGATGTCCCAGTGGCCGACCGCCCCGCCGCCCTCGGTGGTGTAGAGGTCGGGCAGCCCGAAGACATGGCCGTTCTCGTGCGGCAGCACCCGGTAGCCGGTCTCGTGGTACGACCCCGAGCCGTCGTCCTGGCGGCTGTAGACGAACGAGGTGTTGGCGAGCGGCACCCCGTCCGCGTGCGGGGCCTCGCCGTTGCCGGAGAAGGTCACCGAGAGCACGGTGTCCAGTGCCGAGGGGCCGGCGTTGGGTGTCACCAGGATGTTGACCAGGTCGTACGCCGAGAAGTCGACCCGCGAGTCGGCGGCGTCCACGATGTCCTCGACCAGCCGGCGGTAGCCCGGCTCGTACGGTGAGCCGCGCTCCATCCCGTACGCGGCGAACGGCATCGGCATCCGCAGCCAGTCCGGCAGCGGGGTCTCCGGGCGGTAGGTGAGGCGCCCGTACGAAGCGGTGCGGAACCAGTCGGAGGTCTGCGGGAAGAACTCCGCGAACCGGCTCATCGCGGGGCCCTCGCCGGGCGCGTCCGGAAAGTCGACCATCAGGTTCAGGGCCCGGACCTCGCCGGTGGAGCGGGTGTAACCGGTGCCGGTGGGTATGCCCTCGGACATCTGGACGCCCAGCGTGGACGCGATCCGGCAGGGCGCGAGCCCCAGCGCGTCGGTGGCGTCGTCGGCGGCCACCGAGCCCGCCGACACACGGGTCCGGTCGGGGAGCGTCGCGCTCGCGGTGGCCAGCGAGGCCAGCGCGAACGTGGTGGCCGCTCCGAGCGCGACCGGTCTGCGTATCCGCCGGCGGGTCAGCTGCATGCGTGGCGCCTTCGGGTCCGCGGCAGCCGGCCGGGCCCGGGCTGCTCTCCGTCCGCTCAGCCTCTGCCGGGGTGCCGGGGGCCGCGCGCCGGGTGATCCGTTCGGGGGCTACCCGCCGGTAGGGGGAGTGACGCGGGTCACCTCGGGTTCGGGAAATAACCGGGGAGCGGTTCCCCGTTTACACCTGTGCCGGCGCAAGCGGGGAGTTCTTCCCCGGTTGACGGAGCCCGCGGTGCCCCGGTTCGGAGGCGCGGCCGGGTCCGGAAGCCGTGCGAGACCAAGCCAGTGCAAGCCAGTGGAGGGCCACGCCATGAAGGGTGAGGAGGAGCGGTCATGAGCAGTGTCACCGGTACGGCGGACCCCGCGACCCGGCGGCCCGCCCGCCCCCGGGCGGACGCCCTGCGCAACCGGGAGCGGATCGTCGCGGCGGCGCGCGAGATGTTCGTGGAGTCCGGCCCCGATGTGCCGTTCGACGAGATCGCCCGCCGGGCAGGCATCGGCAACGCCACGCTCTACCGGCACTTCCCGGACCGGGCCACGCTCGTCCGTGAGGTCGTCGTCTCGGTCATGTCCCGGGTCGCCGCCGACGCCGAGCGGCTGAACGGCGCCGAGGACGACCCGTTCCAGGCGGTGCGCCGCTTCACCCACAACGCCGCCGAGGAGCGGATCGGGGCGCTGTGCCCGATGCTCTCCGGAGGCTTCGACCGCGAGCACCCGGAGCTGGCGGCCGTCCGTGACAGGTTGGAAGGTGCCGTACGGGCGCTCTTCGAGCGGGCCCGGTCGGCCGGCCGGATGCGGCCGGACGTCGAGGTCGGTGACCTGCTCGTCGCGCTCTCCCAGCTCACCCGCCCGCTGCCCGGCACCGGCTGCCTCGACATGGACCGCTTCGTCCACCGCCATCTGGAGCTGTTCCTCGACGGCCTTGAGGCGCCCGGGCGCTCCCGGCTGCCCGGAACCGCCGCCACCCTGGAGGACTTCCGCCCCCGCCGCGCCTGAAGGCCCTGTGAACCCGAAGGAATCGATGCACCCGATGACCCGATGCACCCGATGGAATCGATGAGCCGATGAAACCGATGAGCCCGAAGTCCTTGAGTCCGAAGGTCTCTTGAACCCGAAGAACCTCGAAGGTCTCTTGAACCCGAAGAACCTCGAAGGCCTCTTGAACCCGAAGCCCTGAAAACCCCGAAAACCCTTTGAAGTCGCCCGGAGTCGTGTGATCTCGTCGGGGACTGCCCGGCCTTCCACGGTTTCCGTCGGCCCCACCCGGCTTCGCCGGACCGCGCGTCCCGGCTCCTGGGACCGTCCGGCCCCGGCCCGCCGGCCGAGCCGCTCTCCGGCTGCCCGGCTGCTGCCCGGCTCTTCAGCTCTCCGGAGCTCCGGGTGGGTCACCTGCTTCTTCGTCCACTGCTTGTTCGTCCGCTGCTTGTTCGCCTACTGCTTGTTCGCTTGTTCGCTTGTTCGTCTGTTTGTTCTTCGACTGCCCCTTTACGTAACCCACGCAACGCAAGGTAGCCCCAGCCATGCCAAAAACCTCCGGCGCTCCCGCCGTCCCCGATGCCGCACTGCCCGATCCCGGGCGCTGGAAGGCGCTTGTCTTCATCGCCCTGGCCCAGCTCATGGTCGTGCTCGACGCCACGATCGTGAACATCGCCCTGCCCTCCGCCCAGCAGGACCTGGGCATCTCCGACGGCAACCGGCAGTGGGTCATCACCGCCTACGCCCTCGCCTTCGGCGGACTGCTGCTCTTCGGCGGCCGGATAGCCGACCTCTGGGGCCGCAAGCGTGCCTTCGTGGTCGGCCTCATCGGCTTCGCCGCCGCCTCCGCGCTGGGCGGCGCGGCCACCGGTGAGGCGATGCTGCTCGGCTCCCGGGCGCTCCAGGGCGCCTTCGGCGCGCTGCTCGCGCCGGCCGCGCTCTCGCTGCTGGCGGTCATGTTCACCGACGCCCGCGAGCGGGCCAAGGCGTTCGGCATCTACGGCGCCATCGCCGGTGGTGGCGGCGCCGTCGGCCTGATCCTCGGCGGCTTCCTCACCGAGTACCTGAACTGGCGCTGGACCTTCTTCGTCAACATCCCGTTCGCGGTCGTCGCCGCGGCCGGTGCGCTGCTCGTCGTCCATGAGCCGGCCGGCGCCCGCAACCGCAACCCGCTGGACATCCCCGGCGTCGTCCTCTCCACCCTGGGCCTGGTCGCCCTGGTGTACGGCTTCACCCGCGCCGAGTCCGACGGCTGGACCGACGCCGGCACGCTGGGCGTCTTCGCGCTCTCGGCCGTGGCGCTCGCCGCGTTCGTGGCCGTCGAGGCGAAGGTGGCCCATCCGCTGCTGCCGCTGCGGGTGCCGTCCGACCGCAACCGCGGTGGTGTCTACCTTTCGCTGGGCCTCGCCGTCATCGGCATGTTCGGGCTCTTCCTGTTCCTCACCTACTACCTCCAGGTCGTGAAGGGGTACTCGCCGGTCAAGACCGGCTTCGCCTTCCTGCCGATGGTGGCCGGCATGATCACCGGCTCGACGCAGATCGGCACCCGGCTGATGACCCGGGTCGCGCCCCGGCTGCTGATGGGCCCCGGCTTCGCGCTGGCCGCGCTCGGCATGCTGCTGCTGACCCAGCTGGAGGTCGGCTCCTCGTACGCCGGGCTGATCCTGCCCGCGCAGCTGATGCTGGGCCTGGGCATGGGTACGGCGTTCATGCCGGCCATGTCCCTGGCGACGTACGGGGTGCAGGCCCGGGACGCCGGAGTGGCCTCCGCCATGGTGAACACCTCGCAGCAGGTCGGCGGCGCCATCGGTACGGCGCTGCTCAACACCATCGCCGCGTCGGCCACCACCGCGTACTTCACCGACCACGCGGGCGCCGCCACCACGCCGGACGCCCTGCGGCTGGTCCAGCTGCGGGCCATGGTGGAGGGCTACTCCGCCGCCATCTGGTGGGCCGTCGGCATCCTGGCGCTGGCCGCCACGATCGCCGTGACCTTCATCAACACCGGCCGTCCGGGCAGCGGCGCGCCGACCGCCTCGGGTGAGACGGACGGCTCCGCCGGGGTCGCCAAGACCGCCGAGAACGCCGAGACCACCGATGACGCCGTGCGGGTGCCGGTCATCGCGCACTGACGCCGGACGAGGCGGTCGTACGACGAGCGCGCACCGACGCCGTACGACGCGTCGCGCGACAGAGCCGTACGCCGCCACCGCTCGGCAGCGAGCGTCCGGAGCGCGCCGGTAGCTCCTGGCGCGGGACGGCACGGGGGCGGGACCGACCGAACGGGTCGGTCCCGCCCCTTTTCCGTACCCCAAAATCTGCTTATGGGTCGCTGTCTATGCTGGTTCCTGTGTTCGACTCCCGGTACATCAAGACCTTCCACGACGTGGTCCGCACCGGTTCCTACACGGCCGCCGCCCGTTCCCTCGGCCTCACCCAGCCCGCCGTCAGCCAGCAGATGAAGGCGCTCGAACGGGACGTCGGCACCCCGCTGTTCACCCGGGTCGGCCGGGGGCTGCGGCTCACCGAGGCGGGGGAGGCGCTCACCCGGCACACCACCGCCATCCTGGACTCGCTGACCGCCGCCCAGCACCAGATCGACGCGATAGCGCGGCTGCGCTCCGGGCGGGTCCGGGTCTGCGCGTTCCCGAGCGCGGCGGCGACCATCCTGCCCGGGGCGATGGCGCGGATGGCCGCCGAGCACCCCGGCGTACGGGTCGAGCTGATGGAGAACGAACCGCCCGAGTCGCTGCGGCTGGCCGCCCGGGGCGAGTGCGACATCGCGCTGGCCTTCGGCTACCCGGGGCTGCGGGCGGACGTACCGGAGGAACTGGCCGAGTTCCGGCTCCTTGAGGACCCGCTGACCGTGCTGCTGCCGGTCGGTCATCCGCTGGCCCGGCGGCGTTCGGTACGCCTCGCGGACCTGGCCGGCGAGCGGTGGATCGCGGGCTGTCCCCGGTGCGGCGCCAACTTCCTCCAGGCGTGCGCCGAGGAGGGGTTCACCCCGGACGTGGCCTGCACCACCGACGACAACCTGGTGATGCAGAGCCTGGTGGCGGCGGGCGTCGGCATCGCGGTCGTCCCGGCGCTGGTGCTGTCCTTCCTCTGCCACAGCAAGGTCACCGGGCGGATCCTGGAGCCGCACACCCGCCGCCAGGTGTACGCGTACGTGCTCCGCGACCATCTGCGCATCCCCGCCACCGCCCTGATGCTGGACGAGATACGAGCGGCCGCGGAGAACAAGGTCGGCTGCTGAGCCGTATCGCGGGCGGGGGCGGTCCGGGCCGCGTCCCCGGCGGTGCCGGCCCGGGGGGCCCGGCCGCGCCCCCCGGTGGTGGCCCGGAGCCGGATCCGGGAAGGCCCGACGGCGGTCCGCGCCGACCCGGGGCCGGGCGCGGGGGAACCTCCGTCCGCGTCGCCGGCCCGGCGCCCCCGCGCATAAGCGTTCGTTGCCGGGGGTGCAAGGAACGCTCCTTGGACGCGCCCCGGCCGCTCGCCCGACGCTGCCACCATGACCACGACCACCATCGCCGCGACCACCGTCCGGCTCCGCGCCCTTGTCGCGGAGATACGCGAAGCCGTGGACCGGGGGCTGCCGCCCGGACCCACCGCCCAGCTCGTGGCCGACCTGCTCACCCCGCACCTGGGCGCGCCCGACCTGCTGCTCCCCGAGCACCACGAGGGCGACCCGGACCGCTACCGCCAGCACGTCCTGCACGCCGAGCCGGACGGCGGCTTCTCGCTCGTCGCCCTCGTCTGGCTGCCCGGCCAGATCACCCCGATCCACGACCACGTGGCCTGGGGCGTCACCGGCGTGCACCAGGGCGCCGAGTACGAGCGCCGCTACCGCCTCGTCCCGGACGGCCCGTCCGCCCGGCTGGTCGCCACCGAGGACGTGATCACCCGGCAGGGGGAGGCCAGCGCCTTCGCCCCGCCCGGCGACATCCACCGGGTGCACAACGGCGGCACCGGCACGGCCGTCTCCGTCCATGTCTACGGCGCCGACATCACGCGCCTGGGTACCAGCGTCCGGCGCCTCTACCGGCTGCCGGCCGACGCCTGATGGCGCTCACCGGCTCCGGAGCCCGGCCGCTCCCCGGCTCCCCGACCCAGACCCGGTCCGGCTTCCCGGCCCGCGCCAGGCCCGGGGCCGGCGCCCGGACCTCCTGGGGTCTCGGCTCCGGCGCCGGGCCCGGTCTCGCGCTGGCCGCCGCCGGGGTCGCCACCGCCTGGCTGGTGCACCGGGCGCTGCCCGCCGTACCGCTGCTGACCGCCGCCGTGCTGCTGGGCGTCGCCGCCGTGCACGTCCCCGGACTGCGCGAGCGGGTACGCGGGGTCTGCCGGCCCGGGCTGAGCCTGGCCGCCAAGCGGCTGATGCGGGTCGGGGTGGTGCTGCTCGGGCTGAAACTGAGCCTCGGGGACGTGCTGGGCCTCGGCTGGGGCACCGCCGTCATGGTCCCGGCCGTGGTCGTCGCCACCCTCGCGGGCACCTGGTGGCTGGGGCGGCGGCTCGGCCTCCCCGGTGACCAGCCGCTGCTGATCGCCTCCGGGTACGCCATCTGCGGGGCCTCCGCCATCGGCGCGGTGAGCGCGGTGCGGGACAGCGACGAGGACGACGCCGCCGCCTCGGTCGCCCTGGTCACCCTCTGCGGCACCCTCGCCATCGCCGTACTGCCGCTGCTGCACGTCCCGTTGGGCCTGGACGACGCCGCGTTCGGGCGCTGGGTGGGCGCCAGCGTCCACGACGTGGGCCAGGTGGTGGCGACCGCCCAGACCGCCGGGCCCACCGCCCTGGGCGAGGCGGTCCTGGTGAAGCTGGTCCGGGTGGCGCTGCTCGCGCCGCTGGTCGCCGGGCTCGCGCTGGCCGCCCGCCGCCGGAGCGCGGCCGGGGCCGGTGGCGAAGAGGGCGGTGTCAGCGGCAAGCGCCCGCCGCTGGTGCCGCTCTTCGTGGCCGGGTTCCTCGCCATGGTGGCGCTGCGCACGACCGGGCTGCTGCCAGCCCCGCTGCTCACCGCCGCCGGTACGGCCCAGGAACTGCTGCTCGCCGCCGCCCTCTTCGGCCTCGGCTCGGCGGTGCACCTGCCGACCCTCGCGCGGACCGGTACGGGGGTACGGGTCGCCGCGCTGGGGCTGAGCGCCTGGGTGCTGGTCGCGGCGGCCTCGTACGCGGGCGTCCTGCTGACGACGGGCTGAGGACCACCAGTCCGCCGAGGACCACCGGTCCTCGCCGCAGCCGGGGCCCGCGCGCTGAGCCCGGCCGGGGCCCGCGCGCTGAGCCCGGCCGGGGCCCGCGCGCTGAGCCCGGCCGGGGCCCGCGCGCTGAGCCCGACCGGGGCCCCGTGTACTCAGCGCGGCGGCCAGGCCCCCGTGCTCAGTGTGCTCAGCGCAGCCAGGGCAGGTCGGCGTCCCGGTCGCAGGGCTGGAGGCCCTCGGCCATCAGCCGCATGATCTCGCCCAGCTGCCGGACCTGCTCCGGGCCGAGCCGGTCGAACATCGCCTGCCGCACGGCGGCGACATGGCCGGGCGCGCTCTCCTCCAGCACCCGGAAGCCCTCGTCCGTCAGCACGGCGTTCTGCCCGCGCCGGTCCGAGGGACAGTCCTCCCGCCGGACCCAGCCGTTCTTCTCCAGCCGGGCGATGGCGTGCGAGAGCCGGGAACGGGTGATCTTGGCGTCCTTGGCCAGCTCGGTCATCCGCATCCGGCGGCGCGGCGCCTGGGAGAGCTGGACCAGCAGCCCGTAGTAGACGTGCGGCATCCCGGCATCACGCTGGAGCTGGCGGTCGAGATGGTCCTCCAGCAGCGTGGTGGCGTGCAGATAGGCGCGCCAGACCCGCTGCTCCTCGTCGGTGAGCCAGCGGGGCTCGGCGTCGGCGCCGTTCGATGCCATGGTCATGGTTCCCACTGTACGTCCCTTGAATGTTGAAATATCCAGCACCGAGGCGGATGATAAAGCGAAGGTTTAACTTTCAAGTGTTGACCCTCGCAGCCCATCAGGGAGCCCGCCCATGCCCACCCCTCTCTCCGTCCCCGTGCCCGCCACACCCGCACCCCCCGCCGGCCGCATGCCCGCGCTCTACCTCTCGCACGGCGCCCCGCCGCTCGCCGACGACCCGGTCTGGCCCGGCCAGCTCGCCGCCTGGGCGCGTACCCTGCCCCGCCCCACCGCCGTCCTGGTGGTGTCCGCCCACTGGGAGGAGGCCCCGCTGGCCCTGGGCGCCACCACCACGCTGCCCCTGGTGTACGACTTCTGGGGCTTCCCCGAGCACTATTACCGGGTCCGGTACGCCGCCCCCGGCGCGCCCGCGCTGGCCGAGGCGGTCCGGGGGCTGCTGCGGGCGCCCGGCACCCCGGTGCAGGACATGCCGGACCGGGGACTGGACCACGGGGCGTACGTACCGCTGGTCGAGATGTACCCGGACGCCGACATCCCGGTCCTCCAGGTCTCGCTGCCCACCCTCGACCCGGCCGGGCTGATGGAGACCGGCCGCAGGCTGGCGCCGCTCCGGGACGAGGGCGTGCTGATCGTCGGCAGCGGCTTCTTCACCCACAACCTGGCCGCGCTCCGGCACACCGGGCCCGGGGTGCCCGGCTGGTCGGCCGAGTTCGACCACTGGGGGCGGGACGCGCTGGCCGCCGGGGACGTGGACGCCCTGCTGGACTTCGAGCACAAGGCGCCGGCCGGGCGGCTCGCCCATCCGCGTACCGAACACTTCGCCCCGCTCTTCGTCACCCTGGGCGCCGCCGAGGCCGCCGGGGACCTGGCGGACGGCCGCAGTGTCATCGACGGCTTCTGGCTGGGCCTGGCGAAGCGCTCGCTCCAGTTCGGGTGATTCCCTCCGCCGAACGGCGGGTACCCGCCTGACTCGGGTGTGACGGCCATCTCACCGGTGCGGGCGGCCGTCCGGTCGCCGGGGCCGCGTCCGTCGTGGCTGACCTGCGGGAACGGCGTACGCGGGGAACCGGAGCCGCCCGGGAAGCCGGACAGGGTACTGCATGATCGCGGAAATGCCCGCCCCGCATGGGAATTGTGTCCGGATTCCAGACGTTGTTTCCACCGGATGCAGGGCACCCGCAAGGGTGTCGCGACCTACTCAGCAAGGGAGCTCGCATGGCAACCCGTGCCGTCGCCCGTCGGGAGTCCGCCAAGGGTGGCACCGACCGGGCCAGCAGCGTTCGCGCCGTGGGCGGGGAGATCGCCGACCGCGACCTGGTCGGCATGTACCTCGACGAGATCGCCCGTACGCCGCTGCTCGACGCCGCCAAGGAGGTCGAGCTGTCCCAGACGATCGAGGCCGGCGTCTACGCCCGCCAGATCCTGGACGGCGAGGCCGGCGCCGAAGAGGGCTCGGCGGCCGCGAGCGCGAGCCGTGCGGAGCTGGAGCGCCTGGTGGAGGAGGGCGAGCGGGCGAAGGACGTCTTCATCCGCTCCAACCTCCGGCTGGTGGTCGCGGTCGCCCGGCGCTACCCGCGCAGCGGGCTGCCCCTGCTCGACCTGATCCAGGAGGGCAACGCGGGCCTGGTGCGCGCGGTGGAGAAGTTCGACTACACCAAGGGCTTCAAGTTCTCCACGTACGCCACCTGGTGGATCCGGCAGGCCATCACCCGCTCCATCGCCGACCAGTCGCGCACCATCCGGCTCCCCGTCCACCTGGTGGAGGAGCTGGGCCGGATCCGGCGCGTGCAGCGGGAGTTCAACCGCGAGCACGGGCGCGACCCGGAGGCCGGTGAGATAGCCGAGGACCTGGGTTCCTCCCCGGAGCGGATCACCGACGTCCTCGACTGGGCGCGCGACCCGGTCTCGCTGAACATGTCGGTGGACGACGCCGGTGAGACCCAGTTCGGTGATCTGCTGGAGGACACCTCCGCCGTCTCGCCCGAGCAGTCCGTCCTGACGCTGCTGCGCAGCGAGGAGCTGGACGACCTGATCGGCAAGCTCGATCACCGTACGGCCTCCATCATCCGGATGCGGTACGGCATCGAGGACGGCCGCGAGCGCACCCTGACCGAGGTCGGCAAGGAGCACGGGCTGACCCGGGAGCGCATCCGCCAGATAGAGAAGCACGCCCTTCTCGAACTGAAGCGGATGGCCCGCGACACCGGCTTCGACGCCGCCGCCTGACCCGCCCGGCCCGCCGGTGCCCCCGGCCCGCCGGTGCCCCCGGCCCACCGGTCCGCCTGCCCGCCTTCGACCCGTCTGGCCCTCCGGGCCCCGGGTCCCTGTGGCCCTCCTGGACCTCCGGGCGCCTCTGGCCTTCCGGGTCCCTCTGGCCCGCCTGGACCTCCGGGCGCCTCTGGCCTTCCCGGCCCCCGGCCCCGCTTCCGGAGCCCGGTTCGTGTCTCCCACGGACCGGGCTCTCGCGCGTCCGCCCGCGCCGGGGCGCACGCCCGGGCGCCCACGTCCCCCCGTGCCCACATGTGCCCGGACGTGCCCGAACGTGTTTACTTTCCGCCAGGATGGCCGTAGCCTGACAGTGAAACCACATACTCGGGCATCGAACGGACGCATATCCACATGTACGCCCCCGAGCGCCAGCAGCAGATCCTCCGCCTCGCCCGCGACAGCGGCCGGGTCGAGGTGCTCTCGCTGGCCGAGGAGTTCCAGGTCACCGCCGAGACCATCCGGCGCGACCTCAAGCAGCTGGACCGCGCCGGTCTGGTCCGCCGGGTGCACGGCGGCGCCATCCCCGCCGGGCGGCTCGACTTCGAGCCCGACCTCGCGGAGCGCGAGTCCACCGCCGCCGACGAGAAGGACCGGATCGCCCGGGCCGCCCTGGCGGAGCTGCCCGAGGGCGGCACCGTCCTGCTGGACGCCGGCTCCACCGTGGCCCGGCTGGCCGAGTGCGTACCGCTGGACCGGACGCTCACCGTGGTCACCCACGCGCTGCCCGCCGCCTTCCGGCTCGCGGACCACCCGGGCATCGCCCTGCACCTGGTCGGCGGCCGGGTCCGGCAGCGCACCCGGGCCGCCGTGGACGCCTGGGCGCTCGGCGCGTACGGGCAGGTCCGCGCCGATGTCGCCTTCCTCGGCGCCAACGGCTTCTCCGCCGCGCACGGGCTGACCACCCCCGACCTGGCCGAGGCCGCCGTCAAGCGGGCCGTCATCGCCGCCGCCCGCCGGGTGGTGCTGCTCGCGGACTCCGCCAAGCACGGCCAGGAGCACTTCGCCCGCTTCGGGGACCTCGCCGACGTCGATCTGCTCATCACCGACAGCGGGCTCGGCCCGGAGGACGCCGCCGCGCTCACGGCGGCCGGAACGGATGTCGTACGCGCATGATCCTCACCGTCACCCCCAACCCGTCCCTGGACCGGACGTACGAGGTCCCCGGCCTGGCGCGCGGCGAGGTGCTGCGCGCGGCCGGCGAGCGGATGGACCCGGGCGGCAAGGGCGTCAACGTCTCCCGCGCGCTCGCCGCCGCCGGGCACCGCACGGTCGCCGTACTGCCGCTCGGCGGCGCCCCGGGCGCACTGGTCGCGGAGCTGCTCGCCGCGCAGGGCATCGAGGTGGCGGGCGTACCGGTCGCCGGGCACACCCGCTCCAACATCGCCCTCGCGGAGCCCGACGCCACCCTCACCAAGATCAACGCGCCCGGCCCCGAACTGACCCCCGCCGAGTCGGAGGCGCTGCTCGCCGCCGTCGCCGCCCGGGCCGCCACGGCCGGCTGGATCGCCTGCTGCGGCAGTCTGCCGCGCGGCCTCGCTCCCGAGTGGTACGCCGAGCTGGTCACCCGGGCCCACGGCCACGGCGCCCGGATCGCCCTGGACACCTCGGGCCCGGCCCTCCCGGCCGCGCTGGCCGCCCGGCCGGACGTGGTGAAGCCCAACGCCGACGAGCTGGCCGCAGCCGTCGGCCGGCCCCTGGTCACCGTCGGGGACGCGGTCCGGGCGGCGGGCGAACTCCGGGCGGCCGGTGCCGGGGCGGTCCTCGCCAGCCTGGGCGCCGACGGCCAGTTGCTGGTCTCCGCCGACGGCACCCACTACGGGTACGCCGAGGTGCCCGCCGGAGCCGTCCGCAGCAACGTCGGCGCGGGCGACGCCTCCCTCGCCGGGTTCCTCGCGGCGGGCGGGACCGGCCCGGCGGCCCTGGCGGCGGCGGTCGCCCACGGCGCGGCGGCCGTCCGGCTGCCCGGCAGCGCGATGCCGGCCCCGCGCGATCTGGACCCGTCGGCGGTCACCGTGACCACCGACGTACCTCTCGGCCGAGAGCTGAGCGAGCAAGGGAGCCCGCGATGAGCAGCCTGATCACCGCGGACCTGGTCGATCTCGACCTGGCCGCGACCACGAAGGAGGCGGCGGCCCGCGCCCTCGCCGAACGGATGGTGGCACTCGGCCGGGTGACCGACCTCGACGGCTTCCTGGCCGATGTGGCCGCCCGCGAGGCCCAGATGCCGACCGGTCTGGACGGCGGCATCGGCATCCCGCACTGCCGGAGCGCCCATGTCACCGAGCCCACCCTCGCCTTCGGGCGCTCCGCCGCCGGTATCGACTTCGGCGCCCCGGACGGCCCGGCCGACCTGATCTTCCTGATCGCCGCCCCGGCCGGTGCCGACGACGCCCATCTGACCATTCTGTCCGCCCTGGCCCGGCGGCTGATGGACGCCGCCTTCACGGCCGCCCTCCGCGCCACCCCCGCCCCCGCGGCGGCCGCCGCCCTGATCACCGGCGAGCAGCCCCCGGAGCCCGCCCCCGCCACTCCGGAGGCCCCTGAGGCTCCCGCCACTCCGGAAGCCCCCGAGGCCGAAGCTTCCGGGGCCCCCGCCGCCCTCGAAGTTCCGGGAGCTCCCGCCACCCCGGCAGCGGCGGGCTCCGCCCTCGCCCCCGCCACCCCGGCAGCGGCGGAATCCGCCCTCGCCCCCGCCGCGCCCACCGAGGAATCGGCCGCACCCGCCGGCGGGGCGCCCCCCTTCCGCATCGTCGCCGTCACCTCCTGCCCCACCGGCATCGCGCACACCTACATGGCGGCCGAGGCCCTGGAGCGGGCCGGGCAGGAGGCCGGGGTCGAGCTGGTGGTCGAGACCCAGGGATCGGCCGGGTTCACCCGGCTCGACCCGGCCGTCATCGCCGCCGCCGACGGGGTGATCCTCGCCCATGACGTACCGGTACGGGAGCGGGAGCGGTTCGCCGGGAAGCCCACCGTCGACGTGGGCGTCAAGGCGGCCGTCAACGACGCGGCCGCGCTCGTCGCCCAGGTCCGCGAGCGCGCCGCCCACGGCGGGTCCACCCCCGCCGCCCCCCTGCCCGATGGCGGCAACCCGGCGCCTGCGAACGACAGTTACGCCACCCGCCTCCGCGTCTGGCTGATGTCCGGCGTCAGTTACATGGTGCCGTTCGTCGCGGCGGGCGGACTGCTCATCGCGCTCGGCTTCGCCATCGGCGGCTACACCATCGACAAGGCGCCGTCCGTGGCCGAGCACTTCGTCTGGACCCAGGCGGACAGCTGGGCCGCGCTGCTCTTCCAGACCGGCGGGCTCGCCTTCGGCTTCCTGGTCCCGGTCCTCGCCGGTTACATCGCGTACGGGATGGCCGACCGCCCCGGTCTGGTCCCCGGCTTCGTCGGCGGCGCCGCCGCGCTCACCATCGACGCCGGTTTCCTCGGCGGGCTCGCCGCCGGACTGCTCGCGGGCGGAGTGGTGCTGGCCGTCCAACGGGTCCGGGTGCCCGCCCCGTTGCGCGGGGTCATGCCGGTGGTGGTCATCCCGCTGGTCTCCGCCGCGCTGGTCGGCTTCCTGATGTTCCTGGTGGTCGGCAAGCCCATCGCCGCGCTCCAACGGGCGCTCACCGACTGGCTGTCCGGTCTCTCCGGCTCCAACGCCCTCATCCTGGGCGCCGTGCTGGGCCTGATGATGTGCTTCGACCTGGGCGGACCGCTCAACAAGGTCGCGTACGCCTTCGCCGTCGGCGGCCTGGCCGACCCCAACGAGGGCTCGCTCAAGGTCATGGCCGCCGTGATGGCCGCCGGTATGGTGCCGCCGCTCGCCATGGCGCTGGCCACCGTCGTCCGGGGCCGCCTCTTCACCCGGGCCGAGCGGGAGAACGGCAAGGCCGCCTGGGTGCTCGGCGCCTCCTTCATCACCGAGGGCGCCATCCCCTTCGCCGCCGCCGATCCGCTGCGGGTCATCCCCTCCGCGATGGCCGGCGGCGCGGTCACCGGCGCCCTGTCGATGGCCTTCGGCTGCACCCTGCGCGCCCCGCACGGCGGCGTGTTCGTGGTCCCGCTGATCGGCAACCCGTTCCTCTACCTGCTCGCCGTCGCCGCCGGCACCCTGACCACCACCGCCCTGGTCGTCCTCCTCAAGTCCGCCCGCAAGGCCCCCGCCACGCCCCCGGCCGCCTCCGACACCCCCACCCCCGAACAGGCCCCCGCACAGGCCCGGGTGGCCGCCTGATCGCGGCCTCCGATCAGGCCCCCGTCGCTGCCTGATCCGGGCCGGCGGACCGCCCCGGCCGGACCTCCTGCCCCCCGAACCGCCGGGCCGACTCCTGGATGTGGGCCAGCCTGCGCAGGCTGAGCAGCACCGGTTCGTACAGCACGGTCAGGGCGACGGCCGCCTCGATCTGCCCGGCCGCCGTGGGCCGTTCCTCGACCGTGTCCAGGTCGGCCACGGCGAGTTCGGCGGCGAGGCGGCCGTACGGCAGCAGATGCGCGGCGTCGCAGGGATAGCCGAGGCGGGCGAGCGCGGCGACGGAGGTGACGAGCGTGCCGAGGGCGGGGGAGGGCTCGTCGTGCGGGTCCTGCCAGCCCAGTTGTTCCAGGAGCGCGTCCACCGACCGGCGCGCCGCCCCGGTCGCCTCGTCGTCCGCCGCGGGCCCCGGGGGGTGCGGCAGCGCCCGGGTGGCCGCGCCGAGCCGCATGTGATGGTCCAGCGACGTGTCCTCGGCGGCGGCGATCACGTCCCGCGCGACGGCCACCGGCACCTTGCCGATCTGGATCAGCGCCCGCACCAGACGCAGCCGGCGCAGGTGCTCCTCGCCGTACGCGGCCTGGGTGGCGGTGACCCGGTGGCCGGGCTGGAGCAGCCCCTCCCGCAGGTAGTACTTGATCGTGGCGGTCGACACCCCGCTGCGCTCGCTCAGCTCGGCCAGTCGCATTCCTCTTGCGCCCTCCCTTGGATACTGTCACTATCCAAACATGGATAGCGTCGCTATCCAACGACGGGCCGACGGACTGGGGGAACGACATGGGTACGGCACCGACAACGGAACGGGTCACGACGACGGCCGAGGGGGACGTGGTGGTCTTCCTCATCGGCATGCGGATCAACCGCTGGCGGTCGGTGCGGCACTGGCTGCCCGTCCTCACGGCCATGCCGCGCATGCTCAGGGAACTCGCGCGCGAGGAGGGCGGCGGGCTGCTGGGATACGGGCGGTACGCGAGCGGCCCCCGCAGCTTCACGATCGTCCAGTACTGGGAGTCGCGCGAGAAGCTGCTCGCCTACGCCTCCGACCCGGACCGCAGGCACCGCCCCGCCTGGGCGGCGTTCAACCGCCACGCGCGCGGCGGAGCGGGGAGCGTCGGCATCTGGCACGAGACGTACCTCGTGCCGGCGGGCTCGTACGAGGCGGTCTACCACGCCATGCCGCCGACCGGGCTGGGCGAGGCGTACGGGATCCAGCCGGTCGGGCGGCGCGGCGAGCGGGCCGCCGAGCGTCTCGCGGGCTGACCGGAGCCGGCCCGGCCGACCCGGTGACGGACCGGCTCCGGCCGGTACCAGGCCCGTACCCGGCGACCGGTGCCGGTGACCGGTGCCGGTGACCGGGCGGACCGTGCGGCAGGTGGTGAACGACAGGCGACGGACGGCGGGTGACAGGCGCCGGGCGGCAGGCACCGGGCTCCGGGCGATGTACGGCGAGCGCCGGGCGCCCGGGCGGGCGGCGAACGGCAGGCGACGGACGACGGATGACGGACGGCGACGGACGACGGCCGGCGAGCGACGGGCGGACCGAATGACGAGCGCCGGGCGGTGGGTATGACGGTGACCGCCCGGGCGGGCGGCGGTCCCGACGGCGCCGAGCGCCGGGTGCCCGGGCGGCGGCCCGGCGGCAGCCGAGGCGTCGTGGGTGCTGGGGAGAATCACCCCATGCGCATTCTGATCATCACCGCCGGCTCGCGCGGGGACGTCGCCCCCTTCACCGGTCTGGGGCGGCGCCTGCGGGACGCGGGCCATCGGGTCGCCGTGGCCGCCCACCCGTCCTTCGCCGCGCTCGTCGGCGGGTGCGGTCTCGACCACCGGCCGATGCCGGGCGACCCGCAGGGGCTGATCCAGGACTGGTCCCGGGCGGCCTCCCGGGCGGAGGTCCAGGCGCTGACCAGGGCGTACGCGGAGGGGCTCGCGGACGGAGTGGCGGAGGCCGTGGCGGGCGGCGCCGATCTGCTGCTCACCGCCTTCGGCCCGGCACCGCTCGCCCGGGTCGCCGGCGAGGCGTTCGGCATCCCCGTGATCGGCACCTACCTCACACCGTCCTTCGCCACCGGCCAGTTCCCGCTCCCCAACGCGCGCGCCACCGACGACCCGGGACCGGCCGGCAACCTCGCCACGGGCCGGGACGTGCTGGAGCGCGCGGAAGGGGTCTTCGCGGGCGCCGTGACCCGGCTGCGCGCCCGCCTCGGCCTGCCCGCCGATCCGCCCCCGGACCCGGCGGACGGCCCGGCGGACGACCGGCCGGTCTTCCACGGCTTCAGCCCCCTGGTGGTGCCGCGCCCCGACGACTGGCCGCCCTCGGTCGGCGTGTCGGGCTACTGGTGGCCCGCCCGGCCGGACGGCTGGCGACCCCCGGCCGAACTGGTCGACTTCCTCCGGGCCGGCCCGCCCCCGGTGTTCATCGGGTTCGGCAGCATGGCGCCGGGGCAGGGGGAGCGGCTCAGCGAGCTGGTGACCGGGGCGGTGCGGCGAGCCGGTGTGCGCGCGGTGGTGCAGGCCGGGTGGGCCGAGCTGTCCGGCCGTGGCCCCGACATCCTGGCCATCGGTGACATCCCGCACGACTGGCTGTTCCCGCGCACCGCCGCCGTCGTCCACCACGCCGGGGCGGGCACCACCGGGGCCGGACTGCGGGCCGGGGTGCCCGCGCTGCCCGTCCCCGTCATGGCCGACCAGCCGTTCTGGGCGTCCCGGCTGCACCGACTGGGCGTCGCCCCCCGTCCGCTGCCGTTCCAGGACCTCACCGCCGAGACCCTCGCCGAGGGCATCACCGCCTGCCTGACCGACCCGGCCCACCGCCACCGGGCGACCGCGCTCGCCCGGGACATCGCCCTGGAGGACGGCGCCGCCCCGCTCCTCGCGCACCTGGCCGCCGTCCACCCCGGATGAGCCGTGCCGTCAGAAGTGACGATTTTTCTTGAACGTGCGATCCAGATGGGTTACGGTCTTCTCATGGCGAGGACACGGGAGTTCGACACCGAGGCGGCGGTGAGTCGCGCGATGGAGCTGTTCTGGGCGCGTGGCTACGAGGCCACGTCGGTGCGGGACCTGACCGCGTACCTCGGCATCGGGCAGGGCTCCCTGTATGCCGCCTTCAAGGACAAGGACGGTCTGTACCGGGCGGCGCTGGAGCACTACCGGACCAGCCTCGCGGCGGCGGCGCTGCGGGACCTGGAGGAGGGGGCGGACGCCCGTTCCGCCATCCGGACGATGCTGGTCGAGCGGATCCGGATCGCCGTGGCGCACGACGGCCGGGGGTGCCTGGCGGTCAACGCCGTCTGCGAGCGCGCGCCGGAGGACCCGGCGACCCGCCGTACCGTGCGGGACATGCAGGAGGCCACCCGGGAGGCGCTCACCGAGGTGCTGCGGGTGGCGGTCGAGCGGGGGGAGATCCCGGACCGGCACGACCCGTCCGCCCTGGCCGGCTTCTTCGTCACCTTCCTCAACGGGCTGCTGGTCTCCGCGAAGGTCACCCCGGACGCCCGTGCCCTCGAACCGCTCGTGGAGGTCGCGCTGGCCGCTCTCGGGTGAGTTTTTCGTACCCGAAATCTGTATCGCACGATCCACAAAAGCCCACCATGAAACACCTTGGAAAGGTTGTGTCGAGCCATGATGTACGACCACACCGGAGCCCCTGTCCGTACGGACCGCCCCACCGTCAACGGGACGGGCATCCACTACCGGACCGCCGGCTCAGGACCGGCGATCGTGCTGCTGCACGGGGTGCCCAAGACCGGCTACCACTGGCGCCACCTGCTGCCGAAGCTGACCCCGCACTACACCGTCGTCGTACCCGACCTGCGCGGGCTCGGGGACTCCACACGCCCCGCCGACGGCTACGACTCCGCGACGATGAGCGACGACATCGCCGCGCTGATGGCCCACCTCGGGCACACCACCTACACCGTGATGGGCGAGGACTGGGGCGCGGTGACCGGCTACCACCTCGCCGCCCGCCACCGCGAGCACGTCAACGCCCTGGTCTTCACCGAGGCGTTGTTCTCCGGCTACGGCTTCGAGGACCACACCGCCCTCACCCCGCAGAACACCGCGCCCGGCGGCATGCACCTCTGGCACCTCGGCTTCTACTTCCAGCCGGACGTCCCCGAGATGCTGATCGCCGGACATGAGCGCGAGCTGATCACCTACATGACCAAGTGCGCGCGGCTGCACCCCGATTCGGCCACCCCCGACGCCATCGAGGAGTACGTGCGCTGCTACTCCGGCCCCGGCGGCATCCGCGCCATGCTCGCGGTCTACCGGGCCATCCTGGTCGACGCCGAACAGAACCGCGAGGCGGCCCGGCGGAAGCTGGACATCCCGGTCCTGGCGATCGGCGGCGACGCCTTCGTCGGGGAGCGGGCCGAGGCCCAGATGCGCCACTTCGCCGACGATGTCACCGGCCACGTCCTGCACGCCGGCCACGACCTCGCGGAGGAAGTCCCCGACGAACTGGCGGCGCTGGTGCTCCCGTTCCTGGCCGACCGCCTCTGACGACGGCCTGGCCGGCCCCGCCGGTCGGCCTCGCCGGGCAGCGTCGCCGCCACCGACCGGCGCGGCGCCCCGGCATGCCCTCATCCGTTCGCGTTGAACGACCAGAAGACCCCGACCTCGTCCGCGCCGACGGCGATCAGCCCGAGGTCCATCACATGGTGGGTGAAGGGCCGGCCGCCGGCGAGGTCGGCGGCAAGGAACTCCGGCGAGGCGGAGGCCCGGGCCCGCTCGGCGGAGGTACGGAAGACGGCCCCGGCACCGAACCGGCCGAGTACCGTGCGCGCGTCGGCCAGCACATCGTTCCGGTCGGCGCGCGCCCGGACGGGGCGGCCCTCGAGGAACCATTCCTGGGTCAGCGAGGCGAGCAACTCAGCGGCGGCACCGGCCGTGACGGGATACGTCCACGCGCGCACCTGCTCGGCCGTGGGCGGCAGGAACGGGTAGGCGGGACGGCCGTTCTCGCGCCCCTCCTTGTCGATCCCCCACTCCAGTGTCCGCCACCCCCGGGGGTCGGTGACCGACCGGTCCATGACGGCCAGGACGTCCCGCGCCCAATCGCCGTGGTGCCGGGGCCCGGCCATCGCAAAGGTGTACACATCGTCGAGGAGCCGCTCCAGTGCGGTGTCCCATGCGGTGCTGTCGGTGGGGTCCATGATCTCCAGGGCTTGGGCGGCGCTCTCTCACGGGGCAGGCGGGGTCAGTAGTCGGAGAAGTTCCAGAACATGCCCACCTCGGTGTTGGAGACGACGACGAGGCCGTAGTCCTCCGAGTAGAAGCTCAGCGAGGCCCACCCCCAGTTCGGCGTCACGAAGTCGAGCGTGCCGGGTACACGGCCGGGCCGGTCGACGTTGGTGTGGTAGGTGGCCTTGTCCCCGTAGCGGGCGAGGATGGTACGGGCCATCGCCCGTAGTTCTTCCTTGGTTTCTTTGAAGTGGAAGAGGTTGGACAGGGTGCACTTGTCACCGGTGAGGGCCAGGAGCAGGTTTTCGGCGCTGTCCCGGTCGATCTCCTGGAGGCGTTCCGCGATGTACTCCGGGGGGTGGACGTCGAAGGGAAAGGTGGGGAACCCTTCGCGTTCCGGGGTGTGTGCCGCGTCGTCGAGTCCGGTCCACCCGCGGGGGTCGGGGACCCGGTTCATCACCGCGATGAGGTCCAGGATCCAGTTCTCGTGGTGGCGGGGGCCGGTGGCGTCGAAGGGGTAGGCGTCTTCGTAGAGGTGGCGTACCGCGGCCTCCCAGGACGACTGATCGACGGGCTGCATGGGACGGGACACGTGGCCTTTCTCGGAGCTTTGGGGAGTGAGTGGGTTCTGAGGGCCGTTGCCGCGTCGGCGTCATGACCGTGAACGGCGGGTTGAGACATGCTGCGCTCGTACGGCCGGCAGGCTCATCAGTCGGCCAAGTTCCAGAACAGGCCGACCTCGGTGTCGGTGACGACGACGAGACCACAGTCCTCCATGTAGACGCCCATCGGGCTGTAGCCGAAGGAATCCAGGGTGAAGTCGAGGGTGCCGGGCGCGCTGCCGCGCTTGCTGACATTGGTGTAGTAGGTGGCCGCGTCCCCGTAGCGGGCGAGGATCGTCTGGGCCATCGCCCGTAGTTCTTCCGGGGTTTCGTCGAGGTACCGGAGATTGGACAGGGTGCAGCCAGCCTCGGTGATGGCCAGGAGCAGGTTCTCGGCGCTGTCCCGGTCGATCTCCTTGAGGCGCGGCGCGATGTACTCCACGGTATGGACTTCGAACGGGTATACGGAGGACCACATCTGGTCCGGGTTCTCGGCCGCGTCGTCGATGACGGTCCAGCCCCGGGGGTCCGGGACCCGGCCCATCACGGCGAGGACGTCGAGGACCCAGTTCTCGTGGCGGCGGGGTCCGGTGGCGATGTACGCGCACGCGTGCACGTACAGGCGGCGTACCGCGGTGTCCCAGGACGACTTGTCGACGGACTGCATGGGATACGGGCCTTTCTCGGGGCTGTGCGGAGTCTGTGTGCCGGCGGTACGCCGCTGCGGGTCCGGTCAGCCGCCGGACAGCGTCGTCGCCAGTGACTGGAACCAGGCGCCGTGGGAGAAGGGCTCGGGCGGGGCGACCTCCATGCCGAGTTCGGCGACGGCCAGGGCGTAGTCGCCCTCGTCCAGGGGGAGGGCGAGCAGTTCGTGGAGTTCGCCCACGAGACGCGCGATCAACTGGGGGTGGGTGGTGGTGGCGTAGTCGGTGACGGCGGCGTCGTGGTCGGGGAACTCGTCCACGATGTCCTGCGAGAACCATCCGCCGAGCAGTTGTGCGGTCTCCGGGAAGCGCGCGTGCCACTCCCAGTGGGTCTGCGGGGTCGCCGGTTCGGGGACGTCGCCTTCCTCGATGCTCCTCTTGAGATGGTCGGCCAGCACCGTCAGCCAGCCGCCGATCTCCGACTGCGGCTTCCCGGTGTCCGGGATCGCGTAGAACTCGCCCAGCCGCTGCCGCAGAGGGCCCGGCGGGTTGCGGCTGTACTCGCGCAGTTGGCGCTCCGCCTCCGCGATGGCAGAGGGGCGGGTGTGCCAGGTGTGCCGGAGGTACGCCTCCAGGGCGTCGCTGCGCCGCTCCGGGGTGTCGTCGGCCGGCCGTCCCAGGTACGCGCGCATCACCTGGTCCAGCTCGCCGTACCGGCGGTCGTGTTCGAGGGGCTTCATGGACATGTGCGTGCGGCGCCTACAGGTAGAACGGAACGGTCGTGTGGACGACGAAGCCGTACGGGCTCGACGCCTCGCGGCGCAGCACCACGCGCGCCGCGCGGACATCGACGGGCCCGCGCCCGGCCAGCAGGTCGCCTTCGAGCTGGACCCGGCCCACGGGCTCCTCGCGGGAGGGCCAGGCGGCCTCGATGGTGAGGCGGGCCCGGGTGCTCTGGGCGAGCCAGCGGTGGATGACCTGCTCGTTGGCGGTCACCACCTGCTGGGTGGCCCACTGGGCGGTCTCCCGGTCGGGATAGGTCGCGGATCGTGTCAGCACGGGGGATTCTCTCAAGCTGCCTGGTCAGAAACTGCATTCGTTTGGGTCGCTAGGTGGGTCAGCAGTCCGAGAAGTTCCAGAACATTCCGACCTCGGTGTCGGAGACGACGACGAGGCCGTAGTCCTCCGTGTAGACGCTCAGCAGGCTGTACGCCCAGCCCGACGACGTGAAGTCGAGTGTGCCGCGTACGTGCCCGGGCCTGTTGATGTTGGTGTGGTAGGTGGCCTTGTCTCCGTAGCGGGCGAGGATGGTGCGCGCCATTGCCCGCAATTCTTCCTCGCTTTCCTTGAAGTGGGCCAGGTTGGACAGGGTGCACCCGTCACCGGTGAGGGCCAGGAGCAGGTTTTCGGCGCTGTCCCGGTCGATCTCCTGAAGGCGCTGTGCGATGTACTCCGGGGGGTGGTCGTTGAAGGGGAAGGCGGGAAACCCTGCGGCCTCCGGCATCTGTGCCGCGTAGTCCAGGCCGGTCCACCCCCGGGGGTCGGGAACCCGGTCCATCACCGCCAGGAGGTCCAGGACCCAGTTCTCGTGGCGGCGGGGGCCGGTGGCGTCGAAGGGGTAGGCGTCTTCGTAGAGGTGGCGTACTGCGGCCTCCCAGGACGACTGGTCGACGGACTGCATGAGGTGCGAACCCTTCTCGGGACGTTACGGATTCTGTGTACTCGGGGGTCTGTAGGGCATCGATGTCATGACGGTGAACGGTGGATTGCGACTGCTGTCATACCTGATCCGAGTGTCGATGCCGGTCACGTCGTACGCCTTGGCGTGGATCCCGCCCTCCCTGTATCCGGACAGTGGGTCGTTCGGCTCCACCCCCTGCTTGCTCACGCTCCGGCCGCTGGTCTCGCCGTTGGGCGCGATCGACTGGAAACCCTTGCCTTTCCCCTCGTCCGGCGGTGGTGGGCCCTTGAGCCACGCTTCGATGGCGGCCTTGTTCTTGTTGAGGTTGTACTCGGTCAGTTCCTCGGCCCGCCGGTAGTCCGGGAAGGCCGAGGAAGCGCCTGGGTACGGCCTGCCGTGCGGCCATGTTTGGGTGGGGCCGCTTGTCTGCTGGTCGCGCAGGCGTTGTGCGAGTTGCTCGTCGGTCTTGCCGACGTGCTTGTCCAGGGTGTGGCCGTTGGCCAGGTACTCGTTGGCGGCGAGGTTCAGGTCGTAGTCGCCGTGCGAGTCGACCTTCAGCCAGGTCTGGGAGCTCTTGAACTGCTCCAGGGCCCGGGTGCCGAAGCCGTGGGCTCGGGCGACGCCGGCTTCGAACTTGGGGGCGCTCAGGTATGCCTCGTCCAGGGGCTCCTTCAGCGCCTCCATGCGGGTGGTCAGGCCCGCCAGGATGCCGGTGTAGGTGTCGACGATCCGGTTCAGTTTGGCCTGGTCGAGGTTGAGCGCGGTCTTGACGTCCAGCGTCAGGACCAGGCTCGCACCCTTCTTGACGACCGACGCGACGGTGCCGAGGACGTCCTTCGCGTCCTTGGGTTTGGCCAGGTCGTCGATGATGTCCTTGGCGGCCTTCTTGATGGCGCGTTCGAACTCGTCCCACACGTCGCGGTTCAGATCGACGGCGGCTTCCGCGTACTCGCGGAGGATGGTGGCGATCTTGTCGGCCGTGTCCTTGAGCACGGTCATGACGGGTTCGCTGCCCGTCGGGGCGCTGGGCGTACCCGGACCGGAGTTGGCGGTCTGCGCCCACTGGTAGCCGTGGCGCTGCCGGCCCCAGGCCGTCGCACCCCACAGGGCGCTGCAGAAGGTCCGCATGGCGGCTTCCCAGTCGGCCTGCTGGTGGTTGGTGATGGCGCCGACGGCCTGGGTGAGCTGGTCCGCGCCCGTCGCGGCGACGAGGGAGACGTCCATCCAGCTGTGGCACAGGGAGTTCAGGTAGTGCTGCTGCGGATAGGGGTAGACGTCCGCCACCCTGCCGAGCCGGAACACGTCCTTGCACAGGGGATGGAGGAGGTCCCGGACGATCTCGGGCAGGCCCTCCAGCAGGCCGCGCAGCAGGTCGTCACCGCCGTCGTCGTCGCCCCACTTGATGTCGGGTACGGAGCCGAGGTTCGGCGGCTTGTCGATGACCGGCGGGCGGGGGCGCTGCTCGGCCGGCTTACCCGGCTTGGGGTGGGCCGCGGCGTCGGCCCTGGTGTAGGCGTTGGCGGTCTCGGTGAACCCGACCGCCACACCGCCGACGCTGAGCACGGACCGGCCCCAGACCTCCAGCCAGCGGTCGCCGGTCTTCCGGTACGCCTGGGCGAACTTCTGGGCCTCGGTGCCCGCGCCCCCGGCGTCGGGGTACTCACCCAGTTCCTCCAGGAGCTTTCGCGCGCCGCGCACCAGGAAGTCCTGCTGCTCGGCGACCTGGCCGGAGACCGACCAGAGGTTGCCCGGCTTGACGTCGATGGTGCCGGTGCCGCCCGGCGACTGGACGGGTGCGGAGGGGCCGGCCATCAGGCGCCGCCTCCCCAGCCTTCGAGTACGGCCTTGTTGGCCGCGGCGTAGTTGAGGTGCCCCTTGACGACGACCTCGTGGAGCCAGGCCTGGGTGGCTTTGAGGTCGTCGGCGGAGCGCCCCCATGTGTCCAGCTCGTCGATGAACGCCTCGCGGGCCTCGCCGTCCCAGCTCAGAACGGCCTGCGCGGTGCGCTCGTACAGCGTCTCCAGCTTCTCGTCGAGGGTGCGGAGGATCTTCTCCAGGTCCCCCGAGAGGCGCCGCAGGGTGGCGAAGTCGACGGTGATCCGGTCTTCTTCTTCCGGCATGGTGCTGATCCCCCGTGCTCCGCACGTCCATCCCCGTGTGTCCGTGCCCGGACACTCACTCTAGGGGCCGCCCGGCGGAGGCCGTGATTTTTTCGCCGGGTGGACGGTAAGCGTTGCTAGGGTGATTCGGGACTTACCGCACGAGCGTGGAAGCAGGGGGCGGCATGGGTGCTGAGCCGAAGCTCGCTTATACGTCATCGGAGTTGAAGAAGCTCGCGGACGACCTGGACGACATGCGGGAGTACCTCGGCAAGCAGGTCACCCGCATGGATGAGATCGTCGACAGCATCGAGGCGGGTTGGGCCGGTCCCACCGCCACGGCCTACCGGGCGCTCCACCGTGACGCCGCCCGGGACGCCGTGCGCATCCAGCAGACCATGAAGGTGCTCGCGCTGGGCGTCCGGCTGAGCGAGGACGGCTTCACGAAGCAGGAGCTCGACACTCTGGACGAGTTCCGCAGCCTTCAGGTCGGCATCGACATCGAGGCAGCCGCCGATGGCCTCTCCACACCGGCGAGCCCGCCCCCGCCACCGCCCCCGGCCCCGCGCAGTCGCCTGAGCGGTCTCTGACGGGAGGCGGGCGGGGACGGGGGCAGGGGGAGCGTGCCGCGTGGTTACGCGGCGAGGCCGAGCGGTTCGGCGGCGTCCTCGTCGTCGGAGTCGGGCACCTCGTCGGGTTCGGCGGCGGCGTCCTCGTCGTCGGGGACCTCGTCGGGGACCTCGTCGGGGGTGTCGTCGGCGGTGTCGGGGACCTCTTCCGGCTCGGGCTCGGCGGCGCTGGTGGTGTCCGGGTGCTCGGTGGGCTCGGTGGGCTGGGTGGTGTCGGTCATGGGGGGCCTTTCTCTTGGTGGGGGTGGGGCCCCTCCGGGCGGGATCCGTGGTCGCCCGGAGGGGGTCAGTGGGGCCGGCGCCACCAGGGGCGGGACTTGCGGTGACGGCGGTGCTCTCCGCCGGTGGCGGGTGGGGCC
>NZ_JANUGQ010000059.1 GCF_024756275.1 Streptomyces pyxinae | reverse complement strand
CGGAAGCGGTCCTGCATGGCGGTGAGGAAGTTGACCAGGGCTCGCTGCCCGACGACGACACCCTTGGGCAGGCCGGTCGAACCGGACGTATAGATCACGTACGCGACGGTGTCGTGGGCGTGAGCGGGAAGGGCACGGACGGGGTCGGTGTCCGGCCGGGCGGCGAGATCCGGGGCGGCCAGGTCCCCGGCCCGGAGAGTCACCACCGGCTGGCTGTCGGTGAGGATGTGGTCGATGCGGGGTGCCGGGTGGTCGGGGTCGACGGGGACGTACGCCGCACCCGTCTTGAGCACGGCGAGCAGCGCCACCACCAGGTCGGCGGTCCGGGGGAGCAGGAGCGCCACGCGCTGTTCGGGTCCGGCACCGCGTTCGGCCAGCCAGTGGGCGAGGCGGTTGGCGCGGGTGTTGAGCTGCTGGTAGGTGAGGTGTTCCGTGCCGGTGATCAGGGCCGGGGCGTCCGGGGTGCGGGCGGCCTGCTGCTCGAAGAGGTCGGCCGCGGTGGCGTCCGGCAGTTCCCGGCCGGTGTCACTGAGCTCCGCCAGCCACTCGCGCTCACCCGGCAGCAGTACGTCCACGGTGCCCACCGGGGCCTCCGGTGCCGCCACGAGCCGGCGGAGCACCCGTACATAGCGGGCGGCGAGCCGTTCGACGGTCGTACGGTCGAAGAGATCCGTGGCGTACTCGATCCCGCCGCGCACACCGCCCGTGCCGCCCCCGTCTTCTCCCTCCGGCTCCAGGCTGAAGAAGAGGTCGAACTTCGCGGTCCCGGTCCGTACGGCCTCCAGGGCGACCTCCAGCCCGGGGAGGTCCAGCTGGGGGCGGGCATTGTTCTGCCAGGCGAACATCACCTGGAAGAGCGGGTGGTAGGCGGTCGACCGCTCCGGCTTCAGCAGCTCCACCAGGTGCTCGAAGGGCACATCCTGGTTGTCGAAGGCGGCGAGCGACCGGTCCCGCACCTGGTCGAGCAGCCGGTCGAAGGTGGGGTCGCCGGAGAGGTCGGCGCGCAGCACCCACATATTGGTGAAGAAGCCGACCAGCTCGTCCAGCGCCTCGTCGGTGCGTCCGGCGATGGGGGAGCCGATGGTGAGATCGGTACCGGCGCCGAGCCGGTGGAGGAGGACGGCGAGGGCGGTGTTCAGGACCATGGAGACGGTCAGCCCACGGTTCTGGGCGAGTCTCCGTACCGCCGTCGTCAGTTCGGCGTCCAGCCGGAAGTCGACGGTGTCACCCCGGTACGTGGCGTTCGCCGGGCGCGGCCGGTCAGTCGGCAGCGGCAAGGGCTGCGGGATGCCGGCCAGTTGCTCGCGCCAGTAGGCGGACTGGCGGGCGGCCACACTGTCGGGATCGGTGTCGTCGCCCAGCAGTTCGCGCTGCCAGAGGGTGTAGTCGGCGTACTGGACCGGCAGTTCGGGCCAGTCGGGTGCGGAGCCGTGGTGCCGGGCGGTGTAGGCGGTCGAGATGTCACGGGCCAGCGGGGCCATGGAGGCTCCGTCGCCGGCGATGTGGTGCAGCACCACCAGCAGCACATGTTCCCGAGGACCCGACCGGAAGAGGCGGGCGCGCAACGGCAGGTCGTCCGCCAGCTCGAAGCCCTCCCGGGCGCACTCCCCGACGGCCTCCGCCAGCTCCGGTTCCCCGGCCACCTTCCGGACCGGGACGTCGAGCCGGAGCCGGTCGGCGGGGACGATGTGCTGGTACGGCACCCCGTCGGCGTCCTCGCGGAACAGGGTGCGCAGGCTCTCGTGGCGCACGGCCACGTCCCGTACGGCGGCCGTGAGCGCCTCGGTGTCCAGCTCACCGCGCAATCGCAGAGTGGCGGCGAGGTTGTAGGTGGCCGAGGGACCCTCCAGCCGGTGGATGAACCACAGCCGACGCTGAGCGAAGGACAACGGGATCATGCACGATCACCTTTCGGTCAGCCTGCGAAGCGGCTTGCGAGCGGTCTTGGCCAGGTCCTGCCAGCGGTCGGTGAGCGCGGCGACGGTCGGCGCCTCGAAGAGCGTCCGGATCGGCAGATCGGTGGAGAGCGTGGTGCGGAT
>NZ_JANUGQ010000058.1 GCF_024756275.1 Streptomyces pyxinae | reverse complement strand
GCGATGGGCTCCTGGTCCTTCTCCTCGACCTCACGAAGGCGCTCCCGGACCTGGCGAAGGTCCCCGGTGACACGCTTGAGATACTCGAGAAGCCTGTCTTCGTTGCTGCTCATCCCGCCCCATCCGTCCTCGGCCGTCGTCAACGCTAGAGCGCCGAGAACTAGGAATTTTCTAGATCTTTGTCGATCAGATCGAAGATGTCCTCGACCGTCGCGTCCGCCAGTCGCCGGGCATCGGAGGGTGCCCTTCCGTCCTCGCCCCGGTCACCCGGGTCCCCCGAACGGCTCTGCTCACCGGTCGAGTTGAGCAGGGACAGCAGTTCCCGCAGGCGCCTGCGAACCCCTGAACGGACCGTCTCCTCGGCGGCGGCGGTCGAAATCACCGCCTCCAGCCGGTCCAGCTCGCTGAAGACCGACACCTCGGACGAGCCCGCCTCACCGACGAGTTCACTCCACAACTGCCGGGCGATCGCCTCGGGCGTCGGGTGGTCGAAGACCAGGGTGGCGGGCAGGGCCAGACCGGTGTCGGCGGTGAGCAGATTGCGCAGCTCCACCGCTGTCAGGGAGTCGAAGCCGAGATCCCGGAACGGCAGGTCCGGTTCCACCGCCGAGGATCCGCTGTGCCCGAGGACGGCTGCCGCGTGCGCGCACACCACGTCCACCAGCAGGCGTTCCTGTTCGCCGCCGGACAGCCCGGACAGCTTCTCCCTGAGCGCGGACGCCTCGGCGGCCTGCCCGGTGTGGCCGGCGGTCCCGGCCCTTCCGGCGGTCCCGGTGGCGAGGGCGGCCCTGACCTCGGGCAGGTCGCTCAGCAGGGCGCTGGGCCGGCTGAGGGTGAACGGGACGATGAACCGCTCCCAGTCCACGTCCGCCACGGTGACCGTGCCGTCCCCGTCGCTCAGCGCGCCGTGCAGCGCGGCGATCGCCCGGTCCGGCCGCAGCACGGTCAGTCCGCGCTGCCGCAGCCGCTCCTCGTCCCCGGTGTCGGCGACCATACCGCCCTCGGCCCACGGGCCCCAGGCGATCGCGGTCGCGGTGAGCCCCCGGGACCGCCGGTGCTCAGCCAGGCCGTCGAGGAAGGCGTTCGCGGCCGAGTACGCGGCCTGCCCGCCGCCTCCCCACACTCCGGAGATGGAGGAGAAGAGCACAAAGGCGTCCAACTCCGTTTCTCCGAGCAGTTCATGGAGGTGCCAGGCCCCGAGGCTCTTGGCGGCGACCGTCGCCGCGAAGGCATCGAGCCCGGTGTCCGCGAGCATGCCCGCCTCGGCGGTGCCGGCCGCGTGGACGACGGCGTTCACCGGATGCTCGGCGAGCAGCGCCGCCAGCGCCTCACGGTCGGCCACATCGCACGCCGCCACCGTCACCCGGACTCCCAGCGCCTCCAGCTCGGCCGTGAGAGCCGCCGCACCGGGCGCCTCGGGACCCCGCCGGCCGGAAAGCACCAGATGCTCGGCACCCGCGCCCGCCAGCCAGCGGGCCACATGAGCACCCAGCGCACCCGTACCACCGGTGACCAGCACCGTGCCACGCGGCGACCACCGGGGGCCGCTCCCGGAGGCGGGCAGCCGCGCCAGACGCCGCCCGAACACCCCCCGGTCCCGGATGGCCACCTGATCCTCGGCCGGCCGGTCCGCCGCCGGTCCCGCCGCCTTTCCGTCCTTCGCCGCGGGGCCGTCCTTCGCCCCCGCACTGGCCTGCGCCGACCGGCCGAGGACCGCAGCGAGGCGGCCCGCTATCCGGTCGTCGATCAGGTCCGGGAGGTCCACCAGACCGCCCCAGCGCCGCGCATGCTCCAGCGCCACCACCCGGCCCAGCCCCCAGACCTGGGCCTGCCAGGGCTCCGTCACCCCTTCGGCGGGGCTCACGCCCACCGCGTTCCGGGTCGCGCACCACAGCGGGGCCCCGATGCCCGCGTCGCCCAGGGCCTGGACGAGCAGAACGGAGAGTGCGGCGCCGGTGGTCAGCGCGGGGGCCGCCGGGGCGGGCGAACCGTCGACGGAGAGCAGCGAGAGAACGCCCGCGATGTCCTTGTCACCGGCCGCCTCCACCAGTCGCGCGGCCAGTGTCTCGCGGTCGGTGGCCGGCTCCACCGGGACCGGCACCGGAGTCAGTCCCCGGCCGGTCAGCGCGCGCAGGCAGGCGGTGATCCAGTCGTCACGGAGTCGCTCGGCGCCCACCGGCACCAGCCAGACGCCGGCCCGGTCCCGGCTCTCGGGCTCGGGGAGCCTGGTCCAGGTGATGCCATAGCGCCAGCCGTCCACGGTCGACTGCTCCTTGCGCCGGCGCCGCCACGACGACAGCCTCGGCAGTACGTCGCTGAACGTATCCCCGGCGGCGATGTCCAGGGTCTCCGCGAGCGCCCCCAGGTCCTCCCGCTCCACGGTCGCCCAGAACTCCGCCTCCACCGGATCCGTCGCCGGGTCCGCCACAGCGCTCTCCGGCGCGTCCAG
>NZ_JANUGQ010000057.1 GCF_024756275.1 Streptomyces pyxinae | reverse complement strand
GCGTACCGACCTGTGCCGGACCGGCGCTGGCCGGCTCAGGTACCGGGACCGTGCCGGGCGCCAGGACCCACAGCATGCAGCCGACCGCCCGGCCAGGGCCAAGGCGGGAACGGCGGCCGCCCGGTCGGAGGGCATGCCCTCCGACCGGGCGGCCGCAGCTGCGGCTCGGCACCGTCCCGGTCAGCCGGCCCGCGCCTCAGGGCGAGGCTTCCCCGGGCAGCTCCCCCCGGAGCACCACGGCTGCCTCGATCACCCCTCCCGACAGAAGATGACCGAAAAGCCGCTTAAGCCGGAAACTCTGAAAGTGGTCGAAAGCCCGGCTGGGCCAGCCTAAAGTCAATGGTCAGGTAGCCCACTCCCCGCCCGCGCGGGGGTGCTCCCTCATTACGTTACCGAGAATGGAATGAAATGCACCACTCCCCGCCCGCGCGGGGGTGCTCCCCAGGTCGCCGGGTCGTCGCGCGGCATGCTCTCCCACTCCCCGCCCGCGCGGGGGTGCTCCTGGCGCCCGGCTAATCGCGGACACGTTGGGTGGCCACTCCCCGCCCACGCGGAGACCGGCGGGTCGGTCACAACCAGGCGGTGATCAGGCGCGGGCTACCTCTGCCTGCGCGGTGACCGGTCGCGGGCCGTGGCGTCGCCGGGGTCGCGGAGCGGACCGCCTTCCGCCCGCGCGGGGGTGCTCCCGTGTGCTGCTTCCTCAGGTGTCGGGCGGGCGGTCACGGGCCGGACCGGGCTCCCGGGACACAGCTCCGGGAGCCCCTCGGCACGGTCAGGAGACGGCGCCTTCGCTCCAGGCGCGCTTGAGGATCTCGTCGACGGTCTCGTCGACCGTCTGGTGCGAGGTGTCGAGCCACAGCCCGATGCGGGGCGTGTCGTCCTTGAGCACCTTGTCCAGGTCCTTGGGCTGCCAGTCGGGGCCGTAGCCGGTCTTGGAGCGCTTCTCCTCCCGGCGGGCCACGACGTCCGGGTCGGGTGCCAGCACCACCACGGCCAGCGGACGGTTCCGGATCATCTGGGTGATCTCCGCCAGGATGCTCGCCCAGAAGGGTGTCCTGCAGGACGGCTGTGAAACCCGCTTCGGCGTAGGCGTCCGCGGACGCTGCGGCCAAACGGTGCCGCAGACGGAGTTGTGCGACGGCCTCCGGCGGAGCGTCGGCGGTCATGTGCGCCTGGCCGTTGACGATCATCCGGCGGAACGTGTCGCCCCGCACGTGTGCCGAACGGGGCAGGCGCTCGGCGAGGGCCTGCGCGACGGTGGACTTGCCCGCGGCGGAAATACCCGAGACGACGATGACGCCAGGGGTTTCGTCACCGGGGACGGAGGCGGGACTGGTTGTGTCGGTCATGGACGGGCTGGTTTCCTCTCTTGTGCGTGGACATGGACACCGCGTGCGGCGCCCGGGCGACATCGGCCGCCTTCAGGCGCGTTCGAGGACCACCAGGTCCATCGTCGGCCCCGCGCCCGCGGGGCTGCTCCGACGGACCAGGCGGCCCGGCCCGGTCTCCTCGGGCCGGCCCCCCGCCCGCGAGGTGAACCGTTGGACGTGGCCGACTTCTTCCGCTCGTGCGGCCGGTCTCCGAGCCGGCGCAGGTGGGCCGGCCTTCGACTGGCCGCCGTTGAGCCGGGCGCTCCGGTCCCCGCGCAGACCCGGGCCAGGTCGACGCCGGACGTCTCGCCACCGCTCATGCCTGCCCCCAGATGGTGTAGCCGAGGTCCAAGTGCCCCAGGCCCGCGAGGCGCTGCACGGCCGCGACGAACGCCCGGGTGAACAGGCGCTGCGCCGACAGCTCGCCGTCCCGGTCGATGTGCCCGAAGACCAGCTGGTGGTCGGCGGCGGCGCGGTCGCGCCAGTCCAAGACCTGCTCCCGGGTGAGTTCCCCGAGGACCAGCTCCTGGCCGTCGTCGACACCGGCGAACTCCGGTTCCGCAGCGGGGGCGACGGCGACGACCGGGCGCGGCCCGGGCAGCACGGCCGGGGCCACCGGCCCGACCACGACGTCGCCGGCCGGGCTGCGCGGCCGACGACGTCGGCACGCGCCCCAGCCGCGGCGGCCTGCTGCTCCCGGGCCTGCTCCCACCGGCCGCCTGGCCCACGCTTCGGCCCTCACATCCCGGTGCGGCTGCTGCTCGACGGCCGTACGGCGCTCGCTCCCGAAGACGTGTGGCATCGAGGCATCGACGGCTGCGCGGTGCTGGCACGGCGGTCGACCTGCCAGCTCGCAGCGCGAGCAGTCCCGGCCGAAGTCGAGCAGAGCGCCCTCGTCGCACCGGGGCTCCGCGCACAATTGGCGCTGCGGCAGCGGACCGTAAGGTCCGCCGACGGCGACCTTGCTGGCTCAGGTCGGCTCCGCCCGAGCGGGGATGTTCCCCGGAGAGAGATCTCGCGCCGCCTCCTGGCCGGGTCGGCCCTGGGCCGCATGACCATGATCTCGACCCGGGCTGCGGCAGCTGCTCCTTACGGATCTGCGCCAACCGAGGTTCGCGGACTCACGCCTGCGCGGTCACGTCCCGGTGCACCTGCCGGTCGGCGGCCACCCGGCGCTCGCTCGCGGAGGCACCCGGCAGCACGGGGTCGCAGGCGGCCGCGACCACCGGCGCTGGGCACGGCCGTCGGCCCGGCGGCACCCTGAGCGCGGTCCTTCCCGGCCGGAGGCGAACATCCTTGGACAT
>NZ_JANUGQ010000056.1 GCF_024756275.1 Streptomyces pyxinae | reverse complement strand
CCCGGCGTTCCACCCCGTCCCGGTGCCGATCTCCAGCACCCTGTGGCCGTCTTCCACGTCCAGCATGTCGAGCATGCGGAAGACGAGGGAGGGTGTGGTCGCGGAGGAGGAGGGCCGGCGTTCGGTCTGGTCGACCGGTTCGTCGCCGTCGTTGAGCTGGGTGATGGCCGGTTCGTCGCTGTAGGCGGTCCACAGCCACCGCTCGGGAGCGGCCTCGCGGTCGATGGGGGCGTAGTCCGGCGTCCGGTGGATGCGGTCGGGCAGGAAGCGGTGGCGGGGAACGGCCCAATAGGCCTTGTCCCAGGCGGGGGTGAGGGGAGCGCCCAGGTTGTGGGTCAGTTCGCTGAGCAGGGCGCGCATGGCGATGTGCTCGGCGGCTTCGCTGTGGCTCATGTGCGTGGTTCAGTCCTTCTCGCGCTTCGGTGCGGGAGCGGCCGGTGGTTCATGCGGCAGGGGGCCCGGGTCGGTAGATCTGCCGGATCCCGGCGGGCATGCGCCAGGGGCGGGGGTAGCCCTCCAGATGCAGCACGCGTTCGCCGGGCCCGGTGGAGCGCATGTCCCGGATGCGGTACGTGCCCCGGCCGTCCACCTGTACGTAGTCCCCGACGCGTACGTCGGCCGGGGTGCAGGTGACCGGCACGGTGCCGGGCGGAACGCGGGAGGTGCGGGGTGGCGCCGGGCGGAGCAGGACGCAGCGGTGGGGCAGGGCCCGCCAGGTGTACCCGGCGCTGTCCTTGAGGTCGAGCACCCCGTTCCGCCGGTCCCACACCATGCCGGCCAGATCCCGACCGGTGTCCCGCACCACGTCCCCGACGACGAAGCGGTGGTACGTCATGGCGACTTCACCGCCCGGGGGCGTAACGGCGTTGCCCTGGGCACGGGAGCCGGCGGGGGAACCACCACGCTGACCACTTCGTCCACCATCAGGACGCACCCCTCTCACATCGTTGTGACAGGGGCAATCCTGGTGGGACCCAGTGAGCGGTTACAGGGATGGAACGTCCCAGTTACTCACCGCTTTTATTCGATGCCGAGGAAGGAGGCCAGCTTGCGGAGACCCGGTGGACGCGCGGGACCGGCCCAGAGATCGGTCACTATGGCCACGGCAAGGGTGTGATGCCGCATCCAGGCCGGTGCGATCCGCCGCAGGGTCTCCAGTGCTTTCACGGCCTCAGCGGCGTTGCCGAGATCGGTGTGTGCCCGGGCGATGTCCAGCAGAAGCCAGGTCCGCCATGAGACGGGGGTGTCCGCGCTGAGGCGCACACGCCTGGCCAAGGCCAACGCGTCTTCGGGGCGCTCGTGTTGCACGGCCAGCCGAACGCGTTCGATACGCACCGAGGACAGGTTGAAGACGCTCACCAACCGTCCGTTCTCAGCGGCCGGCAGCCTGCTGAGCCGACCGGCGGCTTGTTCGGCGGAGAGCATCAGATCGTTGGCGTGTTCGTAATCGCCGCTGCGGGCGTAGCTGGTGGCCGCCGACATGAGCAGGCCGCCCCAGACCCGTACTTCCTCCGAAGTGGTGGGCCCGGTGTGCTCCACGCGGTCGGCGGCGCGAACAGCGAGTTCAGTGGCGTCCCCCAGCCGGTTCTGCCGCTGGTACGCCCAGGCCACGGAGTTGCACATCATCGGAGTGAGCAGGGGGTCCGATGCCTGCTCGGCCGCCGATACCGCCCGCTCCAGGCTGGCCAGCGCAAGGTCGGTCTTGCCGAGCCTGACCGAGAGGTGGCCACCGAGCTGAAGGGCCTTGGCCAGTGCGCCGTGCCCGGCTGCACGCTGGTCCGGCGTGCCGCCGCTCGACAGTAACCGAGCGGCGGAGACAAGGCCGGGCAGCACGCGCATGACCTCGTTGAAGTCGGCGGTGTGATAGGACGACCAGGCGTCCGCGATCTGTTCACGGAGCGTCGGCAGAGCGAGAAGCCCCGACTGCTCCGGTTCCGGGGGGGCGCCGAAGAGCGGCGGCATAATGGCCCTGCGGACGGCCACCAGCCCCGGGGATTCGGCGTCCGTATTGCGGGGGAGGGCCGGTGGATCCCCGAGCAGATGAGTGACCTCCACCCCGAGGCCGGCGGCCAGGCTGTGCAGCGTGGGAAGACGTGCGCTGTGCTTGCGCTTCTGCTCCAGTTTCCTGATGACGTCCACGGACACCCGGGCCGCTTCCGCCAGTTCGTCCTGCGTCTGACCCGACATGCGGCGGAGCCGGGCGATACGGTCCCCCAGATGCTCGTTAGGCATGGTGCTGACGGTACGCCGACTTGGACCTGGATGCTCCGCGGATGAAGGGTGAGCTCGGGAGAAGGCGTGACGCCGTCTGCTCGACGGAGGCGGCGCGCGGGCCGATGCGCACAGCAAGGTTCCGGGCTTCTACGGCACCCAGGACACTGCCGCGATGCTGGCAGGCCAAGGCTTGTGGCGAGGGGCGAGCACGGTGAAGGCCAACCCCGCCGGTTCCACACCGCGCCGGCCAACTCCCGTGCGGTGTCCCGCACCACGTCCCCGACCGCGAAGCGGTGGTACGTCATGGCGACTTCACGCCCCGCCTCAGGAGACAGGCCACGGGAAGGTCACCGGTCTCTGGCATCGCCAGCGCCATCGATCAGGCGTCAGGGTGACGTGACTTCGAGTTGTGCTACGACTGCTTTTGGTAGTCACGATGGTGGGGGAGTCGGGCAGGGTGAAGCGCGCCGCCTGGGGGTTGAGCGGGGGCAGCATAGGGGCATGACAGTCGGTCAGTTGATCCGAGAACTGCGCCAGGCGCGAGGGTGGAGTCAAGACAAGCTCGCCGATGCGATCAACCGTCAGTTTCGGACGACACTCACGCGGGAGCACGTCGCGCGCTGGGAGCGTTGCAAGGTGCAGCCGGGAGCCTTTTACCTTCGGTGTCTGTCGGCCGTCCTGGACGTGCCCCTGGCCGTGTTCGAGGATGATGTGAAGCGACGCACGTTTCTGGCCGATGCGGCCGCCACGGCCATAGCTCCGCTGGTGGCTCATGATCTTTTGGACGCGGGATTCGCGGCGCGGCTCGGAGGTGGTCCGACCGGAGAGGAGTGGGAGGCC
>NZ_JANUGQ010000055.1 GCF_024756275.1 Streptomyces pyxinae | reverse complement strand
CTGCCGGCGCCGAGGCGCCTGCCGCCGGTGTGCCCGCGCCCGCCGGTGCCGGGTCCGCGCCCGGCGGGATCGGGTCCGCGCCCGCGCCCGCCGGGTCCGGGCCGGAGGCGCTCGGGTCCGCCGGGCCCGCCCCGGAGGCGCCCGGAACCGCCGGGTCCGTCCCGGAGGCTTCCGCCACCCCGGAGGCTTCCGCCGTCCCGCCGGCCCTCCCGCTGCTCGACCCGGCCGTCCGGCCGCGTATCCAGCAGATCATGACCGCCGGAGCGGGGGTCCTCCGCTCGGCCGGCAGCCTCGCGGAGGCCGCCGCGCGGCTGGAGGAGATCCACGCCGAGGCCCTCGCCGCCGCCGGCGCCCCCGCCGCCGGTCCGCCCGCCGCCGGGGTGCCGGATCCGGCCACCGCCCCCGCGCCTTCCGGCCTTTCCGCCTCGCCCGGCCCTTCCGGGTCCACCCCCTCCGGTCACAAGGCGGCCGAGCCGGGTGTGGACGCCTGGGAGACCACCAATCTGCTCTGTGTCGCCCGGGTCCTGGTCGCCGCCGCCCGCCGCCGCACCGAGACCCGGGGCTGCCACTGGCGCGAGGACCACCCGGACCGGGACGACTCCGGCTGGCGCCGCCACCTGGTCGTACGCCTCGCCCCGGACCGCACCCTGGACGTGATGGCCACCGAGCGCCAAGACTTCCCCCCGACCGACCTCGCAGCACCCAGGGAGCCGTAACCGTGAGCACGCCCGAAGAACGTCCGGAGCCCGTGGACGTACCCCTGATCCAGATCGGCGCGCCCGCAGCCCAGGGCGGCTGCGGCGACGGCTGCGGCTGCGGCGGTGACGAGGAGGCGTACGAGTGCGGGCTCGACCCCGCCCTCGCCGCCCTGCTGGTCAACGCCGGGCTCGACCCGGTGCTGGTCGAGGACGTGGCCTACCGCGCCATCGAGGAGGACCTGGACGGCGGGGTGGACGTCACCACCGCCGCCACCGTCCCGGCCGACGCCGTGGCGACCGGCGACTTCACCGCCCGGGAGGCGGGGATCGTCGCCGGCATCCATGTGGCCGAGGCGGTGCTCTCGGTGGTCTGCGCCGAGGAGTTCGCCGTCGAGCGCCATGTGGCGGACGGCGACCGGGTGGCGGCGGGGCAGAAGCTGCTCTCGGTCACCACCCGCACCCGCGACCTGCTCACCGGTGAGCGCAGCGCGCTGAACATCATGTGCCGGCTCTCCGGGATCGCCACCGCCACCCGAGCCTGGGCCGACGCCCTGGAGGGGCACAGGGCGAAGGTCCGGGACACCCGCAAGACCACCCCCGGACTGCGCGCCCTGGAGAAGTACGCGGTCCGCTGCGGCGGTGGCGTCAACCACCGGATGTCGCTCTCCGACGCCGCCCTCGTCAAGGACAACCACGTGGTCGCGGCGGGCGGGGTGGCCGAGGCGTTCAAGGCCGTACGGGAGGCCTTCCCGGACCTGCCGATCGAGGTCGAGGTGGACACCCTGCACCAGGTCCGCGAGGTGCTGGAGGCGGGCGCCGACCTGATCCTGCTGGACAACTTCACCCCCGCCGAGACGGCCGAGGCGGTGACCCTGGTGGCCGGGCGGGCCGCGCTGGAGTCCTCGGGCCGGCTGACCCTGGAGAACGCCGCCGCCTACGCCGCCACCGGCGTGGACTACCTCGCGGTCGGCGGGCTCACCCACTCCTCGCCCATCCTGGACATCGGTCTCGACCTCCGAGAGGCGGACCGGGTCTGATGCTGCTCACCATCGACGTCGGCAACACCCACACCGTGCTGGGTCTCTTCGACGGCGAGGAGATCGTGGAGCACTGGCGGATCTCCACCGACGCCCGCCGCACCGCCGACGAACTGGCGGTGCTGCTCCAGGGGCTGATGGGCATGCACCCGTTGCTCGGCGCCGAGCTGGGCGACGGCATCGAGGGCATCGCGATCTGCTCCTCGGTGCCGTCCGTCACCCATGAGCTGCGGGACGTCACCCGCCGCTACTACGGGGACGTGCCGGCCGTGCTGGTGGAGCCCGGCGTCAAGACCGGCGTGCCGATCCTGATGGACAACCCCAAGGAGGTCGGCGCCGACCGGATCGTGAACTCGGTCGCCGCCGCCGAGCTGTACGGCGGCCCGGCGATCGTGGTCGACTTCGGCACGGCGACCACCTTCGACCCGGTGAGCGCGCGCGGTGAGTACCTCGGCGGCGTGATCGCCCCGGGCATCGAGATCTCGGTGGAGGCGCTGGGCCTCCGGGGCGCGCAGCTCCGCCGGATCGAGCTGGCCCGGCCCCGCAGCGTGATCGGCAAGAACACCGTGGAGGCCATGCAGGCGGGCATCGTCTACGGCTTCGCGGGCCAGGTCGACGGGGTGGTCAGCCGGATGCGCCGGGAGCTGGTCGGCCCGCACGGCGACCCCGCCGACGTCACCGTCATCGCCACCGGCGGGCTGGCCCCCATGGTGCTGGGCGAGGCCGCCGAGATCGACGAGCACGAGCCCTGGCTGACCCTGATCGGCCTGCGCCTGGTCTACGAGCGCAACGTCTCCCGCATGTGACCTCCCCGCCGGGGCGCGCGGCCCGTCCGCCGCGCCCCGGCGGTCATCCCGTGAGCCTCTGCCGGTCAGTGTCGCGCTCTGCGACGGTGGGGTGCATGGATCCCGCAGAGATCGAAGGTCACGAGCGCCAGGGCCCGATCGACACCGTTCCGCTGGCGAAGGCCGGTGCGCAGTTGGAGGCCATCGCGCGGTACGTCTCCCAGGCCCGCGAGGAACTCGACCGCATCGAGGTACCCGGCTACTCGCCGATCGCCGACCCCCATGACGCCCAGGAGTTCGCCTCCCAGGCCCAACAGCTCTACCTGACCGACGACTCGGGCAAAGCTGTCGCGGTCGTCGTCTCCCCGGCGGTGCTGGAGGTGCTGGAGGACGCTCTCGCCCTCGCCGGCAACGAACTGCACCGGCTGCGGGGCACCGACAACCCGGTGGTCATGACCGTGGAGGAGATGCGCGCCCATCTCAAAGGGCAGATGACGTCATGAGCCAGGTCATCTGGCAGGAGAAGGCGCGCAACGCCATGTCCGGGTTCGTCAAGAACGACCCGGGCGGCGCGAATCAGGTACTCGACAGTGTCAACCTGCTCATACGCGACCCCCGGCCACCCGGCGCGCATCGGTACGGCCCGGACGA
>NZ_JANUGQ010000054.1 GCF_024756275.1 Streptomyces pyxinae | reverse complement strand
AGCTAACCGGTCCCCTTAACGTTCCAGCACCGGGCAGGCGTCAGTCCGTATACATCGCCTTACGGCTTCGCACGGACCTGTGTTTTTAGTAAACAGTCGCTTCTCGCTGGTCTCTGCGGCCACCCCCAGCTCAGACAGCAAGTGTCATCACCAGACGTGGCCCCCCTTCTCCCGAAGTTACGGGGGCATTTTGCCGAGTTCCTTAACCATAGTTCACCCGAACGCCTCGGTATTCTCTACCAGACCACCTGAGTCGGTTTAGGGTACGGGCCGCCATGAAACTCGCTAGAGGCTTTTCTCGACAGCATAGGATCATCCACTTCACCACAATCGGCTCGGCATCAGGTCTCAGCCTTAATGTGCGGCGGATTTGCCTACCACACGGCCTACACCCTTACCCCGGGACAACCACCGCCCGGGCTGGACTACCTTCCTGCGTCACCCCATCACTTACCTACTACAAGTCTGGTTCGTCGGCTCCACCACTCCCCATCACCCCGAAGGGATCAAGGGCGGCTTCACGGACTTAGCATCGCCTGCCTCGATATTGGGCGTTTCAAAGCGGGTACCGGAATATCAACCGGTTGTCCATCGACTACGCCTGTCGGCCTCGCCTTAGGTCCCGACTTACCCTGGGCAGATCAGCTTGACCCAGGAACCCTTGGTCAATCGGCGCACACGTTTCCCACGTGTGTATCGCTACTCATGCCTGCATTCTCACTCGTGAACCGTCCACAACTCGCTTCCACGGCTGCTTCACCCGGCACACGACGCTCCCCTACCCAACCCAACGGGCGTTAGCCCTCATGCTGGATTGACACGACTTCGGCGGTACGCTTGAGCCCCGCTACATTGTCGGCGCGGAATCACTTGACCAGTGAGCTATTACGCACTCTTTCAAGGATGGCTGCTTCTAAGCCAACCTCCTGGTTGTCTCTGCGACTCCACATCCTTTCCCACTTAGCGTACGCTTAGGGGCCTTAGTCGATGCTCTGGGCTGTTTCCCTCTCGACCATGGAGCTTATCCCCCACAGTCTCACTGCCGCGCTCTCACTTACCGGCATTCGGAGTTTGGCTAAGGTCAGTAACCCGGTAGGGCCCATCGCCTATCCAGTGCTCTACCTCCGGCAAGAAACACACGACGCTGCACCTAAATGCATTTCGGGGAGAACCAGCTATCACGGAGTTTGATTGGCCTTTCACCCCTAACCACAGGTCATCCCCCAGGTTTTCAACCCTGGTGGGTTCGGTCCTCCACGAAGTCTTACCTCCGCTTCAACCTGCCCATGGCTAGATCACTCCGCTTCGGGTCTTGAGCGCGCTACTGAATCGCCCTATTCGGACTCGCTTTCGCTACGGCTTCCCCACACGGGTTAACCTCGCAACACACCGCAAACTCGCAGGCTCATTCTTCAAAAGGCACGCAGTCACGACATGCGAGCAGAACTCGCATGCGACGCTCCCACGGCTTGTAGGCACACGGTTTCAGGTACTATTTCACTCCGCTCCCGCGGTACTTTTCACCATTCCCTCACGGTACTATCCGCTATCGGTCACCAGGGAATATTTAGGCTTAGCGGGTGGTCCCGCCAGATTCACACGGGATTTCTCGGGCCCCGTGCTACTTGGGTATCACTCAAGCAAGCCGTCCACATTTCGACTACGGGGGTCTTACCCTCTACGCCGGGCCTTTCGCATGCCCTTCGTCTACATGAACGGTTTCTCACTCGCCTCACGGCCGGCAGACCGTGAAAGAGCAACCCCACAACCCCGCATGCGCAACCCCTGCCGGGTCTCACACACATACGGTTTGGCCTCATCCGGTTTCGCTCGCCACTACTCCCGGAATCACGGTTGTTTTCTCTTCCTGAGGGTACTGAGATGTTTCACTTCCCCTCGTTCCCTCCACACTGCCTATGTGTTCAGCAGCGGGTGACAGCCCATGACGACTGCCGGGTTTCCCCATTCGGAAACCCCCGGATCAAAGCCTGGTTGACGACTCCCCGGGGACTATCGCGGCCTCCCACGTCCTTCATCGGTTCCTGGTGCCAAGGCATCCACCGTGCGCCCTTAAAAACTTGGCCACAGATGCTCGCGTCCACTGTGCAGTTCTCAAGCAACGACCAGCCACCCACCACCCCACACCCGAAAGATGTGAGTTCACCGGGGCCGGCATCGCGAAGATGTGAGCAACGCTCGCACCCTCAGACACCCAACAACGTGCCCAACACCCTCCCACCAGACCCGAACCGCGTTCCACACCCCGAGGGGTAGTACTGGCGCCAGGCTTGGCGTGAGAGTGCCGAATAATCAACGTTCCACCCATGAGCAACCAGCACCGGACACTCGCCGGTGTACTGGCCCCTTGACCACACACCCCGAAGGGGCGGGCGGTAAGAAGTGCTCCTTAGAAAGGAGGTGATCCAGCCGCACCTTCCGGTACGGCTACCTTGTTACGACTTCGTCCCAATCGCCAGTCCCACCTTCGACAGCTCCCTCCCCACAAGGGGGTTGGGCCACCGGCTTCGGGTGTTACCGACTTTCGTGACGTGACGGGCGGTGTGTACAAGGCCCGGGAACGTATTCACCGCAGCAATGCTGATCTGCGATTACTAGCAACTCCGACTTCATGGGGTCGAGTTGCAGACCCCAATCCGAACTGAGACCGGCTTTTTGAGATTCGCTCCGCCTCGCGGCATCGCAGCTCTTTGTACCGGCCATTGTAGCACGTGTGCAGCCCAAGACATAAGGGGCATGATGACTTGACGTCGTCCCCACCTTCCTCCGAGTTGACCCCGGCAGTCTCCTGTGAGTCCCCATCACCCCGAAGGGCATGCTGGCAACACAGAACAAGGGTTGCGCTCGTTGCGGGACTTAACCCAACATCTCACGACACGAGCTGACGACAGCCATGCACCACCTGTACACCGACCACAAGGGGGACCCTGTCTCCAGGGTTTTCCGGTGTATGTCAAGCCTTGGTAAGGTTCTTCGCGTTGCGTCGAATTAAGCCACATGCTCCGCTGCTTGTGCGGGCCCCCGTCAATTCCTTTGAGTTTTAGCCTTGCGGCCGTACTCCCCAGGCGGGGAACTTAATGCGTTAGCTGCGGCACCGACGACGTGGAATGTCGCCAACACCTAGTTCCCAACGTTTACGGCGTGGACTACCAGGGTATCTAATCCTGTTCGCTCCCCACGCTTTCGCTCCTCAGCGTCAGTAATGGCCCAGAGATCCGCCTTCGCCACCGGTGTTCCTCCTGATATCTGCGCATTTCACCGCTACACCAGGAATTCCGATCTCCCCTACCACACTCTAGCCTGCCCGTATCGAATGCAGACCCGGGGTTAAGCCCCGGGCTTTCACATCCGACGCGACAAGCCGCCTACGAGCTCTTTACGCCCAATAATTCCGGACAACGCTTGCGCCCTACGTATTACCGCGGCTGCTGGCACGTAGTTAGCCGGCGCTTCTTCTGCAGGTACCGTCACTTTCGCTTCTTCCCTGCTGAAAGAGGTTTACAACCCGAAGGCCGTCATCCCTCACGCGGCGTCGCTGCATCAGGCTTTCGCCCATTGTGCAATATTCCCCACTGCTGCCTCCCGTAGGAGTCTGGGCCGTGTCTCAGTCCCAGTGTGGCCGGTCGCCCTCTCAGGCCGGCTACCCGTCGTCGCCTTGGTGGGCCATCACCCCACCAACAAGCTGATAGGCCGCGGGCTCATCCTTCACCGCCGGAGCTTTCAACCCCACCTCATGCGAGGCGGGATGGTATCCGGTATTAGACCCCGTTTCCAGGGCTTGTCCCAGAGTGAAGGGCAGATTGCCCACGTGTTACTCACCCGTTCGCCACTAATCCACCCCGAAGGGCTTCATCGTTCGACTTGCATGTGTTAAGCACGCCGCCAGCGTTCGTCCTGAGCCAGGATCAAACTCTCCGTGAATGCTTGCCCGTGATCGGGCACTCACCACGAGAGCGGTGCACGCCGGGAGGAATAGTCCCGACGGCACACAGCGTCCTCGCTGTGATTTTTCAAAGGAACCTCATCCCCTCAACCAGCCCGAGATACGGACTGCCGAGTGGACGGGGTATCAACTAATCTGGCGTTGATTTTTGGCACGCTGTTGAGTTCTCAAGGAACGAACGCTTCCTTCGTACTCAC
>NZ_JANUGQ010000053.1 GCF_024756275.1 Streptomyces pyxinae | reverse complement strand
TGAAGCCATCTGATGCCGACCTCTTCGAGGCTACCGAGAAGCCCACCTCTGACCGCGCCCGCCTCAGCTCGATGCCGGTGAGGCTGTCCCGAAAGCGACTCCGCTGGGCATGATGATTGCCAGGATGTCCTAGATGCCGGTTTCCTCGAAAGTGGTCAGAACTCGCGAGCCGAGCCGGTAACACCGCAGGTCACCTACTCTGCTCCCTGCGCGTGCAGGGATGGCCCCTGGTCATGCTGTCCCTACCTCCTGACAGGTCACTGCTCCCCGCGCACGCAGGGATGGCCCCGGGCCCGGGATGCCGTCGGCGTCGGCTCCGGTCTGCTCCCCGCGCACGCAGGGATGGCCCCGCGCCGCACAGGCCCGACCGAGGCATCCCGCGCTGCTCCCCGCGCACGCAGGGATGGCCCCGGCGCTGGCACATTCCGGGCCTCCGCGTTCGTCTGCTCCCCGCGCACGCAGGGATGGCTCCTCCGCATGCTGCTCAGCTGTTCAGGTGGTACTCCATGATGTACGCGCCGGCGTCGAGCAGCATGTGGCTGAGTTCGACGGCGCGGCCGTCGTCGGTGGAGGCGGTGCGCCAGATCTCGACCACGGGTGTTCCCTCGGCCAGGTGCAGGCGTTCTGCTTCCGGCCGGGAGGTAGGAGGTGGCGAGCTGCACCGGCTCGTCATCGACCACGAAGCACCGGTCGCGTACGAGAACCGGAGTACCCTCTTCGATGCCCAGGGCGCGTGCCACTTCGGGCGCTGCGGGTGCCTCGGTCACCGTGAGGCCGGTGACGGCGAGAGGGCGGTCGTCCAGGTCGGCGTTCCAGATCGAACGACCGGTGCCCCAGCCCGCCTGGCTCAGTCGCTGGTTGGCGACCCGCCGAATCGGCCGGAACGCGCGGACGTACGTTCCGCGGCCCTGCCGCCGGATCGCCAGCCCCTCCGTGACCAGGAGGGTCAGGGCTCGGCGTGCCGTCTCCTTGGCCACCCCGTAGTCGCGCTCCAGCGCGAGCTCGTCAGGCAGCCGCGTACCGGCGGCCAACTCGCCCGAGCGGATGCGCTCGCGCAGCTCATCCGCGATCTGCCTGGCACTTGCTGCCGTCAACATGACCTCATTTCCCAGGGTGTCCTTCCTGGACCCTGACACAGCCCTCCCACCGCCGAACACTGCTCCCCGCGCACGCGGGGACAGGGCGGCCTCTTTCGGGGGGGGGCTTCGCTCGTTCGGGGGAGGCTCGTCGGGTGGGGGTCCGTGACGGGGGCTTGGGGGGCTGGTGGCGAGGGTCGGGCGGTCGCAAGTCTGGGAAGCTGGGGGTCGGTTCAGAGGGGAGATGTGGGGATGCGGTGGACGGTGCACGGGGAGCGGTCGGTTTACGAGAACCCCTGGATGGATGTCTGGCTGGCCGATGTGGAGCAGCCGGACGGGTACCGCTTCGAGCACCATGTGATCCGGTTGCGGCATGTGGCGGTGGCGGCCGTGGTGAATGAGCGGCGCGAGGTGCTGATGATGTGGCGGCACCGCTTCATCACGGACGCCTGGGCGTGGGAGCTGCCGATGGGGCTGGTCGAGGCGGGGGAGACGCCCGGGGAGACGGCGGCCCGGGAGGTGCTGGAGGAGACGGGGTGGCGGCCCGGGCCGCTGCGGCCGCTGGTCTACGCGGAGCCCGCCAACGGGATCACCGACTCGCAGCACCATCTGTTCCGGGCGGACACGGCGGCGTACGTGGGGCCGCCGACGGAGCGGAACGAGTCGGACCGGATCGAGTGGGTGCCGCTGACCGAGGTGCGCGGGATGATCGACCGGCGCGAGATCGTCAGCGGTGGGTCGCTGGTGGGGCTGCTGTATGTGCTCATGGACGAGGGGATTCGCTGAGCCGGTGGGGTGTGCCCGCTGTCCGTTCTCAGTTTCCCGCGAGCCGCAGGGTGCGCTCGGCTCGGGCGAGGGCGGGGAGGAGGGCCTGGTGCTCGGTGGTGTCGAGGCCGCCGAGGTGGAGGAGGACGGGGCCCCCCGGGGTGGTGACGGCGAGGGCGCGCTCGGGCTTGGGGGCGTCCAGGAGCTCGCTGGTCACCGTGTACGTGACCGTGGCGGCGGGCAGCCCGCCCGCGCGGGTCTCGGTGTAGTGGGCCCGGCCGGCGGAGTGGTCGGCGGCCAGGAAGGCGGCGAGGGTCTCGCGGGGCGTGGCCCCGCCGGCCGGGCCGGTCCAGACGCGCAGGAAGCCGACGTGCCCGGCGGGCCGGGCGTTCACCTCGCAGCGCAGGGTCAGCGGTCCCTGCCGGACGGGGCCGACGGCCGGGTCCACCGCCTCGGCGGTCCAGCGGGGCTCGGCCTCGAAGGTGACCGGGAGGGGGCAGGGGGAGGCGGGGGCGCCGAGGGTCACCCCGGCGGACGACCCGGACGACCCGGATGGTTCCGGTGAACCGGACGGCGCGGACGAAGCCGGCGGTCGGGGGCCGGGGACGGTGTCGAGCGGGGCGGGCCGCGGGACCGTACAGGCGGTGAGGAGCAGCAGCGCCGCCGCCGTCAGATGGTGGATCGGTCGCACAGGAGCCCCCAGCCGGTGACGGATCGGTCGCACGGGAGCCCCCAGCCGGTAGTCGAACGAACGCGGCACGCTACCGCACCGGGCGCCCGGCTACCCTGGTAGGTCGACCTCCCGCGTACGGCCCCGGCCGGGCGGGGGCACACCCGATCCCCGCACAGGAGTGAAATGGCCGTCAACCTGGTCAATGTCGAGGCAGTCAGCAAGGTGTACGGCACCCGTGCCCTGCTCGACGGTGTCTCCCTCGGCGTCTCCGAGGGGGACCGGATCGGCGTCGTCGGCCGCAACGGCGACGGCAAGACCACCCTCATCCGGATGCTCGCCAAGCTGGAGGAGGCCGACTCCGGACGGGTCACTCACAGTGGCGGGCTGCGGCTCGGGGTGCTGACCCAGCACGACTCGCTCGACCCGGCGGCCACCGTCCGGCACGAGGTCATCGGGGACCTGGCCGACCACGAGTGGGCGGGCAACGCCAAGATCCGGGACGTGCTCACCGGGCTGTTCGGCGGGCTCGACCTGCCCGGCTTCCCGCAGGGCCTGGACACCGTGATCGGCCCGCTCTCGGGCGGTGAGCGGCGCCGGATCGCGCTGGCCCAGCTGCTCATCGCCGAGCAGGACCTGATCGTGCTCGACGAGCCCACCAACCACCTGGACGTCGAGGGCATCGCCTGGCTCGCCGGGCACCTGCGGGCGCGGCGCTCGGCGCTGGTCTGCGTCACCCACGACCGCTGGTTCCTGGACCAGGTCTGCACCCGGATGTGGGACGTCCAGCGCGGGGCGGTCCACGAGTACGAGGGCGGCTACTCGGACTACGTCTTCGCCCGGGCCGAGCGGGAGCGCATCGCCGCCACCGAGGAGGCCAAGCGCCAGAACCTGATGCGCAAGGAGCTGGCCTGGCTGCGGCGCGGCGCCCCGGCGCGCACCTCCAAGCCGCGCTACCGCATCGAGGCGGCCAACGAGCTGATCGCGGACGTGCCGCCGCCGCGCGACACCAGCGAGCTGATGAAGTTCGCCAACGCCCGGCTCGGCAAGACCGTCTTCGACCTGGAGGACGTGACCGTCACCGCCGGACCCAAGATTCTGCTGAAGCACCTGACCTGGCAGCTCGGCCCGGGCGACCGGATCGGCCTGGTCGGCGTCAACGGCGCGGGCAAGACCTCGCTGCTGCGGGCGCTCGCGGAGGCGGCGGTCAGCCAGGGCGAACGGCAGCCGGCCGGCGGGCGGATCGTGGTCGGCAAGACCGTGCGGCTCGCCTATCTCTCGCAGGACGTCACCGAACTGCCGGGCTCGCTGCGGGTACTGGAGGCGGTGCAGCAGATCCGCGACCGGGTCGACCTGGGCAAGGGCCGGGAGATGACCGCCGGGCAGCTCTGTGAGCAGTTCGGCTTCGCCAAGGAGAAGCAGTGGACGCCGGTCGGGGACCTCTCCGGCGGTGAGCGCCGCCGGCTCCAGCTGCTGCGGCTGCTGATGGACGAGCCCAATGTGCTCTTCCTGGACGAGCCCACCAACGACCTGGACATCGAGACCCTCACGCAGCTGGAGGACCTGCTCGACGGCTGGCCCGGCTCCATGGTGGTCATCTCGCACGACCGTTTCTTCATCGAGCGGACCACGGACCGTACGTACGCGCTGCTCGGCGACGCCACCCTGCGGATGCTGCCGCGCGGCATCGACGAGTACCTGGAGCGGCGGAGCCGGATGACCGAGGCGGCGGTGGCGCCCGCCCCGGCCCCGGCCGCCGCCCCGGAGGCCGGGCAGAAGCCGGCCGGCGGGAAGTCCGCCGGGGACGCCCGCGCGGCCAAGAAGGAACTCCAGAAGATCGAGCGGCAGTTGGACAAGATCTCCGCCAAGGAGTCCGGCCTGCACGCGGAGATCGCGGAGAACGCCACCGATTTCGAGAGGGTGGCGAAGCTCGACGCCCAGCTCCGGGAACTCGTGGGCGAGCGCGAGGAGCTGGAGTCACGTTGGCTGGAACTCGCCGAGGACGCGGAGTGACCGCTGTGCGTGGTGAACGCGTGCAGACCGCATAACAAGCGCGTCACGGGCCGGTCCTCCCTTGGGAACAGGGGCGGACCGGCCCCTTTTGTCCTCTGTTTCGGGTGATAGAAAGAAGGCCCGCTCGGCTCGCCGAACTCTTCCGTGAGCGCGGGAACTTGTCCGAATCGCTCCATTCCGGCGGAACGTGCGTACCGGGAATCGGGGGAGACGGTCGGCCAGCCAATCGCACGAAGGGGGAGGCGCTGATGTCCCAGCCGCCCAGTCAGCAACCGCCGCAGGGGGGCTTCGGGGCTCCGCAGGACCCCCGCGCGCCGCACGAGCAGCAGCACCAGCAGCAGAAGCCGGGAGCGCCGGAGCAGGCGCCGGGAGCGCCGGGGCAGAGCCCGCAGGCCCCGGCCCCGCAGCCGCCGGCCCCGGGTGCCCCGGCCCCGCAGGCCCCGGCCCCGGGCGCCCCGGGGGCCGTACCCCCGCCGCCGGCCGCACCGCCCGCGCAGCCGCCGGCCGCCGCACCGGCCGTACCGCCGCCGCCCGCGCAGTCGCCCGCCGCACCGCCCGTACCGCCGGGCCCGCCGGCCGGCGCGCCGCAGCAGCCGCCCGCCGCACCGCCCGCAGGCGCGCCCCCCGTACCGCCGCAGGCCCCCGGCTACGGCTACCCGCAGCAGGGTTACGGCCAGACGGCTTCCGGGCCGTACGGTTCCCAGCCCGGCCCGTACGGTACCCAGCCGGCCGGCTACGGCCAGCAGCCCGGCCCCTACGGCCAGGCCCCCGGCCCGTACGGCCAGCAGCCCGGCCCGTACGGCGGCCACCCCGGCGGCCCGCAGTACCCCGGCGGCGCCCAGTACCCGGGCGCGCCCGTACCGCCCCCGCCGGGCGGTCGCGGCGGCAACCCGTTCAAGGGCAAGCCCGGTCTGATCATCGCCGCCGCGACGGCCGCGCTGCTGGTGGTCGCAGGCGGCACCTGGCTGGCGGTCAGCGGCGGCGGCGACGAGCCCGGCCCGGCTGTCGCCAAGGGCTCCAGCGCCGCGCCCGGTCCCTCCGACTCCGCCTCCGTCGACGAGGGTGACGGCAAGGGCACCGGACGGGACGCCGGCGACGACCTCAACGACGGCCGCCGGCCCGGCGAGGCCAAGATCGACTGGATGACCGTCAACGACGTCGACCTGCCGCGCAACGGCTCCGACGTCTACGGCCCCTGGATCGTCGGCGACACCGTCGTCAAGGCGATGTACCGCGGCATCGCCGGCTTCGGCACCGCCGACGGCAAGAAGAAGTGGGAACTGCCCTACTCCACCAATGTCTGCGCCGCCCCGGTCAACACCGCCGCCGACGGCTCCCTCGTCCTCGGCCTGGAGGACGGCACCGGCGACCGGGCGCGCTGCTCGGTGCTCCAGAAGATCGACCTGAAGACCGGCAAGGCGGGCTGGAAGGCGTCCGTCCCCAAGGCGTTCGGCTTCAGCTCGCTCTCCGAGATCACCCTCGCCATCAGCGGCACCACCGTCACCGCCGCCGGCACCAACAACTCGTACGGCTTCTCGCTCGCCACCGGCAAGCAGATCTTCGGCAAGCGGGAGGAGGGCTGCCAGCCGTACGCCTTCGCCGGCGGCCCCAAGCTGATCGCCGCCGCCAGCTGCCGCACCAGCGACTACAACGTCCCGCAGCAGGAGCTGAGCCAGGTGGACCCGGCCACCGGCAAGCCGCAGTGGTCGTACAAGCTGAAGGCCGGCTGGGAGGTGGACAAGGTCTACTCGGTCAGCCCGCTGGTGGTCTCCATCAAGCACCGCGAGCAGCAGAAGTGGAGCATCCTCGCCTTCACCGACAAGGGCACGGTGCGCTCGCAGATCCAGGGCGGCACGGACAAGTTCCGGGCCCAGTGCGGCGGCGGCTTCGTGGTCCTCGGCCAGAACCTCCAGGGCTGTACCGGGGTCGCGGCGGACGCCGGCACCTTCTACATGGCGACCGAGCCCACCCAGCTCACCCGGGGCACCAACGACGTGGTCGCCTTCGACCTCGACACCGGCAAGCCCAAGTGGCGTTCGGCGGCCGGGCCGGAGCGGACCATGGTGCCGCTGCGGATGGAGGGCGGCAATGTCCTCGTCTACTTCGAGGGCGCCTGGGACAAGGGCGGCGGTGTCGGCACCATCGCCCCGACCGGTGGCGCGCCCAAGGTGCTGCTCCAGCACCCGGTGAAGGCGGCCGGGATCGAGCGGGACATGCAGTCGCCCAAGTACCTGTACGACAACGGGCGCTTCATCATCGTGGCCGGCCGGATCAGCGCGCAGAACGACGAGGCCGAGAAGCAGGAACGGTCGATGATCGCGTTCGGCAAGTGACGGCCGGGGCGGGGCGGGCGGCACAGGGGGAGGCCACCCCGCGCCGACCCCCCCCCCGCTCCTACTCCCCCCCCCCACGCGGCTCTTCCCCCCCCCGCCCCGCTCTTCCCCCCCCCCCCCGCCTTTCTTCCTGCCCCCC
>NZ_JANUGQ010000052.1 GCF_024756275.1 Streptomyces pyxinae | reverse complement strand
GACGGCCCTCGCTCATATCGGCGGGAGGCGGGACAACTGGGCCTCCGCCGCGCGTTCGATCTCCCGGCGCCGGGCGGGCGGGGTGCACCACCAGCGGACCGACATCCGCAGCCGCGCCCGGTGGTAGTGGAGTTGGTCGCGGAGGTCGACCAGCCGGAGCCGGGCTCCTTCCCAACGGCCGGGGGGCGTAACGGAGTCGGAGTCGGCATCGGGGTCCGCGAGGATGCGGGCCAGCAGGTCGATGTCGTTGTCCCGGCAGTACGCGGCGAGGTTGGCGGCCAGCGCGGCGCGGACCCGGGCCCGGCGGCGCAGCGGCCACCGGCGGCGCGGCAACCGTAAGCGGCGGAGGGCCCCCGGGCGGCCACTCGGGCGGTGGGCCCTCACAGCACCTCACCCCGCGAACGGGCGTTGGCGCGGGCCGTCTTGGCCCTTATGCGCTGCTCCGGGTCGGCCGGCCGTACGTCGGCGGGGTCGGCGGTCCACTCGGTCCCGCCGCCCATCGGCCGCAGGAACCAGATACCGCTCTCCTCGCCCCGGAATTCCCCCACCCGGTCCTGGACCAGGTCCACCACCAAGGCTCCCAGGGCAGGGAGTTGAGGGCTTTGGCCATTGGTTGGCACATACTCGCCACGCATTTCGCTCCTCTTTGTAGTGAATCCACTACCAAGCGAGTTCAGAGTGACGTAGCGTCGAAATCGCTTCAACGTGTTGTCGCCGGAGGAAGGGCTTGGTGATCCCCGTGGTGAACGTCAAGGAGCTGGACCCCGACGCCTCCCCCGAGGCCAACTGGGGAGCGCGTCTGCGCAGGCACCGGTTGGCGCAGGGCTGGAGCCAGGAGGAGACGGGTAGGCGGATGGCATATTCCGCCCAGCATATTTCGGCCCTCGAAACCGGCCGCAAGAAACCAACTCTTCAAGTCGCCCGCCGGGCCGATGTGGCCTTCGGAACCGGAGACGAGTTCGAACGCGCCTATGAGAAGGTGCGCAACGCGGGCCTGCTGGCGGGCTTTCCGCAGTTCATCGAGCACGAGGGTGAGGCGGTGGAAATCCGGCTCTATGAGGTCGGTGTCATCCCCGGATTGCTGCAGACGGTGGAGTACGCGACGGCGAATGCCGAGAGCGAGGTCAAGCGGGGGGCCATCACGCGCGAGCAGGCCGAGGAGCGGATCAGACTGGTGGAGGAGCGGCAGGAGGCGCTGAAGCGGGCGCCGGCGCCGCACGTCTTCGCCGTGCTGGACGAGGGGTGTCTGCTGCGGCCGATGGGCGGACCCGAGGTGATGAGGCGGCAGTACGACCGGCTGTTGGAGTTCGCGGAGCAGCCCAACGCGGTGCTTCAGGTGGCGCCGTTCTCCATGGGGGATCGTCGGCCGCTCAACCTGCCGATCACGCTGCTGACGCTGCCGGACCGCTCGCTGGTGCTGTACGCCGAGTCCGCCGATCGTGGTCATCTCGAACGCGACAGTGCGTATGTGATGCCCCTGCTGACGGCCTACCATCAGCTACAGCGCCACGCGCTGTCCCCGACGGAATCCGTCGACTACATCAGGAAGTTGCGAAAGGGCACCACGTGAAGAACGATTCCCCCCGCTGGTTCAAGTCCTCGTACAGCGCCAATGGTGGTCAGTGCGTCGAGGTGGCCGGCAACCTGGTCGCCTCGCACGGCACGGTGCCGGTGCGGGACTCCAAGGTCTCGGATGGTCCGGTTCTGGGCTTCCGGGCCGCCGCGTTCTCGTCTTTCGTGGTGGGTGTCAAGGCAGGAGAGCTCGGCACCCACTGAAAGGGAGTTTCGCGATGACCGAAACACCCCGTTGGTTCACATCCTCGTACAGCCAGAACGGCGGCGCTTGTGTCGAAGTCGCCGTCAACCTCGTCGGCGCGCATGGCGTCGTCCCCGTCCGCGACTCCAAGGACCGCGGTGGTCCAGTCCTGAGTCTCGCGGCCACGGCGTTCTCGTCCTTCGTGGCGGGCGTCAGGGACGGGGAGTTCGGCGCCGGCTGATCCGTGGACGGTCTAGCCCCGGTCGAGGCGGAGACGCCGAGCCCGGGGCAGACCGGCGACGACGAGGTCGTACGAGTCCTCGATGAGCTCCCGGACCAGACGGTCCGGGAGCTCAGTCACCTGGACGGTGTTCCAGTGCCGCTTGTTCATGTGATACCCGGGGACGATCCGACCGGGGTGCTCGGCGCGGAGTCGTACCGCGTTCTCCGGCTCGCACTTGAGGTTGACGGTGAGCGGGCGGGCGCCCAGCGCGGAGAGGGCGAAGAGTTTCCCGGCGACCTTGAAGACCGAGGTCTCCGGGGTGAACGGGAAGTCCTCCACCGCGTCGTTGAAGTCCAGGCAGAACGCCCGCAGCCGCTCGGGGGTCATGTCCGGGCACCCTCTTCCGCGTGTTCGGTCCGGCGCTCGGCCTCCGGCTCGGCCAGGACGGTGACGATCTTGTTGCGGCGGCCGGCCGGGGACTCGGCGGTGAGCCGCAGCGAGCGGCCGTCCGGCAGCTCCACCACGGCGGTGGCCCCGGCGATCGGCACCCGGCCGAGCTGCTTGGCGAGCAGTCCGCCGACGGTCTCCACGTCCTCGTCGTCGTACTCGTCAAGCCCGAACAGCTTGCCCAGGTCCCCGATGTCGAGCCGGGCGGTGACCCGGTAGCGGCCCTCGTCCAGCTCCTGGACGGGCGGCAGCTCGCGGTCGTACTCGTCGGTGATCTCCCCGACGATCTCCTCCAGGATGTCCTCGATGGTGACGATCCCGGCGGTGCCGCCGTACTCGTCGATGACCACCGCGCAGTGGTTGCGCTCCTGCTGCATCTCGCGGAGCAGGTCACCGGCGTTCTTGGTGTCCGGGACGAAGGCGGCGGCGCGCATCGCGGTGGAGACCAGATCGGCCTCGGCGTCCCGGTTGATGTGGGTCTTGCGGACGAGATCCTTGAGGTAGACGATCCCGACCACGTCGTCCTCGTTCTCCCCGGTCACCGGGATGCGGGAGAAGCCGGAGCGCAGGGCCAGGGTGAGCGCCTGCCGCACGGTCTTCCAGCGCTCGATGGAGACCACGTCGGTGCGCGGCACCATCACCTCGCGGACCAGGGTGTCGCCCAGCTCGAAGACCGAGTGCACCATCCGGCGCTCCTCGTCCTCGATCAGCTGCTCCTGCTCGGCGAAGTCCACCATGGCCCGCAGCTCCGCCTCGGAGGCGAACGGACCCTTGCGGAAGCCCTTGCCGGGGGTGAGGGCGTTGCCGACGAGGATCAGCAGGGGCGGGATCGGCCCCATGATCCTGGCCAGCGGCAGCAGCACGTACGCGGCGGCGGTGGCGGTGTTCAGCGGGTGCTGGATGCCGATGGTGCGCGGCGAGACGCCGACGGCGACGTACGAGACGAGCACCATCACCCCCACCGCGACCAGCAGCGCCACCCAGGTGCGGTCGAACTGCGCGAGGCAGGCGTAGGTGACCAGCACCCCGGCGGCCATCTCGCAGGCCACCCGGACCAGCAGCGCCACATTGAGGTAGCGGGTCTGGTCGGCGGCGACCCGGGCGAGGCGGTCGGACCCGCGCCGCCCGGCCCGGACCGCCTCGGCGGCCCGGAAGCTGGTCACCCGGGCGAGGCCGGCCTCGGCGCAGGCGGCGAACCAGCCGACGACGACCAGCGCCACCACGCCGAGGATCAGCTGCGCGCTCATGACAGGGTGGGCGCCGGGGACGGGCCGGTGAGGCCCTGCTCGGCGCGCCAGCCGTCCACGATGGCCGCCTGGAGGCCGAACATCTCGGCCTTCTCGTCCGGCTCCTCGTGGTCGTACCCGAGCAGGTGCAGCACACCGTGGACGGTGAGCAGTTGGAGCTCCTCGTCCATGGTGTGCCGCGTCGGCGCCTCCGCGCCCTGCCGGGCGGCGACCGCCGGGCAGAGCACGATGTCCCCCAGGAGACCCTGCGGGGGCTCCTCGTCGTCCTTGGACGGCGGGCGCAGCTCGTCCATCGGGAAGGACATGACGTCGGTGGGGCCCGGCAGGTCCATCCACTGGATGTGCAGCTGCTCCATCGCCTCCTCGTCCACCACGATGACGGAGAGCTCGGAGAGCGGGTGGATGCGCATGCGGGTCAGCGCGTAGCGGGCGATGTCGAGCAGCGCCTGCTCGTCGACCTCCGTGCCCGACTCGTTGTTGACGTCGATCGACATGGTGCTGTGGTGTCTACTTCCCGTCGCGGCTGGTTTTGCCGTCGCTGTTTCTGGTGTGCCTGGTGTCGCGGTTCGCGTTGGTGTCGTTCTGGTTGTCGTACTTCTCGTACGCGTCGACGATACGGCCGACGAGCTTGTGCCGGACGACATCCTGCGAGGTGAGCCGCGAGAAGTGCACGTCCTCCACGCCGTCCAGGATCTCCTGCACCTGGCGCAGCCCGCTCCTGGTGCCGTTCGGCAGGTCGACCTGGGTCACGTCACCGGTGATGACGATCTTCGAGTCGAAGCCGAGCCGGGTGAGGAACATCTTCATCTGCTCGGGATTGGTGTTCTGCGCCTCGTCCAGAATGATGAAGGCGTCATTGAGCGTGTTGTGCGTCAACAGGTAGTCCTGGGTGACGTACAGCGAGTCCTCGGCGGCCACCTGGATGCAGACGGTCTCCTCACGGCCCGCCGGTTCGATCGAGTCGACGAACCGCATCGGGCGCCCGCCCCCGCCCGCCGCGAGATAGCGCTGCTTCTTGCGCTCCAGGCGGAAGGGCTCGACGCCTTCCGGCAGACGGATGTCCACGACATGCGTGTCGTACACGTGGCGCCCGAGGGCAGTCCCCCGCTCGCGTCCCGCAGCCAGGCGACGCCGGGTGTACGCCACCCCGCCCAGCGAGCGGACCAGCGCGATGACGTCGTCCCGCAGCAGGATCGAGGCCGTCGAGTACTGCACTCGGCAGGTGCGCCCCGACTGGGTGACCGGGCCGCCGTCGGAGTCCAGCAGGCCCTGGAGCACCGCGAGACGTACGTCCTCGGAGTTGTGCAGATACGTCTCCGGGACGGACTTGGAGTGCGACCGGACCCCCAGCAGGTCCAGCTCCCGGGCGATGGCGGTCACCGGGTTGGCGGTGGTGACCGGGGAGCCGGGCACCTTCACCCTGTTCAGGACGTAGTCCGGGCCGCTCCGGTGCCGGACCACGACACCGGGCAGTGCCGCCTCCAGGGCGCGGGCCAGCTCCTCATCCTCGGTGGAGAACGACGGGGTGGTCGATCCGGTCAGGCAGCCGTCGCCCAGCAGGAGTCCCAGGGCGTACGGGTCTATCGGCACCGCGCGCGCGGGCATCTGGACCGGCGCGGTGAGCAGCGGCAGCTCGTACCGGCGGGCATGGGCGGCGCGCAGCTCGCCGATCATCTCCTGGGTCTCCAGGACCCGCCAGGGCTTGTCGCGGCGCTTGTCGGCGGCGGTCCGGACCGTCCACAGGTGCTCTCCGCAGCACAGGGTCCAGGAGCCGTCCTGGGCGCTGAGGCGGTAGATGTCCTTCTCGCCCTGCGGGTAGACACCGAGCACGGGCGTCGGCTCGCCGTTCGACCCGACGACCAGGTCACCGACCTGGAGCTCACCGATGGGACGCCAGCCGTCCGGAGTGAGGACCGGGGTGAACACCGGTTGCGCGCGCCCACGCATGTAGGCCAGGGGGGCGACCTCGATGGTGCCGGCGGCCATCAGACGGGGGATCGAGTCGGGGTCGAGCATGTCGTGCAGGGCGTCGTAGAGCGGCCGCAGATAGGGGTCGATCTTCTCGTAGAGCGTGCCGGGCAGGAAGCCGAGCCGCTCCCCCGCCTCCACGGCGGGCCGGGTCAGGATGATCCGGGTGACCTGCTTCGACTGGAGCGCCTGCACCGCCTTGGCCATGGCCAGATAGGTCTTGCCGGTACCGGCGGGGCCGATGCCGAAGACGACGGTGTGCTTGTCGATGGCGTCGACATAGCGCTTCTGGTTGAGCGTCTTGGGGCGGATCGTGCGGCCCCGGTTGGAGAGAATGTTCTGCGTGAGCACCTCGGCCGGGGTCTCCTGCCCCGCCTCGGCCGTACCGTCCTCGCTCGCCCTCAGCATGGCGATCGAGCGTTCCACCGCGTCCTCCGTCATCGGCTGCCCGGTGCGGAGCACCAGCATCATCTGATCGAACAAGCGCTGGACGAGGGCCACCTCACCGGCGTCCCCCACCGCGCTCACCTCATTGCCCCGGACGTGGATGTCGACGGCCGGGAACGCGTTCTCTATCACGCGCAGCAGGGAGTCACCGGAGCCGAGCACCGTCACCATCGGGTGCTTGGCCGGGACGGTGAACTGGGCCCTCACCTCGTCCCGGGCGGGGCGCTGCGGCGTGCTGGTCCGGTCTGTGGGTGTCTGAGTCATGGGCCGGCACTCGGGCCTGCGCACACCTCCCGTAGCGGGGCTGCCGCCTGTCGACAGCCTCGACTCTCCAGCGTACGTCCCGCCTGTTTGTTAGGGCACTCGTTTCTCTCGGGGCGCTCGTTCGCCTCCGGGGGCCGGCACCGACGGTCGGCCGGGGCGCAGGGACGGGCGGAGGCGCGGGAGGGCGCGAGGGGCACACGGTGGCCGCCGGGGGTCACACGGGGTGGCGGAAGCCGATGGTGGGGACGGCGCGGCGGAGGGGCCAGGGGCGGACGGGGGCGGGGAGCAGGGGGCAGAGGAAGGCGTAGCGGCGGAGCGCCTCGGGGTCCTGGTCGGGGCACTCCCGGACGTACTTCCACCAGGCGGCGACCTCGGCCCAACCGGGTGCGGAGAGGGAGCCGCCGAACTCCTGGACCGAGAGGGCGGCGGTGAGCCCGGCGAAGGCCAGCCGGTCGGTGAGCGGCCAGCCGGCCAGGGTGCCGGTGACGAACCCGGCCACGAAGACGTCCCCGGCGCCGGTCGGGTCCAGGGCGGCGACCTCGATGGCGGGGACCTCGGCGGTCTCGCCGGTCGCCCCGTCCACCGCGTACGCGCCCTCCGCGCCGAGCGTCACCACGGCGAGCGGCACCTTCTCGGCCAGTGCCCGGGCGGCGGCGCGCGGACAGGAGGTGCGGGTGTAGCGCATCGCCTCCTCGGCGTTGGGCAGGAACGCCTCGCAGTGCTCCAGGTCCGGCAGGGCGGCCAGGTCCCAGCGGCCGGTCTCGTCCCAGCCGGTGTCCCCGAAGACCCGGGTGCCGGCCCGGGCGGCCCTGGCCACCCACTCCTCGCGGCGGCCGGGCACGAGGGAGGCGACGGCG
>NZ_JANUGQ010000051.1 GCF_024756275.1 Streptomyces pyxinae | reverse complement strand
GACATCGCACGCCACCACGCTCAAGCCGCTGACTGGCCGTCCTGCCGCGAAGGCGGCGATGACGGCGGCATAGTGCTCGGTTGGCAGCGAATCCAAGTGAATGAAAACACGGCCTCTTGCTAGCATCAGCCCAGCTCAACAAGTGTCGGCCCCGCGCCCGCGGGGGTGCTCCGGACGCTCGGTCGTCGCGGCCGCCGGGTCGGAGGTCGGCCCCGCGCCCGCGGGGGTGCTCCGCGGATCTTGGCCAGCACCCCCGACTACTGGACGTCGGCCCCGCCCGGGCGGGGGTTGGTCCCCAGCAGCGCACGGCGGATCGGGTTGGGCGTCGCCGCTCCCCGCCGGGGCGGTAGCCCTCCGGCGGGGCCGCTCGCGGCCCGGCCTGGCGGGCGAGGCCGACGGCGGGGCGGGGGCGGCGGACGCCGTGACGGAGCCGGCCGTCACGGGCGCGGACGCCAGGACACGGACGGCGCGGACGGGCGCACCCCGCACCCGCTCGTTGGCCACCGCGATCAACTTCGGCACGCTCCAGCACAGCTTCGCGCCGACGGCCGGGGTGGCGGGTACGACGTCCAGGCGGAGTTGGGGCCAGGAAGGCGTTGTGCGCGGCAGCGTCCTTTACGGCCGGCGGGCCGACCGCTCCCAGGTCGGCGGGTCGGTCAAGTCGCCCCGATCAAGCTGCCGCGAGGAGACCGGCTTCGCCGATCGCCTCGATGCCTCAAGTCCTCCAGCCGGGCCTTCGCCGTCCAGGTCGGCGACTTCGGGCGCACGCCGGCCAAGGAGCCCGCGTCGCACGACACGGTGATGTGCCCGGCCAGCCCGGTGGCGTTGGCCCGCCGACCACCAGATGGTGACCGACGGCAGAGCGACGGCACCCCGCCAGATCCTGCTCCCAGGTGAACAGGCCCAGGACCAGTTCCAGGTCGTCGTCGCCGAGCTCCGGTCTTCGCGTGCGTGGCAACCGGTGGGCGATGTGCTGGAGCTGACCGAACTCCTTGCCGACCTGGAGGGGATGCTGGGAGAGGGGCCCGCGTTCGGCCTGGAGGACGGCGTGGCGGCGAGCGGGGGTGAGGTCGGCCATGTCGCGCTGGGCCTTGGCCAGCGGCGGTTCCTTCGGGCGGCGCTTTCCGGCCTCACGCGGCCGACCCGGGCCCAAGCATCCCTCGTGCAAGCACGCCAGGTGGCCTCGGATCGACCCCGCGGGAAAGCTCTGGTGAAGACCAGGCCCTGGTGGTCGTTCACCACGTCATCGGTCCCGCGCCTGCGGGATACGGGGGCGGGCAGTTCGACGAGTATCGGGACGGTCCGAGGTCAGCTCCCACGGCGCGGCGGTCCGCCGCTCCCCCGCCCGCGCGATGGCCGGCACAACCCGGGACGGCCTGGCGATGCGCGGCGAGCGTACGGTGGTAGCCGGGTGTGGCGGTCTCCTGGGTGCGCGGCCCGGGCGGGCAGGTCGCATCGGTCGGCTCGGGCACCGGGGACCGCGCTGGGCGCCAGGCTGCAGGCGGTCGTACGGCCGGTTCCAGGGCCGGAACAGCGGCGGCCGGGACGCCGTTCTCCCGCTGCGCGGCCACGGCTTCGCATCAGCCCGCCCCGGGCCGGGCGGGGCATCCGGGCACCGTACCTGTCAGCGGCCTGGCGCAGGAGCCCTATGGTGGTGGCCACCGTGTGCCGTACGTCCAGGTCGGCTGTCGCGCTCCCGCAGGTCCTCCAGGAACGCGACGGCTGCGTCGATCACCGATACCCGGCCGGCGCTGTGTCGAGGGCGGCCGGCGCGGCGGCCGCCCGCTCGGCCGGGGACGGCGGCGCAGCGGGGGCCGGGCCGGTGTTCTGGGAGATCTACGGTCTCGGTCTCCACCCCGCAACCGGGAGTGCGGACCAGCCCGGGGACACGAGCTGTCCACCCGGGGAGTGGTTCAGGGCCAGCCCAGGAGCCAGACGACGCGGACTTCGACCCGGGCGTCGATGACGCGGTATCCGATCGTGACCCCGGCGTCGGTCACGGCGAGTTTCCGCAGGGCGTCCGGCCCGGGACCCTCCGGCGTACCCACAGCCAGGGGGCTCGTGGACAGTTGTCCACGCATCGCCTCGTGGACCGCGCGGCGCCGCTCCGGGACAAGGCCTGCCAAGGCTTGGCGGGCCTGGGGGGTGAGGATGACCTTGTAGGTCACGCCGCCTCGCCCCCGTCCCGGAGCTCGTAGGTGTCGGGGTCGTAGCGGGCCATCACGACGTCGAGCGGGACGCCGTCGTCGATCCCGGCCTTGTCGTCGGTCACGGCCCGGACGATGTCCGGGTGGACCTTCGCCATCCACTCGACCCGGTACTCACTGATCACCTGCCGCACCGCGCGCAGAGGTTCCTCACCATCCTGGTGGAACGGCGCGGCCTCCAGCGCGTCGATGAACGCCGTCAGCACGCCGGGCCAGGGGGCGAGTGCGTGCTTCAGCTCGCCGATGCTCTGCGGCCCTTCGTCCGCATCCAGCTGGTACGGCGAGCGAGTCGGCACCCCCGGCCCGGCGGCCGACGGCGGTACGCGGTGATCACTCATCAGATGACCTTTCTGCTTGTCAGGGACGGCGTCCTCTCAGTGTCGGGCCGGAGCCGGTCCCGCCGTCCGGTCGTCACCCCAACGGATGACATGCCCAACCGCCCCGCCCCGCCCCCCGGGAGGCCGGCGGTCGGCCGCCCGGGGCCGCGGCGGCCGGGCCGGGTACCCGGGACCGCGCCGAGCGCCGGGATCCGCACGCTCACAGCCGACCGTACGGCCGGGTCCCGAACCGGAGCAGCGGTGGGCGGGCGCCTGTGTGCCGGACGGCCGGATCGGCCGTCCCTTCCTCCAGCCCCTCCAGGAGCGCGAGGGCCAGGCCGAGAACGTCTCCACGGGGTGGCTCGGGCTGTACGGCAAGCGCGGCACCGCCCTCACCCTCACCGCCACCGCCGACGGCGCGGTCCGCCCGGTGATACCGGAACGGCCCGCATCCCCCGCCGTGCCCCGGCCCGGGCGAGCACCGGTGAAGACATCGTGGATCATGACACCGAGTCCGTGACCGGCACCTACCCAGACGAGCCCCGCCTCGCCCTGCTCACCCGCGCCGAGGCCCGCCAGACGATCGAGTACCTCCAGCTCCTGGAGCAGTTCGATCCCGGCGGGCGCGGGCCGGCGGCCGGGCAACTCGCCGCCGACCTCGCCCGCCGCCTGCCCGCCCCGTGACAACGACCGAGGGGTGGACCTGGCCGGCCGCCACGACACAGCCACCCGAACCGATGCCGCCCGGGACCGTGGGGGTGGTCCGGCAGCCGAGATCCTCGCGGATGCCAGCATTTCCGCTTACCTGACCACCCGTCGGAAAGCCCGCCTCATGAAAGCGCGAGGCTAAGCTCGACCCCACCCCACCAGCGAACGGACCCCCCTCCATGACCAACGGCCTCAGCTGGATAGGCGCCCACGCCTACACCGCCACGCCCGTCCCCGGAATGCGCGGCGGCATCTCCCTCACCCTCGCCCGAGGCATCGACCCTGATGAGTTCCTCATCAACCTCGGGGCCGACCTCGACCAGCTCGCCGCCCGCACCCCGCTGGTCGAACTGCGTAGCCAGCCCACCCCGCCCGGCCACGACCCCACCCGCTACGCCTACGCGATGTACGGCAGCGAGGGTGAGTGGACCTACGTGCTGGAGAACGACCACGCCGCGACCTGGGCAACCGGCTTCCGCCGTGTCCCTTCGATGAGGCCCGGCCCGGGGGAAGAGATCCTGTGCGCCAGCCGGAACCTGTACAGCCCGCCCGCCGCGATCCTGCACGTCGAAGGCGACGAGGTGATACGGCGCGCAGAGTTCGGCACCACCACCGGCCACGAGTCGGCGTTGGACGCGGCGCTCACCGCCGCCGGTGCCGTCTTCCCCTCCATCCCCGACGCCACCGCCGACGAGGTGACCGCCTACTACGAACAGCACGGCGCGCGCCTGCCCACCCTGGTGTTCACCGCGCTGGGCGCGTACACGGGGCTGAGCATCGACCAGGATGCCGCACAGGCCGGGAATCTCCCCGCCGTTCACCTCCTCACTCCTTGAGCCGCACGCGCCTGCACAGCGGCTTCGGCCCCCACCCTGACGGTCAGGGTGGGGGCCGAAGCGTGTTGACGCTGGGGTGTTACTGCGCGACGAGTCCGCAGATCACGGGCTGACCGCCGCCGACACCGTAACGGCAGGTGCCGCCGTCATTCATGCGCGTATCCAGCCAGTACGCATCCTTGTCCTTGATGCGCATCTGCTTCATGAAGTTCGCGAAGTGGCCGCCCATGGATTCCTGGTTGTGCATGCCCGACGGACGGCGCCGTTGTCCTTTGCCGCTTCGCGGGCGGCGAGGAGGCCCTGGCGTGCGAGGCCGATGCCGGACAGCTCAGGTACCGCGTCCATGTGATCACCCTGGGGCCCCGTCCTCCAGCGGGCGGACGGCGAACTCGGGAAGATGCTGCCACCACAGGGCGGACTGGACCGGCTCGGGGCGGCCATGGATGCGCAGCTGCTCCAGCCAGGAGCAGCGGGCAGGGCAGGCGCTGCCTCCGCCGAGGCACGCGCCCGCCTTCGAAACGTGAAGCGGTCAGTTGACGCAGAGGCCATTGCAGACGTACTGCCAGAACGCACCGCACCCGCGATACATCTGGCATCCGCCTGCGCCGTACTGGCAGTGCGTGGCGTTCGTGCAGAGATCATCCTCGTCGGTGCAGGTGCAGGCACCGGCTGCCTCGGCCCGTGCGGCGGAGTTGCTCTCGGCCGGACCGAGGGCGCCGAGCATCGCCGTCGTGTCCGGGCGGCCGAACGCCTTGCGGGCGGCGCTGCTCAGCTCCTTGAGTTCGCGCGAGGCGGGAGAGTCTTCGGTGGCCGAGAAGTGCGCGGGAACCGAGGCCCAGGCCACCGCGCGTTCGTACACGGCAGACTGACGCAGCGACATCCGGGGACTGGTACTGCGGTAGCGCTTCAGGTGTTCGAGCCACAGACGACTCCTGGACGCGTCGCCCAGCTCCCCGTAGATGGCACGCCGGTACACGACCGGGTACCGCGTCAGTTCGTCGTAGGTCGTGGGCAGGTTGGCCTTGTTGCGCCGGGCCCACTCCAGGGCGGTGCGGCAGGAGTTCTCGGCGAATGCCGGTGTTTTGCCGAAGAGGACGATCCCGGCCGCAACCGCGGTGCCGGCTCCGAGGCGCAGGAACTGCGACCGTCCCACGACGTGGCCGCCCTCGCCGTGTGGGGGCAGGGGGCGGGTGCTCTCGTGCCGCAGCTGTCCCAGCCCACGCAGTACCGCCGCGGTCGACCGCAGCCCGAGTCGGCGCGTGAGCGGCAGGACCATCGCGGGTCCCGTCCAGGTGCGGACCCGCTCTCCCGTTTGCCGGAAGAGCATCGGCTTGCGGGTGGCGGTGGACGGTTCGCGCCATGCACGGAGGTCGGCATGGTCCAGGGGAAGGATCTCCAGTTCCTGTCCGGCGGCACGCTGCACCGTGCCGGCGATCTGCTGGCAGGTGGCACAGGTGGCGTCGAAGGCGAGGACCCAGCGCGGGCGTGGGCGAATAGCGGGCTGCTTCACGTTTCTCCTCCTGGTGGCAGGATCTCGACCGGGCCGGCCCCATGAGCTGTGCCCTGCGGCGGGCGAGGCCGTGGCAAGGTGCTTCCTTGGGCCCGATCCGCATCCAGTCGAGCAGCCCGAGACATTGACCGGTAGCGAGGCTCCGAAAGAAACCAGGGCGAAGTATTGTCCGGCATCGGGGCCGGTCGGCGGACAACGGGAACAACGAGGTCGGAGCGCTGCGGCCGACTACCCCCGCACTCGAACGGGCGTGGCGCGATCGAAGAGGTGAACGCTCCGCGACGGTTCGAGGCGGTGACCGCTGCGCCGCGCAGCTGGGCCGACGGTGGGTGATGACCGCGGGCTGCCGCCTCGCCCGGGGCCACGCGCGGTAAATCAAGTGCCAGCGGACTCTGCGGTCACCGTGCAGCACCGAGGCGAGGACGCACGGCGAGGAAGGCTGAAGCCCGCACACCCCGGGTCCCCTCTCGTCCCGGGCCGGAGGGGCCTCGGGCGCCGGCCGGGAACGCGGTTCCCTGTGCGGGCACGGCCGCGTCCTGCGATGATGAGGGGCAGGAACCGAGGCTGGGGGGCGTCGTCATGTCGCGCAGGGAACGGCCGCTTGACGAGGACGACGGCCCTCTGGTCCGTCTGGCCGGCGAGCTGCGGGAACTGCGGCGTCAGGCGGGTCGTCCCACGTACCGGGAGCTGGCTCGGCTGGCCGGGTTCTCGTCCTCGACCTTGTCGGCCGCCGCGGCGGGTCGCCAACTGCCCAGCCTTCAGGTCGTCGTGGCCTTCGCCCGCGCGTGCGGCGCGGATCCCGCGCTGTGGGAGGAACGCTGGCGTGCCACCGTGGCCGAACTGTCGCGCGCCCGGCCTGCCGAGGGGCCGGATGAGGCGGAGATGCGCCGAGCGCCATATGTGGGGCTGGTCGCCTTCCGGTCCGAGGATGCGCCGTGGTTCTTCGGCCGACAGCGGCAAACAGATCAGCTGTGCCGTCAGGTGTCCCGCAGCCGGTTCACCGTGGTAGTGGGCGCTTCCGGCGCGGGTAAGTCCTCCCTGCTGCACGCCGGGCTGATTCCCGCCTGGCGGGCGGTGCGTCCCTCAGGCTCGGTAATGACGTTCGTACCGGGGCCCGGGCCCCTGCGTGCCTGCCTGCAGGCACTGCGCGCACCGTGGGACGATCCACCCGATACCGGCGACGATCAGGACCACGGGACGGAGACGGCGCATCGTGCCGTCCTGCGGTTCATGGATGACATGCCCGGATCGTCGGAACTCCTGCTGGTAGTAGACCAGTTCGAGGAAGCGTTCACCTTGTGCGAAAACCCGCAGGAAACCGAGCGGTTCATCTCCGCTCTGCTCACGGCGGCACAGGCCTCCGGCAGCCGGTGCAGGGTCGTGGTGGCCCTGCGCGCCGACTTCTACGCTCACTGCACCGACCACGCCGGCCTCGCCGAGGTCCTGCGCGAGGGCCAGGTGCTGGTGGGCCCCCCGACCACGGAAGAGCTGCGGCAGGTCATCCTGCGGCCTGCCGCCCGGGCGGGTCTGACGGTCGAATCGGCGCTCCTCGCGGAACTGGTGGCCCAGGCGCGGGGGCAGTCGTGCGTACTGCCGCTGCTGTCCCATGCCCTGCGAGAGACGTGGCGCCGCCGGCGCGGCAATGCCCTGACGCTGGCCGCGTTCGAGGCGACCGGAGGCATGGAGGGGGCTCTCGCGCGCACCGCCGAGCAGGCATTCAGCACCCTGGATCCGGTGCAGCAGAGGCTCGCCCGCCATGTCCTGCTGCGGCTCACCGCGTCGGGTGAGGGAACCGAAGACGTCAAGCGGCGCGTCGACCGGGCAGAACTGCGGATGCGCGCAGGTGATCCGACACCGGTCCTGGAACACTTTGCACGCGCCCGTCTGCTGGTCCTGGACCACGACACCGTGGAAATCGCGCATGAGACACTGATCCGCCACTGGCCCCGGCTGCGCGACTGGCTGGCCGAGGACCGCGAAGGGCTGCGCCTGCACCGGGAGCTGACGCAAGCAGTTCGGCAGTGGGAGGCCGTCGGCCGGGACGCCGGCGCCCTGTACCGCGGGGTGCGGCTGGAGCGGGCGCACACCTGGGCGTCCGGGCGGGAACCCGAGGCCCTCAGCCGCGCCGAGCGGGACTTCCTCCTCGCGAGCCTCGACGCTCGCGCCCGGGAGCGGGCAGCCGCGCTGCGCAGGCGACGGCATCTGCGTGCTCTCCTTGCCCTGTTGACCTTCCTGTTGGTGGGCGCCGTGACCGCCGCCGTGCTCGCCGCCATTTCACGCGAGCAGGCCACCCAACAGCGCGACCAGGCGCTGTCGCGGCAAATGGCCCAGGAGTCACAGACCCTACGGAGGACAGAGCCTGCCGAGGCACTTCAACTGGCCCTTGCCGCTTACCGCATGTACCCGACGGATGCCGCGCGCGGGACGCTGCTCAGCATGTATGCCTCGCCCTACGCGCGCCAGATCAAGGGCGACGTCGGTGTCGAGGCGGTCGCCTTCAGCCCTCGTCCGGCTCCTGACGGGCTGCTGGCGACGGGCGATGCGAACGGTACGCTGAGGCTGTGGAATCCCACTGACCGTTCCCCGCGGCCAGTGCTCACCGTCAGGGGTGGCCCGGCCATCCGGTCGCTCGCGTTCAGCCCGGACGGCCGCACGCTGGCCTCGACGGACGCCCGGGGAACAACGATGCTGCGACACGTGCGCGCCGGGCGGCAGCTCGCCGAGCAGGCCATGCTGGTGCCACGCCACCCGGTGAAGTTCGATGCCCCCACCGCGGTCGCCTTCAGCCCCGACGGCCGGTTCGTCGCCGCGGCGGGCCCGGGCGGAGCCGTCTCCTTGTGGGCGGCCACCGCCGCAGGCCGACCGCCGCCGAGTGTCACTCTGGGCGACCAGCGGCGAGGCTTTTTCCAGGCCGTGGCGTTCAGCCGGGACAGCCGCAGCATTGCCGCCGCCGGAATCGGCGGCACCAGCGTGTGGCACCTCGGTCGCGGCACCGGTCTGCCGGACCGGCCGACCCGGTATCTGCCCCCGGCCACCGCTCTGGCCTTCTCCCCCCGCGGGAACACGCTGGCCACGGGCGGCAGGGACCGGCAGGTACGGATCCACGATCTGTCCGGTGCCGAGCCCCGCACAGCGGTTCGACTCACCGGACCCACCGACACCGTGCTGGCCCTGGCCTTCAGTCCCGACGGCGGCACGCTGGCCGGCACCGGCGTCGACGCCATCGTGAGGCTCTGGGACCTCGATACCGCCGGCATGCCGACGCGCACGCTGAACGGGCACACCGGTTACGTCAACTCCCTCGGCTTCAGCCCGGACGGCCGCACTCTGGCCACCGGCAGCGAGGACCACACCACCCGGCTGTGGGAGCTGCCCGGGCCGGCACTGGTCGGCCACGCCGACTCCCTCTACGCTGCCGCCTTCAGCCCGGACGGCCGCACCCTGGCCACCGGCAGCTACGACCACACCGTGCGTCTGTGGGACGTCGCTGGACAGCATGAGCGCCCTGAAGCCGTCCTGAGAGGCCACAGCGCGGCGGTCAACACGGTGGCCTTCGCCCCGCACCGACACCTGCTTGCCTCCGGCAGCCTCGACCGCACGGTCCGGCTGTGGGACATCAGCACGAGCGGCTCGCCGCGCCAGACGGCACGCCTGGACGCGAGCCGGGACACGGTCAACAGTGTCGCGTTCTCGCCGGACGGACGGTACCTGGTCACGGGTGGCGGTGATCGCACGGTGCGGATCTGGGACACCCGCAGCCCGCAGCGGGCACGACAACTGGTGGCACTCACCGCTCACCAGGACCAACTGGAGGCCGTGGCCTTCAGTCCCGACGGCCGTGTTCTCGCCACGGGCGCCCGCGACCGCACGGTCCGCCTGTGGGATGTGACCCGTCCGGACCGTCCCCGCGCGCTCCCCGTACTGACCGGGCACCACGACGCGGTGAAAACCCTGGCCTTCAGCCCCGACGGTCGCACCCTCGCCACCGGAGGCGACGACCGCCGACTGTGCCTGTGGGACATCACCCGCCCCACATCACCACAGCGGCTCCTGGCCGCACGCGGCGACTACCCGGGCGCAGTCAAGGCCGTCACCTTCAGCCCCGACAGCCGTCTCCTGTACACCGCCTACGATGACACCGTGCGCGTCTGGAACGTGCGCGATCGGCACCGTCCCGGAGAACTAGCCGAACTGCGCGGTCACAGCAGGCCTATTGACGCCCTCGCCATGAGCCCCGACGGGCAGTCGCTGGCCACCGGCAGCGAGGACCGGACCGCCCTGCTCTGGGACACCGACCCTGACCGGGTGGCCCACCGCGTCTGCGATACCACCGTCCCCTCCGACCTCTCAGCCGCCGATTGGCACCGCTATCTTCCCGACCTGCCCTACCGTCCCCCGTGCGGACAGAACACTGGCTGATCGAAGGGACCGGCCCCGGCCGGGCCAGCTCCGCATCGCCGCGCAGCATCCGGTCGGCGGTCAGCACGCGCTGGCCGCCGACCAACGGGCCCGGGCCGCATGGGTGCGCTGTCCGCGCACTCGCTCCCCCGGCCGCCACCTCACCCGGGGGAGCGAGTGGAGAGCCGGGCCCTGGCCGCCGGCCCAATCTCCATGCCTCCACCCCGACCTGGACGAGGTTCGGCCGTCCGGTGACCGGCCCGCCCGCTCGCCTCGGCCCGCTGCTGCCACCCCGGCTGCGCCGCCTATGCCCCTCGACCGAACTCGCTGGCTGGGACTCCGGCTGCGCGGCTGCCCGGCCTCGTAAAGGCGTACTTCTTGAGCGCCGACCTCGACGTCCTCGGTAGTCGACCGGTGGTTCCGGAGATCCTTGGGCGTAGAGGAGGAGAAGCAGTCCGGCGAGGCGGTCCTCGGGCTGAGAGTGTCGTCGTGCAGGAGCCGGCGTGCGACGTTCCAGCAACGTTCGTCGTCGAGTGACTGAGTGGTGCCTCGTCGCCCTCGGGTGAGGCCA
>NZ_JANUGQ010000050.1 GCF_024756275.1 Streptomyces pyxinae | reverse complement strand
CCCCCCACCCCCCCCCCCCCCCCCCCCCCCCCCCCCCCCCCCCCCCCCCCCCCCCCACCCCCCCCCCCCCCCCCCCCCCCACCCCCCCCCCCCCCCCCCCCCCCCCCCCCCCCCCCCCCCCCCCCGCCCCCCCCGCCCCCGGGCCCCCGCCCGCCCCCCCCCCCCCCCCCCCTCCCCGCCCCCCCCCCCCCCCGGGGGCCCCCGCCGTTCCGGCCCACCCCGGCGCCCGGTCCGCCGGCTCCGCGCCCGGGACCGTCACCGACTTCCAGCCCGTCCCCCACCCCGGAGCCGTCGTCCTCGCCGGCCGCCCGGCCCCTGGAGTACCACGCCGCCGAGCGTGCCCGGCCGAGCGGCGGGCCGTCCCTGGTCTCGCTGATGCTGCTGGTCACCGCCCCGGCGGTGCTCGCCGCCGCCCTGCTGCGACCGCGCTCCGGCCGCTCCGGCCGCACCTCCCGCTGACGCGCCGCCGCCGCCCGCCGGCGGGGCCGGCCGTCACCGTCCCGGCGCGTACCGCCGCCGGGTCGCCCCTCGCTCCCCCGCTCCGTCCACCGCCGACCCGCCGGAGGTCCCCTTGTCGGAATGGCTCGTTCTGACCATCGCGATGGCCGCCGCCTGCGCGGTCGTCCTCACCATCGTCGTCATCAACCAGCGCCGGATCAGCGAGGACGACGACCCCAGCGAGACCCCGGACGTACTGGAGTACATGACGATGATGATCGGCGTGGTGTACGCGATCGTCCTCGGACTGGCCATCGCCGGGGTGTGGGAGGCGCGCGGCGCCGCCCAGGACACCGTCCGCCACGAGGCGCAGGCGCTGCACGAGGTGGTGGCCCGGTCGCAGGTCTACCCGGCGGAGACGCGGACCGCGATCCGCGAGGACGTGGACGCCTATGTCTCCTATGTGGTGCACACCGAGTGGGGCCGGATGGAGGAGACCGGCGAACTCACCGAGCGGGGCGACCGGTTGCTGGACCGGGTGCGCCGCGCCGTCTCCGACTACCGGCCGGCCGACGACCACGAGGCCCAGTCGTATCAGCCGCTGGTGGACCAGGTGGCGGCGGTGGACGACGCCCGGCACGCCCGGGGCGAGAACGCGGGCGACACCATGCCGGGGGTGGTCTGGTTCGGCCTGGTCACCGGTGCGCTGATCACGGTGGGGCTGATCTTCATGCTCCAGATCCGCCGCACCGGCCGGGAGCTGCTGTTCGCCGGGCTGTTCAGCGCCCTGATCGCCTTTCTGCTCTTTCTGATCTGGGCGTTCGACGCGCCGTTCGGCCGGAGTACCGCCGAGGCCGTGGCCCCGTTCCTGGACCACTTCCCGGAGGCGGGGAAGTGAGCACGGTCCCGTCCGCTGGGAGCGCCGGGCCACCGACCGCGCGCGCCGCACCACGTGCCGCACCGCTCACCGCGCCACGCACCGCACGCTCGCCGCACCACGCACCGCACGCGCCGGGCCGGCCGCCACGCCGGAGTGCCCGCCGTACGGGTGAGCCCTGTCCCCCATTCGTCCGACTGTGATCGCGGGTGGAGTAGGGCACTCCTAGCGTTTCGGACATCGAGGTGCATGTCCCACCCATGTGGAAATCCGTTCCGCAGCTGCTCCTCGGGACCGGAGGACTGAGCCATGCGCGCGATAGGCATCGCTTCCGCCGCTCTGCTCGGAGCGGCCGCCCTCTCCCTGACCACGCCCGCTTCGGCGGCCGACCCGGACGGGTCGGGGCACGCCGGACCGGCCACCCGGCGCGGCGCCGGTGACTACGCCGTCTCCCCGTCGACCGTGGCCCCGGGCGGCCGGGTCGTGCTCACCGCGCCGGGCTGCGCGGGCACCGCCATGGCATCGGCGGGCATCTTCGACACGGCCACCATCGCCCGGGGCGGCTCGGCGACGGCGGTCGTCGACTGGGACGCCCGGCGCGGCGCCGCCTATACGGTGTCGTTCACCTGCGCCACCGGCGCCACCCCCAGCACGGTGCGGCTCACCGTCTCCGCCGCCGGCGGTACCGCCACCGCCAACTCGACGGCGGTGCCGACCGTGACCGCCACCCGCACCGCCACCACGACCATGACGGCGACCCGCAGCGGATCGGCCGTCGCGCCCTCGCAGGGCGTGCGCGGCGGGCTGGGCGGCAGCGTCGGCGGCTGGAACACCGGACAACTGGTCGCCGGCAGCGGCCTGGTGGTCGCCGCGGTGACCGGCGTCATCTATGTGGTGCGGCGCCGCGCCGAGGACCGCAGGCACTGAGCCGCCGCGCCCCCGCGCGGCCTCGGAGCGACCAGGGCTCCGGTGGAGCGACCCACCCCCGTCGACGGCGGAACTCCGGCGGACCGGCGCTCCACCGGAGTTCCGCCGTTCCCGTTCTTATCCCCGTTCCCGTTCCCATCTCCGTTCCGTTGCCCCCGTTCCTGCCCCACGCCCCGGGTGTCCCCACGCCCCAGGCTTTCCCGGCCCCGGGCTTCGTCGCCGGGGGACCCGCCGTCCGAACCCCCGGGCCTCCCCCGCTCTCCCCCGTTCCGCGCCGGACGGCGCGCGGAACGCCCGTCGCCCCGGGTCCGTGTCCGGGACTCGGGGCGACGGGCGGGGAGAACGGCCGGCCGGGAGGTTCGACCGGTCAGACGTTTCCGCCGATCAGGCGGCGGCGCCGGCTGATGAACAGCCCGCCGCCGATGGCCGCGGTGCCGACCAGGCCCGCGCCGATGGCCATCTCGGTGGAGCTGGGGGCCATGCTGCCGCCGAGGCCGCCCTGGGCGCCCCGGCCCTCGATGACCCGGAAGGTGCGGGTGACGATCTGGTTGTTGCCCCCGTCACCGCCGAACCCACCGTTGTTGTTGCCGTTGTTGTTGCCGTTGTTGCTGTCGTTGCAGCGGACGGAGAGTGTGTACTGCCCCGGCCGGGCGTGGTCGTAGATGCGCGGGGTGGCGGCGGAGTGGCCCGAGGAGTTCAGGCTGAGCGCCGTCTTGGGGAAGGCGTTGGACCACACGGCGCCACCGCGCCGGCAGCCCTGCACGCTGACGGCCAGGGTGCCGCCCTGGTGGACCGGGTTGGGGGAGATGGTGACGTGGGTCGGCACATTGCCGTCGCCGCCGATACCGCCACCGTGCGGATCACCACCGAACGGAGCCGCCGCGGCCAGCGGGGCACTGAGCCCGATCGCCGCGCAGGCGGTGACCGCCACCGCGAGAGCGCGTGAAGCACGCATCGTTGAACCTCCAGTGGAAGACGCCCCAAAGCGGTGCTCCGGGAAATTCGACGAGTACGCCTCCCGGGAGAAACCCTCACAAGCCGGGATGAGCGTCGCATGTCGGCACTCGGCCACCCCGGTGAGCCGACACGCCGGGCCCCGGGCCGCCCGGCTGGCAGAGCCGCAGGTCACAGACGATCTGTGGACCGTCCGACGATTACTCGATCGGGTCATCACCCGGTTGCCCGGCCACCCGTTCGCCCCTCTCTGATCGCCCGGTCGCGGTGGCGCGCTTAGCGTGCGTACAGATGCCACGAAGGGAAAACCATGGGCCTGGATCTCAGCGGCTCGGAGCGGAGGAGACGCACCCCCTGGGGCGCCCTCGCTCTTGTCATGCTCACCGGTCTCGCCATGATGCGGAATGGCGTCGACACCTCCGGCGGTCCGCCGCAGCCGGCCGCCATAACGGCCCCCTCGGCCAGCAGCCGGATCGCCCCGCCGCCCGTCTCCTCCGCCTATCTGCAGCCACTCGCCTACGCGCCCGCCTCGCGCGTCCGGATCGACACCATCGGTGTCGACGCCCCGGTCATGGACGTGGGGCTGGACGAGGAGGGCTGGGTCGCGGCGCCCCCGCCGCAGGACGCCAACATGGCCGGCTGGTACCAGAACGGCATCTCCCCCGGCCAGTCCGGCACGGCCGTCGTGGTGGGCCATGTGGACAACCAGACGGGCCCCGCGGTCTTCTACCGGCTCGGCTCGGTCCGGAAGGGGCACACCATCGAGGTCACCCGGTACGACGGCCGGGTGGCGATCTTCCAGGTGTACGGCGTCGAGGTGTTCTCCAAGGAGGACTTCCCCGGGGTACGGGTCTACGGCGACACCGGTGCACCCGAGCTGCGCGTGATCACCTGCGGGGGCGGTTACTCGCGGGCCGCGGGCTATGACGGCAATGTGGTCGTCTTCGCCCGGCTGATCGGCACCCGCTGAGCCCGGCCGGGTGGCGGGCTCGCCCGGCGGCACCGGGGACACCGGGGCCGCCGGGCGAGGGGCGCCCCGGTCAGCGCCGGGGCACGGTGAGGCGGTAGCCGGCCTCCCGGAGACGGGGCAGGTAGGTGCGCAGGGCCGCCACGCTCTGGGAGCGATTGCCGCCGGCGTCGTGCGACAGCACCACCGCCCCGGGTGCCGCGCCGTCCAGCACCCGCCGCACGATGGTGTCGGTGCCCGGCTCCTCCCAGTCGAGCGAGTCGACGGTCCAGGCGAAGGGCTCCATGCCCAGTTCGGCGCCGATCTCGAACGAGTGCCGGTTCCAGGCGCCGTACGGTGCCCGGTACCAGAGCGGCGCGGAACCGGCCGTCTTCTCGATCATCTCGCTGGTGCGGCCCAGCTCGTCCCGGATGACGGACGGCCGGAGCGACGGGATCAGCGGGTGGGTCCAGGTGTGGTTGCCCACCACATGGCCGTCGTCGGCCATCTCCCGCAGCAGGTCGGGCCGTTCGGCGGCCATCTCGCCGCAGACGAAGAACATCGCCCGGACCTGGTGGTCGCGGAGGATGGCCAGGATGTCCGGGGTGTAGCGGGGGTCGGGACCGTCGTCGAAGCTCAGGACCATGGCCCGTCCGATGCCCTCCACCCGGAGGAAGGGCCGCTGCCGCACCGGCGGGAGGGCCCGCTGGGCACCGGCCGGGGCGTCCGCGGTCATCGGCTGGAGGCGGTACGAGGAGGGCGCCTGGCGCGGTCCCGCCGGGAGTGCCGGACGCGCCCCGGACGGCGGGCCCGCCGTCCCGGACGAGGGAGTGGGCACGGCGGGTTCCCGCAGGACGAACCGCTCCACGGCGAAGAGCCCGGCGGTGACGGTGGCCCCGAGAGCGGCGGCGAGCCGGAGCACCGACCGCCGCTCTGAAGACAGCTGATCCTTTTTCATGATTAATGGCTCGCATGGCCCTGCCTCCGGGCCCCCGCCCCACACCGGCCGCACCGCCGAATGCACCCGATGGGACCAGACCGGCGGCCGGAGCGGAGGGGGCCGCCGCGCCGGGGCCGGGAGGCCAGGCCTACTCTCGTACTCGTGAGCGAGCAGCATGCCTCCCAGTTCGAGCGAGGGACCGACGGCCCGAAGGTGATCGTGGTCGGCGTGGACGGATCGGACTCCTCCTTCCGGGCCGCCGCGTACGCCACGGGCCTGGCCCGGCGCCAGAACGCCCTGCTGGCCCTCGTCTACGTACAGCCGGTGCTCGCCGGCGGCGCCGCCTTCGGGGTGCCCGTGCCGGAGACGAGCGGGGAGATCGCGGAGGGGCTGGAGGCCGAGATCCGGCAGGCCGCCGAGCGGGTGCGGGGGATGTGGGACGTCCGCTGGGAGTTCCACACCTTCCGGGGAGACCCGTATGCCGGTCTGGTCCAGGCCGCCGGCGAATTGCGGGCGGACGCGGTGGTGGTGGGCGCCTCCGAGCAGGCCGGGCACCGGCTGGTGGGCTCGGTGGCCGTCCGGCTGGTCAAGGCGGGCCGCTGGCCGGTGACCGTGGTCCCGTAGCGGCACGGCACCGGAGCGGCGGCCGCAGCGGCGCGGCACCGGAGCGCCGCGTAGTCCCGGAGCACCGTGACCTCATGGTGGCGTCGTCCCATGGCGGCGGCTCCACGCCCGCCCCCGGAGCGGCGGCCCGGAGGCGGCCTCCCCCGGGGGCGGCCCGTACGCGAGCCCCCCCTCGGGGCGGCCCGGACGCGCGGCCCCGGAGCGGCGGCCCGGAGGCGGTACGGCCGGGGACCGGGTACCCGGTGGCTTCCGGGGCGTGTGTCGTCTTCCCCCGGGCGGGGTGCTGGGCCATCATGATCGGCCGTCAGCCGATGCCGTCTGCGAAGAGGTGACGCCCATGGCCAAGATCCGCGCGGGGCAGGGAATTCTGCGCCGCAAACCCATCGAGCGGATCGACGACCCCGCCGCCGAGGCCGCCGCCGGTGAGGAGCAGCGGCTCACCCGGACGCTGGGCCTCACCCAGCTGACCGCCATCGGGGTCGGCGGCATCATCGGCGCCGGTATCTTCACGCTGGCCGGCACGGTCGCGAACGGGACCGCCGGTCCCGCGGTGCTGATCTCGTTCCTGATCGCCGGGGTGGCGAGCGCGGCCGCCGCGTTCAGCTACGCCGAGTTCGCCGGGCTGATCCCGAAGGCCGGATCGGCGTACACCTACGGCTACGCGGTCCTGGGTGAGCTGGTGGGCTGGCTCATCGGCTGGGACCTGCTGCTGGAGTACACCGCGATCGTGGCGGTGGTGGCGATCGGCATCTCCGGCTACTTCAACTTCCTGCTGGGCGAGACGGGTGCCCAGCTGCCCGCCTGGATGCTCGGCGCCCCGGGCACCGGGGAGGGTCACCGGGTCGATCTCTTCGCGGCCGTGCTCTGTCTGCTGATCGCCTATCTGCTCACCCTGGGCATCAAGAACGCGGCCCGGTTCGAGACGGTGGTCGTGGTGCTCAAGGTGCTGGTGGTCCTGGTGGTGATCGTGGTGGGCTTCTTCCACATCAAGACCGCCAACTACCGGCCGTTCTTCCCGTTCGGGGTGAGCGGCGCCTTCACCGGCGCGGCGACCGTGTTCTTCGCGGTCTTCGGCTATGACGCCATGTCCACGGCGGCCGAGGAGTCCAAGGACGCCCAGCGCCACATGCCCAAGGCGATCCTCTACTCGCTGGCGATCTCGATGGTGCTGTACGTACTGGCCTGTCTGGTGCTGACCGGGATGCAGAACTACAAGGAGGTGGACCCGGAGAGCGGGTTCTCCACCGCCTTCAAGTCGGTCGGGCTCGGCGGGCTGGCGGACGTGATCGCGGTGGGTGCCATCATCGGCATCCTCACGGTGATGTTCACGTTCATGCTGGGTGTCACCCGGGTGTGGTTCAGCATGTCCCGGGACGGACTGCTGCCGAAGTGGTTCGCCAAGACCCACCCGACCCGCCATGTGCCCACCCGGGTCACCTGGATCGTGGGCTTCGCCTCGGCGCTGATCGCCGGGTTCCTGCCGATCGGCGAGGCGGCGGAGCTGACCAACATCGGTATTCTGCTGGCCTTCGTGGTGGTGTGTGTCGCGGTGATCGTGCTCCGCTACCGGCGCCCCGACCTCCCCCGCTCGTTCCGCACCCCGGGGATGCCGGTCGTCCCGGCGATCGGGGTGGTCTTCTCCATCTGGCTGATCACCTTCCTCCAGTGGCAGACCTGGGTACGGTTCGCGGTCTGGTTCCTGATCGGCCTGGTGGTCTACTTCGGCTACTCGTACCGCAGGTCGGAGCTGGCCGGGTCCGCCGACCGCCCGGCCGGGACGCCACCGGCGGGCCCCCGCGGCTAGCCGGACCCCGGACCCCGGGGCCGCGTACCCGTGAGGACCGGGGAGCCGGGCCCCGCGCCAGGAAGGCCACGGCCCCGGGGCCCGCCTCGGCGGACGGGCCCCGGGGGTGCGCCGATACGGCTTCCGGGGGGCAGGCGGTCAGTTCCCCATGACCAGGCCGTCCTCGGCGGCGCCACGGCTGAGGACGGCCCCGGCGATGGTGTCGCGGACGGCGGTGAGCGGCTCACCGCGCCGGATCGCCGCGCCGACCAGGGTGGCCCGCCCGGTGGCGGTGTCGAACCACTGCGGCAGGAACTCCGCCCGGCTCACCGTCCAGCGGGCGCCGGGGGCGGTGGGCGGGGTGAAGGTGAAGCGCCCGATGCTGCCCTGGTTGCCGCGCGGATCGGGGACGCCGTCGTTGTTGATCATGTCTCCGGCGATCTGGTCGCCCATGCCGTAGACGACCCAGGTGCCGTTCACCTTCTCGTACGCCTGCGGTACATGGGTGTGGGTGCCGATGATCAGATCGATGTCGGGGCGTGCGCCGGATGCCGGTCCGGCGGCGGACCCGGTCGTGGCTCCGGTCGTGGCTCCGGCGCCGGACTCGTCGGTGGACCCGGTGAGGATCTCGGCGAGGTCCCGCTGATCGACGTCGATCTCCTCCTGCCACTCGGTGCCCCAGTGCATGCTGACCACCACCAGGTCGGCCCCGGCCTTCCGGGCCGCCCGGGCAGCGGTGACGATCTTCTCGGGGTCGGTGATGTTGACCGTCCAGGGGCGGTCCTCGGGCACGTTCTCCTTGTTGACCCCATAGGTGTAGGCGAGATGCGCCACGGTGGCGCCGCCCGCCTTCAGCAGGGTGGGCCGGGCCGCCTCCGCGGCGGTACGGGCGGAGCCCGCGTGCCGGACACCCGCCTTGTCCAGGGCGTCCAGGGTGCGGCCCAGACCGGCGGTACCGTCGTCCAGCGTGTGGTTGGAGGCGGTGGAGCAGGAGTCGTAGCCGGTGGCGGCGAGCGCGGTGGCGATCTGGGGCGGGGACTTGAAGGCCGGGTAGCCGGTGAAGGGGCCGGCGTCCTCGGCATAGATGGTCTCCATGTGGCAGATGGCGAGGTCCGCCCCGGCGATCACCGGCTTGACGCCGGACAGCATGGGCCGGAAGTCGTGCCCCTTGCCGCCGGCGTCCTTGTGGGCCTGGTCGATGATCGAGCCGTGCGGGAGGACGTCGCCGGTGGCGACGAGGGTGAAGGGGCGCGGCCCCGGTGGCCGCGCGCCGTTCCCGGGTCTCGCGGTCGCCGCGCCGGGCGAGGGCCCCGGGCGGGCGGCGGCCCGGTGGGGCGGCCCGCCGGGTGGTGCGGGATCGGCGCAGCCGGCGGACGCGGCGGAGACGGCGAGCAGGACGGCGGCCAGGGCCGCCGTCCTGCTCGCCGTCTTCGTCCGGGCGGTCCGGGCGGTCCGGGCGGTGCGGAGGGTCCGGAGGCGTCGTGGGCGTCGTGGGCGTCTGGAACGGTGGGTGGTCATCGGCCGGACTCCGTGGGAGGGGTCGGGTGAGGGACCTCTCGAATCCACAGGGCAGAAAACAGTCAGTCAATCCGTAAAGCCATATAAGCCGACTATTTCACCGATATGGGTAGCCGGGCGCGCCGGTTCGGTCGACCGCCGCCGGGCGGCGGCATCGGCGGCGACCGCGGGCCGACCGTTCACCGCGTGGAGCGACCGTTCACCGCACGGCGGGCCGCGACGGCTGGCCCGGCGTGGCCGGATGCGTTCGGATACCGCCCGGGGGAACGAGTACGGCGGAAAAGGGTACGGGGCCATGACCACCACGGCGGCGACCACCGACGAACGGGCGCTCGCGGAACTCCAGCGCGAGCACGGAACCGCCCTGCTGAGCTTTCTGCTCGGCTTCACCCACGGGGACCGGCAGCGCGCCGAGGACCTGCTCCAGGAGACCCTGGTCCGTGCCTGGCAGCACCCCGAGGCCTTCGAGGGCCCGTACGAGTCGATGCGGCCCTGGCTCTTCACCGTCGGCCGCCGGCTGGCGATCGACGCCCGGCGCTCCCGGCTGGCCCGGCCGGCCGAGATCGGCGACGGGCTGCTCGCGGGCGCGCCGGACCCGGCCGATGTCACCGAGTCGGCGGTGGCCGCCGTGGACGTACGGGCGGCGGTACGGGAGCTGAGCCCGGAGCACCGGGCCGTCCTGGTACGGCTCTACTTCGACGGCCTCACCGTCAACGAGGCCGCGGCCGAGCTGGGCATACCGGCCGGTACGGTGAAGTCCCGGTCCCACTACGCCCTGCGGGCCCTCGGCCGGTACCTGCCCGGCTACAGCCGGGCGCCGGGCGGGCCGCCACCGGCCCGGAGCGGCGACGGACGGCGGCCGCACGGGCCCGACGGCGGAACCGGCCGGAACGACGGTGACGGCGGAAACGCCGGGATCGCCGGGATCGCCGGGGGCAGCCGGCACAACGGAGAAGGCGGCGAGGACGGCCGGCGCGCACCGGAAGGCACGGAGGGCGGCGTCAGAGCGGGCGGGCCCGGACCGTGGGCGCGGGGTCCTGGTGGCCACCGCTGGCCAGCATCCGGACCTCGCCCCGGTCGCTGATCTCGGCCAGCACGATGCCGGACTCGTCCGCGTACACCGGGTGTCCGCCGGGGCCGGTGCGCTCCGTCCTGCGCACCTCCACCACGTCCTCCGGCGCGTCCGCGCCTGGCCCGGCGCCGGACCCGAAGACCAATTCGTACTGGTCGTGGACTCGCATACCGCCTCCCAGGGGAGCAGTGACCCGCACCGCGTCCCCCTGCCGGGCCGTTTCAATCCTGGCCGGCCCCACCGGGATGGACCCCCGGGTGGTACTTGGGTATACGGAGCGTGACCTTCATCCCGGCGCCCACGGCGGTCTCGGCCACCAGCCCGCACGCGTCGCCGTAGGCCCGGCGGAGCCGCTCGTCCACATTGGTGAGGCCGATCCCGGCGGACGGGGGCCGCTCCCCGGCCAGGATGGCGCGCAGCGCCGCCGGGTCCATGCCGACGCCGTCGTCCTCGACGGTGACCACCGCCTCGGCGCCCGCGTCCCGGGCCGCGATGGTGATCCGGCAGGCCGTACGGGAGTCCTCCAGGCCGTGCTTGACGGCGTTCTCCACCAGCGGCTGGAGGCAGAGGAACGGCAGGGTCACCGGCAGCACCTCGGGCGCGATCCGGAGCGTCACCCGCAGCCGGTCGCCGAAGCGCGCCCCGGCGAGCGCCAGATACTGCTCGACGGAGCGCAGTTCGTCGGCGAGCCGGGTGAAGTCACCGTGCCGCCGGAACGAGTAGCGGGTGAAGTCCGCGAACTCCAGCAGCAGTTCGCGGGCGCGCTCGGGGTCGGTCCGGACGAAGGAGGCGATCGCGGCGAGCGAGTTGAAGATGAAGTGCGGGGAGATCTGGGCCCGCAGCGCCCGGATCTCCGCCTCCACCGCCCGGGTACGGGAGCGGTCCAGCTCGGCCAGTTCCAGCTGGACCGAGACCCAGCGGGCCAGCTCGGTCGCCGCCCTCGCCAGCACCGCCGACTCCCGGGAGCCGTACGCCACCAGGGCGCCCACCACGCCGTCCTCGCCGGTCAGCGGGGCGAGCACCGCCCAGCGCAGCGGACAGTCCGGGTCGGCGCAGCCGGTCCGCAGGCTCTGTCCGCGCCCGGTCTCCAGCAGCCCGGCCACCCGCTCCATCACCCCGTCCCCGTGGTGGCCGGCGCCCGGCCCGTCCCAGGCCAGCACGGCGGTACGGTCGGTGAGGCAGAGCGCCTCGGTGCCCAGCAGCGGGCGCAGCCGCCGGACGGCCCGCCGGGCGGTCTCCCCGGTGAGCCCGGCGCGCAGCGGGGGCGCCGCCAGCGAGGCGGTGTGCAGGGTCTGGAAGGTGGCCCGCTCCACCGGGGTGCCCAGGTCCCGTCCGTCGTCGCCGCCGCGCCGGGCGGTCCGGCGGCCCAGGGCGAACCCGGCGGAGAGCAGCACCACCCCGGCGGCGGCCAGCGCGGCGGCCGCGGTCCCGCTCACCGCCCGGCCCCCGGCGGCGCGGCGGAGCCGTACGCCCGGGTCAGCAGTTCCTCGGGGAGGTGCAGCCGGGCCAGGGTCGCGGGCGTGCCCGGCGGTATCCGGGCGGGGGTGGCCAGTGAGACGGCCACCATGGTCAGAAAGCCCAGCGGCACCGACCAGACGGCGGGCCAGGCGAGCAGGGTGTGCGGCCAGCCGTCCGGGGCGAGCCCCACGCGGGTGACCAGCACGGCGGCCAGCGCGGCGCCGCCCCCGGTGACCAGCCCGGCCATCGCCCCCGGCGGGGTGAGCCGGCGCCACCAGATGCCCAGCACCAGCAGCGGGCAGAAGGACGAGGCGGAGACGGCGAAGGCGAGCCCCACCGCGTCGGCCACCGGCACCCGGCCCGCCACCGCGGCGAGGCCCAGCGGCACCGCCATGGCCGGCAGGGTGGCCCGGCGGAAGTGGCGCACCCCGCGGCCGGGCAGCACGTCCCGGCTGAGCACCCCGGCCACCGACATGGTCAGCCCGGAGGCGGTGGAGAGGAACGCGGCGAACGCCCCGCCCGCCAGCAGCGCGCCCAGCAGTTCGCCGGCCGTGCCGCCGAGCATCCGCCCGGGCAGCACCAGGACGGCCGCGTCCGCCGTGCCGGTGAGCGCCAGCTCGGGGGCGTAGATCCGGCCCAGCGCGCCGTAGACCGGCGGTAGCAGATAGAAGGCGCCGACCAGCCCGAGCACCGCCAGGGTGGTGCGCCGGGCGGCCCGTCCGTCGGGGCTGGTGTAGAAGCGGACGGTGACGTGCGGCAGGCCCATGGTGCCGAGGAAGGTGGCGAGGATCAGGCCGTAGACGGCGTAGAGCCGGCCGGCGTCGCCCGGTCCGCCCGGCAGTCCGTGCCGGGCCGGCGGGGCGGTGCCGTCCGGGACGCGCTCGGGCACCGGGGCGCCGGCGGGGAGGCGCAGGGTGGTGCCCGCCTCGATCAGATGCACGCCCCGGTCCAGCGTGACGGGGACACCCGGGTACGCGATGCCGTCCACCGTCCCGGTGACGGTGAGGGTCAGCGGGGCGTCCGGGGCCGCCACCTCCGCCCGTACGGTGTCCCGGACCGTCACCTCGGCGGCGGCGCGCAGCACGGCCGGGGCGTCGAACCGGGCGCGCGGGGCGCCGTCCCCGGCCCAGGCGGCCAGCAGGAAGAGGGCGGGCACCAGCAGCGCGGTGAGCTTGAGCCAGTACTGGAACGCCTGGACGAAGGTGATGCTCCGCATTCCGCCGGCCGCCACCGCCCCGGTGACCACCACCGCCACGACCAGCCCGCCGAGCCACTCCGGGGCGCTGGTGAGAATGCCCAGGGTGAGTCCGGCGCCCTGGAGCTGGGGCAGCAGATAGAGCCAGCCGACCCCGGCCACCAGTAGTCCGGCCAGCCGCCGGGCCCGGACCGACTCCAGCCGCGCCTCGGCGAAGTCGGGGAGGGTGTACGCCCCCGAGCGGCGCAGCGGCGCGGCCACCAGGACCAGCAGCACCAGGTACCCGGCGGTGTAGCCGACCGGGTACCAGAGCAGCTCGGGCCCCTGGAGCAGCACCAGTCCGGCGATGCCGAGATAGGAGGCGGCGGAGAGGTACTCGCCGCCGATGGCCGCCGCGTTGAGGCGGGGACCCACGGTCCGGGAGGCCACGTAGAAGTCCGAGGTGGTGCGGGAGACCCGCAGCCCGAGTGCCCCGACCAGCACGGTGGCGAGGACGACGGCGGTGACGGCGGCCACCGTGTACGCCTGGTTCACCGCCCGTCCAGCAGGCGGGTGAAGTCCCGTTCGTTCCGCTCGGCCCGGCGGACGTACCGGCGCGCGATCCACCAGATGAGGGGGTACGCGCCGAAGCCGAGGGCCGCCCAGGCGAACGGCTCGGCGGCCGGGGCGCGGCCGCCGGGGGCGAGCGCGGCGGGGAGGGCGAGGAGCAACGGCAGCGCGCCGATGAGCACGGCCAGGCTGGCCAGCGCGCCGAGCGCCGCCCGCAGCTGACCGCGCATCAGGGACCGGACATAGGTGTGGCCCAGCGTGGTCTGCTCGGAGATCTCGGAGCGGGCGAGCGGGTGGCCCGGCGACCGGCGGACCGCGCGCGGCACTCCGGTGACGACCTCCCGGCGGGGCCGGGGCACGGCGGGCCCGGGGCGCGGCGGCGGCTCTGCGGGCATCGTGATCCGGGAGCATCGTGCTTGTGCGGCGGATAGGAGGACCAGTTGCCGCCCGGGGTC